>CAWJPQ010000011.1:322500-599167 GCA_963844825.1 uncultured Gammaproteobacteria bacterium
TTTCTGATCCGTACCGCCGAGCTCGATGTCGGCGTTCAGCGCTACCGAGTCGTACCCCTGGATCAGAGGGTAGATGAGCTCATGGATGGCGATGCCCCGGCCGCTGGTGTATCGCTTGTGGAAGTCGTCGCGCTCCAGCATGCGGGCCACGGTAAAGCGCGAGGCCAGGGCGATCATGTCCGTGGAGCTCATCTCGTTCATCCACGAGGAGTTGAACATCAACAGGGTCTTGGCGGGCTCGAGGATCTTATAGATCTGCTGCTCATACGTGCGTGCGTTCTCGATAACCTCGTCGCGGGTCAGCGGCGGGCGCGTCGCGCTCTTGCCGGTGGGGTCGCCGATCATGCCGGTGAAGTCGCCGATGAGGAAGATCACCTCGTGGCCGAGGTCCTGGAACTGGCGCATCTTGTTGATCAGGACGGTGTGCCCCAGGTGCAGGTCGGGCGCCGTGGGATCGAAGCCGGCCTTGACCCGCAGCGGACGACCCTCCTTGAGCCTCGCGGCAAGGTCGTCTTCAGGCAGGATCTCGTCGGTTCCCCGCGCGATCTGCGCGAGGGGCTCATCGAGTGTTGTCATTTCGAGACACCGGTGATTGGTTTGCCATCATTGCCTGCGCAGCCGCATGAAAGTTCGAAAATGAGACCGTGATCACACCCCGGCCGGCCGCAACGCCCGATTATTGACCAGTCACGGCATACGCGCTACTGTTATGCGCCATACAGCCACGGGTTGCAATTAACGACTAAGGAGTGGGCGTGCAGCGTCATACGAAGAACAGGGGCGACTCTAAACTGCGCGTCAAGCCGTCGATAATAACAGGTATGACGGCAAAACACATACACTGGGTCATCCCCGCGGTCTGTCTGGTGATCGTAGCCGGGCTATACATGGCAATGCCCAACAGCTCCCGGGCGACCCGTTCGGCGCCCGTCACGGTGACCGCCAAGGCCGGCCCGCACGGCGCGTCCCTGACCCTGCCTTTACCCCTGCCCGACGCGTCCACGGACAACGCCGCCGCGGCCCCCGCCGCGCCGCGCGCCGACGAGGCCCCCGCCAGGAAAGACCCGTGGCGCACCGTCGAGGTCAGGCGCGGAGACAGCCTGGCCGCCATCTTCTCGCGGGAGGGGCTCAGCGCCAAGGCGCTGCAGCAGGTATTGGCCGCCGGCAAGGAGGCCGGGCAACTGCGGCATCTGTATCCCGGTGATACGCTCAAAATAGCACAGGATGACCAGGGAACGCTGGTCAAGCTGGTCTATCCGGTCGACAACACCCACACCCTGAAGATCACCCGGAACGGCGCCGGGTACACCGCCCGCACCCTGGAGCAGACCCTGGAACGACGCGTCGCCCACGCCGGCGGCACGGTCAACGCATCGTTCTATCTGGCCGCCAAACGGGCCGGGCTGCCGGAGAAGGTCATCATGCAGCTGACGGACATCTTCGGCTGGGACATCGACTTTGCCATGGACATCCGCGCCGGCGACTCGTTTAGCGTGCTCTACAATCAGATCTACCTCAACGGCGAAAAGGTCGACGACGGCAATATCGTCGCCGCCGAGTTCATCAACCGCGGCAAGGTCTTTCGCGCCGTACGCTTCGACACGGGGCACGGCCATGCGGATTACTACACTCCCGACGGCAAGAGCATGCGCAAGGCCTTCCTGCGCACGCCGGTCAAGTACACTCGTATCAGCTCGCGCTTCAGCCGCCATCGCTACCATCCCCTGCTCCACCGGATCCGGCCCCACTGGGGAGTCGACTACGCCGCGCCCCGCGGCACCCCGGTACGCGCCACCGGGGACGGCAAGGTGGTGTGGAAGGGCAGACGGGGCGGCTATGGAAAGGTCATCATGCTGCAGCACGGACGCAAGTACCGCACGGTCTACGCGCACCTGTCCCATTATGCCCGTTCGCTGCACCTGACACGGCTTCGTCAAGCAGGGTCAGGTCATCGGCTACGTGGGCATGACCGGGCTCGCGACCGGCCCCCACCTGCACTACGAATTCCACGTGAACGGCGTTCATCGCAACCCCTTGAAGGTCAAGCTTCCCCACGCCGCGCCGATCGCCGCCAGATACCGGTCGACCTTCCTGGCAAAGGCGCAACCCTTGATCGCGGAGCTCAAGACCCTCGACAAGACGACTCTGGCGTTGAATACTCAGTAAGGGAAGACGCCTTGAGGGACGGGCGAGCGGTCCGCCATGGATTCGCCCCTCTCACCCCAACCCTCCCGCGGAGGAGATAGGGAGCTGAGACGGTCGCGCCCCCCGGAGGGGTGAGCGGCTAAAGAGGTCCCGCCCCCGCAAGAGACGGCGCACCGCCACTTGGGTTTCTCCCCCACGCGGGCGGACCGGGGTCTTGCGTGAATAACCTGCCATAGGAGCGGCCCATTATGACGGAACTGTTCATCGGCCTGATGTCAGGCACCAGCATGGATGGGGTGGACGCCGCCCTGGTGGACCTGGAAGACACCCCGAGCCTGGTGGACTCCCACAGCCACCCCATCCCCGCCGCCCTCCAGGAACGCCTTGCCGCGCTCTATGGGCCCGCTGCGCCGGGGCTGCACGAGGCCATGGAACTGGACGTGCAGCTGGGCCATCTGTTCGCCCAGGCGGCCAACGCCCTGCTCACCCAGTCCCGCACCCCTCGCGACCGCATCCGGGCCGTGGGCAGTCATGGGCAAACGATCTACCACCGGCCGGGCGGGCACTTCCCGGTGAGCCTGCAGATCGGCGATCCCAATGTGATCGCCGAGCAGACGGGCCTGACCACCGTGGCGGACTTTCGCCGCGGCGATCTCGCGGCCGGCGGACAGGGCGCCCCCTTCGCCCCTGTCTTTCACGAGGTGATGTTTCGCTCCACCCAAGAGGATCGGCTGGTCCTGAACATCGGCGGTATCGCCAACGTGACCCTGCTCCCGGGCGACGGCGAGTCACGGATCACCGGCTTTGACACCGGACCCGGGAACACCCTCATGGACGCCTGGGCGCGGCGTCACCTGGGCCGCTCCATGGATGACCGCGGGCAGTGGGCGGCCGGGGGGCAGGTGCATCAGGCCCTTCTGCAGGCGCTGCTCGACGACGCCTATTTTCAAAGCCCCCCACCCAAGAGCACCGGGCGGGAGATGTTCAATCTGCAGTGGCTCGACGGCGCCCTGGCGGGCATCTCGCCCGCCCCGAGCACCGTCGATGTCCAGGCAACCCTGTGCGAACTGACAGCCGCCACCATCAGCGAGGCCATCGGGCGTTTTGCCCCTTCCTGTCAACGAATACTGGTGTGCGGCGGCGGCGCCCATAACACAGCGCTCATGCACAGGCTCGGGGCCCTGCTGGCACCGCGCCCAGTGCAAACCACGGGCGACTACGGGCTCGGCCCCGACTGGGTGGAGGCGGTGACATTCGCCTGGCTGGCCAAGCAGGCCCTGGAGGGCAACGCCGTTGATTTACGCTCGGTCACCGGGTCAAGTCACCCGGTCATGCTGGGGGGGATCTATCGTGCCGCCCGCGGACAGGCGGCACTCGACTAGGCTTGGACGATCAGACTTAGACGCTGAACGACGACCCGCAGCCGCAGGTGGTCGTGGCATTGGGGTTGCGGATCACGAACTGGGCCCCTTCGAGGCCTTCGGTATAGTCGATCTCGGCGCCCGTCAGGTATTGCATGCTCATGGAGTCGATCAGCAGCTTCACGCCGCCACGCTCAATCACCGCGTCGTCTTCATTGACGTTCTCATCGAAAGTGAACCCGTACTGAAAACCGGAGCAGCCGCCGCCTGAGATAAACACGCGCAGCTTCAGGCCGTCGTTGCCCTCTTCGTCAATCAATGCCTTCACCTTAGTGGCCGCGCTGTCGGTAAAGACCAGGGGGGCCGGGGTCATCACTTCTTCGGTCATTGCTTGGTCGCTCATGGCTGTGATCACGCTCGTCAAATGTATTGCATTGAATTCAATATAATTTTTTTGGCCGTTTGGGTCAACCGCATCAGTTAGTTTTGACCTCGAACTCGACCCGAGGTTTCACGTCGTCATTAAGCTCTTGATTTGAAAGATCAGATGTCACTTTCTCCTCCTCGAGGTGAACCAGATTGCCGTTGACTTCGGCCCCCATGGCCATCTCGATGACCCTGTAAAAGACACTGCCGTTGACCCGGGCCCGGGAGGACAGCTCCACCGAGGTGGTAGCATGGACGTCTCCGGTCACCGACCCGTTCAAGACCACATGGGGCACTTTGACCTCGCCCTCGATGTTGCCCCGCTCGCCCAGGATCAACACGGCGTCCGGATCGTCGTCGGCGATGACATTGCCCTTGACGGCGCCGTCCACATGCAGCCCGCCGCTGAACAGCACGTCCCCGTGCATGATCGTCTTCTGCCCGATGACGGTCTCAACGTCGGATATCTTGTACTTTTTGCGATTGCCGCGCAGCATGGTGATTCCCTCTCTTATGCCTCTACTTCATTCCACTTGAAATTCCGATCGACCACCTGTTGGTGCCTGCCGCTGGGAATGACGCGCACCGCGATGCGGGTGGGCTTGAACCCCACGGGCAGGCTGATAACTCCCTCAAGCTTTTGAAAGTATTTAAAGTGAAAGTGCAATTCCTTGGTTCCCTCGGCTGTCAGATCCGCCCATGACAGCGAACCCTGGGCGCCGTTTTGTATGCCGTATATCCTGACCTGCACGGCACCGTTCACCGGATCGGCCTTGGACAGGACCTGGGTCAACACCAGTTTGTAGCGGTACTGGTTCTGTTGGCCGATTCCTTCCATTTTGAGGCTTTGCACCCGCAGCCCCTTGGAGGACTTGCCCGGCTCCAGGATGGTCCGGTAGAAGGCGACTTCCTCCTTCAGCTCATAGACCTCATCCTGCAGACCCTTCAGGGACTGGCTCACATCCTTGTAGGCATACTGGTCGACCCGGTTGCCCTGCTGCAGCACGGCGGCCTGCCTTTGCAGCCGCTGGTTTTCGGACGCCAACTGCCCGAGCCGTGTGCGCAGCTGCTGCATCTGCTGGGCCGCCCGGTTGCTGTCGTACCCCCCCTTATAGCGACCGTAATCGTAAAATCCCCAGCCCCCGCCTGCCACGGCCAGCACCAGGACAACGATCACGACGATCTTGCGCCACGGCTTGTGGGTCTTGACCTTTACGACGAAATCTGTGGCTGAACGGGACATAGGGAACAAAGGTCCTACCGGGGATTGGGTAACCCATTGCAGGTGAATAGTACTATATCACATGCATGATTCGTGCTCGTCGTTCGACCGCCGGCGCCGGAGACCTTCGAGGAGGCCGGCATCGGCGGCAGTCGCGCAGCGCCGTTGGCGTGGGCGTTCACATCCTGTATGAGACCGTCATTGCCGGCCGGGCGCCGGCGGGGCGTCATGCCCCTCGGCTCAGCGCGAGGCGACGGCCTCACCCGCCCCGGGAATCCCGGCGACGTCGCGCAGATCGGCGAATGCCTCGCGGATGGCATCTATCTGCTCCGGCGTATGGGCCGCACTGACACTGCAGCGCACCAGCGAGATGCCGTTCGGTGTCGCCGGCGGGAGCATCAGGTTGACGTAGATACCCCGCTCCATCAGGCCGTGCCAAAAGGTCAGCGCCTGCTCCCGGGACTGAAGCAGGACGGCCACTACCGGACTGGGTTGCGGACCGACGGTGTATCCCAGCTCCCGCAGGCCCTCGTAGAGTCGCTGTGCGTTTTCCCACAGGCGCTCGCGCAGGTCGGGCTGGCGGCGCAGTATCGACAGGGCCTTGCGCGTGGAGGCGATGATGGACGGCGCCGGCGAGGCGGTAAAGATGTAGGGCCGGCAGGCGTAGCGAACCAGGTCCAGCCCCGGCAGGTTGCTGGTGCAGAACCCGCCCGTCGCCCCCAGGCTCTTGCTGAAGGTGCCGATAATAAAGTCCACGTCGTCCTCAACACCGGCCTGCTCCGCCACCCCGCGGCCCATGTCGCCCACCACGCCCACCGAATGGGCCTCGTCCACAAGCAGATAGCCGCCGTACTCGCGCTTGGCCGCCGCGATCTGCTCAAGGGGCGCGAAGTCCCCCAGCATGCTGTACAGACCCTCGACGACGATGAGGGCGTTTGCCGCCCGATCCCCCAGGCGACGCAGGCGCTTGGCAAGGTCGTCGGCATCGTTGTGTCGAAAACGGATGACATCGGCGCCGCCCATGCGGCACCCATCGTAGATGCTGGCGTGGCAATCGGCGTCCAGCACGACCACCTCACCGGGCGAGGCCAGGGTGGCGATGATGCCCAGATTGGCAAGATAACCGGTGGAAAACACGATGGTCGAACGGCGACCGAAGAACTCGGACAGCTCCGCCTCGAGGGCCAGGTGCCCGGAAAAGCTGCCGTTGGCCATACGCGAGCCGGTAGTGCCCGTGCCCTCGTGCTCCAAGGCCGCGCGGGCCGCAGCGATGCACTCCTCGTTGAACGTCAGCCCCAGGTAGTTGTTGGTGCCCGCCAGGATGGTGTGCCGGCCGTGGATCTGCCCCTCAGTCGCCGAGATAATGCGCTCGAGGGGGACGTTGAACGGATCGACGCCGATCATCTGCCCCACGTCCTCGCGCGCCGCCGCGATGCTCTTGAGCCTGTCAAAGATACCCATCAGGACTGATTCTGCACCAGTTGGTGAATCTGTCTCGCCAGATCGCCCACGGTAACCACGTCCGGGACGATGTTCACGGGCACCGAGATGTCAAAGCGGTCCTCGATGGTCAGCAGCAACTCCATGACCTGCATGGAATCCAGACCCAGCTCGCCGACCAGTTCGGTATCCTCGCTCAGCTCCATTTCTCCCTTGGCAAAGGGCGCCAGGCCCTCGTAAACCTCGTTGAGTATTTCCTGATACTGTTTCATCAAGCCGTTGACACTGATAACCGTATTTACGTGCAAAATCACCCCGGAGGCCGCCCCACGGCGGCCCTCTATGCGGCCCGGCACATCGTTCTCTGTCGTTGTCAGCGCGTGACCCTCATGCTGCAACCAAACCACATTCTGCCAAGAACCATGTCAAAAAGCCATTACGCAATTGCGGGAGAATCAGCGGCGGGGACAGGTCAACGTCAGCCCCCGGGCCAGCTCGACCCGGGGGACCCAGCCGGTGGCATCGTTCATGGGGCGGTTGTCGCACACCCACTCGGCATGGCAGATCTCGCGCACCTTGCCCGGGGTCAGCATGGGGGCATAACGGAACAGGCGCGCTGCCGCCAGATTGACGACAGATACGCCCCGCAGCAGATTGACGGGGATGTCGAGCCGCCGTACGCGTCGCCCGAAATGCCGGCCCGCCTCGTCGATGAGCTCGCACCACTCGTAACCGCCCCGGCGCCCGTCGTGCAGTTCGAAGATCCGCCCCGCCGCCGCGGCGTTGGCAAGACAGCGGTTGACCGCCTCGGCAAGGTCGTCCACATAGAGCAGGGAAAAGCGGCCGGCGCCGTTGGCCGGCACCGGCGCAATCCCCCGGGCCATCCAGGCGAACAGGGGCGCCACCTCCCGGTCGCCCGGCCCGTAGACCACGGGCGGGCGCAGGGCCACCCACGGCATTGAACCGGCCGCCGCTTCCAGGGCCAGTTCGCCCTCGCGCTTGCTGCGCGCGTAATCCGACAGCTGCGGCTCGCGGGCGGCCAGGGATGAAATGAGCACAAAAAAGGGTGGGCGCTCCCGGGCGCCGGCGGCTGCAGCGATGCGGCCCACGCCCTTGCTGTTGACGCCCGCAAAGTCGGCGGGCGAGGCGCCGCGCACCGCACCGGCGCAATGGACAACACCATCGACGCCGTCCAGCAGGCGCGCGAGGCTCTCGGGATCATCAAGGGAGCCGGCCACCCAGTCGACGCCCTCGTGCCGAAAGGACGTTCCGGGCGTGCGCTCCAAGGCCCGGATGGTCCATCCGGCCGTCGTCAAGTGGGAGATGAGCCGCCGCCCGATGAAGCCGGTGGCGCCGGTCAAGGCAAGCATACGGGACATGTGATTCGTCCAAGGCGCCGGCCGCGGCGACCGGCGCGGTCAGGCATTCCGTGTAACTCAGCCGGCCTTGCAGGCCGCCGCCGCCCCCGTTTCAGCGCGACGCTGCAGGTACCCCTTCTTGGCCTCGGAACGGGAAAGCTTCCCGGATGAGGTGCGCGGCAGCGTATGCGGCGGGACCAGCTCGATTGTGCAGTGAATGCCGAGCTCCTCATAAACAAGACGCTGCAGCCGGCGTATCAGCTCAGCCCGCTTGTTGGGATCGGTGACACGGCCCTGGACCACCATCACGGCCTCTTCCTTGCCGTCCGCGCCGGGAATGGAAAAGGCCGAGACATCCATGGAGCGGACCTCGGGCTGCTGCACGGCGATATACTCCAGGTCCTGCGGCCAGATGTTGCGGCCGTTGGAGATGATCATGTCCTTCTTGCGGCCGGTAATAACGATATTGCCGTCGACCCGGTAACCGATGTCGCCCGTATCGAGCCAGCCGTCCGCGGACAATACCTCCCGGGTGATCTCCTGCTCCCGGAAGTAGCCCGACATGACGCTGGGGCCGCGCACGGTGATCACGCCGGCGCGCCGCTCGGGCAAGGGATTGCCGTCGCTGTCCCGGATCACCACTTCATGACCCGGCAAGGCCTGGCCGCATTTGACGAACACGCTGCTGCGCACCTGGTCGTCGCCCGCCGGACGCGCCTCCTGGTGCTCGGCAAGGTGCTCGGCATCGACCACGTCGAGTTCCAGGCCGCGCCACAGCGGCGCAAAACTGATCGCCAGGGAGCACTCCGCCATGCCGTAGCAGGGCAAAAAGGCCCGGCTGTCGAAGCCGCTCGGCGCCAGGACTTTCGCGAACTCCTCAAGCACGTCAGCGCGGATGGTCTCGGCGCCGATGCCGGCGACACGCCACGCACTGAGGTCATACCGTGCGGGATCGCCGGCGCGCACGCGCCGCGCGCACAGCTCGTAGCCGAACGGCGGCGCAAAGGAGATCGTGGCCCGGTTGCAGGTCATCACCTCGAGCCAGCGACGCGGGCGCATGGCGAAATCGCGGGTATCGAGATAGTCCACCGAACGCTGGGCCGCCATGGGACCCAGCACGAAGCCCACCAGCCCCATGTCGTGATAATACGGCAGCCACGACATGCAGCGGTCCGTCGCGCGCACCTGCAGGCCGTCCCGGACGATGCCGGACAAATTGCTCAAGGCCTGCTCCTGGGTAATCATCACGCCCCGCGGAAACCGGGTGCTTCCCGAGGTGAACTGCAGATAGGCGAGTTCGCCGCTGCCGAGAGGCTCAAGGGCCTTGTCCGTGCTCGGCAGCCGATCGAAATCCTCCGGCAGGCCGATCATGCGCAGGGACTGTCCCTCGGCGGCCTCGCGCAGGAAGCGCTGAAAGTCCTCCGAGGCCATGGCGACGGAGGCCTGGCAGCACTTGAGCAGGCCGCGCAGCTGTCTTACATAGATTTGATGCCCACCCAGCTGCAGGGACGCCGGTAGCGCCACCGGCACCAGGCCCGCATACTGACAGGCAAAGAAAAAGCGCAGGAAGTCGGGACGGGTATCCGCCACCAGGGCGACACGATCACCACGCTCCAGCCCCAGCCCGAGCAGGCGCGACGCCAGCTCGAGGGCCTGTTCGCGCAGGGCGTGATAGGTAAGCGTGGCGTACAGTTTGCCGCTGCCCCCGTAGAAATTGACACCTGTCTCGCCCCGGGACGCGTAATCGAGCGCCTCTGCCAGACTGGCAAAGTCGGCAGCCCGCAACGGCAATGCGTGTTCCGTTGGTGTCGGTTTGATGCTCAACTCAGGCACTCTCCTCGGGCAATGCGGCCGGCCGCCCCAACGGTGAATACCGCTCGGGGCGCCGCCGGCCGAATCCAAAATAATGTATTTTTCTCAAGTCGCGCCAATGCGGCAGCCTTCTTAATGAACCGCAGTAAACGGAAAGCAGGGCGAGGACCCCGCGCCCTGAGCCGGCCCGCGGGGAATGCAGGCGCCGAGAGGCGTCGCAATGAACAGACAACGGCCGCGACAATAGAGGTCAGTCGCTGCGCGCCGCAAAGGCACCACGACGGCTGACTGGGCCATCCCGTCTCGTTTACTGCGGGACGCGGCCTTATCGTTTCCAAATCTCTCCTCGACCGAATGCCGCGTGACAGCCTTGTAACAACCGCCTCTCCTTTCGCTCCTGGCGGTATCCCGCCTTGACACTCCTGTTGGGCAAAGCCCGCGTCCGCCCGCCCATCCGGACCGGACAATCTTAACCGGATCTGTGCCACCAGCCTACCGCCTTTGCAGTAGTCGATAACCCTAGCATCAGCGAGCAGACCTTACCATACCCACAGCACAACTGCCGCCCTCGACGCCGCCCGCCGAAGACCCCGCAACATCCACCGGATCATCGAAAGAGTTTGATCCAACGCGTGGGGCCTTCGAAGTTGTTCGCTGCTGCGTGCATTTCTCGCCAATTCGTCTTATGTCTTCCCAAGGGCCCGCCGGCCTCACCCGCTGCAAAGCAAGCAATTCTAATCCGTTATTTTAACACTATTTTATGAGAAGTATATGATATCATAACAAAGTATATAACACTTGAACCGTGATGTTGTTCAAGCATTTATCCTGAGGATCCGATGCCCGGCGCGGCCGGGTTGTCCCCGTGGGCCAAAGGCCGGCCACCCGGGAGGAGCGGCATTGGCGCATATTATGGGGGTCAAGTGAGCTTATTCAACATTCGCACCGAGCATACCAGACGCAAACACACGGCCAGCGGGGACGGGCGGGATGTTGCCCGCTGACGGGCCGGCGGTGCGGCGCCGCGCCCCCTGAACGGGGAGCCCGCCCGGTGACCGCCCCGGTCTCCGGCAATTCGGCTCACGCGACGGTGGTCCCCGTGAAGCCCGGGGACGTGGGGCGCTTTATCCGCGTGCCCGGCGGCATATTTCGCGACGACCCCCACTGGGTCCCCCCGCTGCTGCTGGAGCGGCGCATGCACCTGTCCCCCTCGAACCCCTACTTCAAGCACGCCCGCTGGCAGAGCTGGATCGCCTACCGGGGCGCGAAGCCGGTGGGCCGGATCAGTGCCCAGGTCGACCAGCTGCACCTGGACCGTTACGGGGACGACACGGGCTTTTTCGGCATGCTCGACGCCGAGGACGACCTGCAGACCGTCACGTCATTGTTCGATGCCGCCGAGGCGTGGCTGCGCGAACAGGGCATGCGCCGGGTGAGAGGGCCTTTCAGCCTGTCCATCAACGACGAAACGGGGCTGCTTGTCGACGGGTTCCAGACCCCGCCCATGATCATGATGGGGCACGCCCGGCCTTACTATGCACAACATGTCGCCGCATGCGGCTACGATAAGGCGGTCGACGTCCTCGCCTACATGATCACCCCGGACTTCGAGCGTACCCCGGCCATGTCCCGCCTGCTGGGCCGCGTCGGCGAGGATATCCACGTGCGGCCCCTGCGGCGCAAACACTTCGATCAGGAGCTCGAGACCCTGCGCGACATCTTCAACGACGCCTGGTCCGACAACTGGGGCTTCGTGCCGTTCACCCGGGACGAATTCGAGGAACTCGGCAAGAACCTCAAGCTCCTGGTGGATGACGACTTCATCCAGATTGCCGAAGTGGCGGGAGAGCCGGCGGCATTCATCGCCACCCTGCCCAATATCAACGAGGCCATTCGCGATCTCAACGGGCGCCTGCTGCCGCTCGGCTGGCTGAAGCTGCTGTGGCGCCTGAAGGTCGGCTATCCGAAGACAGCGCGGATCCCCTTGATGGGCGTGCGCAAGAAATTCCACCACAGCCGACTGGGACCGGCGCTGGCCTTTCTCGTCATCGAGGCCCTGCGCGACCCCGTCACGCGGCGGGGGATCGAGCAGGTGGAGCTGTCCTGGATTCTCGAGAACAACGACGGCATGCGTCACATCATCGAGTCCATCGGCGGCCGGATGTATAAGCGTTACCGGGTATATGAAAAGGACTTGACCGCGACCTGACCGGCGCCGCACCGGTCAGCGGAGCCAGCGCCCAATGACCCCGCACAGCCACATCTGCCATTCCGGCCTGGATTTCGTACCCCGACGCTCGGCATACTGTCCCCGGCCACACACCACGGGTTCGCGCGGCCAACGGGGATTACGACGGTGATCATCAATCGCTACCTGATCCGGGAAATCAGCAAGCCGCTGCTGGTGGTGTTGAGCGTGCTGGTGATCATCTTCTCCAGCTACAGCGCCGCCCAGTACCTGTCGGACGCGGTCAACGGCCTGCTGCCCAACTACACCATCGCCAAGCTGATCGGTCTGAAGACGCTCATCGCCCTGGAGGTGCTGATACCCATCTCCCTGTACATCTCCGTTGTCGTCTCGCTCAGCAAGCTCTACAGCGAGTCCGAAATGACCGCCATGTACGCCCTCGGGGTGAGACCGCGCCGGGTGCTGGGCGCCGTACTGACACTGTCGGCGGTATTGGCGGCCGGCGTGGCGTGCCTGTCGCTGCTCGTCCGGCCGTGGGCCTACGAGACCTCCCACGAGACCGTCAACCAGGCGGAGGCGGACCTGAACTTCAACGAGATGCAGGCGGGCAATTTTTACGAGAGCCCGCGGGGCAGCCGGGTGATCTTCATCGGCCAGCGCCAAGGGGCCGAGGCCGTCATGGAGAACGTCTTCGTGAAGCTGGAAAGCGATCACAAGACGCAGATCATCCATGCCCGACAGGCCTACCAGATAACGGACACGGCCGACTCCGGCCCGATCATCACCTTCATCGATGCCCACGTCTATGAGATCGCGGGCACGGCCGAGGACAATGACCACATCGTGTCCGCCAAGAAGATGATCCTGCACTTGAAACAGCCTCACCCGGAGCCCCTGGGATACAGCTCCGTGGCCAGCGACAGCGCGACCCTCAGCGCCTCGCACGCCCCCGAAGACGTGGCCGAGCTGCAATGGCGGTTATCCACACCGCTGACGACCCTGCTGCTCGGCCTGCTCGGCGTCCCCCTGAGCCGGGTGAAGCCGCGCCAGGGCAAATACGCCAAGATGGGTCTGGCCATCCTCATCTATTCCGGCTACTACCTGCTGTGCACCACGGCGCGGACCTGGGTGCAGAAGGGCGTGGTGGGGACATTTCCCGGCGTGTGGTGGGCACCGGCCCTGCTGGTCCTGGTGCTGGCCATCGCCCTGGCCGAACAGGGGATCGTTTCCAGGATCAGGACCCGCCGGACGCAACCCCCGCCCGCGGCCCGGCACCCGGAAGGCCTGGGGAGGTGAAGCTGCTCGACCGCTATATCGGGATGGCCGTAATACGGGGTTTTGTCCTCGTCGCCCTGGTGCTCACCTCGATGTTCAGCATCCTCGAGTTCGTCAATCAGCTGAACGACGTCGGCGAGGGCCGCTACCAGATCAGCGACGCGTTACTCTATGTCCTGCTCACGGCGCCGTCGCGCCTCCTGCAACTGATTCCGGTATCCGGCCTGATGGGCAGCCTCGTCGCCCTCGGGGCCATGGCCAACACCAACGAGTTGACGGCCATGCAGGCACTGGGCGTGCCCGTGGGACGCATTGTCTGGTCGGTACTCAAACCCGGCGCCATGATTATGCTCGCCCTGCTGCTCGTCGCCGAGTTCGTCGTCCCGAGGGCGGAGCAGCTCGCACAGAGCGAACGCTCCCTGACCATAGCGCAAACACCGGCCCTGCGCAGCGAAAACGGATTCTGGGCGCGCGATGCCGGGCGCTTCGTCAATGTGCGAAAGTTCGTGCACGGCGAGATCCCCACCGACATCGATATCTATGCGTTCGACGACGGCGGCCGCCTGAAGACCTTCATTCATGCCGACAGGGGCGAAATCCGCCCCGACGGGACATGGCTGTTGACCAACGTCAAAAGGAAGCTCATCGATGCCCCCCACATCAGAACGGAGCGGTTGGACACCCTGACGTGGAAGTCCTTTCTGCATTCGCGCCAGGTTCACCTGGTGATCCTGGCGCCGGAGAGCATGGCCCCGACCGAGCTGTATCAATACATCAACGACCTGAAAAGGCGGCGCCAGCAGACGGACCGTTACGAGCAGGCGCTGTGGAAGAAGATCAGCCTGCCCCTTGCCACCGCCGCCATGGTCCTGATCTCGATCCCCTTCGTCTTCGGGCCTCTGCGCACGGAGAGCGCCGGTCAGCGCATCATGCTCGGGACGGCCCTGGGCATCGCCTTCTACCTGACGAATCAGATTACCGGTTACCTGGGCCTGCTGCTGGATTTCAACGCGGCGGCGACCGCCATGACCCCGTCGATCCTGCTGCTGACCGCGGCCCTGTACCTGCTGCGCCGGTCTCAATAGCCCGTGCTCGCCCCCCGGGGGCCGGCGCTAACCGTCGAGCGTGGCGATCTCCCGCCGAAAGTCTTCGTGGCGAACCCGTTGCCTGCTCACCAGGGCGGCGGCGACCGGCGTCAGGACGAAGATCTCCAGGGCAAAGTACAACAGCGGGAGCTTCAATACCGTACAGACGAAAATCCCCACCGTTCGATAGTTGGCGGACATGACCGTCCATGCCCGCACCGCCGGGGCAAAGACTTCCCGGTAGCGGCGCCGGATCAGCGGCGCCCGGTCCGCACGTCGCTGCAGCTCGGAGGCCAGCTCTTCTCGCAGCCCGACCGATACGCCGGAGGCCATGTATTGGACACGTACATAAAGGACGTGCAGGCGGCTCATCAGCCTTTGGGAGAGGGACCCGAGGCCCGTGACGGCCTCCAGGTCGGCCAACCGCGGCAGCCTGGCGGACTGCTTGTCGTGCCCCCAGAAATTGTACTCCTGTTGCTGCACCTCGTAGGCGGCGGACTGAACGGCGTGGCACAGCCCGGCGAACACGATCAGCCCCCACACCTCAACGCCGTACTGCGGTTGCAGGGCGAAACCGAGGCCCAGATAGACGCAGATAAAGGTGACGTAGTCGCAAATGCCGTCGATGATCTTGCCGAATTCGGACTGGGAATTGGTCAGCCGGGCAAGCTGCCCGTCGGTCCCGTCGAGGATATGCCAGGCCACCATCAGGACGAAGCCCGCCACCGCCCATGCAGGGGTCTGATAGCGATAGTAGGCGACGCCCGCCAGGATGCCGCACAGCATGCCCGTGAACGAGACCGTGTTCGGCGATACTCCGATGCGGGCGAGCAGCCGGGTCAGACGGATGGAGACGGGGTGAATGAAATGAAGATTGGTGAACTCCTCGATTTCCCGAGTCCGAGTGACTGATTCTGCGTTTTCCAAACGATGTCTCTCTTTGCCGTACGCGCCCGTAGCCCGGGGACGGGCGCCTGAGAATCAGGAGAGCGAGGGGGGAAGGGAGGGGCGGACGGCATTACGCGGGGCGCCGCCCCCGGTCACAGGCGCCCCTGTTCGATCAAGTGCTCGGCCTTGGTAAAGGCAGCGGGGTCATCGATGTCCACCCACAGGCGGTCCTGGATATCGAAGGTCCTGGCCTTACCCCGTTCGGCGAGTACGTTCATTGCCCCCGAGATGCTCTGGTCGCCGGCGGCGAAGCTCTCCTCCAATGCATCGAAGATCACCGGCGTGCACAAAAAGACCCCCGTGTCGATGGCATTGTAGTCGCGGATAATCTTGCCGATGTTCTCGATCCGCCCCGCCGTGCACTTGACGCGGGTCACGTCCTCGGGATCGTTCAAGGGGTTGTCGATATTGAAGTCGACGCACAGGGTCACGGTATCCGGCTCGTACCGCCAGGCGAGTACGTCCTGGATCATCTAGGGGTCAACCAGATGGTCGCACATGGTCAGCAGAAAAGGGCCGTCCAGGTAAGGCTTGGCCTTGTATACCGATACCCCGTTCGGCCGCTCCCAGTCCTCATTGATCACATGGGTCAATGAAATCCTTCCTGCGCGGCAAAACCATCCAGCTCGGCCCGCAGATGTTCGCCGCGATAGCCGCTGACCACAAGAAACGATCCACCCCGCCGCGCCGGGCGGCAATTGATGACACGCTCGATCAGCGGCACCCCCTTGACGCGGATCAGCGGTTTACTTTCGCCCTTCTCCCTGAGCCTCGTGCCCTGACCCGCCGCGACGATCAGGCAGTTCATCCAACGGCCCTCGCCCCCAGCGTGTGGTTACGGATGAATTTCTCCGTCATCTCGTAGGCTTCGTCATCCGTATACTGTTTCGGCGGGTGCTTGCAGAAATAGGCGGAAGGCGCCTCAAGCACGCCGCCCTCGCCGTTATCCAGCGCCAGCTTGCAGCAGCGGATCATGTCGATGGCCACGCCGGCGGAGTTGGGCGAGTCCTCGACCGACAGGCGCAGCTCGATGTCCATGGGCACGTCGCCGAACAGACGGCCCTCGATGCGCAGGAAGCAAACCTTGTTGTCGTTCTGCCAGGGCACGTAGTCGCTGGGACCCACGTGAATGTTATCGTCCTCGATGCGCGTCTTTGCCACCGACTGGACCGCCTCGGTCTTGGAGGTCTTCTTCGAGCGCAGCCGGTCCTGGTTCTTCATGTTGAGGAAGTCGGTATTGCCGCCCGTGTTGAGCTGATAGGTACGCACCACCTTCACGCCGCGCTTGGCGAACAGGTCGGTCAGCATGCGGTGGGTGATGGTGGCGCCCACCTGGGACTTGATGTCGTCGCCGATCAGGGGCAGGTTGCGGGCCTTGAACCGGTCGGCGAACTCCTTGTCGCTGGCGATGAACACGGGGATATTATTAATGAAGCCGACACCGGCCTCCAGGGCGCACTCGGCGTAGAACCGCGTCGCCTGCTCGGACCCCACCGGCATGTAGTTCACGAGGATCTCCGCGCCGCTGTCCTTGAGCTGGCGCACCACGCTCTCCTTGGTCAGCCTCCTGGGCATCGGCGCGCACGAAGGTCCGGTCGTCCTGATAATCGGCCATGTGCTCGGAGATGCCGTCGAGGACCTTCCCCATGCTGACCTTGACGCCGCTGTCGGGGATATCCCCGTTAAAGACCGTCGTGCAGTTCGGCTTGGCGAAGATCGCCTGATTGACGTCGTAGCCGACTTTTCGCTTGTCGATATCGAACGCCGCCACCACATCGATGTCACAGGGACGGTAACCGCCGATTTCCACATGCATCAGCCCGTTGACTCCGTCACGGCAGCGCTCCGGCGTATAGTAGTAAATTCCCTGGATCAGGGAGCTCGCGCAGTTCCCTATCCCCGCGATTGCTATCCTAATTCTGCCCCTATTGGCCATCATGCACCTCGCTAGCAAATGACATGTCCGGTTTCTCAAAAAAACGAACGGTTACAAATATATTACCTGGCGGTGACGGTACAACAGTTCCGGGGAAAGGACAAGAACCGGCCGCCGCGTACAGCCCCGGCACAGGCGGCCCGCCGGGCGCCGCGCGGCCGCAAAACACCGGCCCTGACCCGGGGCGCGCCGCCGGCCGGGTGGGGGCCAAACCGCCCGCTGGCGCCGCCCGGCCCCGGAGTGGCACTATACCCGAATGGCTCAAACATTGCAGGGGATGTGATAATATAGCCACGCCGCAGGGTACGCCGTCGCCCGGGCGGGTGTCCGGGCGACGGCGGGAATATTCGGCATTACAGTGACGGATCGCACAGTCTGGCAGGCCGGCTGCCGCTATATTATACGCTTGTGTGGTCCCTGAGAAGCAGTCAATTTGTCCGCAAGGATGGAGCGCATCGTGAAAATCCTGTTTACCTTCGAGAATCCGCTGCCCAGCCTGGAGGCTGACGCGGAAGTCTTTGTCAACACGGCAAAGTCACTGGCGCCGCTGACAGACAAGAGCTGGCTGCATGTGCCCGTCCCGGCCAATGCCAGCCGTGACGAGCTGCGCAAGGCCTTCGGCATGAAGATCATCGGCGCCGTTGCGCCTCTGCGACCGGCATTGCTGCGCCACCTGTGCTGCGGCCTGACCCTGGTGTTCCGGCGCGCGTTCTGGGAGGCGGACCTCATCTACACGCGCAATCTGTGGATCGCCTGGCTGGCGCTCGTTTTCGGCCAGCGGGTGGTCTTCGATCATTACCGCCCCTGGGCCGACCAGATCCCGCCCCTGCAGTTGTGGATCTACCGGATCCTGAGCCATCGGCGCTTCCTGGTGCACATCTGCCATTCCGAGTACACGAGGCAGAAATACCTGCGCCTGGGCGTGCCGGAAGACCGGCTCGAATGCGTGCACAACGGCTTCGAGCCCCAGCGGCTGGGCACCCCCATGGACAAGGCCGCGGCCAAGGAGGCCATCGGTATCGAGCCCGAACGCACCACTGTGGTGTATACCGGCCGGGTCAATCAGAAAAAGGGGCTCGAGTTGGCCATTGCGGCCGCCCGGCGGCTGCCGGACATTACGTTCGTGCTCGTCGGCTCCTACGGCGAAGGCCCCATCGAGCGCCTGGCGAGAGGCATCGCCAACGTGCGGATCGTCCCCTGGCAGTCCCAGGCGGAGCTGTCCAAGTACATCTTCGCCGCCGACATGCTGCTGATCCCCCCGACCGCCCAGCCCCTGGTGCAGTACGGTACGACGGTCCTGCCGTTGAAGATATTCCTGTACCTGGCCTCGGGGCGCCCGATCATCGCCGGCGACACCCCGGACGTGAGCGAGGTGTTGACCCACGGCCGCAACGCCTTCCTGTGCCGGCCCGACAGCCGCGAATCACTGATCGCCGGCATCCAGGCCCTGGCCGCGGACCCGGCCCAGTGCGATGCCCTGGCCGCCACCGCGCTGCAGGACAGTCGGGAGCTGACCTGGGAGGCCCGCGGGAAGCGGATCATCAACAAGATCGAGCCGCGGCTCAACGGCGCCTACCGCGGGCCCTGGTTTTGGACCTGGGTGGGGCAGTCGGTACGCTGGTTCGCGCACCTGATACGCCGGCGCTCATGGGTACTGCCGCCGGCGGGTCAGGCACCAAAGGCCGGGCTCTCGCCGCAGCAATGGCCCGAACGCCTCACGACGATTCGCCGCGGGGTGACGGAGAGGCACTGACGGCGCCGGTTTCCGGCATCAGTGCCCCGAACTGACCCACGGCTCGGACAGGGCGCTCAAGAGCTGGCGGTTGCGGTTCTTTCTGGCATAGGCCGCGTCGAACACCGGGATGATCTGTTTGGCCCGTACCGATGCGTACCAGTGCACCACGCGGGTACCGGGACCCAGGGCCTCCGCCAAATGAAGGGGCTTATCGGCCGGATTCAACCGGAACCAGTGCTCCGATATCTCGGGCCCCAGGGGGTAGAAAACCTCCGGCGGGTAGACCTTCAAGCCTTCCCCCTCGTAAACGGCCGCCACTTCCTCGAGCAGGTCGGTGGCCACCGCGCCCCGGGAGGCGGCCAGCTGCCGGGGAGTCACACGGGCGGCGCGGGTCAACAGCTCGAGCAGCACCGGGTGCTCCGGTTCGGAGCCCAGCACCCCCGTGTTGGGCTCCGTCGGATACAGCCATTCGATACGTCTGAAGTGACGCCACCCTTGGGGGTAGCGCCGCAGCAGGTCGCGTCCCAGGGAACGCATGGCGGCGACCCCCAGCCACAGGGGATTGCGGCTCCTGACAACGGCCCAAGGCCACACCAGCCGGTGCGCCCCGCAAAAGAAGCCCCCCGGCGCCCGCAGGTCGTCCAGTGACGCGACGGTCACGGTGTCCGTATCCAGGTAGACCCCTCCATGGAGCCACAGCAGGGCAAAACGCGCGAGATCGGACTTCATATTGTTCTGGGATGGATCCGTCAAGGACGCGCCCACCTCCGCGATGCCGGGCGCGACGGGGTCCAGGCGCTCCAGCAGTCCGTGAAAGTCCAGCCTGACGCATTCGATCCGCGGGTCCTGTGCCAGATCCCGAAAGTAGGGCGCTTCGCTGAGGTCATCCGCGTGGTGCAGGATGACCCGCTCAAAACCTCCCCGGTCGGCAGCCGAACGCACGGCAAGCCAGTTCAGCCAGGGAAAGCTCTGACCGAACCAGACGAAGTGTGCAATGGGCGGGATCGGGGCGGTCATGGGTGTTACAACTCCTTATCGCGTTGGTTGTCCGGCGGGGCGCGCTGAGGGACAACTCGTCGCCGCCGCCGATGCGGCGCCCTATATTAGCCCAATTCAACGGGCATGTGTAACCGCGTGCCGCGCCGAACGCACGCCGGGTTGGGGCGCCCATGCGTCCATCCCCTCCGGGGCCGGGAGACTGAAGCCGCTGTCGTGCAAGGTCGATACGCGCTTTGGATCACACCTGTTGCGCCAATAATTATAGAATGCGGGGAGCCATTGCTCAGGCATTACATTATATAAACACCAGGTAACCTTGGACGACCATCATACCAATCTGCGCCGCGGCTTTAACTGGCTCGGCGGCGCCACGGTCATCGCCAAGCTGATTGATTTCGGGACGACGCTGGCGATCCTGTGGCTACTGACCAAGGACCAGGTGGGCATCGGGTCGCTGGTGTGGTCGATCGCATTCGTCGTGGAGGCGACCGAGGGCCTGGGGACCGGGGCCGCCATCGTGCAGGCCCGTTCGATTTCGCGCCTGCAGTTGGACACGGTCTTCTGGTTCGCCATGGGCATCGCCGTCATCGCCGGGGCACTGGTGTGGCTCGCCGCCCCCTTCATCGAGGATTTTTACGGCATCCCCGGCCTGGCGGACTATTTCGTCGCCGTGATCGCCAAGCTGCTCTTCGTAGGAGCGGCGCTGGTGCCGCTGCATATGCTCAATCGGGAGCTCAAGTACGAGCGGATCGCCGTGATCAATGTCGGGGCCACGTTTGGCGCCGCCGTGACGCGCCTCGCCATCGCGGCGCTGGGGGGCGGTGCATGGGCCATCGTCATCGGCTATGCCGTCCACGGCCTTTATGTGCTGATCGGCGTGCAGATCGCCAACCCGTTCGTGCCGCGCCTGCGCTTTCGGCCGCGGACGATCAGCGGCCTGGTCCGTTTCGGCATGCGCGCCGCCAGCGCCGAGACCATGCAGCAGCTGTTCCGTAACGTGGACTACCTGCTGGTGGGCTGGTTTTACGGGCCCGCCTCCCTGGCGATCTACCGCGTGGCCTTCGACATCACCATGGAGCCCGCGGCAGCCATCGGGGAACTGGTCAACCGAACGGCGCTGCCCGTATTCGCCAGGTTCTCGCAGGCCAGGGAACGGGTGGCGCAATCGTTTACCTGGGCCATCGGGCGGATCGTGACCCTCGCCGGGCCATTGATGGCCGCCTTCATCCTGTGCGCGGACCGGTTGATGGACTTGATCCACGACGCCAACGGCCTCAGCTACGCCGCCGCGGCCCTGCCGCTCAAGATCCTGGCGGCAGCGGCGGTCCTGCGCGCGGTCTACCAGCTGCTTTATCCCTGGTCCTGGGGACCGGCCGCCCGGGCATGGCCGTGCGCATGTCGGCGTCGACGCTGGTGATGCTGACCGTCGGCCTGCTGGGTGTCGGACTGATATTCGAGGCCGAGCGGGGCATCGTCGCCATGGCGATGGTATGGCTGGCGATCTATCCCGTGCTGCTGGTGTGGGGCGCCCGGTTCGTCGCCCGCAGTTACGCGCTGAACCTGCGCCACCTGGCCCGCTCGATGGCCGCCCCCCTGACGGCGACCGCCGCGATGGTGGCGGCCGTCGAGCTCGTACGCCTGCTGGTCACCTGGTCCGACCCGCACCTGCAGGTGGCGCTGGCGTTCACGGCATTGGGCCTTACCTACGCCGGGATGTTCCTGTACAGCCGCTGGCGCGCGGCGGCGGCCGCCGGCGCGGGCTGAACGACGCCGAATGGGGGAAGGATCAGGCTGACGTGCTGTTCGCCGGTATGCGCGATTCCGGGTCGCTGATCGTCTGTGGCCCGCGCCAGCGGTCGAACATGCTCATTTGATGCACGCAGCTCAGCGTGCAGGTGGGACTGCAGTCCTTGCTGGTGTTGAACTCGCGCTTGATGTCCTCCACCGTATACTCCAGCAGCGGCGTACCGGGATAGCCCCGGCGCTGGGAGCACCAGTGGACATTGCCGTCCTCGCAGACGTACAGGTAGCGGGCGCCGGCCCGGCACTTCCAATCGTTGGGCCGGCCATGCATGAGGTTCTTCTGGAACAGCCGGTAATTGATGTGATGAGTGAACGAGGGCGAGATCGACGTCACGCGCCTGTAGGCCTCCATCTGCACCGGGCTCAGGGGCTTTAGCGCGCCCGTGTCGTCGTGCAGCACCCCCACCGAGTGATAGAAGCCGTGCTCCACCGCCGTCTCGGCCACCTTCACCACGTCGCGGGTGCGCTCGTCGCTGACCCCCAGCACCGAGTTCACGTTGACCTTGAACTTGGCGTGCTCGGACAGCAGGTCGAGCTTGCGCTCGACGGATGTCAGGCTCTTCATCGACACCTCATCGGGCTCCAGGTTATCGATACTGATCTGCATACCCTGCAGGTCGGCCGCGTTGAGCCGCTCGATCCATTTGCGGCTGAGACGAAAGCCATTGGTAATCATGGTGACGATCATACCGTGCCCGCGCGCGGCGCGGATGATCTGCTCCAGATGCGGATGCAGCAACGGTTCGCCCCCCGTGAACGTGATGGCGGCGGTCTTCAGCTTGGCGAGATGGTCGATACGGGCCAGCAGCGTCTCCAGGGGAACCGGCGGCGAGAAATCGTCGTATTCGTTGCAGTAGCCGCAGCTCAGATTGCAGCGGCGGGTCACCACCACCTGCGCCAGGAGCGGATTGTAGCGGGTGGCGACGGCACTGGTCACGAAACGGGCACTGGAGCGCAGGCCATTGAAACGGCGGACGAAGCGATTGTCACTCATGGGATACAAATGCTCAGCGAGTAGATCAAAAAGAGCCGACCCCGGGGGGGCACACAACTCCCGGGCATTATCACAGCGTCCGCCGCCTGTTGCAACCGCACCCCGAGCGTGCGGGCGGCGGACCCGGCGCTCAACCCGGCGCGGCCAGTCGCCGGCGACCGGCGCGCAGGGGCGGCGGCCACCAGCACAGGGCGCCCACGTCGAGCAGCCACTCGCCCTCCAGGGGAAACCGGGGATGGGGGGACCCGGACGGACAGACCCCATACAGGGTCTCGCGCTTGGGCCAGCGGTGGGTCGGGTTCCAGGTCCAGGCGCCGTGCTCCTTGTACACGTGCATGAGGCGCCGCGCCGTGGCGCGGTCGGGCGCCAGGCTGCACCGCTTGGCCCACGACACCTGGGTGCCGAGACTGCACGCAAGCGGCCAGCTCTTGCGGCTGACATAATTGGAGAACCAGGTCGTGTAGCCGAGTTCGTCCTGCAGCGACGCAACCGCCCGGTGCACCTGGACATGCTCGGCGTGCCCGTATTCCCCCCAGGGATTGTGGGTATACACCGCACAGGCACCGGCCAGCACCTCGCGCAGGCCCGCCACCAGGCGTGCATAATTAGCTTCATAGCGCTCGCGCGCCGCGGCCTCGGTGATGGCGATGCCGGTCGCCGTGAGCCGCGGCCGGGCCCAGTCCACCACGGACTTGACGCCGCTCTCGGGCACATCCAGCATCACCACGCCGCCCAAGGGCAGCGCGGTTGCGGCGGCGCGGCGGGCCGCCGAGTCCCGCGGCCGTGCGAACAGATCGCCAAAGCACAGGATGATGCGGTCGGCGGCGCCGATCGCCGAACTCAACCACAGGGCCTCGTCATCGGGGTGGGCGACGACCAGCGCCGTGAACCCCTCGCCCGCCGCTGCCTTTGAATCAATCATCGCCCGGACAATACCCCGTCATAGAAGCTCTCGAGCTTTTCGGTCTGCCCGCGGATATCGAAGCGCGCCTCGACCCAGGCCCGCGCCTGGCGCCCCATCCGGGCCCGCCGGGCGCCGTCGGCGAGCAGCTCTTCCATGCGGGCGGCCAGCTCATCACTGTCCCGTTCCGCCACCAGATAACCCGACTGCCCCTCGGCGATGAGCTCGGGGATGCCCCCGTGACGGGTACCGACAGCGGGCACCCCGGTGGCCGCGGCCTCCAGCAGCACCATGGGACCGCCTTCGGTTCGCCCCGTGCTTGTGCGCACACTGGGCAGCACGAACATGGCCGCCTTGCGCATCCACGCCATCACCTGGTCATGGGACTGGGCACCGAGGAACCGTACCCGCTCGCCCACCCCAAGGGACCGGGCGAGGGCCTGCAGGCGCCGCTTGAGGGGGCCCTCGCCGATGATGACCAGTTCGGCGCCGGGCTCCCGGGGCGCCAGCTTGGCGAAGGCCCGGATCAGGTATTCCGTCCCCTTGACCTCCACCAGCCGCGCGACGTTCAAGATGACCGGTGCCTCCTCGCCCGCATCACGGGGCTGGATCGCCGCGGTATCGATCCCGATGTAGTGAACGTGGGTGCGCTCTTCGGGGAAACCCAGGGCCAGCACCCGCTCACGGATGAACGACGAGACACACAGGAACAGGTCACCCTGGCGCGCCAGGCGCCGGCGAAACAGGGGGTAGTTGGCCCAGGCGGGCGAGCACAGCATGGCACGGGTCGCCAGGGTGGCGTCGAAGCCGTGAAAGGTGGTGACCAGCGGCACGCCGAGGCGCTTGGCGAGCGGCAGTGCATAAACGCCCTCGATGCCGAAGTGGGCATGGATCAGGGCCGGGCGCCGCCCGCCGAGCAGCCGCTCGTAGGGGCGCGGATCCCGGCTGATCACCTGCCAGCCCAGGCGGTACAGACGGCCCTCTTTGGCCGAGTCCGCCAACGCCAGCGACTCGGCCCCCGGCGGCGCCGACCCGAAACGCAGACGCCCGAGATAGAGCGGATTGTAGCGCTGCAGCTGTCCGGCCTGCTGGGTAATGAACGGCTCGGAAATCTTGAACAAGTTATGACGAAACACTACGACGTCACGCATGCGCCATTCTCACTCCTGTGCTGGCTCAATGGGTGGAATGCCGCCGGGCGGTGAAGCGGCGTCAGGGGGATGCCCCGCTCGGGGTTCGCGCACACGGGGAGTCAGCATGAAACATCCGCCCGGCGGTTCGCCCGCGCCTCGTGCCAGATCCGCCGCAACGCATCCCACAGACCGCCCCGGCTGGCGCGGGGATAGACCTGCGGCAGCGCCTGAACCAGGCGCCGGTAGGCCGCGCCCAGGTTGTGATACGGCATGCCGGGGAACAGGTGATGGGTGGCGTGGTAACGCAGTCCCACGGGCGCCCACAAGGCGGTCAACAGCAGGTTGCCGGGCACGTCGACCGAATCGAGAAACTGCTCCGAAATCGTCATGGGCCGGTTGCCGGCGTGGCGGTAGCGGTGGGCCGCCAGGGTGCGCACGGCATTGATGGAAAAGACGGCGACCGCCACGAGATACCACAGGCCCAGCGCCCGCCACGGCAGCACCCCGGCCCCCGCCAGCGCGAGCGCGGTGGCGCCGTAGGCGAAGGCCAGCGCCTCCTGCCACCACCAGCCGCGCTCGTCGCGGTCCGACACCCCGCGCCTGAAATGCACGTCGATGGTCAGGGACGACACCCGCTCCCACAAAAAGCGCCTCACGCGCGGGCTGACCCAACCGAAAGGCGTCAGCACCACGAAGCGCACCACCGTGACGGCCGGCAACACAAGCCCTGCCGCTACAAATCCCACCATCGCCCAGGGGGACATCCGGGTCGCGAACGGCAAGTACTCACCGTCCGCGCCGGTCCCATAGACATTGCGCCGATGATGGTGATTGTGCACCCCGCTGTAGGTATACGACGGCACCAGCAGCAAGCACCCGCACAACACGTTCCACACCAGGCGGAAGGCGCCGAAGGTCCCGCGCTTGAGGTGGGCCAGTTCGTGAATGAAGATCACCGCCCGGTACATGGCCAGCACGCACACCAGGCAGGCGAGCGCCTGCAGCAGCGGGCGCCCGGCGGCCCACAGGGTGGCCGCGAACGCCGCCCAGGCGAGGATCAGGTGGAACAGGAAATCCGTCCAGTACAGCCACGGCTTGGGCTCGAACAGGTCCCGCACGATGCGCCGGGCATCGTGCAGGGGCAGGATTTCACGTGAATTCTCGGGTGACATAGGACTGACCCGGCGGGCGGCGGACCAAGGAAACAGGTCTGCCGCGGCGCCTTTGCTTTACCTCACGGGAGCATGGCGATTTGTTCGAGGCCGGCGGTCTCCTCCAGGCCGTACATCAGGTTCATGTTCTGCACCGCCTGACCCGCCGCGCCCTTGACCAGATTGTCGATCACCGACAACACCACCACCCGGTCCCGGTCCGGAAAGGAATGGACGGCGATCCGGCAGGTGTTGGAGCCCTTCACGCCCCGGGTCTCGGGGTGCGCGCCCGGAGGCATGACGTCCACGAAGGGCTCGCCGGCATAGCGGCGCTCGAACCAGGCCTGCACGTCCCCGCCCTCCGCGGCCAGGGTAGCGTAGAGCGTGGCGTGCAGGCCGCGCACCATGGGCACCAGGTGGGGCACGAACGTCAGGGCAACGGGGCGCCCCGCCACCTGCTGCAGGAGTTGCTCGATTTCGGGCAGGTGGCGATGGCCGGATACTGAGTAGGCCTTGAACGAGTCGCTCAGCTCACTGTAGAGCAGGCCCTCCACCGCCTTGCGCCCGGCCCCGCTGACCCCGGATTTGGCGTCGGCGATCAGCCCCTGCGGCGCCGCCCGGCCGTGCTCCATCAACGGCAGCAGGCCGAGGATCACCGCGGTCGGATAACACCCCGGGTTGGCCACCAGGGCGGCCCCGCGAATGGCGTCACGGTTTACCTCCGGCAGGCCATAGACCACCTGGTCCAGCAGTTCAGGGCAGGCGTGGGGCGCCCCGTACCACTGCTGCCACAGCCCGGCATCGGCGAGGCGAAAGTCGGCGCCCAGGTCGATCACCCGCACACCGGCCTCCAGCAGGCCCGGCACGGCGCTCATGGCCGTCCCGTGGGGCGTGGCGAAGAACACCACATCGCAGCGGCGCAGCGCCGGGTCGTCATGGGGCACGAAGGCGAGGGTCGTCTTCCCCCGCAGATTGGGCAGCGCCTGCGCCACCGGCGTGCCCGCCCGGGATCGGGAGGTCACCGCGGCAAGCTCCACGGCGGGGTGGCGCGTCAGCAGGCGCAGCAGCTCGGCACCGGTATAACCGGTGCCGCCGACGATACCCGCCCTAATCACGTTCTGTGTGGCCATACTTGTCCGTCATGATTGTAAACCGTTAGTGCCCGCTCCGCCCGGGCGTGCCGCCCGGGCGCGAACCGGTGGCTTGCTTACCGCCGATGGGATAAAAGGCGCGCGCAATATAGGCGATCAGATCGTCGATCTGTTGCCCGGTCAGCACCGACCGCCACGCCGGCATGGCGCTGTCGGCGACGCCTTTGTTGATAATAAGACGCAGCTTATCACGGTCCAGTCCCGCCATGAACCGCGGGTCGGTGAGGTCCTTGGGGCCGGGCTTGAGGACCGACCCGGTCCAGTTCTTTCCCGTCCCGTCGGCGGCGTGACAATCGGCGCAATTGTGCTGAAACAGCGCCTCGCCCCGGCGCTGCGCCGCGGTCAGATCGGTCAGGTTGGGCGCGGCCTCATGGCGGGCATAGGGATCGGCGCCGGCCTTGCCGTACCCCGGGTACGCCCCATAGGATTCGGACGGCGGCGACGACGAGCCCTGGGGACGCGGCTCCCACCGGGGCGTCTGCTCCCGGGGCTGGCGGCCGTGACAGGTGATGCAGGAGGTCAGGAACAGCTGCTTGCCGCGGCGCTGCGCCGGGGTCAATCGGTCCGCGGGTGTATCCAGGGGGACCTTGCCCAGGGCGAAGGGAAACGCCTCCCTGTAGCGGTCGAAGTGCATCCAGCCGTTTTCCACGGTGTGATAATGGGTGCCGGTACCCTTGCCGCGCATGAAGGTCTTGCGAATGAAGTCCACCACCGAGGCGATCTCATGGGGGGTCAGGGTGCCCTTGAACGAGACCATGGCCGTGCCCTTCTTGCCGTGGGTCACGGCGTCGATCATTCTCGCCCGGTCGAGCCCCGGCGGCGGCCGGGTGAAATTAACGGGTTTCGGCGACAGGAAGCTGCTCGCCACGGTATCGGCCTTGCCGTCGTAGCCGTGGCAGAAAAAGCAGTGATTGTTGTAGACCTTGCGCCCCAGGGCCGGATCCGGCGCCGGGGGCGCGCCGGGCTCAGCCGCCTGCGCCGCCCCGATCCCCGCGAAGTCCGCTAATAGCCAGAGGAGGCTTTTTTTTTCTCGACGGCGGCCGCAGTGGCGGCGTCCATTTCCCCCACACCCTTGCCCTGGACAAAGGCATCGAAGACGAACTCGGCCACGTTGGCGATCTGCTGGGGCGTCAGCACCTTTTCCCAGGCGGGCATCACGCTGCCCACCACGCCCTTGGAGATGGCATGAAACAGGGTCGGGCGGTTGAAACGGCCGCGCGTGTCGGCGGTGAGAAAGTCACGGGGCTTGGGGTGCATGAACTTCGAGCGCGGTCCGCGCCCGTTGCCCTCTTTCCCGTGGCAGGTAAAGCAGTTGTGCATGTAGAACTTACGCCCCTTGGCGAAGTCCCCCTTCAGCCCGTCGGGGAACGGCTTGTCCATGTCGGCCACCCGGGTGGGGGTCGACTGAGCGGCCGCGGACGCGGCGGCGGCGCCCGCCGGTCCCGCCGCCGCATGGGGCGCGGACCCGCCGTGGTCGGCCTTGCCGCCTTGCGCGTCGGGCTTTGAAGCGGCGGCCGGCGTCTTGGGCAGCTTCATGAAGTGACTGCGGATGTAGTCCACCACCGCCGTGATCTGGGCGCTCGAAAGACGCCGTTTCCACCCCACCATCGCGGTCCCCGGCCGCCCGTACATGGCCGAGGTGAGCATCCGCTCGCGGCTCAGCTCGTCGGCCGCCTTGGCGGAGGTAAAATCCCGGGGCGGCGGGTTGAGGGCGGCCGTGGCGCGGCTGTTGCCGTCGCCCCGGTCCCCGTGGCAGGGCGCGCAGTACTTGTGATACACCTTTGCCGCGTCTATGCTATGGGGTGTGTCCGAGGGGGGCGCCGCCAGGGCGGGCCGGGCCGTGACGCCGGCAAGGGACAGGCCGGCGAACATAAGCATAAGATAAAGCGCCGGGCGCCGGTCAGTCATCTTTTTCAAAGTATCCATTGAGTCAGAAATTATGGCGAATCAAGCTGGGATGCGGTACTCTAAGGCTAATTTTGCGGTGTTGCAAGCCTGCTCACTGGCCGATTACACTCGGCGGGTACACTAAATAAAAATAAGCCATTTGACCGACTGGTTACAATTGTAACGCATGATGAGGGAATAATTCGACGTGATAACGCACCCTCACCGTTTGTACAGGACACTGATCAAATCAATTATCCTTGTGGTCACGGGGGGCTTTCTCACCAGCGCCTTCCCGGCGCCGACTATTCTCGGCTCGAAGCACGACTTCACCGGCCTCAACCGCCGCGCCGGGGTCACCGCCATGGGCGGCCTGGCCTTCTCCGATTACGGCAAGTCCTGCGTCTACTGCCACGTCCCGTCCAATCCGACGCCCCTGTCCAAGGCCGCCGCCCACGGGCGCATCCGGGGTTGGAACCGTTATACGCCGGCGACCGGCGCTTATAGCCTCTACGACTTTCGCACCATCGACAACAAGGTCCGCACCCCCAGCCCAATCAGCCTGCTGTGCCTGTCCTGCCACGACGGCACGATGGGGGTGGACATGTCGGTGTTCAAGCCCAACAGCTGGAAGACCCCGGAAGACGCCGCCCTGCACCTGCGCATCAACGGCGGCAACAACCTCATGTACTGCGGCAAGTGCCACAACGGCAAAGTGGCGCACAATATCGAGATCAAGGACCTGGGGACGAGCCTGCGCAATACCCACCCCATCTCCATGACCTATGCCGGGCTGACCCACAAGGATCCTGATTTTCGCCCGCCCGACGGGCCTTACGGCTTCGACAACGGCGTTAAGCTCTATGACGGCAAGGTGGAGTGCGCCACCTGCCACAACGTGCATAACCCCGATGTCACCCTGTTCGCTCGAGTCGGCGTCGACCGGCTGTGCGAAACCTGTCATATCAAGTAACCGGCGGCCGGCGCCGGCTCGAAGGTTGCTGTTGGCTGTAGCGGTGTGACTATGCGGTTCTCCTATTCATGACTGACCGAACCAGGCGCTCAAGCGCTGCCCCCTGGCGCGCCCTGGGCTGCTCCCTGTTGGCGGCCGTGCTGCTCGCCGGGTGCGCGGCCGGCCCCAAACCGAAGCCCTTCGTGCCGCCGGTCTACCCGCCCCCGCCCGCCAAGCCCCGCTTCGTCTACGAGCGCACCCTGCGTTTCAGCAGCGACGTGACGCAGTTCAACACGGCGGACCGCTTCAGGCTGTTCGCCACCGGGGCCTCGCGCAAGATCGAGTCCCTGGTCAAACCCTACGGGGTCGCCGTCTACCACGGACGGGTCTATGTCACCGATACGGTGGACCGTGATGTCATGGTCTTCGATATCGCCGACAACCGCTTCTTCCAGTTCGGCAACGACAGTCCGGGCGACATCAAAAAGCCCCACGGCATCGCTGTCTCCGCCTCCCGCAAGGAAGTCTACGTCTGCGACAGCTCGGCCAAGCACATCATGGTGTACGACCTGGACGGCAAGTTCCTGCGCTCGTTCGGCGACAAGCGTGTCTTTCAGAGACCCACGGGCTTGGCGGTCAACCCCAAGGGAGACCGGGTGTACGTGGTAGACACGGGGGGCATCGGCAACAACAACCATCATGTGCTCGTCTTCGACCCCGCCACCGGCAAGCTCGTCCAGACCATCGGCAAACGCGGCGACAAGCCGGGGGAGTTCAACCTGCCGTTAACGGACAACGTCGGACCCGACGGCACGCTCTACGTAGTGGACGGCGGCAACTTCAGGGTGGAGGCCTTCAATCCCGACGGGACCTTCAAGTTTACCTTCGGCTCGGTGGGCAGGATGCCGGGGCAGTTCGCCAGACCCAAGGGCATCGCCACGGACAAGGACGGCAACATCTACGTGGTCGACACCGCCTTCGGCAATTTCCAGATATTCAACTCCAAGGGCCAGCTGCTCATGTTCGTCGGCAGCCGGGGGCAGTCCGGCGATCCCGGCAAGTTCATGCTGCCCGCCGGCATCGCCGTCGACGCCGACGGGCGCATCTATGTGGTGGACCAGTTCTTCCGCAAGGTGGACGTGTTCCGCCCCTACGACCTGAAGCCGGACCAGGGCTACGCAGGAAGCTGAGAGACCCTATAAAAAGAAAAATTCCTTGTCCCTTCTCCCCCTTGGGGGATTTATGCCCTTTAGGGTAGAAGCAAGGATGAGGGGGTCAGGGAGACCGGCACCGTCATTGTTCCCTCCCCTCACCTCAACCTTCTCCCCAAAGGGGAGAGGGAGTAAAGAAATTTCAAAAAAATTCCTTGTCCCTTCTACCCTTTAGGGAGAAGCAAGGATGAGGGGGTAGGGAGGCCGGCACCGCCATTTCCCTCCCTCACCCCCCGCCGGGGAGGGGCGGCCAGGGCAGTTGCCCGCCCCGAAGGGGGAGAAGGCGCCGGGACGGTTGCTAGAGCTTGGAAGTGATGTGGGACAACCCGCCGAAGCTGCCGACCCAGACCGACCCGTCCTTGGCGAAATCCATGGAGAAGACGTCGTCGGCGTACAGCCCGTCGGCGGCGGTCATGGTGGTGAAGCCCTTGCCGTCCTTTTTCAAGCGCGACAGGCCGTGGTCGGTGCCGATCCACAGGCGCCCCTTGGGATCCAGGTACAGCATGAAGATGTGGTTGCCGGGCAGGCCGTCGGCGGTGGTGAAGTTGCGCCACTTCTTGCCGTCGAAGCGCGCCAGGCCCGCCCCCCACGTGCCGGCCCATACCGTGCCGTCGCCGTCGACGGCCAGGGAGATGATGTAATTGGGGTTATAGGCCACACCGATGTTCCCCAGGCCCTCGGACTTTTTGACATGCATGTGGTGGCTGGAGACGGCGGACGGATCGGGGGTCGCAGCGATCTCATCCTTGACCAGGTCGTAATCCGCCCCAAGGCCGTCTTTGTGACTCCAGTGGGTCCACTTGCCGTCCTTGAAGCGGGCCAGCCCCATCTCGGTGGCGAACCACATGTCGCCGTTCTTGCCCACCTCGACGCCGTACACCCAGGGATTGGGTAGACCGTGATGGGTATTTTCCACCGTATACATGGTCCACGCCTTTGGGTCGTCGAAATGCCCGCCCTTGACCCGGTTCGCCCCCGACCAGGTGGCGATCCAGACGTCGCCGTTGGGGGCCTTGGCCACGTCGTACACGAATTGATCGGCCAGGCCGTCGGGGATATTGTAGTTGCGCCACTTGCCGGTCTTGATGTTCATGGCCGACATCCCGCCGCCATAGGTCCCCAGCAGGATGTTGTCGTTCAGCTTGCTGACGAAGAACACCCCGTTCGACAGGATCCCCGGCGTCTTGTTGTTGAAGACCTTGAAGTCATTGGTCTGGGTGTTGTAGCGAATGAGCCCGCCGGAAGTCCCCACCCACACGTCGCGCCCGTCGGCATAGATGCCCTTGATATTCAACCGCCCCACCCGGTAGCGGGTAAACTTGATGTTCGAGGCCCCGGCCATGTCGTTGCCCCCATAGGGCAGCGACGGGTGGTTCGCCGGCATGCGGGTTCCCGCCCGGATGGGAGAGGCCGTCTGCTTGGAGGAGTCGGCCGAGGCGATCTGTTCATCCGCCTGGTCCTGGGCCGCGTGTTGCGTGCCCAGTGTATACGCCCCTCCGGCCACCGCGGCCATGATGACGATCAGAACCGCAATAAAACCATAGTTAATCTTCATGGAACCTCACCTGTACCTTACAATCACAAATCCGTCACTCAATTATAGCTCAGACGCACCACCGAGCCTCGTGTCCCCAGCCAAATATCCCCGTTCGGCGCCGCGGCCAGGGCAAACACGTTATCGTCCGACAGGCCGTCGTGCTCATCGAACGTCTTCCAGTGCCGGCCGTCGAAGCGTGACACTCCCTTGTCCGTCCCGAACCAGAACACGCCGTCCTCGTCGCGGATAACGCTGTAGACGATATTCCCCGCCAGCCCGTCGTCCTTGGTGTAGTTCGACCAGCGCTCGCCGTCGAAGCGGCTGACCCCGCCGCCCCAGGTCCCGGCCCACACCTGGTCGTCGGGCGTAATATACATGCTGAACACATAGTTGGGGTTGTACGTGGGTTTGCCCTGACGCATCACGCTCAGATCATGCCGGTCCTTGGCCCCCAGGCCCGTGTTCTTGCTGCGCGGCAGGCCTTCCTTGTTGGGGGCCCCGAGGCCGTCTTCGTGGGTCCATGAGCGCCAGTGTTGGCCGTCGTACATGGTGACCCCCCCCTCGGTGCCGAACCATACCCGGTCGCGGGAGTCCACCTTGACGGCGTAGACCCATTTGTTGATCAGCTGATCGATATAATTGGTCATCTTGCCGCTGGCACGGTCGAAGCGCGTCGCGCCGTGCCAGGTGCCGATCCACAGGGTCCCGTCCGCCTGCTCGTCGAAGTTATAAACCCAGTAATCGGCGAGTCCGTGCATGGGGAAATAGGTCCGCCAGTGACCGTCCCGGTAACTGGTGGCGCCGCCGCCGTTGGTCCCGAACCACTGGTACCCCTCACGGTCGGTGAAGGTGGTGAACACATATTCATTGGCCAGGCCGTCGGCCCGGGTAAACGTATGGATCACCTTGCGGGTCTTCAGGTCCACCTCTTCAACCCCCACGGACGTGGCCACCCAAAGGGTATTGTGCTTGCGGTCCACGTTGAGGGCGCGCACGAAGACGCCCTTACCGACCCCGAAGACCTCCGTCTGGTAATCGCCCCTTGCGGGCATGGTCGGCTGCAGCGCCGCCCGCACCGGTCTCGTCTTGCGCGTAAGCGCCCCACGCAAAGGCGCACAGGGTCAAGGCCAGCAACAGGCGCAACGGGCGGTCAAGCATCAATGCAGGGTCCTGATATAGGCGATCACGTCGTAAATATCCTGTTCGCTGAGGATCCCCTCGAAGCCGGGCATGACGTTCTGGCCGACGCTGATGGTATTCGGCCAGGCTGGTGTCCGATTTCATCAGCGCCATCCCGAGGGTGAAGTTGGGCACCCCGGGCATGGCGCCCCGCCCGTCGGAGCCATGGCAGTTCGCGCACTGCTGATTGTAGATCTTCTGCCCGTTGGTGGGATCGGCGGCGTAGCCCACCGATACCCCGGCCGCCAGCGCCGCGATCAACAGGACGCCGACACCCCCCAGGCGCGCGCGTCCGACCCGCTTGCATTCTTTCATCACCAAATTCCTCCCGGATTGAGCTATGCCACACTAACTCAGGTACGCCACCGCCGCTGCAGGGGTATCAATCTTACCAACCCCAGGAACGGAAAAAAACAATATATTTCTAGCCCTTAAATACCCTGCGACGGCGTGTCACAGGGCCAGGGGCGCGCCGCCGCGAGCGGCCCTGAGCGCCGCCACCACCTGCGGCGAATCCCACTGGCGCCCCCCCGCGAACTGGCCCAGGAGCCGCCCGTCGGGGCCGATGACGAAGGTGTCAGGATAGACCCGCACGCCGAACACCCGGTTTGCAATCCGGGAGCTCCTGTCGATGTAGCTGGTCAGGCTGATCCCCTTGTCCCGCAGGTATTCGTTGACCACGTAATCGTCGGAGTCCACCGACAGGGCGATCACGGCGAAGCGCTTGGGGTCCAGCAGCTTGTGAAGGTGCTCCAAGCTCGGCAGCTCATGGCGACAGGGGCCGCACCAGGTGGCCCAAACGTTCAATACCACCAGCTTGCCGCGGTATACGTTAAACGGTTCCGTATCCCCGTTCAGGTGCGTCAGCGTAATGTCCGGGAACGGCTTGCCGGTCACCAGATTGCGGGTCACCGGCTGGCTGCACCCGGCCAGCCCCATGACGGTCGCGGTGACCAGCAGCATACGGACCGCGACGCCCTGCGACGCCCCGATCATGAGGCGCCTCCGCCCGCTTCAGACGTATAGGGTATTAGACTGGACATCTCACCACGGGCCGCATCACCTCGCCCTGGACAACGCGGCATCCCTCGGTTCGTCTCGGGAGCGCCCTCCACGGCGCATCCTTGGTGCCTCGCGGCGCGCGAATCCCTCGGCTCAGGGCACGACCTTGTTGATGACTACATTCACGTTCTTGTCACCGACGGCGACCACGTCGCTCATCCCCTGCAGGTCACCGCTGTGGGCCATGGCATCACCGCTCTTGGAGACCCGCGCCCCGACCACCGTGTGAGAGAAGTCGGACAGCTTCGCCGAGCGCACGATCGCCATGGAGTCGTCCATGCTGAACGACATGGGCAGATTCTTGACCTTGGTCTTGATGGTCGCCAGGGGGATCTGCGGTCCGCCGGGCGGTGCCCGGGCGAAGATATACACCACGTCATCGGGGTTCGCCTTGGCCTTCAGGCCAGGAGACAGGGTCACGCGCCCCGCAACGACGGCGCTCACCGGGGCCGCCGCGGCAACGGCCTCACTGCTGCTGCCGTCCGCCTGGGCACCGGGCTTGTCATCGGCCTTGGCTGCCTGACCGGCGCCGTCCCCGGTGGAGCTGCCCCCGGTCTTGGCGATCAGGTTCTGGATCTCGGCGATGTTGCTCTCCATGGCCTTGGCCGCATCGGAGTTGGGCGGCACCATGGTGTAGAGCTTCTGCCAGTACTTCAGCGCCTTTTCATACTTGCCGCCGTCATACGCGGCGGTACCCGCCAGCCACAGGCCCTTCTGGTTGTTGGGGTCGATCATCAGGGCGCGATTGATCAGCTCCAGGGGCCTGCCCTGCAGGCTCTTGTCCTTGCTGTCCATGGCCATGGCGTCGGCGTAGTCCACCAGCAGCTGGGGGTTCGTCCCATCAAGCTTGACGGCGTTGGCGAAGGCCTTGCGTGCCTCGGGAAAACGCTCCATCACCAGGTACGTGCGCCCCAGGATGGCCCAGCCATTGGAGTCCTCGGGATTCTTCTGCAGGCGCTTCTGCAGCTTGGCGACCAGGGCGCGGATCTGTTCGGCCGACTGGCCGTGGGGGTTGTTGGCGGTGGCGGTCCGCTCTCCCGGGGGCTTGAGGCCCTCCAGGTTGCCCCACTTCATGTACAGGGAGACGGTGGCCAGGGGGACGGCTATCGCCACCACATAGGCGACCCAGCGCGCGGCGGGCCGCGCCGCCGGCCGTTGGGACTGGGCCCTGTCTTCGGGCACATCCTCCAGCAGACGCCGCTCCAGCTCCTGTATACCCTGCTCATACTGATCCTGGGTAATGGTGTCGGTGCGAAGGTCCGTCTCGAGCTCGGCCAGTTGATCCTTGTAGATCGCAACCGTCAGCTTATTTCGATCCACCTCTTCTTGCGCCTGCTCGGGACCACGCAGCAAGGTGGGCAATACGAACAGGAGTGCCGCGACAATGAGCGCGGCGGCGATAATCCAGAACACCGTCATGCGTTACGTTCTCCACCACCATCTTTTAACAATGCCTTGACACGGCGTTCCTGGCCGGGCGTGAGCGCGGCGTCAGTCGTGGGCCTGCCCTTGTCGCGACGCCGTATATAGATCAGCAAGGCGGCGGCACCCAGCACCATCAGGATAAAGGGGCCGATCCACAAGAACACCGTATTGGACTGAAAGGGCGGGCGATACAGAATGAAATCCCCGTAGCGATGGACCAGGAAGGCCTTGATCTGCTTATCGGTCATGTGCTTGTTCATCATCATGTCCCGCACCTCGCGGCGGATGTCCGCGGCGAAGTCCGACGGCGAGACGAGAATGTCCTCATCCTGACAGACCAGGCAGCGCAGCTCCGCGGTCAGGTGCCTTGAAGCGGTCGGCCATGGCCGGGGTCATGCCCTCGGTGGCGGGGGGGCCCGCCGCCCACACCTGCAGGGCCGGCATCATGAGCAACATCAACGCGAACCACCAGCGCCTCATCCTCGCAACTCCTTGACCATGGGTATGATCTTGTTTTCGATAACATCAGTGGTCAATGGACCGATCTGCTTGTAGCGGATGATCCCCTTCTTGTCGATGAGATAGGTCTCGGGGACGCCGTAGACACCGTAGTCGAGACCCACCCGGCCGTCCCTGTCCGTCAGGACCTTCACGTAGGGATTGCCCCGTTGATCGAGCCACTGCTGGGCGTCTTTGCCGTTATCTTTGTAATCCATGCCGTAGACCGGAACGATATCGGCCTTGGAGAAGGCCATGAGCAGGGGGTGCTCTTCCCGGCATGACACACACCAGGAGGCCCACACATTGAACAGCCATACCTTGCCGAGCATGTCGTTGCGTGAAAACGTCTGCTGCGGATCGGCCAGCGTCGGCAACTTGAAGTCGGGGGCCGGCTTATTGATGAGCGGCGACGGGATCAGTCGCGGGTCCCGATAAAGACCCGCGTAGAGAAATCCCACCATCACCGCGAACACCGTCAGCGGGAGAATGTAGCGTATCTTCAATGCTTGGACTCCGACGCCAGCGCACTCCCCCCGGCCGTCGGGGTGGCCCCGCGCGGCGGCGCGGCGGCGGCCTCTTGCTCGGACTGTTGCCGGATCACGAAGCGGTAGCGCCGATCGGTGAGCGCCAGGAAGCCGCCCAACGCCATCAGGAAACCGCCTCCCCAGATCCAGCGCACAAAGGGTTTGTAATAAATGCGCACCGACCAGCCGCCGTTGTCCATGGGCTCGCCCAGGGACACATACACATCCCGGAACAACCCGGCGTTGATCGCCGCCTCGGTGGTGGGATTCTTCTGCACCTCGTATACGCGCTTTTCGGGGTGCAGAGTCGCCACGTCTTCACCGTTGTGGGTCACATGGACGAATCCCTCTTTAGCGGTGTAGTTGGGGCCCTTCTTGTCCACCACACCGTCGAGGCGGAAGGTATAACCCTTGATCGTCTTGGTATCGCCGATGTTCATGCCCACGTCTTCCTCGACGCCGTAGCCCTTGACCAGGGTCACCCCGACCACGAATACCGCCACGCCCAGGTGAGCGAGCTGCATGGCGTAATAACTGCGGGGCAGGCGTGCCATCTCGCGCAGCGGGGCCTCCTTATTCTTGCTGATCTTGGTCCAGAAGTTGTAGGCCACGGTCGAGAAGATCCACAACGCCAGGAACAGCCCCATGCTCACCAGAGGCGTCCAGTGCCCCAGGGTAAACGGCAGCAGCAGCCCCGTGACCACGCTCACGGCGAAGGCCCAGCGCAGGCGCACCGCCAGGTCGGGCAGGCTGGCCTTCTTCCACCGGGCGATGGGACCCAGGCCGATGAGGAACAGCACGGGCACCATGAGGATGGTGAACACGAAGTTGAAGTACGGCGGGCCCACCGAGAGCTTGCCCAGACCCAGGGCGTCGAGCAACAGGGGATAGAGCGTGCCGAGCAGCACCGAGCCGGCGGCGACCACGAACAGCACGTTGTTGCACAGCAGCAGGGTCTCCTTGGACACCAGCTGGAAGCGCCCGCCCAGGCCCACCCGCGGCGCCCGGATGGCGTAGAGCAGCAGGGAACCGCCCACCACGACCCCGAGGAAGGCGAGGATGAAGACGCCGCGCCTGGGTCGGTGGCGAAGGCGTGCACCGAGGTCAGCACCCCGGAGCGCACCAGGAAGGTGCCCAGCAGGCTAAGGGAAAAGGCGAAGATGGCCAGCAGCACCGTCCAGCTCTTGAATCCGCCGCGCTTCTCGGTCACCGCCAGGGAGTGCAGCAGCGCGGTGCCCACCAGCCACGGCATGAACGAGGCGTTCTCCACCGGATCCCAGAACCACCAGCCGCCCCAGCCCAGATCATAGTAGGACCACCAACTGCCGGCGGTGATGCCCACGGTCAGGAACATCCACGCCACCGTGGTCCACGGCCGCGACCAGCGCGCCCAGGCGGCGTCCAGGTTGCCCGACAGCAGCGCCGCGATGGCGAAGGAAAACGCCACCGAGAATCCCACATAACCCATGTACAACATGGGCGGGTGCATGGTCAGGCCAGGGTCCTGCAGCAGCGGGATTGAGATCATCGCCGTTCACGGCCGCGGGGATGAGCCGCTCGAAGGGATCGGACGTGATCAGCATGAACAGCAGGAAACCCAAGGAGACCAGGCCCATGACCCCCAGCACCCGCGCCACCATGTCCGCGGGGCAGACGGCGGCTGAACTGGGTCACCGCCAGCATCCAGATGGAAAGGATAAAGGCCCACAGCAGCAGCGAACCCTCATGACCGCCCCACACGGCGGCGATGCGGTACTGAAGCGGCAGGTCGCGATTGGAGTGCTCGGCCACATACAGGACCGAGTAGTCGTGGGTGACGAAGGCAATACATCAGGGAGAAGAAGGCCAGCCCGATGAACACGAACTGCCCCTGGGCCACCGGTTTGGCCAGGGCGACCCAATTGGGTATATTGCGGTGCGCCCCGATAATGGGCAACGTTCCCTGCAGGAATGCCAGGCACATTGCCAGTATCAACGCGAAGTGTCCGATCTCTGGGACCATTATAGTGACTCCCCTCCCCGTGGTTTTGCCGGAACCAGCGATGCGCTGGCCCGCTTGTTCGCCTCTTTCGCCTTGGCCTTTTTGAGCGCGTCGGCCACTTCCGGAGGCATATAGGTGGAATCGTGCTTGGCCAGGACCTGGTCGGCATAAAACACGCCGTTTCTCAGGCGGCCCTGGGCCACGACCCCTTGTCCCTCAGTAAACAGGTCCGGCAGGATCCCCTTGAACACGACGTTGACCTTTTTCGCCGTATCGGTGACAACAAAGCGGTAGGTCAGCCCGTCCGAGGCGCGCTTGAGGCTGCCCTTTTTGACCAGGCCGCCGATGCGGAACTCACGCCCCACCGGGGCCTTGTGAGCCATCACCTGGCTGGGGCTGAAGAAAAACACCATGTTGTCTTTGAATGCGTTCAGAACGAGCCCCGCGGTCACAGCCACGGCACTCAGGCCTATTGCTATAAAAATCAATCGCCTATGTCTGGGCTTCATTGTTCACCTTCACCGCCATTCGTGTAATACGACCGAGCCGCTGCCATAAGGTTCGCTTTTTACGTAATACCAATATTACCTCAATTGCCATAACCAATGCAGCGACGCCATAAGACCCCCATACATAGAGGGCATATCCCCCCATGGCGAAAAATTCACTGACACTCATCGCCGCTCCTTTATCAGTTCCGCGACCCAGCTGGTGTGCCGTTCCTGGTCCAGGATCTCCGAACGCAGCCTGGTGAGCACCACCGCAATGGTATACATCCAAAAGGCCAGCGTCATCACGAGAATGGCCGTGAGCATGCTGGCGGCCATGGTCGGGGCGTTCTTGAAGCTGATGGAGGCGCCCTGGTGGAGGGTATTCCACCACACCACGGAGAAATAGATGATGGGGACGTTGATCACCCCCACCAGGGCGAACAGGCCGCTGGCCCGCGCCGCCCGGCGGGGCTCTTCGATGGCCGACTGCAGAGACATATAGCCGATATACAGGAACAGCAGGATCAGTTCCGAGGTCAATCTCGCATCCCACACCCACCAGGTGCCCCAAACGGGCTTGCCCCACAGGGACCCCGTCCACAGGGCGAGGAAGGTAAACATGGCGCCGGTGGGCGCCAGGGAGCGGGCCATCATGGACGACAGGCGGGTATTCCAGACAAAGCCCGCCGTGGCATAGGCCGCCATCACCACATAGATGAACATGGACATCCACGCCGCCGGGACATGAATGAACATGATCCGGTAGGCATCGCCCTGCCTGAAATCGGCCGGCGCGACGAACAGGCTGATATACAGTCCCACCACGCCGAAAACCCCCGACAGGGCGGCAAACCATGGGATGAGCCGTCCGGCCAGCGGGTAAAAGCTGGCCGGCGAGGAAAACTTGAAGATTGGGATACCGCGACCCATTTTGATCACCCTGTTATTTTCTCAGACATTGCCGCAGGGATAACACTCTCTATTTGATGGCGGCGATGGGCCTTATTCAATCATTATTCGGTCTATTCGATGGAGATGCGGATCGCCGCCGCCGTGGACCACGGGGCGAAGGCCATGACGAACACCAAAAACGCCGCCAGCAGCGACAGGTGGCCCTCGGCCCCCAGGCCCGAGCGGGCCGCCTCCACGGCCCCGGCGCCGAAGATCAGCACCGGCACGTACAGGGGCAACACCAGCAGGGAGATCAGCACGCCGCCGCCCCGCAGCCCCAGGGTCAGCGCGGCCCCCACGGCCCCGATCAGGCTCAACACCGGCGTCCCGATCAGCAGTGAAATCATAAGAACATACAATGAGTTGGTATTCAAACCCAACTGCAGCCCCAGCAACGGCGCGATCAGCACCAGCGGCAGGCCGGAGCCCAGCCAATGGGCCAGCCACCTTGCCCAGCACCAGCAGCGACAGGGACTGGGGCGCCAGCGCCATCTGCTCCAGGGTCCCGTCCTCAAGTCCCGGGAGAACAGCGCCCCAGGGACATCATGGCCGCCAGCAGGGCCGCCACCCAGATCACCCCGGGCGCGATCAGGCTCAGGGTCTGCTTGTCGGGCCCCACGCCCAGGGGGAACAGGCTCACGGCGATGACGAAGAAGAACAGGGAATTGACCACGTCCACGGGGCGCCTGACCGCCAGGATCAGATCGCGCCGCAGGATGCAACGTAACCCGGTGAGCATGGTCAGTCAGGCCGCGAGGTGCAGGTGCCGCACGGGGACATTGATCGATGGAGACCTCTTGATGGGTGGTGATCACGGCCATCCCCCCGGCACTCACGTGGTCGCCGATGATCCCCTGCAGGGGCTTGACGGCCGCCACGTCCAGGGCGGTGTACGGCTCGTCCAGGATCCATAACCGCGCCCGCGAGGTGACCAGCCGGCTCAGGGCCACTCGCCGCTTCTGCCCCTGGGAAAGGAGCTTGGTGGGCAGGTCCTCGAACCCCACCAGCCCCAGGCGCTGCAAGGCGTCCATGGCGGCCTCGGGCGCCACGGGCGACCCCGTCAGGCGGCTGTTGATGAGCAAATTCTCCAATCCCGTCAGGTCATCCTTAATGCCGTTGAGGTGGCCCAGGTAGGTGAGTTCGCCCAGGAACTCCTCCCCCAGGGCCTTGATCGTCTTGTCGCGCCACTTGATATCGCCGGCAGACGGCGTCATGAGGCCGCACAGGGCGCGCAGCAAGGTGGTCTTGCCGCTGCCGTTGGGGCCGTTGACCTGCAAAATCTCGCCGTCCCGCAGGGCGAAGCTCAACCCGCTGAACAAGATGCGGTCGCCCCGCTCGCACGTCAGATCCGTCGCCTCAAGCATCAGATGGAGTCAAACCCCGCTTACGCAACACAAACCGCGAATCATACATGATCTGCGCCCCGAATGCCCGCACAACGCGCGCCGCGGACCCGCCGCGCGCGCCCGCCACCCCATATTCCCTGCCAAAATGCGCTATCATATAGGGCTGTATAATTAAAGCTTCAGGCACCCGCGGCCGGCGGCATCGACGCCTGAGGGCGGCCCCGCAACCGGCAGCTATTGGGGAGAGTGATCACGTGGCCATAGAACAAAGCGGCACCATACGCCACCCCGCGTCGAGCGTCGACACACCCAACCCATTCCAGGCCCTCAAGGCCCATATAGAGCGGACCATCGTCGGCCAGTCGGCGCTGATCGAGCGGCTGCTGATCGGCGTACTGGCCAACGGCCACCTGCTGGTGGAGGGCCTGCCGGGGCTGGCCAAGACCACCGCCGTGCGCGCCCTGGCCGACGGCATGGACATGGCCTTTCAACGCATTCAGTTCACCCCCGACATGATCCCCGGGGATATCACCGGCACGGACATCTACCTGCCCCAGGACGGGCGCTTCGAATTCGTCGCCGGCCCCATCTTTCACAACGTGATCCTCGCCGACGAGATCAACCGCGCGCCCCCCAAGGTCCAGTCCGCCCTGCTGGAGGCCATGCAGGAGCATCAGGTCACCGTGGGCGGCGTCACCCGCGGGCTGCCGCCTATCTTCCTGGTCATGGCCACCCAGAACCCCATCGAGCAGGAGGGCACCTACCCCTTGCCCGAGGCCCAGATGGACCGTTTCCTGATGAAGGTCCGGCTGATCTACCCGGCGGCGGAAGAGGAACTGGAGATCCTGCGCCGTGACACCCGCCGCCTCGCGGAAGATGGCCCGCCGGCGGTCCCCGCCGTGCTCACCGAGGAAGACGTTATCGCCGCGCGCGGCGCGGTGCATCGTGTCTACATGGACGAGATGCTGGAGCGCTACATCGTCACCCTGGTGGGCGCCACCCGTGACCCGTGCCCCTGGGACCCGGAGCTGGCGGCGCTGATAGGCCGCGGCGCCTCACCCCGCGCCACCCTGGCCCTGGCCCACGGCGCCCGTGCCCGGGCCTATCTCTTCGAGCGGGACTTCGTCGAACCCGGCGACGTGCGCACCCTGGCCCCGGATGTACTGAACCACCGTCTGGCCTTGAAATTTGCGGCCCGCGCCGAGGGCGTCACCCATGAACAAGTGATCACCCGCCTGCTGGACAAGATCCCGGTACCCTGAGCCCGCCTATTGCGCAAGGCGTCCACAGCGTCCCATTATTCGGTTTGCCCATTTGATGCATCAAGGCGATATGAACATCACAATTCCGCGCCCAACCAGGTTCAGGCCCCTGCTCGCTGTCGCGGCGCCCGCTGGGCCTCCCGCGCCCGCGCGATCATCGGCGATCCTTGCACAACGGGCGGGCTGAGGTGTCCGATCCGCTCATCACCACGGGCGAGCTGGAGCAGCTCTATCACCGGGTCATGGAACACGGCCCCGCCCTGCAGCGGGGGCGGGGGATCATGAACCGCGGGGCCTACGCCTCGCCGTTCCGCGGCCAGGGCCTGGAGCTGGCGGACCTGCGCCCCTATCACTGGGGCGATGACCTGCGCCACATGGACTGGCGCGCCACGGCCCGCAGCGGCAAACCCATTACCAAGGTGTTCGTCGACGAGCGCATGCGCCACGTGTTCCTGGCCATGGACCGCGGCCCGTCCATGGCGTTCGCCACCCGTGGGCGCCTCAAGGCCGCCATGGCGGTCCACACGGCCGCCGTACTGGCCTTCACCGCCCTGGCCGAACGGGAGACCGTGGCCGGCGCCGTGTGCGACGGACAGGACACGTCGTTCTTTCCCGTTGCCGGCACCCTGGACGGGGTGCTGCTCATGCTGCACCGCGCCGCGGCGCCCCTGGCCCGTCCGGGGGCCACGGACGACGCTCACCCCGGCCCTCCCTGGCCCGGCGCCTGGGGCAGCTGAACGCCGCGGTGCCGCCCCAGGCGTCGATCTTTCTCCTCAGCGATTTCGCCGGGCTCGACCAGTCCCACCGGGGGGCGTTGATGCACCTCGCCCAGCACCGGGAAGTGGCCGCCATCCATATGGTCGACCCCGCGGAGCAGGCCCTGCCCCGCAGCGGTCTGCTGCGGGTGGTCTCGCCCCGGACCGGCCAGACGTTACGTCATCGACACCCGCGATGCCGCGCTGCGGGCCCGCTACGCCGAGACCATGGCCCGGCGCCACGACGCCATCGAACAACGCTTTTCCAGCGCCGGGATCCCGTTGCTGCGCATGCTCACCAACCAGGATCCCTGCGCCTGCCTGGAGGGTGCGAAATGGGCGACGACCCATTAGCCGGCTTGCCGACATCGAGCTGCCCGGGCCGCCCGACTGGCAGCCGGTGCTGACGGCCCTCGGCGCCGCCGTGGTTCTGGCACCGGCGATTGTATGGCTAACCTGGCACCTGTGGCGCCGCGTGCACCGACGGGGTGCGGCGCCCGCAGCGGCGCGGGCTGCCGCCCGGCTCGACGCACTGCGCCGCCGCTGGGAGGGCGGCGAGATGGATGACCGCGAGGCGAGCTACCGTCTGGCCGCCCTGCTGCGCCTGGGACTGGGCCTGGACCAGCTGGACGGCACTGCCCCCCCGCCCTGACGCGGACAGGACCCAGTGGGGCCAAGACCGTCGCGGCCCTCGGCCGGCTGCGCTACGAGCCGTCACCCGCGGCACGCCTGCAGGCCGAGGACTTCGCCCGCATCAAGACCTGGGTCGACCGCGGCCGGGGCGCCCGCCCAGCCGGGCGCGACGCGCCGGCCATGATCGAGTTCGTTTATCCCTGGGTGCTCGGCGCCCTGCCCTGCCCTGGCTGATCTGGGCCTGGCGGCGCACACCGGCACCGGACTGCGGCGCCGGTCGTCCAAGACGCCGGCCCAGGGCGTACTGCACCCCCAGGCCGAGCTGCTGCACCGCCTCGCCGCCCAGAGCCGTCCCTGGCGCCGCCGTCTCCCGTGGCTGTGGGCCCTGGGCTGCGCCCTGCTGATCGTGGCTGTCTCGCGGCCCGTGTGGGTGGCCCACGCCGGTCCCCAATGGCACTCGGGGCGTGACATCATGCTGGCCATGGACTTGTCGGGCTCCATGCGGGCCTACGACTTCAAGGTGGACGGCAAGCCGGTCAGCCGCCTGGACATGGCCAAGCGCATCGTGGAGAAGTTTCTCGAGACCCGCCAGGGGGACCGCCTGGGCCTGCTGGTCTTCGCCGACGATGTCTACACCCTGGTGCCCGTGACCTCCGACCCTGACCACCGTGCGCCGCATGGTCAAGGGGCTGACCCAGGGCCGATCGGTGAAAAGACCGCCTTGGGACGGGCTATCGCCATGGCGGTGCAGCGCCTCAAGGAGCGCCAGCCCGCGGCGCGCATCCTGGTGATCCTCACCGACGGGTCCAGCACACGCGGGGAGATCTCGCCCCCCATGGCCGCCAGCTGCTGGCCAGGCACTTCCACGTGCACATCTATACCATCGGCGTGGGCACCAACAAGGAGGTGCTGTTCCCCAAGGGCCCGATGATCAAGCCGGAGCTGACCCGCCTGCCCCTGGACGAGGACCTGTTGAAGCGCATCGCCGAACAGACCGGTGGCCGGTATTTTCATGTCATGCGCACCGGCGAGGTCAAGAACGTCATCCAGACCATCGACGATCTTGAGACCATCCCCATCGCCGACCAGGACATCCCCGGGCAGGCCGAGTGGTACTGGCTGCCCCTGGCAGCCGGCCTGCTCCTGCTGCTGACCCATCAATGGCGCCGCCAGGCGGAGACCGTGCCGTGAGCGGGCTGTGGACCCACCTCAGCTGGCGCGAGCCCCTGTGGCTCCTGTTGGCCCTGGGCCCCTGGCTGGTGTGGGGGTGGCGGCGCTGGCGCCGCGACCCCCGCCAAGGCCTGACCCGCTACGCCGACCCGCACCTGTGGTCGTGGCTGCTGGTGGGCAGCCCCCGCAGGCGCCGCACGGTGCTCGTCGCCCTCGCCTGGCTGCTGGCCGCGGTCGCCGCCGCCGGTCCCCAGTGGGACAGCGCGTCCCAGGAGCAGCAGGCACGGCGCGGCATCGATATCATGGCCGTGGTGGACATCTCCCCCTCCATGCTGGTCAGCGACGTGTCGCCGTCGCGGTTGCGCCGCGCCAAGCTCAAGCTGCGCGACTTTCTCCACTTCCTCCACGGCGACCGCATGGGTCTGGTGCCGTTTTCCGCCAACGCCTATCGTGACGCTGCCCCTGACCCATGACAAGGAGGCCTTCACCTACTTCGTCAACACCCTGTCGCCCGAACTGGTCTCCAAGGTGGGCAGCGACCTGCAGCGCGCCCTGTCGGTGGCGGGCCAAACCCTGCAGGCGGGCGGCCAGCGGGGCAAGGCCATCGTCCTGCTCAGCGACGGGGAGAGCCACGGGGCGAGCGCCCTCAGCACGGCCCGAGCCCTGGGCCGGGCGGGCATCCCCCTGTACATCCTGGGCATGGGGACGGTGAACGGGGGGCCGGTCCCCACGCCCAAAGGGCACTTTATGAAATTCCACGGGCAGGTGGTGGTCTCCCATCTGGCGCGCACCCGTCTGCGCCGCCTGGCCGAGGCCAGCGGCGGCGCCTATGCGGACCTGCGCGACGACGACCGGGACTGGGCCGCCCTGTTCAAGGCCATGCGCGGGCATGTGCCCGCGAACCGCTATTCGATCACCACCGCCAAACCCAACCGGCCCCTGTTCCCCTGGTTCGCGGCCCTCAGCCTGGCCCTGTTCCTGCTCTGCGGCGCCCCGCGGGCCAACCCCGCCGCGCTGGCCCTGGCTCTGCTGCTGCCCCTGGGCGGCGCGCCGCAGCCGGCCTACGCCTGGCCCTGGCAGGAGCAGGCGGCCCTGAAGGCCCTCAACGGCGGCGAGTACGGGCGCGCCGTCGAGATCTACCGCGGCATCGACACCTACAAGGGCCACCTGGGGGCCGGCGCCGGCCTGTACCGCCTCCAGGACTACGCCGCGGCGGCCGGGCAGTTTCGCCGCGCCGCCGCCCTGGCCGGCAGCGACAGCGAGCGAGCCAAGGCCGAATACGACCTGGGCAATGCCTATGCCCGCCTGGGACAGCTGGAGAGGGCCGGCGACGCCTACCGACGCGCCCTGCAGATCCGCCCGAACTATCCCCACGCGGCGCTGAACCTGACCCTGATCAACAAGACACGCCAATCCCGGGCCGGCCGCCAGGCCTCGCCCAAGGCCAAGCTCAGCCCCCATAACAGGGCGCAGCACGGCAAGGCCCCCAAGGCGCCGGTGACCGCCCGGTCAGGCACCGCCGCCGGCCAGGCGCGGTCCGCCGCCCGCCCCGGGGCGCCCCCGAGCCAAGACGGGAGACAGCCGCCGCGCCCCGCCCCGCGGCCCTCGGCGGCCCTGAAACAGTGGGACATCAAGCCGGGCGATCTCAATGAGGACTTGAGCGCCGCCCTGCAGCGGTTAAAATCCCTGAGGGCGCGGCCCGACGCGCTGATGAGCTTCTTTTACAGCCAGCAGGATATCAACGCGGGCATCCTCCCCCAGACGAAACGATGGTAAGACACACCTTCTTGTTCATGTTGCTCGCCGCCCTGTGGTGGTCCTCGGCCGCGGCGGCCGGCGAGCTCAGCGCCTCGGTCGACCGCACCCAGGTCAGCCGGGACGGGTACGTCCTGCTGACACTCAAGCTGGTCAACAGCGACACCCGGCTGCGGGCCCGGGGCGTCTCGCCCAACGTGGACCTGACACTGCTCAGCGACGACTTCGAGGTAGGGGTTCCCCACACCAAGAACCGCTTCAACCTGTACCGCGGACAGGGGCGTTCCACCTCCGAGCTGGAGGTGGAGTTGTTCCCCAGGCACCTGGGGACCCTGACCATCCCCCCGTTCAGGATCGCCGGGCTCGAGACCAAGCCCATCTCCATTCTGGTCATGACCCCCACCAAGAACCCCTCGCCCGATGTGTTCGTCAGGAGCGGGGTCACCCGCAACCAGGTGTGGCTGCGCCAGCAGACCGAGGTCTACCTGGACCTGTACTACCGGGTCGACCTCAAGGATGCCCGGCTCGGCGAGCACATCGACACCGACCCCCTGGACATCGATCTGGACAAGCTCCCCCAGGGCAAGCGCAAGGCGTCCATCGGCGCCTACACCTATCACGTACAGCGCATCGGTTGGGCCCTGATGCCCCTGCACAGCGGCAAACTGGTGGTCACCCTGCCGGAGCTATGGGCCCAGACCACGGAGGGCGAAAAGTTTCACAGCCCCCCGCAAAAGCAGGTCATCACGGTCAAGGCGCTGCCCCCCACGGTCCCACCGCTGACCATCGTCGGCAAGCCGCAACTGACCCGGGACCTGACCCGGCACACAGGGACCGTTAACGAACTGACCTCCTGGACCGTCACCCTCAAGGCCCCCACGGCCCTCGACGCCCTGCCCGAGACGCTGCCCACCGGCGAACTCCCCAAGCAGTTCAAGTTCTACTTCGACCGCCCCGAGCTGCACAAAGACGTGCGCAGCTCCGGCGTGGAGGCGGTGGCCACCTACGCCGTATCGGCCATCCCCCTGACGGCCGGCACCTTCCGCATCCCGGCCCTTGAGATCCCCTATTTCGATCCCGACACGGGCCGCATGAGCACCGTCAAGCAACCCGCCGTGCCCCTGACGGTGTCCGCCCCGACCCATCCCCGGTCACCGACCGACGTCACCCCCGAGGCCCCGCCGGCACCGGCCGGGGGGGAAGGCCTGCGCGCCGGGCCGGCCCGTTACTGGCAGGCGGCCACCGGCCTGTTCGCCGCCCTGTGGCTGGGCACCGGGCTGCTGCTGTGGCGCCGGGGGCGTGGGCCCGGGCCGCCGCCGACACCCGCGGCCCGCCGGGCGGCCCATCGCACGGACCAGCCCCATAAGGACCGCCTGCTGGAGGCCTTTGCCAGCCCCACCCTGGAAGAGGGACTCAATGCCTTCGAGCGGCGCCACGGGCGCGATGACGCCGTCCGGGACACGGTCCGCGCCGTCCAGCGACGCTATTACAGCCGGGCCAAGGAGCAGGCCCCTTCCCTGGAAAAGGCCGTCGACCGGGCCGTGGCCGCCATCCGCGAGGCCCGAGCGCGGGGCGGCGAGCCCGTCCGGGACCCCTGGTCGCCGGGGGCGTTCACCGCAGGGTGGCACATGACAAACACGCCGACGGACTCCTAGAATAAGGGCGAACGCGATGACCGCCGGGTTTTCGCCCGCGCCGCAACCAATTCATCGACGGGTAACGACCATGACCAGGAAAGTGCAAAAGACGGAAGAGCAATGGCGGCAAGAGCTGACCCCGGAGCAGTACGCCGTGTGCCGGCAGAAAGGAACGGAGCCGCCGTTCTCGGGCGCGCTCCACAAGAACAAGGCGGCGGGCGAGTACCGCTGCGTGTGCTGCGGCGCCCCCCTGTTTCACTCACAGACCAAGTACGACTCAGGGACCGGGTGGCCGAGCTTCTGGGCGCCCGCGGATCCGGCGAACGTGGACACGCAGCCGGACGACAGCCTGATGATGCGCCGCACCGAGGTCGTATGCAGTCACTGCGGCGCACACCTGGGCCATGTCTTTGACGACGGTCCGCCGCCCTCCGGCAAGCGCTACTGCATCAATGCCGTGGCGCTCGACTTTGTGAAATCCGAGTGAATTCCTGACCGTCCCTGCCCCCTGGCGCAGGGACGATGATGCCCGTTCCGCCCTGGGGCATCACCGGCGGGGGACAACGGCATGAATTCCCCCGTGAGGACACCATGCATACCGCGCCAGCCGTCCGTCAGGGCGCCATCACACCCATAGGGCAGCAATGAACAAGGCACCGTCACCCATGCAATTCAATGTCACCAGTTACAACATACACCGCTGCGTCGGGCGCGACGGCCTGCAGGACCCGGAGCGCATCGCCGAGGTCATTCGCGAGACGGCCCCCTCGGTGGTCGGGCTGCAGGAAGTGGACTCCTATTTCCAGAAGCCGGCGCACCGCCACCAGCTCGATTACATCGCCCGCGCCACCGGTCTTCAGGGCATCGCCGGCCCGGTCACCCTGCGCCACGACGGTCACTACGGCAACGCCCTGCTGACCAGCGCCCCGATACTCGAGGTGCGCCGCCACGACATCACCGTCCCCGGGCGCGAGCCGCGCGGGGTACTGGAAGTGGAGGTACAGATGGAGGGCCGGGAGCTGCGGCTCATCGTCGCCCATCTGGGCCTCAGACCCGCCGAGCGGCGCATACAGGTGGCGCGCCTGCTGGGTATCCTGGACGCCTGCGCGGCCACCCCCACCGTGTTGATGGGCGACTTCAATGAGTGGCTGTGGTGGGGCCGGCCCCTGCGCTGGCTGGGCCGGCGCATGGGCCCTCCCTACCGTCTGCGCACGTTCCCCTCAGGGCTCCCGGTGTTCGCCCTGGACAAGATCTGGGCCGCGCCCGTGGAGATGCTGACCTCCGTCCAGGTGCACAACAGCAGGCTCGCCCGTATCGCCTCCGATCACCTCCCCATCCGGGCCGTGTGCCGGCTGCCCCGCTACGGGGCGCGCCCCCTGGCCACCGGCCTGGACGAATCGCGAATCCACTCGCTCCAGGAACCCGCATAGAGCTTGGCGCCGGCCAGGCCCGCCGCCTCCATGGCCAGCAGGTTGTGACACGCGGTCACGCCCGAACCGCACATGTGGATCACGTGCCCCGGGTCCCTGCCCCCGAGCAAGGCCCGGAACTCGCGTGCCAGGGCGCCGACGGGATGAAGGCACCCCTCCCCGTCGAGATTGTCCGTAAAGGGGCGGTTGACGGCGCCGGGGATGTGCCCCGCCACCGGGTCCAGAGGCTCGACCTCGCCCGCGTAACGCGCCACGGCGCGGGCATCCACCAGGGTATAGTCGCCTCGGGCCAGGTGCCCCTGCACGAAGGCCGTCGAGACCCAGCGTGAATCGTCCGGCTCGGCCCTGAAAGAGACGGGCCGAGGCGCCTGCGCCGCCGTCTTCACGGGCAGGCCGGCGGTACCCACCGCTCGATGCCGCCGTCCAGTACGGCGGCATGGGCATGCCCCAGCCACTGGAGCAGCCACCACAGCCGGGCCGCAAACGGACCGCTGTTGCGGTCATAGGCCACCACCTGCTTGGTCGCATCCACGCCCCACCGCCCGAGGGTACGAGACAGGACATGCGGGTCAGGGAGGGGGTGGCGGCCCGAGGTCGCGGTCACCGGGGAGGACAGGTCACGATCCAGATGGGCGTAGCGGGCGCCGGGGATGTGCCCGGCCAGGTATGCTTGATAGCCCGCCTGCGGCCGCCCGAGGTCGAATCGGCAGTCGATGACCACCCAGGAGGGATCGTCCAGGTGCCGGGCCAGCTCAGGGACGGAGACGAGGGTCGAAAAGGCCATGATGCACGCTCCCGGCGGTCATTCCCGGTCGAAGGGGATCCTGCAGCTCACAGGGACGCCAGGGAGGCGGCGATCCCGTCCAGTACCGGCCGCCACTCGTCGGGGGCCGGCTGCCGGTACAGGCGCAGGGACGGATACCACGGCGAGTCCTCCCGGTGCAGCATCCAGCGCCAGTCCGCATCCGAAGGGAGCATCACCCAGGTCGGCTTTCCCAGCGCCCCCGCCAGGTGAGCGGTGCTGTTGTCCACCGAAACAACCAGGTCCAGCGCCTCCATCAGGGCCGCATGGGCGTCCAGATTCACCAGGGGATCCGCCTCCGGCCACGAGTGGATCGTTGCCCCCGTGTCCCGGGCCGCCTGCGCCAGCTCCTCGGCCCGGGCATCGTATTGCAGATTAACAAATACCAGGCCCGGACGCTGCAGGACCGGGGTCCAGTGGGCCAGGTCCAGGGAGCGCTGGCGCCGCACGCGGGCCTTCCCCCCGCCCCGCCAGGCGATCCCCACCTTCGCGCCGGCACCGATTTCGCCCAGCCTCCTGCGCCACTGCGCGACCGCCTGCGGGTCCGCGGCGAGGTAGCCGGCCCGCGCCGGAAACTGCGCCGGCCCCGACCGGTACCAGCGGGGCAGACTGCCGACCGCAACCTTCACATCCACGGGCGGCAGCCTGGACAGCCATGCCTGTGAATCTTCCTTGTCGCGTCCCACCACCGTGAGCCCGGGCAGGCTGCGCTCGAACAGCGGCGCCAGGCGCGGGTCGCACTCGAGGACCACCCGCCCGGCGTCACCCATCACGTCCGCCAGGCACGCGCCGAACATGATCACATCGCCGACGCCCTGCTCGGCCTGTACCAGCAGCGCCCGTCCGTCGAGGGGCCCGCCGTCCCACAGGGGATACGGCGCATAGGCGCAGGCCCGCTCGCCCACGGCGAAGCCCCATTCGAACTCCGGCCAGCCCTCGGCGAAGCGTCCCAGAGTCAGCAGCAGCAGCGCCTTGTTCCAGTGGGCCTCGAGATACTGCGGGTCGACCGCCAGGGCGGCGTCGTAGCGGGCCAGCGCCTCGTCGTGGCGACCGAGCTTCTGCAGCACCACGCCCATGTTGTTCAGGGCGTGATGGTGTCGCGGGTTGCGCTCGAGGGCCTGACCGTATTGGGCCAGGGCCCGCTCGTCCATCCCCTGTTCCCGGTAGACGTTGCCCAGGTTATTGAAGGCCTCGACCAGGGTGTTGCCGCTGCGTTTCAGGGCCCGACGGTAGGCGGCCTCGGCCTCGTCGTACTTGCCCTGAAGCTCCAGGCTGCGAGCCAGGTTATAGTGGGCATCGGCCGAATCGGGCCGCAGGGCGGCCAGGTGGCGAAAGCGCGCCTCGGCGGCGGGATAGTCCCCCCGCCCGGCATGGATCATCCCCAGGGTGCCCCAGGCCTCGGCATCGCGCCTGTCCTTGGCGCACAGCTGTTCGAACAGCGGCAAGGCCTCGTCCACGCGGCCCTCCCGATACAGGGCCTGGGCGTTGTGCTTGAGGGCATGTGTGAGAATATTCTTGCGCTTCATAAGCTTCGACCGCCTGGCCCGCACCCGTGTGCCTGATCATACCAAATCCCGCCCCGGGCGCGGGACTCACATATTTTCCTCAGCACCGCTCACGTCAGGGACGCGCGCCGATTTGCGTTATATCAAAAACAACAAGCGATACTCCGATATACTGAATTCGATTGATGCCACATACGATCGTCGTTCAAGGGCCCGCGACAGGCGGCGGCAGTCGACAACAATCGGAGAGGCACCCCATGTTCGAGCGCAGACACCCGGACCGCATTATTGCATTCGTCATGGCCGGCGGAGAAGGCAAGCGCATGCACCCCCTGACCACCGGCCGCTGCAAACCCGCCGTCCCCTTCGGCTCACGCTACCGGATCGTCGACTTCGCCCTGAGCAACCTGATCAATTCCGGCATACGTTCCATTTACCTGCTCGTCCAATACAAGCCCCAGGCGCTCATCGAGCATATCCGCAAGGCCTGGGTCATCTCGCCGCTGCTGCCCGACCTGTTCGTCACCGTGGTGCCGCCGGAAATGCACGAGGGGCATTGGTATTTCAAAGGCACGGCGGATGCCGTTTATCAGAGCCTGCGCCTGATCGAGCTCCACCGACCGGACATCGTCGCCGTGTTCGGCGCCGATCACGTCTACCGCATGGATGTGCACCAGATGGTCCTTTTTCACCGCGAGCATGACGCCGACATCACCATCGGGGCGCGGCCGGTGCCCCTGGACGAGGCCTGCGACTTCGGTGTCATCTGCTCGGACGGCGACGGACGTATCCGCGGATTTCAGGAAAAACCCTCTCAGCCGCGACCCATGGCCGGCAACCGGCAGTGCGCGCTGGTCTCCATGGGCAATTACCTGTTCCGCACCGACGTGCTGGTCGAGGCGTTGGAGGAGGCCCATAACCGCGGCGAGACGGACTTCGGCACCCATGTGCTGCCCCGTCTGCTCGGCACCCACCGGCTGTTCGCCTACGACTTCTCCACCAATGTCATCCCCGGCATCAAGCCCTATGAAGAGGCGGGCTACTGGCGCGACGTGGGCACCGTCGACGCGTATTACCAGGCCCATGCCGACGTGCTCGGGGCCGAGCCCCGCTTCGATGTGTTCAACCCCCAATGGCCGATCTTCTCCAGCAACTACCAGGGGCCGGTGGCCCGGATACTGGGCGGCGAGATCCACAACAGCCTGTTCGGCTCCGCCACGCTGATACACAGCGGCGCGCGGATCCGCAACAGCATCATCCGCCGCGAGGCCCTGATAGAGGAGGACGTGGAGCTCGAAGACTGCATCATCATGGATTACTGCCAGATCGGACGCGGCTCGCGTCTGCGCCGGGTCATCGTGGACCGCCACAACACCGTCGCGCCCAACAGCCGTATCGGCTTCGACCGGGAGCGCGACGCCCGCCGCTACCATGTCTCGCCCAGGGGCGTGGTGGTGATCCCCAGGGGACCGAGCGTCTACTATGCGCGGAACTCGCGGGGCACAGGCTTCGGATACGCCGAATAGTCTTCCATCGAACCGCGCCGATCAGGCGGGCCGGGAGTGCGCGTGAAGGTGATCAGGGGCACGGGCGTCCACCTCAATAGCCGGCGCGCCGAACAAATTCCCCTGGACCCAGTTCACGCCGATCTCCCTCAATACGTCCACGGTTGCCTCATTCTCTACGCATTCTGCCACCGTTATGACACCCAGGTCGCTGGCGATGTCGTGTATGCCGCGCACGATCTTCCCCATACGCGGCTCAGTGGCCGCCCGGCACACCAATTCGCCCTCGATCTTGAGGAATGACACGGACAGATCCGCCAGGTAACGGAACGAGGAGTGACCGCTGCCGAAATCATCGATCGCCAGGCGAAACCCCACATCCAGCAGCGGCGCCAGCACCTTTTTCGCCAATCTGACATCGTCCAGGAATTCCCGTTCGGTAATCTCTATCACCATCGGATGGTAACAAGCGATCTGGTCGTGGACACCCTCGCCGGCGCTGACAGCCATATCCAGGAGTTCCTGGACGAGGTCGTGATGGCGGAGCAGGTCAATGGATGCGTTGATGAAGTGCGAAAGGGGGGGCTCGTTGTCCCTGAGGCGCCGGTTACAGCGTTGAATGACGCGGGACAGGACCTTGAAGTCCACCTTGTGGGCCATCTGCAGGTCCACGGCCGCATCGATGAACTTTCCGGCCTCCACGACGCCGCCGTCCGGCAGGATCAGGCGGGCCAGGGCCTCATCCCCCACCTGCCGTCCGGTCGCCAACTCGATGATGGGCTGATACGCAGGGATCACCCGGTCGGCCGCCAAGGCCATATTCAGCTGAACGGCCACGGCCACCGTGTTGTTCTTGCCCTTGCTGCCTACGACGCGGTCACGCCCGTTCTTCTTGGCCTCGTAAAGGGCCACATCCGCCTGCATGAGTAATTGGTCCAGGGAGTCGCCGTCGTGGGACCAGCTCGCCAAACCTATGCTCGCGGTCGTAGAGACGGTGTCGGCGCCGGCCTTCACTCCGACCTCCGCGACACAGCGACGCATCCGTTCTGCAATGGTATGAGCCTCGGCCTGGTCCGTTTCCGGCAGGATCACCAGAAATTCCTCTCCGCCCCAACGGCCGAGACAGTCTCCCTCGCGAAGAATCTCACCACCGGCACGGGCAACGGCCACCAGCAAGTCATCGCCGCAGCCGTGGCCGTAGCTGTCATTGATCAATTTGAAGCGGTCCAGGTCAATCAGCAGGATGCTGTAGCAGCGGTCATAACGGACACACCGTTTGTGCTCGCGTTCCAAGATTTCCTTGATGGCCCCCCGACGCAACAGACCGGTGAGGCTGTCGATGGTGGCGGTCTCTTTGAGGTGCAGGCGAAGGTCGGCCTGCTCGACGGCCGAGGCGGCGAGGTGCGCAAACGCGGAGAAGGGCTCCAAACCCACCTGATCGAAATAATCGGCGTTATCGGCATAGAGCAGCACCACCCCGCGCATGGTGCCCCGCGGGGCGCCGAAGGGGAGTGCCAATGTGGCCTCCAAACGGTATTTCAAGGCCAAGTCGCGCCAGCGACGGAAAACGGGATCGCGCACGTCAACCAGCGCGGGAATGCCCTGGGACAGCGCCTGGCGTGTCGGTCCGACCATGCAGTCCGGAGAGCGATCCAACACCAACTCCCGGGCGTAGGCACTCGCCTCGCCCACTGCGTAGGCGGGGCGGATGGCGGGGACATCAGGGTCGCCCAGATACATCCAGGCCAGGCGGATATGAGGCGAGGCCTCTACCAATGCGTCACAGGCCTGGCGCAGGATCGCGGCGGGATCCGCGCCCTTCGACAAACCCGCCGCCGCCCCCAAAAGGGCGTGATAGATGGCAAGGCGTTCATCGGCCAGATTCTCGATGGCCATGGGTTCGAGCACTCCTGCATTGGCCCGCACACCCCACCATCGCCCTGCGCGGCGACGATACACCCGTCGCGGTATGGTTTCGTGAAGCATGCAAGCTGAGCCATAAAATGGCGGGTCGATACGATCGCCTGTCGCCGCTTACGCAGCCCGCCTTCCAGGTCATCGACTCGACCGCCTGCGGACTTTAAAGAAGGCCATTAAAAGACCGATTATCATTGGGTTAGATGTTCTCCCGAGAAGGGCTTCCGGGGAGGGGGCGGGGGAAGAAAAGGGCCGGCCGGGCGTCGGCGGCGGGTTGGCGGGCCGTTTCGGCGACCCATTTGTCTACCTGGCCGGCCCGATACGCCTCAAACAATCGTCAATCTGCCTGATTTCGCGAACCGCGGATCAGACAGGCGCCTAATCGATGGGCGAAACGGAGATGGGAATTGCCTTGGGCCCTTGTGATGGCATATCGCGCTTGGGGCTGTTGCGGTCATCCCACTGTTGCCCCCCGCGCTTCAGCCAGGCCTTTTCGCTGTCGGGCAACGGCCCACGATTGAGGCGATACTTCCACTCCCAGATCGCCGAACGGGCCCGGCGCACGTAGGGGTTGTTGGGCTGGGCCAGATGGATATAGGTGCGCATGGCCCCCAGGGCCCCGGGGAGGTCATTCTGGTTCTCCAGGGACACCGCCAGCCCCCAGTACGCATTGTCCTGATAGGGCTTCAGATCGATGGCCTTCTGGAAGAACACCTCGGCCCGCTTGTAGCGCTTCAGCCCGAGCAGGGCAAAGCCCGTATTGACATAGGCCTCGGGCATCTTGGGATCCAGCTCCAGCAGGCGCTGCAGGGGCGGCAGCGCGAACCGATACCGCTTGGCATGGAGCATCGCGACGGCCTCCTGGAAGCGCACCTTGATCTCCTTATCCCGCTTGTTCAGGGGATGCCTGCCCGCGTGACCGGAGACCATGGCCGCGCCCTGGGCGGTGGGCGGCTGAAATCTGAGCATCGAGCCGGCAAAGGCCACCAGTCCCGCGATGGCCAATACCATGGACAGCGAGACCACCGGCGTGAGGGTGTCATGCCAGGTCTGATTCACCATTGTTCTGTCTGTGCTCATACCACACCTTTATGCGCCGCCTGACTGTAGAAGGGCGCCCCGAAATAGGTCAGAAACGCCAGCACGAATACGACCACGATGGTAATGGCCCCGGCCCGCATGGGAATCCGGTAACTGAACCGGGCGTGCAACGCCATCCCCAGCGCCAGCCAGGTAAGGAAGGAAGACGTCTCCAGGGCATCCCAGGCCCAATAGCGGCCCCAGGCATCCTGCGCCCACGCGGCCCCGGCGATCAACATCAGGCTGTGAAAGACGAAGGCCAGCAGCATGAAACGCCAGGCGAGATTGTCCACGATGACATTGGAGGGCATGTGCCGGAACCAATGGGCGAAACGCGGCCGCGACCGAAGCAGGATGACGCCGGCCAGGCCCGTACCGATCAGGCACAGGGACAGGAACACCTTCCCCACCCCCACGTGAACCCACAACCACTTGTTGTAATACGTCGGCGGCAGGACGCTGTCCGTCGGTCTCAGGAGCAGTTCCCACAACCCCAGAATCCATAGCAGCGACAGGCCTACCACGGCGCTGGGGCGGATAACCGGAATACGCCAGTAGACGATGGTGTAGACCAACCCGAGACTGAACAGCTGACTCATCAGCAACTCGAACAGATTGACGAACGGGCCGTGGCCCAGGCGCTCCCAGCGCACGGTAAGCGCGGTGGCCAGCAATGCCACGCCGGCGACGAGCATCATCAGCACGACATGCTCATAGGAGCGGTTCACCGCCGCCCCGGCGGTACTGGCCGTCATGCGGATCCCGCGAAACGCGGTATAGGTCGCAATGGCATACGCCCCGAGGCCCGCCCACAGCCAGGGCACCTCCGGCAGGATGTAAGGTGTTGTGCTCATACTGCCCTCCCTCGCGGGATTTTTCCGTAGCCGGCGCGCCCTGGTGGGCGCCCTGCTCCGGCACGTTGATGTGACGACTCATGGCGTCGAACTTCTGCTTGAAGTGCGCCGCCATGCCCAGCACCGAGATGATCGCCGTGATGAACAGGGGCTTCAGAGTCGGGTCGTAAAAGATCTTGAACCCCATCCAGGTAGTCAGGTCCTCATAGCGGAGCACGCCGCCGTCGAGGCGGATCTGCTCGCCGGGGTTCAACTCCACGCGTTTGCCGCCGGTGTTGACCACCAGGTTCCCCGTGGCGTTGTCGCCGTCCAGCACCCAGTCCTGCTTGACCTTCATTCCGGTCTTCAGGCGCAGCCAGAACTTGATCTTCTTGCCGTTGGGCGGCGTCCAGGTGTTCTCCTGGCTGAAGCTGAAAAGCGGATAGGACGGCATATTGACGGTGCCCGTGATGGGTTTGCCCCCGTCGGGCATCCAGGTCAGGATCGGCGAAAATCCCTTGTTGAAGGTGGTGTAGAAGCGATAGCCGTTGGTGATCAGGGGCCGGTCGTCACCGATGTCCTTTTGCACCCAGCCGCCGTGTCTTGTCCGGCACCAGGACGTGATCGTGGGTCAGGCCGCTCACCATCCCGGCCGCGTAATCCACCGTGTAGGTGCCTTGGACAAACTTCACGTCCTTCAGGTCGCCGTAGTGCATGGGGCCCTTCCTGACGTCATGGATGGTGTTCGCGTCAAAGGGCGCTGCCCCGGGTGATCTCCAGGTGGGCATCCATGTGGGTAGACGCCCGTAACCCGCCAGCAGGAGGACCGTCAGCAGCCCCAGGTGGAAGACCAGCAGACCCGGGCGGCGGTTAATCCGCGGGATTGGTGCAGATCGCCGCCAGCAGGTTGAGGGCCAGAAAGGCCATGGGGACCACCAGGACCCAGATGGGGGCCCCCATGGGGTTGCCGTAGCTCAGGCCCGCGCCCACCGCCAGCAGGGCCATGCCCAGCAGGGCAAGGCGGGGCGACCCCAGCCGTGTGACCCATTTGCTTCATGGCAGATTGGCACAGGACTCGGTACTGTTGTTCATCCAGTCGGCACCGAACACGCCATTGCCCGGAGGGCCGGCGGACCCGCAGTTCTGGGGCATCCATTCGCCGCTGCGGGCGAAGTTCCTGACCTTGAGCACCGCGCCGTTGTAGTACGGCCCGTTATAGTAGCGCGCCGGGGTGTTCAGCCCGCACCTGGCGGCTCTTGGGATTGGGCGTCTCGCCGGGCAGCAGCGGCGCCTCGAGCCCCACGTCGTTGAGGTTGGCGAGGAACACCTTGTTCTTCCAGCCGTGGGGGATGGAGATATGGCAGTAGGTGCAGCGGAAGTTGTTGACGCCGTTGGGCGGCGTCCCCGAGGCGTGGCAGATGTGCAGGTTCTGAGCTGGAAGTGCAGACAGCCGCGCCGGCGCGTGCCGTTGAGGTCTGTGGAAACCGCTCTTCTTCAAACCGGAGGGACGGCGGGCCCGGCCGTCAGAGTGCCCACGTCGCGGCCGTAGTTCTGGTAGTCGTGGCAACGGAAGCACAGCGCGTCCTGGCTGTTCTCGCCGCTCTGGTCGTTCCACGGCCCCTTCAGGAGGAAGTTGTCGTTGGAACCGTGGGGCCCCCAGGGAAACCCGTTCACGCCGCCGTTGGGGACCACGGTGCCCAGCGGCGTGGTCGAGCCGTGGCAGTCGGTGCAGTACATGGTCTGCTCGCCCACCGCCATGTTGAACGGCGGCAGCCACAGGTTGGAGTCGGCCTTGCGGATGTTGAGCGGCGTGCCGCTCGCTCGCGGCCCCGCGGCTGGCGCGGTACGACCGGTGCGGCGCATGACCGGGTGCCACGCACGGTGATTGTTGGTGACATAATCCACGTTGTTGCCGCCGGTGTCGACCCCTGGAACGCGCCGCTGGGAGTCGGTCGAGGTCCCCTCGCCCATATGGCTGTCGGCGGCGACTGGAACTCCATGCCCTGGTTGGTGTACTGATCCAGGGCATTGGTCCCCGGGGGCGTGCCGCCACCGAACGAGCCGAGCAGGGGCGGCTGGTCATAGCCGTAATTGGAGTGACACTTCATGCAGATCTGATACTCGCGGGTCACATAGGGGGCGTTCACGTCCGTGGAGGCGCCGGTCTGGGGCTCGCCGCGCTTGACGTCGAAGGTGGTCGGGCGGCTGCCGAACTCCGTGGACGGCCACCCCCGGGGCTCCACCCCCCACATCCCGCGCAGGACCCCCGAGGCGAGATTGGTGTGCATCGTCTCCCCGGCGGCGAGGATCTGTTCGCGGGTATGCGGGTGGGTCCCGGCGTCGTCCGGGGTGGTGTTGTCCTTGTTGAACAGGCGATTCTTGGCCAGGCGGTGAGGGTTGTGGCAATCGGTACACTCGGCGTGGCGGTTGGTGAGATTGCCCTTGCCGAGCAGCAGACGGGACTCGATGAAGTCCTTGCCGGCCTGAAACTCGTTGCCCGTGCCGATGTTATGGACCTCCTTGTTGGCCGCCTGGTCATCGCTGGAGATCGGCATGTGCCGCGCCATGGCGGTGAAGTCCGTCTTGATATCCGGCACCTGGAACCCGGCGGTCCCCTGCCCCTGGAGCGTCCCGCCGTCGGCCGAGTGGCAGGCGTAGCACACCTGCTCGATGGCCGACTTGCCGCCCTGATGGTACTTGGCCCCCTCGGCGGTCATGGCGATCGGCCCGTCCGTGCCTTCGCGCAGGATGCGCCGGGCGCCCTGCACGGTGTGGGGGTCATGACAGTTCAGGCAGGCGGCCTCCCATACCGGCAGGCCCCGGGGGAACTCGCGCAGGTCCGCCGAGGCATTGTCGTAGGTCTCATTGGCGACGGCCATGTTGGCATGGGCGGACCCCACCCAGCCGGCCTTGTCGTGGCAGCCCAGGCAGATGATGTCGTTCTCGACGTCGAAATTGCCGGCCTTCGACGGGGCCAATTTTTGAAAACGGTTCACGCGCAGGAACTTGATGTTCTCGCCGGGGTTCGTCGAGGCGATATGCGGGTCGTGGCAGGTGATGCACTCCACCTTGTTGTCTTCCAGCGGCAGCAGCGGGTGCTTGCCCCGGATGCGGTTCTGGACCGCGACGGCGTGGGTCGGGATCGCGCAGCTCACCGTCGCGATGGGCCTGGGCGGTGTCATACGTGAAGGAGATCGGGTGGTCATTGGTCAGATCGGTGCCGAGGCGGCGCGTGAAACCGGTCTCGGCACCCAGGTCCGCGGGCATGGTCCCGTCGGGATTGGTGCCCTTCATTTGAATTTGATAGTTCTGAATCCGATACAGGACGTTGACCGCACCGATGGCCAGCGTGCCGTCGTGGCACGACAGGCACAGCCTGGACTTGCCGCCGGGCTGGCCCACGTCAATGGCGTCCAACGAACCCGACGAGTAAGGCGTGTAGGTGGCCTTGGAGAGCCGGCGGTTCCAGATGGGGGCCTTGGGTTCGGGCGTGGCGCCGTGCGGGGTATGGCAAAAGGCGCATATGCGGGTATTGCTGACCGAGGTCACCTCGAACTTGCCGGTGACCGACAGGTTGTGGCGGGTATTGCGAATGTCGGAGATGCGGTTGGGCCCGCGGTCTTTGAGGCCCGTGACGTTATACGCATCCGCCTTGGCGGTCACCGATGACAACAACACGACCACGCATGCCAGCAACCCCCCCCAATGCCGCAAGTCGATTCTCATGCGCCCCCTAGGTACTGAAAGATCACGACCCGACCGTTAAACATGTCGGAGACGTATACACGTTGTTGTTGGTCTATCCATATCCCAGCAGGGAGGTAAAAGCGCCCGATCGCATCTCCTGTCCCGCCGATAGGAAGTAGCAGCTTTCCCTCAGCATTAAATACTAGCAGATAATCGTAATAGGATTCTACCACATAAATATTGCCGTCTTTGTCCGCCGCCACCCCCTTCGGGCGGGGGGTATCGCCGATAAAAATGCCCCGGCGGCCGAAGGTCCGGATCACCTTGCCGTCGAGCCCGAGGACCTGAATCCGGGCATTGAGGGTGTCGGAGACGTAGAGATGGTTGTGGGCGATATAAAGGTAGGTGGGGCGATTGAAACGCCCGGGCTTGACCCCCGGCCCGCCGATGGTGTCCACGTGCATCCCGTCGGCGGTAAACACCTCGATGCGATGGGCCCCGGTATCGGCCACATAGATGCGCCCGGTCTTGGGATCCCGTGCCAGGCCGGTGGGCCGTACCAGCCGCCCCTTGCCGATGGTGCCGACAGGTTCGCCCCGGCTGTCCAGGCGGATCACCATCTTGAGGTCGGCATCGGCCACCAGCACCTGCTCCCTTATCCCCGAGCGCGATGCCGACGGGCGATTTGAAACGCAGGTTCTTGGTCGCCATGTGCCAGACATCCAGGCGGCCCGCCGGCTTGTCGAACACAAAGACGCCCGGCGCGCTAATGTCCGTCACGTACACCCGCCCCTGGTCATCCACCGTGATGCCCTGGGGGCGCTGGAGCTGGACCGGCCCGGAGTCCCCGCTGGAGCCCAGCCCGACGATCCAGTGCAGGACCTTTTTGCCGGTGCTGAACAGCGAGTGGCTCTCGACCTTGAAGTTCTGCTCGCCGAGCAGCTGTCCCACGTACTTGTAACGGGGCTTCTCAGGCTTGCCGGGCCACACCCGCTGGGCGCCGCTGACATTGTAGTGGAACGTCGCCGGCTGGGAGGCACAGGCCGTCATCAGCGCACACGACCGACAGCAGTGCGAGGATCCCGGCGCCGTTTTTTCCGAGGTATTGTGTCATGGTTCGCCGTGACGGCATCGCCTTCCGGTGGCACAAGGCCGTAAATTGTACTAATAAGGCGCGGACATTGCGCGCCGCCTGACGGGCAAATCCGCGATAATAACCCACTTTCACAGGGGGACGGGGCGCCGTGCCCGGCAAGGCGGGTAGACTGAATCCAAACTGGGGGAAAACGCCGCTGCCGCGCCGGGACAACAGGGTCAGTCCACAATCCGCATGATCTGCACCCGGCCGTTGAGGCTGTCGGCCACGTACAAAAAGCCCTGGTTCACCCACAGACTGGTAATGCGCTTGAAGTGGCCCGGCGTGACCCCGGTGCCGCCGACGGTATCGATCAGTTGACCAGTACTTGAAAATACTCTGATGGTGTTGTCCAGGTAACTGCTGACGTAGATGCGCTTGCGGCCGTCCACGGCGATGGCCGTGGGGAATCTCACCGTGCCGGCGATGTCCCTCTCGAACTTGCCCTGGTGCGAGAGGATCTGCAGGCGATGACCCACGCGACCGGCCACGTAAAGACTGTCCTTGTCCGCGGTCATGGCCATCATATTGATGAACTCGCCGGGCGCATCCCCCCGCGCGCCCATGGACCCCTCCAGGTTGCCGAGGAAGTCGAACTTGAGGATGTAGTCGTTGCGCCCGTCACCCACGAGGATCCGGCTCTGGGCCTGGTCGACGACGACGCCGACCGGGTGCACCAGGTTGATCTTTTCACCGAACGTGCGCAGCAGGTCCCCGTCCGCATTGAAGTAAAATACCCGCCCCCCGTAGGTATCGGCCACGAAGTAGTTAAGGTTGGGCATGACGTAGATCGAGGCCTGATTGAACGTCGACCTGCGCGGCGGAAAGGTCGCCGTGCGGGTACCCTTGAAACTGCTGAACCGGGTCAGGTTCTCTTCGGCCCCGTCGTTGCTGATATAGCCGTGCAGATCCTTGATCAACTTCAGGCGATCCGCATTGAGGTCGTACCGGTACAGATTCTCGTTGCCGCTGTCGTAGATGTAGACGTAGTGGGAACGGGCGGCGACGGAGGTGGGACGGACGAGCTGGGGATGACGGCTGCCGAAAAACGAGGGCCCCAGGAAATTTGTCGCCTTGAACTGCACGCCGAGCATCTTCCCCTTGATCATCTTCGAGAAGACCAGGGTGTGGGCGTGGGCGCCGGATTGATCCGCGGACGGGACCGCGGCGACGGCCTCGGGTTGCGGCCGCCCCTGGCCCGTCGCCTGCGCGACCGGTTTGTCGCTGGCGCAGCCCGCGAGCACCGCCGCCGCGAGGACGGTCAGCGCTTGACGGAAATTTCTTGTGGTACTGAGTGACATCGACCGCAGTTCTTCATGGGCGAAAAGGCGACTTTTCCATGGCAGACACCACAGTACTTGCCTTGGATAATCGCCGACATGGTGATGGGATTGCCTCCCTTCTGGGGAAGAAAGATCATGGGGTGGCAATTCGCGCAGGTCAACCACTCGGTATGCTGCTTGTGGGGAAACCTCACATAGGGCATGGACTGGGTATTGGTAAAGATGATGTCAAAGTTGACCGGGAACATCTGCTGCTTGCCGTCGCGGCTCTTGCGCGGGTCGATGTACCCCTTCTCCAGGGCCTGCACCCAGTCGATCTCCCCGGCATTGTCGCGGGGAAAGTTCTTCATGTCGTCATAAGGCTCCGACAGCACCCGCACGGCCTCGTCGGTGGGATCGTGTATCCCATCCTTGGCGTTGGGCACCGCCTTCCCGTCGGGCTGAAAGTTGCCTTCCCTCGAATAGTACATGTGGCGCGGATCCGGCTGCTTGACCGGCGGCTGGTAGTACATGTGCCCCGGGTCGGGTTGCTTGACCGGTGCCTGGGACATGGCCGCGTCGGTCACCAGCAAGGTACCGAGGGCCACTGCAACGGCGCCAAACGCCTTTATCGTGCGTACGCTCATTGCCCCTTCCCCCCTGAGGATTCCGTATACATGCTGTATCACCTTCATTGCGGCCACCTCGACCACCTGACGCCGGCGATCCACAAGGCGCGCTGCAGCTGAGAGGTCGCCGCCTGCATGGTCTTGACGGCGCCCTGATAATCCCCGCCGTGTGCCTGGTTGGCGGCATGCGACTCCATGGAGTCACTCAGCCCCACGAATTGCTTGATCAATTCGCGCGCGCGCGCGGTGGTATCGTGCTTTTTGACGACCTGCGGAACCAGGCTGGCATAACTCTTGTGTCGCCGCGCCTCGTACCTGTATTGATCCTTGGGCGAGTCGAAGTGCTTCCCGTAGACCAGGGTCTGCCCCTTGAGCAGCACGCTCAACGCCTTGGTAATACTCCGTTCCGCGACGGCCAACAGCCGGTTGGCCTTGTCGAGCTCGCCGTTTTTTGCATCGCTGCGGGCACGGTCGACCAGGTACTTGAATTTCTTCTCGTCGAGCGGCCTGGCCACGGCATCCTGGCCTTTGACCTTCACCATGCGCTGGTAGTTGCGGTCATAAGACGCCTTGAACGTGGTGACCGTATCGAGCAGTTCCTTGTAGTGCAGGTCCTGGTCCTGCCCGCCCCCCTTGGGCAGGCGATGCGCCGCCTCCGTCAGCAGATGTATCGCCTCGTTCACCCGCCGGGCGGCGCCGGGCACATCGCCGCCGTCCAGGGCCTTCTGGGAGGCCTTCACCACGTCGCGCGCCTGTTGCAGCATCTCATGCGCCTGATCGTCGTGGCTGCGGGACAGTCTGTAGGAGAGCTTGGACTGGGTGGCCAGCATCCGCGCGAAACGGATCTTTTGCAGGACCTTTCCCTTGTCCGCCGCGCCCTGCTCGTCGGCACAGGCGGCGCCGACGCCCGCCAGCGCCAGGGTCACGGCGAGCAGCGCGCCGGCGATGCGGGTTGCGAAGCGGCCTACCATGAGCTTGTTGCGGTCATGACAATGACACCGGCCCTATCGGACATACCCTGCGGCGCCGCCTACTTCCACGGCTGCAGCACCGAGGCGCGGCTGCGCGGCGGCTGCCAGTCCGCGGGCTTCGGCTTGGAGTGACACTTCTTACACGTCAGGGTCTCGATGGGGAACGAGACCTTGCCGTGACACACGCCGCACTTCTTGCCTGAAATGATCAATGACATATTGATAATGTTCGCCTGCCGTTGGGGGATGAAGATCCCCGGATGGCAGTTGGAGCAGAACAGCCACTCGGTATGCTGGCGATGGGGAAAGACCACATCGGGCACCGAGGCCTTCACCGGCCGCACGATATCCAGATCCATCACGAACGGCTCGGCCTTGGGGTCGTCCTTCACCCACCGGGGCTCGATCTTGCCCTGCTCGATCGCCTTGACCCAGTCCACGTAATTGCCGAATTGGCTGGGCGGCAGGTCCGCGTAAGCCTTCTTGGGGTGCTGCAGCTTCTGCACCGCCTCGTCGTTCGGATCATGCACGCCGTCCTCCGCGGGAGGGGCGTTTTTGTGCTTGGGCTTTTTCAGGTTCTGATTCAGCTCGTTGGCCGGCGCCACCTGGGCCACCCGCAGCTCGCTGAAGTCCGACTGGGCGATCTCATTGACGGGCTGGAACGTCGGGGCGTACTCGCGGTTCTTCTCGGCGATGGCCGCCTGGCTCGTCTCAGCCGTGGGTTTGACCATGGACTCTTTGGCGCTGCAGGCGGGCGTGATCACCAGGGCCGACAGCGTCAAGGCCAGTGATAGGGTTTTTATCTCTCTTGTCATGGCCGTTACCCCTACTGATGCATCTGCAGTATGCGTTTTTTCTTCACATCGAGCGGGACATACGGCGGCGCCACCAGGCGCTGCACGGTGCTGCCTACAATATGAGTGGGCGTGCCGGGGATGCCGGAATGGCACATGCCGCAGTTCTCCACCGTCCAGGAGACCTTGCCGTTGTGGCAGGCGCCGCAGAATCGTCCCTGGATAATCTTGGCCATGGTGATCTTGTCACCGCCCGCCTTGAACTTGAAGCCGAGATCGGCGTGACATACCTTGCAGCGAAAACGTATCCGGTGAAACCAGTGAGGGAACACCACCGGGCGCATCCCCGCCGCATCGGCATAGTTGTTGATGACCACATCCGCGTACTCGGCGTAGACCGGCTTGGGAACCATCAATGAAAGCCAGACCAATCCGCCCACCAGGGTGATCTTGTATATCAGGCTGAAGTTGTGATTGACGACCATTTGAAATTCTCCCCCATCATGTAAGTCTTAGGTTCCCGGCTCTGTCTTGGAATTAAAAGTGCCTGGCCACTTGAACATAGATCAAGTCGAAGGTCTCGCCTCCGGTCCGGATAAAGCGATAGTCGAAGCTGGCATAGAGTTGGCCGATAGTATACTTCAACCGATTATCCCATTGCCCGCGGCCGTTGTTGTGGCTTCGGGACGCAGCGGCGTAATAGACGTATGATACGTACTGCAACTCCGGAATGCCGAACAGCTGGCGGTAGTTGAAATTGACCCGGCCGCTCGCCGTGGTGACATTGCTTTCTCCCGTGTGCCCCAGGTAGGACTGGTGGACGTTGGTCAGGGTCAGGTTCCCGGTCAACGTGCTTCTGCGGTTGATCTGCTGGGTACGCGTGGCCTGGAAGTTTTCCAGCTGCTGTTGATTGGCCATATTGGCGATGTCCCGGGCGTCGGAAAGGGTCAGGCGAACCGATGGTGGTGCCGTTCCACGCCGATTGATTCCAGGTCAGATACCCGGAGTGGGTCAGGTAATGGGTCCAATGGCTGGCGTTGACGATATTGGACTGGTAATCCTCGCTCAGGGACTGGCTCAGACTCATGCTGAGCATGGAGCTCTGGCCCGTTGACCAGGCGCGCCGTATGTCATGGGACAGGGTCAGCGCGGTATTCTGGACATTGCCGCCCCCGCCGGTGGTGTTGGTGCTGGCCGCGTTGAAGTCGGTAAACCACTGGTAGTTGAAGCCCTTCAGATCGACGATGTCCGACTGATACAGGGCCCCGCCGCGCTCCTGGGTAGTGAGCACGCTGGAGTTCTCGCTGTTGCTCTGGCTCGCCCCGAAGTTGCCGTTGAAACGCAGGTTCTTGGTGTACTGATAGATACCGCCGGCGGTCGCGCTGAAGTTGAATGTGTGCAGCGAGTTGTTGATGCCACCGGTCGAGGCGCTGTTGCGGGCGTCGAAGATGCGGATGCCGCCGCTCAATGACAGGGGCTGCTGTACGGGACGCCAGAACACGAAACTCGTCAGCTGGGCGATGTTTTGGTCTTCGTTCTGCAGGTAGTTGCTGCCCTGGGGCGGCAGGCGGGTATCCACCTTGGTGTTGTAATAGCTCACGTGACTGTCGACGCGCAAGGCCTCGGTGGGGTACCAGAAGTGACTGACGTTAAAGAAGGCCTTGTCGGTATAGTTTTTGTCGAGGACCTGCGTCGAGTCCGCGCCGGGGGACTGGGAGATGGTTTCATAGTTGGCGTTGCCGAGGATGTGGTGGCGCGGCAGGCGAACATCGCTGGTAATGCCGTACTTGTCGTCCACGAACTTGCCCGTCTTGTGGGAATCGTAGTGCTGCGTCGAATAGAAGGCCTGGTAACGGTTGCCGCTGTCCGTAATATAGGACTGCTTCAGCCGCAGCGCCTTGATCTTGAATTGATCCTTGTAGGTCACCAGGGGGTCCTGAACGGAGAAATTCGACAGGCGGCTGTCGCTCTCGGTGTAATTGAGCTGAAACGGCGTTCGGCTGCGAGGTAACGCGTTCAAGATGAATTGCCCCGTAAAGATCTGCGAGTTCGCCCTCGCGGCATCCTGATTATAGTTCGAATTATCATATGTGCCCGTCAACCTTAGCTGCGTTGTCGCCAGCCATGGCCGCCAGATATAGGAACTCAGATTCAGGGTCCCCAATACCTGATTGTCGACAGTATCCCTGCCCGAGGGCCCCTTCAGCGATCGAAAGTTGTAACCGATGCTCCCCGAGACATCCACCGGGATTGCACTGGCGAAGGCCGCCTCGCCTATCCCTGCAAGCGCCGTTATTAAAAATAACAGAATAAATAGCTTAGCACCCTGCCTACCCGTATTCATAAGGGATGTCATTCAGGTTGTCAACCTCCATCACCCGCGGGCCGGAGGCCCTCCTTCAAGCGCAATATGAACCCCGTTCATGCGTCCCCAACCTCACATCACAATACGGCTTCGTTGACCGTGAAGGGTGTATTCTTTCGTAAGCGTTCCCGCAACGCCTCCCACGCCTGCTTCGCCCGCTCCCTCATGAGCAGCTTTCGCGCACGTTCCTTGACCTGCTCGAACCCGTTCAGGGTCGCCGGCCTGCGCTCGTCCAGGCGGAATATGGTGATGCCCCTGAGCAACTGCACGGGATCGGAGACCTCACCCACGCGCAGGTGATCGAGGACCCGTTGCGCCTCCTTCGCCATCCTGCCCTTGTGCACAAAACCCAGATCACCGCCGTTCTGCGCCGACCGGTCCCCCGAGTACTTGTAGGCCAGGGCCTCGAAGTCATCGCCCTGGCGAATGCGCTTGACGAGCCTTTTCGCCTTCTGCTCCGCGGCACGCCAGGCACTGGACGGCGACGAGGGATCCACCTTCAGCAGAATGACCGAAACCCGCAGGGCCTCGGGGGTGGTGAATTTATCAGGGTGCTGTCGATAGTATTCGCGCACCTCGGCGGTGTCCGGCGCGGCAACTTCCTTGACCCGTCTGTGCAGCTGCCTTACGAGACTGTCTTGTGCCAATTTGTCGCGCAGGCTGGCGAGTATCTGATCCCGTTGCGCCTTGAACCCCTTTTCGTTTGCGTATTCTTTTTCATATTCTTTTAATTTCTTGCTTACCCATTGCTCGTCGGGCTTGATGCCCCGGCGCAGCGCCTCCTGGCGCAGCATCGCGTTGACGATCAACGTATCCGCCACGTCGTGGCGAAAGGACTTCAGCTCCTTATCGGGGATATTGCCGTGGAAAAAGCGCCGGCGAATGCCGACGCGCAGATTGACGCGGAACTCCTCCATGGAAATCTTCTCCCCACCGACGACGGCAAACGTGCCGTCCATCGCCCCTTTCGAGTGCGACAGAAGCGCCGTGTCGCGTGGTTGAGAAGACGGAGCCCCCTCATCCGCCGCAACGATGCCAGAAATCAGCATCAGACCCAGTAAGCAACCCCCATGAACGATGCTTCTTTGGGTCAACCCCCGTGTGAATAACAATCTCCCTCCAGGCGTTGTTGTGTGTTATTAGTTGGTTATATGCAACCCCCACGCCGCGCCCAGCGGTCCGTCAGCTTAGCGTTATTGTCGCGCTGTTATTTGTTGTGACAGGTCAAACACACGGCGCTGCCCCGTGGATTGATCCGCAAAAAGGTCGGATTGTAATCCACATGGGGGTCATGGCAGGTCGCGCACTCGACGTAGGGCTGCGGCTCGCCGACGTGGACCCCCCTGGTAGCGACACGTGTGTACAGCTTCATGTCCGTCTTTTCAAAGTCATTGGTCCCTTGCTGGGTATTCACCCACCAAATGCGGGTCGTCCCCTGGATCTTGGTCCTGGCGTGATGAAAATCGGTGTCCTTGCCCGGCCCCTCGGGATTCGTCACCGAGTATCCGCCGCCGGCGAACTGGATGCCGATGGGGTGATCATTGGTCAGATCCTTGCCCAGGTTGGTGATCACGGTGGGCGGGCCGATGCGGCCATTGACGGTGGAGGCCTGACCGGACCACACGCCGTTACGGAAGGCGGGCACAATCCTGCCCGACCCCGGCTCATTGATCAGAGAGTCCATGGCCTGGGTCCCGTCGTGACACGACAGGCAGGCGAGCGAAACGGACCCGACTGGCTCGATGGCGCCGTCCAGACTGGTGGTACCCAGCTGATCGTAGGTTTGAAAGCCGGTCGGATCGAGATGGCGGTTCCAGATGGGAACGGCGGCAGTGGCATCGCCCCCGTGAGGCGTGTGGCAAAACACACAGATTTCAGTGGTGCCGCTGTAGTGACTGGCGGCGTTGACGCCCAGCGCCCCGAGATTGTGTTTGGTTTGAAAGACACCCGCACCGGCGCCCGCGCTGGCAAGCAGTGCCAGCATCCCCAGGGCCAGTGATATGCGGTTCTTGTGGCTTATTATCATTGTCTCCCCACACCCCTTGCCGGTTTTTCTATCATAGCGATAGGGGAAGGTCAACGAGTCCCCATCAGGTATCCCCCGGCTTAGTAAAGGCAATGTTACTACACCAGAAATGCTTCGTCATTAGTTTGCGCGAAATTGGATTTTCAGCCGTTCGCGCGGCTCAGGCCTGTGCATGGCGCGGGCGATATTATCGATATATATAGAATAGCGGAAGGTGGATAGCCGAACGGTGATGTTCGCAGGGCCAGGAGGCGCGCCTTGCATCCAAGCACAGCCCGCTCGCCTATGATCTGAGGCGGGCACGCGCGACCCCGGTGCGAAGGGGCCGGACAGGCATTCATTGCGGGGACGCCGACGTGTCGTCACCGGGTATAGGGCGCCCCCGGTGGCGCTGCCGAAAAAGCCGCGGGATACACTCGAGACAGAACCGTTATTGAAATGGATATCCACCCTCGACACGACCCAGCGCCCGGTCGGTCACCGCCCCCCTTCCCTTCACCCGGCCCCGGTCCCGGCCCGGCCAACGTGACAGGCCGGCCCGGCCGGGACAGGCTCAGCGGGCCCATAACCCTGCCATGGCCATGGCGAATAAGAGACGGACACCTTATAAGGAGGGACATCCACCAAGCATGTTGTATTTATGCAACATTCCCCGGGCGTAGGGCCTGTGGGCCGCCGAGGCGGCCCGCGCCAGGAGACTGGCTGCGGCGGGCTCGGCGCCTAAATGACCACCAAGGCCTGGAGCCTGACGGATGAGCCGTTATCCGGCAGGCTCAGCACCACGGGCAGGGTGTTGGTATTGCTGTTCAACCGGTACTCCACGGCCAGCTTGAATTTGTCATTGAGCAGATAGGCGCCGGTCACGGTCAGGCTGGTGGTGTCCTGGATATTGGGGATCAGGTAGCGGACCCAATCACCGCGCGCCGCCAGCAAAAAATGGCCCCAGCGGAAGTGCCCGTATCCGCCCCACGCTGAATTGATCAGCTTGTCGCCGGCGAAGTATTCGACGGCGGCCGCCACGTGACGCCCCTCCCACGCCCCGTTGAGATCGAACAGGGTTTCCGCGGAACTGGGATTGGACTGCAGAGTGGATTGCGTCAGAAACCCCCCTTCCAGGCTCAGGCCCTCCAGGGGCCGGGAGGTCAACAGCACTTCCACAGAATGCCGGTTTCGGACCTCGCCGAGATCGTTCAGGAAACCTGCAAAGATCCCGGTACGCCCGAACCTGGCGTTTAACGCGACCCCTTGAACGCTGTTGCCCGGGAGCAGGGTCTGGCCATTGATCAGGTTCCATATTTGCCCGTGACTGACCTGGTCCCGGTCCGGCGCATCCTCGCCTTCGTAACCCAGGGGATTGTGCAGCAGCCCGCCGGTCAATGACAGGTTGTGCATCAAAGGCGCATCGACGTACGCCTGCTCCACAAGAAAGTCATTCTGCTCGCCCGGCGCGACGCTGATCTCCGGATCGGCCCTGTTGCTGCTGACTTGAAGATCGAGATGGAACTGCACCTTGTAGAGCTCCATCACCAGCTCCCCTTCCCCCTGCATGATGAACCGCTGCCCCGCCGCCGACGCCTTGTAGGCCTTGGCCAGGTACGTGGTGTTCACATAGAGTCGTTTCACCTCGCTCTTCAGAACGCTCGCGGAGGCGTGCTCGTCAGCAGGGGGCTTGTCCTCGGCCGCGGCGCGGGCCGTCGCCATGCCAAGGCAGCCCGTCCAACACAAGAGCACGAGTGCGATGCGATACGGCCTCAATTGGATAACCCTTCTCATCTTGCGCACAGCTGCGTCGTTATTTTGAGCCACCGATCATAACACTGTACCGCCTCGGTCAAACACACGACTTTGCCGCCGCCCGCGCAACGCCGGTATTGCGCGGGCCTTTGTCCGGTCCGAACCGGTCTATTTTAACGGATTGCGCCAGCCGGCAAGGAAGGACGCGGCGTGCCGAGACGCCAGGCGCGCAAGGCAGAGGAAGGGGCGGGCCCGGCTCGGCAGCCCGTCCCACAAAAAAGGAAGGCGCCCATGGCGCCTTCCCTGTACAAGCCTGCTCCGCCTGACGGATGGGCGCTACAAGAACATCGCCAACGCCTCGAGCGTCAGGCTGTGATTGACGTTGCCGTCGTTATAGGCCCGGTACTCCAGGAAGACGTCTAAGTTCTCCTTCGGTCGCCAGATGCCCGCCAATGTGTACGATGTCGTTTCATGCTTGTCGGCCTCGGTCGTATAGTGCAGGCGGTCGACACGGCCGCTCAACCCATAGCTCTCGCCGAAATCATAATGCACAGTGGAACTCCAGCCGTACTTAACTTCCCTTTCCGGCTTCATGAACTCCGCCGCGATTAGAAACGGCCCCCGGGTGTACTGGCCGTTGACGTCATAGATGTTGCCCGCCTGGTGGCGCTGGGTGATGACGCTGCCCTCCATCTGCAAACCGTTGAACACCTCGCCCTTGACCATGGCCATGAGGGACTGGGCACTCTTGGCATTGCCGATGTCGTTCACGACGCCCAGGCGGATATCGGCCTTCTTGAGATTGGCGTTGAGCGCCGCCCCCAGCACATCGTTGCCGTACAGGGAGGTCTGTTGATCATAGAAATTGAATAGCTGGCCGTGGGTGGTCTGATACAGATCGACCGGGTCCTGGCCTTCCCAGGACAGGTCGCTGTTGAACTGCCCCACGTCCAGACCGACGCCGTCGAAGACGTTCACCCGGGCGATGGCCTGCTCCACCTGGATATGGTTGTGAGCGAAATTATCCAGGAAGTAATTGCCTTCTTCCGGGCTGCCGCCGTTGCTGGTGCCGTTGCTCTCGACAAAGTAGTTCAGATCCAGCAGGCCGGTGACCCTGCCCTCCATGGCGACGGAGTTGAAATCGATCTCGCCCTTGCCCTCGAACTTGTTGTTCTCGTGAGGGTCCTGGTCGTTCACGGCGGTATAGAGCCCGTCGATGTAGCCGGTGATGTCGAACATGGACGCGGCGGAGATGGCGCCCGGACTTATCAAGCACGCGCTGGCCAACAGACCCGCAAAAAAGAGCTTTCTCATGGTTCCTCCCTCAAGGAATATTATAGTTATAATCCCGAGCGCGCTGCCCTGGCCCCTTCAGGCGTTATCGTGCGCCGTGTCCCTGCCAGGTCAAGCGCGGCTCAGCGGCCCCAATCTCACCACGGTCCCAATTGTAAAGAATTGGCTGGGGGACCTGGATTCGAACCAGGGTTAGCGGAGTCAGAGTCCGCTGTCCTACCACTAGACGATCCCCCAATGGTTGTAATGACAATCGCTAAAGATATCAGAGGAATGTAATAGAGAAAAGCCGAAAAGTAAAACCCGTCCCTCGGCACGCCTTGCTCCATGGCACTTGGAACCGCTCCAACAACAGGTCCGCCGCGCCGCGCGCGCCGTCGGGAGCATGGGAAACGCGCGCCCCCTCGGGACCCGAAGAGGGCCGCCACCAGGATTCGGGCGCCTGCCGTGCGGGCGCCCGGTGCGTAGACGGAAGTTCGACTAGCGCTTGGAGTACTGGGGACGCTTGCGGGCCTTGTGCAGGCCGACCTTTTTGCGCTCCACTTCACGCGGATCGCGGGTGAGGTAACCCGCCTTGCGCAGCGCCGAGCGCAGGGCCTCATCGTAGACGAGCAATGCCCGGGCAATCCCGTGGCGCAGGGCGTTCGCCTGACCGCTAAGGCCCCCACCACTGACGGTGGCGTTTACATCGAAACGCTCCGTCAGACCGGCGGTCACCAGGGGTTGCCTGACGATCAGCCGCGAGGCCTCCCGGCCGAAAAAGTTTTCGATGGGACGGTTGTTGATGGTGATCTGTCCCGTACCGCGCTTCATGAAGACGCGCGCTGATGCGCCCTTGCGTCGACCCGTACTGTAATATTGCTCTGTTTGCGCCATAATCAACCCGCGTTTCTATCTTAGATGTCCAATGCCAGGGGCTGTTGAGCCGCATGGTGGTGAGTGCCCCCCGGATAGACCTTCAACTTGCGCAGCATGGCCCGGCCCAGGGGATTTTTGGGCAGCATACCCTTGACGGCGAGCTGGATCACCCGCTCCGGGGACTTGGCCAGCAGCTTCTCGAAGGTAAACGTCTTGAGATGCCCCACATACCCGCTATGGGTGTAATACATCTTATCCTTGGCCTTGCGCCCGGTGATCAAGATCTTTTCTGCATTGATCACGATAATATAATCGCCGGTATCCACATGGGGCGTGTATTCCGGTTTGTGCTTGCCGCGCAAGCGCCTGGCGATCTCGGTGGCGAGCCGGCCCAGCGTTTTGCCGGCCGCATCCACCACATACCAGTCGCGCTTGACGGTTTCTGGTTTTGCGTTAAAGGTCTTCATTCGCCTCAGATCCATCAGTGCCTAAAATCGGTGAATTTTATAAGAAATCCCGGCATGATACAATGCCGATGCTGATCACGGCTGTCAGGCGGGGGCCGCCCGCTCACAGCCGCAGCCGCTCCACGGGCTTGCCGTGCACCAGGTGCCGATCGATGATCTCGTCGATATCCCTTTGAGTTTCATAGGTATACCATATCCCCTCCGGGTAAATCGCGATGATCGGCCCCTCGCTGCAGCGGTCCATGCACCCGGCGATATTGACACGTACGCCGTTGACCCCGCTCAAGCCCAGGCCCTTGACCCGCGCCTTGGCATAATCGCGCATCTCCCTGGCCCCGTGGTCCTGGCAGCACGGACGCCCGTCATCGCGCTGATTCGTGCAGAAGAACATGTGGTATCGATAGTAACTCATTGCTGGAACTCGCTCATAATGACTATCATCAGTATAAACCACTTCCCGTCCAACCCCAGAGACCTCTGCGCCCCGGATTTTAAGACTTGGATCTTCGCAGCAAGATAAGACACGACGCCGACCAGTGCGTCATGTGCGGCCTGTGCCTGCCCCACTGCCCCACGTACCGGCAGACCGGCGATGAAGGGGAATCGCCCCGCGGGCGCATCTCCCTGATGAACGCCCTGGCCTCAGGGCAGCTGCCGCGCAGCCCGCGCCTGGAGGCGCACCTGGATCACTGCCTGGCGTGCCGCGCCTGTGAGGACGTGTGCCCCTCCCAGGTGCCTTACGGCCGCCTCATAGATGCCGGGCGCACCTTGCTCCGGGAAGGGCGGCCCCTGAGCTGGCCGCAGCGCCGCCTGGTGCAGCCGGCCTTGACCGCCGCGCTCACCCGCCGGGGTGTGATGCGGGCCGCGGCAAGGCTGCTGCGCATTGCCCAACGCCTGGGGCTGGTCGCCCTGAGCCGGCGCCTTGCCGGCGAACGACACGGCCTCCTGGCGCGCCTCCAGCACTACCTGCCGCCGCGCCTGCCCAAGGCGGGTAAGTGGCGGGCATACTACCCCCCGTCGGGCGAGGAGCGAGGCCGGGTGGCCCTGTTCCTGGGCTGCGCCAACCCGGTCCTCGACCCCCGGGGCATCGACGCCGCGATCCGCGTGTTGAACCGCTTGGGCTACGGCGTCCATGTGCCCGGGGGGCAAGTGTGCTGCGGCGCCCTTCACCTGCACAGCGGCCGGCCCGCCACGGCGGCGCGGTTCGCCCGGCGCAATATCGGAGCCTTCGAGGCGGTGGATCACGAGGCGGTGATCTCCCTGGCGAGCGGCTGCGGCGCCACCCTCAAGGAATACCCGGACCTGCTGCAGGCGCAGCCCCCGGAGCCGGCCGCCGCCTTCGCCCGCACCTGCACGGACATCAGCCACTTCCTGGCCCGGGCCGCGTGGCCCAAGGCCCTCACCCTCGCCCCGGCGACCCTGCGCGTCGCCGTCCATGACCCCTGCAGCCTCAAACGCGTCCTCCATCAAGACGCCCCGGTCCACGGGCTGCTGGGCCGGCTGCCCGGCGCCCGGATCGAGCCCCTGCCGGGGAACGCGGCGTGTTGCGGCGCGGCGGGGAGTTACATGCTCACCCAGCCCGAGATGGCCGACGCCCTGCGCCGGGACAAGCTCAAGGCCTTGGGTGAGCGGGACACGGAGGTGCTGGTGACATCCAATATCGGCTGTGCGCTGCACCTGGCGGCGGGTCTGCGCGCCGAGGGCAGCCGGGTCCAGGTGATGCACCCGGTGACGCTGCTCGACCAATACCTCGAGGAGTGACCCGGCCCCCATCCGTTACCGATCTCCTACGGCGGCCGCCGGTCCGGCACAGTGGCGGGCACCGGTGACGGACGGGGGCCGGCGCCGCGCCTATTGCGCTTGCATTCCATCGGCGCCGCCCTGTATCTTTTGACCATGAGCACTCGCCGCTACTCCCCTGTGGATCAATGCCTGATCAACCTGGACCAGATGGTTCGCACCGTCTTCGGCGGCCGGCCCGCGGCGGAACGGCCCAGCCCGGCGGACACGGCTCCTGAACAGACGCCGCTGACCACGGCCCAGCGCCTGCGTTCCCAGCGCCTGATGCGCGTCAACCACGCCGGCGAGGTGGCCGCCCAGGCCCTCTATCACGGCCAGGGCCTCACGGCCAGGCGCGACGATGTACGCAACGCCATGAGCCGGGCCGCCCGTGAAGAGAACGATCATCTGGCGTGGTGCGAGGACCGCATCGCCGAGCTGGGCGGGCGCACCAGCGTGCTGAGCCCGGCCTGGTACACCGGCTCCCTGCTCATCGGGGCGAGCGCCGGGGTCGCCGGTGACAAGTGGAGCCTGGGCTTTCTCGCCGAGACCGAGTACCAAGTGGTGGCACACCTGACCGATCACCTGCAGCGCCTGCCCGCCAATGACACCAAGAGCCGCGCCGTCCTGGAGCAGATGCGCGAGGACGAGGCCCACCACGCCACCACCGCCATGGAGTCCGGGGGCGCACCCCTGCCCAAGGCCGTCAAGCGGCTCATGTCCCTGACCTCCAAGGTCATGACCTCGGTGGCCTACTGGATCTAAAAGGAAACTTGAAGAACGGCCGCCCGGTGGGCGTGTTGCTTCTCGCTCCGATTCCTATCCTCTCGCCAAGACGCCAAGCGCGCCAAGGGAAAGGGCAAAATCGCAAGGGCGATCACTGACCCGTCTGTGCACAGTCAATGATTGATTTCTCAGCGTCCTTGGCGTCTTGGCGAGAGAACACAGGCGCGCTTCTACACCCGCCAATACGGCGCAAGGCCCCTCTTCAATTGACCTTCCTGACGTTGCTGCCGTAGAAGATCTCCGCCATCTCGCGCTTCAACTGCTTCATGATGCGCTTCTTCTCGGCCGGGGCCAGATCTTTTTCCTCGATGCCGAACAGGTAGTTGTCCAGCTCGAACTCCTTGAGGATCATCTTGGTGTGGAAGATGTTCTCCTGGTAGACGTTGACATCCACCATTTGATACTGACGCAGGGTATCCCGGGACAGATAGTTCTGGATCGAGTTGATCTTGTGATCAATGAAGTGTTTCTTGCCGTGGACGTCCCGGGTGAAACCGCGCACCCGGTAGTCGATGATCACGATGTCCGACTCAAAGCTGTGGATCAGGTAATTGAGCGCCCGCAGGGGCGAAATGCGCCCGCAGGTGGACACGTCGATATCCACCCGGAACGTGCTCAGGCCGTTGTCCGGGTGACTCTCGGGATAGGTGTGCACGGTGATGTGACTCTTGTCCAGGTGCGCGACCACCGAATCGGGCAACGGCCCGGGACCCTCCGTGCGGTTGATGCTCTGGAACTCGTAGGGCTCCTCGGAGACCATCATGGTCACGCTGGCCCCGATGGGATCGTAGTCCTCGTGGGCGATATTCAGGATGGTCGCGCCGACGATGTTCGCCACGTCCGTCAAGATACCCGTCAGTCGCTCGGCGTTGTAGGCCTCGTCGATGTATTCGATGTAGGCGCGGCGCTCCTTGGCCGTCTTGGCGTAGCAGATATCGTAGATATTAAAGCTCAGGGTCTTCGTCAGGTTGTTGAACCCGTGAAGCTTGAGCTTTTTGTTGATCGGCTTGAGCATCGTCGATACCTTCTGACCAGTGACTGCTTACTCGCTGCGCGGTCCTGCACATTCAACCAGGGGCACAAATAAAAAAAGCGCCACCGTCTCATACCCACAGTGAACGCATATCGTTAAATTATCCCCCATATGCGCCAGCCGTGCAAATCAGATTGGCCGCGCCTGCCCCATTTCAAGCCCGCCGGAGGCGCCCGCAGCAACGCCGCGATTGCTCGGGCCGGGACCGGTGACCGGCATGGGCTGGCCGCGGGGCGGCGCCGCACGTCCCCGGGGCCGGCGCGCCCCACCCCTCGGCGGTCTTCTAGACGGTCACGGTCCGACCGTCAGGCGGGGGGTTCGGTGATCTCGTAGTCGTGACTGATGTCCACCACCTTGCCCAGCATGATTGTCGCGGAGCAGTATTTTTCCGTGGACAGGGCGATGGCCCGTTCCACGGCCTTGCGGTCCAGCCCCCGGCCCGTGAAGTGGTAACGGACGTGGATACGGGTGAAGACTTTGGGGGTCTCGGCGGCACGCTCGGCCTCCAGGGTGATCCGGCAGTCATCCAGGGCCTGGCGGGACTTGCGCAGGATCGAGACCACATCGTAGGCCGTGCAGCCGCCCATGCCCAGCAGCAGCATCTCCATGGGCCGCAGCCCCAGATTGCGCCCCCCGCCGTCCGGCGGCCCATCGAGCACCACGGCGTGCCCGCTGCCGGACTCCCCCACGAACATCGCGCCCTCGACCCATTTGATCTCGCACTTCATGTTTTCCGCCCCGTTGTTGAAATTACATATTTTTCAAAGCACGCCGATAACATAGCTGACAGAGGTAGACTCGGTCTATGAGGAGACGACCGGGTTTGAATAGTAAATTATGGAGTAATCAGTCATGGCGGCAAGCCTCAAACGTGCGACGAATCCGACGATCGAGCGCTTTTTGGCCCATTGTCACCGGCGGCGTTATCCCTCGAAGAGCGTCATCATCTACGCCGGCGACATGCCCGATGTGCTCTATTACATCATCTCGGGCTCGGTAACGGTCCTGATCGAGGACGACGAGGGCCACGAAATGGTCCTGGCCTATCTCAACGCCGGGGACTTCTTCGGCGAAATGGGCCTGTTCGACGACCAGAAGAACCGCAGCGCCTGGGTCCGCGCCCGCACCCAATGCGAGGTCGCCGAGATCAGTTACAACAACTTCCGCGGCCTGGCCACCAAGGACCCGGAGATCCTGTTCGCCCTGGCCTCGCAGATGGCCTTTCGCCTGCGTCGCACCAGCGGCATGGTGGGGCGCCTGGCGTTCATGGACGTCACCGGCCGTATCGCCCGCACCCTGCTGGACCTGTGCAAAGAACCCGACGCCATGACCCACCCCGACGGCATGCAGATCCGCATCACCCGCCAGGAGCTCGGCCGCATCGTCGGCTGCTCCCGGGAAATGGTGGGGCGGGTGCTCAAGAACCTGGAGATGCAAGACCTCATCACCGTCAAGGGCAAGACCATCGTGGTCTTCGGCACCCGTTAATGGCCTTGGCCCCCCCTCCAATGTGGACGTAGAAGAGCACCTGTATTCTCTCGCCAAGGCGCCAAGCGCGCCAAGAAATCAAGAATCAAGGGACCGGAATATTTCATCCCTTGTTACGCTCCTGCCTCTCCCTTGGCGTTCTCGGCGCCTTGGCGAGAGGACAAACTGAACGGACCTCGATGCTTCAGCTGAACAGCGCGGCAAGCTGACGCCCCGGATCCTCGGCGCGCATGAAGGCCTCCCCCACCAGAAACGCGTTGACGCCCCGCGAGCGCATCAACGCCACGTCATCCGCCTTCAGGATGCCGCTCTCGGTCACCACGATCCGGTCCTCGGGAATACCCTCGAGCAGCCCAAGGGTGGTGTCCAAGGTGGTCTCGAAGGTGCGCAGGTCCCGGTTGTTGATGCCGATCAACGGCAGATCCAGGGTCAGCGCCCGGTCCAGTTCTTCCCGGTCGTGGACCTCCACCAGCACGTCCATGCCCAGATCCAGGGCAAGCCGGGAGAGCTCCAATAATTGGGCATCGCCCAGGGCGGCGACGATCAGCAGGATACAGTCGGCCCCCGCGGCCCGGGATTGATAGATCTGGTAGGCATCGATCATGAAATCCTTGCGCAATACCGGCAGATCACACGCGGCGCGGGCAGCCTGCAGGTCCTCCAGGCTGCCCTGAAAGAAGTCCCGATCGGTCAGCACCGACAGGCAGGCGGCGCCCCCGCGGGCATAGCTGGCGGCGATGGCCGGGGGCTGGAAGTCTTCGCGCAATAGACCCTTGCTCGGCGAGGCCCGCTTGATCTCGGCGATGACCGCCGCCTGCCCGGCGGCGAGGCGTGCCTCCATGGCCGCCACGAACGGGCGTACCGGTGCGCCCGTCTCGACCCCGCGGCGCAGCTCGCTCAGGGGCCGGGCCGCCGCGCTCTCGGCCACCTCTTCGGCCTTGCGCCGCAGGATTTTCCTCAGGATCTCCGGGGAACCCGTTGCCATGACCCGTCCCGTATCGATTCAGCCCCGGAGGCGTTCGGTCAACGCCTTCAGGGCCTCAAGTTTGTCCCGTGCGCGCCCGTCGCCGAGCACCTCAAAGGCCTGCCGGACACCGGCCTCCAGGGTCGGCGCCACCCCGGCGGTGTAGATGGCCGCGCCGGCATTGAGCGCCACGATATCCCGGGGCGCGCCGGGCGTGTTGTCCAGGACTTGAAGCACCGTGGTGACGCTGGCCTGCACATCGGCGACCACCAGGTCCGCGAGGGGGTGGCGCTGCAGTCCGAACTGCTCGGGGGTGAGCCGGTAGCCGTGCACCTTACCGTCCTTCAATTCGGCAACGCGGGTCGCGGCCCCGACGCTGATCTCGTCCATGCCGTCCTCCCCGTGGACCACCAGCACGTGGCGGCTGCCGAGTTTCGCCAGGGCGCGGGCCAGGGGCTCGAGCCAGTGATCGCTGAAAACCCCGATCACCTGGTGGGGGGCATGGGCCGGGTTGGTCAGGGGCCCCAGCAGATTGAACAGGGTGCGCACCCCCATCTCCCGGCGCGGGCCGATGGCGTGCTTCATGGCGCCGTGGTGCAGGGGCGCAAACATGAAGCCGACGCCGACTTCCTCGATGCAGTGCGCAACCTGGGCGGGCTCCAGGTCCAGGCGCACCCCCAGGGCCTCCAGCACGTCAGCGCTGCCGCAGGAGCTCGACACCGAGCGGTTGCCGTGCTTGGCCACCTTGGCGCCCGCGGCGGCGGCCACGAAGGCGCTGGCCGTGGAGATATTGAAGGTGCGCAGGGTGTCGCCGCCGGTCCCGCAGGTATCCACGAGGTGGGGGACATCCACCGTCACCGGGGTGGCCAGCTCGCGCATCACCCGGGCCGCGGCCGTAATCTCGTCGATGGTCTCGCCCTTCATGCGCAGCCCGATCAGAAAACCGCCGGTCTGCGCGGGCGTGGCCTGCCCGCCCATGATGGCGTGCATCACGGCGCTCATCTGCTCCATGCTCAGGTCGCGCCTTTCGGTCACGGCGCGGATGGCCTCCTGCATGTTCATGGCTGCACCGCCGGGGCGCCGCCCGCCCCATGTCCTGTTGTGCACATGCAAAGCGGCCTCATGGGGCGTGAACGTCCAGGAAATTCTTCAGCAATTGATGGCCGTGCTGGGTCAGGATGGATTCCGGATGAAACTGCACGCCCTGTACCGGATGGGTGTCGTGACGCACCCCCATGATCTCGTCGATACCGCCGCCCTCGCCCTGGGTCCAGGCGATCACTTCCAGGCAGGCGGGGACACTGGCCTTGTCGATCACCAGGGAGTGATAGCGGGTGGCCTCGAAGGGCTCGGGGAGCGCCTTGAACACCCCGCTGCCGGTGTGATGAATCATCGAGGTCTTGCCGTGCATGATGCTGCCCGCCCGGACGATGCGCCCGCCGAACGCCTGCCCGATGCACTGGTGCCCGAGACACACCCCGAGGATGGGCACCCGGGCGGCGAACCGCTTGATCAGCTCCACGGAGACGCCGGCCTCGTTGGGCGTACAGGGGCCCGGCGAGATGACGATATGGGAGGGGGCCAGGCGCTCGACCTCCTCGAGGCCGATCCGATCATTGCGATGCACCACCACCTCGGCCCCCAGCTCCCCCAGATACTGCACCAGGTTATAGGTAAAGGAATCGTAATTATCGATAACGAGTATCATGTGTGAGTCAATCCAAGCCCTGCTGCGCGCCGCCGCTCGCCCATGGCGCGGCGGGGTTAGTCCGCGCCCTGTTGCGCCTGGGCCACGGCCTTGAACATGGCGCGTCCCTTGTTGCGGGTCTCTTCCCACTCAAGGGCGGGAACGGAATCGGCCACGACACCGGCGCCCACCTGAATGGAGAGTATACCGTCTTTGATCACCGCGGTGCGGATGGCGATGGCGGTATCCATGGTGCCGTTCCACCCCATGTATCCCACTGCGCCCGAATAGATGCCGCGGCGCACCGTCTCCAGCTCGTCGATGATCTCCATGGCGCGTATCTTGGGCGCACCCGTCAGCGTCCCGGCCGGGAACGTGGCCCGCAGCACATCCATGGCGCTCTTCCCCGGCATAAGACGGCCCGTGACGTTCGACACGATGTGCATGACATGGGAGTAGCGCTCGATCACCATGTGCTCGGTCACCTTGACGCTGCCCACCTCCGCGACCCGGCCCACGTCGTTGCGCCCCAGGTCGATGAGCATCAGGTGCTCGGCGCGCTCCTTGGGATCGGCCAGCAGCTCCTCCTCCAGGGCCCGGTCCCGTTCCTCGGTGGCGCCGCGGGGGCGGGTGCCGGCAATAGGGCGCACGGTCACCTGCCCGTCCTCCACCCGGGTCAATATCTCGGGCGACGAACCGACAATGAAGAAATCCCCCAGGTTCAGGTAGTACATATAGGGGGACGGGTTGAGGGCACGCAGGCTGCGGTAGACGTCCAGGGGCTGGGCCTGCAGGGGGACCGAGAAGCGCTGAGACATGGCCACCTGCATCACGTCGCCGGCGACGATGTACTCCTTTATACGGTCGACGGCCGCCTCGAAGTCCTCCCGCGGCATATTGGACGTAAAGTCCTGCTCCTCGATCCGGTGATTGACCGCCAGGCGCTGATAGTTCAGACCGGTGCCGTGGAGCCTGTCCACCAGCTCGGCCAACCGCGCCTGGGCCCCGTCCCAGGCGCCGTCGCGGGCCGGGTCGGCGTGCACGATCACGAAGACCTTGCCCGCCAGGTTGTCGTAGACCACCACCTCGTCGGAGACCATGAACAGCATGTCCGGGGTCCCCAGGGGATCGGGGTTGGGGCAGTGGGCCAGGCGCGGCTCGATATAGCGCACCGTATCGTAGGAGAAATAGCCCACCAGGCCCCCGGTGAAGCGGGGCAGTCCCTCGATCTCCGGCACCTGATGGCGCTGACGATATTCCTCGACCCAGGCCAGGGGATCCGGCGCCTCAACCTGCTCGACGACCTCGCCCCGGGCCACGACGCTGATCTGGCGTCCCCGCACCCGGATCACCGTATGGCTGGGCAGCCCGATGATCGAGTACCGCCCCCACTTCTCGCCCCCCTGGACCGATTCGAACAGGTAGGTATACGGGACATTGGCCAGCTTCAGGTAAATGCTCAGGGCCGTGTCCAGGTCGGCGCAGACCTCCCGCACGACGGGGATGCGGTTATAGCCGCGGGCGGCGAGATCGCGAAATTGGTCACTGCTCATCATGGCCATAGCACTTCAAGTATACCAGGGTCATACCCGTCCGGGCCCGGGTGGCGGGCCCCACCGCAGGCCGATGGTACGGATGGTTGAATCGCCCGCCTGGGCGGCAGGCCGTCGCGAGCTCGCCTCAGGCCGCCAGCTCGAGCAAGGCGGGCAACTCGTCCAGGGAGCGGATCACCGCGTCGGGCCGGGACTCGCGGATATCCCTGCCGTGGTTGTACCCGTAATCGACGCACACCACCTGGAAGCCCGCGGCGCGGGCCGCCTTCACGTCGTTCTCGGAATCGCCCACCATCAGCGACTCGCCGGTGCTCACCCCGAACCACTCGGCGGCATGCTGCAGGGGCAGCGGGTCGGGTTTTTTCCGCGGCAGACTGTCCCCCGACAGGACCAGCTCGAACTCCTCGGCAAGCCCCACCTGGACCAGGAGGGGCTCGGTGAAGTTGCCGGGCTTGTTGGTTACGCAGCCCAGTCGCACGCCCATGGCCTTCAGGCCCGCCAGCCCCTCCCGCACGCCCGGGTACAGCCGGCTGCGTATGCACAGGCGCTGGGAATACAGCTCGGTGAAGATCCCGTAGGCCTTTTCGTAAAGCGCCTCATCGGGCTCCCCGTCCATGTTGTCGACGAGGGCCCGCTTCATCAGCCGCGGGGCCCCGTTGCCGATCCACAAACGGGTCTTGTCCTCGCCCCGGGGAGGCAGCCCCAGGGCGCGCATCGCATCATCGACGCAGTCGGCAATATCCGGGGCGGTGTCCATCAGGGTACCGTCCAGATCGAGTAACGCCATTCGCGTCGCACTCAAACTCATGATAGTCATCTCAACGTATTTGTTTTTTCCGATGGCTGTCGGTTCGCCCCGACGGACGCCCCTATTTGACCTTGGCCAGCTCGGCACGCATGGCGGCGATGGTGGCCTTATAGTCCTTCGTGCCGAAGATGGCCGATCCCGACACAAAGGTGTCCGCACCCGCCTGGGCGGCCGCCGCGATGTTGTCGACCTTGATCCCGCCGTCGATTTCCAGGCGGATGTCATGGCCGCTTTCATCGATGAGCCGGCGGGCCTCGCGCAGCTTATCGAGCACCCCGGGAATGAACTTTTGACCGCCGAAGCCGGGATTGACGGACATTAGCAGCACCATGTCCACCTTGTCCATCACGTAGCGCAAGTGGTCCAGCGGGGTGGCGGGATTGAACACCAGCCCCGATTTACACCCCGAGTCCCGCACCAGCTGCAAGGAGCGGTCGATATGCTCCGTCGCCTCCGGGTGAAACGTGATGTAGCTGGCGCCGGCCTGGGCGAAGTCAGGGATGATACGATCCACCGGCTTGACCATCAAATGGACATCGATCTCGGCGGTGACCCCGTGCTTGCGCAAGGCCTCGCATACCAGGGGGCCGATGGTCAGGTTGGGCACGTAGTGATTGTCCATCACATCGAAATGGACGATGTCCGCGCCCGCGGCGAGTACCGTGTCCACCTCATCCCCCAGGCGCGCAAAGTCGGCCGACAGGATAGAAGGTGCAATTTTGTAATCTGGCATGATTAAAGTCCCTACGCTTGCCGTGACGTTGTCTTGGCGTAACCGTTAGTCGCTATCTGGAACAGCGAACTGTCATGAAATTTGCATCAATCCGCTGTGCAGTGACCCATGTTCCTCTCCCCGGGGCCCGACCAGCCGCAAGGCGCGCGGACCCGGGAGGCGAACGAAGTGTAATCCATTAATGTAACTCATTTATGCAACATTTTGCACGTTGAGCTGGGAGTTGCGATGATGCGGCCCTTATTCAGTCTCTCTCGCGCCCTATTAACCATTATAGCGCTGGGGCTTTGCCTGGGGTCGAGTGCCTGGGGCGCCGACTCGACGCGGGAGAAGGCCTGGGCGGACCTGCTGGCGGGCCGCCTCCAACACGGCCAGGTGGTATGGCTGAAGACCGCCGACGGGCAAAAGGTCTTCGCCATCTATGAGCCGCAGCGCAAGGGCCACGGCAAAGGGGCCGCAATCCTGTTGCACGACATGGGCCAGCATCCCGATTGGCCCCGGGTTATCGCGCCCCTGCGCAATGCCCTTCCCCGCCATGGGTGGTCAACCCTGTCGGTGCAGATGCCCGTACTCGCCCAGGGCGCATCCCCGGGGCAATACGCCCCCTTGCTCAAGGCGGTCAATAGCCGCCTTCAAGCCGCCGTCACCTACCTCCAGTCGAAACACATTACCACGGTGGTGCTCGTCGGCTACGGACTCGGCGCGACCATGGGCGCCGCCTATCTCACCAGCGAGAAGGACTCCGCCGTGCGGTCGCTGATCGGGATCAGCATGGGCATCGTTGAGGGCACAGAGCCGTCGCTGGACATCGCCTCATACCTGGCGAAGCTAAGCCTGCCCACCCTCGCCATCTACGGCAGCCGGGACTATGAATGGGTGCTGCGCTCGGTGCCGCGCCTGGCCGCGGCGGGACGCCGGGCGGAGGCGGCGAATGGGGCCGAAGCCCCCGTCTTCCGCCAGGTGCAGATCATGGGCGCAGATCACGGCTACACCGGGGTGACCGACGTGTTGACCGAAGACGTGCTCGACTGGCTGAACCGCCTGGGACAGGCCGGTCCTGAATAACGGCGGGACAAGGGCGCCGGGGTCGCGCGGATCGCGCGCCGACCCCGGCGTAGGATCAGCCTTCGCTCTTGGTCGCGGCCTCGCCGCCCTTGACCGCGGGGCGGGCCTTTCCGCCGCGCAGCAGGGGGAAGGTGGTGAACTTATAGTTGTTCAGGGACCACCAGATGGCGCCGCCCGCCGCACCGAAGCACACAATCGTGACGATGATGTCGAACGCGGAGGTCATCGGCAGGTGATAGTACTTGGGGGCCACCGAGCCCGCAATCCAGGTGTAGCGCTCCAGCCAGGTACCCACCACGATGAAGCAAGCCACCGCAACGATAACCCGCGGGTTGTGACGGTTGGGGGTCAGCACCAGGGTCAGGAACGGCACGATGAACTTGAACACCAGGAACGTCCACCACACGGTCGAGAGCCCCTCGTACATCATATTGCGGTAACGATTCATGTCCGTGGGGAATCGCTCGTACCAGTAGATCGCGTACTGGGTGAAGTACAGATAGGTGTACAGGATCGTGAAGGCCAGCATCAGCTGGGCGAGATAGTTGATAGATCCGCGGCTCGAACGGCTTGGTAAGCTTGCCGGAGCGGTCCAGCACGAACAGGAAGATCACGAAGAACGCCAGAAACATGTGGAAGTTGCTGACGAAGTGATAGGGCGCGTAGGTGGCGCTGTGCCAGTCCGGATACATGGTCATCTCGAAGTCCCACGCGACCATGCTGCCATAGATAAAGTAGGCGAAGGGAATCAGCAGGGCGATGTTCCGAAAGCGGCGCTGGGCCTTGTAGGAACTGTCGATCTCGGTCTGGTACTGAAACTTGATGAACAGAAAATACAAGGTGGTGACCGCGAGGAAGCCCAGGATTTCGCGGGTGGCCAGGAAGGTGAAGTTGAGGTATCCCGGCGTGGAACCGATGTCTTCGGCGTGGGTCAGGAACAGCTCATGCTCGGGTTTATGAGTGAGCCACCAGAACGTGCTGTCGCCGTTGATCAGCAGGATCAGCAGCAGGATGAACGCGATCGGCCACAGGATCGCCAGGGCGCAGGCGATGTGACGGATCTGAAAGCGCCACTGGGCATTGGCCAGGTGCAGGATCGAACACAGGGTCACGCCGTTCAGACCTAGGTACAGGATGACCAGGAAATTCGTCGTGAGGATTGACCAGCTACCGAAGTTACCCAAGTTCTCCATTGTATTCCTCAATCATAGTAAAGGTTTGAATCGCTGCCCTGGCCCGACCCTATTTCGCCGACGCCGTCTTCTGCTGATGCCTTTCCTGATTAATCTGCGCGACCGCCTTGGCGATGTCCTTGATCGGCTCCATGGTCAATCCGTTCTTGACGTAGTTGACGACTTCCCAGCGCTCCTTGACGGTGAGGTCATTGGCGCCGCGGTGATCCTTGCGCTCGCGCGGCACGCCGTAGGCCGGCATGATGTAACTGCCGAAGGAGATGGTGCCGTAGATCCAGCCCGGGGTCAGGTTCTTTTGCACGTAATCCGTGGTCAGGTCAATGGCGCCGATCTTGGGGCTGACCGGCGAGGAGGCCTTGCCGTCCAGGCCATGACAGGCGGCGCAGTAGATCCGGAAGAACTGGCGCCCGCGCTTGAAGGTCATCTTGGTGATCGGAATCGGGCTCTTCAGGGACTTGGCCTCCTGGCGGTTCTGCACCTTGGTGGGAATACCCATTACCGGCACCGAGCGCTCCGGGTAGGTGTACATGACCCCCTCCTGAGGCTTGATGCTCGGCTGGTTCGCCTGGTCAGTGGACCAGGGCCAGCTGAAGGCCACGCCGGGCATTGCGAGGAGGGCGCACATCGCGATTATCGCTCTTCTCATTTTTTGACCACCTCTTCTCGAATCTCCAAGGCCTTGTGCTTCTGGAAATGGGCCTTTACCGCCTCGAAGCCGCTCTCCGAGAGGTTGTCCACCAGAACCCCCACCTGGTCCAGGCTGACCTTCTCGCTGTACAGCCCCCTCACCGGCCGCAGCAGCTTGGCAAAGATAACCATGCCGACCAGCGTAAACAGCACGCTGAACAGGATGAGCATCTCATAGGTAGGAATAAAATCCGTGACCAGCGGAACCACGGGCTTGCCGCCCTGGGGCTGGACCACGAAGTTGGCCTGAGCGGTGGACACCAGGAAAAAGCCGAACGACACGCCGAACGTTCCGCCCACGAGCGTGAACTTGCCCACGGGTGTGGAGCGGTCCCCCAGAGCCTCTTCCAGGGCGGGATGTCCGGCGATGGCGGACATTACCGAGACGTCCTTGATGGCGGCGCCGGGGACGTTGCCCTGGCGTATCTCCACCACGGCCTCGGTGGCCTCCTCGAAGTCCGAGAACAATCCCAATATACGGTGCTTGCTCATTTATACACCTCCTCCTTCAGGATCCGATTTCGAAGCCGCCGGCGCCGCGCCGACCGCACCGCCGGCACCCAAGGCGTAGGCGGGCAGGGTCATGGGCGGTGCTTCCTCACCAGACTTGCGGTGGTAGATCATCTCCTTGACCTCGTACATGGAGACCGAAGGAATGATCTTGACGAAGATCAGGAACAGCAGGGCGAACCAGCCGATACTGCCGATGGTGATTCCCCATGCGATCACGCTGGGCCACTCGACGTTCCAGGCCACCGGGACATAGCCCTTGGACAGGGTCGGCGTGATGATCATCCAGCGCTCTTCCCACATGCCGATATTGAAGATGATCGAGATGATGAACATCAGAGGCAGGTTGCGCCGCAGCTTCTGGAAGCACAGGGTGAACGGCAGCACCGAGCCGATGAACATCATGGACCAGAACACCGGTGAGTACGGGCCGGTGAACTTGGCCCAAAGTACCTCCTTGGCGGCGACGTCATGGCCATACCATGCCGAGCTGAACTCGATGAGGTTCAGGTATGTCCACACCATGGCGATGGCGAAGGTCAGCTTGGCGTTCTTCTCGAAGATGGCCAGGGTCATGTACTTCTCGAAACCGAAGAAGTGCCGCAGCAGGATGAACAGGGTCATGATGCCCGCACAGCCCGAGTACAGGGCACCGGACACGAAGTACGGCGGGAAGGTCGTGACGTGCCAGCCCGGGTTCCAGGACATGGCGAAGTCCATGGACACGATGGAGTGCACCGACACCGCCAACGGAATCAGGAAGCAGGCCATGATCATGTAGGCCTTGCGGAAGTGTCGCCACTGGTTGTCGCTCCCCGTCCAGCCCAGGGACAGGACGTTGTACAGCTTCTTCCGCCAGCCCGTGGCGTTGTCACGGCAGATGGCCAGGTCGGGCACCGAGCCGACGAACAGGAACAGCGCCGAGGAGGTCAGATAGGTGAACACGGCGAAGGCGTCCCAGATCAGCGGCGACCTGAAGTTAGGCCAGATGCCTCGATCGCTGAGGTAGGGCAGCGTCCAGTAGATATTCCACAGGCGCCCCACGTGCAGCACGGGGAAAATCATCGCGGTCATCAGGGTGAAGGTGGTCATGGCCTCGGCGAAGCGGTAGATGGGCTTGCGCCAGTCGGCCTTGACGATATGCAGAATGGCCGAGAGCAGCGTGCCGGAGTGGCTCATGCCGATCCAGAACACGAAGTTGGTGATGTACAGGTCCCACATGTGGGGCCAGTTGATGTTGGAATAGCCGATACCGAACCGGTACTGGTATACCTCGGCGGTGACGCCTATCGCCAGCAGAACGATGCTGATCCCGAAGGCCACCCAATACGACCAGCGCGGATTCTGGAGACTGCGCAGCACGTCTGCGTTGATCTGAGCCCACTTGATGCGCTCGTCAATGTCTTTCAGATCTTGTTTGTCTAAATAGTTCGCCACTGTTGTTCCCTACCCAACTGGATATGTGTAGTTTTGCCTGTCAGCAGACGAACCGTCTGCCGAGGTAGCCGATAACCAAGTTAGACGTCCCTCACGCGCTCCAACATCATGACACACGGGTCGGTATTGAGGGCCTCCAGGACACGGTATCCGCGCAGATCCGGGTCCTTCTTGTCCTGAAAGGCCCGCCCGATCTCCACCTGGTGCTTGCGCCACAGCTTGGCGACCGCGCTCTCCGGATTGAGCATGTCGCCGAAGACGATGGCGGAGGTGGGGCATGTCTGCTGACACGCCGTCTGGAATTCCCCGTCCTGAAGCTTGCGTTCCTCCATCTCGGCCTTGTCCTTGGCGTTGCGGATGCGCTGCACGCAGAACGTGCACTTCTCCATGACACCCATGCCCCGCACCGTCAGATCGGGATTGAGCTGCAGGTTCAGCGGAGACGGCCATGAGTACTCGTAGTAGTAATAGAAGTTGAAATACCGCAGGCGGTACGGGCAGTTGTTGGAGCAGTACCGTGAGCCGATGCAGCGGTTGTAGACCTGGGCGTTGAGCCCGTCCGGCGTGTGGTAGGTGGCCAGCACCGGGCATACCGGCTCGCAGGGCGCCGCGTTGCAGTTTTGGCAGTTCATGGGCAGGAAGCTGGCGCCGAAGGCCTGAAAGTCATCCAGGTCCTCGGACCCGTCGGCGTGGGCTTCCTCCAGATCGGGCTCGTCCCAATAGCGCTCGATGCGCATCCAGTGCATGGGCTGGTTCTTGGCGAACCGGTCCTGCCCCACCGTGGCAAGATTGTTTTCCGCATAACAGGCGACCGCGCAGGCGTTGCAGCCGATGCACTTGTTGAGGTCGAAGGACATCACCCACATGTGCTCATAGTGCTGGTAGCCGCCGTGCTCTTTATCGGCACGGTACCGGCTCCAATGCTCGGAGAGATTCTTAAACGACATTCTTACTACCTCCTTCCGTCTTTCTAAACCTGTCAGCGGTCACGGTAGCCACGAGTTTACGCCCGTGCTGATGGCCGTCGGAACTGCCGCTCAGCTTGGCGTACTTGATGTATTTGTCGGATTTGCTGATCTTGACGCGGGTACCGAACAGCGCCAGTTCCCCGGTCTTTTTCTCCGTCTCGGCACTGAGTACGTCCATGGGATTGACGCCGCGGCCCTTGGCATAGCGGCCGTACTCGGTGTGCCCCTGCCCCAGGGGCAGGGCCACGGCATCCGGGTGGATGCCCTTATAGATGAACACCGGCGCCTCCACGGCCCCGAACTGGGATTCGACCCGCACCGTCTCGCCGGTCTTGACGCCGATCCGCTCCGCGGTGCGCGGGTGAAGCTCCACCCATGAGCCCCAGACCACTTTGCTGATCTGATCAGGCGCCTCCTGCAGCCACGGGATATTGGCGTGACGGCCGTCCCACATGCCCAGGCGGGCGGAGGGGACCACGTGGTAGGGATAGTTGTTGTCGCTGCCGGGCTGGGGCAGATTGACCTCCAGGGCGGCGGTATTCACCTTGAGCGCCCGGTCCTTCAACTGTACCTGCACCAGGCCCTTTTGCAGGGTCTGATTCCAGAACGCCTTGTCGTCCAGGCCGCCCTTGAACTCGGCCGGCAGGCTGGCGAAGGCGCTGCGCAGATACGCGTAGTAGTCCTCGAAGGAGGCGTACTCCTTGACGCCGCGCATCTTCAACAGGCTCAGCAGGACATCGCCGATGCCCTTGGTGCCGTCGTAAAGGGGCTTCATCACCGGCTGCTGCATGCTGATCACGCCGCGCTGATGGGGTTGATAGGCCGGGACGTGGGTCCCCCACTCCTCGTAGGGAGAGGTGAGCGGGATCACCAGATCGGCGTGCATGGCCGTCTCATCGCGGAAGTTGGTGAAGGCCACCTTGAAGGGCACGCCCTTGAGGTTTTCGGCGAGCCCCAAGGCCTTGGGGGCGGTGAACACGGGGTTCGTATTGTAGAACAGGACCGTGTCGTACTGCTTGTTCTTGAGCCCCTCGGCGAACTTGACCACATCGCGGGTGGTGCCGTACTTGGCCTTGAGCTGCTCGAAGGGGAACTCGCCCGCCGAGACGATGGTCTTGTCCACGTTGCCCAGCATGATGTTCAGCACCATGGCCGCGGAGGCGGTGTCGTAGCCGTGGGTCTGCCCCTGGGCGGAGGCGCCGGCCATGACCACACTCGGGCGGCGCTCGTTGAGCAGCCCGGCGACTTTCTCCAGGTACTTCATGGGTATGCCGGTGACATCTTTGACCCGGCCGGGGGTGTACTGATCCAGCTGCCCGGCGATGGCCGAGGGGATCGTCGAGGTGTCGGCGCCGTACTTGTTGGCCAGCAGGTAGGCCAGGCCCATGGCGACCGTGCCCTCGGTACCCGGACGGGCGGGCAGCCACAGGTCGGCGTTGGCCCCGGTCAGGGTCATCTTCGGCTCGACCTGGACCAGCATCCCGCGATCGTCGGAGCGGAACTCCCGGTACATCCGGGGGAAATGCACCGGCGAGATGGACGCCCCCAGGAAGTCGTTGCCGAATGACAGCACCAGCTTGGCCTCGTCTATACGGTAATGGGGGAAGGGCTCGCCCAGGACGGCTTCGTTGACATCGCGCCAGACGCCGTCGTTGACCACCTCATGGACGAAGTGATTCTTGGAGCCGAGCGCCTCCAGGTGGGCGTCGAACAGGACCGCCTGGTGCCCGCTTACAGTGCCGGTGACCCAGGCCACCCGGTCGCCGGTCAGATTCGCCGAGCCGCCGAGCTTCTCCTGGGCTGTGTCCCAGGCCTCTTTCCAGGACACCTCGACCAGGTCATTGCCCTTTCTAATCAAAGGCTTGCTGAGACGATCGGGGTTGTAATGCTGCTGCAGGCCCGCCTGCCCCATCTGACACAGCTTGCCCTGGTTGATCGGCGATTCAGGATTGCCTTCAGCCTTCAGGATGCGCCCTTCGCGGATGCGGCCGTACATGCCGCAACCGGCGGCACAGTGAACGCACGTCGAGGCATAGTAGACCCCGACCCCGGGGATTACCCATTCCTCCGGCAGCACGTAGGACGTGACGGTCTCGACGCCCTGCTGCAGTGTCATGGTGGACGGCAAGTCGCAACCCGTGAGGGCGGCGCCGCCGGCGCCCCATCCCATGACCTTGAGAAATTGTCTCCGATCTATCTTACTCATAGCTCACCACCCCACTCGCTGCGTGGTCGACTAGGCACATCAGCTACTCTCCCCGGATGTATCATGGCAACACACTTTCACCTGTTCGTTATCAGACGTGACACTTCCAACAGTCGAACGGTCCCTTGTTCGCCTCGTGGCAGCGCCTGCAAAAACCCATGTTCAAAGGCTTCACCTTTCTGTCGGTGACCATGTCTTTGACCTTGCCGTGACAGAAGGCGCAGACCTGGTCGGCGTTCGCCACATCCATGCCCGGATTGTCGAAAATGAATCTTCTCAAGTGCTTCTGGTGCGAGAAGTGCACAAAATCCGGCAGATCGTTGACCTTCTTCCACAACGGCGGCTTGCCTTCCTTCCAGTACTCGGTCAGCTTCTTGATGCGCGGTTTGTCCGTACCGATGACCGTATGGCAGCCCATGCACTTGCTCAGCGGCGGGATACCCGACACGTTGCTGCGCCGCGCATAGGTATGGCAGTACATACAGTTGATCTTGTTGATCTTGGCGTGCATGTAGTGCGGAAACTTAATGGGCTGCTTTACGTCCTTGCCGTCAAACTTCCAGGGTTTGATCAGACTGAACGGCAGACCATAGGCCTTTTCGGGCGGGGTTGCGTTGGGCACTTCTGCCTGGGCGGAAGGTAAAATGACGAAGAACACTAGAACGAGACACGAGACGGCAAGCATATTATAAAAGTGAGCTGGCCTTACCCGACATCGCCCCATCAAACTACCGCGGGTCCGCGGCCTTCTTTGCTGAACATCTCGACTGACAGACATCACCAATCCTCTACGATTGTTCAATAGATCTGCGTGGAAACCAGAAACCCCCTGCCCAGGTCGAACCGCCTTTGTATGTTATACAAAGGGGCAACTAACACCCGGCGCTGGGAAGCCCGATCCAATTAAGGGAGTTCATCGTCTTGAGAAAAAGCACCCTGTTAAAAATATTTATGATTACAGCCGCGACAACTAGGACGATGCTGTTGATATAAGAGATGCTATTTCAAATGTAGTTGGAGCTTGTATGCTCAAGCCTCTCCCCCACCTTGTCGCACCCTGTTGGACTCTAAATCCACATTTTTGTTATTAGATTTAAAATTTTATAAAGCGAGAATCGCAACGGAAGAGGAATCCTAGACCAACTAGAACTGTGATGTCAATGCTATTACAAAAGGTTTCTGGCAGCACAATTAAAAGACTGGAAATATGCGCATAAACGCGATATAAGCGCGATTCTGCCGACTATAAGGGGATAGCGCGTATCGACCGCGGCGGCATCCTTTCAGTTGGGGGGTGCGCTCTTTCAATGCGCGCGGTGGAAACCAGGTAACGAGAAGGATCGCCGTCCCGGTCGTGGAATACCGGTCCGCCTTGCGACGCACGGATGACTCGCACAGGGTGCCGGGACGGCTATACCGGGTTGTCGATATCGATGAACTGATGGGCAAGGTCAAAGCGTTCCGCCAGGTGTTCACCCAATGCCTTGATGCCGTAACGCTCCGTGGCGTGATGCCCGGCCGCATAATAATGCACGCCGGTTTCGCGCGCCTCGTGAACCGTCTGCTCCGAGATCTCGCCGCTGATGTAAGCGTCCAGCCCCAGCCCCGCCGCCTCGTCGATATAACGCTGCGCCGCGCCGGTACACCAGCCGATGCGCCGGATCCGTGTTGCCCGCCCGCCCACGTGCAGCGGCGTACGCCCCAAGCGCTCCGCGATGCGCCCCGCCAGCGCCTCGCCGGTGAGCGGGGGGTTGAGTTCACCGTGCATCCCGATCTTCACCGGACCCGCCTGGGCCAGCCGTCCGGTCATATCGAACCCCAGCAGTTCGCCCAAGCGGGCGTTGTTGCCCAGCACCGGGTGGGCATCCAGGGGCAGGTGATAGGCCAACAGGCTCACGCCGTTGGCGAGGAGCAGGCGCAAACGCCGCTGCTTCATCCCCCGAACACGGGGATCCTCGCCCTTCCAGAAGTACCCGTGATGCACCAGGACCGCGTCCGCCCCCGCCGCCACGGCGGCCTCCAGCAGCGCCAGGGATGCGGTCACCCCGCTGATCAGCACCCCGACCTGCGGGGCGCCTTCCACCTGCAGGCCGTTGGGGCAGTAATCGTCAAACTGATTGATTTCCAATAACCGATCAGTATAGTTAAGCAGTTCTCCCAATTGCACCATGCCATTTCCCCGATATCTGGCCCGAATACCCTTGTAACCAATATGCTACAGTATCCTGATGCAGCCGCGTAAGATCCGCACCCTCGTCACCGACACCGTCGTCACCGCCCTGGTGGTCTTGGCCATCGGCGTCCTGATTGTCTATGTCGTCGACCCGACCCGTTTCCAGTCCAAGCCGGAAGTGACCTTTCAGCAGAGCCCGGCCAAGGGCCCTGGGGCGAGCGCTCCGGGAAGCGGCGCACCCGCCGCAGCGACGAGGTCCTATGCCGCCGCCGTGGCCGCGGCGGCCCCCGCCGTGGTCAACATCTATACCACCAAAGTGGTCACCCAGCGGCGCTCGCCCCTGATGGACGACCCTCTTTTCCGGCGTTTTTTCGGCGGGGAGGCCTCCCCGCGCAAGCGCCTGGAAAACAGCCTGGGCTCGGGCGTCATCATGAACCCCCAGGGATACATCCTCACCAATAACCACGTGGTTGAGGGCGCCGACGAAATCCGGGTGGCGCTGAGCGACGGGCGCAGCAGCGAGGCCACGGTGGTCGGCACGGACCCGGACACGGACCTGGCGGTGCTCAAGATCAACTTCACCCACCTGCCCAGCGTCGTCATCGGCCCGTCTGAGCGCCTGCGCGTCGGCGACGTGGTACTGGCCATCGGCAATCCGTTCGGCGTGGGCCAGACGGTCACCATGGGCATCGTGAGCGCGACGGGCCGCAGCCAGCTGGGCATCAGCGCGTTCGAGAACTTCATTCAAACCGACGCGGCCATCAATCCGGGCAACTCCGGCGGGGCCCTGATCGATCCCGACGGCCGCCTGATCGGCGTCAACACGGCCATCTTTACCCGTTCCGGCGGCTCTCAGGGCATCGGCTTCGCCATCCCGTCGAGCCTGGCCAAGGGGGTCATGAAGCAGATCATCGAGCACGGCCGGGTCATCCGCGGCTGGCTGGGCATTCAGGCCCAGGACATTACGCCCGCCCTGGCCGACTCGTTCAGCCTGGACAGCACCAAGGGCGCCCTGGTCGCGGGTGTGCTGCCCGGCGGCCCCGGTGACAAGGCCGGTCTGCAAAGCGGGGACATCATCACCCACGTCAATCAACAACGGGTGAACGACGCCAGGGACGTCATGATCACGGTCTCCAACATGCAGCCGGGGTCCACGGCACAGCTGCAGATCATCCGCCACGGCAAGCAGCTCCAACTCCAGGTCCATGTGGGCCAAAGGCCCCGCAAGCGCGCGGAGAGCTGATCGCCACCCTCCCGGCCCGGCGACGCGGACCTTAGGGCCACACCAATCTCATACAGCGGCCGCCGAACGGCCGGCTTCAGGCGCCTTGATCAGGCGGCGGACCGTCGCCGCCTTCCGTGCCGGCGTCCTCGCCTCCCCGGGCACCGTCTTCGACGCCCGCGGCGGGCATGAAGCGGCGCGACAGACGCAGGCCGACCTCGAACAGCAGCCACATGGGTACGGCCAGCAGGGTCTGCGAAAAGGCGTCCGGCGGCGTCAACAGCATGCCCACCACGAACGCGCCGACGATGATATAGGGGCGTTTGGCGGAGAGATCGTCCGGCGTGGTGATCCCCGCCCTGACCATCAGGATGATGGCGATGGGCACTTCAAAGGCGAGGCCGAAGGCGAAGAACATCTTCAGCACGAAGTCCAGGTACTTGCTGATGTCGGTCATCACCGACACGCCGTGGGGCGCCGTCTTGATGAAGAAGCCGAAGACCAGGGGGAAGACGACAAAATAGGCAAACAGCATGCCCAGGTAGAACAGCGCCGCACTGGAGACGATCAGCGGCAGGGCCAGGCTGCGCTCGCTGCGGTACAGGCCCGGAGCGATAAAGGCCCACACCTGATAGAGCACATAGGGGATGGCGATGAAGATCGCCATCACCAGGGTGAACTTGAACGGCGTCAGGAACGGCGAGGACACCTCGGTGGCGATCATGGTGGTGCCCGCCGGCAGGCGGCTTATCAACGGGTGGGCCAGCCCCGTGTACAGGGTATTGGCGAAAGGGACCAATACCGCGAAGACGAGCAACACCGCCACCAGGACACGCAGCAGGCGGCTGCGCAACTCGATCAGGTGCGCAATGAACGGTTGTTGCTGGTAAGTGGAGTACTTACGATGCAGACGGCGAAATACCAATGGGCGAGCCTCGGTTGACTACATGGCGGCGCGAACCGACGGGCTGCGGCTCGGGATGATCATTCTTTGCGCTTATCATCAGTGTCCGGCGGGCTTGCGGGCCCCGGCGGGGCGCCCTCCCCGTTGCCCTGTTCGGGGGCCTGGTGTTCTTTGTTCTTGGCGGCGGCCCGCTTGCGCAGCTGATCGTAATTGACCGGGATCGCCGTCTGGGTCTCGTCGATCTCCTGATGCATCTCGGCGATCTTGGCCTCCTTGGCGATCAATTCCTTCAGCTCCTCGGCCTTGTTGATCTCACGGTCGAAGTCCGACTTCACGGCGGAGACGTACTTGCGCACATCGTTGATCCAGGTGCTTACCTTGCGCACCACCGTAGGGAACTCATCCGGGCCCACCACCAGCAGGGTTACCACGGCGATCACCACCAGTTCCCAAAAACCGATATCAAACATACCCGCAGACCCGCAACAGCGTCACCGCCCGGTTCATCGCTTCAACGCCAAGGGGACAGCAACGCCGCGGTATGGATAGTGTTAACTTGACAGGCCCTAGGATGACTTTTCCTTGTCGTGTTCCTTGTCCTTGGACGACACGTCCCCCTCGATCACCCGCTCGGAATTGGCGTGGCCCAGCTGGTCCTTTTCGTCCTCCGCCTCCTTTTCCCGGTCGCCCAGGGAGTCGCGAAATCCCTTGACCGCGCCGCCCAGATCCGCGCCGATACTGCGCAGCTTCTTGGTGCCGAACAACAGCAGCACGATCACCAATACAATCAACAATTGCCAGATACTAATGCCCATTCATGCTCTCCGTCACTGTTCAACCACTCGAATTGCGGACCGCCGCCGCCATTTCGTCGGCGGTCACTCATGGTGCGGCCGATTGGCCTTTTCCTCAAGCCCCGAGGTGCCGAAGCGCCGCGCCAGCTCCTGCAAAACCTCATCAGGATCAATGCCTTGGCTCGACAACAGGATCAGGGTATGAAACCAAAGATCGGCCGTCTCGTGGACCAATTGGCGCCGGTCACCGCCTTTGGCGGCAATCACGGTCTCGGTGGCCTCCTCGCCTACCTTTTTCAGGATACTGTCCAGCCCCTTGTGATACAGGCCCGACACATAGGAATCATTGGGGTCGGCGTGCTTGCGCTGCTCCAGGATGCGCGCCAACTGCCTCAGGATATCACTCATTAAATTAGACCCCCTCGGTTGCGGCGGCGTTCAACCGCCGCCGGACGGGTACAACGCGGCGGGATCCTTGACCACCGGCTCCACCTCGGACCACCGGCCGTCCCTCAATTCCTTGTAAAAGCAGCTCACGCGACCGGTGTGGCAGGCGAGCCCGCCCGCCTGTTCCACGCTCAACAACAGGGTATCATTGTCACAGTCCAGGCGGATGGCCCGCAGGGTCTGCACATGCCCGGAAGACTCGCCCTTGCGCCACAGGCGGGCGCGCGAACGCGACCAGAATACACCGCGCCCTTCCTCCACGGTCAGGCGCAGTGCCTCCCGGTTCATCCAGGCGTGCATCAGCACCCTGCCGGTGGCGTGGTCCTGCACCACGGCGGGCACCAAGCCATCGGCATTCCACTTCACCTCGTCGAGCCAGTCGGTATTCATACGGCGCCACCATCCAGCAGGTCAGTCATCATAAAGGTATGGGGGGCCGGATTAAAGCCTGACCTCGATCCCCTGATCGGCCAGGTAGCGCTTGGCGTCCGCCACGGTATGCTGCCCGTAGTGAAAGATGCTCGCCGCCAGCACGGCGTCCGCCCTGCCCTCGGTCAGACCCTGCAGCAGGTGCTCCAGGGTGCCGACACCGCCGGAGGCGATCACGGGTACCCCCGTGGCATCGCTGACGGCCCGGGTCAGGGCCAGGTCGAAGCCGTCCCGCGTGCCGTCCCGGTCCATGCTGGTCAACAGGATCTCCCCCGCCCCGTTGGCGGCCATGGTCTGCGCCCACCGCACCGCATCCAGTCCGGTGGAATGGCGCCCGCCGTGGGTGAAGACCTCCCACCGGGGCGTGTCCCCGTCGGCCACCTGCTTGGCGTCGATGGCCACCACGATGCACTGGGAGCCGAACCGGTTCGCGGCCTCCGTGATGAATTCCGGCGCCTTCACCGCGGCGGTATTGATGGCGACCTTGTCGGCGCCGGCCCGCAGCAAGTGGCGGATATCGGCGCTGTTGCGCACCCCGCCGCCGACCGTGAGCGGGATGAACACCTCGCCGGCCACCCCCTCGACCACAGAGGCCAGGGTTTCCCGCTGCTCGTGGCTGGCGGAGATATCGAGAAAGACCAGCTCATCGGCCCCCTGCAGGTCATAGCGGCGCGCCACCTCCACGGGATCGCCGGCGTCGCGCAGCCCCTGAAAGCGTACCCCTTTCACCACTCGCCCCTTGTCCACGTCGAGGCAGGGAATAATGCGCTTGGCCAATCCCATAATACCGTATCCGCCTAGGCCCGGCGGCCGAGCTCGTCGGCCAGCGACTGGGTCTCGCCGAAATCGAGCGCCCCTTCGTACAAGGCCTTGCCGACCACCACGCCCGTCACCCCCTCCTCGCTGATGCGGCACAGCCCCTTGATGTCGTCCAGTGTCGAGACGCCGCCCGAGGCGATGATGGGAATGGACACCGCCCGGGCCAACTCGAGGGTCGCCTCGAGATTCACCCCGGTCAGCGTCCCGTCCCGGCTGATGTCCGTATAGATGATCGCCTCGACCCCGTCGCGCTCGAAGCGCTTGGCGATGTCGATCACGTTATGATTGGACATCTTCGACCAGCCGTCGATGGCGATCTTGCCCTCCCTGGCGTCGAGGGCCACGATGATATGGCCGGGAAACGCAATGCAGGCGTCGGAGACGAAATGGGGCGTACTCACCGCATTGGTGCCGATGATGACATAACTGACGCCCGCCTCCAGATAGGTCTCGATGGTATCGTCGTTGCGTATACCGCCGCCCACCTGCACCGTGAGGTCGGGAAAGGCCTGGATGATGCGACCGATGATCGCGGCATTCTGGGGCGTGCCGGTCCGGGCCCCGTCCAGATCCACTACATGGAGGCGACGCGCGCCCGCCTCGACCCAATGTTCGGCGACCGCCACCGGGTCACCCGAATATACCGTCTCTTGATCCATCTGGCCTTGAAAGAGGCGCACGCACTTCCCGTCTTTCAAATCGATGGCCGGTATTATGAGCATCTCATACCCCCCTGCAGTCAATAAATACCCTACTTGTCAAAAGAATAAAACCCCGTTGCACGGCCGGCTCACCGCCCTCAGGCGGCGCCCTCCCACTGCAGAAAATTCGCCAGGAGCGTCAGGCCGGCATGCTGACTCTTTTCCGGGTGAAACTGGGTGGCGAAGACGTTGCCCCGGGCGACCGCCGAGACGAAATCGACGCCGTAGTGGGTCCGCCCCGCCACCGCCTCTTGGGAGGCCGGCTGCACATAATAGCTGTGCACGAAATAAAACCGCGCATCCTGCGGGATGTCCGCCCACAGCGGGTGGGCCCCGTCGCGCTGGTGGACCTGGTTCCAGCCCATGTGCGGGATCTTGATGCGCTCCCCCGGCGCCCGGCTCGGCCGGGCGAAACCGGGTGACCCGGCCCGGGATCACGCCCAGCCCGCGGGTGCCGTCGTTCTCCTCGCTGACCTCCATCAGCGCCTGCATCCCCAGGCAGATCCCCAGGAAGGGCTTGGTGCGCGCGCACTCGCAGCACCACCGTCTCCAGCTCCAGGCGATGGAGCTCGCTCATGCAGTCGCCGAGGGCGCCGACGCCGGGGAAGACCACGCGCTCTGCATGCACGATCACATCCGGGTCGTAGGTCACGTAGACGGGGCTCGCCCCCACGTGCTCCAGCGCCTTGGCGACGGAGCGCAGATTGCCCATCCCGTAATCGATCACTGCAACGCTGGCCATAGGTGCTCCGTCATCTCGGTCTTGAATCGGCGGGCGCGTCCATCAAGTCGGGGTCACAATGAGCCCTTCGTCGACGGGAGCACGCCGCTCATCCGGGGGTCCATCTCAGTGGCCATGCGCATGGCGCGGCCGAACGCCTTGAACACGGTCTCGGCGATGTGATGGGCGTTGGCCCCGTGGAGGCTGTCGATGTGCAGCGTCACCTGGGCGTGATTGACGAAGCCCTGGAAGAACTCGTGAAACAGGTCCACGTCGAACTCGCCGACCCGCGCCCGCGGGAAGTCCACCCGGTAGGCCAGGCCCGGACGGCCGGAAAAATCGAGCACCACCCTGGCCAGGGCCTCGTCCAGGGGGATATAGGCGTGCCCGTAGCGGCGGATGCCCTTCTTGTCCCCCAGGGCCTTGGCGACGGCCTGCCCCAGGGTGATCCCGATGTCCTCCACCGTGTGGTGAGCATCGATGGCCAGGTCACCTTGGGCCGTCACCTGGATGTCCATCATGCCGTGACGGGCCACCTGGTCCAGCATGTGATCCAGAAAGGGAAGCCCCGTCTGGAAGGTGCCGTTGCCTTGGCCGTCCAGGTCGATGCCGACCTCGATCCGGGTCTCCAGGGTGTCGCGCTTGACGGACGCCTTACGCGCCGGCGTTTTTTCACTCATTGTGTATCAATCCCGTGAACCAAAGCGTATCCCGCGTGCCGCCCGTGGGGCACGCTCATCAGGGGAGTCTCACCGGACATCGTCTCCTCCCCCGCCAATGCCTTAAAGGGCCCGCCGCAGCGCACGGACAAAGGCCTCGTTCTCTTCCGGCGTCCCCACCGTCACCCGCAGACAGTCCGCCAGCGGCCCTTCGTGGGCGGAAAAACACCGGATGAGCACCCCTTCGGCCTTGATCGCGTCATACAGTTGCGCCGCCCGGCCTTGAGCCACCCGGAACAATACGAAATTGGCGTGACTGGAATACACCTCTATCCCCTCGAAGAGGCGCAACTGCCCGATCAGGTGCTCGCGGTCGCTGCAGATACGGCGGATCTGATCGTCGAACACCGCCTTGTTGCGCAGGGCGAAGTCGGCACTGACCTGGGCCAGGATGCCGATATTATAGGGCAAACGGGTCTTGTTGATCTGTTCCAGCCACGGCCCGGGACCGATCAGCAGCCCCAGGCGCAGCCCGGCCAGCCCGACCTTGGACAGGGTACGCAGGAGGAGAAGATTATCATAGCGGGGCAAATCCTCCATCAGGGTATAGCCCGAGTAGGGGTAATAGGCCTCATCCACCACCACCAGCCCCGGCGCGGCCTCGATGAGGGCGCGCACCGCGGAGGCGTCGAACAGGGTGCCGCTGGGATTGTTGGGGTAGGCGATGTAGATGACCGCGGGGCGGTGGGTCTCGATCGCCGCCAGCATGGCGGGCAGATCCATCTCGAAGTCCCCGTCCAACGGGACGCCGGTGAACGTCAGGCCCGTGGAGGCGGCGATTATGCGGTACATGGAAAATGTCGGCTCCGGCGCCAGGGCGACGCGCCCCGGTCCAGCCAGGGACAGATTGATCATCTGGATCAGCTCATCCGAGCCGTTGCCGAGCAGGACCCCCATATCGGCGGGGATCTCGAAGGCCTCGCGCAGGCGCTCCTTCAGTTGCACGGCGTCCGGGTCGGGGTACCGGTTGAGGCCCACGCCGCGCAGGGTTTCGAGCCACGCATCCACCAGGGCCGGGGGCCAGGTATAGGGATTCTCCATGGCATCGAGCTTGATCAGGCCCTCGGGCTCGGCCACATGATAGGCGGACAACGCACGGATCTGCGGGCGTATCCACTGCTCGATCCTGGACACTGGGGGGCTGGTCTTTTCCACGGGGCTGGCCATCAACAACGCAATAGGGTCGTCATGAGCAAGGGCGATTATCGCTTCATCCGGTACTCGGCCGAACGTGCGTGGGCGGTCAGCCCCTCGCCGCGGGCCAGGGCGGCGGCGGTCCCGCCGAGCGCATCGGCCCCCTCGGGGGAGCACTGGATCAGGCTGGAGCGCTTTTGGAAGTCATACACACCCAGCGGCGAGGAAAACCGCGCCGTCTGGGAGGTGGGCAGCACGTGATTGGGCCCGGCGCAGTAGTCGCCCAGGGCCTCGGCCGTGTAACGCCCCATGAAGATCGCCCCGGCGTGGCGGATCCTGGCCGCCAGCGCCCCGGGGTCGGCCACCGACAGCTCCAGGTGCTCCGGGGCGATGAAATTGGCCACCTGCACCGCCTCGTCCAGGTCCGCCACCTGGATCAGCGCACCGCGCCGGCTCAACGAGGCACGGATGATCTCCGCCCGCTCCATCTCGGGCAACAGGCGGGCGATGCTGTCACGGACCCGGTCGATATATGCGGCGTCGGGGCAGATCAGAATGGAGCGGGCATCCTGATCATGCTCGGCCTGGGAGAACAGGTCCATGGCGATCCAATCCGGCTCGGTCTCGCCGTCGCAGATGATCAGGATCTCGGAGGGGCCGGCGATCATATCGATCCCCACCGTGCCGTACACCATGCCCTTGGCGGCGGCCACGTACACGTTCCCCGGGCCCACGATCTTGTCCACCCGGGGGACGGTCTCGGTCCCGTAGGCCAGGGCCGCAACGGCCTGGGCGCCGCCGATGGTAAACACCCGGTCCACGTCGGCGATCCGCGCGGCCGCCAGGACCAGGTCACTGACGACACCGTCGGGGGTGGGCACCGCCATGATCAGCTCGCCGACGCCGGCCACCTTCGCGGGAATGGCGTTCATCAAGACGGTTGACGGATAGGCGGCCTTGCCCCCCGGGACGTACAGGCCCGCCCGGTCCAGGGGCGTCACCTGCTGGCCGAGCACGGTCCCGTCGGCCTCGGTATAGGACCACGACTCCATCTTCTGGTGGGCGTGATACGCGCGCAACCTGCCCGCGGCGACCTCCAGGGCGTCACGCTCTTGGGGCGCGAGCCCCTCCAGGGCCCGTTCCATGCGTTCGGGGGCCATTTCCAGTTCCGCCCCTTCCTTGACCTGGAGGCGGTCGAAGCGGCGGGTGTACTCCATGAGGGCCTCGTCGCCGCGGCGGCGCACATCGGCGAGCACATCGGCGACGGTACGCGTTATCTGCTCGTCGTACGTGCCCTGCCACTCCAGCAGGCACGCCAGCTCATCCCAGAAGCCCGCCTCGGCCGAGGCCAAGCGCCTGATCTCAGCCATGGCGCTCACCCGCCTTGACCCGCCCGCCGACGCCCGCCCCGGCGCCGTGCCGCTCGACGGCCTGCGCCAGCAGGGAGGCAAACTGCTTGATGGTGCCGTGCTTCATCTTCATGGAGGCCTTGTTCACGATCAGCCGCGAGCTGATGTCGGCCATGTGCTCGATGGTCACCAGGCCGTTCGCCTTCAAGGTGTTGCCCGTGTCCACCAGGTCCACGATGCAATCGGCCAGGCCGGCCAGGGGGGCGAGCTCCATGGAGCCGTAGAGCTTGATGATCTCCACCTGCTGTCCCTTTTCGGCGAAATAGCGCCGGGTGATGCCGGGGTACTTGGTGGCGATGCGCATGCGGCCCGGGCCGCCGCCCCCCGGGAAACCGGCCACCACCAACCGGCAGCGGCCGATGCCCAGGTCCAGCGGCTCGTAGAGCCCGTCGCTGTCGTATTCCATCAAGACGTCCTTGCCCACCACGCCCAGGTCGGCCGCCCCGTACTCCACGTAGGTGGGGACATCCATGCCGCGGATAATGACCAGCTTGATCCCCGGGTGGTCGGTATCCAGGATCAACTTGCGGCTCACCGTCGGGTCCTCCGCGGGCACCACCCCCGCATCGCGCAGCAGGGGCAGGGTCTGGGTGAGCAGACGCCCCTTGGCCACGGCGATTGTCAGGGTCTCGGCCATGGCTCAGGCCAGGGACGCCTTGCCGGCGGCGGATGGTTGCTGCTCGCCGTGATCCGCCGGCCCGGGGACCCGGCGGATACGCGCCCCGAGCTGGGACAGCTTCTCTTCGATACACTCGTAACCGCGGTCGATATGGTAGATACGATCAACGATGGTGTCGCCGTCGGCGACCAGCCCCGCCAGCACCAGGCTCGCCGAGGCGCGCAGATCGGTCGCCATTACCGGGGCCGCCGTCAGCTGCTCCACCCCGCTGGTAATGACGGTATTGCCCTCCAGGCGAACCTCCGCGCCCATGCGCTGCAGTTCCAGGACGTGCATAAAGCGATTCTCGAAGACCGTTTCGGTGATCGTGCCGGTCCCCTCGGCGATGATGTTCAAGGCCGTGAACTGGGCCTGCATATCGGTCGGAAACCCCGGGTAGGGTGCGGTACGCAGGTCCACCGCCCGGGGACGCCGCCCCTGCATGTCCAGGGAGATCCAGTCGTCGCCGCTCTCGATCACGGCACCCGCCTCGCTCAGTTTCAGCAGCACCGATTCCAGCAATTGCGGCCGGGTGCGCTTCAACTTGATGGACCCGCCCGTCAACGCCGCCGCCACCAGGTATGTGCCGGTCTCGATGCGGTCCGGCAGGATGCTGAACTGCGTCCCCGAGAGGCTCTCGACCCCCTCGATGACCAGGGTATCGGTCCCCGCCCCCGATATCTTGGCCCCCATATTGTTCAGGCACACCGCCAAATCCACCACCTCAGGCTCCCGGGCCGCATTCTCGATCACGGTGGTGCCCTCGGCCAGGGTCGCCGCCATCATCAGATTCTCCGTCCCGGTGACCGTGACCATGTCCATTACCAGGTGGACCCCCTTGAGACGCTTTGCCTGCGCCCGGACATAGCCGCCGTCGACGCTGATGTCCGCGCCCATGGCCTCCAGCCCGCTGAGGTGCAGGTTGACGGGCCGCGAGCCGATGGCGCAGCCCCCGGGCAGGGAGACATCGGCCCGGCCGTAACGGGACAGCAGTGGACCAAGCACCAGGATCGAGGCGCGCATGGTCTTGACCAGCTCGTAGGGGGCGTAGAAATTATTGATGGTGCGGGGGTCGACCTCGATGTCCATGTTCTCGGACACCATCAGCTGCACGCCCATACGGCCCAGCAGCTCCATGGTCGTGGTCACGTCATGCAGGTGAGGGACATTGCTGATGGTCACCGGCCCGTCGGCCAGCAGGCTCGCGGCCAACAGCGGCAAGGCGGCGTTTTTCGCCCCGGAGACCCGGATCTCTCCGTGAAGGGGGTTGCCGCCCGTAATGATGAGTCTGTCCATTGCTAACTAGATCGGTGGATTCCGGTAGGTCGCCGCGCTCACCCGCCGCCACCAAGCGGGCGGATTGCCGAAACCGCGGTGCTACGCCGGAATCAGGGGTTCTGGGTCTCTTGCAGCAGTTTCTCCCACTCGCTCCGCGTAAAGGTGCGAATCGACAGGGCGTGAATCGAGGTGCGCATGGCGTCACCCAGCGCCCCGTAGACCATTTTGTGCTGATCCAGCATGCGCTTGCCGTCGAAGGCATCGCTGATGACGACGGCTTCGAAATGGGTGCCGTCACCCGTCACACGGGCTTCGCTCTGTGGCAGGCCGGCTTCAATCGCCGCCTTTATGGCTCCGGAATCCATCACAACACTCTCTAAATTCATGTATCTGTAAATTGGCGGACATTAGCCCCTATGATAATACAGAAACGCCGCGGCGACACCCCCCGGCAGCCATAACCTGCTGAGTTAATTTCCATTTAGCGGTAACACCCGGTCCAGGCCGGCGACCTTGGCCATGGCCTGCAGCTGGGGAGGCATATTGCGGATCGTGAGGGGGGTACTGCGTTGGCGGGCCCGGCGCACCCACTCCACGAGCAACGCCAGACCCGCGCTGTCGGCGCGGGTGACCCGCTCGAGGTCCAGGATCACCTGTTCCTGCCCGTTGAAGGGGGTGTCCACCTCGCGCAACAGTGCCGGCACCGTGGCAAAGCTCAGCTCCCCGCACAACAGATATCGGCCCTCGCCGGCGGCCTCGATGTGGGCCTCACCCGTCACTATTTTTTTGATTTCGATTGTGAAGCTTGTCTATCAGGCCGTCGAGGCCGGCGTGGCGGATCTCACTGGCGAACGACGAACGGTAGTTGATGACGAGACTGATTCCGCTGATGGTCACGTCATAGACCTTCCACTCACTGTCTTCGCGCATCAGGCTGTAATCGATGGGAATCGGCGACCCGCCCCTTTGCTGAACCTCCGTCCTGACCGTCACATCGCCGCTGCCGGGGTCGCCCTTGAACGGCAGATAATTGATGGTCTGATCCGTATATTCGGACAGGGCCGTGGTATACGTGCGCACCAACAGGGTGCGGAATTCGTCCACGAACTTCGCCTGCTGCCCGTCGGAGGCACGGCGCCAGTAACGGCCCAGCACCAGCCTGGACATCTTCCTGAAGTCAAAGTGAGGCAGGACGATCTCGTCCACCAGCTTCCTGAGATGCTCGGGATTCTTTTTGATCTGAGCCTTCTCGTCCCGCAGGGCCTGCAGCATACGCTGGGACGTCTGCTTGACCAGGTCCTGAGGGCTCATGGCCGCATGGGCGATGCCGCTCAGCAAGCCGCCTACGAGGAGGATCGGCATCCAGCGTTTCAAATGCCTTGTTATCATTATCATCGATCAGCCCCTGTCATTTATTCACACTGAACCATATCATCCCGGCGATTCCCGGCGGGCGGCAAGCCTGCGCGGGAGGCACTCACTTGGAGCCGCCCTCCTGGGCCTTGTTGAACAGGAACTGTCCCACGAGCCGCTCCAGGATCATCGCCGACTGGGTATACTTTATGACGTCGCCGTTATGGAGGTACTTATCCTCCGCGCCCGGCTGCAGCCCCACGTACTGCTCACCCAGCAGCCCGGAGGTGAGTATGCTCGCGGAGGTGTCCTTGGGAATTTGATTATACATGGGATTGATGGTGACCTTGACCACCGCCTCATAGGTCTTCTGGTCAAAGCCGATGGAGGTTACCCGCCCGATGCGCACCCCCGCCATGGACACCGGGGAGCGCACCTTCAGGCCGCCGACGTTGTCGAACCGCGCCGTCAGCACGTACCCCTCGTCCCCGGTCAACGAGCTCAGATTGCTCACCTTCATGGCCAGCATGAACAGGGCGGCAATACCCACCGCAATGAACAGGCCGACCGCGATCTCTACCTTCCTGGACTCCATCTCATGTGCCTCCATACATCAACGCGGTTAATATAAAGTCCAGAATCAACACCCACAGGGAGGAGAACACGACAGTGTTCGTCGTTGCCAGACTCACCCCTTCCGCGGTCGGGACACAGTCATAGCCCTGAAACACCGCGATCCACGTCACCACGAAACCGAAGACGATGCTCTTGATCACACCGTTCAGGATATCCTCGTAAAGATCCACGCTGGACTGCATCTGCGACCAGAAGGCGCCTTCGTCGACCCCCAGGAGCCCGACGCCCACGAAATAGGCGCCCAGGATGCCCACGGCGCTGAAGATCGCCGCCAGCAGGGGCATTGCGATCACGCCGGCGATGAACCGCGGGCCGACAATGCGCTTCAATGGGTCGACCGCCATCATCTCCATGCCCGACAACTGCTCCGTCACCTTCATCAATCCGATCTCGGCGGTCAAGGCCGACCCGGCCCGGCCCGCAAACAGCAAGGCCGCCACCACCGGCCCCAGCTCGCGCACCAGGGTCAACGCAACCGCCGGCCCCAGGGAGGCCGTGGCGCCGAAATCAACCAGGGTATTGTAGACCTGCAGGCCCAGCACCATCCCCACATTGAGACTGGAGACCACGATGATCACCAGCGAGCGCACGCCCACCGAGTAAAGCTGGGTAATGGCCAGGCGCGGCTTAAACACGAGGGACGGAAGACCGGCCAGCACCCTCAGCAGGAAGATGCCTGCGCGGCCCGTCCGGTCGAACACCGACAGCCCGCTGCGCCCCAATGCCTGCAACCATGCCGTCATTGCCTGACCGGCCCCGACAGCTGCTGATTCGGACAATCAATAATGGATTTACAATACTTCATTGGGTTATTTTCACGTTGAGCGTCCGTGATGGCAAGTGCGCCCGGCGGACACGCCTGCCCGCTTACGGCTGTCCCAGCAGATCCTCGGCGTAGTCCGGCGCCGGATAATGAAACGCCGCCGGACCGTCGGGCAGACCGTTCCAAAACTGCCTCACCCACTCCGAGTCCGAGTTGGAAAGGGCCTCGGGCGTGCCATGCGCCACCACCTTACCCTCCGAGATGACATATATGTCGTCCGAGATCGCCGCCACTTCCTTCACGTCGTGGGACACGATGATGCTGGTCAACCCCAGGCTGTCGTTCAGCTGCTTTATCAATTGCATGATGACCCCCATGGTAATCGGGTCCTGGCCGGTGAACGGCTCATCATACATGATCATCATCGGATCGAGGGCGATGGCCCGCGCCAGGGAGACGCGGCGCGACATCCCCCCCGACAGCTCATTGGGCATCTGGTCCCGCGCGCCCCGCAGGCCCACGGCCTGAAGCTTCATGAGCACCAGGTCGCGGATCATCGACTCGGGGAGACCGGTATGCTCGCGAAGCGGAAACGCCACGTTGTCGAAGACGGTCAGCCCGGTGAACAGCGCCCCGCTCTGAAACAACATGCCCATGCGCTTGCGCAGGCGGAACAGCTCCCCGCGGGACAGACGGGGCACATCCAGCCCGTCCACGTGCACGGTACCGCGATGGGGCTTGAGTTGCCCGCCGATCATCCTCAGCAAGGTGGTCTTGCCGGTCCCGCTCGGGCCCATGATGGTGGTGATCTTGCCGCGCCGGATATCGAAATCCACCCCATCGAAGATCGGCCGGGTACCGAAGCGAAAGTGCAGATCGCGGATCTTGACTAATAGCCTGTCCTGCTCTGACATGGGATCAACAGTGTAAGCCCGTTTCCATTGGCCTGGTGACGCGCAAAACGCGCGCCACCTCAGGGAATGCGATCATTGCAGTATAATCGATTTCTATTGATATGGCACAACGCCCTATGTAGCGGCGCTCGAGCGTATTACGCGAGACGGTTCGGGTGGCGACAGCAGGGGCGGGGGACGGGCGCCGCTCACGTTCGCGCGGCGCCCGGGACGCTCACCGCGTCATGTCCCGGCCACGGTCATGTTGTCGAGCAGGAGGGATCCCGTATGGATGTTGCCGCGGGTGTCCACATCCTTGCCGACGGCCTGGATGTTCATGAACATATCCCGCAGGTTGCCGGCAATGGTGATCTCCTGCACGGGGTATTGGATCTCGCCGTGCTCCACCCAATAGCCCGCCGCCCCGCGCGAGTAATCGCCGGTCACCATATTCACGCCCATGCCCATCAGCTCGGTAACCAGCAGGCCGCGGCCCATCTCCTTGACCAGGCCCTCCAGGTCCAGGGGACCGGAATCAATGCGCAGGTTGTGCACGCCGCCGGCGTTGCCGGTGGTCTGCATGCCGAGCTTGCGCGCGGAGTAGCTGTCGAGCACATAACTCTCCAGGACACCGCCGGTGACGATGTCACGGGCCCGGGTCGCCACGCCCTCGTTGTCGAACGGGGCGCTGCCCAGGGCCCTTTTGAGGTGGGGCTGCTCGTGAATACGGATGAATTCGGGGAAGATCTGCTTGCCCAGATGGTCCACGAGGAATGACGCATTGCGATACAGGCTGCCGCCGCGCACGGCGCCGACGAAATTCCCCAGCAGCCCCCCCGCGATCTCCGCGGCGAATATGACCGGCACCTGGCAGGTGGCCACCCGCCGGGCGCCCAGCCGCTGCAGGGTACGCCGCGCCGCGTGCTCGCCTACCGCCCGCGGCGCCTCCAGGCCGGCGGCATCGCGGGAAACGGTATACCAGTAATCCCGCTGCATGTTGTCCTCGCCGTCCTGGGCGATCAGCACGCAGCTGTTGCTGTGGCGGGTGGCCGCATAGCCGCCGACGAACCCATGGGAATTGCCGTACACCCGCGCCCCCTGGTTGGTGGAGACCGTGGCGCCCTCGGAGTTGGTGACCCTGGTGTCGGCGCGCCCCGCGGCCTCGGCCTCCTTGGCGATCTCGATGGCCTGCTCGGCGTCCACCGACCAGGGGTGGTACAGATCGAGCTCGGGGATGACGCCCGCCATCAGTTCGGCATCGGCCAGGCCCGCATAGTCGTCTTCCGCGGTATAACGGGCGATGGCGCACGCCGCCGCAACGGTCTCCCTGACCGCCTCGGGGGAAAAGTCCGACGTGCTCGCCGAGCCCTTGCGCTTTCCGAAGTAGACGGTGACCGCGGCACTCTTGTCCCGATGATGCTCCACCGTCTCCACCTCGCCGAGGCGCACGGTGGCCGACAACCCCGAGTCCGTGCTGACGGCCGCCTCGGCCGCGCTGGCGCCCTTGGCGCGCGACTCGCCGAGGATGTCGCTTACCAGCTGCTCGAGGGAGGCCAGCCTGGCCTGGGGATCGTCGATGGTTGCAAGATTGTTGGCCATATCAAATCAGACTCTTTATGGTTGTGTTGTTCATGGTCGGTTCACTGCCCGGCGCTGGTCCCGCCGACGGTCAGCTCGTCCACCCGCAGGGTGGGCTGGCCGACCCCGACCGGCACGCTCTGCCCCTCCTTGCCGCATGTGCCCACGCCGGTATCAAGCGCCAGGTCGTTGCCCACCATGCTCACCTTGGTCAACACGTCGGGACCGTTGCCGATCAGGGTCGCGCCCCTGACGGGCCGGGTCACCTTGCCGTTCTCGATCAGGTAGGCCTCGCTGGCGGAAAAGACGAACTTGCCCGAGGTGATATCCACCTGGCCGCCGCCGAAGTTGACCGCGTACAGGCCGTAGTCCACCGAGCCGATGACCTCCTTCGGGTCATACCGGCCGTTCAGCATATAGGTATTGGTCATGCGCGGCATGGGCAGATGGGCGTAGGACTCGCGGCGCCCGTTGCCGGTGAACGGCATGCCCATGAGGCGGGCGTTGTGCTTGTCCTGCATGTACCCCCGCAATATGCCGTTTTCGATCAGCACCGTACATTGGGTCGGCACGCCCTCGTCGTCCACGTTGAGTGATCCGCGCCGGTCGGGCAGGGTCCCGTCATCGACCACGGTGCACTGGTCCGAGGCGACCCTCTGGCCGAGGCGCCCGCTGAACGCGGAGGTGGCCTTGCGGTTGAAGTCCCCCTCCAGGCCGTGGCCGATGGCCTCGTGGAGCAGGACGCCGGGCCAGCCCGGCCCCAGCACCACCGGCATGGTGCCGGCGGGCGCATCCACGGCCTCCAGGTTGATCAAGGCCTGACGAACCGCCTCCCGGGCATAACTCAGGCCCCGCTCCTCCTCGAGGAAGTAGCGGTAGCCGACCCGCCCGCCGCCCCCGCCGGTGCCCTGCTCGCGGCGGCCGTCCTGTTCGGCGATCACCCGGACATTCATGCGCACCAGGGGGCGCACGTCGGCCGCCAGGGTGCCGTCGGCGGCGGCCACCAGGACCGTCTCATACTCCCCTGCCAGGCTCACCATGACCTGCTTGACCCGCGGGTCGAGGCGCCTCGCCTCGGCGTCCACGGTCTCCAGCAGGCGCACCTTCTCGCTCTCCTCGAGGGTCCCCAGCGGGTCCATGGGGACATACAGCTGCCCCCCCGCGTGGGCCGACCAGGCCTGCACCTTGCCCTGCTGGCCCTGGTGGGCGATGGCCCGGGCGGCCTCGGCGGCATGGGACAGGGCCGGGAGGACAATCTCGTCGGAGTAGGCAAAGCCGGTCTTGTCGCCGCTGATGGCGCGCGCCCCGACGCCCTGCTCGATGCCGTGGGCACCGTCTTTGACGATGCCGTCTTCGAGCACCCAGGATTCGTGGCGGCTCAACTGAAAGTAAAGGTCGGCGTTGTCAACGCCGTGCCCCATGAGCTTGGACAGCACCTTCTCCAGGTCTGTCTCCCCCAACCCCGCGGGTGCCAGAATCTGCTCCCGGGCGGTCTCAAGAGATGTATTCGATGTATTCATGGGCTATCCATTCAACTGTGGGTTATCTCGGGAATGCGCCCGCCGGTCATATACAGGCGGTCTAGCGCATCTGGGGGGCGCCGCCACGCGCTACTTATCGCCCGCAGCCCCTGCGGCGGAGCCGTCGGTACGCGCACGAGCCGCGGAATCGTGCCAAACCCTATCAAGATGAGGACGGATGGCCTTGATTGCAAGCGCGGCCCCCACCCTCGCAAGCCTGCCTCCCCCTGGCGGGCGATCCAATGCTAAGGCCGCGCCGCCGTTCAGGTCAATCGGCCCTGCTACTGGGGCGCCGCACTGCCCGCCACCAGGCGCCTCGACGCCCTCGCGACGTACACCGGTGACGGATGCGGGCTAAGACAGGCGCCGATGGCGCACCGCCGGGAAATTATGGCGTATGCTGGCCACCCGCGCGCGGTCAAACTCGGCCACCACGACCCCCGAACCCCGCGACAGGCGGTCCAGGACGTTACCCCAGGGGTCGACGATCATGCTCTCACCGTGGGTCTCGCGCCCGTTGATGTGGTAGCCGCCCTGGGCCGGGGCAATCACATAGCACAGGTTTTCGATGGCCCGCGCCCGCACCAGGACCTCCCAGTGGGCCCGGCCGGTCACGGCGGTGAAGGCGGAAGGCAGGGCCAGCAGCTCCATGCCCTGGTCCAGGAGCTGTCTGAACAGCTCCGGGAAGCGCAGGTCGTAGCAGACCGCCAGGCCCATCCTGGCGAACGGCGTCTCCACCAGGGTCGTCCCCTCCCCCGGCTCGATGGTGGCCGACTCGGTATACTCCTCGGCGGTGCCCTCCAGGGTCACGTCGAACAGGTGGATCTTGTCGTAGCGCGCTACCTGCCTGCCCTGGGGGTCGAACACCGTGCACGCGGCCCTGACCTTGTTGGGCGCGCGCCCCACGAGGGGGATCGTGCCGCCCACCAGCCAGATACCGTGCCGCTTGGCGGTCTGGGCCAGGAAATCCTGAATGGGCCCGCGGCCCGGTGCCTCGCGAATCTTCACCTTATCCTGCTCGCTCATCCCCATGATGGCAAAGTTTTCGGGCAGCACCACCAGCTCCGCGCCCTGGGCGGCGGCGCGGCCGATGAGTTTCTCCGCCTCGATCAGGTTGGCGGTCACGTGGGGCCCCGAGGCCATTTGCACAGCGGCGATCAGCGTCATGTCCTGTCAGCGTCCTTCAATTACAGGGGGACTGGGGTGAGCGGGCGGCGGCATATCACGGCCGTCCCGCGCCGTTGGCGGACACTATACAACATCGCCTGCCTCATGACTTGCCGTCATTGCCGGATTTGGCCTCCTTCTTCAAGGGCTGGACCACCGGGTTCTTCCACGGCCCCTTGATGGTGTAGCGCACCCGGGTCATCTCGTCGATCTGATCCTCGAATATTTTCTGAAACAGCAGGATGGCGACCCCGACGCCCACGCCGGAGGCGATGACCCCGGCGATGGGCAGACTGCTGGTCAGGTGCGGGGTAACGGTGACCGTCTGATCATAATCCTGACTCACCAATCCCACCCGGCCGACGACGTCCACCCGCGCCGAGGGCCCCTCCATCACCAGGTCGTCGGTATAGGCATCGCCGTTGCGGATGGAAAAGTCACCCTTCATGGAGTCGAAGCTGAATCCCTTTTCGAACAGGTCGCTGAAGTCCAGGGTCAATCGCCGCGGCAATGCCTGCAGGCTCAATATGCCCAGAATGCGGCCCGCGCCCGGATCCACGTCCAGCAGGCGCCCCTTGGACAGCTTCAGGGACAGGGAGCCGACCAGGGTCTTCACATCCATGTCCGTGGGGGCCCCCGACCACGCGGCGGTCAGTTGGACACGTCCGCGACCGTCCTTGATCGTGCCTACATAGCCGAAGCGCGACAGGGTCTTACCGATGTCCTCGCTGGTGATATCCGCCTCGAAGGCCGAGTACTGGCCGTGCGTGCCTTGGGTCCAATCGCCGCTGGCGGTGATCTTCATGATCTGCGAATCGACGCTCAACCGCTCAATGTGCACCCCTTGCGGCCGCCTTGTCAGGACGAGCTTGAGGCTGCCAAAGTCCTTGCCGTCATAGGTCACGTCCTTGCCGGTGATACGTGCGGGCGGCACACGGTTGGGATCCAGCCGGCTGCCCTTGTCGTGCAGGGCGCCCGGCCTCAGGTGCAGGTAATCCAGGTCCGCCACGATGGGCCGGCCCGCGGCGAGGGGCGACTCGACGGTGCCGGCCAACTCATCGCTGCTGACCTTGACCGACCAACCCCCAGCGTCCCTGCCGGCCTGGAGCGAGACTTTATGCAGCCCCCACCCGAACGCGTGCAGCTCGTCGAGATGGACATCGATACCCACCACCCGGTCCAGCAGCCCCCCGGGGCCGCTCTCGCCCGCGGCGGGGAAATAGTCGCGCCATTGGGCCAGGGAGAAACGGCCCAGATTGCCGGCGATGTGGACGCCCTTGCCCGGGGGCAGCGCCGCAGCACCGTCGGCGAAGCGAAACTCGCCCCGCTGAATCCCCCGACCGATGCCGCCCGAGTCGGTGACAAAGACACCGCTCAACCGGTCACCGTAGCGAAACGCCACGGGCGTCACCGGCTGGCCCAGCCGGCGAATGCTGACCGTCAGGGGCACGGTATCGCCCTTCGCCTTCGCCAGGGGCGCGGGCAGGTCGACGCGCATCCCTTCCAGTCCGGAGTGAATCTCCACGCCGGCGCTGCTGCGCTTGCCGCCCGCCACCTCGCTGAGCTGCAGCCGGGCCCACCAGTGGGTACGCCCCTCCACGTGCCGTAAAAAGGGCAGATCGACGAACTTGAGCTGCCGGATATGGCGCGCGTCGGTTTGACCGCGGGCCTCGAAATAGATCGTATGACTGCCGTGACTGTCCTGCGTACCCGCCGTGATGGTCGCCGGGTACCCCACGAGGCGCGCCTTGATGCCCCGGGACTGTACCCCGTCGTGGGTGAAGCTCAACGGCCCGTTGATATCGGTCAGGCGGATCTTGTCGCCCACGGCCAGGGTGCCGTGCTCGAAGGTGAGCCGCCCCTGCACCTGCTTGGGCGCCGGCGACAGGGGAAAGCGCATGGACAGCGACAACGTACTGCGCCCGCCCACCACCGCGTTCTTGAGGTACCGGCCCACCTTCTGCTCCAGGGGCGTATGGGTCGCGATGAACAGCACGTCCCGGGTCGGCCCCGCCGCCTCCCCGTCGAAGGTCAGCAACGCCGGCCGGGCCGCCAGGTCGTCGATATGGGCCCGGCCGCGGGTGATGGTTGAATTGAGCATCTTGCCCTGAGCGCCGTTGACCGCCAGGCGGCGCCCGTCAAACATCACTTCTGCCTGGATCTCTTCGATGCGCGGCCATTTACGGCTGAAATCCACAATGCCGTCGTCGATGTTCAATCGCACCTGGAACACGCCCTTGTGGTGGTCGAATGGAAAGTCCCCCAGATTGCCGTGCAGCAGCAGGGCCCCGGAGGTAACTTTCCCCTTGATCAGGGCCCGATCCAGCCACTCGACGGCATGGGGATCCATCCTGGCGGCGGGCAGATAACGAGCGGCGTGGCCGATGTCACCGTCTCTCAAATCGGCGACCAGATCCACGAAGGGCCGGGGCAGGCCGCGGCCGCCCTTGATCGCGAACCGTGCATCCACCGCCATGTCCGGGTTCTGCACGTGCAGCCTCGGGGTACTCACCTGCCAGATGCCGTCGCGGCGCCGCCACGACAGACGCCCGTCCAGGCGGTCAATACTCACCGCGCGCCGCACCATGGCGCCCTTGGCGATGCCGACGGCGCGGCTGTCCAACGCGACGGCGCCCGCCGACAGCGAGCCTTGAATAACGCCCTTGAGGCCGCTGACCGCGGGGATACCGTGCCACTGCCCGCGGGTCCGCAGGCCGGCGAATTCCAGATAGACATAGGGGCGCACCGGTTTGTCGCGGGGCATGGCGAGATGCAGGTAGGCATGGCGGACTGTGCCGCTCGGCTGAACGGTTTCGAGCATGCGCTGCACAGCGGGGGCGGCGGCGTCGCTCAACCTGGCCAGCGCCGCGGCGTCCTCGAGCCGCATATAGCCGATCTGCGCGTCGATCTCTGACTGATCCGGGTCCCGCCGGGTGGAGACCCTCACCTGGGTCTGGGGCGTCACTTGGTCCCCCTGGGAGAGCCAGACCCGGTCGGCGTCCAATATCCAGCCATCCCCGTGGCGGCGCCAGTGAAAACGCGCGCCCAGGGCCTTGAGCTTCAGCGCCGGCGGCCGATCGCCGCCCCGCCCGCTGTCCTGCGCCGCCACGGAATCCAGCCGCAGGGCATCGACCTGGGCCTCGCCTTCCAGGTCCCGGAGCGCGCCGCCGTCGATGCGTCCCCAGGCCCTCACGTCGGCCAATCCGTCACCCACGGTGATGCCCCCATAGTCGCGCCGGCCGAAGGGCCCCGGCAGCCTGAGGCCGGCGCCCTTGACGTACAGGTCGCCCGTCCAGCGCTCCAGGTGCAGTAGCGGGCCCTGAATCGACAAGGCCAAGTTCAGGGTCCGCCCCATTGCCGCGGGCAACAGGGCCGAGCCGCTCACCTGATGGCGCTGTCCCCGGTTGGCCAGGGTCAAGCTGACGTGGGCGAAGTGCAACGGGGCGCCGCCGCGGGAGACATCGTGCCAATAGATGTCACTGTCGGCGATGGTCACCTGGCGCTGGGCCTCGAGCCAGGCCTGCACCTTGTCCAGGTTCTCCCGGCCCCGCGCGCCGCCCGTTGCCACACTGCCGAAACCCTCGATCCCCAACCGCCCGTCCCTGTGGCGCACCAAGGTGATCGCGACCCCCATCACCGTCAGGTGGCTGCCTTCCAGGCGGCGGTGAAGCAGCGATGACCACAGGTCGATCCCGAGGCGGGCCCGATTGAAGCTCAGCACGGGCCTGCCGCCCGGCTCGGACAGGAGCTGCACCCCCTGCAAGACAATCACCGGGCCAAACCCGCGCCACTCAGGCTTGAGCGCCTCTACGTGGATCGCCCGACCCAGGGACTTCTCCACCGCCTGAACGATATCGGCCCTGTAGTGACCGGCCAGGGGCAGCAGCAGACGCGCCGCCACCGACAGCATGGCCGCCACGATGGTCACCCAAGCGAAACAGAGCCACAGCAGTTTCCAAAAGCGGCGGAGGATAGCCTGCATCCGTCACCAGTCTCCTGCTGTGGCTGCCGCACCGGCGCCGCCTTGCGCTTCGAACACCTGGGCGCGGCGCCGCCTCGACGCCTTCGCGACGGACCTTGGTGACGGGTGCGGGCTGGAGATAATAATTCTCACGAGTTGTGTTACTGAGCAGTCGCGAACGATGATCCGATGTAATGCGCCGCCGGCCGGCGCATGCAGGTATGTTAGCCTTCCCGGATCACAAGGATAACGAATCGAGTCACATCAATACCACGTCAAACTGCTCTTGCGTATAGAGCGATTCGACTTGAAAACGGATGGGCTTGCCGATGAACTCCTCCAGCTCGGCGAGACTGGAAGACTCTTCATCCAGCACCAGGTCCACCACCTCCTGAGAGGCCATGACCAGGAATTTCTGAGCCTCGAACTGGCGGGATTCGCGGACGATCTCTCGAAAGATCTCATAACATACGGTGGACGTGGTCTTGACGGTGCCGCGGCCATGACACATTGGACAGGGCTCGCACAGCAAATGTTCCAGGCTCTCACGGGTGCGTTTGCGCGTCATCTGCACCAGCCCCAGCTCCGAGACGGAGGTGACATAGCTCTTGGCCCGGTCGCGCTCAAGGGCCTTTTCCAGCGCCCTCATCACCTGGCGCTTGTGCTCTTCATCGAGCATATCAATGAAATCTATAATAATGATCCCGCCCAGATTGCGCAGCCTGAGCTGGCGGCTGATCGACTGGGCCGCCTCCAGGTTGGTCTTGAAGATGGTCTCTTCAAGGTTGCGGTGGCCGACGAACGCCCCGGTATTGACATCGATGGTGGTCATCGCCTCGGTCTGATCGATGATCAGGTAGCCGCCGGACTTGAGCTGGACCTTGCGGTCCAGGGCCTTTTGCAGCTCGTCTTCCACCGAATACAGATCGAAGCACGGCCGCTCCCCGGCGTAATGCTCGATACGCGGCACCATGTGAGGGATGAACTCGGTGGCGAACTCCACGACCCGCTGATAGGACTCCCATGAATCGATGCGCACCTTGTCCACGTCCGCATTGACCAGATCGCGCATAATGCGCATCGGCAGGGGCAGGTCCTCATAGACCGCCTCGCCCGGCGCGGTATGAGCCGCGCGCTGCTGGATCGACTCCCACAGCTTGCGCAGGAAACGCATGTCGGCGACCAATTCACTCTCCGACGCCCCCTCCGCCGCCGTCCTGACGATATAGCCCCCGTCGGACTGGCCCTCGGAGATATTCGTCACGATTTCCTTGAGGCGCTGGCGCTCGGCCTCGTCCTCGATGCGCTGGGAGACGCCCGCGGTACTGTAGCCCGGCATGAATACCAGATAGCGGGAAGGGACGGTGATGTGCATGGTCAGGCGCGCGCCCTTCGACCCCAGGGGGTCCTTGATCACCTGCACGAGGACCTCCTGATTCTCGTTCAGCAGCTGGGTAATATCCTCGTGGTTGGAGCGCCGATCCACCGAGGAGTCCTCCTCGCCGACCACGCTGGTGATATTGGACGCGTGCAGGAACGCCGTGCGGGACAGACCGATGTTGATGAACGCGGCCTGCATGCCGGGCAGGATGCGCGAGACCCGGCCCTTGTAGATGTTCCCCACCAGCCCCCGCTTGTTGGCCCGCTCGATGAATACCTCCTGCAGGACCCCGTTCTCGATAATGGCGACGCGGGTCTCGCGGGGCGTCACGTTGATGAGTATTTCCTCGCTCATAGGGCGTCACGCACAATTGCCGTCATGATCCGATGCATCGTCTCCTCCTGTCTTTAGAATTCCCCGCGGCGCCAGCACGGACACGCCGCATTCTCCCAGCAATTGCGCCGTCTCAAACAGCGGCAGTCCCACCACGCCCGTATAACTGCCTTCCAGCCGGGAGACAAAGACCGCCCCCAGCCCCTGCACGGCATAGCCACCCGCCTTGTCACCCGGCTCGCCGGTCTCCCAATACGCCTCGGCCTCGCCGGGGTGAACGACGCGAAAGGTCACCCGGGTGACGCTCAACCGCACCGCCTCGATATCGTGAAGCAGCGCGACGGCGGTGATGACTTCATGACTGCGGCCCGACAGGCGCGCCAGGGCGGACAGGGCATCGTCCCGATCCACGGGCTTTCCGAGCACCGTCCCGTCAACCGCCACGACGGTGTCGGCGGCGAGCACCGGCAGGGCCGCGTCCCGGCCGGGATCGGCGGCGGCCCGCCTCGCCTTGCTGAGCGCCATGCGCCGGGCATAGTCGCGCGGCGCCTCGCCGTCCCGGCGCCGTTCATCGATCCCGGCGGTCAGGACATGGTATCGCACCCCCAGCTGAGCGAGGAGCTCGCGCCGGCGCGGCGAGGATGATGCGAGATAGAGTTGCGGTCGCTCGGTCTGCACGCCTGCCATTACCCCCGTCACACCCCGTCAGCCTTCGCGGTGATAAGGATGGCCCCGGAGCATACTCCACGCACGGTAAATCTGCTCGGCGACAACGATCCGCACCAGGGCATGGGGCAGCGTCAGGGGGGACAGCGACCATAGCTCATGGGCGCCGTCGCGGCACCCGGGGGACAGTCCGTCCGGCCCGCCGACCAGCAGGGCCACGTCTTGCCCTCCCTGCAGCCAGGACTCGAGCCGGCCGGCAAGCTGACGGGTCGTCCACTGCGCGCCCCGCTCGTCCAGCGCCACGACCCGCGCGCCCCGCGGCACGGCGGCACGCATGTCCGCCCCCTCCCGCTCAACGAGCTGACCGAGCGTGACGCCCTTGCGGCGCTTGGCGGTGGCGACCTCCAGCAGCGACAGGGCGCACTCGGGCGGCAGGCGCTTGGCGAAAGACTCGATACCCCTGACTGACCCACTGGGGCATCCTGCGCCCCACGGCGATCAAATGGATCCGCATTACCCGACTGTCCGCCCCGCGCAGGCACAGGCGCGGCGGGGCATATCAATGATCCGTTTCAACGGTCTTGGGGTCGTTCACGCCCCACAGCCGTTCGATTTGATAAAACTCCCTGACCGCCGGCTGCATCACGTGCACCACTACGTCGCCCAGATCGATCAATACCCATTCGGCCTGCTCCTTGCCCTCCACGCCCACGGGGCGGACCTGAATCCCCTTGGCCTGCTCGATCACGTGATCGGCAATGGCCTTGACTTGACGATCGGAATTGCCGCTGGCAACCACCATATAGTCCGTAATACTGGTCAGCCGCCGAACGTCCAGGGCCTTGATGTCCTGCCCCTTGAGGTCCTCGATCGCGTCGATCACGGTCTTTAACAGTTTGTTCACCGTCATGAAAGCTTATCAATCTCCTTCAGTAGGCGCCCGGTAGATGGATTGCTCCTCGATGACCTCCAAGACGCTGTCGGGCAGCAGATAACGGGGGCTCGCCCCCCCGGCGACCATCGCCCGTATCTTGGTGGCCGAGATCTCGAGCGGCGTGACGTGGCGGGTCAGGATGAGCCCGCAGGGCCGGCCCGCCAGCGCCTCGACCGAGCCGGCACCGCGCTCGCGCCACACGGAGGCGACCTCGCCCGAGACGGCAACCTGGGCGGTGGGGCGATCCACCACCACGATGTGAGCCAGATCGAGCAGCTCCCGCCACTGCCACCACTTGTCGAGCTCGGCGAAGGCGTCCTTGCCCACGACCATGCACAAGGGGGTCGCGGGGAATTCCTCCCGCAGGGACCGCAGGGTCAACACCGAATAGGAAGGCCCCTCGCGCTGCAGCTCGCGCTCGTCCACCACCATACCGGCCTGCCCGCTGACGGCGCGCTTCAGCATGGCGAGGCGCTGCGCCGCCGTGGCCTGGGGGCGGCCCCGGTGCGGCGGCTGGCGGCACGGAATGAGCCGCATCTGCTCCAGACCCAGCTTCTGATACAGTTCCAGCGCGGTTCGCAGGTGACCGAAGTGAACCGGATCGAATGTACCGCCGAACACCCCGATCATGACCGGCGCGGGGGCGGCGTTAGGATGCGGGTGCACACGGCGGCGGCTGCCAACACCGAAGGGGGGCTCATGATCCCGGAGCGCAGGTCATGACCGGATATGCCCGTCGCCTATCACAATATATTTCAAGGATGTCAGGCCTTCCAGGCCCACCGGTCCGCGCGCATGGAGCTTGTCGGTGCTGATCCCGATCTCGGCCCCCAGCCCGTACTCATAGCCGTCGGCGAAGCGGGTGGAGGCGTTGACCATCACGGAGCTGGAGTCCACTTCCCGCAGGAACCGCCGCGCCCGGGACAGGTCTTCGGTGACGATGGCATCGGTATGGGCGGACCCGTAGCGCCGGATATGGTCGACGGCCTCGTCCAGGCCCGCGACGATCCGTATGGACAGGACCGGCGCCAGGTACTCGGTGGACCAATCCTCCTCGGTGGCCGGCAGGATCTGGGGCAGGAGCGCCACCGTGTCCGCACAGCCGCGCAGCTCCACGCCCTCGTCCTGGTACATCTTCACCAGCGGGGGCAGCAGCTGCGGGGCCGGGGCCCGGGCCACCAACAGGGTCTCCATGGTATTGCAGGTCCCGTAGCGCTGGGTCTTGGCATTGAAGGCGATACGCGCCGCCTTGTCCAGGTCCGCCCCGTCATCCACATAGACGTGACAGACGCCGTGCAGGTGCTTGATCACCGGGATCAGCGACATCTTGCTCACGTGTTCGATCAGCCCCTTGCCGCCGCGCGGGACGATCACATCGATGTGCTCCTTCATCTTCAGCATCTCGTCCACCGCGGCCCGCTCGGCGACCGCGACGACCTGCACGGCATCGGCGGGCAGACCGGCCCGCTCCAGCCCCCGGCGAATGCACGCGGCAACGGCCTGGTTCGAGTGCAAGGCCTCCGACCCGCCGCGCAGGACTGCCGCGTTTCCGGACTTGAGGCACAAGGCGGCGGCGTCGGCGGTCACGTTGGGGCGTGATTCGTAGATAATGCCGATGACCCCGAGGGGCACGCGCATGCGCCCGACCTGTATTCCCGACGGGCGGTAGTTCAGCTCCCTCACCTCACCGATGGGATCGGCCAGCGCGGCGACCTGCCGGATACCATCGGCCATGGCGTCGATGCGCGCCTGGTTCAGTTCCAGGCGGTCCATCAAGGCGCTGTCGAGGCCGCGCCGGGCCCCCGCCTCGAGATCGCGCCGGTTGGCCTCGAGCAGCGCCGCGGCGTCGGCCTGAAGGGCGTCTGCCATGGCGAGCAGGGCTGCATCCTTTGACGCCGTCGGGGCCTGGGCGACCGTCTGCGCCGCCCGGCGCGCCTGTCGCCCGCACGCCGCCATGTAGGCGGTGATATCTTGAATGGGGGCCGTGACCTGTGACATGGATACCGTTTACCTGCTCATTTTGAACGCAGACGCCTCACGGCAGGGCCGCGGGGACGACCGGCGCGCCGGCGATGGAGACACTCAATTTTAACAGCTCGTGCCATATGCTGCCCGCTTCCTCGCCCTTGAGGACCCGGTCCGCCCGGGCCGCCTGGTGCAGCAGGCCGCGCCACTTCCTGGCAGGATAACGCGTTAGACAGGTCTTGGCGAGAGACTTGCGTTTGTCCCATACCCGGTGCGCGGCCAGCACCTTATCGACGGCCGTCCCCTTGTCGCAGTCGCGCGCCATGAGATAAAACTGGCGTATCTCACGGGCCAGGGCCCACAGCACCAGCACCGGCTCGACGCCCTCGCTGCGCAGCCCCCCCACGATGCGGATCACCTTGGCGGCATCCCCCGCCAGGGCGGTATCGGCCAGGTCGTATACGCTGAAGCGGGCGCTGTCGCCCACGGCCAGGGCCGCCTCCCGGGCCCCGATGCGCCCCTGGCCGTGGAGCAGGCAGAGCTTGTCGATTTCCTGCATGGCGGCCAGCAGGTTCCCCTCCGTGCGGCCGGCGATGAGCGACACCGCCGCATCATCGGCCTGCACCCCCTTGGCGCGCAGCCGCCCCTTTATCCAGGCCGGCAGGCGCGGGGCGGCCACGGGCCACACCGGGATGGCGACGCCCTGTTGCTCCAGGGCCTTGAACCACTCGCTGCCCTGCGGCCTTCTTGTCCATTTTGCCGGCGCTGACCAGCAGCACGGTCTCCTCGGGCGGGCGGGCCGCATAGTCCGTCAGCGCCCGGCCGCCCGCCTGCCCGGGGGAGGCGTTGTACAACCGCAGCTCGATCAGGCGGCGTTGGGTGAACAGGGACAAATTGTCCGAGGCGAGCCTCAGCCCCCCCCAGTCGAAGCCCGCCTCCGCCTCCATCACCATACGTTCGTCGTGCCCCCGGCCGCGCGCCGCGGCACGGATGGCGTCACAGGCCTCCTGCACCAACAGCGGCTCGTCCCCGAAGACAAGGTATATCGGCGCCAAGGCCTTTTTCAAATGCTCGCCGAGCTGCTCCGCCCTGATGCGCATCCGTCACCAAACTCCTCGGGCGGCCGGCGCCAGGGCCCTGGGTGAGACAAGCGCACTCATCATCATTGGGACAACTTGCTGCGCAGACCCGTGATGATCTGCCGGATGGCATCGCGGTGCAGGCTGGTATACAACTGCTGTTCCTCATTGGCCTTGCCCAGGGCCGTGGACGCATTGAACGTCACGTCCCGCACGGCACTGACGCGCTGGGGCGCAATGAGGCGCCGGCCGGTCCTGTCCATGACCTCGAAGGTCACGGCATACTGCAGTTCGTACTCCAGCACCTGGCCGGTCTGGCTGACCGTCAGGACATTCTTGTTGGTCTGTTCGTCCTTTAGATTCAATATGTACTTGGCAGCGCTTCGGCGGTCCGCAAAGGTCGCCCCCGCCTGCGCCAGGGACCGCCTCAGGTCATTGGTGAATTGCCCCGATACGCCCCCCTCGATGAACACCCCATCGATCGCCAGGTGCTGCTGGCCGGACCCGCGCAGGTGAAAGCCGCATCCCCCGACGCCGGCCGCCACGCACACCGCCAGGCACAGCCACCCCCACCGGGCCGGCGAAGGCGCACGTGCCACGCCGCGGCGCCGCCCTATACCACCACATTGACCAGGCGCCCGGGGACCACGATGATCTTTCTGATGTCCTTGCCGGCCACGAACCGTTGTACGTTGTCGTCCGCGAGGGCGGCGGCCTCCACGGCGGCCTTGTCCGCCTCCGGGGGCACGTGAATACGGCTGCGCACCCGGCCGTTGACCTGCACCGCCAATTCGACGGTCTCGCGGGTCATGGCCTCGGGATCCGGGCGCGGCCACGGGGCGTCGATGACCGCCTCGGCGGCGACGACCTTGACCCGGTCCCACACGGCATGGGTGATGTGGGGAACCACCGGCGCCAGCAGGCGGACCAGGGCGTCGACGCCCTCCAGCAGCAGCGCCCGGTCCCCGTCGGACGACGGGCTGTCGGACAGCGGCTGGAGCAGATTGGCGATCTTCATGCCGGCGGCGACCACGGTATTGAACTGATATCTTTGCACGTCGCGGTTGGCCTGATCCAGGATGGCGTGGAGCTCGCTGCGGGCCGTGCGCCGCTCGCCGTCGAGCCGCGCCCAGTCGAACGCCTCCAGAAAGGCGCGACGCTTGGACCATGTATCCAGCTCCGGGGCGTCATACTCCGGGCGGGCGGCCAGGTCCCACAGGCGCTTCAAAAAGCGATGGGCGCCGGCCACCGCCTCGTCCGACCATTCCAGGGACTGCTCGGGCGGCGAGGCGAACATGGTGAACAGGCGCACCGTGTCGGCCCCGTAGCGCTCGATCAGCGGCCTGGGGATCCACGGTATTGCCCTTGGACTTGGACATCTTGGAACCGTCCTTGAGCACCATCCCCTGGGTCAGCAGGTGCAGGAACGGCTCGTTGCAGCTGATCAGGCCGGCGTCGCGCATCAGCTTGTGAAAGAACCGCGCGTACAGCAGGTGCAGGATGGCGTGCTCGATACCGCCCACGTACTGGTCCACCGGCAGCCAGTAGTCGGCGCGTCCATCCAGCATGGCCTCGCGGTTGTCGTAGCTGGCGTAGCGCGCGTAGTACCACGAAGACTCGAAAAAGGTATCGAAGGTGTCGGTCTCGCGCTCGGCGGCACCGCCGCAGCGCGGGCACGTCGTCGCGTAGAACTCGGGCATCTTCTTGAGGGGCGAGCCGATGCCGTCGAAGGTAACCTCCTCGGGCAGCACCACCGGCAGGTCCTCCTCGGGCACGGGCAGCTCGCCGCAGGCGGGGCAATAGATGATGGGGATGGGCGCACCCCAATAGCGCTGGCGCGACACGCCCCAGTCCCGCAGGCGGTAATGGACCTGACGGCGCCCCCTGCCCCGGGCCTCCAGGGCCTCGGCAATGGCGTCGAAGGCCTGCTCGGAGGTCAGACCGTCGAAGCCCGGGGAATGCGCGAGCACCCCCTTGTCGGTAAAGGCCTCGCGCTGCACATCCACCGTGCCGCCGTCCCGGGGATGGATCACCTGCCGGATGGGCAGCGCGTACTTGATGGCGAACTCGTGATCCCGCTCGTCGTGGGCGGGCACGGACATGACGGCGCCGGTGCCGTAACCCATCAGGACGAAGTTCGCCACCCACACCGGCAGGGCCTCGCCGGTCACCGGGTGGGTCACCACCCGCCCGGTATCCACCCCGCGCTTTTCCATGGTCTCCAGCACCGCCTCGGCGGTCTGGATGTGCCGGCACTCCTCGATGAAGGCCGCCAGTTCGGCGTTGTCCCGGGCCGCCTCCAGGGCCAGGGGGTGCTCGGCCGCCACCGCCACATAGGTGACCCCCATGAGGGTGTCCGGCCGGGTGGTGTAGACGTGCAGGGGCTCGGGCCGGCCCTGCACGGGGAAATCGATCTCCACCCCCTGGGAGCGGCCGATCCAGTTGCGCTGCATGGTGCGCACCTGCTCCGGCCAGCCGGGCAGCCCGTCCAGCTCGTCCAGGAGCTCATCGGCGTATTGGGTGATCTTCATGAACCACTGGGGGATCTCCCGGCGCTCCACCTCCGTGTCACAGCGCCAGCAGCGGCCCTCCACCACCTGCTCGTTGGCCAGGACCGTCAGGTCCTTGGGGCACCAGTTGACCGGCGCGGTCTTCTTGTAGACCAGCCCTTTTTGGTACAGCCGGGTAAACAGCCACTGCTCCCAGCGGTAGTACTGCGGGTCGCAGGTGGTCAGCTCCCGCGCCCAGTCATAGGCGAAACCGAGGCGCTTGAGCTGCTCGCGCATATAGCGCACGTTCTCCCGGGTCCAGGCGGCGGGGGGCACGTTGTTCTGGATGGCGGCATTCTCCGCGGGCAGGCCGAAGGCGTCCCAGCCCATGGGCTGAAGGACGTTCTTGCCCAGCATGCGCTGATAGCGGCTGATGACATCGCCGATGGTGTAGTTGCGCACGTGCCCCATGTGCAGGCGCCCGCTGGGATAGGGAAACATGGACAGACAGTAGAATTTTTCCTTCTGGCTGTCCTCCCTGGAGGTGAAGGACCCCGTGGTTTCCCAATAGGCCTGGGCGTCGGCCTCGACATCTTTAGGTATATACACAAATCTCCCCGCAACAAAGACCACCGTGACAATGCAGCATGAATCACTGCCGCATTATATTGATTTATGACCACGCTTAGATAGCTCCGGGGGATAGCTCCGGGGACGCCCTGCGGACCGCAGGGGCGGTCTTGCCTGTTGCACGCCGCCCCCCGCCCGCCTCCCGAGGCGGCGAGGACCGGACAAGCCCCGCCGCGGCGCCTCGTTGGCGCGGGTGCCGTCAGCCGCTGGTCCGGCCCGGTGACCCAGCGCACCGGAGCACGCTGGCCGGCGGATTACTCCATATATATTAGAGAGTTAGAATATTGCGCTGGGCCTGGGACAAAAAAATGTAAGATTTTCCGACAATTTTGTAATAACAGAGTGAATTTCCATGCATGATCCGGGCCTTCCCCGCGTGTATCCCCACCCGCCTTAGCCATGGTCAATAATTATCAATCATTTCAGCCCAATAGGCCATGCCCTCGGTGCCCCCCGCCTTCCCCGGAGTTACCGGGGAGGGCCAATACTGTCGGTTTTCTTTACACCCACCCCTCCCGAGGACCGGGCGGACGCTGCCAAACACCCTCAACTCATTGTTATTCATGGAAAACTATTGAACTGGCATATGATTTGCTAGTTTATACCTGCCTGGTTTGTGGAGGGAGTAGAAGAAGTCAATCGCACAACCGGCTTTTTCGGGAGGAGAGCCTGCCGCATATGCGGCAGGCTTTTTTATTTGGCCGGCCGGGGTAAGCGCCGCCGCCCCGGCACCTTTGGGCAGGCAACATTGTTGGGTCGCGCCCACTCGGTTATATTGACCCGACGGATAAGCGTTCGGAGCCGCCGGCCATGAAGTCCTTTATCCTCGATACCAGCATCTTCACCAATCCCGATATCTACAGCCAATTCGCCACCGATGCCGAGGGCGGGCTCGAGCTGTTCCTGGGACTCGCCCAGCGCTGCCCCGCCGACTTTTACATGCCCGGCTCGGTATATGACGAGCTGCGCAAGATGCGGGATTTGGGCGATATCGCCGCGCGCTTCGAGACCGAGGTACGCATCCGCTCGCCGCGGCGCTTCAACCTGATGATCCCGAGCGGGGTCTTGTACGAGTTCATCGACGAGGTGCGGTACCGCATCGACCGGGGCCTGCGCATCGCCGAGGAGACCACCAAGGAGGCCAGCAAACTCCCGGAAAAGGTGGACCTGGACCGGCTGATCACCCGCCTGCGCGAGCGCTATCGCGAGGCGCTGCGCCAGGGAATACTGGACAGCAAGGAGGACGTGGACGTGCTGCTGCTCGCCTACGAGTTGGACGGCGTGCTGGTCTCCGCCGATCAGGGCCTGCACAAGTGGGCCGACAAGGTGGGATTGAAGATCATCGACCCCAAGCACCTGCGCCAGGTGCTGGAGAATTTAATCGAACAGCAGTCCGCCTCCCAGCAGGTGGGAGATTAGACCCGTCATCCCGGGATAGACCTTGTCGAATTCCAGGGCATAGAACGCCCCTTCCCGCTCGAGCCGCCGGGGGATGATCTGCATCTCCCTGGTACGACGGCTGAGAAAATCGATCATCAACTCGGCGTTGGCCTTGCGTCGGAACAGACAGCGGTGGCGATCATAGACGTGCCGGGTCTGACGGTACTGGCCGATGGCCTCGAACAGGCCGTCCAGCAGCGCGCCCCCCAGCCGGGCGCGAATCTCCCCGGAGGGGGGAATGCCCTCCTCCTCCAGGAACGCCGCCAGCAGCAGGATGCGGTTGGTGAAAAACTCCGCCGGCATCTCGCTCAGGTTCGGGATGCTCAGACGGATATCGGTGATCCCCGCGTTGCTGGTAATGTACTTGGCCCGGTGGGCGCGGGGCCCGTCCTCCTTGAACACGACCCCCTCGCGTCCCTGGTCGTTGAGCGTCATGAGAATCTCCCGGACGGCCGCCGCGGCAGGCGGCTCGAACGTGCCGAAGCACGGGACCCCCGGCAGGCGGTAATGATCCAAGAGGCGGCGCTTTTCCCCGTGGGACAGGAAAACCGGCCCGTTGAGGGACATGAGGTCAAAGACATAGGCCTTCACGTCCTCGGCAACGAACGCCGGCGAGCCGGGCAGGTAGGGATTGCCGGGCCCGGCGACCTCCGCGCACACCACCAGGTCCGGCCGCTCCTCGAATATGCGCAGATCCAACAGGTCTGCGATCCGGTCGGTGGTGAACGGACACACATAGCCGCCCCGGGTCAGCGCCAGCACCTCATCGCCGTGGCGAAAGACGCGCACGTTGTAGCCGTCGATTTTCTCTTCCACGTGGAAGGGGCCGGAAAAGTGCTCGCTCAGGCCGCCGGCGAGGCTGACGATGCGCCCGATCTGGGGGTACCCCCAGACCGCCGCGCCCTCGAACACCGCGGTGCCCCGGGGGATGCGCTGCACCTCATCGCTGAAGCGGTCATACTCGCGGGCCAGGTAGTGAACCCGTTTGACCTTGCCCCGCTCGCGGGCCTGTTCCAAGAGCTTCGCGTCCATGGGCCAAAGGTGCCAGACCAGTGACCGCCGCCGCCATGTCCCAGATCAAAGAAGGCCCACCGGCCGCCTAGGGCAGCCCCGGCACCGAGTCGCGGGCCCGGCGCCGCGCCAGCCGCGTCGATGCCAGCATGGCGACCAGCAGCACCAGGACGGCGGCGTTGCCCATGCGGCTGTACGGGGTCATGCCCGCCATGGGCTGGACATCGGCCGTGAGCACATCCACCGTGAACTGGGGCGCCTTGGCCCGCACCCGCCCGTCGGCGGAGATGATGGCCGAGATCCCCGTGTTGGTGTCCCGCAGCATGGGACGGCCCGTCTCCACGGCGCGCATGCGGGCGATCTGCAGGTGCTGGGGCGGCGCGATGGACCGCCCGAACCACGCATCGTTGCTCACATTCACCAGCAGGGTGGCATCCGGCATGGTGCGGATCACCTCCTCACCGAAGGCATCCTCGTAACAGATCGATACACCGATCTTCTCCCCGTCCACCTCCATGGGCGGCTGAACCGGGGGACCGGCGGCGAAGTTCGACATCGGCACATCGAGGAATTTGATCAGCCCCCCCAGGGTCTCGCGCATGGGCAGATACTCGGTAAAGGGGACCAGGTGGTGCTTGTAGTAAAAGGCGGTGCGGTCGCCGATCTGCATGAGGGTGTTGTAATAGCGGCCGCTCGCGCGGTTCAAGGTGACCAGCCCCACCAGCAGGTCGGTGTGATGGGCGCGGGCCTTGGCGGCCAGCGTATCCACGTCGGACTGCACCTCCCGCAAGAAGGCCGGGATCGCCGTCTCGGGCCAGACGATCAGGTCGCTGTCCCAGTGCTTGCGCGTCAACCGCTCGTAGAGGTCGATGGTCGGCCCGCGCATGCTCTCCAACCACTTGATGTCCTGGGGCAGGTCGCCCTGCACCAGGCTCACCCGCAGGGTCTTGCCCGTCGGATGCGTCCAGGCCACCGCCCCCAGTGCGCCGCCGACCAGCCACAGGCCCGCCAGCGCAGTCAGCCCTAGGGCGCGGCGGCGCCAGCCGCCCGTGCCGATCACGTAAACCGCCGCGCCCGCGCTCCAGGCCGCCGCCAGGGACACCCCGTAGACGCCCAGGACGGGGGCCAGGCCGGCCAGGGGGGTATCGATCTGGCTGTAGCCCAGGGCAAGCCAGGGAAAGCCGGTGAGGAACCACCCGCGGATCCACTCGAACAGGACCCAGACGGCGGGAAAGATCAGCAGCAGGGCCGCGGCGTCGCCAGCCCCGCTGCCCCGCCCCGAGACCAGGCGCCGGGCGGTCAGACCCGCCAGGGCCGGGAACAGGGACAGGACCACCACGAACAGCACGGTGATGAATATCGACACCCCCTGCGCCACGTGGCCAAAGTCGTGGATGCTGACATAGATCCAGGTGACACCGACGCCGAACAGGCCGATGCCGAACAAAAACCCCCGCCACAGGGCGCGGGCGGGCGAGGCACGCAGCCAAACGCCGTACAGAACGGCCATCGACGCCACGCACACCGCGGCGACGTGGAAGGGTGCGAACGCCAGCGGCAGCGCCGCGCCGGCGCCCAGGGCGGCGACGTCCCGCCACCACCCCCGGCTCAGCAAGCTCGTAAACCTGTTGCGGGCCTCTCTCATGGCTGTCTCTCAATGGCAGTCGGGCGCCGGGCCACGGCGGATCCGCGAGGCCGGCGCCTGTTCATGGGAAGCGCTTCCAAATTCCTAAAGGCGGTGCCGTCGAATTATTGCTGTTGGCCGTCCGGGCCGGCCGGCCCGGCGGTATTGGCGGGTCGCAGGGCCATCTGCAGCAGATGGATGCGCCGGCTGTCCGCCCTCAGCATGCGGATGTGGAACTGGTCGAGATCCATGACCTCGCCGCGTTTCGGCAGGTGGCCGAGGCGCTGCATGACCAGCCCGCCGATGGTATCGAATTCCTCGTCGCTGAAGCCGGTGCCGAAATACTCGTTGAACTCGTCGATGGGGGTCAGCGCCTTGACGATGTAGATCGAGTCGTTGTGCTTCTTGATGAACTCGCCTTCCTCGGTATCGTGCTCGTCGGTGATCTCCCCGACGATCTGCTCCAACACGTCCTCGATGGTCACCAGGCCGGCCACGCCGCCGTACTCGTCCACCACGATGGCCATGTGATTGCGGCTGGCGCGAAACTCCTTGAGCAGCACGTTGAGGCGTTTGCTCTCGGGTATGAACACCGCCGGGCGCAGGGCGTCGCGCAGGTTGAAATGCGGTCTCTCGCCGTTGACGAAGTTGGCCAGCAGGTCCTTGGCGAGCAGCAGCCCCACCACCTCGTCGCGGCTCTCGCCCACCACGGGGAACCGGGAGTGGCCCGAACCGGTAATGGCCGGCAGGATTTCCTCCATGGGGGCGTCCCGCTCCACCACCACCATCTGCGAGCGGGGCACCATGATATCGCGCACCTGCATCTCCGCCACCTGCAGGACACCCTCGATCATCACCAGGGCGTCGGTGTCGATGATATTGCGCCGCTGGGCGTCGTGCAGGAGTTCGCGCAGGTGCTCGCGGTCGCTCGGCTCGCTCGTGAATACGTGGCTGAGGCGGCTGAGCCACGATCGTGACGGGGCGCTTTGGGTAGGCTGGCCTTCGTTCATATAAACTTTTGATTCTCCTCCTTTAACCAATGACAGATGCGATACTCGCGGCGTCCGCGTAGGGATCGGGATACCCCATCCTCTGCACGAGCTCCGTCTCCAATGACTCCATGACGCGGGCCTCGTGACTCCGTTTGGTGATCGTACCCCAGCAGGTGCAGGACCCCATGCACCACCAGATGCGCCCAATGGGCCTCGAGCGCCTTGCCCTGGGCCTCGGCCTCGGCCGATCACCACCGGGGCGCAGATCACGATGTCCCCCAGCAGGGGCGACATGGGATCGTCCGGCGCGCCGTAGGGAAACGACAGCACATTGGTGGGGCCCGCTCTTGTGTCGATAGCGTTGATTCAGTGCCGGGCCTTCCTCCTCGCCGACGATGCGCACGGTCGACCTCGCCGGGGCGCTCGTGATGGGCCAATACCGCCGCGCACCCATGCGCAATCACGGCCGCCGACGCGGGCAGCTGGGCCCCGTCGGCCTCGTCCGGATCAACGGCGGTCTGAACCGTCACTGTGATGCGCCTGGCCGGCGTCACTTGGCGTCCGCCCCGTCTTCGCCCTCGTAGTCCTCATAGGCGGTGATGATGCGCTGCACCAGCGGGATGGCGCACCACGTCGTGGGCCTGAAAAAAGGTAAAGCTGATGCCGTCGATGCGCTTGAGCACGTCGATGACGTGGCGCAGGCCGGAGGCCCGGTCGCGGGGCAGGTCCACCTGGGTGATATCGCCGGTCACCACCGCCGTCGAGCCGAAACCGATGCGCGTCAGGAACATCTTCATCTGTTCCACCGTAGTGTTCTGCGCCTCGTCCAGGATGACGAACGACTCGTTCAGGGTCCGCCCGCGCATATACGCCAGGGGCGCGACCTCGATCATATTGCGCTCGATGTACTTGGCCACCCGCTCGAAGCCCAGCATCTCGTAGAGGGCGTCATACAGGGGGCGCAGGTAAGGGTCGACCTTCTGCACCAGATCGCCGGGCAGAAAGCCCAGGCGTTCGCCCGCTTCCACGGCGGGGCGCACCAGCAGGACGCGCCGCACCTGCTCGCGCTCCAGGGCGTCCACGGCACAGGCCACGGCAAGATAGGTCTTGCCGGTGCCCGCCGGTCCGATGGCGAAGTTGATGTCGTGGGTCAGGATATTGTCCAGGTACTGGCGCTGATTGGGGCTGCGCCCTTTGACGGTTTCGTGCCGTGTCTGAATAACCGGCTCGTCGCCTTTGGCTTGTTGCTTGCCTGCCTGCACCTCCGCCGACGCCTGCTGCAGGAACAGGTGCACCCGTCCCGGGGTCAGGGATTCATGGGTCGTCTCGGTGTACAACTTTTTAATGACCTCGCCGGCGAACTCGGCCATCAGCGCATCGCCGATCACGTGAAAGCTATTGCCCCGGTTGTTGATCTCCACGCCGAGGTACTGCTCGACTTGGCGCAGGTGCTCATTGAATTGCCCGCAAAGGTTGGCGAGGCGCTGGTTGTCCGCCGGTTCAAGGCTGAAATCGCAGGATTGTGGTTGAACGTTCAAAATGTCCTTTGGTGCCGTTGTACCTGAAGTATCGGGCTGGAGGTCACGACCGGGCGGCGTGAGAGGGGCGGACCGGCGCATCGTCATGGCCCGCGGCGCACGCCCCGCGCAGGGAATGGGGCAGGGCCTCGACGATCGTCACGTCCACGAACCCGCCGATCAGGGACCGGTCCCCGGGAAAATTCACCACCCGGTTGTTCTCCGTGCGCCCGAATACCTCGGAGGAATCCTTGCGCGAGGGCCCCTCCACCAGGACCCGCTGCACCGTCCCCACCATGGCACGGCTGATGGCCGCCGCCTGCTCATTGATGCGCGCCTGCAGGGTCGCCAGGCGGGCCTGCTTCACCTCGAGGGGAACCTCGTCGGGCAGACCGGCCGCGGGCGTCCCGGGCCGGGCGCTGTAGATGAAACTGAAGGACTGGTCAAAGCCCAGCTCCTCGATCAAGTCCATGGTCGCCTGAAAATCGGCCTCGGTCTCGCCGGGGAAGCCGATGATAAAGTCCGAGGAGATGCTGATGTCCGGCCTCGCCTGCCTCAACCGCCTGATGATCGATTTGTATTCCATCGCGGTATGGCGGCGCTTCATCAAATTCAGGATCCGGTCTGACCCGCTCTGGACCGGCAGGTGCACATGGCCCGCCAGCGCCCGGACCTCGGCATGGGCCTCGATCAGCGAATCGGAGAAGTCCAGGGGATGGGAGGTGGTGTAGCGAATCCGCTCGATCCCCTCCATGGCCGCGATGTAGCTGATGAGCAGCGCCAGGTCCGCCTCTTCGCCGTCCTCCATCAGCCCTTGATAGGCGTTGACGTTCTGCCCCAGCAGGGTGACTTCCCGAACCCCCTGGCGGGCCAGTGCGGCGACCTCGGCGAGCACATCCGCGAACGGCCGGCTGAACTCTTCACCCCGGGTGTACGGCACCACGCAAAAGCTGCAGTACTTGCTGCAGCCCTCCATGATGGAGACAAAGGCGGTCGCGCCCCGGGTGTGGGGCTCGGGCAACCCGTCGAACTTTTCGATCTCCGGGAAGGAGATGTCCATGACCGAGCGGCGGCCGGCCCGGGCCTCGTCCAGCATCCGAGGCAGGCGGTGAATCGTCTGGGGCCCGAAGATCAGATCCACATACGGGGCGCGGCGGCGGATGGCCTCGCCCTCCTGGCTGGCGACGCAGCCGCCCACCCCGATAACCACATGGGGGCGCTGCTCCTTGAGCGGGCGCCACGTGCCGAGCAGCGAGAACACCTTCTCCTGCGGTTTGTCCCGCACCGAGCAGGTATTCATCAACAGGATGTCGGCCTCTTCGGGGGAGGAGGTGACCTCGATGCCGTGGGATTCCTTCAAGAGGCTCGCCATCTTGGAGGAATCGTATTCGTTCATCTGGCAGCCAAAGGTCTTTATGTAAAGCTTGCGCCCCATGCAGTTATTAAGAGCCAGTCCTTCAGAAAGTTATAGGCTACTATGATTCTTCACCCAGTTCCAACCCGCGCCGTATGCCCCGGGCCATGCCTCAACTCTTTCATTGTGCTAAAAAAACCGGCATGGATCTATTATAATTGGGGATCGGAGGAAAATTTCAAGTTTTGACCCGCCGGCGGGTGATATCGGCCATGCCGGGACGGCCTGAACCGCCCTGCCGCGGGGCGGCGCCGGTCGGCTATTGCGCGAGGCTCGTGGATAATCATGAATTATAAGGAGAAGTTGAGTGACGAGACATAACCCCCAGCGCCCCGCGAAGGCCCTCGCCCTGGCGGCCCTGCTCACCCCGGGGGGCGCCTTCGCCGCCGGGACGCCCGCCCTCAACGGCGCCGACACCGCCTGGGTGCTGACCGCGACGGCCCTGGTGCTGTTCATGATCCTGCCCGGACTGGCCCTGTTCTACGGCGGCCTGGTGCGCAGCAAGAACGTGCTGTCGGTGCTGATGCAGTGCTTCGCCATCACCTGCATGGTCTCCATCCTGTGGCTGGTGTACGGCTACAGCCTGTGCTTCGGTGACGGGGGCGCGCTCAATCCCCTGGTGGGCGGCACCGAGCGCCTGTTCCTGTCTGGCATGAGCAGCACCACGCTCAGGGGTGACATCCCGGAGACGGTCTTTGTCATGTTCCAGCTGACCTTCGCCGCGATCACCCCCGCCCTGATCGTGGGCGGGTTCGCCGAGCGCATGCGCTTTTCCGCCATGCTGTGGTTTTCCTTCCTGTGGCTGACCTTCGTCTACGTCCCCGTGTGCCACTGGATATGGGGCGGGGGCTGGCTGGGTACCCTGGGGGTGATGGACTTCGCCGGCGGCACCGTGGTCCACATCAACGCCGGCGTGGCCGCCCTGGTGGCCGCCCTGGTGCTGAACAAGCGCCGCGGCTTCCCCCACACCCCCATGCCGCCCCACAACATGACCATGACGGTGACCGGCGCGGCCATGCTGTGGGTGGGCTGGTTCGGCTTCAATGCCGGCAGCGCCCTGGCGGCCAACGGCAGTGCCGGCATGGCCATGCTGGTGACCCACATGGGGGCGGCGGCCGGGGCCCTGAGCTGGATGGCCCTGGAGTGGCGGTACCACGGCCGGCCCAGTGTCCTGGGTATCGTCACCGGCCTGGTGGCGGGACTCGGCACCATCACCCCGGCCTCCGGCTTCGTGGGCCCGGTCGGGGCGCTGGTCATCGGGGCCGTGGCGGGCGTGGTGTGCTTTTGGGCCACCCACCTGGTCAAGCGCAGGTGGCACATCGACGACTCCCTGGACGTGTTTCCCGTCCACGGGGTGGGCGGGATCATCGGGACCCTGCTCACCGGCGTATTCGCCGCCACCAGCCTCGGCGGCATGGGCCTGGCCGCCGGCGCCACCATCGGCTCCCAGGTGATGGTGCAGCTGGTGGGCGTGGTGGCGACCATCGTGTGGTGCGGCGCGCTGAGCTGGATCATCCTCAAGGTGCTGGACGCCACCCTCGGCCTGCGGGTCGGCCCGGAAGAGGAGACCGAAGGCCTGGACCTGGTGCTCCACGAGGAAAAGGGTTACAACCTGTAGCCCCTGAGGGCGTTGTCATGCAGCACCCCTCTCCCCTTTGGGAAAGGTCCGGGGGAAGCGGGAAAATCACAAGCCAGCAGTGTGATCCCCGCCCCCTCATCCCAACCTTCCCCCCCCCCCAGTGGGAGAAGGGGGAGAGGGGAAAACGGGCCCCGGGCCCGCCTTGTTCCCTCCTCTCCCCAGCGGAGAAAGCAACTATCTTGGCTCCCTCTCCCCCTGCGGAGAGAGCAACTATCCTAGCTCCCCTCCCCTGCGGGGAGAGGGATGGGGTGAGGGGCAAACACACCAACAGCCGTGCACTCCCTGACCCCTCATCCTTGCTTCTGCCCTAACAGGCGTACCCCCCAAGGGGGAGGGACAGGGGAATTTCCTTACTAAGGGGTGGCTAGCCCGCGGCGCGGGCCCGACGCGCCCGGCGCCAACCGGCGCCGCCCGCCAGCGCCGCCAGGGACAGCAGCCCCACTGCGCCGCCACCGCCGGGGGGATCAATGCCGGGGAAGGTGGGGAATTTCTGCGACAGGGCCGGGTGGGGCGCATTCTCCGGGGCGATGAAGGCCGGTTTGACGCTGATTGTAACGTTGGCACTGTTGTCGCCGGTGTTGGTGGCCAGGCCCGTGGCGGAGGCCGAAATTACCTGCGGCGGCGGTCCCGTCGGTAGCGTCGTCCCCGGGTTCTGCGTTGGGCTCTCCGTTACTGCGGTAGTCATCACGGTGACGCTGACGTCAACAGACTGCCCAGGCGCCAAGGTCCCCAGGTCACAGGTCACCGTGTGATTGAAGCTCGCGGCGTCGTAATGGGAAGGCGTGCACTTATCGGCGGGCACCACCTTAACCAGCTGCAACCCGATCGGCACGTTCTCAACGAGCTGCACGCCGCTGACCGGCAGGGTGGGGCCGTTTTGCACCAAGTTGTTCTTCACCCTCACGGTAAAGGTCACATTGGTGCCCGCCTCGACCGGCTTGGGTGCCTCGCTGGTCCTGGTCACCGAGAGGTCCACGTCCCCCTTGACGATTTTGGCCACGAACCCGTCCTCGCCGCAGGCGTTGTCGCTGTTGTCGGACGGGCAGTACCGGCTCTGTAAGGCATCGCCGGTGACCGGGAAGTCCGTTGCCTGGGTATAGCCCACCACATAGGGATTGCCCGAGGCGTCCAGGGCGATGCCCGTGGCGTAGTTCTCGTGGCGCCCGCCCAGGTAGGTGGCCTGGTCCACCGTGTATGCGGAAGCCCCCGTGGACCTGAGCTTGATCGCGAAGGCATCGATCGTGCCCCTGCGCACGCTCTGGATCGGCTGCAAATGCTGCTGGACATAGCCGTCCACCACATCGAAGATCTTGCCAATGAGCTCGCTGCGGCTGAGGGATGCCAATTCGGTCTGCTTTGTCGGCGTGTCCAGTGAAGGGTCCAACTGACCCAGCGCAGAGGCCAGATCCCCCACGGACAGGTTGTTGAGCACGTAATTGTTCAGGTTCGGCTGATTGTCGTGGGGCGAGTCCGTGTCCGGTATCTCCTCCGGCGAATCGGACGAAGGATTGTCCACCGACTGAAAGTCCTGGAGAAAATCCAGACCGGCATCCAATGTGCTAGGCAGGTTAGCCGGCCGGATAGAGGCCGGCAACTGCGACAGGTCCCGCAACAGCGCCACCAACAGGTCCGGCGCCTCGGTGTACCCGGTGATCCAGGCGTCGCAGTTGCTGCTGCAGCCGCTGTCGATGGCGATCCCCTGGCCGGCCTCGATGTTCGTGGTGCCCAGGTAGGTAGAGTAATCCAGCTTTCCGCTCCCATCAAACCTGGAGAAGAAGACGTCGTAATCACCGCCGTGATTGGATTGGATCGGCGTGCCGACTGTGGGGAAATCCGGCGAGCGCGTCCAGCCGGTCACATAGGCGTTGCCCGATCTATCGATAGCGATGGCGCTGCCGTAATCGTAGGCCGAGCCTCCCAGCCGGGTTGAATAGACAAGGGCCGTGGCGTCCTGGTTGAGCTTCGCCACGAAGGCGTGGTAGTGGGTGCCGTCGCAGTTCGCACACGCCTGGGGGTCCGCGTTTTGCACGGGAAAATCGGTGGAGGCCGTATCCCCGGTGACATAGGCCTCGCCCGTCGCGGAAACGGCGATGCCCAATGCCTCGTCGGAGTGGGTGCCGCCGAGGAAGGTCGAATAGACCAGGCTGGCCGCACCGCTTTTGGTCGGGTCGAACTTGGCGACGAAGGCGTCAGTCCTACCCTTGTTCGCGCTCTGCAGGGCAGGCTGAGGCGAAGAACCGCTTTTCACCGGGAGGCCGGTGGTGCAAGTGGCGTTCAGGGAGGACGTGGCCGTCTCGGACGCGGAGGTCACGAACCCGGCGATGTAGATGTACCCGCTGCCGTCGAGGGCGATGCCATTAGCGGCGTCGTTGTAACAGCCGCCGAAGAAGGTGCCGTATGGCAACGTGTCCCCGTTGGGGCCTAGCTCGACGACAAAGGCGTTGCCACCGTTGTCGCAGACCAGGTCGCCGTTGGTGTCCGGGCAGCTGGCTTGGTAGGCCCCTAAGCTCTTCGGGAAATCCCACGAAGAGGTCTGGCCGGCCACGAAGGCATCGCCCGAGCCGTCCACGGCGATGGCCAGGCCGCTGTCCTGGCCGCTGCCGCCCAGATAGGTGGCATAGTTCAGCTTGTCGTCGCTGCCCACGCTCATGACAAAGGCATCCGGGGCCCCGCTGCTTTTCTCGGCGCAGCCGACGGTGCCGCCGCACAGCGAATCATAGCCGGTTTGGGCGCCCCCTATATTGTCGAGAAAGAGGCTGGATGCCGTGCGTCCCGTGATGAACACCGCCCCGCTGCCCGTGCCATAGGCCACGGCCAGGGCGCGGTCGTTGCCTTTGCCGCCGAGATAGCTGGAGAAGCTCAGCACCGGATCGATCACCAGCGGCCGGCGTGGGTCGTAACCGGAAAGGGCGAAGGACACCTGATGGGCCCCGGTCAGGACATAGCGGCTGGCCACGGCGCGCCGCACGCCGCCGATCCGCTGGTAGGCGACGGGCGCCTTCTCGATGACCTCGCCGCCGCCCGTTTGGAGGTGCAGGCGCCCGGCCGGGTCCACCCGCATCCCATCGATGCCGCTGAACGACAGGCGTATGGCCTTGGGGTCCGCCCCGGGGGAAATATCGAAATCATATTCCAGCTGGTTCTGACGGCCGTGATACGCCAGGTCGATACCCGGGTAGACGCCGGAGTAAACCACCCGGCGATAGGTGGGAACATGCCGGTGCCAGTGCTTGGGATCCTTGCCCACCAGGTAGTTGACGACACCGGCCTGGCGTTGGCGCCCACGGATCTCAACGCCGGGATTGGCGCCCACCAGCGTCATGGCAACCACCGCAGAGCCCCCGGCCCGGCGGCGACCGGCCTGCGGGTCACTCCTTCCTTCGGCCGCCCGGGCCGCGCCGGATCCGGCCTCGAAGCGATGCAGCGCAAGGACCGGCCCTGCGCCTGTCAGGTACAGCGCGTACCCCTGTCCCCGTGAGATATAGCGTACGCCGCGAGGGGCCTGCCCCCGGTTGGCCTCGAAGTAGAGGGGAATCCGGCTGTAGCGCACGGCACGGCGGCCCGCGGGCCGCGTATCAGACGCGGCGGCCTGCGACGATACTCCATGCCCCGGCGGCACCGGTGCAGCGCGGGTCTCGGACGCCATGCCCAAGGCCGCCAGCCCCAAGATACTCCCCCATAAGAACGCGGTGATGGTGTTCGTACTTTTTATCATTATCACCCAAAGCGTTGGCTTAGCCTGATTGCATTACGCTCAGTGCACCCAACTTTACCACTAAGCCGCTGACCTGTCAGTACTGCAGGTCGCGCAGACAATGCCTCCCGTAAGGCGGACTCCCGATGGATGGGACCAACGGCTGAACGATACATTCAACCGATGCAACCGGCTCGGTATTCGATTCGCGCCCCCCGCATGCCCCCGTGTCCCGACCGCGCCTGCACCTTTCGTCCCACCTCCCGCGCGGAGCGACACGCCATCCGGCCCGGTCCCGGATCATCGATGAAATTTACAACTTTACCCTGTAGCCCTCAACTCCAAATAACTCCGGTGGGAAAACCAGGCGGCGCGAAAAAAAGATACATTATATGCCACTTATAAGTGGGGCAGATGAAACAGCGCGCGCCGAAAGTTTTGACAAACAAGAACATAGCGCCCGAGACGGCGAAAAGGCATACGTCGCACACCACAATATGGCATGAATCATGCGTTATATTATTGCACGCTGATGCGTGTATATAATCGTTTTTCACAGTTGCACATACCCGCATACCCGTTAGATATGCAGCATGAAGGTTCAGAGTTTATATCCAGTGTCCGTCAACCACCGCAACAACGCCTTTGATCCCCGGGTGACCGCCCCCGCCGAGGGTCATCCCGTGCAGCCCGTGCCCGCAGGCGCAACCGGATCAAACGGCCCCTGTCACACTTGGACTAGCCGCAAGTCACTGTCATCAGTGCGCGCGTAACAATTCGTTAAAGAATAACATCGCTATTCCAAGTTGCACTTGGCCCCGCACAGGCGGGGCCTTTTATTATATGGGCCCCGTATATTATGCTTGTGCAAACGTCGGGGGCGCACCGCCCTCGACAGGCACTTCTCACCGGCCGCCTTTCCAATGAAAGCGATCCCCCGCGAAGGCCTTCGCTCACCGCCGGCGGCCCACTCAAAGGCAAGACACTCGAGTCATGGGATTACTCATCAACGGCAAATGGCACCCCGGCTGGTACGACACCCAAAAGACCGGCGGGCGGTTCATCCGCGAGGATACCCAGTTTCACGACTGGATCAGCGCGGACGGCTCCTCGGGCTACCAGGCCGAAGCCGGCCGCTACCACCTTTATGTCTCACTGGCCTGCCCGTGGGCGCACCGCACCTTGATCTTCCGCCGGATCAAGGGGCTGGCCCCGGTCATCTCCGTGTCCGTCGTCGACCCCTTCATGGGCGAGGACGGGTGGCATTTCAGCGACGGGCCGGGCTGTACCCCGGACACGCTGAACGGGTTTGATCACCTGCATCAGGTCTACACCGCGGCACGCCCCGATTACAGCGGCCGCGTCACGGTACCCGTATTGTGGGACAAGCGCACCGGGACCATCGTGAACAACGAGTCCGCTGAGATCATCCGCATCTTCAACAGCGAGTTCGACGCCTTCACCGAGGTCAAGACGGATTTCTACCCCCCGGCGCTGCGCCGGGGGATCGACGCGATCAACGAACGCGTCTACGGGACCGTCAACAACGGCGTGTACAAGGCCGGTTTCGCCACCACGCAGCCGGCCTACGAAGAAGCCTTCGACGCCCTGTTTCGGACCCTCGACGACCTGGAGGCCCTGTTGGGGGAACAGCGCTACCTGGCGGGCGACACCCTCACCGAGGCCGACTGGCGGCTGTTCACCACCCTGGTGCGCTTCGACAGCGTCTATTACGGCCACTTCAAGTGCAACCTGCGCCGCATCAGCGACTACGATAACCTGTGGGACTATCTGCGGGAACTCTACCAGGTGCCGGGTGTTGCCGATACGGTCAACCTGTCACACATCAAGCGCCACTACTACGAGAGCCACGACACCATCAACCCCACCCGCATCGTGCCCAAGGGCCCCATTGTGGACTTTTCCGCACCCCACAACCGCGACCGCATCGCCCCCGCGCGCCGGACCGCCGGCTTCAGCGGCCGGGACTGACCCGGCGACTCACCCGACCTGGCGCAGCGCCGCCTGGGTGGCCGCCCCGGGGTTGATCGCCGCCTTCATATCGGACAGCACCGACTCGAGGGCGCTGAGGCAGAACATGATGTTCTTCATGTTGCTGCTGTAGCCCATCTGTCCGATGCGCCAGACCCGCCCGGCCAACTGGCCCAGCCCGGCCCCGATCTCCAGATCGAACTCGCTGAGCAGGCGCTGACGCACCTGCGCCTCGTCGACGCCCTCGGGGATGGTCACCACATTGAGCTGGGGCAGGCGCTGGTCCGGCTGGACATAAAAGGACATGCCCATGGCCTCGATCCCCGCCCGCAGCACCTCGTAGTGCCGGGCATGGCGCTGCCAGGCGTTTTCCAGACCCTCTTCTTTGAGCATGACCAGAGACTCGTGCAGCCCGTAAAGGGGGTTGATGGGCGCGGTGTGGTGATAGGCGCGCTTGGTCTGACCGCCCCAGTAGCCCATCACCAGGTTGAGATCCAGGAACCAGCTCTGGACCTTGTGTTGGCGCGCCTTGAGCTTGGCGACGGCGCGCTCGTTGAACGTCACGGGCGACAGTCCCGGCGTACACGACAGGCACTTCTGGGAACCGGAATAGACCGCGTCCGCCTGCCACTCATCCACCTTGAGGGGGATCCCCCCCAGGGAGGTGACGGCATCGACGATGGTCACGCAGTCGTGGCGGTGGGCGATCTCCACCAGGGTCTTCACGTCGGATTTGGCGCCCGTGGAGGTCTCGGCATGGACGAAGGCGACCACCTTGGCCTGGGGATGCGCCTTGAGGGCATCTTCCACCTTCTGGGGGTCGACGGCCGTGCCCCATTCGTCGTCCACCATCACGGGGACCGCCCCGATACGCTCCACGTTCTCGCGCATGCGCTCGCCGAAGACCCCGTTGCGGCAGACGATCACCTCGTCGCCCGGCTCCACCAGGTTGACGAAGCACATCTCCATGCCCGCCGAACCCGGGGCGGAGACGGGGATCGTCAGCTCATTTCGGGTCTGGAAGGCGTACTGCAGCAGTCCCTTGAGGCCATCCATCATATCGATAAATGCCGGATCCAGGTGCCCGATGGTGGGCCTGGCCATGGCGGCCAGCACCCGGGGATGGACGTCCGACGGACCCGGACCCATCAAGGTACGCAGGGGCGGGACAAACGATGCGGTATTGGTATCAGAACGTGACATGGTTTTCGATCTTCTTCAGGTTGTGTACAAGACGGGAAGGCAGTATAGGCCGACCCGCTGACCCCGTGCAATAGCTTTAAAAAACCATAAGTTGTGGGTGCTATTAGACCTTGCGCGGCGCCTGGCTAATCGGGATACAGCCGGCCCGGATTGAGGAGGTTGTCGGGATCGAATACCTCCTTGAGGCGCCGGTGCAGGGCCATTAGGGGCGCGGACAACGGATGAAAGACCTCGCCGCCGCGGTCCCCGTGGCGAAACACGGTGGCGTGGCCACCCAGCTCGGCGGCCCGCCGGCGCAGGCGCTCGGCCGTCACATCACCCTTGAACCACCGCTGCGCGCCCCCCCATTCCAACAGCACGTCACCGTGCAGGGCCAGGGGCGGGGCGGCGGGGGGCACGCTGAGGCGCCACAAGGGCCGCTCATCCTGGAAAAAGCCATGGCGGTGCTCGCGCAGGGTCTCCCAGAACCGTGCGCCCTGGGCAAGGGCCTCGCCGCCGAGGGCCTCGGCGGCGGCGACCACGCCCGCCTCGGAGCCCGACAACCGCACCCAGAGGCGCCCCTCCAGGTAGCACGTGGCGGATATGGGCAGGGGCCGGCCGGCCCACCGGTTCATGGTGCGCACCGCCTCATCGGGCGTCATCGCCAGGGACATGGTGAGCTCGCGCGCCGGCCGGGGCAGGACCTTCAGGGAGACCTCCAGCAGGATGCCCAGGGTCCCCAGGGCGCCGGTCATCAAGCGTGAGATGTCATACCCGGCCACGTTCTTCATCACCTGGCCGCCGAACGACAGCACCTCGCCCCGCCCGGTCAGGCACCGCACGCCCAGCACGAAGTCCCGCACCGAACCGGCATAGGGGCGCCGCGGCCCGGACAGGCCGCAGGCGATGGCCCCGCCCAGGGTCGCCCCCGGCCCGAAGTGAGGCGGCTCAAAGGGCAGCATCTGGGCGTGCTCGTGAAGCAGCGCCTCCAGCGTTATCAGGGGCGTGCCGGCACGGGCCGTGACCACCAGCTCGGTGGGCTCGTAGTCCACCACGCCGCGGTGCCCGGACACCTCCAGCGGCGCGCCCCGGGGGACGCGGCCGTAGAAGTCCTTGCTCCCGCCGCCCCGCACCCGAAGGGCGGTCCCGTCTTGGCGCGCCTGGCGCACCCGTTCTTGCAGGACCGGGCCGAGGTCGGCCCCCGTCGTGTTGTCCATCGTCGTCAACCAGGGAAATGTGCCGGCAAAGATATCACGGACGCCGCGCCGGCCCAACGCGGGTCAGCCGGACAGCTTGTCGAGCCCGACCAGCTTGTGGTGTTCGTCGTAGCGCAAACGAAATTCGCCGGTCACCCCCTCCCGCGTCACGTAGGGACGTAACAGGCGCGCCGGGAACTGCACCTTGATGCCCTCATCGGTGGCAACCAGGACATGCCTCGCCTGGCCCTGGTAATAGGACAGATAGACATCCGCGGGGATGTGAAGGTGAAACCGTACCTCGGTGACCGCCATGGGACCCTCAATTCTGCGACGCCGTCGCTGTTACCGGGATCAACAAACGTGCCATGGTGCCGATATTCAGGATACAGCCACGACTGCCCGCAGACCCATGATGCCCGAAAAACCGTCTTCGAATACCCCCCGGCGCGCCACGGTGACCGGTCCCGCCCTTGCCATCGCGGCTGCCCTGGGCATACTGCTGTCGGCCGCGTCGCCCCCGGGCCATGCCCAGATCTACCGCTGGGTGGACGGCAACGGACTCACCCACTTCTCCCAGACGCCGCCGCCCTCGGGCGAGTATCGGCAAATACCGCCGCCGCCGCCCCCGGCGCAAGACCCGCACAAGGCCCAAGACAGGATAAACAAGGTCAATCAGCACTTCCAGGACCAGCTCAAGGCGGAGCAAAAACAGGCGCAACAGGACCACAAGGATCACAAGGACCGCAAGCGCCAGGCCCAGCTCTGTCACCGGGCCAAGAAGCGCCTGACGGCCCTGACGGTCCGGCCCCACATCCTGGTCAAGACCGGTGACGGCCAAACCCGGCGCATGACCGAGCCCCAGCGCCAGGCCGACATCAAGGCGACCAAGGCGCGCATCGCCCAGTACTGTCCGGGTTGAGCCCCGCGTGCCGGGCCGGATCCATGTTGCCCGTCAACCGCTTAGGCAGCCTCCCGTCCCTCGGCGCCCGCCAAGTCGGGCCCCGCGCCGGGTCATTTTGTTATATAGTATTGGTCTGCGCGCGAGGACGGCCCATCATGGACAGCGAAGAAATTGAGGCCTTAAAACAAAGGCTTGTTGAATTACGCGTCGAGCACCGTGATTTGGACACCATGATTGCCCGGTTGTCGGGGGACATGCTCGTGGACCAGATTCAGCTGCGCCGCCTCAAAAAGCGCAAGCTGGTGATCAAAGACCTGATCTCCCGCCTGGAGAGCAAGCTGATCCCCGATTTGAAGGCCTGACCGACACAATTAGAAATCCAAACCCCACGCACACCTGAGTACCAGCGGGGCAATAACGGCATGACGCACCCAACCGACGATCTACGCATAAAACGCATTCAAGAAGTCCTCTCCCCGGCCCAGGTCCACAGCGAGTTCCCGCCCACCGCGACCGCGTCGCGGACGGTCTCCCGGGTGCGTTCGGCGATCCACGACATCCTCCATGGGCAGGACGACCGCCTGCTGGTCATCATCGGGCCCTGTTCGATCCATGACGCGGATGCCGCCCGGGAATACGCCGCCAAACTGAAGGGCCTCAGCGATACCCTGGCCGAGGACCTGGTGGTGGTCATGCGGGTGTATTTCGAGAAGCCCCGCACCACCGTGGGCTGGAAGGGCCTGATCAACGACCCCGACCTGGACGGCAGCTTTTCCATCAACAAGGGCCTGCGCCTCGCCCGCCGGCTGCTGGTCGACATCAATTCCCTGGGCGTGGCGGCGGGCACCGAGTTTCTCGACCTGGTCACCCCCCAATACATCGCCGACCTGGTGTCGTGGGGGGCCATCGGCGCCCGCACCACGGAAAGCCAGGTCCACCGGGAGCTGGCCTCCGGCCTGTCCTGCCCCGTGGGCTTCAAAAACGGCACCGACGGATCGCTCAAGATCGCCATCGATGCCATGCGCTCGGTGATGCAGCCCCATCACTTCCTGTCCCTGACCAAGGAGGGGCGCTCGGCAATCTTCTCCACCACCGGCAACGAGGATTGCCACATCATCCTGCGCGGCGGGAAGACCCCCAACTACGATGAACAAAGCGTCGACCGCGCCGGCACGGAACTGGCCGCCGCGCAAATGCCGACGCGGCTCATGATCGACTTCAGCCATGCCAACAGCCGCAAGCAGGCCCAGCGCCAGGTCGAGGTGGGCGCAGAAGTGGCGCGCCAGATCGCGGCCGGCAATCCCCGCATCATCGGCGCCATGATCGAGAGCCATCTGGTGGCCGGGCGCCAGGACGTGACACCCGGGGCGCCCCTCACCTACGGGCAGAGCATCACCGACGCGTGCATCGGCTGGCCCGAGAGCGAAGCGCTGCTGGGGCGCCTGGCGGAGGCGGTGCGCCAGCGGCGCAAGGCCTACGATCAGGCCGCCGTCTCCTGAGCCGCGGGCAACGCGCCCCCCCGCACGGCGCTCAGGACCCCTTGCCGAAGTAGTGCACGAAGTCGAAGCTGTAGACGTTGGTGATCTCGTTGGAGAAGAAGATCGCGCTCCAGTGAAAGCGCAGGGTTGAACGGGCCGTGACGATGGCCTCGATCCCCAGCCCGCCCCGCGGGGCCACGCCCCGATGGTCCTCCACCGCCGCGACGGCCGTGGCACTGGCCAGGGAGGACGCCGCCGAATGCACGTGCCACACGTAAAACCCGGCCGTCGCCAACAGGCTGAACATCCGGCTTATCGGATAGGCGCCGTGGCCCCTCACGGAAAACCCGTCCGTCTCCCGCAACCCGTCGACACTGTTGACGACGGGGGCGGTCAGGTCGAGGGTGCCCTCCAGTTTGTCCAGGTGCAGGTACTCGAACTCGAGCCCCAGGTGGTGGGTACCCCGGTAGCCGAAAAACAGCTGCCACGGGAACGCCTGGGTATCGAGGCGCGCGGTACCGTCCAGCCCGTGGCCACTGAGGTCTTTGATCACCGCGGGGCCCTGGTAGTCGGTGATCGATCCCCCGCCCCCGGCGTACCAGCCTGTTTCCTCGGCATGGAGGCCATTGCCCACCCAGGGCATCACCGTGAGCAGGGCGATCATGAGCGGGCGCCGAAGGCCCCCGACGGCCTGGCCGAACCGGCGCGCGCAAAGGCCTTGCGGGGGCGGCAAGGGGTCTATCGCCTGGAACATGGCACCTGCAGCATACTCAAACAACGACCGGTCGATGTGGTGGCACGGGGAAATTATAATTGTCGATCTCGTTATGCAACTGTCATCCGCCGCCCCAACGGGCCGGCCCGCCTGCCTCCCCGCCCCCTGCCAAGATTGCATAAAACAATACGCTGGACAATAATCCCGGGACAATGACCGGCAAGGGAATTCGCTGTCGGGGGCCGTTGAGGCTCCGGGTCGGTGAATAACGGCCCCAGTCTATCACAACCTAAAAGTACGGGATCGCACCACAGGATTTGAGATGCGTGTCTCAATCAACCGCAAAAGCGGCCCTCCCCGCCTTCAAAAGCCAGCCGTCACGCCGTTAAACCGGCTAAAGGCGGGAAGACAGGCACACACCTCTCTCCAACACGCTACCGAGACCCTTGGAAACGACATGCAACAGGGAGCAAATGATGAAAAAGATTTTACCGTTGTTAGTGACGATGCTGGCGGCCCCCACCCCGGCCTTCGCGGGCCTGCTGCTGGATTTCACCGCCGGGCTGTCGGTATGGAATTTCCAGCCGGGGGGCCACATCAGCTACCAAGGCACCGACAACAATCTTCGGGACAATCTGGGCCTGGGCCGCAATACCCAGGTGGGCGGCTGGGTAAGCCTCGAGCACCCCATCCCGCTGCTGCCTAATATCAAGCTCTCCTATACCCAGGTGTCCAACGACGGTGACGGCACCCTGGTGGCCAACTTCGGGAAAATCACGGTGGGCACGCCCGTCCACAGCCAGATCTCCCTTAACCAGGGCGACATCATCCTGTACTACAGCCCCCTGAACAACTACGTCAAGGTCGACCTGGGCCTGGACGTGAAGATCGTCGACGGCAATGCCAAATTGACCAGCGCCAGTGACACTGTGAACAAGAGCTTCACCGGTCCGGTTCCGCTGCTCTATACGAATGTCGGTGTCAATCTCCCCTTCACCGGCCTGTCGGCGAACGCCCAGGGCAGCGCCATCGCCTACGGCGGCAATCACCTGTGGGACATCAAGGGCGGCGTCTCCTACGAAAGTTCCCTGGGAATCGGCGTCACGGGCGGTTATCGCTACCAGGAGCTCAAGCTCAAGGACATCAACGGTGTGAACGTCAACACCTCGATCCAAGGCCCCTACGGCGCGGTGTTCTATCACTTTTAACCCCCCCCCCGGGGCTCACCGCCGCCGGGCCGCCTCTTCACCCGGCCTTTGACCACCGTCGGCCGCGGGGCCGGCGACGATCCGGGTTAAGATAGGCCCATGACGATCAAGCTGAGCGCGGCGATCGGGTCGGGGGTGGCCGCCGGGGTCCTGTCGACCCTGGCCCAGGCCGCCGTGTGGATCCTGTTCACGGACCAGTTTCCCGCCGCGCTGTTCCGCGACGCCCGCCTGACCGCCGCGATCGTTATGGGGTCCCAGGTCTTGCCGCCACCCGCCGGCTTCGACGCGGCCGTCATGCTCGTGGCGGGGGCAATCCACTTTGCCCTGTCCATCATCTACGGCGATCCTGCTGGCACTGCTGGTATCCTGGCTGGGGCACCGGCACACCGCCGTGATCGGCGCCGGATTCGGACTGGTCCTCTACCTGGTCAACCTCTACGGATTCACCCACCTGTATCCCTGGTTCGCCCGGGTACGGGGCGTCAATACCCTCATGGCCCACATCGTCTTCGGCCTCACCGGCGCCGGGGTCTATCGCGCCCTGGTACGACATTCAGCGGCGCGCGAACCGCCCGGTGGATAAGAAGGCACAGACCTGCGCCGCCGCCCGCCCGGAAAACAGCATGCACGTATGGGTCACGGGCAGTTCGATATAATCGGTCATCCCCTCCAGCCGGGTCTCCACCGCCGCCACGGTGCCGTCATTGGGCCGCGGCAGCCCCGGCACCAGCCACCCCACCCCCATTCCCAAAGTCCCGGCAATCACGCCCAGCGCCCGCGCCCCGTCCCACGCCGGCAGGCCGCCGAGCAGGCCCGGCTGCAGGCACCGCCCCAGCACCGCGCGCCCGGCCGGCCGGCGGCTGAGGCGCCGGGCCACATGACTGCCGCCGTGGGGGGTGCCCAGGGTGACGATGCGCCCCGGACGCTGATCGGGGAAATCGTGCAGCCATTGGCGTATGACCAATCCCCCCAGGCTGTGGCCCACCAAGTGGACAACATCGCCATCGATAGCGCCCACAAACCCCTGCAGGCGCGCGGCGTTTTCCTTCACCGTCCGGCGCACGGACGGATAGGAAAAGCGCACCGCCTCGAAGCCGCAACGGCCGAGCCGCCGCTGCAGGGGGATCAGGTACGGGCCCGCCAGGTACAGGCCATGGAGCAGGACGACTTTCTCTAGGGTGGAAGAGGTGGCCAAACCGGATAACGCCCGCCAATGATGGTTCTCTTATAGAATTCTACATTGAACCGGTGATGTAAACCCGCAATCGATCCGGCAAGACCGCGCCCCGCGTGCCGAAATTTTCTTGGCCTGGAAAAATACAGCAGAATTGCCTATCCTGGAAAACGTAAACACCTGAAATGCCCCGCGCCTCGAATGTTCCTTCATCCCCTGTCCAGTCCTTAAGCAAAGAGACCGAGCCCATGACGAACACCAATCTATCTATCAATGATGAGCTCGACGCCTACGTGGCACGACCCGACGGCGCCGGACCCTTCCCCGGTGTCGTCGTCCTCATGGAGGTCTTCGGGCTCAAGCGCCATATTCAACAGGCCTGCGACCGCCTCGCCGAGGCGGGTCTGGTCGCCGTGGCGCCCGATATCTATCACGGTCGGACCTATGATTATTCGGACATGGACGAGGCCCTGGCCCAGCTCCGCCGCCTGGACGATGGAGCGGTCATGGATGAGACCCGGACCACCCTCGACTGGCTCGGCGAACAGTCTACCGTAGACGCGGACCGCCTGGGGGTCATGGGCTTTTGCATGGGCGGGCGGCTCGCCTTCCTCGCCGCGGCCCGCCACGCCGATCGCCTGGGCGCGGCGGTATGCTTTTACGGCGGGGGTATCGCCCCCGACGGTGAGGACCGCTTCGGCCGCGTCCCGCCCATCAGCGAGGCCGGGGCCATCAAGGGCGCGGTGTTTCTCGGCTACGGCGCGGACGATCAGAGTATCGACGCCGGGCAGCACGGGCGCATCACCGCCACCCTCAGCGGCCTGAAAAAGCGCTACTCCCTGGCGGTCTATCCCGGCGCCGGGCACGGCTTCCTGTGCGAAGAGCGCCGCAGCCACGCGCCGGCGGCGGCCGCCAGGGCATGGCCCGAGGCGATTGATTTTCTGCACCGGGAGCTGGCGGGTTCACCCCGTGCCTGAGCCGCGCCCATGCCGGGTGAACACTCCCGGCTTCCCGCTGTCGAACAACGTAAATCCCCTCAACCGGCGCCGGGATAGACCGCCGGGGGCAACCAACGATCGAGGAGCCGCGCATGTCAGCCATGAAATACCGCACACTGGGTCAATCACAACTCGAGGTCTCCGCCCTCGGCCTGGGCTGCATGGGCATGAGCGAGTTTTACGCCGGCAGGACGGAGGCTGAATCCATCGCCACCATCCACCAGGCCCTCGACCTCGGGCATCAACTTCATTGACACCGCCGACATGTACGGCCCGTTCATCAACGAGGAGCTGGTGGGCAAGGCCATCCGGGGCAAACGGGACCAGGTCGTGCTCGCCACCAAGTTCGGCAACATGCGCGGCAACGACGGCGCCTTTCTCGGCGTCAACGGCCGACCGGACTATGTCCGCGATTGCTGCGATGCCTCGCTGAAGCGCCTGGGCGTGGACCACATCGATCTGTATTACCAGCACCGCATCGACCAAGACCGTCCCCATCGAGGAGACGGTGGGCGCCATGGCCGAGCTGGTGCAGGCGGGCAAGGTCCGCTGCATCGGCCTGTCCGAGGCCGCCCCCGAGACGATCCGCCGCGCCCATGCCGGGTCCACCCCCTCGCCGCCCTGCAAACGGAATATTCCCTGTGGAGCCGCGACCCGGAGGACGAGATCCTGCCCACGGTGCGCGAGCTGGGCATCGGCTTCGTAGCCTACAGCCCCCTCGGGCGGGGCTTTCTCACCGGCCGGTTCCGGCGCTTCGAGGATATCCCCGAAGGCGACTACCGGCGCAACTCCCCGCGCTTTCAGGGGGAGAATTTCGACCAGAACCTCGCCCTGGTGGACCGCATCAACGCCATCGCCGAGCAAAAGGGCGTCAAGCCCTCACAGCTCGCCCTGGCCTGGGTCCTGGCCCAGGGCCGGGACATCGTGCCCATCCCCGGCACCACCCGCCGCGAGCACCTGCAGGAGAACATCGCGGCCCTGGACATCGTCCTCGGCGCCGACGACCTGCAGCGTATCGACGCGGTGGCCCCCCTCGGAGTCGCCGCCGGGCCCCGTTACCCCGAGTGGGCCATGCAGCACGTCAACGGCTGACCTGCCAGGGCCGCGACAAAACCTCGGAAAAAAAGGGCGGAAAAAGGAAAAGGGGGACAGACCACGGTTTATGCGGTTTCTACATAAACCGTGGTCTGTCCCCCTTTTTCCTTTTTTTCCCCTTTTCTTAGTGGGCCATGGTGAACTGCAGGGAGACCGAGTCCTCGCTGAGCCGGTTGGTGACCTGGCTCCCGGGCACGGGTTGGTTCAAGGGGGGCATGGAAGCGCCGCCGTTGCTGATCATCGGCCCCGTGGCGCTCGCCTCAAAGGCATGGTAGTACGCCAGGTCCATGCCCAGGGACGGCGTCAGCTGGAAGCCGAGGCCCACGCTCAAGGTCTGCTGGACCACCGCCGGTGCGAACACGTTGAAGAACTGCTGATTGGACGGGATGGGATTCTGACCGTAGTTGTACCCGGCCCGCAGCGCCACATGCTGGGTCAGGTGGTATTGGGTACCCAGGGCGAAGACCCAGATGCTGTTCCACCCGAAGCCCTGCACATAGGGGCCGGTGGCTCCCATGGCGAAATTCCTCTGCCTGAAGCCCTCGGTATCGCGGTAGTCGATCCATCTCACGTCCGCCGCCACCACCCAATCCGGCTTCGGCTTGACGCTCAGGCCCAGCCCGGCGATGAGGGGGTAGTCCAGGCGAAATCTGAAGTGGGTCGGTGTGCCGTCCGGATACTGGGAGTTCCAGCGAAAGGACTGAAACCACTGGGGGCTCTTGAGCACCGCCCCCAGGGTCACCGTCTCGAGGGGCCGGTAGGTGGCACCCACCACCAGCCCCCAACCCCAGGCCGTGGCGGCGTGGGTCCCGCTGGGATAGCCGGAGGCGTTGGGCGCCGTGGCGGGCCAGGGCGCCACGGACAGGCTTGCCCAGTCCACGTCCACCCCGGCGCCGAGGGTCAGGTGCGGCGTCAGGTCATAGGCCAGGGTCGGCGCCATTTGCATCAACTGGTAGTTGGAATAGATGGCCCCGAAGCCCTGACTGGACTGGGGGGCCGCCAAGGGGTTGAAGGCCCCCGCGCCGTTGGGCTGGTTCGCCGGGTAATCCACGCCGAAGCCGCCGATGCCGTAGGCGGCGAAGCCCAGGGTCCAGGGCGTCGAGGTCTTGTGCACCAGCCCCACCGCCGGAATCGGCGCGGCGCGGCGCTCGCTGTCCACCGTCCCCGACGCGCCGCCCCCCGAGGCGGACATGCTGCGATCCGGCATGAACAGCTCGAACCCGAACTCGAAGCGGTTGCTCGTCAGCCCGGCGATGGACGCCGGATTGTTGTACAGCGACCCCAGGGCATCCAGGGAGGTGGCGATCCCCGCCCCGCCCATGGACTGATTGACCGACCCTACCCCGTGGAGTACATGCCCGTTGGTGGCATCCGCCGTACCGGCCGCCGCCAGCGCCGCAACACCCAGGATCCCCACCGCCCCATACCGCACCCGCTTGAAACACCTGTCTTGGCTCACCGTTGCCTCCCTCGATCATTTTTTATTCATAGACAGCGGGGTATAACAAAACCTGCATATAACAACCAATAATTATTGCTGCTACATTATAACTATCAGCAGCTATCAAATTCGGGGCACCCACAACTCCATCCAAGATATACCATTGATCCAACTAGATAAATTAGGGACAGACCACGGTTTTTCTACGTCTGATAGGATAGTCACTTGGAACATGAACGGATAAGGATATCCGCATGCCGCGACGTGCACGCATCTCCGTGCCGGGTATTGCCTGGCACATCATTCAACGTGGCAACAACCGCTCGCCCTGCTTCTTTGCCCACGAGGACTACCAAAAGTACCTCAGCATCCTACGCAAGCAAGCACAGTCCCATGCCTGCCAGATCCATGCGTACGTGTTAATGACAAACCATGTGCACCTGCTAATTACGCCCGAGCACTGCGATAGCGCCAGTCTGATGATGAAGCATCTCGGTCAACGGTACGTTCAATACGTAAACCGCACTTACAGGCGGTCAGGCACTTTGTGGGAAGGCCGGTTCCGCTCATGTCTGGCTCAAAGCGAGGCCTACGTGCTCACCTGCTACCGGTATATTGAGTTCAATCCGGTGCGGGCCAACATGGTCAAGCACCCGGCCGACTACCCCTGGTCCAGTTTTCACGCCAACGCCCACGGAGCGGCGGACCCTATCCTCACACCGCATCCTGAATACACGGCGCTGGGCGGTATCCACAGTCAGCGCCGGGAGGCTTACCGAGCCCTGTTTGGCACCCGCCTGGATCCCGCCCTGATTGACCGGATTCGTGCGGCGACCAACGGCAATTACGTCCTCGGCAACGATCGCTTCAAGAAAGAGGTGACGACAATGCTCCGGCGGCGCGTCATTCCCGGCAGATCCGGCCGTCCTCGAAAGGTTCGGGGATAGTTCCGAAACCGTGGTCTGTCCCCTATTTAAAAAAAAGCCCCGGCAGGACCGGGGCTTTTTCTCTTCGCACGGCCTTCGAGAGTCAGCCGTGGCACGATGACCGATGACGGATCAGGACCTGCGTGCGCGGCGGTCGCAATAGCCAAGACCTACAAGCCCCAATGCCATCAGCGACCACGTAGCCGGTGCAGGCACGGATGCCGGCCCCGTGGATACTGGCTCGAAGTTGTACGCGGCCGAGTACTGCGACTCATTGGATGGATTGCTGAAATTCACGCTGACGTTGTCGAAATAGTCGGTCTGACCCGGATTGTAGCTGCCGACACCCATCCCGATGTATACCAGGTCCGCGGCGCTGAACCCGTTACTGCTGGTGCTGTCGAAGGCGGTCAACCAGTCCGTCAACGTCTTTAGCGGTGGGCCACCCGCCGAATTTGATTGCCCGAAACCACCGTTCTGCCAGAACAGCCCATGGGTGAAGTCGATGCTCACGCTCTGCCACTGGTCGCTGGGCGGATTGACGGAGCTACCGGGATTGGATGGCTGATTCCAGTTAGGCTCATAGACCAGCGTGACAAAGCCGTCCCCCGAGTAACCGGCATTGTAGAAGCTCAGCTTGAGCGAAGGCGCGGCCGCCGCGTTGGTGCCCGGATCATTGTGCCGATAGTAGGAATAGGCCAGTTGCATCGATGACAGGATATCGCCCGCCGCCCCGTAGTTGCCGGTTACGCCGACCTCCGCCTTGGCGGTATTGGTGCTGTCTGTGGTCAGTCTCGCGGCGCCCACCGGCAGCGGTTGGCTGTTTTCCAGGTTACCGCCCTGCCCTGTGAGGTCGACCACCGAGGCACTGCCCCCAGTGCGCACATCGCTCTGATACCACTGCCCGGCGGTCGGCGTGGCGGCGAAGGAACTGACGACCGTCGCGGATGCAGGCGTCGCCGCAATAAGCGCGAAGGCGGCCAGCGGAAGAAAATTACGTATTGAAGAGGTCATTTTGCCTTTCTCCGTGGTTATGACGTGTTGAGCCCGTGAACAACGCCCGGTCCCTGACGCTCGCGGAACCCTCCCTCAGCGTCGAGAAGCATCAACCATGCCACAAAACATAACTCTTTATTTAACAATCAGTTGTATCCGGTCACCTTGAATTTGAGAGCCTGTGGCGCAGCATTGGCGTAAAAATTCCCGACGTTTCCCCTCACGAGGATGGCCATAGGGTCGGCCATGCCTACGCCTACGCCCTGAGATTCAATCAACGCCGCATTCAACCGGTCGCCCGCACGCCAGGCACGTAAGGTTTTTCGACATTCCGGGACGCCGACACACGCAGGTCGCTTACATTTTTTTGAGATGGGGAAAATTCGCGACCCTGAAGACCATCATCACTTAATGATGCACGGGTTATAAATGCTTTATCTATCCCATATGTTTTCCTCAGAGGATACCTCGAACGCCGGCTTTGACGCCAACCGTCGCGCCGCCGATGCTCTGGCGTCAAAATGTCAGCTCTTGAGCCGGTAGCCGGTCTTGAATATCCACGCGATGGCCGTCAGGCACAGCGTCATGAACAGCACGGTCATACCGAAGCTGACGGTCACGCTCACATCGGCCGCGCCGTAAAAGCTCCAGCGAAACCCGCTGATCAGGTACACCACCGGATTGAACAGGGTGATCTTCTGCCACAGGGGCGGCAGCATGCTGATGGAATAAAAGGCGCCGCCGAGGAAGGTCAACGGGGTGATGACCAGCAGGGGCACGATCTGAAGCTTTTGGAAGTCGTCGGCCCATACACCGATGATGAACCCGAGCAGGCTGAACGTCACGGCGGTGAGCAGCAGGAAGGCCATCATCCACAGGGGGTGGGCGATCCCGTAATCGACGAACAGCCGCGCCGTGGCAAGGATCAGCAGGCCCAGAATGACCGACTTGGTGGCGGCCGCGCCCACATACCCGATCACGATCTCGATGTAGGACACCGGCGCGGAGAGCACCTCGTAGATCGTCCCGGAGAACTTCGGGAAGTAGATGCCGAAGGAGGCGTTGGAGATGCTCTCACTGAGCAGCGACAGCATGAGCAGCCCGGGGATGATGAAGGCCCCGTAGCTGATGCCGTCGATCTGCCCGATGCGCGAGCCGATGGCGGTCCCGAACACCACGAAATAAAGGGACGTGGACAGAATCGGCGAGGCGACGCTCTCCATCAGGGTTCGCCAGGTGCGGGCCATTTCAAAGGCATAGATGGCGCGTATCCCATAGATGTTCATGGCCTTCTCCTTACCAGACTGACGAATATTTCCTCCAGGGAGCTCTGGACCGAGTGCAGGTCCTTGAAATCGATGCCGTGCCTGTCCAGCTGGCGCAGCAGGTCGGAGATGCCGGTGTTTTCGCTCTGGGCGTCAAAGGTATAGGTGAGCACCGCGCCGTCCGCCGAGAGCTCCAGGGGCCGGCCGGCAAGCTCGGCGGGGACCTGCGCCAGCGGGCTTTGCAGGGTCAGAGTGAGCTGCTTCTTGCCGAGCCTGTTCATCAGCACGGCCTTGTCCTCCACGACGACGATCTCGCCGTCGTTGATCACGCCGATGCGGTCGGCCATCTCCTCGGCCTCTTCTATGTAATGGGTGGTCAGGATGATGGTCACTCCGCTCTCGCGCAGACCCCGGACCATCTCCCACATATCACGGCGAAGCTCCACGTCGACGCCCGCCGTCGGCTCATCGAGGAACAGGATCTGGGGCTCGTGGGACAGGGCCTTGGCGATCATTACCCGGCGCTTCATGCCGCCGGACAGGGTCATGATCCTGGAATGGCGCTTGTCCCACAGGGACAGGTCACGCAGCACCTTTTCGATATGCGCCGGGTTCGGGGCCCTGCCGAACAGGCCGCGGCTGAAGTTCATGGTGTCCCAGACGCTCTCGAAGGCGGCCGTAGCCAACTCCTGGGGCACCAGCCCGATTTTTGACCGTGCGGCGCGATAGTGCGTGAGGATATCGCAACCGTCCACCGACACCCTGCCGCCGCCCGGCGTCACAAGGCCGCAGACGATGCCGATCAACGTGGTCTTGCCCGCGCCGTTGGGGCCCAGCAGGGCGAAGATCTCTCCGCGACGGATATCCAGGGTAATGTTCCGCAGCGCCTGCAGCCCGGAGGCGTAGGTCTTGCTGAGATTGCGAATGGAAATAATCGGTTCCATGAATATAGGCCGTCGTTGTATAAGCGTGTTTCACCCGCCCGATCCGCCGTGCGCCCGTGGCCGGCCCGCCTATTCTAGCAAGGGGCCGGTCACGGGATAGGCCGGCGGCGCCCCCGTCCGCAGTGCCTCCCACGGCGCCCGCCGCAACGCCACGGGGGACCTTAAAACCAATCCAAACTAAACATACCACCTCCCGGTCCCGATACTTGCTAATAGACCAACCACGTCCCTGACTCCGTATGAGCTATCGACCATTCCAGACCATCAACGGCCTGCATCCATGGCGAGAGGTATGCGCCGACGCCCATATCGACTACACCGTACGCCGCCGTCATGACGGCAGAGTATTCTACTTCAATTTCGATCTGGCCAAGGAGATGGGCCTGATCGGCAGGCGCCATCCCCGCCGACTCGACGCCGGCCTGTCCGAGACCCTCCTCAACACCTTCAGCCTGGTCATCATCAACGAGCACGACATTCAAAAGGGACGGCGGTTTCCCGCAGGGGATATTCACCCGCACCAGTACATGGCGACCCGTTATCTTCAATGCCAGCACCGCAGCAGGACCGGCCGCACATCCGGTGACGGGCGAAGCATATGGAACGGATCCTTCAACGGCCCCAACGGCACCTGGGACATCTCGAGCTGCGGCACGGGGGCGACCCGCCTCAGCCCCGCAACGGCGCGTCACGGCACCTACTTCAAGACCGGGGATCTCATCCATTCCTACGCCGGCGGCCAGGCCGATCTCATCGACAGCGTCTGCGCCGCACTGATGAGCGATATCTTCCACAGGAACGGCATCGCCACCGAGCGTACCCTCGCCATCATTGCCTTCGAGGACGGCACGTGCATCGCCGTGCGGGCCGCCAGAAATCTGCTGCGCCCGGCCCATTTTTTCCGCCTTCTGAAGATGGGCCGGCTGCGGGATCTGCGGGCGGCGGTGGATTACTACATCGCCCGGCAGCGAAGCAACGGCGACTGGCCTCCATCAAGGCCCGGCCGAGGCGAGTACAGGGTGTTTCTCGAACGCATGGCCGCCAACTTCGCCCGCGCGGCCGCCGTGTTCGAGAGCGAGTACATCTTCTGCTGGATGGATTGGGACGGCGACAATATGCTGATGGACGGCTCCGTACTGGACTACGGCTCGGTGCGCCAGTTCGGCCTCTATCACCACGAATACCGCTACGACGACATCGACCGCCTATCCACCACCATTGCCGAGCAAAGGGGCAAGGCCCGCCAGATGGTTCAAACCTTCGCCCAATTGACGGACTATGTCGTCACCGGGAAGAAAAAGCCCCTGAGGGCGTTCCGCCACCACGCCGCCCTCAAGGCATTCGACAGGGTCTTCGAGCAAACCAAGGACAAGGTCCTGATACACAAGCTGGGGTACGACCGGCGCCAGGGTGAGTTCATCCTGGGCGATGCACGTCTTCGCCGGGACTTGCGGCGGCTCAGGGCGAATGTGCACGCATTCGAACGCGTGAAATCGACCCGGGGTCCGTACAGGACCCGCGATGGCGTCACCGCCGATGCGGTTTTTTGCGTACGCGACATACTGCGCGAGCTGCCCGGACACTGCCTGACCACAAACACGGACATGGACCCCGGGCAATTCCTGTCCATCATGAGAACGGGTTACGCCACGCCTCAGGACGCACGGATTACTCCAGCGCGCCGGGACAAGGCAATGGAATTCCAGCGCCTGTATCGGCGCCTCCTGACGGGCGTGGTACGACGCAGCAATGAATCGGCGGATGCCGTCCTAGGGGGCATGGAAAACCGCTCGGCCCTTATCAACCGCTACGAGCGGGTGACGGGCGACGCCGTCATTTATGCCGCCGAGCGCCTGGTGCGCGAGTTGTGGCCGCTGGGGTTCGAGGCGGTCAACGCGGTCTTTCGCCGCTTCGTGGCGCAGCAGGTTCTGCACCCCGAGCATTACAAGGGCCGCCGCCGGCACCACGCCCTCAAGAGCCGCAAGGGCCGGCAGGTCCTGCGCACCATGCTGAAGGACGTACGCGAGCTGCGCGCCGGGTTGTAAGGCGTCGCCGCATTACCAGGGCACACGGCTCTAGAACCACTTGCGCCTTTTCAACAGCCAGAGCTGCGCCAACACCAGACCGATCAGCCCTGCGATCACCACCACGAAGCCATGCTTGTCATTGGCGCCGGGGATCCCTCCCACGTTGATGCCCAGCAGTCCGGTGAGAAACCCGAGGGGCAGAAACACCGTGGTTACGATGGCCAGCACGTACATACGCCGGTCCAGCTGTTCCGACAGGCGCCCCATAAGCTCCTCGTGGGTAACCCCGGCCCGGTCCCGCGCCGAATCAAGATCTTCGATATAGCGCGTGATCCGGTCGGCGGTCTCGCGCAGCCGCATCCGGTCCACGTCCTCGAACCAGGGCATACGCTCGCTATGGAGCCGTGCCATGGCCTCGCGCTGGGGCGCCAGGTAACGGCGCAGGCTGATAATCTCGCGCCGCACCCCCGCAATTTCCCCCCGCAGCTGGTAGCTCTGCATGGTCAGCACCTGGTCTTCGAGGCCGTCCACCGTCTCGTCGATCCCGCCCACAACGTCCGCCATGCGCTCGATCAGATGGTCCGCCAACTGGACGATGAACTGCCCCACCGTGGCCGGCCCCTTTCCCCGGTCCAGATCCCGCCGCAGATCGTCCACGGACAGCAGGCGCCGCTTGCGGGTGCTGATGATGCGCCGGCCGTCGGTCCAGACGCGAATGGACACCATGTCCTCGGGATCGGCGCCCGGATTGAGATTGACGCCCCGCAGGGTGAGCAGCAGACCGTTTCCCAGGGCGGTGCTGCGCGGCCGGGTCTCCTCGGCCAGAATGGCCTCGCTGACGATCTCGTCCACCCCGCTGTGGTGACGGAACCACGCCTGCACCCGCGGCGCCGTATAGTCCAGGTGCACCCACAGCAACCCGTCGTCCGGCGACCACTGCTCCACGCCGGACCAGTCCAGCCGCCGGCCGCCGCCGGCGCCGTCCAGCAGGCAGGCACTGACAAGCCCTTCGTCTTCGGACATAGGCATCCCTTTTCAGTGAAGAGGCGTTTCCTGTCACAGGCCAGCCGCTGCGCGACACGCACTGCAGCGGGCGGCGCATAGAAGCCCAGGATAAACGCCCGGATTTTCGAAATCCAGGAAAATGTTTAAATAACAAACAAATAGGGAAGGCCGTGCAGATCACCCCCACCACAGGCCCGGTTCGTTATCCGCCGACGATGGGCATCGGCGTCGCAGGGCGACTGAACGGACGGGAAAATCACACGTCGAGCTACTTTCTTTGTGTGCCGGTGAACGAGGGCCTCTGCCGACAATGCGCCCCCGGGTGTTTGCCGAGCGGCAACAGGAGGGAACTCGACACGTTGAAAAACCGCGAGGCGCGAAGAACGGCGATATAGCAGCCAATGCTACCCGAACGAAACGAGTTTTCCCGGCATGCGCGCCGTCGGCACCCCGGGAAGCCAGGAGCGGGCCGGTACCGGCGCCCTAGGCCGGACGAGGCCGCCGGCCGGCCAACGCCACATAGGCCGCGTGCTCACAGGATCTGTCGGCGGGCCGTCGAGTGACAAGGGCGTACCGGCCCACTGTCCCGGCACGATTCATCGGCTCGCACCACTTTGCCGAAACAGGCCTCGCGCACTCCGGGAATCGAGCTCGGGATATGCCGCCTTGCCCATGGCGGCGTCCATCCCGCTGTCGTCCAGCCCATCCAAGTCGTGGGTAACGACATGGTCCACCGCCACCCAGCGCCTGCACTGCTCAAGCACCTCGGCGGCGCGGCCGGCTGCGCCCCATAACCGCAGGCAGCGCTCGGCCTCCTGGTCCACCGCGTCGCGCACCGCACGCATGGCAGCTGTGTAGCGGCCTTTGACATTACCCTTGGTGCTCGAGCGCAGCTGCTCGAATGCGGTATCGGCGAGTCCCGTATAGTAGTTGATCTTGGCGACGCCGTGGGCGATCAGCCGCCCGAACTGACTCTGGTTCAGCCCGGCACTGCCGTAGATAGTCAGCGGCATTCCCAGCGCATCGTTGATCTGTTTGAGGCGCTGCCAGTTGAGCTTCGGCTTTGTTTTCATGCGGCCGCGCACCGTCCCGACGGAGACCGCGAGGAAGTCGACACCAGTCCTGTCTACATAGCCGCGCGCCTCCGCCACCCCTGGATACACGACCCGGTTCGGATCCGCCTGCCCACTTTCGTCCTCGGGCTCCGGCACGTATCCCAGTTTGCCTTCCACCGGCACGCCGCAACCCCGGGCCATGGCAACCACCTCACGCGTGAGGTCGATGTTGTCTCCAAGCCCTCGATGGGATGCATCGACCATAACACCATTGCAGCCTCCGTTAATGGCACGCACTGCGGAGTGAAGATCACGGCCATGGTGCATGTGGATGGCCACCGGGACAGAGGCTCCCTGTGCAGCGCACTCCACGGCCGATACCAGAAGATCGAAGTCGAAGGTCTCGAGATGCGTTCCCCCGAGACTCAAAATGACCGGTGCCCGGCAGCGCTCTGCCGCTGCCGTAACCCCCTGAAGGAATTCAAGGTTGACCAGTTCAAACGCGCCCACGGCGTAATTGTGCCGATAGGCGTGATCAAGCATGTCTTTCATGTTGACCAGTGCCATTTCGATCATTCCTCCAGACGGTGATCGCGCTGCCGGGTCACGGGCGGTTGGCCCCGGCCGGGCAAGCGCGGACGTTGGTGATCAATCCTTGAGCAGTTGATGTCAGTAACCCGGCTTTTCCGGCCCTGCTTGCCAGGAACAAATTGAGTCTATTGAGAACAAGTGATAAATTACAGTTTAAGTTTCTAAACTGTTTCTTTACTTATCCTTTAACATCCTATGCTAATCCGACGCGCGACCCTTCATCAGCTCAGGATCTTTGATGCTCTGGCCCGGCACATGAGCATCACCCGCACCGCGGAGGTGCTCCATCTAACCCCGCCGGCCATTTCCATCCAGGTGAAACAACTGGCCGAGGCGGCCGGTCAACCCCTGGTGGAGCAGGTGGGCAAAAAGCTCTATCTGACGGAAGCGGGCGAGGCCGTCGCTTCCGCCTGCCGTGACATCTCGGCGCGCATGGAACGGCTTGTCCAGGAATTGGCGGCGATCCAGGGGCTGGAGCGGGGAACCCTCAGTGTTTCCATCCTGACCACGGCGAAGTATTTTGTTCCCCTGCTGCTCGGCCAACTGAGCGCCCAGCATCCCGGCATCGAGGTCTCGCTTTTCGTGGGCAACCGAAAAGCGATTCTGGATCGCCTCGCCCACAACCAGGATGACCTGTACATCCTCGGCCAGCCTCCCGAGCACCTCGGCGTCGTCACCATTCCCTTCGCGCCCAATCCGTTGGTGGCCATTGCCCATCCGGAACACCCACTGGCCGCAAAGAAGAAGATCTCGCCGCAGCGCCTGGCCGAAGAGCCGTTCATCGCACGTGAGCCCGGGTCCGGCACCCGCCTGGGTTGCGAAGCCTTTTTCAAACGCCATGACACGGCGCCTCGGGTGCGAATGGAACTGGGCAGCAACGAGGCTATCAAGCAGACCGTTGCGGGCAAACTGGGCATCTCCATCATTGCAAAGATCACCGTCGAAGCGGAGCTCGCCCGCGGAGATCTCGCCGTTCTGGACGTTAAAGGTCTCCCGCTGAAACGCCAGTGGCACCTGGTCTACCCCGAAAACAAGGTCCTGGCCCCGGCCGCACAGGCGTTCAAAGATTTCCTGATGTCCCGGCATATCGGCGAGGACCCTCAGGCATAATCGAACCGCCGTCGCAATCGCCGGGTCTTTTCCACCATGCGAAAAGTTGAGCGATTGTTGTTGAATCGAGACACCTGGCCCAGCGGCACCCATCGCACCTCGTGAGACTCATCATTGCCCGGCACGGGCTGCCGGTCATCGATCTCCACCAGAAAACGGACATCGACGTGTTCATGCGCCGGGCCCTGTTGACCGGCAGGGATGCGGTGGATATCAAGGTCGAAGATGCGGGCGTTGACCAGGCGTATGTGTTCGGGCGCGATGCCGCTTTCCTCCGAGGTTTCACGCAGGGCGACCGCCGCGATATCGGCCTCGCCATCGGCATGCCCCCCTGGCTGAAACCATTGATCGTGTTTGCGGTGGTGCAGCATGAGTACCCGGGAGCGATCCGGGTTGACCACCCAGGCGGAACCCGTCACATGGGCCGGCCATAGATCACGATGAAAGCAGTCCGGGTGAAGCTCCACAAACGCCCGCGCCCGATCTGCAAAGGCGGATTCCTCCAGGAACCGCGTACGGTGCCGGCCCAGCAGATCGAGGAGTTCCTGACGATGCATGAGCTCACGTACCCGATGGGTTGTTGACTGCAGCGATGGCGGCCGCCGCCGCTTCATCGACGTCCGCCTCACTACCCGACAGAGTCAGGCGCCCGTAGGCACCGACGGCGCGCACGTCGATGAGGGTAATGTTGGCGGCCTTCTCCGCCTGGTTGGCGGCGTAGACAATGTAACCGGCCGGCTCGGTCTCCAGAATAAACATGCTCTGTTCCGGCAGCATCATTGAACCGCGCCGGTTCTGCCGGTTGATCAGCACCGTGTGATCCGGCGTCATGCCGCGAATCATTTCCCGCCAGGCGATCTGGCAGGGCTGGCGGTCGCGCACCTGCGCACCCAGGTGATGGAGAATGACCCCGCCGGCTTCGTGCACATCGCTTTGATCGCCATGATGAATCACCATCGAACCATACGCCCGCTCGACGACCTGCTGCGCCAGGTTCACCCGAGTGGACTTCAGCGCGATATCGGTCAGTCGATGAATGGCCATGCCGGGCGAGACCTCCACCCACAGACACGCGTCGCCGGGCACTGGCAGAAAGCCCTGGGAGACCGTGGCCATGTACTCGGCGAGCTGTGGCTGCAACGAGTCGATATATACGTATGTTCGAAGCTCTATCATCGAAAAGACCGCCATGCCCGCAATTCAGGCAAGTCCTTTCGATGCGGTGTTGCCCCAAGCGGGCTCGCGGCTGGAATCACGCAAGGGGCATCACCCGCTGAACTTGACCAAACGGGTGACCTGAATGTCCGAGATGAACACCACGCCGGAGTGTTTGTTATAGAAGGGCGCAAGCCCTTCGAGGATCGGATTGACCAGATCTTCCGGAACGGCTGCAATGATCATGATCAGCACGTCATCCTCATTGAACATGAGATGACCTTGGTGGAATCCGTGACTGCCCTTCCCGGAAAGGTTGTTGACGATTGTGTAACCCGTGACACCGGCCCGATCCAGGATGTCGGCGACAAAACCCTGGTGCTCACCGGCAAGGATGATTTCAAGCTTCTTGAGCGGACTGAAATTCAGATTCTTCATAATGCGGTAGTCTCCTCACCGAATACCTGGCCGGGAGCGCCGGCAACGTGCCGCCTGCTCCACTGGCCATCCTCGTATAAACTCACCGTTGCCTGCTCGGGGTCGATGATCATCAGCCGAATCCAGCCGTTGCGTACCAGGGACTTCACAACGGCCACGCTCTCCACCGCACCCCAGGCATGTTCAAACGGCGCTTCGATCACCGTAAGGAGCCGCAGCGGTTCATGGTAGGGAAGCCCCTTGTCCAGGACGGTCTGCGACGGCAGGCCGGTGCGCAGGTCACTGAGATTACCGGTCATGACGGCGAACCGACCCGCCACGTTGTGATAGACCTTGCTGCCGCTGCCGAATCGCTCGTTGTCCACCGTAGAGAAGTAATGCTCCATGTTGATCCATTGACCGACCACGAGCGGACCGGTAAGAATGTTCTCGAGCAACCGCCGCCTGGGATCCTGGCGATAGTCGTACGAATGCAGAAAGGCGCGTCCCTGCAGGGACGACGACTGGGTAAGCGCTCGACGCCCGATAACGAAATAGGCATTGCCGGACAGCCCCCACTCCGGCCGCACCTGGGACCAGTCCATGGCATTGCGCTGGGCTTCTTTGAATGCCTGCGCCGGCTCGGGGGAGCCGGACCCGGCCCCCAGCGCCGGGATGCGCTCCTGGGCACACAGGCGGGAGGCAGCCCTCAGCCCCTTGCGCAATCGATCCATGTGGAGCACATGGGACGGCGGGATGCGGTCCAGATCAAACAGCCGCAGTTCATCGGTGGTAGTGTCATGGAGCGCAGGCACGAACCAGGCATCTTCGGGGATGCCTATCCCCTGTTCTCGTAGTCTGCGCCGCACCTCCGGCTTGTTGGCCATCTGCGCCAGGACACGGGCGTTGACCAGTCCATGATTGCCGCCGCAGGCGCCGCAATCCAGCGCCGACTCGTAGGGGTTGTTCTGGGAGGTGCTGCCATGGCCCACCAGCAGAATAAACCGGGAGAAGCTTTCGGTCAGGCCGATGGCGCGCAGCGCCTGACTGACAAACCCGACCTGTTCGTCGATACTGAAACCCAACCGGGCGAGCTGTTCCATCTGTAGCTGCGCGTAGAACGGATCGATGCGATAAACACGGCGCAGCCGCTCAACGAAATCCCGCTCGGCCCGGTCATCCAAACCCAGAGAACTCTTCAACGCCGGGGCTTGTTGCCGGTTCCCCATGGCCGCTTCGCGCAGCTCACGCACCAAGGCATCGTTGACCCCCTCGGCGTCCAGGCCGAATTCCTGTTGGACCGCCTTGGCGATCACCGCCCGCTGCACTGCCCGCACAATGGAATCGGCCTGCTCGCGGCTCAGTTTGTCCAGCAGCAGGTGGGTTTGCGGTTTGCCTTCGTACAGACGCCGGCGCCAGCGATTGTAGTGCTGCGGGATCAGCGTCTTGCCCACCATATCCAGGCCGAACAACAGCCCGATGGCCTCGACGGTTACGAAGGGACTGAGCACCGACTCCTTGAGTTCGTGTATTGCCTTCTCGATCACGGTAACGGCAGCAAGTTCATCCTTGTTTCCCGTGACCGCCAATTCGAGAACGAGGTTCTTCGGCGTCAACAGGACCGGACAAAGGTTGATCTCACCGCCCTTGCCCAGTTCCATGAAGCTTACAGGCACACCGAAAAAACCGGCGATCCCGTAGGTCTGGTAATCGCCCACGTTCTCCAGGTGACGCCGGATTCGCTCCGAGCGGGTATCAATGCAAAACAGTGCCTGGGCGAACGGACGCTTTTCACGCGTGACGGGGGCCTGGAGACTGACGCCGTTAAGCAGACGCTGGATTGCGTGCTTCTCCATAGCCTGCAGCCAGATCATGCCCTCGCGCTGCTCGAACTCGCCAAGCATGTTCAATAGTCCGCTCAGCCCATCGGCGGAAAGCGCCAGCAGCGCCTGGCGCTGGCCCGCTTTGTCCGCCAGCGTACGAAGACGCCGCGCCTGACGCCGGGCATCGTGGAGGCGCTTCTCGGCGATGTATTCAAAAAAGAGGCGCTCGATCTTCCTGCCCCCCCCTGCCGCCAGGGTCTGCTCGACCCGCGCCGCCATGGCCGGCAATACAAAACCGCCGTGAAGCTCGCAACGAAGGTAGGTCTCATGGGGACGTTGCTCAATGGCCTTCGCCACATCGGTGGCGGTGGCCGCGATCCCCTTGCGCCCGCGCTCACTCAACAAAGCCAGGGCGAGAGTCAAACGCACGGCCATGAGATCCACCAGATCCGCCGGATAACGCTCGGCCCAATAGTAGTGCCTGGCGCTGGAACGCCAGCGGACAAATCCCGCCCAACCGTGCAGACGGGCGAGTTCACGGGTGAAGTAACTCACCCACTGCTGCATCGGCACACCGAGGGTCTTCATGGCATGAGCGATAACGCCCTCGGGGGTATCGTCATCGGCGACGATACGATTGATATGAAGCCCCCGCAGATACAGACGGCCGTTATGCCCGGCGACGTTGCGCCACGCGGCAAAGAAGCCCCGCTTGCGGCCGGGCATGCCCCATACGGACTGTCCTTCATCGAAGAAATCCAGGCAACTCTTGATGACCAGCTCGTCAAGCTCCGAGCCGATCTCGGTTCCGTACAGAGCGTCCACGGCCTCGTATACCGGGCGGGAGTCCAGCAGTTCCCCGCGCAGCGCCTGGACCAGCTCCTCGCTGTCGGGCTGGGAGGGCTCCGGCTGGCGGTCACTCAATGCATTCTGTATGTCCGAAATCCGGGCCAACGTGTTTCGCTCGACGACGGGGCGTTCCATTTCCGTCAGCAAGGTCGATAACCAACGGCGGACATCCACCCCCGGCAGGGGCCTGTGTTCGTCCACGAAGTAATCCACGTTGGCGGTCAGCTCCCCTGCATCGACCTTGCCCTGGACGAGGTATCGCTGATAATCGGCGCGTTTCAGGAACCCACTGGCATGAAACAGTCGCTCGCCCTCCTGGACCGCCTCCGGGAACGGCCGATGCTCGAGGCCGTGCAGCGGATTGTGGTGAATGAACGAGCGCATGGGCCAGAAATAGGGAATGGGCTCGCCCGCCAAATAGACCATGGCGCGGATCTGAAGCCGTTGACCGAGGGGCAGCGTCATAGCAGATCTCCGCTGACATACAGGCCGCCGATGAACAGAACCATTAACACCGCCGAATAACCCCAGGTGGAAGCCGGGCTCAGATCCGTCGCGTCGCCGCCGTGGTCCGGACCCACGATCAGCCCCTGAAGCAGACGCACCCCCGCCCAGCTCCACAGCAGCCAGATGCCCGCCATGACCAGCGCCGCCAGGGGCGCCGTCGGCGTCACCGCCACGATGGTTGCGAGCATGGCGAAAAAGCCGGGAAACAACGGGGCGGCAACGATCGCAAGCACGACCCATACCAACACGCCGGACAGGCGCGGGAGCCTGTGCGCCAGCCCGCCATACAGTCCGGTGTAGGCGGCGCCGAACCCCTGTTCCAGCCGGGCGCCGAGCAGCGCCAGCAACGCCAGCGGCAGGCTGAACCCGAGCCCGTACAGGCGGACCAGGTGGGGATCGGTCTGGTTGAAGAGCGCCACCCACAGAAGCGCCCATGCCGAAGTGGCCAGATAGCCGACCCACTGCCCCACCTCCCGCAGGGCGACAGCCCGCAGGGCATAAAGCGCCGAGGTAAACAGCGCCAAGGCCGGAACCCCAACGGCGCCGGACGGCCAGGCCGTGGACGCCAGGCTCAGGCCGAACTGGGGCCACGCCAGCAAGAGCACGGCACGCGCCGGCCCACCGCGCACCCTGGCGAACAGGGCATTGAACGCCATGCTCAACGGGAACAACGGCATAAACACTCCGGCAAGCCAATGCATCAGGGTCTCCATGTCAGACCCACCTCAGCCAGACGTTAAGGCGTGCCGCCGTCGCCAGCAGGGCGCGGGCGAAGCGGGTGAACAGATCGGTAAGATACAACTCCCGGGAGACCAGGGCGTAGAAGGTGAGCCGCAATCGGCTGAGACGCCGGCCTGGGCGGCTGCCGTTGTTTTCGGCATAGTAGGCCAGCAGCCAGCCCGCCACGATCAGGCCGGTGACCAGCCCGATCAGTATGTCGAAGCGCAGCACGTCGATATTGGCCGCGGCATAGATCTGCTCACGAAACACCTCGTCCGGGTAGAGGAATACACTGAAGGCATGGCCGATGAGCGTATAGCCAACCACCACAACCGTGAAGGAAAGGACGCTAAGCGTCACCAACCGCCGCAGATTCCCGGTGCGCATGCGGTAGGTGGTAAAGATCAACTGGGCGCCGGTTATCCAACCGAAGAACAACAGTACGACGGCGCCTTGCGCCTGGAAGTAATCCTCCGCAACCAGCGAGTGGGCCGCCACCAGAATGGTCACAGGCACCGCCAGGGTGACGGCCGCCATGAGCATCCAGGGCCGCCTGCCCCTCTCCGGGCGCCGCTCCACGACAAAGGTGTAGAGCTCTTCCTTGGGCACCCCATCGTCCTTGCGCGCTGCGCTGATGACACCGCCGGAACCCAGGAACAGCGTTCCCTTGAACAGGCCATGAGAGATCAGATGATAGATCGCCAGCGAAAAGGCCCCGACGCCGCACTCCATGATCATGAAGCCCATCTGCCCCATGGTCGAGTACCCGAGGGATTTCTTGATGTCGTTCTGACTGAGCATGAGCGTCGAGCCGATTAACGCGGTAACCAGGCCGACGATAAACACCCACGGCAGCACGCCGTCGGTCTGGGCGAACACGGGCGCGAAACGGTTGATCAGGAATCCGCCCGCATTGACGATGCCTGCATGCATCAGGGCCGATACCGGCGTCGGACCGGCCATGGTGTAGGGCAGCCAGGTGTGCAGCAGGAACTGCGCTGAACGAGCGAAGGCGGCCACTGCAATGAGACCGGCGACCAGCTCGGTCAACGGCAGGCCGAAAAGGCTTTGGACCGCCGGGCCGTCAGCGATGCGGGAAAAGATCACGGGCAGCGACCAGGTGCCGTAGGCGTGATACAGGAGCCCGGCGGCCAGGAGCAGCGGCAGGTCCCCGAAGCGATAGGTGATGAAGGTCCAGAACGCGTAACGGTGGGCGGAGTGGCTGCGGGTGTCCTGGCCGAGCAGGAAATAGAGCAGCACTCCGATCAAGTGCCAGGCGATCAACAAGGTGACCAGGTCCCCGGCGGCGACCATCGCCAGGAGCGTGGCGGTCATCAGATCGAGCAGCATGAAAAAACGCGCATAACCGGCCTCTTCAGCCATGTAACGCACGGAATAGATGTGCACGATCAGACTGATGCCGGCGATGACCATCGCCATCAGCGAGCTCAGCGGGTCGAACAGGAATATGGCCCAGGATCCGGCCAAGGCGACATGACCCGACGCACCGCGCATGACGGCCGCGCTCAGGACAACGACCGCAAGCGCAAAGGTGATGCACCCCGCGGCCACGCTCAGCCGGGCGACGCGGCGCCCGAAACGAGGCGCCAGCAGGGGTATCAGCAAAGCGGACAACAGCGGCACGGCTGCAACCACTACAACGAGCTGTTCCATGGTCATGTGTCCACTCCCCTCAGGTCGCGGTGTACCGGGACGCCATCAGTCGGGCCAGATACGGCGGCCGCTTTGATAGGGGTCGCCGCCGCGCGCCCCGGCCCCGCCCGACGCGCGCTTGTCCACGGGATTGTTCTTTGCCTGGGGCCGGGACCTTTTCGTTTGGGGCGCTTGGGCCCGGCTCTGCGATGTGTCGGACGTATCCGAAGCGGCGGCCGCCTTGGTCTTGCGCATGGAGTCGACCAGCTTCTCGCCGGTTTTGTCGGTCGTGGTCATGGTGTGACTACCTCACTGATCAGGTTACGGATTTCGCCGGCAGCGGCGGCGCCGCCGCGACCCATGTCCAGCACGCTCTTGCCTTCCAGCACGCTGGCGCGGTAAACGGCCCGTCGCCGAATCGCCGTCTGGGCCGCGCACAGCTGCAGCTCGGCCAGGGCCTGGCGGATCAGGCGCGACAGCCGGGTGCGCGGCTCGAGCTGGTTGATCACCAGCAGCGCCCTGAGCCGCGGGTTGGCCTTGCGAGCCCTTTCAACGGCATGCTCGATGTGCACGGTGGCCCACAGGTCGAGGGGCGAAGGCTGCACGGGTATGAGCGCGATGTCGCTGACCTCAAGTGCCGCATGGGTCTGGGGGGCGTGCACCGACGGCGGACAGTCGATCACGACGTGGTCATAGTGACCGGCGGTGCGCGCGAAGGTCTCCTCGAGACCCGTTGCCGCATCAACCACCCTGGGGTCTGAACCGGGCCCGGCGATGCTCTGCCACTGGAGCGCCGACCCCTGAGGGTCGGCGTCGAAAATCACGGTGGACCCCTCTTTCACCAGCGTCGTCGCAAGGTTCACGGCGAGGGTAGTCTTGCCCGCGCCCCCCTTATTGCCGACCATTGCGATCACGGCCATGGCGGTCGCTCTCACCGGGCCCCGTCGCCGGGGTAGAGCTCGTCGAGCTGCTCGGCAAAGCGACGCTGGGTATCGCTCAGTTCATCCGCGCCCTCTTCGGCGTGAATGGTCATGTTCACATAGTCGCGACCGAACCCCATGTCCGGATGCAGTCCTTCGCGTTCGGACAGCTCCGCGGCACGATCGAGAAAATCACGCAGCGCGGGATAGCCCGGGAATTCGTAACGCCGTTCCAGGCGGTTGGGACGCTTGCGTTCCTGCCACTGGTTGCTCATGGCGTATCTCCTTTAGAAGGTGGCGCGCTGTTTTGCGCTAACAATGGCGCCAGGTCGCTCCAGTTCCTCGAGCCAACGGGCGAGCTCGCGTCCATGAGCCTTTTCCTCCTCGAGAAGCGCTTCGAAAAACAGCCGGCTGTCATGGTCACCCTGACGCGCGCAATGTCGTGTGGCATCCTCGTACAGGCGCACAAGGTCGTCCTCCAGCGCCTGGTCCTGCCGTAACAGCGCCTGCAGATCCTGACCAAGCTGCACCGGACGCAACTGGGATGCATTGGGCGCCACACCCAGTGCCAGCATGCGCGAGATGATCCGGTCCACGTGGCCCATCTCCTCGGCCGCTTGGTTTCGCAAGCGCTGGGCCGGTTCGTCCAGCCCCCAGGTCGCGACAAGCCGCGCCTGGGCGCTGTACTGCTGAACCGCGCTGAACTCGAGGCTCAGCGCCCGACCGAGATAGCCGAGAACACGCTGATCGGAAGGCCTGCTCACCATGACGACGGCTCCGTCAGTTAATCTATACCCGTGCGCTCACTCAGCTGCGATCAGGACGATTGCCGGCCATCGCGTTGTCGCCCCCGAGCACGGGTTCGACTTCGCGGTGCGGGCGGGCGATGATGTGCGCGGCAACCAGGCCGTCACCCACACGCTCGCAGGCATCGGCCCCGGCACGCACGGCCGCATTGACCGCACCGGTCTCACCGCGCACCAGCACCGAGACATAACCGCCGCCCACGAATTCGCGTCCGATCAGACGCACCTCGGCGGCCTTGGTCATGGCGTCCGCCGCTTCAATGGCGGGCACCAGCCCGCGGGTTTCAATCATGCCGAGCGCAATACCGTAGGTATCTTTGGCCATGGCTGGAATCTCCTGTCGCAAAAAGAGTTACTAACGGGTTGATCAGGCCGCCGCTGCAGCAGACTGATCGCTGCCGGCAGGGAGGACCGGTTCGACTTCACGGTGCGGACGGGCGATGATGTGCGCCGCCACCAGACCGTCACCCACACGCTCGCAGGCATCGGCCCCGGCACGCACGGCCGCGTTGACCGCACCGGTCTCGCCGCGCACAAGCACGGTGACATATCCGCCGCCCACGAATTCACGGCCGATGAGGCGCACCTCGGCGGCCTTGGTCATGGCGTCCGCCGCCTCGATGGCGGGCACCAGCCCGCGGGTCTCGATCATGCCCAGTGCTATACCGTAGTTGTCATTTGCCATTTCTCTATCTCCGTCGTCTAATTGAAAAAATATACAGCGTCTTAGTTCTTACCCAATACCGGCTCGACCTCGCGGTGCGGGCGGGCAATAATATGCGCGGCGACCAGACCGTCGCCGACGCGCTCGCAGGCGTCGGCCCCGGCACGTACCGCTGCGTTCACCGCACCGGTTTCACCACGCACCAGCATGCTGACATAACCACCGCCTACGAATTCACGATTGACCAGACGTACTTCCGCGGCCTTGGTCATGGCGTCCGCCGCTTCGATGGCGGACACCAGTCCGCGTGTCTCGATCATCCCCAGTGCGATACCTGAATTTTCATCTGCCATCTTAGTATCTCCTGCTTACGTTGTTTCCTGTTCCACAGTCTTGCTACCCGGCGCCTCGTGTTCACTGCCCGCGCCGCCCGGCGCCACGGATTCGGCCTCCCAGTAGTCGATGATCCCGCCGATGGTCAAATCGGTCAGAACCCCGAAATCGCCGGTGGCGTATCGCGCGGCCGAGCCGCTGACCGTGAACACCCAGTTGCCCTCGCGGGCGCCCACCGGGTCCACGGCCACCTGCCGCTTGCCGTTGGCATCGCGCAGTACGCGCAGGCTGGTCTGCTTCAGCCCTTCCACCCGGCGGGTGCAGACCAGCGGCGCTTCGACCTGAAGGATGTCCATTTTCCGACCTTCAGCCCTGCGCCTGTTCCGGCGGCCAGTGGTCGATGATTCCGACGATGGTCAGATCGCTGGGATATTCCTTGCTTCCCGCGGCCTCGCGCGCCGCCGAACTGCCCACGCAGATCACCCAATCGCCGGGGATGCAGCCGACGGCATCCACCGCCACAAGCATGGCGCTGCCGTCGCGCACCACCTGCATGTGCCTGTGTTCCAGGCCCGGGATGCGATTGGTCGCTACCAGCGGCCGCTCCACCTGACAGATCTTCATCAGTGCGCCTCCCCTGTTGCCTTGCCATTAACCGAACAACCCAGCACTTCGATACGCCCGCCTGATGCACAGTCACGGACCAGCAGCAGCGTGTGCAGCAGACCGCGGTCGATGAGATCGGCATAGCGTGCCGCCATGGCCTGCGCCACCCGCCGGCAACGCTCGACCGCACGTTCGCGGGCACCGGGCACGTGGCCCTGGTAGTCGTAGCGCACCACCACGGGCACGGGCAGGCCGTGCGCGACGTTCAACCGGGAGAATATCTTCACGCCAACATCCAGGTCGGGTGCGGCCTCCTCGACGGTGTCGAGATAGGCGAAATAGGTCAGGTTGCGAAGCTGTACTTCCTCGAAACCTTTGCCGGCCCCGATGAACCGCTCGGCGTGACCGATATCCCGGTAGCGCTCGCCGTGGAAGCTGCGCACGTAGTCGATCTGTGACAGGTTGTGTTCGAGCAGCCGGGCCATCAGACGGCGCATGCCATCCTGCATGTCGGGCGCGGCGCCGCGCACCGCGGTGTCAATGCGTTCCTGTGCCTGCTGCCCGGATAACCGCAGGGTCGCCTCATACAGTTCGAACGCGTCGACGTACCGGTCGAGCTCGATGGCGCCGGCGCCGTCGGCCACGTGCACGCGAATGGCGTCAGTGTCCGTATCCAGGCCGATCAACAACAGGTCGATGGAGGCACCGCAGCAGTGCGTGTTCTGCACCGCCTGCTGGAAACTCTGGAGCCTTTCCAGGCCGGCACGGGCCGCCGCGGCGGCATCGGAACCATGGGCCGCGCAGCCCTCGGCCGGCTCGCTGGCGCTGTAGTGATACACCACCGCCTTGAGATAACGCGTGGGCGCGTCGGCCGAGTTGGGCCGGGCTTCGCGAAAACGCATCAGTTCGGTCTCGGCCCACTTCTCGAGGCTGTCGTCGATATCGAACAGCGCGCCGGCGTAGGACTTGCGCCGCACCCCGCGGTATGGCAGCCGCAGCACAAAACGAATGACATGAGCGAGACGGCCGTCGGCACAGGGCGAAAGATCCAGGGTATGGAAACCGCATGCCTGCAAAAACGCATCAAATTCGCTTGCGTCGCTCGATCCGAGCGGGTCCGCCGTGAAGAAGTCATCGCAGAACCGGTGATAGGTCTTGAACACGCACCAGGCGAACAGGCGGCGCATGTCGAGCTGCTCCACCCAGGCATTGGCGAGGATCTGCGCCGGCAGCTCGAAGCCAAGGTCCTCGCGGGCCATGCGCTGGGCGCGCACCTCGAAATCGTCTTCGTGCTGCAAGGCCGAGATGCGCTTGAGCGTCGGCACGATGTCGTCAAAGGCGGACTTGACACGCTGTTCGTAATCGAACAGCCGCGCGTTTTCGTCGGCCCGCGCCAGGGGATGAGAACTCCGGACCCCGACGGCGCCGGGGGGCACCCTTGCGGGGCGCGCGCCGGCCGCCGCCCCCGGACGCCGCCGGGGGGCGGCCGTCTGGGGCACATGGGCCTTGGGTGATTGGTTGCGGTAGTTCAACATAACCTTATCTCGAGTCGCTCGATTCCTGCGCTAATCGGTTCAGCCGCGCGCCCCGCCGGAGTAAGTCACCATCGCGCCGCGGTCGGTATTGCCGCTGCCGCCCGTGACCTTGCTCAGGGGCTCGCGGCATTTGGTCGTTGCGCTTTTCCGCATGGGAGAACACCGGCATGGCGCTTATCGAACCGCCCCGACGCGTCGGATTGCGCCCCATCGAGGAGGTCCCCTCCGTGCCGGTCACGCGGTCGCCGCGATCCCAGTCGTCGCCGGTGATCTTCTGACCCGCGTCCATGCCTTCGCCGGTGATGCGCGATTTGATGCGGCCGTCGACTTCCTCGACCGTGGGTACCGAGGCGACATCTTCCGTCAGCGCTGCACGGCCGTCCCGGCCGAAACGCGCATCTTCAGTCCCGGTGACCTTGCCGGCGGCCATGCCGAACGGCCCGGTGATGTGGCCCTTCTCATAGACCGATCCGGTAACGCCGCCCTTGCGCGCCTCGACCTGCGCGGCCTGGGAAGGGGGCGTGACGCTGAATTTGCCCCACGGTGTCTCGCCCAGCGGCTGGGGAAAATCGGGGCTGCCGGGCTCGGCCGGCGTGGCCGGGCAGGCGGCGGCGAATTGGTCGGCGCCCACATAGGGAGTCCCGCTGACGTTCTCGCAGGCGCCCTTCTCGGCGCCGGTCAGGGTCCCGTTGATGCCCGGCTGCAGACCGGTCATGACCGACCCCGGGGTACCGTTGCGCACCGGGGTGCGCGCCGCGGCCAGTTGGGCCTGTTGCGGTTCGCAGTAGCTGCGGTACTGCTCGGCCCCGGCATAAGGCGTGCCGGTGATGGCCTTGCAGGTGCCGGGCTCGTCGCCGGTGACCTTACCGGAACGCCCGGTGAGCGTGCCGCTGACGGCCCGGCCCCTCTGGGTCTGGGACACGCCGACCTTGAAGTCATCCGGCCGGGGCGTGGACGGGCAGAGCTCGCTGTACTGCTCCCGCCCGATGTAGTCGTCGCCGGTGATGTTGCGGCAGCTGCCGGGCTCATCGCCGGTGACCCGTTCGCTGCGTCCCACCTGGGTGCCGGTCAGGGAACCGCCGCGCAGGGTGTGACTCCGGCCGACCTTGGACGGCGCCTTGCCGTTGCCGGTCTGCATGTACTGGGTCCCGGTGAGCTCGCGGCCGGCGCCGGTCTCGTCGCCGGTTACCCGCTGCGACCGGCCCACATTGTTGCCGGTGACCGATTTTCCTCTGCGGGTCTCGGAACCGGTGATCTTCATCGGCCCGGGCTCGTTGGGCGTCGCACAGAAGACCTCGGACTGGTCCGCGCCCACATACTGGGAGCCGGTGACACGCTTGCAGGTGCCCGGTTCGTCGCCGGTGACGCTGCGGCTGCGCCCGACCCGGTTGCCGGTGACGCGGTTGCCGTGCCCCGTGGGACTGACGCCGACCCTGCGCGGCGACTTGCCGGGTTCGGTCTGACAGAACTGCCGGAAGATGTCGGCGCCCATGTATTCGGTGCCGGTCACGTTGCGGCAGGTGCTGTACTCGTCACCCGTGGTCCGGATGCTGCGCCCGACCTGGGTGCCGGTCACTGTCTGACCGTAGGCGGTCTCGCCGGCGCCCACCTTCCACGGCGCGTCGTGCGCGGCGCCCGGGTTCGTGACGACCTGCGCGGTGCGGGGAGTGCGTTTGCGTCCGCAGGGCTCGGACTTCTTCTGGCCGGCCGAGCCGTTGTGGCTGCGCTGGGCGCGCAGGGCGCGGGCCAGCTCCCGGCTGGACAGATCGGGATTGGCGGCGCGGGCGGTCTGCGCCTGGCTCGGGCCGCCGCCTTTCAGCCCCGCCTTGCCCCGGGAGGACATGGCCTGACGCCGGGCCAGGGCCGCGGCCCGCCCGACGCTCACGGAAGCGCTCCGGCTGACGGGGCCTTTCACCGTGTACTGCTTGGCCGGCGCACGGGCCGGCGCGGCGGCCGCGCCGTTGCCGCTTTGCGGCGTCTGATGCGCTTCGGCCTGCTGCGCCGGCCGTTGCTCGGGGTTCTGCCCGGCACGGTCCCGCTCGCCCTTGCAGCCGCAGCCGCAGCCGGACTTGTCCCGCCCGGCGGCCGCGGGCCCGGACTGCGACGCCCCGGCGGTGCCCGCGCGGGTGCGGTCGGCGGTTTCGATCCCGGCCTTGCCGTGGCTGGACATGGCGAGGCGCCGCTCACGGGCCGCGCTGCGCGCCGGCGAGCCTGCGGCGGCCGCGGCACCGGCAGCACCGGCCGCCGCCGTCTTGGGCTTGCTGCCCGAGGCGCCGGTCGCCGCCCCAAGACCGGCCTTGCCCTTGACGGACATGGCCCGGCGCCTGGCGCGCGACGCCTCGCGGGTGCTGGAGGTGGAGGTGTTCGCAGTTTGTGCCATGGTTTAACCCCGTCGCGTGGTCGCGTGATTGTTTGCGTTCCGTTCCCGCCTTCAGCCGCGTCCTTCGAACACGACGAACGCCAGGCCCTGGCTCTGGGTGTAGTTGTCGTAGCCGATCAGGCGGACGTGGTGGTCCGGGTAGGCACGATGGCAGGCCTCCAGCTCATTGAGGACGTTGGCCAGGTTCTTCTCGCCGAAGAACGGCAGCTTCCACATGGGCCAGTAGTCGCTGACCGCCCGGGACGGATGCTCGTGCTCGATGGCCGGCGTCCAGCCCTGGGCGAGTACGTAGGCGATCTGTTCGTGGATCTCGTCCTGGGTCATCTGCGGCAGAAAGCCGAAGGTCTCGAGTGTCTGGGCGGTCTGGTAGTCACCCATTTCGTACATGCTTGCCATGATTCTTTCCTCGTTTCGATTCGCTGTGAGTTAGGAGCGCTCGGGTGCGGCCTCAGGCCACATCCAGCTTGTCCACGGTTTCGAACTCGAACTTGATCTCCTTCCAGGTCTCCATCGCGATGGCGAGTTCGGGACTGTTGGCGGCCGCCTCGGTGAGGATGTCGCGTGCCTCCTTCTCGATTTCACGACCCTGGTTGCGCGCCTTCACGCAGGCCTCGAGCGCCACGCGGTTGGCCGCGGCGCCGGCCGCGTTGCCCCACGGGTGACCCTGGGTGCCGCCGCCGAACTGCAGGCAGGAATCGTCGCCGAAGATGGTGACCAGCGCGGGCATATGCCAGACGTGGATACCACCGGAAGCCACGGCGAACACCCCGGGCATGGAGCCCCAGTCCTGATCGAAGAACACGCCGCGGGACCGGTCTTCCGGCACGAACGATTCACGCAGCTGGTCGACGAAGCCGAGGGTGGAGGCGCGGTCGCCCTCGAGCTTGCCCACCACGGTGCCGGTGTGCAGGTGGTCGCCGCCCGACAGACGCAGGCACTTGGCCAGCACGCGGAAGTGGATCCCGTGTTTGGGATGACGGTCGATGACCGCGTGCATGGCGCGGTGGATGTGCAGCAGCATGCCGTTCCTGCGGCACCACTTGGCCAGACCCGTGTTGGCGGTGAACCCGCCGGTCAGGAAGTCGTGCATGATGATCGGGCTGCTTGAGCTCCTTGGCGAACTCGGCGCGCTCGTACATCTGCTCCGGATCGGGGGCGGTGACGTTCAGGTAGTGACCCTTGCGCTCGCCGGTCTCGTCCTGGGCCTTGAGCACGGCCTCGGCCACGAACTCGAAGCGGTTCTGCCAGCGCATGAAGGGCTGGGAGTTGACGTTCTCGTCGTCCTTGGTCAGGTCCAGACCGCCGCGCAGGCACTCGTACACGGCACGGCCGTAATTCTTGGCCGACAGGCCCAGCTTGGGCTTGATGGTGGCGCCCAGCAGCGGGCGGCCGTACTTGTTGAGCTTGTCGCGCTCGACCTGAATGCCGTTGGGCGGGCCCATGCAGGTCTTGATGTAGGCGATGGGAAAGCGGATGTCCTCCAGGCGCAGGTGCTTGAGGGCCTTGAAACCGAACACGTTGCCCACCAGCGAGGTCAGCACGTTGGTGATGGAGCCTTCCTCGAACAGGTCGATGGGATAGGCGATGAAGGCATAGAAGGACTCGGAGTCGCCCGGGACGTCCTCGATGCGGTAGGCGCGACCCTTGTAGTATTCGAGATCGGTCAGCAGTTCGGACCACACGGTACTCCAGGTACCGGTGGAAGACTCCGCGGCGACGGCAGCGGCAACCTCTTCACGGGGCACACCCGGTTGGCCGGTGCACTTGAAGCACGCCAGCAGGTCCGTGTCGAGGGGCACATAGTCCGGCGTCCAGTACATGTCGCGGTATTCTTTTACGCCCGCTTGGTAATTCGCGCTCATTGAGGAGTCCTCCTATTTGCGATTTTGAGTGTTGATCGACGGCTACGCGCGCCTGGCCCGCTGCCCGAGCCTCCGAAATTTGCCCAGAGTCTACGGCGAAAGGATGATAAATTAAAGTTTAAGTTTTTAAACTAATACTTTAGTGATCGTTTAACATATCGGCACCCCTGTACGGGTTCGGAGTCTAGGCGGAGATGGGATATAAATTACAGTTTAAGTTTATAAAGCATTCGTTTAATAATCGCTTAATGACATCAATGCAGGCCGAGACAAGGCCAGCGACGCGCAACAATGGGCGGGGGAGCGAGGGCGTGCTGTGCGGGGAGCGATATCGGGCGATGGGTTGATTCTTTACGCGCCTGGCAAAATGCCATACAGTTCGTCAGCAGTCGTTATCGACGCAATGTTTCTCCAACCATTGCGTTCCACCAACCGCGAGGACACCAGGATGATTGATGAGTCGGAGGAGGCGCACAAGCCGCAATTCGCATCGGCACCGGGCCAGGCCCGCAAGGCCGCAACCGTAGAAGACTCCTTGGCCGCCGCGGCGGAACTCAAGCCGATGGTGGGAACCGTCCGGCGCCTGGCTCGCGAACGGCGCGCGGCCATTGCCAAACGGGGCAAGATGGCATTGCCGCCGGAGGAACGCGGCATCGGTTGACCCGTCGGGTCGGAACGTATTCAGACCCTCGGGGGTAGTTCCCTCAGCTTGTTCGGTTTCCTGTCCGTTGGCCGGGAGGGCAAGCTCCCTTTTGCTCGCCCTCCCCGCTCATCCCTGGGCTTTTATTCGCCAATACTCAGGTGATTCCTGCTCTGACAGGATTACCGCGACATCCTTGTTTTCACAAATGGCTGTAACCACCTGCTTCCAAAGCGGGCCGCCGACCGCTGCGCGTCGGGACCCTCATCCTGGCTTTGGTGATTCCTCCCTCCGTCGCCTTTACGTTACCGTGGACCGCGGGCCGCGTCATCACCCATATGGATTATGCGGGGACAAAATCAAGGGGTCAGAGCACTTGAAAAAAACCGGCTAAGAAATGCCTCCGTCTCCCTGTCTCTGCCATGGTCAGGCAATTTTCAAGCCCACTGACCCCTTGATGGGCGAACGCGGCGGCAATTCACGCGTCGAAATAGATTCAACGTCTGCCATCCCTCCGTGCGGGGACAGGACCGGTCGCCGAGTGTCTGGCGAACCGTGCCGGCTCGAACCTGCGGCCGCCAACCAGCGGTCCCAACCAACATTACAGCCTCCCTCATCAGTTCAGAGTCTTCTGGAAAACGGGAAAGGAGCGGGAGTGGTATTAACGCGCAGGGCTGTCACCGTTGCCATACTCGCGATCACCGTCTCGGGCTGCGCCACCTTAAAGCCGCGCCCGCCGGGCAAACCGCCAAAGCCTCCCATGGCGCAATCGAATTCCGCCGCTGACAACACGGGCCAAGGCGCCGCCAGAAGTCCGCCCCGCTACCCCTACCAGTCAAGGCAATGTACCTCCCTTAATGACTCACAAAAGACTTGGGGGTTGACGTCAAAGGGGCTGGCCGTGGTCGCGGGAGGCATGGCGGTGGCGGGCGCCATACCCATCGCCGCACTGCTGGTCGGTGCCTCGTCGGCCGGGCTTGGCTTTTATGCCGACTACAAGACGGCCGATTATGTCACCTCTTGCACGACGGGCAATGCGCCCAAGGACAAGAAGCCGACAACCCATAAGGCAACCCGCCAAGCATCGGACAAGCTGCCGCCCCTGACCTTTTCCGGCGTACTGACCATCATGGCGGGCATGCTTTCGGCGATCTGACGGCGGGCAGCCAATTAAAACAACCTGCCTGAGCGACACCGGCGGGTCAAACCAAGAGGGCGGGATTACCCACCCTCTTGGTTACCGTTCGCCCCGACGCAGCGGATATTGCCGGGCCCGTATCGCCTACTGCACCGTCAGGCTGACGGGCCCCTTCGAGTTATTGTTCTCATAGGTCTCGTCCACACTGTTCAGGCTGTCCACCTGTGCCCAGAGCTTATAGCTGCCCGGCGCGGCGTAGGTCACCGTCCCCGAGCAGGTGGTCTTGGCCTTGGAGGCCAGACTGCTCACCGGACAGGTGATGTCCCCCACCTGGCCGACGCCCGGGGAGCTGGCGAGGTTCTTGTAGATATCGATCTGGAAACCGTTGAGCGCGTCCACGGAGCTAACGTTCTCCACCAGGGCCGAGACGGTCACCGGATCCCCGACGGCCACGCTGCTCGAGGACACCGACAGCAACAGTACCCGCAGGTCGGGCAGCCTCGCCACCACACCCACGTGCTTGGTGTTATTGGTCTCGCGGGATTCGGGCACCGCGGCGGTGGTGTCCGCCTGGGCCCACACGATATTGGTCCCCGTCGTGTCATAGGTCACCGTACCTTCACAGGTGGTCGATGCGCCCACGTCCAGGCTGACCACCGCGCAGCTGAAATCCCCCGGCTCGTTCACACTCGGCTTGGTGGACTGGCCCTTGTACACGTCGATCTGGAAGCCGCCGGCCGCCGAACCGCCCTGGTTGGTGACCTTGGCAGTAAGGGTCACCGTCTGGCCCACCGCCGGCGAGCGCGGGTTGCCTTGACGCTGCTCACCACCAGGTCCGGCGGATTGCTGAGGGCGAAATTGGCCGTGCAGCTCTTGTCGGCGGTCATCAGCACGCTGCCGGTGCTGCACTGGGAGGCGTTGGTCCCGGTCCAGCCGGTGAAGGCCGATCCCGGGTCCGGGCTCGCCGAAACCGTGGCCGTATCGCCGGCGTTGTAGGTGCCGTCCCCGCTCACCGTCCCCGAGCCGTTGCCGGCGGTGCTCAAGGTCAGGGTGTAGGGGGCAACCACGGACACGCTGGTGGGCCCGGCCGTATTGTTACCTTCATCGGCCTCGCTGACACCGCCGGCGGGATCCACCTGGGCCCATACGTTGTGGGAGCCGACGGTCCCGTACGTCAGGGACCCGGTGCAGGTCGCCCGTCCCCGCGCGGGCAGGCCGTTCAGCGTGCAGGTCGCGTCCGCCACCTGGCCCGGCGCTGGAGGGCCGCTCAGATCCCGGTAGAACGCCACCTGAAACCCGCCCGTCACGCCGACGGCGCTGGCGTTCAGCACAAGCGCCGAGACCGGCCCTGGCTGGTTGACCGTCACGCCGGTGGTGGGCGCGGACAGTAGCGCGATCTGCAGGTCCGGCAGCATCACCGACACGCCCACATGGGCCGTGTTGTTGCGCTCGTCGGTCTCGGGTATCGCGTTGGCCGTATCAACCTGGGCCCAGGCGATCGCCGTCCCGGCGGTGCTGTAGCTCACATCGCCCGAACAGGTAGTCGTCGCGCCGGGTGCGAGGGTCGCCACGGTGCACATCACGTTACCGAGCTGCCCTGCAGCCGGCGGCGCGGAAAGATCCTTGTACAGATCCACCTCGAAGTTGGAGGCGGTTGACGCGCCGGTGTTGCCGATCTGCGCGGTCAGGGTGACACTCTGCCCCACTGCGACCGGGCTGGGCGTCGCCGTGAAGCCGCTGACGACCAAGTCCGTAGGTGTAGAGTTACCCGCCGCAACGCCAATGCTGACAGGCCCGAAGGCGTTATTGCCGTCATTGTACTCAGCCACCGCATTGGCGGCATCCGCTTGCGCCCAAACACTATATGTACCGGCATCTGCATAAGTCACATCGGCCGAGCAAGTCGCTGTCGCACCCACCGCTAAAGCTGGCACAGAACAACTGGCATCACCAGCCACATTGCCAGGAGCCCCAGAAAGATTTTTATAAAAATCCACAACCACAGCCTCAGTCATATTTAAAAGACCTGTATTGGTCACAGTGGCTGTTAATGTCACCGTCTCACCAGCTTGAACAGAAGCTGGCGTCGCCGTCAAATCTGTCACCGAAAGATCTGGTGTTACAGCATTACTTAAAAGAAATGCCCGTTGTGTACCATTATGTGTACCAGTACCAGCGATTTGGCCATTGGAATTAATATTAGCATCAATCAAAACCCAACCGCTTCCCGCCGGCAAATAATCATTAAGATCTTTCATGCCTGCATCAGAGTATAAATGAATGCATGTTGAGAATTAACAACACTTGTATTACGAATATAACCGGTTACATAACCTGAATCATTAATAGAAAGAGCCTGGCTATAATTATAATTTGGTATAACACCAAGATCTGTTGGCGCATTGCCAAATGAAAATGTTGTGGCATGTGTTTCATTAGATGAAGTCACAGCATATCCAGCAGCAACCCCAGAGCTATTGATACTATTTCCGACACTAATCGTACCGCCTGAAAGAGCACCTAAATCCTGCAAAACGCCAGCCGAATAAAGAATGGCATGACGTTGTGTATTGCCAGATAGAAAACTATAACCTGTTATCTGCCCAGAATTATTAATAGCATAACCAAAACTATTAATTCCGCCAAGCGTCCCTAAATCTTGCATTGATCCGCTAGAGTATAAAAAAGCATGAGTAGCAGAACCTCCACCACTAAGTTGTGTATTTGAATATCCAGTTACCTGTCCAGAGTCATTAATTCCACGACCAAAACTGGATGTACCACCTGGTAAAGTACCAAGATCCAAAGGAGGAGTAGATCCATCAGTGGAAAATACATGCACAGAAGCATTACCATCAGTTAATGAATATCCCACAACTTGATCAGAACTATTAATTCCAAATCCAAAGCTATGAATTCCACCAAGTGTCCCTAAATCTAACATTGAATTAGTATATAAATAAGCGTGAAAACTTGAGTCACTTGAAAGGCCAGCATAACCAGTCACATGTCCCTGACTATTAATAGCAAGACCTTTACTGGTAACACCGCTTGATAGCGTCCCCAAATCTATAATTGAGGAGTCGGCGTGAGCTTGGCGGAAACAAGATTCATCCTAGAGTACACATCAGCATACTCAATGTTCCTACCGTGAAATTTGAAATTGATTTTTTCAAAAGAGCACTCGCCCTTCGTGTCAAGGTTGGTATAGTCATTATCTTTTCCTCCCTTCAAGATTGCGCACGCTACCAGCCGCGGCAATGAATATGTGGATCTGGCCGCCACTGATGACGGGGTCGCCCGGGGCGATGTCGATGGCGACAGGCGTCGCCGCTCGGGCCGGCGCGTAGCCGAGCAAGGCGGCCAGCGGCGAAATGACCCCGATCAGACCGGGGATCGCATATGTGTTGGTATGCTTCACGGACTTCCCCTCTCCCGTACCCGTCAATCGACTGTAGTCACCCCATGGGTGCTGTTTCGGCCGGCGCCCCGCCATGGGAGGGCGCCCGCCTCATCTTCCCGCGCCGGGTCCCGGACCCCGTCGCCGCCTCCCTGGCCGACGGGAGGGCGCATCGCGGTGATCCACCCTCCCCTTGCCCGTCCGTGCGCCTGGCCTGACATTCCGTGTTGAACCCTTCATCCCTCTCTTGTCGCCGGGCTTGCCCCCTCCCCTCGGTCCGAAGGCCCGGCTGGCGACCGGCTCGTGCCGCCCAACATATTGTTTTTTGGCGAGAAGCAACCCCTCGCCTCGCCCGGCCCTGTGACCGCCGGGACGCGCCTTGCAGGCTTAGACGGCCTCGTCCGTCCCTCTCTGTTGATAACGCTAGCCTGAACGTGGTGAATCGTCATCACCCATTTGGGTGAGGAAAATAAGTTTTTGGTTGACTGCTTATGTTAAATACCTTACTAATTGCATAGGCAGAGGGGTTTTTATCAGGAAATTCCTGATAAACAGGGGGTTACATCATCAGATGGTTTCTTGTCTGTTCTATACAGCTTTTGGCCCGGCGAGCTCCATTGCGCTGCAAGATCGGACCCCGGGGTCAGTGGTTGCTGCTTATCTGAAAATACGTTCACGGAACGGTCTCGGTGACGACACACCGAGGGCCGATGGCTATACATGCCGGCGTAGCGGGGCATTAGAGCGATGGCCTCGGGACTGACCCCCCACACCGAGTTCACCCGCCTCAGCGATCTCATCGATTCGATCTATTCGTGCATCACAAACCCGGCCCGCTGGGAACGGGTGATCGCCGCCGTCGTGGCGTGGGTGGACGCCCCCCGGGGACTGCTGTTCACGCCGCTGCACAGTCCCGACAAGGGTGGCTTTTACTTCAACAGCGGGTTCTCGCCCGGCGCCATGGAGCTTTGGAGCACCCGGTATCTGGATCAGGATCCGTGGACGGCCCAATGCGTCAGGCTCGGCCTGTACCGGGAAGGCAACGTCATCAACGGGGACCGCTGCCTGCCCTACGAGCGGTTGATCAGGACGGCGTTTTACCGGGAGTTCCTTTCCCGGCAGGACAGCTCACACGTGCTCGTGGGCATCGTCTACGGGGAGGACTCCCCGGGGCGCATGCCGGTGGTGGTCAGCGCGTTTCATCGCGGCATCCGCCAGGGCTGCTTCTGGGCGCGCGAGGAGCAGCGCCTGCGCATCCTGGTGCCGCACCTGTCGCGCGCCCTCGGGGTCATGCACCGCCTGCGCGACGCCGAGCTGAAGGTCGCCTCCAGCCTGGCGGCGCTGGAGCGCCTCAGCGCAGGGGTACTGCTCATCAATGAAGACCACCACGTGGTCCACGCCAACCACGCCGCCCGCTGCCTGCTCGACGAACAGGACGGCCTGAGCCTGCAGCCGGTCTGCGCCAGGCAGTCGCGAGACCGGCTGAGCGTGAAGGACCCGCAGGCGGCGGAGGCCGCGCGCGCGGCCGTGCGCGAATCGGTGACACCCGACATCACGGCGGTGAAGCATTTCTCGAGATCCATCGCCGTCGCCCGTCCCTCGGGCCGGCCGCCCTATGTGCTGAATTTCTCGACACTGCCTCAACACAACGCGTTCGGCAGCGGGGCGGATGTCCCGCGTGCCATCGTGTTCATTACCGGCGGCGACGAGCCGGTGCAGCTCGACACCGCGTTGTGGCGCGGGATCTACCGCCTGACGGCGGCGGAAGTCCGGGTCCTTCGGGGCATCGCCGAGGGCCTTGATCAGGATGAGATGGCCGCCCGGCTGGGCATTTCCGCCAATACGCTGAAATCGCACCTGAAGAACATCTACGCCAAGGCCGGCGTCTCCAGCCGGCCGGCGCTGATGAAGCGGGTGTTTTCGTTATGCGGCCAGGTTGTATAGAGAACCAACGTCGACACGTCCGCGTTGGTGAGGGAAGGACAGCGCGATGACCACACAATCCGACGTAACCGCATACGGGCGTCGAGCTGACCGAACAAGGCGCCCCGCCACGGCGGCGGCGCGCTCGGTCCGGCAGGCCGCCAACATCGATCGAAAGGAGGCACGGGGGAGGAAAAGACAGTGAAAGCGAAAGAGAACCAATTCGTCGGCGCGCTCGAGCATCTGTATCGCGCCGCTCTGGAGCCGCAGGCCTGGGTCGCGTTCATGGACGAGTTTTCAAAGGTCATCAATGCGCGCGGCGGCCATTACTACCTGTGGGATCAGCAGATGCAGGGCATCACCTTCGCCATTCCGTCATCCGGCTACTCCCTGGAGCTTCAGGCCGAGGCCGCCGAGTACTGGCATTCCAAGGATCAGATGTTCAAGCAATCCCTGACCCGGGAAGGTGAAGGCAAGTGGTTTGTGAATAACCGCTTTTTCGACAAGCAGTACCTGGCGAACGATCCGTTCCACAACGAATTTCTCTATCCCAACGACATCCATCACGTCACCGGCTATCGATCGAGCAGCACCACGCCCGTCAGCTCGGCACTCGGGTTTCTCAGGGGAGGCGACCAGGGCCCGATGGGAGACGCGGAGCTGGCATGGCTGCGGCGGCTGAAACCCCACCTGGAAATTGCCGGACGGCTTCACCGGGAGATGCTGTACCTGAAGTTGAGCGCAACGATGCAGACCCAGACCCTCGATACCTTGGACTATCCCATCCTCCTGGTCTATGAAAACGGATTCATCGCCTTCCACAACCGGGCCGCCGAGCGCTGGCTGGCCGAAAACGAAGTCATCACCGCTCAATGGCATCGCCTGACGGGACGCTCGGCGAAGGATCAGGCATCCTTGGAGCGGCTGCTGGACGGGGTATTCGAGCGCCGCGCAAGCGGCGTGCAGGCGGTACCCCGCCCGTCCGGGGAAAACCCCTACCAGATGATGGTCCTGCCCCTCAACCCCTCATCCCGGCTCGGCGCCATCTGGCAGCGGCCGCTGGCCCTGGTCGTGGTGTCGGATCCCCGCGCCCGCGCGCCCCTGAGCGGGGAGCAGTTGCAGGCCCTGTTCGGCCTGACACCGGCCGAGGCGCGGGTGGCGATGGGCCTGGCCGAGGGCAGGACCCTGGAGAAGGTCGCCGAGGAAGGGCGGGTCACCATGAATACCGCCCGCAGCCAGCTCAAGCAGGCGATGGAAAAGACGGGCGCACGCCGGCAGGTGGAACTGGTCAAGACGGTCAATGCCCTGCCCAACATCAATGCGGATGGCGCGGACCAATGACAGGCTTGATATGAGGGTTGTCCATATCTTCCCCTCACCCCGGCCCTCTCCCCAGCGGGGAGAGGGGGCGCACGTCGCACGTCCGGCATTGCACTCGCCCTGGCGCCGAAGGAACACGACGGACAGTGGTTTTTGGCGCGCAGAGAAGAAAACGGCAATATGGTGGCTACGGGTGGGCTCGAACCACCGACCCCGGCATTATGAGTGCCGTGCTCTAACCAACTGAGCTACGTAGCCATGTTCCGGATGGGAATCGAAGGAGGGAAGGTCCCGCCTGGCGCAGTGCTTATTCTAATATTTTACACGTTGAAGCGAAAATGTATCACATCTCCGTCCTGGACGATGTACTCCTTGCCCTCCAGGCGCCACTTGCCGGCCTCCTTGGCGCCCTGCTCGCCGCCGTGGGCGATGAAATCCTCGTAGGCGATGACCTCGGCGCGGATGAAGCCCTTCTCGAAATCGGTGTGGATCTTGCCCGCGGCCTGGGGGGCGGTGGCGCCCACGGGGGTGGTCCAGGCGCGCACCTCCTTGACCCCGGCGGTGAAGTAGGTCTGCAGGCCGAGCAGGCGGTAACCGGCGCGGATCACCCGGTTCAGGCCCGGCTCGTCCAGGCCCAGGTCCGCCAGGAACTCCTGCTTCTCCTCGTCGGCGAGCTCGGCGATCTCCGCCTCGATGGCGGCGCACACGGCGACCACCTCGGCGCCCTCTTCGGCCGCGCGGGCCCTGAGGCGGTCCAGGTGCGGGTTGTCGTCGAAGCCGCCCTCGGCCACGTTGGCGATGTACAGGGTGGGCTTGGCGGTGAGCAGGAACAGTCCCCCGACGGCGGCGCGCTGCTCGTCGGTGAGGGACAGGGTACGCACGGGCTGGCCGCTGTCCAAGTGTTGATGGATCTGATCCAGCAGCTTGCCCAGGGCGATGGCCTCCTTGTCGCCGGCCTTGGAGGCCTTGTCGGTGCGGGTCTTGGCCCGGGCGACCGTGTCGAGATCCGCCAGGGCCAGCTCGGTGTCGATGACCTCGATGTCGGCCAGGGGGTCGATGGTGCCGGAGACATGGGTGACGTCATCGTCCTCGAAGCAGCGCACCACGTGGGCGATGGCGTCGGTCTCGCGGATGTGGGCCAGGAACTGGTTGCCCAGGCCCTCCCCCTTGGAGGCGCCGGCCACCAGGCCCGCGATGTCCACGAACTCCATGGTGGTGGGGATGACCTTCTGGGGCTTGACGATGACCGCCAGCCGGTCCTGGCGCGGGTCGGGCACGGGCACCACGCCCACGTTGGGCTCGATGGTGCAGAAGGGGTAATTCTCGGCGCTGATGCCGGCCTTGGTCAGCGCGTTGAACAGGGTGGACTTGCCCACGTTGGGGAGTCCGACGATGCCGCATTTAAAGCCCATGGTTTCCCGGTGTCATGTTGAGAATAACAGGTTGTTGTGCCCCCTCTGCGTCAGGGCGAGGGAATGCGATATACGGCGGCAAGGCACTGCCTGACCCCCTCATCCTAGCCTTCCACCCTAAAGGGCATAAATCCCCCAAGGGGGAGAAGGGATCTGTAACCCGCGAGCGGTGTTCAAGGTCTTCCCCCTCTCCCTCAGGGATTCATGCCCTTTAGGGTAGAGGGTTGGGGTGAGGGGATCGAAAAGGAAATAAATCATTTATTGCCCCTCATCCCAGCCTTCTCCCCCAAGGGGGAGAAGGGATAGGGAAACCGGTCGGATGTTGACCCCCTCATCCTGGCCCCCTCCCGAAGGGAGAAGGGATAAGAACGCGGTGATCGAGGGGGGAGCGGTACGTTTTGTTTTGTCGTGTTCATTTGGTATGCAGCCGCTGCATCGCCTTGTCCATGTGCCCGGCCGCCATCTCGGGCAGGCTGTCGAGCACCGCATCGAGCGAATCCGTAATGGCCTCGCGGTCGTCCGGCGAGGGCGTGCCCAATACGTAGTCGGTGACCTGGTCCCGGTGGCCGGGGTGGCCGATGCCGATGCGCGCCCGGTAGAAGTCGCCGTCGCCGAGCACGGCCAGCAGGTCGCGCAGGCCGTTGTGGCCGCCGTGGCCGCCGCCCAGCTTGAGCTTGACCTTGCCCGGGGGCAGGTCCAGGTCGTCGTGCACCACCAGCATCCGCTCCACCGGGATCTTGTGATAGTGAAGGAAGGCGCGGGCCGCCTGGCCGCTGCGGTTGACGTAGGTGGAGGGCTTGAGCAGCCAGCAGCGCCGCGCGTCCACCTGGACCTCGGCGCTGTCGCCGTGATAGCGGCTCGAGGCCTTGAAGGCCTCGTTGGCGCGCCGGGCCAGCTCGTCCACGAACCAGAAGCCCACGTTGTGCCGGGTCTTGGCATAACGTGGCCCCGGATTACCGAGCCCGACGATCAGCTGAATACCCTGGGTCAATACCCACCGATCCGATATGTCATGCGGTCACCGCCGGGCGAGCTTCGGTCACTCTTCGGTGGGCGGCGTCTCTTCGGACTTGGCCTCTTCCTCCTCGGCACCCTCGGCCGCCTCGGCCCCTTCGGCTTCTTCCTCCACCTCGACGCCGCGCGGCACGATGATGGTCGCCACCGGCGCATCGTGCTCGGGGCCGCGGGACAGGGCCACCAGCTCCACGCCCGTGGGGAGCTTGATGTCCGACAGGTGCAGGGAGTCGCCTACCTCGAGCTTGGACAGGTCCACCTCCAGGTACTCGGGCAGGTGCCTGGGCAGGCACGAGACCTCCGCCTCGGTGAGCTGGTGGGAGACGATGCCGCCGCCGCGCTTGACGCCGGGGGCCACCTCTTCGCCCAGGAAGTGCAGGGGCACGTTCACATGGAGCTTTTCGGTCTCGCTGATGCGCTGCAGGTCCATGTGCAGGAGCTTGGGCTTGTGGGGATGGCGATGCAGGTCGCGCAGCACTACCTTCTCTTCGGCGCCGTTCAGCTTGACGGTGAGGATGTGGGAATAGAACGCCTCGTACTGCAGCTGCTGCAGCACCTGGTCGTGATCCAGGGTAATCGCCTGGGGCGGGTTGTCCCCGCCGTACATGATCGCCGGCAGCTTGCCCGCCCGGCGCAGCCGCCGGCTGGCGGTACTGTTCAGGTCGGTGCGCGGCTCGGCCGCCAGTTCAAAGGATATGCTCATCACCAAACTCCATGAAAATTTTTTATAATCAATATGATAACCACTATTTCCGGGAACGTCCAGCCACCCGGCTCAATTCTTCAATCCATGTACAGGGAACTCACCGACTCCTCGGCACTGATGCGCCGCATGGACTCGGCGAGCAACTCGGCGATGGACAGCTGGCGGATGCGCGCGCTGCGCCGCGCCTTGTCGCCGAAGGGGATGGTATTGGTCACCACCAGCTCGTCCAGAAACGATTTGTCGATCTTCTCCACCGCGTTGCCCGAGAGCACGGCGTGGGTACAGTAGGCCACCACGCGCCGGGCCCCGCCCTCCTTGAGGGCGCGCGCCGCCTCGCACAGGGTGCCGGCGGTGTCCACCATGTCGTCCACCAGGATGCAGGTCTTGTCCCGCACGTCGCCGATCACGTGCATGACCCGGGACTCGTTGGGGCGCGGACGGCGCTTGTCGATGATCGCCAGGTCGGCGTCGTCCAGCTGCTTGGCCAGGGCGCGGGCCCGGACCACCCCGCCCACGTCCGGAGAGACCACGATCATGTTGGGGTCGGTGCGCCGCCAGATGTCCCCCAGCAGCACCGGCGAGGCGTAGATATTGTCCACGGGGATGTCGAAAAAGCCCTGAATCTGATCGGCATGCAGGTCCACGGTCAGCACCCGGTCGGTGCCCACGGTGGTGATCATGTTGGCCACCACCTTGGCGGTGATGGGCACGCGTGCCGAACGCGGGCGCCGGTCCTGGCGGCCGTAGCCGAAATAGGGGATCACCGCCGTGACCCGGTAGCTCGAGGCGCGGCGCACCGCGTCCACCATCACCAGCAGCTCCATCAGATTTTCGTCCGTGGGCGCGCAGGTGGGCTGCACCACGAACACGTCCTTGCCGCGCACGTTCTCCACCAGCTCGACCATGACCTCGCCGTCGCTGAAACGGCCCACCACGGTCTTGCCCAGGGGCAGGTTGAGGCAGTTGGCCACGTCCTGGGCCAGCTGCGGGTGCGCGTTGCCGGTCAGGATCACCATCTTGTGCTTGGTCTCCACCGAGGTGTCGGACTGGAGGACGCTGTTGCCGCCGCTACCGTTCACGGGTGCGCTTCTCGCTTGAAATTCGGCCATCGGAGTCTGTTCTTAGTCTTGGGCTGAACTGGCTGGGGTGCCAGGATTCGAACCTGGGAATGCGGGGATCAAAACCCCGTGCCTTACCACTTGGCGACACCCCAATGATTGTTAATCGTCGTGCTTTCGGCCTAATAGAGACGCGCGCCGCCCGCGTCACACCCGCTCGCTCGGCATGTCCCGCAGGACATCCAACATGGGAGAACGATTGAGCCCTTTGGCGACGCACCCCGGCCAGGCGGGCGACAGCTGGGCGAACACCTCTCGGGCCTCCTCCTCCCGGCTAAACGCCGCGAAGATCGAGCCGCCCGTCCCGCTGAGCCGGGACGGCGCGAATCGCGCCAATGCATCGAGCGCCTCGGCAACCTGCGGGAAACGCCCGCGTACCACGGGCTCGCACACGTTGGCACCCTGACCTGAGAGAAAGTCAGATATTGTGAGGGGAGGACAATTGCGTGTCAATTCTGGTGCGCCAAAGACGTCTTTTGTGGCAATAGGCACCGCCGGCGTCAGCACCACATACCAGGGCTCGGGCAGGTCCACCGGCGTCAGGTGCTCCCCCACGCCCTCGGCCCACGCGGCCCGGCCGTGGACGAACACGGGCACGTCGGCCCCCAGGGACAGGCCGATCCGCGCCAGGCGCGCCGCGGGCAGGTCCAGGCCCCACAGGCGGTTGAGGGCCATCAGGGTGGTGGCCGCATCCGAGCTGCCGCCCCCCAGGCCGGCCGCCATGGGCAGGTGCTTTTGGATATGGATGTCCGCGCCGAGGCGGCAGCCGCTGTCGCGCTGCAGGGCGCGGGCCGCGCGCACCGTCAGGTCCGAATCGGGGTCGATCCCGTCCACGGGGGTCGCGCGGCGGACGACGCCGTTGCCGGTCACCTGAAAGTCGAGCCGGTCGCAGTAGTCGATGAACTGAAAGACGCTCTGCAGCGCGTGATAGCCGTCGGGGCGCCGGCCCACCACATGGAGGAACAGGTTCAGCTTGGCCGGGGCCGGCCACGGGTAGGGGCTCATGTCTTGATATGCCACTGATCGATCACCAGTTTGACGCGCAGGTCGTCGCGCTCAATCGTTATCCGCCGGGGCAATTCTACCCCATTGACCGAGCGATAGCCGGGATAGGACACGCGCCAGCCGAATTGCTCCACCCAGGCCAGCCGGCCCTGGTCATCGAAGCCGAAGCGGGTGGCCGTATCGGGCACCGGCAGGCCGCGGGCCCAGTAGCGCAGCCCCAACACCGGGATGGGCCAGCCGAGCCGCTCGTAGAGCAGGCGCTGCATGTTGCGGGCGCGGTAGGTCTTGTCGTCGGAGGTGCGCAGCTCGCCCCCGTCGCGGTCACCGTGCAGCTGCACGGCGCCCTGGCCGAAGGGCCCGTAGATGGAAACCCGGTAGGCATCCTTGTCCTGGGCCCAGCGCAGCAGGGCCGACATCCCGGTGTTGCCCTTGCGCACCGCCACGCGGGCGTTGATGGCCCAGTGGTCGATGGCCAGCAGGGCGTGGCGATGCCCCTGCCAGGCGGGGGGCGGCGTGGCGCTTTCGGGGGCCGGCGGGGGGCGGGTGGTGGCGCAGGCGGCCAGCATCACCGCGGCCACGACGGCCCCTGTTCGCAGCAGCGCCCGCCGCAGCCACGGCGGGCGGTCAATCCCTTGGGCGACCCCCACGCCTAGGCGAGCGTGGGGGCGGGGGTCAGGCCGGCCCTGGCGCTACGGGCCATGGGCCTTCATAACCTCCTGAAGGTGCTTGTTATTCGGAGACAGCTTGAGCGCCTTGTCCCACACGTCCCGCGCCGCGTCCTGCTTGCCCATGCTCCACAGCACCTCACCCAGGTGGGCCGCCACCTCGGTGTCGTTGCTGAGGTTCATGGCCCGCTTGAGGTACTTCACCGCGGCGTCGTAGTTGCCAAGCCGGTATTGCACCCAACCCATGCTGTCGAGCACGAAATAGTCGTCGGGCCGCAGCTTCAGCGCCCGCTTGATGTAGCTCAGGGCCTCATCGTAACGGGTGGACTGATTGGCGAGGGTATAGCCCAGGGCGTTCAGGGCCTCGGCGTTATCGGGCTCGCGGGACAGGATGGTATGCAGGTCGTGCTCGGCGAGACTGAGCTTGTCGAGCTTGGAGGCCACATAGGCGCGGGCGTACAGCAGGTTGTTGTTGTCGGGGAATTCCTTCAGGCCGGCGTTGTAGACATGCAGGGCCTGGGGATACCTCTGTGCCTCGCGCAGGATGTCCCCCTCGGCGAGAAAGGCGTCCGCGCGGCGCTGGGGGACCATGGCCCGCAGGTTCTGCAGGTCCCGGCGCGCCGTGCCGATATCGCCCTGCTTGGCGATCAACGTGGCCTTGCGCACCTTGGCATCGAAGAAGTACTGGCCGCCTTCCACCGCGGCATAGTCCCGGATGGCCTTGGCGTACTCCTTTTGGAGCTCGGCGACCTGGCCGAGGAAGTAGCTCAGCTCATCGGAGCCGCCGTCCACCGCCTTGGCACGCTCCAGATAGTGCTCGGCCTGATCCACGTAGTTGAGCTGGATGGCGAGCACGCCCAGGGTAAACAACACATCCCCGTCATCCGGGGTAAGCTTGAGCACGTCCTTGAATTGGGCGTAGGCCTGCTCGACCCGCTTGGCGTTGAGCAGCGCCTGGGCATAGGCGAAGCGCAGGTCCTTGTCGGACGGCTGCTCGTCGATGCGCTTTTTCAGGTACTCGATGGCGCCTTCCGTCTTGCCCTGCAGGAGCAGCATGCGGGCGCGAAAGATGATCGCCTTGGTCCATTTGGGCTTGAGCTTCAACGCCTTGTCGATGGTGTGCAGGGCGGACTCCGGGTGCCCGGTACGAAACGCCACGTAGCTGTAGGAGAACAGCGCCTCCGGATTGTCCTCGTAGTCCTTGATGAACTTCTTCATGACAGCCATCGCCGTTTGCTTGTTGGACTCACGGCTCAACATGGAGGAGATCGCCATGAAGCCGTTGTCCCCGGAGCTCAGGTCCAGGATGCGCTTGAGCTGGGCGAGCGCCTCGTCCGTCTCACCGGCACGGATATACAGCGTGGCGGCAAACTCCCTGGCCTGCAGCTCATCGGGCGCCAGGCGCACCCAAGTCTTGACGGCGGACAGGGCCATGCGGTCGTCATGGGCGTAGATGGCGTTGCGGGTGGCCAGCTCCGCGATTCGAGGGTCGGCGGTCTTGTCCGTCAGGTCGGAGTACAGCTTGGCGGCCGCGTGATAATCGCCGTCCTGGCTGGCCATGTCGGCCACCAGGAGCCGGTACAGCAGGTCCCCTGACAGCTGAAGATGGGGCAGTTTCTCCGTTTCGGCGGCAGCGGAATCGGCCTTTTGCGCCGGCTGTTTGGCCGCGGCCGGGGGCGCCGGGGCGGCCGGCGCTGAGGCTTGCCGTTGTACGGTCGCACAACCCGCAACGAGGAAGAAAATGGACAACAAAACAACATTTCTCATGATTCGCACAACGTTAGCCTCCAGGCTGCAATCTAATATAATGAGACACTCAAACCTTCAATTTTTTCCCACGCATCCCCATAATTGTTATAATTGTTTGGTTTCACTGGCTTTCTCGCGTATCGCGCAAAAAACCTGAGTTAAATCATGGCTCTAGTTACGATCGGCATTAACCATCAAACGGCGCCGGTAGAAATCCGAGAAAGGCTGTCATTTGGACCCGAGGAGATCCCCAACGCGTTGCGGGCGCTGGTCGGGTTATCCCAAGTCAGTGAAGCGGCCATCCTATCCACCTGTAATCGAACCGAAATCCTGTGCCATGCCGAGGAGAATGATCCCACCCAGATTATCGACTGGCTCAGCGAGTATCATAAACTTATAAAGCAAGAATTCGAACCCTATACCTATATATATACCAATGAGTATGCGGTGCGCCACACCCTGCGCGTCGCCAGCGGCCTGGATTCCATGATCCTGGGCGAGCCCCAGATCCTGGGGCAGGTCAAGGCCGCCTATCGCCTGTCCAAGGAGGCCAAGACCACGGGCAAGCTGCTGACCCGCCTGTTCCAGTATTCGTTCTCCGTGGCCAAGCAGGTGCGTACCGACACCGCCATCGGGGCCAGCCCCGTGTCCGTGGCCTTTGCCGCTATTCGCCTTGCCAAACAAATATTTAGCGATTTCTCCCAGCACACGGCCATGCTCATCGGGGCGGGCGACACCGTGGAGCTGGCGGCCCGCCACCTCAAGGACAGCAATATCGGGCGGATGATCATCGCCAACCGCACCCTGGACCGGGCCCATGCCCTGGCGCGGGACTTCGGCGCCTATGCCATCGCCCTGTCCGACTTGCCCGACCACCTGGACGAGCCGGACATCATCATCTCGTCCACCGCCAGCCAGCTGCCCATCGTCGACAAGGCGGCCGTGGCGGGCGCCATCAAGCGGCGCAAGCGCCGCCCCATGCTGATGATCGATATCGCCGTCCCGCGGGATATCGACCCGGCGGTGGGGACCCTGGAGGACGTATACCTGTTCACCGTGGATGACCTGCAGAACATCATCGAGGAAGGCCTCAAGACCCGCCAGGAGGCCGCCCGCCAGGCTCAGCAGGTGATCGAGACCCAGGCCACCCATTTCATGGGATGGGTCCGCTCCCTGAACGCGGTGTCCACCATCCGCGCCTACCGGGAACAGGCCGACAAGGTGCGCGAGGCCGAACTCGCCAAGGCCAGGCGGCGCCTGGCCCAGGGTGACCCGCCGGAGGAAGTCCTGCAGCGCCTCGCCCATACCCTGACCAACAAGCTCACTCACGCCCCCAGCGCCCAGATACGCCAGGCCGGCTACGATGGACGGGCCGAACTGCTCGCCGCCGCCCGCGAGTTACTGGATATCAAAGACCCGGACGCTTGACCGGGAGCCCCACCCCATGAAGCCCTCGCTGTTACACAAGTTTGAGGACCTGTCCGATCGCCTGGAGGAACTGAGCGCCCTGCTCGCCGATCCCGAGACCATCGCCGACCAGCAGCGCTTTCGCAGCCTGTCCAGGGAATACGCCCAGATCGGACCGATGATCAACTGCTATGAGCGCTACAAGGCCGTGGTGCAGGACCTGGCGTCCCTGGAAGAGATGGCCGCCGACAACGACCCCGACGTGCGCCAGATGGCCGAAGAAGAGCTGGTCCAGGCCCGGGACCGGCAACAGGCCCTGGAGCACGAGCTGCAGACCTACCTGATCCCCTCGGACCCCCACGACGACAGCAACACCTTCCTCGAGATCCGCGCCGGCACCGGCGGCGACGAGGCGGCCCTGTTCGCCGGGGATCTGTACCGGATGTATGCGCGCTACGCCGAACGGCGGGGCTGGAAGATCGAGGTCATGAGCGAGCACCCGGGCGAGCACGGGGGCTATCGCGAGCTCATCCTGCGGGTCATCGGCCAGGGCGTCTACTCGCGCCTGAAGTTCGAGTCGGGCGCCCACCGGGTGCAGCGGGTCCCCGCCACCGAGTCCCAGGGCCGCATCCACACCTCGGCCTGTACCGTGGCGGTGCTGCCCGAGCCCCAGGAGATCGAGGAGATGGAGATCAACCCCGCGGACCTGCGGGTCGACACCTATCGCGCCTCCGGCGCCGGCGGCCAGCACGTGAACAAGACCGACTCGGCGGTGCGCCTCACCCACCTGCCCACCGGCATCGTGGTGGAGTGCCAGGATGAACGCTCGCAGCACAAGAACCGCGCCCGCGCCATGACCCTGCTCAAGGCCAAGCTGCTCGACACCGAACAGGAGAAGCAAGTGGCTGAACAGGCCCAGACCCGGCGCATGCTGGTGGGCAGCGGCGACCGCTCAGAGCGCATCCGCACCTACAACTTCCCCCAGGGCCGGCTCACCGACCACCGCATCAATCTCACCCTGTACAAGCTGGATGCCGTCATGGAGGGGGACCTGGACGAGGTCATCGGGCCCCTGATCCAGGAACATCAGGCCGATCAGCTGGCCGCCATCGCGGAAAACCCCGAGGCGACCTCCTAGGGCCCAACCAGTCATGAACGCCACCACCATACCCGCCGCCATCGAGACGGCCCTCGCGTCGGCCGCCGCCCGGCTGGCCCCGGTCACGGACTGCCCCGCCCTGGAGGCCCAGCTGCTGCTGGGCCACGCCCTGGGCAAGGACCGAGCCTACCTGCTCGCCTGGCCCCGGCGCACCCTGAGCGGCGGACAGCTGGCGGCGTTCCAGGCCCTGGTGCGGCGGCGCTGCACCGGGGAGCCCCTGGCCTATATCACCGGCCGGCGCGAGTTCTGGTCCCTGGACCTGGAGGTCTCGCCCCATACGCTGGTCCCGCGCCCGGAGACCGAGCTGCTGGTGGAACTGGCCCTGCAGCACCTGCCCCCCGGCGAGCGCCGCTGGGTAGCCGACCTGGGCACGGGCAGCGGGGCCATCGCCCTGGCCGTCGCCCGGGAGCGACCCCTGGCCCGGATCATCGCCGGCGACGCGTCGGCCGAGGCCCTGGCGGTGGCCCGGCGCAATGCCGAGCGCCTGGGCCTGGCCAACGTCGAGTTTCGCCAAGGCGACTGGTTCGCCCCCCTGGCCGGCGAGCGCGTGGATATCCTGTGCTGTAATCCGCCCTATCTGCGCGATGACGATCCCCACCTGCACTCGGGCGACCTGGCCCATGAGCCGCGGGCGGCCCTGGCGGCCGGGCCCACCGGCCTGGAGGCGATCGAGGCCGTCATCGCTCGGGCGCGGGCTCACCTGCACCCCGGCGCCAGCCTCATCCTGGAGCACGGTTACGACCAGGGGGCGGCGGTGGCCCGCTGCCTGACCGAAGCGGGCTTTGAACAGGTGGCCGCCCACCGGGACCTGGCGGGCCATGGGCGCGCCGCCACCGCGCGGGCGCCCTTGCGATGACCCGCAAAACATAGGAACCCCCGGTGATGGAAACGGATAAGCCGGCGGCCTACCCTGAGCCGGTCACCATGCCGCGCCCCCTGGTAAATCGCCTGCTGCACCATGCGCAACAGGGGGCCGGGATGGAGGTGTGCGGACTGATCGCGGGCCGCGGGGGCCGGCCGAGCCGCTGCATCCCCGTTGCCAATATCTCCCCGAGCCCGGCGACCCGCTATGAGATGGACCCCAAGGGTCAGATCGACGCCATGCGGGCCATGCGCGAGCGGGGCGAGGCCCTGTTCGCCATTTATCACTCCCACCCGTCCAGCCCCGCCGAGCCCTCGGCCACCGACCTGGCCCAGGCCGCCTACCCGGACACCCTGTATCTGATCATCTCCCTCAAGACCAAAGGCATCCTGGAACTGCGCGGCTTCCTGCTCGAGGACGGCGGTTTCAGGGAAGTGGCCCTGGAGTTCGATTGAAAAGCAAAAAGGGGGGCAGTACCCTTTTTGCTCAGAGTTTCTTTTTGAGCAGCTCGTTGACCTGTGCCGGGTTGGCCTTGCCCTGGCTGGCCTTCATGACCTGGCCGACGAAAAAGCCGAACAGCTTGTCCTTGCCGCTGCGGTAGGCCGCCACGTTGTCGGGGTTGTTGGCCAGGACCTCGTCGATGATCCCCTCGATCAGCCCCGTGTCGGTGACCTGCTTGAGGCCCTTCTTTTCGATGACCGCGTCAGCGTCCCCCTCGCCGGCCCACATGGCCTCGAACACCTGCTTGGCGATCTTGCCCGAGATGGTGTCATCGGCCATGCGCTGGATCATCCCGCCGAGCATCTCGGCGGTGACCGGGCTGTCGGCGATGTCCGTGCCCGCCTTGTTCAGGGCGGCGGCCAGGTCTCCCATGACCCAGGTGGCCGCGAGCCGGGCCTCGCCGCCGGAGGCCTTTTCCACCGCCTCGAAGTAATCCGCCCCCTCGCGGGTGGCCGTGAGCACGGCGGCCTCGTAGGGCGTCAGGCCGTACTCGTAGACGAACCGCTCCTTCTTCTGGTCGGGCAGCTCGGGCATGGCGGCGCGCACCTCCTCCACGAGGGCCTCGCTCACCTCCACGGGCAGCAGGTCCGGGTCGGGGAAGTAGCGGTAATCGAAGGCCTCTTCCTTGCTGCGCATGGAGCGGGTCTCGTGCTTGTCGGCGTCATACAGCCGGGTCTCCTGCACCACCTCGCCGCCGCCCTCCAGGATCTCGATCTGACGGTCGATCTCGATAGAGAATCGCCCGCTCCACGAAGCGGAACGAGTTCAGGTTCTTGAGCTCGGCGCGGGTCCCGAACGTCTCCTGCCCCACGGGCCGCACCGACACGTTGGCGTCGCAGCGAAACGAGCCCTCCTGCATGTTTCCGTCACAGATCTCCAGGTAGCGCACCAGGGAGTGGATCTTTTTCATGTAGGCGACCGCCTCCCTGGCCGAGCGCATGTCGGGCTCGGAGACGATCTCGATGAGGGGCGTACCGGCACGGTTGAGATCGATGCCGCTGGCCCCCTCGAAGCCTTCGTGCAGGGACTTGCCCGCATCCTCCTCCAGGTGGGCCCGGGTGACGCCCACGGTCTTGGTCTGACCGTCCTCCAACTCGACCTCGACCTGTCCGCACTCGACAATGGGCAGCTCGTACTGGCTGATCTGATACCCCTTGGGCAGGTCCGGATAGAAGTAGTTCTTGCGCGCGAACACCGACCGCGGGGCGATGCGCGCGCCGACGGCAAGCCCCAGCTTGATGGCCATGCGCACCACCTCCTCGTTGAGGACCGGCAGGGTCCCGGGCATGCCCAGGTCGATGGCGCAGGCCTGGGTGTTGGGTAACGCCCCATAGGCCGTGGAGGCCCCGGAGAAGAGCTTGGTCTTGGTGGCCAGTTGGACGTGGATCTCCAGGCCGATTACGGGTTCCCACTGCATCGATTCGTGCCCCTTAGACTGTCAATGATTCATCGCTGTGTTATGGACGGGCCGCGCCTCAGGCAAATTGCGGCGGCACGCGTTTGTGCCAGTCGGTCACCTGCTGGTACTGATGGGCCACGTTGAGCAGGCGGTCCTCGGCGAAGTAGTTGCCGATGATCTGCAGCCCCACCGGGCGCCCGTCGGCGAAACCGGCCGGCACCGAGATGCCGGGCAGGCCGGCGAGATTGGCCGGGATCGTGAACACGTCCGACAGGTACATGGTGACCGGGTCGTCGACCTTTTCGCCGATATTGAACGCCGCCGTGGGCGCCGTGGGGGTCATGATCACGTCCACCTCGGCGAAGGCCTGCATGAAGTCCTCCTTGATGAGCCGGCGCAGCTTCTGGGCCTTGAGGTAGTAGGCGTCGTAATAGCCCGCCGACAGCACGTAGGTGCCGATCATGATGCGCCGCTTGACCTCGGCGCCGAAACCCTCGCCCCGGCTGCGGGTATACAGGTCCGCCAGATTCTGCGGCTCGGCGCAGCGGTGGCCGTAGCGCACCCCGTCGTAGCGGGACAGGTTGGAGGAACACTCGGCGGGGGCCACCACGTAGTAGACCGGCACCGCCAGGTCGGTGTGGGGCAGGCTGATCTCCCGCACCTCCGCGCCCAGGCGGCGGTACTCGTCGATGGCCGCCTCCACCGCCTTCTCCACAGCCGGGTCCAGGCCCTTGCCCAGGTATTCCCGGGGCAGGCCGATCTTGAGCCCCTTGACCGGGGCCTGGAGCCCCGCCGTATAGTCGGGCACCGGGTGATCCACGCTGGTGGAGTCGCGCTCGTCAAAACCGGCCATGACCCCCATCAGCACGGCTGCATCCTCGGCCGAAGCGGTCATGACCCCGCCCTGGTCGAGGCTGGAGGCGAAGGCGATCATCCCGTAGCGCGAGACCCGCCCATAGGTGGGCTTGATGCCGGTGATGCCGCACAGGGCCGCGGGCTGGCGGATGGAGCCGCCGGTGTCGGTCCCGGTGGCGGCCGGGGTCAGGCGCGCCGCCACCGCCGCCGCCGACCCGCCGGAGGAGCCGCCCGGCACCGCGGCCGGGTCCCAGGGGTTTTTGACCGGGCCGTAGTAACTGGTCTCATTGGACGAGCCCATGGCGAACTCGTCCATGTTGGTCTTGCCCAGCAGGACCAACCCCGCCTGATTGAACCGTGCGGCGGTGGTGGCGTCGTAGGGCGCGATGAAGTTGTCGAGCATCCTGGATCCGCAGCTTGTCTTGATCCCCTCGGTACAGAAGATATCCTTCTGGGCGAAAGGAATCCCGCACAGAGGACCGCCCTTTCCGGCCTGCAGGAGACGGTCCGCCGCGCGCGCCGCGTCCATGGCCCGCTCGTCGGTCACGGTGATAAAGCTGTTCAACTGGTCATCGAAACGCCCGATGCGATCGAGGAACGCCCGCGTGAGTTCCTCGCTGGAAATTGCCTTCGACTTCAGATCACGGGACAGCTCGGACAGGGTTTTTTCATGCATCAGCTTCATCCACCGGGGTTATGGTCTCAACATTATGATTATTAAAAGGAAAATTCATGCGCGGCGGACCGCCTAATGGGATCCGCGAATCATTCGATAACTTTAGGGACGATGTACAATCCGGCCTCCACGCGCGGCGCGACGGCCTGCAGCTTGTCCCGTTCATCGGGCTCGGTGACCTGATCCTTGCGCAGGCGTTGGGTGCCCTCCAGGGGGTGGGCCATGGGGACGACATCGGCGGTGTCGACGGCGCTCATTTTCTCGACGAGGGAAAGGATATTGGTGAGATCGCGCTGATAGTCATTATTGTCCTGCTCGTCGATGGCAAGGCGGGCCAGATGAGCGATTCGTTTGACGTCAGTTTTATCCAACATTTTGTCTTTATCACCTGTTATATTGAATAGGTTTTGCAACCGCCGAGGAACGTTATCACAGTCACTAGCTTGCCCAAAATACCGGCCCTTGCTAGATTGGAAAATTTATTGTTGATTAAGGAAGACGTACATGTTCGCACGATTGCGTGGATTGTTTTCGAATGACTTGTCCATCGATTTGGGGACCGCCAACACGCTGATCTATGTCCGAGGGAAAGGCATCGTGCTCAACGAGCCGTCCGTCGTGGCGATCCGTCATGACCGCGGGCCGGGCGGGCCCAAGACCATCGCGGCGGTCGGCGCCGAGGCCAAGGTCATGATCGGCCGCACACCGGGCAACATCACCGCCATCCGCCCCCTCAAGGACGGGGTCATCGCCGATTTCACCGTCACGGAAAAGATGTTACAACACTTTATCCACAAAGTGCATGAAACCCGCTTTTTTCGCCCCAGCCCCCGGGTGCTGGTGTGCGTGCCCTGCGGTTCCACCCAGGTGGAGCGCCGGGCCATCAAGGAATCGGCCGCCGGGGCCGGTGCCCGGGAGGTCTACCTGATGGAAGAGCCGATGGCCGCCGCCATCGGCGCCGGCATGCCGGTGGGCGAGGCCAGCGGCTCGATGGTCCTGGACATCGGCGGCGGCACCACGGAGGTGGCGGTCATCTCCCTCAACGGCATCGTCTATTCGGCATCGGTACGGATCGGCGGCGACCGGTTCGACGAGGCGATCGTGAACTATGTCCGCCGCAACTACGGCAGCCTGATCGGCGAGGCCACGGCCGAGCGCATCAAGCAGGAGATCGGCTCCGCCTACCCGGGCAGCGAGGTCACCGAGATGGAGGTGCGCGGGCGCAATCTCGCCGAAGGGGTGCCCGCGCAGCTTCACCCTCAACAGCAACGAGATCCTGGAGGCCCTGCAGGAGCCCCTGTCGGGCATCGTCGGGGCCGTCAAGACCGCCCTGGAGCAGACCCCGCCGGAACTGTCCGCCGATATCGCCGAGCGGGGCATGGTGCTGACCGGCGGCGGCGCCCTGCTGCGTGACCTGGACCGCCTGCTGTCCGAAGAGACCGGCCTGCCGGTGATCATCGCCGAAGACCCGCTTGACCTGCGTGGCCCGCGGCGGCGGCCGGGCGCTGGAGATGATCGATGAACGCGGCACGGACATCTTCTCCACCGAATAGTCCTCTCGTTCGACAACACATGCCCTTGGGCTGCATGCCACTGTCGTTCCCGATTTAAAGGTTTGATGCGCGACGGAGAGGATACGGTATAAAACCTTTATTTACACAAGGCCCCTCCATCACCCTGCGCCTGATGGTGTGCGTGGCGGCCTCGCTTGCCCTGATGGTCATGGATCACCGCAACTCCCACCTGGAGGACCTGCGCCAGGGCCTGTCGGTCATCGCCTATCCCCTGCAGTTCGCGGTCAACCTGCCGGTGGAGGCCGGGCAGTGGCTGTCCGAGACCCTGACCAGCCGCCAGGAGCTGCTGGAGGAAAACGCCAGCCTCAAGCGCCCAGAACATGCTGCTCAACACACGCCTGCAGAAGCTGTCCGCCCTGGAGACGGAGAACATGCGCCTGCGCGAGCTGCTCGACTCGTCTTTCAAGGTCGGCGAGCGCGTCCTGGTGGCGGAGCTGCTGGCCGTGGACCTGGAGCCGTTCTCCCGCCAGGTGGTGATCAACAAGGGCACCCTGGATTCGGTATACGTGGGCCAGCCCCTGCTCGACGCCCACGGCGTGGTGGGCCAGGTGGTACGGGTGGGCCCCTTCTCCAGTCACGCCATCCTGATTACCGACCCGAGCCACGCCATTCCGGTGATGGTCAACCGCAACGGCCTGCGCACCGTGGCGGTGGGCACCGGCGCCACCAACCAGCTCGACCTGCTCTACATCCCCAACAACGCAGACATCAAGGTCGGCGACCTGCTGGTCTCCTCCGGCCTGGGAGAGCGTTTCCCGCCCGGTTACCCGGTGGGCACCGTGACCAAGGTCGAGCCCGACCCGTCGCGGCCCTTCGCCCGGGTTGAGGCCAAACCCAGCGCCCACCTGGAGCGCGGCCGGGAGGTCCTGCTGGTATGGCCGGCCAAGCGGGACATCACCGCGAAGGCCCCGGCACCACCGCCCGCCAAACCCCCGGGGCACAAGCCGGCGGGCGACGGCACGCCATGAATACGGCCCGCCATCAAAGCGGCTGGGTCATCGCCGTGAGTTTCATCATGGCCTTGCTGCTGACCATCGTCCCCATGCCCGGCTGGACGGTCACCCTGCGGCCCGAGTGGGTGGTGCTGGTGCTGATCTATTGGTGCATGGCCCTCCCCCAGCGGGTGGGCGTGGGCATCGCGTGGGTCGTCGGGCTGGTCCTCGACGTGCTGCAGGGGACCCTGCTCGGCCAGCATGCCCTGTCGCTCAGTGTGGTGGCCTTCCTGACCTTGAAGCTGCACCAGCGGGTGCGATTCTTCCCCATGTGGCAGCAGGCCCTGATCGTGCTGCTGCTCATCGCCCTGCACCAGTTGCTGATCCTGTGGATCGAGGGCATCAACGGCCAGCCGTCCCAGTCGTGGAGCTATTGGCTTCCGTCCCTGAGCAGCATGGTGCTGTGGCCGGCCCTGTTCGTGCTATTACGGGGGGCGCGGCGTTATTACCATGTGAGCTAGGAGCCTGTCCGAGTAATCATGACGCTACTGCGGCGGTGTTCTTTCGGTTCAGACCGGGGGTCGTTTTCGTCACATAGTCACCACTATGCTCCTCAAACGATCCCCGGTCCGGCCTCGAAATCCCACGCGCCTCGCTACGCGCAGATTACCCGGACAGGCTCCCAGACGGTGACAAATCTCCGCCAATCCGGAGCGCCGGCGCGATATACTGGAGACGGCCGCGGCCCCGTGTCGCGGCCCCATGCCGCGGGTCATCGCCCGCGCATTCCGCGAAAACGGCCCGATTCTTGCTGTATATCGTCCGACGGCAGCATACGCAGGAGGCGCAAGACGGGCCGGGAGAGGCGTTTACAATTCATTCAGCTGTAAGTGGCAACGGGCCTCATGGCGTATCCAGCTAGACATCAAAGACCATATCCGGGAAACCCGCCTGATCAACGAGCGGGCGGCCATGATCTTGTTCATCACCCTGCGCTGGTCGCCGTGGCGGTGGGCCGGCTGATCTACCTGCAGGTGCTGAACCATGCCCACTTCACCACCCTGTCCCACAACAATCATGTCAACATCGTGCCGGTGCCCCCACGCGCGGCCTGATATACGACCGCCACGGGGTATTGCTGGCCCAGAACCTGCCTACCTTCAGCCTGGAGATCACCCCCGAGCAGGTGAAGAACATGGACAAGCCACCCTCCAGGGACTGGGCAAGATCATTCACATCGATAAGGACGACCTCAAGCGCTTCCGCGACAATCTGCAGCCAGAGCCGGCCGTTCGAATCCATTCCCCTGCGCTATCACCTCAGCGAGCAGGAGTTGGCGCGATTCGCCGTGAACCGCCAGCGCTTTCCCGGCGTGGACACCGAGGCGCGCCTGATCCGTGACTACCCGTTCGACTCACTGGCCTCGCATGTCATCGGCTACGTGAGCCGCATCAATGTGCAGGAACTGCAGTCGGTGGACCCGTCCAACTACCGCGGCACCGACCACATCGGCAAGACCGGCGTGGAAAAGTATTATGAAAACCTGCTGCACGGCAAGCGTCGGTTTCGAACAGGTGGAGACCAACGCCCTGGGCCGCAAACTGCGCGTGCTGCAACGCGACCCGCCGGTCCCCGGCGAAAACCTGTACCTGACCATCGATGCCAAACTGCAGGCGACGGCCCAGGCCAGCCTGGGCGACAACCGCGGCAGCGTGGTGGCCATGGACCCCAACAACGGCGATGTGCTGGCCATGGTCAGCACCCCCACATTCGATCCCAATCAGTTTGTGGTGGGCATCGACTCCAACAGCTTCCAGGCGCTGCAGAAATCCCCGGACAAGCCCCTGTTCAACCGCTCCATCCGCGGCCAGTACCCGCCGGGCTCGACCCTCAAGCCGTTCGTCGGCCTGGCGGGCCTCGACTACGGCACCATCACCACCCAGACCAGCACCTTCTGTCCCGGCTATTACATGCTGCCCGGCGACACACACCGCTACCGGGACTGGAAGCGCTGCGGCCACGGGGTCATGAATCTGAGCAGCGCCATCACCCAGTCCTGCGACGTGTATTTTTACGACCTGGCCCAGGCCCTGGGCATCGACCGCATACACGACTTCCTGGCCCAATTCGGTTTCGGCCAGAAGCACCGGCATCGACATCACCGGCGAACTGCCCGGGCTGCTGCCCTCGCGGCAGTGGAAGCGCGAAAATCGCCATCTGCCCTGGTATCCGGGTGAGACCCTGATCACCGGCATCGGCCAGGGCTTCATGCTCGATCACCCCCTGCAACTGGCCGCCGCCACCGCCGTCATCGCCAATCGCGGCGTATATGTGCAGCCCGCATCTGCTGTACGCGGAGCAGAAGCCAGGCGCCAAGGACCTCACCATGGAGATCCCGACACCCCAGGATCACCATGCCGTGGCCATCGCCAACGCCTCGGAGTGGGACGCCGTGGTCATCGCCATGACACAGGTGGTAAGCAGCATCCACGGCACCGCCCACCGCATCGGCCGGACCTGGATTATCAAATCGCCGGCAAGACCGGCACCGCCCAGGTCTTCGAGGTCAAGGACTGACGACAAGAACGAGCAGGCGGCGAGTCGAAAGAGCCGGACCAACCCGAGATTGCGCGATCACGCCCTGTTCATCGCCTTTGCCCCCGTGGACAAGCCGCGCATCGTGGTGGCCGTGGTGGTGGAAAACGGCGGCGGCGGCGCCTCGGCGGCGGCGCCCATCGCGCGCACGATCATCGACCAGTACCTGAACAGGAAATCGACATGAGCACTTCCGGCGCACAACGAGTGGCGCGCTGGGGCGACCGGCGCCGCTACCGCTGGTTCGTCCGGGGCCTGCACCTGGACCTGCCCCTGGTCACGGCCCTGGTGCTGCTGGCCATTATCGGGCTGTTCGTCCTGTACAGCGCCAGCGGACAGAATACGGACATCATCATGCGCCAGGGCCTGCGCCTGGGCGCTGGCCTTCCTGGTGATGCTCGTACTGGCCCAGATCCCGCCCCACCACATCGCCTTCTGGGCGCCCTGGCTGTACGGCGCGGGAGTCCTGCTCCTGGTGGCGGTGCTGATGGTCGGGGACGTGGGCAAGGGGGCGCAGCGATGGCTGGACCTGGGCCTGTTCCGGTTTCAGCCCTCGGAGGTCATGAAGATCGCCGTCCCCATGATGGTCGCCTGGTATCTGGCCGACAAACGCCTGCCGCCCAGCCCGTCGCGGCTGATCATCGCCACGTTCATGGTGATCGTGCCCGTCCTTTTGATCATCCGCCAGCCGGACCTCGGCACCGCCATGCTGATCGCCGGGTCGGGCTTTTTCGTGTTCATCCTGGCGGGCCTGAGCTGGCGCCTGGTGCTGGGCCTGGCGCTGCTGGTGGCGGCCTGTACGCCGCTGCTGTGGTATTTCATGCACGATTACCAACGCAACCGGGTGCTCACCTTCCTCAACCCCGAGAGCGACCCCCTGGGGGCGGGTTATCATATAATCCAGTCGAAGATCGCCATCGGCTCGGGGGGCATCTACGGCAAGGGCTGGCTGAACGGCACCCAGTCCCACCTGGACTTCCTGCCCGAACGCTCCACCGATTTCATCTTCGCCGTGCTGGCCGAGGAGTTCGGCCTGATCGGCGGCCTGCTGGTCATGGCGACCTATGTGTTCATCCTGGTGCGCGGCCTGTACATCGCCACCCAGGCCCAGGACACCTTCACCCGCCTGCTGGCGGGCGGGCTGATTTTGACCTTTTTCATCTACGTCCTGGTGAATATCGGCATGGTCACCGGTCTGCTGCCCGTGGTGGGCCTGCCGCTGCCGCTCATCAGCTACGGCGGCACATCCATGGTGACTTTGATGGCGGCATTTGGCATCTTAAACTCTATCCATACACACCGGCGACTCATGTCAACATAGCGAGAGGTCAAATGGTCGACACCTACATCAAGAAGACGCTGATCAGCCTGATACTCGTCGTGCTCTCGGTATCCTGCGCCGACGCCAGGCAGCCCCTGTCCAGCCGGCCGGACGTGGCGCAGTTCATCGACCAGATGGCCAAGAGCCACGGCTTCGACAAGGGACGCTTGACGCGGCTCATGGACCAGGCCGAGATCCAGCAGGACATCATCGATGCCATGACCCGCCCCGCGGAGAGCAAGCCGTGGTACCAATACCGCCCGATCTTCGTCACCCGGGCGCGGATCGACAAGGGCGTGGAGTTCATGGACCGGCACGCCGCAGACCTGCACCGCGCCCAATTGAAATACGGCGTGCCGCCGGAGATCATCACTGCCATCCTGGGGGTGGAGACCTATTACGGCCAGCGCCGCGGGACCCACCGGGTCCTGGATGCCCTGGCGACCCTGGCCTTCGACTACCCGCCGCGCAGCGAGTTCTTCCGCTCGGAGCTCGAGGCCTTCCTGCTTCTCACCCGGGACGAGCACATTGACCCCCTGGCCCTCAAGGGCTCCTATGCCGGCGCCATGGGCCAGCCGCAATTCATCTCCAGCAGCTACCGGGCCTATGCCGTGGATTTCGACGGCGACGGCCGGCGCGACCTGGTGGGGGACACGGCCGACGCCATCGGCAGCGTGGCGAACTATTTCCAGCGCCACGGCTGGCGCCGCGATCAACCCATCGCGGCCGGCGCCCGGGTCAGCGGCGACAGGTACCGCGACCTGCTGGACAAGGGCTTGAAGCCGTATCTGGATGCCTCCCGTCTCGGACACTACGGGATCACCGCCGACAAGCACCTCCCCGGGAACGAGAAGTGCGCACTGATCCAGCTGCAGGACAAGGACGGGTTCGATTACTGGCTCGGCTGCAGAATTTTTACGTCATCACCCGGTATAACCACAGCCCCTTGTATGCCATGGCCGTCTATCAGCTGAGCCAGGCCATCAAGGCGGGCAAACAGCACGAAATGGCCGTTGCCAATTGAAGGACACCCGATGGCTGTGACGCCACATTCACGCCCTGCAAGCCACCGGCAATGGCGGTCCCCGGCCCGCGCCTGGGCGGCCGCGCTGATCGCCCTGGCCTTGAGCGGCTGCGGCACCCTCGGGACGGGCAATTACCTGGACGGTGACGGGGCCCCGGAACACCCCGTGGACGTGGCCTCCATCCCCAACGCCGTGCCCAAGGTCGTACCGCGCAGCGACTATGGCAACCCCAGCGCCTACACGGTCGACGGGCGCACCTACCACGTCCTCAAGGACAGCCACGGTTATGTCAAGCGGGGGGTCGCCTCCTGGTACGGTACCAAGTTTCACAATCAGCGCACTTCCAGCGGCGAAGACTACAACATGTACGCCATGACGGCCGCCCACAAGACGCTGCCCCTGCCGACGTTCGTGCAGGTCACCAACCTGAGCAACGGCACGAAGGTCATCGTGAAGGTCAATGACCGGGGGCCTTTCCTGCACAACCGCCTCATCGACCTGTCCTATACCGCCGCGGCCAAACTCGGCATGTTGGGCACCGGCACGGCCCCCGTGGAGGTGCGCGCGATCGACCCAAGACATACGCACGGCAGCAAGCGCGAACAGGCGCAGCATCGGACCCATGCCGCCAAATACGCCCTGTATCTGCAGGTCGGGGCCTTCAGCGACCGGCACAACGCCGAGCAGCTGCGCGCCCGCCTGGACTACATTTCAGCCGACAAGGTGCACATTACCCCCGCCCGTCTCAATAACCGGCAAAAGATCTTTCGGGTACGCATCGGGCCCCTGCCCGATGTGGATCACGCCGACAGCCTCGCCCACGAGCTGTCTCACCATGGAATCAAGGAGGCTGACCTGGTCGTCGATTGAATTACGGCGGACAGCGCCCCATTTAACCTACACCTGCAAGGGATTAAACGCTAAAATACTGACGTTCTGACGCCCTGCCTGATTTCAGTGACTTAACAACAGGATACGTTCGCAAATCATCATGAAGCCAGCCATTCAATCTGTGAGACACATCATCGCGGTGTGCGCCCTGTTCACCAGTTTCGCCGTCAACGCGGCCCCGTCCCTGGTTCCCGCCGCCCCCGATATCGCGGCACGCAGCTACCTGCTCCAGGACTTCGACAGCGGCTATGTCATCGTTGAAAAGGATGCGGACAAGCGGATCGAGCCGGCCAGCCTGACCAAGCTGATGACCGCCTATATCGTATTCAAGGAGCTCAAGTCCGGGAATATACACCTGGACGACCAGGTCCATATCAGTGAAAAGGCGTGGCGCACGCCGGGCTCGCGTACCTTCGTGGAGGTCGGATCCAAGGTGCCGCTGAAAACGCTCATTGAGGGAATGGTGGTGCAGTCGGGCAATGACGCCACCGTGGCGCTCTCCGAGTACGTGGCCGGCAGCGAAGACGCCTTCGTCTCCCTCATGAACAAGTACGCCAAAGAGCTGGGGCTGACGAATACCCATTACGCCAATGCCACCGGCCTGCCCAATCCCAAGCACTACTCCTCGGCACGGGACCTGGGAAAGCTGGCGGGCCTGATCATACGCGACTTCCCCGAATACTATAAGCGCTGGTTTGACATCAAGAAGATGACCTACAACCACATCACCCAGTACAACCGCAACAAGCTGCTGTGGCGCGACGATGCCGTGGACGGGGTCAAGACCGGCCATACCGACTCGGCGGGGTACTGCCTCATCGCCTCGGCGAAAAAGGACGGCATGCGCCTGATCGCCGTGGCCATCGGCACCGACAGCGAGAATGCCCGGGCGGTCCAGGATCAGAAAATGCTCAGCTACGGCTTTCGCTTCTTCCGTACCCACCGGCTGTACGAGGCGGGCAAGGCGCTGACCTCGGTGCGGGTATGGAAGGGCGCCACGGACAAGCTCCCCCTGGGCCTGAACAAGGACCTGTACGTGACGGTGCCGCGGGGTCAGTACGACAACCTGCACGCCTCCATGGTGATCGACACCACCATCACCGCCCCCGTGCAGCAGGGGCAGCAATACGGCAAGGTGAAGGTGGTCCTCAAGGGAGAGGACGTGGCGCAGCGGCCGCTCATTTCCTTGCGCAGCATCGACCAGGGCGGGCTCTTTCAACGCCTGGCCGACGAAGTTGAAATGATGTTCAAGTAACCGGAGACCCCCGGCACGCCTGTCGACGCCGCCGGCACCGCCGGCCGGCGCCGCCTTCTCTATCTGGTATCTACACACGGGCCCCGACCAGCCATGACCACAGCCATTGTTTATCTCAACGGCGAATATATCCCCGCCGACAAGGCCTGCATCTCCATCGAGGACCGGGGCTTCATGTTCGGCGACGGGGTCTACGAGGTGATCCCCGCCTACGGCGGACGGCCGTTCCGCCTCGAACAGCACCTGCAGCGCCTGGACAACAGCCTCGCGCAGATCCGCCTGGCGCCGCCCCTGAGCCACCCCGAGTGGCGCGAGCGCCTCGAGGAGCTCATCCGCCGCAACGGCGGCGGCGACCTGTCCGTTTACCTGCAGGTGACCCGGGGGCGCGCCGCGCGCAATCACGCCTTCCCTGACGATACGCCGCCGACCGTGATCGCCACCTGCTCCCCCCTGCCCGAAATTCCCCGAGAGACCCTGGCCAACGGGATCGCCGCCATCACCTGCGAGGACATCCGCTGGAAATACTGCCACATCAAGGCGATCACCCTGCTGCCCAATGTCCTGCTACGCCAGCAGGCCCTGGACGCCGGCGCCGCCGAGGCCATCCTCGTGCGTGACGGCACCGTCACCGAGGGCGCGGCGAGCAATCTCTTCGTGGTCAAGGACGGTCACCTGACGACGCCCCCCAACGGGCCCTACTTGCTGCCCGGCATCACCCGGGACCTCATAATCGAGCTGGCGCGCGGCGCCGGCCTGCCCTGCCGGGAGGCGGCCATCCCGGCGGCGTCCCTGAGCGAGGCCGACGAGATCTGGCTCACCAGTTCCACCCGCGAGATCATCCCCGTCACCCGCCTCGACGGCGCGGCGGTGGGCGACGGCCGGCCGGGGCCCTGCTGGCGGCGCCTGCATACCCTGTTTCAACAGCACAAGGACGCCCTGCGGCGCGGCACCGGATGAGCGCCCCCAGGGCCTCGAGCAGAGTCGTGACAGCGCCAATGACAGCCATCGACACAGCCGCCGCCCCCTCGAACCCGGCCGGACCCGCCGGGCGGCTCGTGGTGCGCCGCCTGGGCCTGCGTGAGTATGCCCCCATCTGGGCGGACATGCAGCGCCTGACCCTGGCGCGCGGCGGGCGCGACCCGGACGAGCTGTGGCTGGTTGAGCACCCGCCGGTGTTCACCCTGGGGCGCAACGGCAAGCGCGAGCACGTGCTCGACCCCGGTGAGATTCCCCTGGTCGACACCGACCGGGGCGGACAGGTCACCTATCACGGCCCCGGGCAGCTGGTGGCCTATCCCCTGCTCGACCTGGCGCGGCGCGGGCTCGGCGTGCGCGGAGTTCGTCAGTCTCCTGGAAGAGACGCTGATCGATCTGCTCGCGGGTTACAATATCCGCGGCGGGCGGCGCCCGGGGGCACCGGGGGTGTACGTGGCGGGCAAGAAGATCGCCGCCATCGGCCTGCGCATCAAACGGGGCTGCAGTTACCACGGCCTGAGCCTCAACGTGGCCATGGACCTGGCGCCGTTTACCCGCATCCACCCGTGCGGTTATCGTGACATGACGGTCACCCAGTTACGGGATGAGGGGGGCCCCGACCGGCTCGGCGAGGTCGCCGATGCCCTGGTCACCGGGCTGGTCGCCGCCCTCGGCTACACCGAGTGGGACGATACGGACAGGGCGCAATAGAAAGGGGACACCATGCAAGACTCCGACGAGGTCAAGATACAGGCCCCCAACCCCCTGAAGGGGGCGGCCAAGACCGGCCGGCTCAAGCGCCTGGCCGAGGTCAAGGGGCCCTCCCCGCGCAAGCCCGCCTGGATTCGCGCCCGCGCGCCCAACTCCCCTGAGGTGGCCAGGCTCAAGGCGGTCCTGCGTGATGCGGCGCTGCACACGGTCTGCGAAGAGGCGGCCTGCCCCAACATCGGCGAGTGCTTTGCCCACGGCACCGCCACCTTCATGATCCTCGGCAACGTGTGCACCCGCTGCTGCCCCTTTTGCGACGTCGCCCACGGCAAACCCCGCCCGCCGGACCCCGGCGAGCCCCTGAACCTCGCCCGCACCATCGCCGCCATGGGGCTGCGGCACGTGGTCGTCACCTCCGTGGACCGGGACGACCTGCCGGACCGGGGCGCCGGTCACTTCGCCGCCTGCATCCGGGCGATACGCGACCACAGTCCCGGGACGGTGGTGGAGGTGCTGGTCCCGGACTTCCGCAACCGGGTGGACAGCGGCGCTGGAGATCCTGGGCGAAGCCCCGCCCGACGTCTTCAATCACAACCTGGAGACCGTACCGCGCCTGTACGGCCTGGCCCGCCCGGGCGCCGTCTACGCCGAATCCCTGGCCCTGCTCCGGCAGTTCAACACCCGCCATCCCCACATCCCGGCCAAGTCGGGGCTCATGCTCGGCCTTGGCGAGGAGCGCCACGAAGTACTGCAGGTCATGGAGGATCTGCTGGCCCACGGCTGCCGGATGCTGACCCTCGGTCAATACCTGCAGCCCACCCGGGACCACCTGCCCGTGGCGCGCTACGTCACGCCTCAAGAGTTCGAGGAGTTCGGCGCCCTGGGCCGGGAGATGGGCTTCACCCACGTGGCCAGCGGACCGATGGTGCGCTCCTCCTATCACGCGGACAAGCAGATTGCCGGCGAGGCGCCGTCCGGGTTGTACAGCGGCGGCGGGGAATAGGCCAACCCCTTAGCGTTCCCTTCCCGACGGGGCGAGAAAGGGGGGCCAACGACCTCGGACGGCAGCGGCGCTCCCTGACCCCCTCATCCCAGTCCACGGCCGCCCCGGCCTGGCGCCTATTCTTGCGGGTGATGCCGTGCCGATCTTTTATCGCGCGGCCCCCGCGACGGACACGGGGGTCTAGAGCCGCGCACGGTCGTCGCGCAGTGAAAAGCCCAGCAGGGGCATGTCCAGACCGCGGGTCAATGCGATGACTTTGAACAGCTCCCCCATCTCGTGGGGCAGGGTCAGCTTCTTGACCTGCTGCGCGCAATCGACATAGCCCGCGGCCTGATCATGGGCCACTGCCGGGAGCATCTCGTGCAGGCCGGCGGCGAGGAGGAAATTGGCCTGATTGGCGTACCCGGCCACGGCGAACCCCGCCCGGTGACCGGACTCGGCCACGGCGGTGAAATCCACGTGGGCGGTAATGTCCTGCAGGCCGGTCAGGCACAGGGGATCGGAGTGGGCGAAGTGGCGGTAGTGGCACATCAGGGTGCCGTCCCCGCGCTGGGGGTGGTAATACTCGCGGCGCGGGAAGCCGTAATCGATGAGCAAGACCAGACCGCGCTCGAGGGTCTGCGCAAGGCTCGCCAGCCAGCCCTCCACCGCCAGGCTGATCTCGGAGGTATATCCCGGGGCGAAGCCGAACAGGCCGACGGCTTCGTCGATCTCCTGCAGAGCCGCCTGCAGGTGCTCGCCGCTCAACGGCCCCCGGCGCCAGGCGAAGCGGTCCTGTTCCCAGGCCACATAGAGCTCGCCGGGACAGCCCCGGTCATCCATGAAGAACCGGTGCACGGGAAAGGCATCCAGCACCTCGTTGGCGATGACCACGGCCGCCAGCCCCGGGGGCGGCAGCCGCTCCAGCCACTGGATGCGCCCCAGCAGGTGGGGCAGGGCCCGGGACAGGGTCTCGTGCTGGCGTTGGCGAAGCTCGGCGCTCACCTCGATAATGAAATAGTGCTCCGGCAACGCGCCCAGGGCCTCCAGTTCCAGCAGGACGTCCCTGGCCATGGCCCCGGAGCCCGCGCCGAATTCCAGGATGTCCGCGACGCCCGCCGTCAGCGCCTGGGCGCACTGCCTGGCCACACACCGGGAAAACAGCGGCGATATCTCCGGCGCGGTGATAAAATCCCCTTCGCGACCGAACTTGCGCAGGCCCGCGCTATAATAGCCAAGGCCGGGCTCGTACAGCGCCAGGTGCATGTAACGGGCGAAGGTCACGGCCCCGCCCGCCGCGTCCATGTCCCGGCGAATGCGCTGTTGCAGGCGGGCGCTGTGGGCCTGGGCCTGGGGGTCGGGCGGCGGCAGGGGGGAGGCGGTGCGCCCGCCGTCATCAGAGGTTTGCATCAGCTTCAATTCCACCATTGGTTCGGCCGGGGGGTTGACGCCGGCGGAGGGCCGCGGCCGGTGCCCTCCACCATCATGACTGGAGGCGTTATGCAGGATCACCTTCAATCCCTGAACGGCAAAGTCGCCCTGGTCACCGGGGCGGCCCGGCGCCTCGGCGCCGGGATCGCCGGCACCCTGCACGCCTGCGGCGCCAACCTGGTCGTTCACTATAATACATCCCGGGAAGAGGCCCAAAGGCTGGTGCAGACCCTCAACGACCGGCGGGCCGATTCGGCGGTGCTGGCCCAGGGCGACCTGGTCCTGACCCATGAGCATGAACCGCTGATCGATCAGGCCGTTTCGCCGTGGGGGCGCCTGGACATCCTGGTCAACAACGCCTCGACCTTTTTCCCTACGCCTGTGGGCTCGATCACCGAGCCCCAATGGGACGACCTGCTGGGCAGCAATCTCAAGGGGCCGTTCTTCCTGTCACAGGCCGCCGCGCCCCACTTGAAGGCCTGGCAGGGGTGTATCGTGAACATGGTGGATATCTACGCCGAGCAGCCGCTCAGCGGCTATCCGGTCTATAACATCGCCAAGGCCGGGCTGGCGATGCTGACCAAGACCCTGGCCGTGGAGCTCGCCCCCCATGTGCGGGTCAACGCCGTGGCGCCGGGATCGATCCTGTGGCCCGAGCCGCCGTTCGACGACCAGGTCAAACAGCACATCCTCTCGCGCACACCCCTGCAGCGCCAGGGCGACCCTGGCGAGATCGCCCGCGCCGTGGTCTATCTGGTGCGCGACGCCACCTATACGACGGGGGGGATCATCAAGGTCGACGGCGGCCGCTCCCTGGGGGGCTAGTCCAGTTCGACGGGCCAGATTACCTGAGAAGAGTGATCAAAACGCGCCCACAGGTCGGCGAAGCGCTCGCCGGTCACCGGGTGGCGGGCGTCCCCGGCGATCTCCGCCAAGGGGCCCAGGGCATAGGCGCAGGTCGTGACCTCTTCGCGGGGGATCTCCAGGGCGCCGTCGCGCAGGACGATGTCGTCGTAGAGCAGCAGGTCCAGATCCAGGGTGCGCGAGGTAAAGCGCTTTTCCCGCTTGAGGCGCTGGTGCCGTGACTCGATGTCGTGCAGCGAGGCGATCACGGCCGCCGGCGCCAATTGCGTGTCGAAGGCGACCACCAGGTTATAGAAATTGTCCGCCTCCAGCCCCACGGGCTCGCTTTCATAGACGGACGAGGCCACGATGTCGCCGTAACAGCGGCGCAGCTCGGCCATGGCGGAGCGGATGTTGCGCTCCTTGTCGATGTTGCTGCCGACGCTTACATACACCCTTGGCACGGCAGCCCCTACCGCGCCCGCTCGATGACCACGCCGATGTCGCGGGCGTCGCGCACGGCCCCCCGCTTGTTCACCTTGAGCCTGATCCACGGCACCGGGTACTCATCGAGCACCACGGCGGCGACACGCTCGGCCAGGGTCTCGACCAGCTGAAAATCGCTGTCGGCGACGAATTGCTTGATGCGCTTGGCGATGCTCTTGTAATCGAGCGTGTCCTCGAGCCGGTCCGATGCCGCGGCACGGGCCACATCGGCCGCCATCTCGATGTCGAACACGACCGTCTGCCGGATGCGCCGTTCCCAATCGAATACGCCGATCACGGTCTCGACGCGCAGGTCATGTATGTAGATTATATCCATTCGTCAACCGCACCCGCCGAAATTGCTGATAGACCCGAAAACATTATGCCGCGGCCCGGGTCGGTCCCGCAAAATCCTGTAAAAGGCGATATAATATAGGACTTCCACTGTTATATCATTGACGTCCCCGGGAACTTCCGACTTGTGGCACCCGCTCACGTGACCGAATCTGTGTTGATCATTGCCGCGTATGCACTGGGCTCTCTGTCCAGCGCCGTGATCGTGTGCCGCCTGATGGGCCTGCCCGACCCCCGCCGCGAGGGCTCCGGCAACCCGGGGGCGACCAATGTGCTTCGTTTCGGCGGGAAAAAGGCCGCCGCCCTGGTCTTTGCCGGTGACGCGTTGAAGGGCCTGCTGGCGGTGCTGTCGGGCCATGCGCTTGGCCAGCCCCCGTCGGTGGTCGCGGCCATCGGCCTGGCCGCCTTTATCGGTCACCTGTTCCCGGTGTTCTTCCGCTTCGAAGGCGGCAAAGGGGTGGCCACCGCATTGGGGGTCTGGCTGGGAATCTACCTGCCGCTGGGCCTGCTGTTGTTGCTGGTATGGCTGATCACCGCGCTCCTGTTCCGCATCTCCTCCCTGGCCGCCATCGTCAGCGCCCTGGCGGCACCGCTGCTGGCCCTGTGGCTCCTGGACATTCCCCAGTACTCGGTGGCCGCCCTGCTCATGACCGCCCTGCTCCTGTGGCGGCACAAGGGGAATATACGCAACTTGTTCAACGGGACCGAGCCCCGGATCGGCGGCAAGCGGCCGGGCGCCGCCTCCGGTTAGAGCGCGGTGAGGTCCGACATGGGCCAGCGCACCTTGGCCTCGATGGCGAGCGGCTCGTGCTGTCCCCGCGCGAGCCGCCGGTAACCGGCATAGGCGATCATCGCCCCGTTGTCCGTGCACAGCTCCGGCGGCGGGTAGTACAGGGCGATGCCCTCCCGGGCGGCGAAGGCCCTCAGGCGCTCGCGCAACGCGGCGTTCGCGCCCACCCCCCCGGCGACCACCAGGCGCCTGAGGGCCGGTTTGACGGACCGCCCGCCCGCACTTGATGGTCAGGGTGTCCACCACGGCGTCCTGGAAGGCCCAGGCGATGTCCGCCAGGGTCTGGGCGTCGTCCCCCTCCTTGCGCAGCGTATTGAGGGCGTATGTCTTCAGACCGCTGAAGCTGAAATCCAGGCCCGGACGGTTGGTCATGGGGCGAGGGAAGTGAAACCGCCCCGGGTTGCCCCGCTGCGCCAACTCCGCCAGCCGGGGCCCGCCCGGGTAGCTCAACCCCAGGAGCTTGGCGGTCTTGTCGAAGGCCTCCCCCGCCGCATCGTCTCTGGACTCCCCGAGGATCTCGTAATCACCGATACCTCCGACCCTGACCAGCATGGTATGCCCTCCCGACACCAGCAGGGCCAGGAAGGGAAACTCGGGGGCCCGGGTCTCGAGCAGGGGGGCCAACAAGTGACCCTCCATATGATGGACGCCGATGGCCGGCACGTTCAGCGACCACGCCAGGCTGCGGCCGAGAGCCGCCCCGACCAGCAACGCCCCGATCAGCCCCGGCCCCGAGGTGTAGGCGACACCGTCGACCTCGTCGAGCCGGGCACCCGCCTGGGCCAGGGTGCGGCGGATCAAGGGAATCAGGTGCCTGACGTGATCCCGGGAGGCAAGCTCGGGCACCACTCCCCCGTATTCGGCATGGAGCGGCGCCTGGGTGCGCAGGGTATGGGCGAGCAGCCCGCGGTCGGCGTCGTACAGGGCGACTCCCGCCTCATCGCAGGAGGTCTCGATGCCGAGCACTTTCACGACCCGCGGGCTCATCTAATATCGCGTTTTTAAATCAAAATTCGAATGACGAGGGGCGCCATCTGATATATCATCCGGGGATAATATTGTGCAATGATGACACAAGAACGTATGATGCAGGCTGAAAAATAAGATTATTTTATCCTCGGTTTTGAATCCAGCACCATGATCGAAGTCACCAACCTCACAAAGGTCTATCCCTCGGGGTGCAAGGCGATTGACGAGTTGAGCCTGTCCATCGAGCAGGGAGAGATCTTCGCCCTGCTCGGTCCCAACGGCGCGGGCAAGACCAGCACCATCCGGGTCCTGTCGACCCTGGCGGGCTTTGATACCGGGACGGTGACCGTCGCCGGCCACAATGTGGATACCGCTCCCGCCCAGGTACGCGGCGCCATCGGCTTTGTCGGCCAGCAAACCGGCGTGGATAATTTCCTCACGGGCCGGGAAAACCTGATGCTGCAGGGCCAATTATACCGCATCGAAGGTCACGAGCTGAAAAAGCGCATCGATGAGCTGTCGGCTTACTTCAACCTGGAGGACAGCCTCGATACCCTCGTGATGACCTACTCGGGGGGGATGCGCAGGAAACTGGACATCGCCTCGTCGCTGATACACAAGCCCCAGGTCCTGTTCCTGGACGAGCCGACCCTCGGCCTGGATATCAACAGCCGCCAGGTCCTGTGGCAGCTCATCAAGAAGCTCAACCAGGAGCTGCAGCTGACCATCCTGCTGACGACCCACTACCTCGAAGAGGCCGACCGCCTCGCCCACCGGGTGGGCATCATCAACGCCGGGAAGATTCAAGTGATCGGCACGCCCGACGAGCTCAAGCAAAAGATCAGCGGGGATGCCGTGGTCCTGGTGTTCGAATCCATCAACGACCAGGTCAACGCCTTCTTCACCGCCGTGCAGGAGCAGCCCTACATCCGCAACGCCCTCTGGGAGCAGGAAAAGCTGCACCTGTATCTGGACAACGCCCCGAGCAACGTCGCCGCCATCATGCAGACCGCGGCCGAGCACCGGGTGCAGGTCAAGACCCTGTCCCTGTCGCGCCCGACCCTGGACGATGTCTTTATAAAGTACACGGGGACCAGCCTGGAGGGCGACGAGGGGGCATCCGAAGAGCCATGGTGGGCGCAGTGGGCCGGCAAGGGCTCATGGGGCAAGAACAAGAACTGGGAGAAGTGGGCCGACCAAGGCAAGGACGCGGACGCCCCTGAGCAGGGCGACGGGAACGGCGCCTGGCGCCAGGAGGACCAGGCGCAGTGGAAACAGTGGGCCGATCAGGGAGACGATCAGAACCCGGAACAAAAGACACCCGAGACGTGGCCTGATAAGAAATGGGACGGCGGCGAGCACTGGGACAAGGACAAGTCGGGCAAGTAGCGCCTGCGCCTCCCGGCGGATCCCCGCCCCGGGGGCAAGGGCCCGCCCCGCGCCGTCAGCCAGCATAGAGAGGACGCAGACTTGTTACTGGATACCTGGTTTCTGTTCGTAAAATACTCGCGCATCACGGTCAGGATGCCCTGGTGGTCATTGTTCACCCTGCTCCAGCCGTTGATATGGCTCCTGATCTTCGGCCAGCTGTTCGGCAACATGTCCCACTTGCCCGGCTTTCCCACCAACAACTACGACAAATTCTTCCTGCCCGGGGTGCTCATCATGACCGTCCTGTTCGGGTCTTCGTGGTCGGGGGTGAGCCTGCTGCGCGAGATCACCTCGGGCACGGTGGACAAACTGCTCGTCGCCCCTATCTCGCGAACAGCCATCGTCCTGAGCCGGATACTGCATTCCGCCGTTCAGGTCATCGCCCAGACACTGCTCATCATCCTGCTCGCCTGGGCGATCGGCGCGGCCAGCGGTGTGGGCGTGGCGGCCCTGGTTCAGACCATGGTGATCATCCTGCTCCTGGGCCTGAGCTTCGCCGCCATCTCCAACGGCCTGGCGATTCTCCTTCAGCGCGAGGAGCCCCTGGTGATGATCGGCAACCTGATGACCCTGCCCCTGATGTTCCTGTCCTCCGCCCTGGTCCCCAGGGACTTCATGCCGAACTGGATTCAGTACATCGCCTTCATCAATCCCATCGATTACGCCGTGGAGTCGGTGAGGGCCGTGCTGCTCGACGGCGGCAGCGCCGATGCCTCCACCTACATCAAAGGGCTGGTGGTGCTGACGGTGTTCGCCGGGGCGACGATAGCCTGGGCGGTCGCCGCCTTCAACGCCCAGCGGGACTGAGCGCTACGGCATACCCGCTACGCCGCGTTTAGCTCAGGCGGCGCACTCCGGACAGAGCTTGCCCCCGTCCGTCTCGACCATGAGGTTGACATTGGCGTACTCCCCGCACTTGGCGCAGGGCTCCGAGGCGTATTTCGAGGACTTCGGCGGGGCCTCGACGGAGGTTGTCTCGATCCTGAACAACTGCTCCTCGGGGACGGACAGGATCTCGGCGATGTTCTCATCGAGCGCCCGGCGCAGCGCCGCCTTGGCCTCCTCGGTGGCGTCCGGCCCCTTGGCCTCCTGGCGCTTGGCGCGCAGTTCGGTATGGTCGAAGTGGTCCCAGTAGTGACTGTAGATACGCACCGCCTTGCCGGTCTTGACGTTCTGCAGGATGAACACGGGCTTGCCCAGTTCCATCATGATGAGATTGCGCTTGCCGAAGGTACACCCCGTAACGAGCTGAATCGCATCGACCGAGCACGTGGGCGTACCCACGCGGGCGAAGACCGATTTCATGTCCGCCAGGTCATCCCCCATCTCGCGCACGAGGGCCTTTGATACCCGGTAGCCCATCGCGATATCCAGGCAATAACAGCCGTGGAACTTCACCACGTCCTGGAATTCCGCATTTGACAAGCTCGCCATATCAGCCATGGGACAATCCTCTTAAAATATTACTGCCTGTTGGAAATCATACACTGAACCGGTATATCAGGGAAAGCTGTCCGGCCCGCTCAAAAGCTCCAGGTCATCCCCGCCGTGACGGCCTGCCGGGAAAAGTCGCCCAGCGCGCTGCTCTGCACGCCGATGATGGTCCCCGGGGCGTTGTTCTGCTGCCCTTCGGCCCTTTGTTGAGCACTGAAGACGAATCCCACCGGGAGGTTGGAATTGTTCTTTTCAAAAATGTAATTCAGATAAAAATTCATGTTCGGCCGGAAGTTATATGTCAGGTTGGCCGAGATCATGTTGGTCAGGTTGCTTCGCCTCTTCGTGAAGTTGGAAAAGGAGTCCGGATTGATGTACTGGTAATACAGCAGGTTGTAGGAAATGCTCCCCACCACCCTCGGGAACAGCCGGCGTTGGTAGTTGAAGACCAGGTGCTGGCTGTTGTAGGCGTTGTCACTGCCTACCGGGTCCTTGTTCCGATTCCTCGTATAGTAATAGCTCAGACCCAGTCCCTGGCGGGCGTCGATCTGCTGATCGAAGGACAGTCCCAGGGTGATCGTCTGCGCACTAAAGAATCGGTTGGCGGCGGTATTCAGGTCCGTGTAGTAGAAATTCAGGCGGGTGGAGGTATTGACCGGATGCTCCGTGTCCCACTTGATGATCGAGGGCATTCTGAACGTCTGGTCGGCCTCGAAAAACAGGGTGCCGCTGGTGCTGACCCGCACGCCGCTCAACAGGCCGTTTTGAATGCGGTAGGTGTAGCCCCCGGACAGCGTCCGCCTCGCAAAGACCTTGGCCAGAGAGACCGTGAGGCTGTTCGTCAGAAAATCGAATTGCCCCACGTGGTAGACGGTGTAGTCGGGCGCCCAGCTCACACTGAGCCGGTAGTCGTTGTCCGTCTTGTAGCGATAAGCCAGATTGAACAGGACATCGGTGCGGTAATTCCGGGACGACCGGGAGCTCAGATTGCTGTTGCCGTCGAATACCAAACGGTAGTTCATGGTGGAGAAAAAGCCCTTGACGCTCTTTTCCGCCCTTTTCAGCCGAACTTCCGCCTCCTTGCTGATCTTCGAGTCCGGGCTTTGCCGTATGATATAGCGGTACTCGTGTATCGCGTCATATTCCTTGTTCAACCGTTCATAGGTCAGCGCCAGGTTGATCCTGACGGCCAGATTATTGGGGCTGATGCCGAGGAGGGTCTTAAAGACGGCAACGGCATTCTCCAACTCGTCTCTGTTCATGTGAATCAGGCCCGAATAGAACAGCGCGGTGGTGTTCTCCGGGTCCTCGTCGAGCACCTGGTTGAAGACCGCCTCGGCCTGATCGAAATGGTCTTCGGCGAAATATTGCCTGCCCGAGGCCAGCAGGATGAGTTTTGCGATGCCCGCGGCCCGCTCGGGCTTGGGCTCCAGGGCCACCGCCATGGCGTACTCTTCCTGCGCCTTCTTGTATGAGCCCAGGTCTTCGTAGATCTGCCCAAGGTTACCGTGGGCATTCTCGTTCTGCGGTTCGATCTTGACGACGGCCTCGTACTGCTCGCGCGCGCTCTTGAGATCCCCCTTTTTCAGATAGAGCTCCCCCAGCTGCATGCGTGCCTGTACCTGACGGGGGTCCCTGGCGATCATCGCCTTCAGCTCCTGTATGCGTGCATCAACGGTCGCCTCCTGGCCCCGGCGCCGCTGCAGGTTCTCCTTCAGCCTCGCCAAGATATTCCTCGCCTGTTGGCCCTGGGGCGTACTGCCCGCCTTGGAGATCAACGCCTGAAGCATCCCGACGCCTTCCTGCAGCTGATTCAGTTCCAGGTAGATGGTACCCAGACGCAGCCTGGCGTCCAGGTGGTCCGGGCATGGCGCTCAGCACCTTCTCGAAACGCTCCGCCGCCTCCCGCAGACGCCGCTCCTGCTGGTAGACCACGCCGAGCCCGTAGTTCGCGTAGGGATCCCGGGGGCTGAGCGACAGCGCCTCTTTGAATATCTTCTCCGCCGTCGTGATATCGCCCTGCTCCAGGGCGCGCCTTCCCTTGAACAGGTCGAGCCGTACGGTCTGCTCCCGGTGCTCTTTCGAGCCCTGGCTCAGGAGATCGAGCAGCTTCTCCTGATAGGCGATAGCCTTTTCGAGCTCGTCCTTTTTCTCCAGCACCTTCACCAGGTTCAGATAGGCATTGAGATTGCGCGGGAGCAGACCGATGACCTCCTCGAAGGCGGACTCGGCGTCATCCAAGTGATTGGACAGCATCTGAACGATGCCGATATAGTAAAGCACCTCCGGGTCACGGCCTTGTTCCCGGAGTAGATCGTTCAACAGCGCCAGCGCCGCAGCGGGCTTTCCCTGTTCGGTATACGCCTTGGCGGTGATGAGGGTAAAGCGCTTGTTCGCATCGGCGATAATCTTTGGATTCGCCGTCATGCCCGCCACGCGCTGATAGGCCGCCTGGGCCTTTTCGGTCATGCCGCGCACCTCGTAAGCGCCCGCCAGTGTCCTTTCGAAGCGCACATTGGCGGGTTCCAGCTTGACCGCCTCCTCGAGCTGCTGAATGGCCTCGCCGTATTTGTTGATCCGGCCGAGAGCGACACCGAGTTTATAGTGGGCGAGGGCGTCTCGGGGCGCCGACTCAACGGCCCGGCGGTAGGCCTGAACCGCCTTGTCCATCTCGCCGGCATTGAAATGGTGGTCGCCCGCCGCGATCTGCGCCTGCACACCGGAGGGCGCGGTCGCCGCCTCCTGGGCGTTCGCCGGATGAGCTGCCGTCACGATGCCCAGGGACAACAAAAGGCAGCAAAGTACGGCGTTTGATTTGATCACAAGCGATTAACCCTAAAATGAACGCTATCGGTATATCGTGATTGCCAGCATCATATCCCAGCCGTTCATCCTGAGCGTCAGATCGCTGTACCCCGAGCCGTCCGAGCCGCAGATATTGCACCTGTCCGTTGGGGCCCGGCCTCAAGGGCAGTTGTATTGTCCCCACATTGTCGTTGGCCTGAAAATCGCTTTTGATCGAGGCGTTGTTCAAATGGATGGGCTGGAATCCAAAGCTATACCCGGCACGTACGCCCAATGACAGCCAATCGGTGAAAAAGTATTCCCCCCCCACGCCAAGGCCCAACATCATCACACCGGTCGCTTTGGGGATGACCTGGATGATGCGCTTGAAACTCTGTGCGGGACCGGTCTGAAACAGGAAGACCATATCTTCCCGATAATTGATATCGAAGAGCTCGCGCAGCCCTATGTGGGTATTGATTCGCCACTTCCCGTGGTCGCCGTAGATCAGGTGACGCCACCCGATATGAAAGGAATTGTATTGAAAGTCCCCCGATCTTTGAAAAAACACATCACTGAATTTTCCCTGAAACGGCAGGACCACTTGCGAGGTCGATGTGGAGGATGCGTCCCAGGTGGAAAAGCCCAATTCAATCGAATTGCGGCTGCTGAGATCATAGGCCACCTCCAGACCCAGTTTGGTGCCGTACCTGAGCTTGGGCAGCGGATTGATAAGGGTAATGTTTTCCGTTTGAGATGCCCCCGACGGCTGGGTCACGACGTTTCCCGCCCACAGGAGGGGCGAGCGAAAGACACCGTTATTGAGCTTGTTCAGCGAAGGGCTGCTGACGCCCACGAGCGGGGTAAAGCTCCATTTCTTGTCACCGTCCTTGGCCAGGCAATCCGCGGATACCAGGAGCAGCGCGAGTACGGATAAGAGCTTGCTCCAGACACGACGGCCTGTTTGGGTTCTTGCGGACACGTTAGCCGACTGACGCCTGATTTGATTTGTGCTTGTATGCCAGCAACAAAGGCATGATCACCAATGCGGCGACGCAACTCAGCAACATGTACGAACTCACGAACTCCCCCAACTTGACATTGGGGGGGACTGCGACATCAGGAGCACTGAAAAGCCCGCCGCGACGATCACCGCGTTGAATACGATGGTCTTTCCAACACTGCGCATGGTGGCCGCCGTCGCCAGGCTGTGATCCTCGCCCCTGGTCCGCTCGTCCCAGTAGCGGTATAGGTAGTGGATCGTATAGTCCACCCCGACGCCGATGGCCAGCCCGGCGGCCAGGGCCGTCGACACATCGAGCGGAATACCGGCAAAGCCGGCATAACCGGCGACCAGCAAGGTCGTCAGGCTCACGGGGATGACCGTGAACAGCCCCAGCAGCAACGACCTGAACAGTATGGCCGCGATGATAAAAATGGCCAGCTTCGAGACGATGATGGCGGTGGTCTGACTCTTGATGAGCAGGTCCGCCCATATGTAGGAATTGTTTGCCGACCCCGCCAGATGGATGTCCACCGGCATGCCGGCAAAATCATGGTGGGCGACAGCCTTCACCTTATCGATAACACGCTTCAGGACCCGCGTGTGATCCGTCTTGATCATGAAGGTGACGTTGGCACGCCGGTAGTTGTAATCGGCCACCTCATCCAGCTGCTCAGGCCTCCCGGAGATGGAGAACAGATAAATGTATTCGGCGATCTCCTTGCGTGAGTCGGGGATGACGTCGTAGGCCTTATCGCCGGCATGGAAGGTCTTGTTCATGCTCTTCAGGTAATTGACCAGCGACAGGGAGTCGCCGACCTCCGGGTCCTTGTCGACGGTCTGCTGCAGGTCCTCGATCTTCTTAAGAAGCACCGGCGACTTGAGTGCGTCCTGCTTCCTTCCGTCCACCACCACATTCAGGAAGATGGTGCCGTCGAATTCCTTGTTGAGGACATCGGTGGCCTTGGAGATCTCGCTGTCCTTCCTGAAATCGCTCATCCAACTCGAATCCACGAAGACCCGGCTGCTCCCCCACGCCGCGACAACTGCGAGCGCCAGCAGGCATATGCCCCAAGCCCCCCTGTGGCGGCCGATGTTGTCTCCCAGGTTAACCAGGATTCGCGACCACCATCCCTGCTCGTTGTAGACGCGCATCATCTTGCGCTTGCGCAGATAGCCGCCTACCTTCGGCTGCATCAGGGACAGCACCGCGGGGATGAACGTAATGGTCAAAAACCAGCACAGGAAGATACCGATAATGATGAACAGGCCGAAGACCCTGAACGGGGGCATCTGGGCGAACAGCAGTGCCGCAAAGCCCGCCGCGGTGGTCAAAGTGGTGGTCAACAGAGGCGGGCTCAGCTTGGTTACCACCTCGAGGGTGATTTCGCTGCCCTTCCTGCCGTTGCCCGTGAGGGCGCTGTCGTAGTAATGACTGAGCAGATGGACGGCGTCGCCGATCCCCACCGCCGCGAGGATGACCGGGAGCATGGTTGAAATGGTGTAGAGCGGGACGTTCATCACGGCCATCAGGCCCATTGTCCAGACGATGCCCGCGAACATCACGAACGTCGGCAGCAGCACGCCCCGCGCCGTCCTGAATATGATGAACAGCATGATCATGATGACGGTCACCAGCAGCAGGGCCATGACGCGGATGTCCTTAATGGCGTTCAGGCCCGAGGTGACCTCGATGGCCGGCCGGCCGGCGATGTAGAATACGTCACCGTTGTCCTTGGGCTGCGCAGCGCCCCGGCTGGCGCTGCTGTCGCCATTACCGCCGCCGTAGCCCCCGGATTGGGCCCCGCCCGGGGACTGGCCCGTTCTTCTGCCATTGGCCGCCTTGGCCGCCGCCCCATTTGCCGGAGCCCCAGCCCTTGCCGCCGGCCCAGCCCTGCCCCTGCCACTGGCCTCCGCCGTATTGGCTCAATATGCCTTTTATCTGAAAGTAGGTCTTGTACCGGTTATCCACCCCCTCCTTGAGCTTGGCCCGGATCATCGCCGCATGGCCGTCCGCGGAGACCAGGTTGCCCACCAGCAGGTCCCCGTTGTCATAGACGAGCTTTTTCAGTTGCTCGATTTGTTCGGGGGTCTTCGGTACCGTCTTCATCAGGCGCTTGGACCCCACCTGGGTCTGCGTCCCATAGAAGACGCTGGCGGTCGACAGGGACGCCACATCAATGGTGCGGTTCGCGACCACCCCCGGCAGGGAGGCCACCTGCTTGGTGATTCGGGCGATGCGCTCGAGGGTAACGGGATTGAATATACCCTTCTTATCGTTGACGATGCCGATGATAACGGCGTCTTTGACGCCGAAGACCTTTTCCACCTCCTCGTCATACTTGATGGCGGGGTGGCCGTGGGGCAGATAGACCCGCGCATCCGTTTCCCAATGAAGTTTATGCAGCTGAAGGGCAAAGAAGACGGTCAGGGCAAGCACGCTCACGATAACGGCCCAGGGGTGCTTGACGATAAAGGCATGGAATCTTTTGATAGTCATGATTAATAAAGCGGCGCCGCCCGTTTGGGTTAGAAGGTATAGGTAAAGTTGGCGAATATTCGGTTGTTATTGGTGAAATTCCCGAAGAAATGGGCCTGCTCGAAGTTCTGGGTATTGACGATGGCCACCCCTCCGTTGGCGGACTGGGGCCCGAAGACCGAGGGCTTGCCGTAAAACAAGTCCAGTCCGAGCGCGATGTCGAAATGGTCCGTTATGTTGTACGTGACCTTCGGCTGCATGTACATATCGCCCTTCTCGTCGATCAGACGGATGAGCAGCAGCGAGAACACCGCCGACTGCTGGGGAAACACCCTTCTGATGAACAGATTGAAGTTGCTGTTGTAGTGGTGCTGAATGATCCTGTCCTCGTAGTCCAGAATCACCCACTGCACGAACGAAGGCGATATATCCGCCCCGAACAGATTGAAGTCAATGCCGAGCCCCCAGCGGATATGCTTTTTCTTGACCGCTCCGTTGTTGTCCAGGTAACCGTCACCATTGGTGTCCACGCTGCGGATACCAAAGTATTTGTTGGGTACGTATGCAAGCTCACCCTTGACGATAACGGGCCCCACCTGCTTTACAAACGTCCCGCCATAGAGCGTCAGCCGGGTAAACGTAGGGAAAAATGCGGGAACCTGGGAGCTGTTCAGGCGAACATTGCGAAAGATGGTCGGAAAGGGATCCCAACCGTACCAGTAGCTGAGGGACAGATCAGTATCGAGGAGCTGAAAGTTGTACTTGAGACCGACCTCGGATTCGCGCAGGCCGTACTTGTTCTGCACACGGGTATTGGGGGGCAGCTGCAGCAGCTCCCACTCCGAGCCTCGCGGCGCGGGGATGTCGTGGGCCGCCTCCGGGATCCATAGAAATTCAAATTTGCCGATCGACGTATAATGATCCAGTTTGAACGTCCACAAGGGCACCCGGTATTCCAGCAGGGGCAGCAGGATCAGCTCCCGGAAATTGATTGGATTGATCACATCCACGACCCGGACGCCCTCCAGGACACCCCAGATGACGAATTGCTTGCCTATCCGGATATCGGTATTCTTCAGAAAGATATCAAAGTACAGCTCCCGTATGGCGGCGACCGGCGAGTCCTTTTCCTTGGGCAGATCCTGCAGGAATACCAAGGGTTGATTTTGATCTCTGACATAACGGGCCGCGATCGTATCGTAATTGATCAGGTCATAGGCCAGGTCGTAATAGGCCCACGCGCTGAACGTGAATTTGACCCGCGAGCCGAAGAAGCGATTCGCGCTGAGATAAGCGATGTTGCGAATCTTGGTGACGGTGCGTGGTTTGTCGAACCGGTATGCCGTCTCATTCCTCAGGTAACCGCTGACGTTGAACTTGGACAGGAACGAGGACAGAAACGGCTTGGCTTGCTTTTTCTCGGAGGAACCGCCGTCGTCAGAGGAAAACAATACATCATTGCTACCTTCACTTTGGGTCGCCGCAGTGACATCGTTCGAAGCAATTGAAAGTGTGGCGGATACGATTATTGTTATAAGGAATAACGTTAACCGTCTACTCACGTGGCATGCTTGCATCTCTGGCATAAAACGACGTGTTCCTCACCGGGCCCAGCGAGGCCTAAGGTTATCGATACCCCTGGATTGAGCCGAATACCGCACAGGGCGCAGTCGACGCTCTTGTTCAGCCGCATGTCCTCCCAGCCGATCACACTTGGAAACCGGCCGGCGTCCTGTGCAGCCGGGACGTGCCCCGCCACCGCCCCCAGGGCGCTTGTCGGGCCGGCGCCCCCCTCCCCCGGCCGGGGGGAGTGAATCGCCTGTTCCAGGATATTGCGAATCAGGATCGACACCGGCATGCCCAGTTCGTTGGCGCGTTGAACGACCTGATCTCTCAGTTCCTTGGGGACCCTGGCCCCAAGGAACTCTTCTTTGCGCTTCATTGCCTTGGTGGTCGCCCGCTCCCTGAACGCCTTGCTGCGTCGGGTCGCCTTGTCACGCATGGTGGTCAGTTCTTTTTGCATACGCTATCGCTCGCAATGACAGTGCTGCTTCGCTCTTGATGTCCGGCAAGCCTGCCCTGGCGCCGCGGTGCGCCGCCCGCCCGGCTGAGCGCGACGTCGGCGCGCCCCTGTCGCCCAATGCCCACGATGTTCCCTCCTCGCGCGGTGGGAAGCCCCGACCGGCGGTGACGCGACCGCGGTATGGCCGTAGCGCTCACCCCAGCATTGTATAACGCATGTTATACAATGAAAATATATTATTTAATTACAATATGTTACCAGAAAACCGGGAGGCAGCGACGCCCCTTGCACAGCGGGCGGAGCAAGGCGAAGACGGGCGGCGGCTTGCGACCGACGCTCACCGGCGCGCGGCCCCAGTCGCCGTGACATCACGGCCCGGCGGAGCTGTTCCCCAGTGACAGCCCCGGGATACTGCTCGGCCCCAACCGCAAGGTACGCTGATTGAAGACATCCGCCGACAGTCCCGTATTGATCTCCACGTCCCTGTTCTTGAAGACGGACATGTGGTGGGTCTGGACATTGCGGACCACCAGGGTATCCCACAGCCACGCCCCCTTGACCCGTTGCCACTTGGTGTACTGCTCCTTCAGCACATTGCCCTTGCTGTCGTAATACTCCACCTTGACCCGTGCGCAGTTGCTCCAGTCGGGGGTCTTGATGTACCACTCGATGCGCTTGCTGTACAGGGGATCCTTTTCCTTGGGCAGGGCCTCCACCACATAAAAGTCCAGGTTGCGCACCCGGTCAATGCCCAGGTAACGGTGGGTGTCCTGATCAAGGCCCCGGGGTGTGATATCCGCATGGGTCAGGTCCGATCCCAGGAAGCTGTCCCCGGGGTCGCGAATGGTCACCCGGCGGATTTTGCGCAGCTCGGGCAGGTACACCCACTGGTCGGCGTTTTTCCCCACATTGGAGGTGTAGGCCCAGCGCATGAAGTCCACGCCCTTGGCGTCGGGCGGATAGGTGGTAAACAAGAGCATCTTGTTGAGGATATTGTCTTTGCCCTTGAAGTCCTTCCATAGCCTCAGATAGACATGCTTCTTCTCGTTCTTGTCCTTGTCGATGAGGGTCACGATGAATTTGGATTGTTGATCCTCGCCTTGATACTTGAAACCGCACTTCTTGACGATTTCAGTCCCGGTAAGGTCCTGCTCTTCGCCGAACACGGTCAGGGGAAAGGCTAGGACAGCGCACAGGACCAGGGCGCGCAGGCTTGGATGGGAGACATTGATACGCATCGGCATGCTCACTACTCAACTTAGGGCTTACGACCCGCCACCAGCGTAAACGGACTGGGCTCCGGGAGAGGCCGGGACAGCATGTCCTCGAAACCCACCTTCTCCGCCATATCTGCGATTTCCCTTGCCGAGTAGGCCCTGCCTGCGGGCGTATGGATCAATTGATTGATACCGATGAGGGTCGCAAGCAGGGGCCCGGACTTTTCATCATTCAGCAACTGCTCCTGAACCAGCAGCAGGCCGCCCGGGTCCATGGCCTCATAGGACTTGCGCAGTATCTCCTCGATGACCGCGGGGCCCTCCTGGTTGATCATGGATGACAACAGGACCACATCGTAGCCCGAGCCGAACCCGTCCTGCAGGTAGTCCCCGGTACGGGTGGACACTGCGTCCTCGACACCGTAGTTGTGGATGATCTCTTTGGTGATCTTCAGGGTCTGGGGCAGATCGAGCACGTCGGCGGTCAGCCCCGGATTGTGCTGACAGAAGATGATGGAAAAGATACCGGGCCCGCCCCCGACATCCAGCAGGCGCTTATGGCCGGCCAGGCTTACCTCGGTGGCAAGGAGCTCGGCCTGGGGAATCCCCCGGTACAGCATCCCCATGATATAGGCCCGGGTCGCCTCCTCACCCTGGTCGTGCTGCTTTTCCACGACCGGTTTGCCGTCCACCACGGCCTGGGTGAGCCTGGACCAGGCCGGCACCCATTCGGCAAACATGGAGGCAATGCCCCCTTGATAGCGGGGCCGGCCCTTGACGAGGAATGTATCCGCCAGGGGGGTATTGCTGAACTGATCGCCCTGCTTGTCCAACAGCCCGAGGCCGACACAGGCGATCAGGATCAATTCGAGCCCACGCTCATCAACGCCGAGCGCGGCGGCAAGTTCCTTCGCGGTCGCCGGTGACCCCGCCAGGCGAGTAAACACATCCAGGGCCGCCGCAGTATGCAGGACACTCGAGTGCCAATAGGCCGAGCTGATGCGCATCACGGCCATCGGGTCTAAATTCTGGTCTTGGGATGTTGCCATGGGAGGTCTCTTTAGCCCTTATTCATCGCGCACATAAATAGACTATCGTACACAAAAGCCGCTTGTCCCTCCAGCCCCTGGCGGAAGCAGGACAAGTGGCACACAGAGGTAGAGGCAGTTGCCGGCGGAAGTAGTCGATCATCAGCTAACTGACAAGCTCAGGGCTAGGGATGTTCTTGATGCACGGCTGACTCATCAGGGCTTGGATCGCCCGGGGTAGAACCACCATTCGCGCAAAAAAGAAGGGGGTTAAAAACCCCCTTCTCCCATTCGGCGAAAACTGTCAACTATGCAATCGTTGCGATTGCAGTGACTGCCTTAGTAGACCGGTGCGGTACCGAAGTCGTTATTCCCGTCAGCCGTCGGCCACTTGAACGGCGACGTGGTCGGTCCGGTGTTGGCCTGCGAGAATGTGCTCGCCGTGCTGGCGCTGGTATTGTTGGTAATGCCCTCAAAGCCGAACTGAGACGCGCCCAGGCCACCCAAGGTCAGGCCCTGGCCCACCCACGTGAGCATCACATCGTCGCCGGCGTTCCAGGTCACCGAGCTGGTCGACGTCCCCGCGCCCAGGGTAAGACTCGAGCTGGCGGTCGACGTCAGGAACGTGCCGCTGCGGCCACGGATGGCGAACACCTGCTTGTCGGTGGTGCTGTTCAGGTTGGTCACCTGATCGATGTTCATGCTCCGGCCGGTCTGCACACCGGTTGAATTCAGGTTGACGGTCATGGCGAAGCTGGTATTGAACGCGGTGGCCAAGCCGGTGTCCTTCGCCAGGGACTGGTTGATCTGCACAGTCGAGGTGCCGGACGGTGCGGCGAAACCGGTCAGAACGCTGACGGTGCTGTCGAACTGGCCGTTGCTGCTGTCGGAGATCGATTGCTTGTCCGCAACGCCGGTGAGGTTGCTGTTGCTGGTCACCACGAAGTTTTCATCGCTGAACGGCACGGCGCCGGATGAGCCCGGGGGGTTGCCGGACGCACCGGTATCGGTGACCACTGTCCACACGAAGGAGTTGCCGGAGCTGTCTGACACCTGGGCCTGACGGAAGCCGTCGCCGGTCACCAGATCGGTACAGGAGTAGCCGGTCGGACAGCCGGTGATGGCACCGCTGCTGGCGGACCATGCCCCAAAACTCGGTGCTGCGCTATTTGCCGTGCCGGGCATAAACGTGGCCCCCACGGCCAGGCCCGCGCCGACGATAGAGAGCATATTTATTGTTCGCCGAATGTTCATTTTCTCTAACCCCCTAATTGGATAACGGATAGCTCAGACTGAATTCTTATGCGGCAAAAACCCACGCTTTACGACTAATCTAGTGCTTTGGATTGAAGGCTACCATCCATCCGGAGCGCTGTCAACACATGCTTATATACACGGTAACGGCCTTGCGGGGGGCAACTTGAGGGGCATACCGCCTTTATAATATAACAAATTGATTATTTTCTAAATTTAGGGCTATCCTGGCGCGCCGCAGCCGCAAATTCGGGCGGTATTGCCGCCGGGCGAGGGTATTCGCCCCGGGGCGACAGAACGTAACACATTGACCACAAGACTATATTAAGAAACAGCCGGCGCTCCAAGCGGCGGCGGTCACGCCAGGGGCAGCCCCCCAAAATTGAGGTAAATGAGATTGTTCTGGCGCCGGCCGTAATCGACGCGGGTCAGCGAACAGTAATCGACGGTCAACTGGCGATACCCCTCCACGGGCAGCCCGATGGCGGCGCATACCCCCACGCGTATCGGCCCCACATGGGAAACCACCAACAACGTCTTGCCCGGGTGGCGCTCGGTGAATTCAGTGATCGCCGCCTGGACGCGCCGCTGCAGCGCATCGATGGACTCTCCGTCGCGGGGGTTGTAGAGCGCCGGGTTTTGCTTCCACTCGGCATACTCCCGGGGGTAGCGCTGCTCGATTTCCTTGAAGTACAGCCCGTCCCAAACGCCGAAACGCCTCTCCCTGAGCGCCGCGTCAGTGACCAGGGCGGCGCCGGTCGTGTGCTGTATGGCCCGGGCCGTGGCCAGGGTACGCTGCATGGGGCTGGCGAAGATATGATCCACCGGCACGGCCGCCAGCGCGTGGGCGGCCTGCTCGGCCTGGCGGCGGCCCTGCTCGTTGAGGACCGGGTCCTCCCGGTCGTCGCAGTAAATGCGGTCCTTGGGGAAGTCGGTCATGCCGTGGCGCACGAAGATCACCCGGGTGCTCGGCTCCTTTTCCCTCATGGCGCGCACCCCGGGAAGGCCGGCCGAGCGCCGTCCACTGGCCCGTTCATGGCGTTCACGTAATCGGATTGCTGTGCAGGTGCACCGGCGATGACGGCGTGTGCCGCTCTTCCTTCATCTCCACCGGGATGAGGTGCAGCCGCCCGTGGCGCACCCCGCGCTCGGCCATCAACAGATTGGCGAACTTGCGAACCTCCCCGGTGGGCCCGCGCATGAGCGCCACCTCCAGGCAGTGGTCGTGGTCGAGGTGGATGTGCAGGCTGGAGAGGGTGAGGTCGTGATGGTCGTGGTGGTGCGAGGTCACCCGCCGGGCCAGTTCCAACTCATGGTGGTTATAGACATAGCTCAAGGCCGCCACGCAGTAACCCTCATGCCATTCCTGCAGACGCTCCTGTTCCAGTCGCTCCCGGATCAGATCCCGCAGCGCCTCCGATCGGTTGGAATAGCCGGACTCGTTGATAAAGGCATCGAATTGCTTGGCCAATGCCTTATCAAGCGAGATAGTAATACGCTCCATTGCACACAACCTCTTGGCTGATTCAGTCGAAGGACATAATGCGGGCTGACCCACGGGAACGCAACTGCGCCCCTGGCCGGCACCGGCCGTCCCCCTGGCGGCGCCATATGAAATAATATCAATTAATATGATTTATTATATAATAGAGTCGCCGGCCGATAATATCCCCCGGGCAGGGCTCGCGGCCGGCACGCCCACAAGGCCAGATGACGGGGCCGTCAGGCCGCAGCACCCGCCCCTTGGGCGGATCCCGGGAAGCGGGCCGGGGAAGACATGACATGACACCCGCGGGTATACGGGCCGAGGCCCGTCGCGTCCACCCCTTCACGTGGGAGACCCTTTGCATGCTCACGCCGAAAACCGTTCTCACCCCCATGATCGCGCTGGTCACCGCCCTGTTGGCGGTCCCGGGGCTTGCCCACGCCGCCGGCCACCCCCTCAAGGTCGTCACCACCGTGGCGCCCCTGACCAACATCGTCGCCAACGTCAGCCGGCGAGTTATGCCCATGTGACAGGCATCATCCCCGAAGGGGTGGACTCCCACACATTCGAACCCGTCCCTCCGAATGCCAGGCTGTCCAGTGACGCCGATGTGATTATCGTCAACGGCCTGCACCTGGAGACCCTGATCGTCAAACTGGCGGAAAAGGTGAAAAGGCCCACCACCCCCATCGTCCACCTGGGGCGCCATACCATCCGCAAGGACGAGTGGCGCTATGACTTCAGCTTCCCCAAGTCCGCGGGCAACCCCAATCCCCATCTGTGGATGGACGTGGCCTTCGCCATGCGCTTCGCCGAGATCGCCCGCGACACCCTGGCACGGATGGACCCGGCCCACCGGGACGCGTATTACGCCAATACCACCGCCTATCTGGCCAAGCTGAGCAAGCTCGATGGGGCCATGTTCGACTGCGTCGCGTCGATCCCCGCCAAGCAGCGCAAGCTGGTGACCTATCATGACTCCTTTGCCTACTTCTCCCCGCGCTACGGCATGAAGGTCATCGCCGCGATGCAGCCGTCGGACTTCTCCGAACCGCGCCCCCAGGACATGGTCGCCATCATCAAGCAGCTCAGACGCGAGCAGGTCCCCGCCATCTTCGGCTCGGTGGTCTTTCCCAGCAAGGTACTGGAGGAGATCTCCCGGGAAAGCGGCACCCGGTACGTCAATCAACTGGCAGACGACGAGCTCCCCGGCAAACCGGGGCTCACCCAGCCACACCTACATGGGCATGATGGCCAGGGACATGGGCTCATTACGGGGGCCCTCGGGGGCGACGCCCAGTGCATGGCGCGGCGTCGACGTGTCCAACCTGCCCGGGACCCGCTGAGCCCCGATGCCCGCAAGCGCCATCGAGATCCGCAACATCACCACGGGGTACAACACCAGCGTGGTCCTCGATGAGCTGTCGCTGGACATCGGCGTGGGTCAGTTCGCCGGCATCGTCGGGCCTACCGGCTCCGGGAAAGACCACCTTGCTGAAGACCATGCTCGGCGCCCAGCCCGTCTACGGCGGGGAGATAAGGCTTTTCGGCCAACCCATACAGCGGCTGCCCGCCGGCAGCATCGGCTATGTCCCCCAGCTGGAGAGCGTGGACTGGAGCTTTCCGGTCACCGTCGAACAGGTGATCCTGATGGGTCTGTACGCCACCGAACGGCGCCTGCTGCCCTGGGCCAGCAAGCAGGAGAAGGCCAAGGTTCACGACCTTGCCCTGAGGCTGGGCATTCACGACTGCCTGCACCATCACATTGTCGACATCTCCGGCGGTCAGCAGCAGCGCGCCTTTCTCGGCCGCGCCCTGATCAGCAACCCCAAGCTGCTGATCCTCGACGAGCCGACCGCCGGGGTGGACATCAAGACCCAGCACGACGTGCTGCACCTGCTCGGCGACGCTCAACCGGGAGGGCATCACCATCGTGTTGACCACCCACGACCTGAACGCCGTGGCGTCCCACCTGCCGTGGGTGATCTGCTTCAACCAGGGGCTGATCGCCGAGGGCCGGCCCCGCGAGATCTTCACCGAGCAGGAACCTGACCGACACCTACGGGGGGGACATCGTCATCATCCGCCACGGCGAGCACTTGCTCGATCGCCAACAGCACACCCCTGAAACTGTGATGGAAACGCTGATCGAGCCGTTTCAATTCGAGTTCTTCCGCCATGGCCTGCTGGCCGCCCTGATGGTCGGGGGCGCTGTGCGGCCTGATCGGTGTGTATATCGTGCTCAAGGGCATGAGCTACATCGGCCACGGCCTGTCCCATGCCGCGTTCGGCGGCGCCGTGGTGGGCTTCACCTTCAAGCTGAATTTCTACGTGGGCGCCGCGGCCGCGGGTTTGATCGCCGCCCTGCTGATCAACCAGATCACCCGCGGCGGAAAGATCAAGTCCGATGCCGCCATCGGCATCGTCACCACGGCGTGTTTCGCCCTGGGCGTGGCGATCATCAGCCGCCTGCGCCACTTTACCCAGAGCTTCGAGGCGGCCCTGTTCGGCAATATCCTGGGCGTGGACAAAGCGATCTGCTGGTCATCGGCGGCGTGACCGGCGCGACCGTCGTGGTCATGTTCCTCACCTACCGATCCATGCTGTTCACCACCTTCGACCTCGACGCCGCCAAGGTATTCGGCATCAAGACGGGCCGGGCATGCAGCTGGTGTTCGCCTGCATCTTGACCATGGCCATCATCGCCTCCATGAATATCGTCGGCGTCACGATGATCGCGGCCACCCTCGTGGTCCCGGCGGTCACCGCGCGGCTGCTGACCAACAGCTTCAGCCGCATGCTGATCCTGTCCACCTGCCTCGGCGCCACCATCGGCGTGGCGGGCATGTACCTGAGCTACTACTTCAACGCCGCCTCGGGGGCGACCATCGTCTTGTTCGGCGCCTGCGTATTCATCATCGTATCGGCGATCAACTACGTTAAAGGAACGCTTCATCTTCCGCGAGCAGACCCACCGCCACGGCGAACTGGTGCATACCCATCGCGCCGGCCCAGGACATACCCGCCACAGCCATGCCCCATCACGAGCACAAGCACCATGCGTCGGAGGATGCGAGCGAGCGCGGAGGGACGACGTGACGGATCTCAGAGGTCAGATATCAGGTGATGGAAGATGCTTTTTTATGCCCCTCACCCCCATAGGGGGAGAGGGTCGGTAGATCAGGGAACGTAAAGGGGGAAGGACAATTGGATTCGCGCACGCCGCTGGGATCGGCGCTCCTTCTCCCCCTCGGGGGATTTATGCCCTTTAGGGTAGAAGCCTGGGATGAGGGGGTCAACAGGGCTTTTCAATCACCTGACATCTGACGGCGACGCCGTGGTCGACGGTGTTGTGCTCCACCCAGCGCGCGCCCTCGGAGGTGGTCTCGTGCTTCCAGAAGGGGGCGCGCTCCTTCAGATAATTGATCACGTAGCGGCAGGCGTCGAAGGCATCGGCCCGGTGGGATGACCACACCCCCACCAGGACGATGGGCTCGCTGGGCCGGATGTCGCCGGTGCGATGCACCACCAGCACGTCCATCACATCCCAGCGCTGCATGGCCTCTTCGCATACCTGCTCGATGTGCCGCTCGGTCATGCCGGGGTAGTGCTCCAGGCGCATGGCGGAGACATCGTGGCCGTCGTTGAAATCGCGCATGGTCCCGACGAAGGTCACCACCCCGCCGTAGGAGCCCTGCTTGAGGGTGTCCTGATACGCCGTCACCTCCTGGCAGGGATCGAAGGCCTGCTCCTGGACCACGACCTTCATGCGGCACCTCCGGTGACGGGGGAAAGAACGCCACTTCGTCGCCGCCGCTCACCACCGCCGAGGCGTCTTTGTATTCCATGTTCACGGCGATCAAGATATTGGCGGGCAGCGCCTCGCCGCCCGAAAGCTGAGCCCACAGGTCGGCCACGGTGGCCTGGTCGCCCTCCAGGTTGACCGTCTCGTCGGACCGGCCCATGCGCTCGCGCAGATTGGCAAAGTACTTAACCGTTACATCCATCGTCGCACTACCCTCTCGTTAGATCGACTACGCGCTGCGCCGCCAGGTGCCGGACTTGCCCCCGGACTTGGCCAGCAGCCCGATATCGGACATGACCATGCCCCGGTCAACGGCCTTGCACATATCGTATATGGTCAGCAGGGCGACCTGCACCGCCGTCAGGGCCTCCATCTCCACGCCCGTCTGCCCGCCGCAGCGGACCGTGGCCTGGCAATGCACCGCGTTTTGATCCGGCTCGGGCGTCAGCTCGAGCTCCACGTTGGTGATCATGATGGGGTGGCACAGGGGAATCAGATCGGGGGTGCGCTTGGCGGCCATGATCCCCGCCACCCGGGCGATGCCCAGCACATCCCCCTTCTTGTGCCCGCCCTCGACGATCTTCTGCAGGGTCTCGGCCTGCATGGAGATGCGGCCTTCGGCCACCGCCTCACGGTTGGTCACCCCCTTGGCGCCGACGTCCACCATATGGGCGTCGCCTTGGGCGTTGAAGTGCGTCAATTCGTCTTGCATAGGGGTCGAAACATCCAGAATCAGTCAGAAATAAGTGAATCAATGCGCCCGGCGGCGCCCACGGCGCAAAACCGATCAACCGCCGATCTGGGTCATGCTCACGCGGCCGATGTCGTTGACATTGACCCTTGTCTCGGCGGACAGCTTCTTGGCCTCGAAGCCGTCGATGGCCTTGTCGGCAAAGGCCTGGCGGAACATCGCGACAATCTCGTCGTCATCGCCGCTGCCGCGCATGAGGTCCCGGATCGCATACTCCGCATCGGAATACAGGCAGTTTCTGATGTTGCCCTCCGCCGTCAGGCGGATGCGCGAGCAGTTGCCGCACAGGCTGCGGGTAAAGGCAGGGATAATGGCGATCTTGCCCTGGTAGCCCGGGCACCTTGAAGATGTGGTGCTCGGTGCGCGTGCCCGAGGCGTCTTCGATCTTCGGATAGGCGGTCTTGATCTGGTCGATCATGGACGCGGCGCTGGCGAAGTGCTCCCCCGTCTCCCAAATCTGATGGGCGTCGAAGGGCATGAACTCGATAAAGCGCACCGTCAGCTTGTTGTCCTTGGTCATTTCGCAGAATCGGATGAGTTCGTTCTCGTTGAATCCGCGCATGACGACGGTGTTCACCTTGACGCTGGGGAAACCGACGCTCAACGCCAGATGGATATTCTCCAGGGTCTTTTCCAAACCCTTGCGGCGGGTAATGCGCACGAACTTGTCGGCATCCATGGTATCCAAGCTGATATTGATGCCGTGCAGGCCCGCGTCCTTCAGATCCTGGGCATGAGCGATGCAAGAGCAGACCATTGGTGGTCATATGCACGGACTTGATGCCCGGGGTGGCCGCGGCGCCCGGAGATCAGCGTGGCGATGTCTTTGCGTATGGTGGGCTCACCGCCGGTAAAGCGGATCTTCTTGACCCCCATTCTCGCCAGCACCCCGATGACGCGCAGGATTTCATCCGCGGTCAGGATCTTGGATTTTTCCTGGAAGTCCACACCCTCTTCGGGCATGCAATAGGTACAACGCAGATTGCACTTATCGATGACGGCGATCCGGATATAATCGAACGTGCGGCCGAAACGGTCTTGAAGGGGGGGCAGACTGGCGGGGTCTACGCCTTCATCAGCCGCCGTCCATGAGGCGTTGGAGTCCCTGATTAACCTTTTTTCATTTAGTGATTTGGAATATAACACGATATGTCTCCCAGGGCGGTGAGGCTCTTCTTATATAAGCAAACCCTACCGGATTAGTGTATACTATAATCGTTACACAGTTGCAACCTACCTCTATAACATTCAATGAGTTACGAACATACGCCGCAGCGGTATGACACCCCGCGGGACTCAACATACTCGGTGGTTGAGGCCCCATGGCAATCGCCGGGATATATGAGTCGGGTTTATCATTGTTTGTTTGGTCCCTGTTGCATCGGGCAGGGGCTTCGAGCTGCCCCGTCGGCTCCGCGGCTCGACACCGGACGGCCGGGCCCGTCGGCACGCATATGCTGCCCATTATGGGCCATCATAGCCGCGTCCGTGCACCGGCTCAAGTCGCACGTTCATTAGTATATCGTCACCTTGCAACCCCCCCTTTAACGGGCACCTGCCCCGGGTTCCCTTGGATATCACACAGCGGCCGGGTTAATGTATGATGAGGCAATTAACCATCCATATCCCCACAAAAACCAGGTGATTATGCTGAATAACGCTGCCAACGCGGAACGTGGAAAATGGGCCCATCTGCCGGCCATGGACATGGCGCGGTCCCACTGCGCCACGGCGGTGCACGAGGGCCGGATCTATGTCTTCGGCGGCGGGGCCGCTCGCTTCGAAAGCCTCAACGGCGTGGCCGTTTATGACCCGCAATCAAACACCTGGGAGCGCCTGCGGGACATGCCCACGCGGCGCTCGGGCACCGTGGCGGTCACCGTCGGTGACCGTATCTACGTCATGGCGGGAGGCTTCAAGCAGCCCAATGGAACCTTCAAGTTCTTGAATATCGTTGAAATATACGATCCGCTGCACGACACCTGGGAGACCGCGCCGGCGATGCTGATGCCCCACGACTACCCGGCCGCCGCCCTGGTGGACGGCGCCGTCTATGTCATGGGCGGCCATCACCCGGACGCCACCCAGGGCGGCCCCAAGACCGACCCGGGCCTGGACTTTTGCGAACGGCTGGACCTGGCCACCGGCGCGTGGGAGGAGATCGCCCCCTTGAACGTCCCGCGCTTCGCCCTGTCGTCCGCCCTCGACCGGGGGCAGGTGCTCGCCATGGGCGGCGTGGCCTTCCGCGACGGCACGTTCGATAACTTCACCCTGGTGGAGCGCTACCTGCCCGCCGAGAACCGCTGGGTCGAGGACGCCGATCTGACCCTCCCGTGGCCGGCGGCGGGCCAGGGCTCGTGCACCGTGGGGGACCAGATCTTCATCTTCGGCGGCTACAGCTACGACGACATTCACACCCGGGCGGCGCGCCTCGACCCGGCAGACCCGGACCTGGCAGCAGATCGCCCCCATGCCCTCGCCCCGGGCCGCCATGGGCGTGAGCGTCGTCGACGACACCATTTACCTGTTCGGCGGGTGGCAGGACGACGGGCGCACCCCCACCGACTCGGTCATCGCCTACCCCCTGCCCGCCTGACCCCGTCGCCATGGACGACCGCCAGCGCCAACGCTACAGCCGGCACATCCTGGTCCCGCAAATCGACCTGGAAGGCCAGGAACGGCTGCTCGGCTCGCGGGTCCTGGTGGTGGGCCTCGGCGGGCTGGGCTCGCCGGCGGCCATGTACCTGGCGGCGGGCGGCGTCGGCACCCTGATCCTGTGCGACGACGACCAGGTGGAGATCACCAACCTGCAGCGCCAGCTCCTGCACACCGACCGTGACCTGGGCCGCCCCAAGGTGGACTCGGCCCGGGACACCCTCCGGGCGCTCAACCCTGATGTGCAGGTGGAGACCGTCTACGGGCGCCTGAGCGGGGCGGCGCTGGAGGAGGCCGTCGCCCGGGCCGACGCCGTGGTGGACGCCAGCGACAACTTCGCCACCCGCTTTGCCCTCAATGCGGCCTGCGTCAAGCGCGCCACGCCCCTCATCTCGGGGGCCGCCATCCGCCTCCAGGGCCAGGTCAGCACCTTCCCCCTGGATCAGCCGGGCAGCCCGTGCTACCACTGCCTGTTCGAGGACGACCACGGCGCCGCCGATACCTGCAGCGAACAGGGCATCCTGGCCCCGGTCGCGGGGATCATCGGCTGCGTCCAGGCCACGGAGGCCGTCAAGACCCTGATCGGCCTGCCCACCCTGGCGGGCCGGCTGCTGACCCTCGATGCCCTGACCATGGACTGGCGCTGCGTGAGCTTCGCCAGGGACGAGGCCTGCCCGGTGTGCGCCGGCCCCCGCGGTCAAGCCGGCCGCCCCGCGCCCGATAACCACCCGTCGGCTTCCCTGATTTAGGCGCTTTTTCGTTGCATCGCCGGGGGGCCGGTGGGTATAATTTTCGATTCCGCAAGATTATTGTGGATTCAACACTGATAGTCGCGAATCGACGCAGACAGAGAAGGAGCTATATGCCGACCGTACATGTAAGAGAAGACGAGCCCTTTGAGGTGGCCCTGCGCCGCTTCAAGCGAACGTGTGAAAAGGCCGGGATCCTGACCGAGGTCCGGCGCCGTGAGTATTATGAAAAGCCCACTCAGGTGCGCAAGCGCAAGGCCGCCGCGGCGGTCAAGCGCCATATGAAGAAGGTGGAGCGCGAGGTCGCACGGCGCACCCGTCTTTATTAGCCCCCACTCACTGCTCTCACCGCGGCGGGTTTAACCTGAGCTCCGTGGAGACGAATCTGAAAAAGCGGATCGAAGAGGACGTCAAGGCGGCCATGCGGGCCGGCGACAAGCCGCGCCTGGGCACCCTGCGCATGGTGCTTGCCGCCGTCAAACAGCAGGAAGTGGACACCCGCTCCACCCTCGATGACCCCGACGCTGATCGCCATCCTGGAGAAGCTGATCAAGCAGCGCCGGGACTCGCTGACGCAATTCCAGGCCGCCGGCCGCCATGAGCTGGCCGACAAAGAGGCCTACGAGATCACCGTCATCCAGGAATACCTGCCCCCCGCCCTCGACGAAGACGAGATCGCCGCCCTCATCAGCGAGGCCATCGCCAAGGCCGGGGCCGGCTCGCCCAAGGACATGGGCAAGGTCATGGGGCTGCTCAAACCCCAGCTCCAGGGCCGCGCCGACATGTCCGCGGTCAGCAAGCTGGTCCAGGCCAAGCTGTCCTCCCTGAATCAGCCCGGCAAGTAAGCCGCCACCCATAGACGGCGGACCACAGGGTGCGTCAGCGACCGCCCTCGCCCACTGACGGTCGGCCGGGCCGCGCCACGGGAAGATGTGGCCGGCATGCCCTCCGCCGAATTACAATCCATTCATGGCCGCCAAGATCCCCCAGCAATTCATCGATGATCTAATGACCCGGATCGACATCGTCGCGGTGATCGACGCGCATGTCCCGCTGCGCAAGATGGGGCGGGATTATGCGGCATGCTGCCCTTTCCACGATGAAAATCGCCCTCGTTCACGGTCAGCCCCAGCAAACAGTTTTATCACTGCTTCGGCTGCGGCGCCCATGGAACGGCCATCAGCTTCCTCATGGAATTCGAGCGCATGGGTTTCATCGACGCCGTCAAGGACCTTGCATCCCGGGCGGGCATGCAGGTCCCGATTGCAAGACATGGGACATGCTCCAGGACACCAGCGGCGACCTGTATTCGATCATGGAAAAGTGCGCCGAACTGTACCGTCGCGAGCTGCACCACCCCGAGCGCGGCAACGCGGCGCGGCAATACCTGACAGCGGCGCGGCCTGCCCGATGACGTGCGGCAGGCATACGGCCTCGGCTTTGCCCCGCCCGGCTGGGACGGGCTGACACGGGCCTTGGGCCGGGACAGCCCCATGCAGGAAAAACTGGCCACCACCGGCATGCTGATCAAAAGGCCCGGCGGCCACTATCTACGACCGTTTCCGCGAGCCGGATCATGTTCCCCATCCGCGACCAGCGCGGCCGGATGATCGGTTTCGGCGGCCGCGTACTTGGACGAGGGCACGCCGAAGTACCTGAATTCCCCGGAAACCCCCATTTTTCACAAGGGACGGGAGCTCTACGGCCTGTACGAGGCGCGCCAGGCCCTGAAGCAGCCCGAGCACCTGGTGGTGGTCGAGGGCTATATGGACGTGCTGGCCCTGGCCGAGCCGCGGGATCCACTACGCCGTGGCGACCCTGGGCACCGCCACCACCGCCGAGCACCTGGAGCGCCTCTACCGGCTGGTCCCCGAGGTGGTGTTCTGCTTCGACGGGGATACCGCCGGCCGGCGGGCGGCCTGGCGGGCCCTGGAAAACGCCTTTCCCGTATTGCGGGACGGGCGTCAGGCGCGTTTCATGTTCCTCCCGGAGGGCGAGGATCCCGACTCGCTGGTCCAGCGTGAGGGCAAAACCGGCTTCGAGACCCGAGTTGCGCACTCAGTCCCAGTTTCGACATTTTTCTTCGAGCGGCTCACCCAGCAAGTCGATATGTCCACCATAGACGGACGCGCACGCCTGGCTGAACTTGCCCGACCACTTTTGTCTAATTTACCGGTTGGAGTGTATAAACACATGATGCTATCCCGGCTCGCAGAGATAACACAGACAAACGCCGAGAAGCTCAGCCGATTTGTCTCCGGGGATCAACACCCCCTCCCGGTGACCCGGCGGCCGATCGGGCGGCACAGCCCGCGCCGCACCACCCTCACGCCGGTACGCCAGGCGATCACCCTGCTGCTGCAGGACCCTGCGCTGGCCCGCCAGGTCGAAGACACGAGCCGCCTCGAGGGCCTGGAAATCCCAGGGGTGGATCTTTTAAAACAGTTACTTGAATTACTCAAAGACAATCCGCATTTAACCCTTAGCGCCATCCTGGAACACTGGCGGGATCGGGAAGAGGGGCGCTACATGATGAAACTGGCCCAATGGCGCCACCCCCTCGGCGAGGCGGACCTGGCGGCGGAATTCCAGGGGGCCCTGAATCGGATTTACGCGCGACGCGGCGAGAAGCGCACCAACCAGCTCCTCAGCAAGGCCCGCGACAGCGGATTGACGCCCGAGGAGAAAGACGAGCTGCGTCAGCTGCTTGCATGATTTGAGCGAGCGCGGGAAAGTTAATGATCTCAACGCCATATGCCAGTATAATTCCAGGTTTTCTCTAGATTTCCTATTATCTACATTAAGGTCCGGGAGCGTATGAACCACGAAGAGCAGCAGTCACAGCTAAAGCTACTGATCGCCAAGGGCAAGGAGCAGGGCTACTTGACCTATTCCGAGGTCAATGACCATCTGCCGGAAGAGATCGTCGACCCGGAGCAGATCGAGGACATCATCGCCATGATCAATGACATGGGCATCACTGTCCATGAGATCGCGCCGGACATGGATACCCTGTTGATGGGCATCACCGACACCACCGTGGCGACCGATGACGACGTGGCTGAAGAAGCGGCGGCGGCCCTGGCAAGTGTCGACAGCGAGTTCGGCCGGACCACCGACCCGGTGCGTATGTACATGCGCGAGATGGGGACCGTGGAACTGCTCACCCGCGAGGGCGAGATCCTGATCGCCAAGCGCATCGAGGACGGCCAGTCGCAAATGCTCTCCGCCCTGGGCCACTACCCCGAGACCATCGCCGAAATCCTGCGCGAGTACGAGCGCTTCCAAAACAGCGAGATCCGCCTGACCGACGTGATCACCGGCTTCGTCGACCCGAACGCCGACGCCCAGGTGGCCGATCAGGTCCCCACCTTCCCCAAGGCCCGCCTGGAGGAAGAGAAGGATTCCTCGGATGACGACGACGACAGCGACGACGACAGCGCCGACGAGGTGGACGAGGGACCGGATCCCGAACTGGCGGCCGAGCGGTTCAAGGCACTGACGGCCCTGTACAACAAGACCCAGCAGACCTATGCCAAGCACGGCAAGGATCACGCACGCCCCCAGCAGGCGCGCAAGGACATGGCCGAGGCCTTCATGGAGTTCAAGCTGATCCCCCGTCTGGTGGAGCGGCTCGTGGGCAACCTGCGGCGCGTGGTCGAAGACATCCGCAATTACGAGCGGGTCATCATGGACATCTGCGTCAACAAGGCGCACATGCCGCGCCGGGACTTCATCGTCTCCTTCCCGGACAACGAAACGGACCTGGACTGGCTGCCCAAGCAGATCAAGGCGGGCACAGCCGTATTCGGCGATCCTCGAGGAGCACGCCGACGCGATCCTCCAGGCGCAGAACAAGCTCATCGGCATACAAAAGGAATTCGGCCTGGCCATCAACGAGATCAAGGAGATCAACCGCAAGATGTCCATCGGCGAGGCCAAGGCCCGCCGCGCCAAAAAGGAAATGGTCGAGGCCAACCTGCGCCTGGTCATCTCCATCGCGAAAAAGTACACCAACCGCGGGCTGCAGTTCCTGGACCTGATCCAGGAGGGCAACATCGGCCTGATGAAGGCCGTGGACAAGTTCGAGTACCGCCGCGGGTACAAATTCTCCACCTATGCCACGTGGTGGATCCGCCAGGCGATCACCCGCTCCATCGCCGACCAGGCGCGCACCATCCGCATCCCGGTGCACATGATCGAGACCATCAACAAGCTCAACCGTGTCTCGCGCCAGATGCTTCAGGAAAAGGGCCGCGAGCCCACCCCCGAAGAGCTGGCCGAGCGCATGGAAATGCCCGAGGACAAGATCCGCAAGGTGCTCAAGATCGCCAAGGAACCCATCTCCATGGAGACCCCCATCGGCGACGACGAGGACTCCCACCTGGGCGACTTCATCGAGGACACCAACGACATGTCCCCGCCGGACTCGGCCACCGTCGAGGGCCTGCGCGAGACCACCCAGGCGGTCCTCGAGAGCCTCACGGCCCGCGAGGCCAAGGTGCTGCGCATGCGCTTCGGCATCGGCATGAACACCGACCACACCCTGGAAGAGGTGGGCAAGCAGTTCGACGTCACCCGCGAGCGCATCCGCCAGATAGAGGCCAAGGCCCTGCGCAAGCTGCGCCACCCGTCCCGCTCGGAGTCCCTGCGCAGCTTCCTCGACCTGGACTGACCTCCCCTTGAACACGGCCCCGGACGCCAGGCGCCACCCGCCTCGCCCGGGGCCTATTCATATCGGCGCTAGCCGGCGCTATACTGTCCAAGCACGGGCCTGTAGCTCAGTTGGTTAGAGCAGCGGACTCATAATCCGTTGGTCCTAGGTTCAAGTCCTAGCGGGCCCACCATAAAATCAATTAGTTATAAACTTTATCAATCTCCAACAAAATCCATGTAGACACTATGTAGACACCCCTTCACGACTACACTAAATAAGGCAGAACTGTAATCCCCGCCCGCGCAATTTCGTTACTGGTTAAGTGCCGCCTGATATGGGCTCACACGACGAATACGGCAAGCGGCTCTTGAGGCAAGCCGCAGGACCGGCTTTCGAACAATATGGCGCTGCCGTTAAGGTCGATTATGGCGACGGCCAAGGAGGGCAAATAGACGGAGTAGTGGCTCAAAATATTGCGGTAGAAGTGGAATCACGAGAGCCAAAGCAGATTCGCGGGGCCGTATTGGACTTAATTTGCCACCCCTGCGACAACAAATTGCTTTTAATGCTGCCAGTTCACGCAGCCAACCCAACCCGCACAGCCGCCCAATGCCGAAACATTTTTTCGCGGTTTTTAGCGCGAAACAGTTTTCGCGTTGTGGTCACGCTCGGTAGCGGTCACAACAATCGCATAGCAGACGATATAAAACTTGTGCAGGAGGCGCTACGGGAGCTTGGGTTTATCCCGGGAAAATAATCATGACACTGAAGCCTACCATGCTTCAATGCCATTATTCTGCGAATGGGGAGTTTGAGCCTTTTCATGACCGAGAAAAATCCTAACCCCCCGAATAAAGATAAGCCGGGCCCTTATCGCGAATATCGTATTCACGGGGATAACATCGTTGAGTGTGAGCGGGCATTTGACCTTTTTTAAGGTTGCATTTGCCGACGATATTTTATCTATTGATGGCCCCGACGGATCGCCAGCATACCCTCGTTTTTCCCTGCGCCTTCGGTCTGCAAGCACCCCTCTCGCGGTTACGTTTTCCCAGGATTTGGACGGTGGAATGTCGATGTCTTTGACCTAGTTCGACAGCGCGGCGGAGTGTTGCGGGAAGCTGCTGACGTAATCATTACCGGCACCACTGAACAAACAGAAGAACCACTAGTCGCCATTGAATACTGTGGCGCTCTGCCGGCCGGCAACCAGGCATGGCGACGCAGTGGTCGGGCATATTCCTTTGGACGAGCCCTCATACCTTTCCTATATGTCGCTGAACTTGGGGGATATGAACTGGATAGCAATCGACGTAGACGCGCCCCTCGCATGCCGAATCCCGCCGTTCCATTTAGCTACCTCACATACTCCTTTGAACAACACACCCCCGTTTTACCAGTCTTCATCAGCAGCCCAGGTGCTGATGAAGATTCACGACGCGAATATGCAGATGAATTCGCTGATGGAGAACTTGCTGCGTTAACACGCGCGCTACTTTTGAAGGAAGACCCCAACCAGATTCTAGATGCACTACAGGAGAAAGTGCTTGCCTTCGTACAAAAGCGAGCCAATCAAAGCCAAAGGAATACCACCTTTAACCCCCCAGCAGTGGCAAAACGCCTATAAGGCACTTGAGCACGGACAGTCACTAATTGATTATCTGGCAGAGCAACCGCCCCTTTCGTGAGCAAGACTGCGTACATAGCAGATCTAACCGACACGGCCAAAAACCTCCTAGAAATTGCAAAAGAAACGTCAATAGGACTCACATCCACCAAGCTGCCAATGTGCATAGTGCCGCGCAACAAGCGGCCCAGTTTCACCAGAAAAAGTTGCTTCACTTTATTCAAAGCTTCCGCCAGAGTTCGTTAAATGGCTGCAACGCAACGAACACCTTGTGATTTGCTGGGTAATGGGCTTTAAGCCCCGCGGCGATGATGCGCGACCAGACAGGGGACTTCCCCCACTTGCGCGGATGCTTTCAGGCGAAGAATATGATCTGATGTCAGTTATCTATGGCCCGGCGCCAGCATCTACCTGGCCTCGATTAAACAATTCCCCCGATGACTTAGTTCGCCAAAACGGCCTTTGGGAATCGATATTTAGGAATCAGCGATGCTATCCTAATCGATTCATCCACCGATAAAGTCACTCCCCATGGGTTTCTCTATTCGCATTGGCGACGCGCAATTAAAATCCCGAGAAAAACTAATTATTACTTGTGCATCCGCACCCGGTTAGAACTGGCGAACAGGACGTAGATACAGTCCTGCATACGCTACTCGCCCGTCACGCTGGACAGGATGTGTATGAGGGGATGTGCAACCCGCCGGGCGGCGATTGGAGCGGAGTCTCACTTCAGACAGTTGATCGCTCTATCGAGCTTCGATGGTTATCGCTACCTAGAGTGAGCGGGAGCAATGCAAAACGCCCAGACCATGTTTTCCAGTTTTTTAATATTGGGCACACACCAATAATACTTTCCGTTGAATCTAAAGAAACAGCACCCTCGGTTGAGAATGGAATCGGCCCTAGGCTAAACCGGTATATCGCCAGAGCTTATTGCAAGCAAAGCTAGCGTGGAGCGCAGAGGGAACACGGCGAGTTGGCTGCACTCCAATCGCCTCCTCCCGCCCCGAAGAATTTATCTTCGGTTCCGCTGTCGCATTTATTTCGGCCTCAGATATCGAAATTCAATCTGTAATGCGCCGAGCAAAAGTCGACCTGGCACTGGCCTATCAATTCGAATCAGGGGGTGCCTACTGCAAGATAATTTGCGCCGAAACTACAGAAATTGGGCGCTGTATAGCGGAGTATTTATGCACCATCGACCTATCGTCTTGCGCAATATCCATTCAGCGTTATGCTGAATAATTAATAGTTCAAATATAACGACTCCCTTGACCTGCTGGACAGGCCCCGACAGCACCTTAACCACCGAAGAATTTCCCGCCTTAATCAGGAGATGGCGCCTATACAGGTCCTTCGGCACATCGTGCATAAGGTCATCAGTACCACGCCACCCATCAAAAGATAGTGCCCACTTTACTCCTCGGCAGTTTAGGCTTTCTAGAACAGAAAAAAACCTGTCTAAATCGAGGTCAGCGGCATATCGTTGGCGATTGCCTGCATATGGCGGGTCCAGATAAACAAAGTGACCGGCACCAGCATGGCTCACTGTTTCCTCATAATCTTGACATACAAACTCCACGCCACGAATAACTGGATGCCAAGCTTCAACAACTTTTTCAAATCGAGCGGGACTCATTCCTCGCCTAGAAAGATGAAACGAATTATTGAAATTACCTTCATCATTAAAGCGCACAATCCCATTGACGCAGGTGCGCATTAGGAAATTTAGAGCCAGCGGATCTTTCGTAGTGAATTCATCCCTCACTGCATAATAGTATTCTGGAATTCCATTCCCTCGCGTCATTGTGCCAATATCGACTTCGTCCAGCTCCGCTTTCAGCAACTTCCACTTGGCTTCGTAATCCCTGATTACCCCGCCTGGATCACTCTGGATCAACTTCCATAATCCAATCAATGGATCGTAGATATCTTCCGCAACAGAGCCCGCCTGAGCCGCCAAATACAGCAATGCCCCACCACCCACAAACGGCTCAAAATAACGCTGGTGCGGCGGTATAAGGTCCACGATGGTCTTTGCCTGGGAGCGCTTGCTACCCGTCCATTTGATCAGCGAGGGATGTCCCTCGCAGCCCTCGGAACCTCAATTTCTAAGAGGTTAGTTGCTTGCAGCATGGCCCAAACCCTGGATGTTGCCCGCGAGGCGTTTATTGCAAATTTCGACGTACTGTAGATAGTATCAAAGGCGAGAAACTTAACCCCGAACTCGCGTGCAGCGATACAATCAGAGCCAGCCCCTGCAAACGGCACCAACAACAGATCATCCTTTTTTGCGGACAAAGCAAGCATACGCCTCAACAGGCGAAGTGGCTTTTGTTGGGTGTATTACCATGCGCGATTTCATCACGCTTCTTGTTATTAGGTATATCCCAGACTGTGCGCATCTGTTTACCTTGCTGCTTCAAAGCATCCTCTGGACAAGGCATATTTTTGGAATTTTCGTAGGCGAAATAGTACTGCCGATTTTTTGCGCCACCCGTATGGGCCCAAAGGATAGTTTCATGGCTAGCGGTCATTCTTCGCCCCGACAAATTGGGGAAGCTGTTGCGTTTGTACCATATCACTTCATTAATGATTTCAATCTCTAGCAGCTGCAAAGCAAAATTGATTATTCCAGTATTGTGATAAGTACCGTGTATCCATATTGACCCAGAAGGACGGACAATGCGCTTAAGTTCCTTAAGCCACACTAATGTAAACTGGAAATATTCGGACAAACTCATGTCATCCCATTCTGCCATTACCTTCGACCAGTCACCCCGAACCCGGGGAGACTAACCGAATTATCCCAAGCCCAAACCCCACCTTTGCTTAAATTATAAGGTGGGTCGGCGATCGCGAGGTCTATGGACTGAGGCGGCAACAGCCTCATTGCTTCGATGCAGTCTTTATTGTGAATGGAGTGAATGGCATCCAAACTAAATGGGCCTACCTCAGAGCAATCATCGTGTTTTGGATTGCTGTAGCCTTCAACGCAGATGGACCATTTGAAGCTTCGATTTCCGGCAGATCCAACAACGAACCCTGCCCTTTATAGGTACTTTTCATATTACGTCCTTCAGTATTTTGTTGAGGTCAGCCCGTAGGTAGAGCCTATAGCCATTCAAGGGGTGACGGGCCGCCTTCAACTTGCCAGATCGGTCCCAGTTACGAAGTGTTGACGTAGATCCCCAGCAACGAAGCTGCCTGCTGTATGGTGAGGTATTCGGAAAGCTGTTTGGGCGTGCCGCCGCTTGGGTCAACGTCCTTTTGCGTGTGACTAACCATTGCCAACCATTGATAATGTTTCCGAAACGTTATCAATGTTTGCTATTGTTTGTCAACTGGGCGGCTGGCCCAACCAGGCAGTGTTCCACAGCGTGCCCCAGACCATATTTACGTCTGATGCCAACAAAACATATCGAATGCCCCCCAATGAACGCAAGGTTCATTTTATTGAGGCCCGATCTTCCTTCAGCTCGAACGTGTCCAATGATGGGGCACTAAATCCCTCGATTATTCGAACTCCTATTTTCGTTTTGCGACTACATAACGGACATTTTTGCCTTTGCCTGATTTTATAAACGTCGGCCTCTTCCCCTCTAAGACGTCTTTTTGATTGCTTCGCATAGTTACCGCCCGAAGCGTGTTAGCTGGCGTTTTGCCGCTTGTATTTACCAATTTGTTGTTCAACATAATTTGCATAATTTCATGAATTGAAAGCGGCTCATTTGCGCCCTTCAATATTTCTACGGCTGCACTCTTGAAGCTTCGCGCTTGCTTCCTCCATGACTTGGGGTTAGCCATACCCCCTCCTCGGCGGAGAACGTTACGCCAAATCACGATGAATGTTTATTGGGATTGTAATAGTGGCCGAACAATAATGCTAAGAAACATCCCTGCCCTAACTACAATCTGATGTTCGCCTGGGTCCCGTACAGTTATTGACAGAACTCCAAGTATTTCAATGCATCAATGGGGTCGACTCGATTGATCATCTGCCTCCCCTGAAAGTCTTTTGATCTTCGGTCGCCGCCCCGAAGCCTTGGCGCCGCCCGCCCACCTAGCCGGCTTTCAATCCGTAAAAGGCGTCAGTGCCCTTTTCTCTCCCATTGGTCGGGGCTCCGCCGCAAAAACAATATGGACCCCTTTCCTGGTCATCGAGATCACGCCGCGGCGCCCAGCCGCACTCCTCAAAGCATGGCGGCACGCCCGTGCCCGGATGCCCCCGCGCGATGCCACGGACCGTTACTCGCCCCGTCCGGAAAACCTGTATCATGGGCCGGACCCATTGAGGCAGGTTGCCCAAATGCATTCGAGTGCCGCACACTGAACGATCATGGCCGTCAGATATCCCGCAAGCCGGCGTCGTCCGCCGCTCAGCTCATGCCGGGGGCCACGGACGAAAGGACCGTAGCCGATGCCCGTCGATCCCAATTGTTTCCTGGTTGGAGCGTCGAAATCCGGAACGAGCTTCGTGGCCGGCGCCCTTGGCCGCTGTACGGATGTATTCGTGCCGGTGAAGAAGGAATTTCATTACTTCGCCGGAGATTTGAATTGCGGCGGGCTGCGGGTCGAGTCTCAGGAGCGGTACCTGGATTTTTTCGCCGAAGGCAGGGGATGCCGCTGGCGCCTGGATGCATCGCCGTCCTATCTTTATTCCGGGGAAGCCGCGCCTCGCATCGCCGCGTTCGCCCCTGAAGCCAGGATATTCATCCTGTTGCGCAATCCCGTCACGCGGGCCTACTCCATGTATCTTCACAATCGGCTGCGCGGCTATGAAACCCTGACATTCGAAGAGGCGCTGGCGGCCGAGGACGAGCGCATCGTGGCCGGTTGGCCGTGGGGTTATCACTATGTGCGCAGCGGCTTGTATGCCGATCAGGTCGCGCGCTTTCAGAACGCGTTTGCGCAAGAGCACGTATGCCTGTGCATCACGGAGGACCTGTTCGCCGATCCCCGGGCGGTGCTTCGTACGATGCTGGACAGGTTGGAGATCAACGAGGATTGTGCAGGCGCCGCCGCGGGGGAGCGGAATCAGACCGGCATGGCGCGCTTTGCCCTGCTGTCGCGCCTGATCTCGCCGCACTCGGATCGGCTGCGCGGGCTCGCCCACGTCATGCCCGACTGGGTGCTTCGGGCGCGGCGCAGGATCATCGAGTGGAACATCAAGGATGCGCCGCCGTTGACTCCCGATGTGGCCGCCGGCCTGTGGACGCGCTTTGAAGGGGACGTTCGGCGCCTCGAAGACCTCATAGGCCGTCCGGTGCCGTGGCGGGACCGGTGAGCGCCGGCTAGCCGGTCCCGCGCCTCTTTCTTAATGCCTCGGCCGACAGGGCCAGCGCCATGAAGGTCATTCCCAGCAAGCGGTTGAGGGCGATGGCGATGATAACCGTGGCGGCCGAGATATGCATGGTCGCGGCGATGCTGGCGCCCACGAGCTCACGTATGCCAAGTCCGCCCGGCGCCAACCCGAACAGAGAGCCGATGACCGTGTTCAGGGACAGGGCGATGGCGTTTGGGGGGGAAACGGTGCTGTGCAGGGCCGCCATGCATGTCCATAGCCGGGCGCTTTCGGTCGCGATGGCCGCGAACTCGATGGCGGTGAGCTGGCAGGCGTGAAGCGGCCTGATCCGGCGCACCAGCCAGACGAGTGTAGCGGCCGCGAGACAGACGGCGGCGAACAGGCCGATCGTTTCGAAGTGCCCCGCCCGGGTGCGAAAGCCGATGCTGACGCTGAGCCCTGCCAGCCCGATGGCCAGGGACAGGGCGATCGACGCGACCGTCACAGTGCCGGCCGACACGAGCTTGTTGGCGTCGCCGGCCGCGATATGGCTGACGCGCACCACCGCCCCGCCGGGCAGCGGCAGAAGGTTAGCCGCGGAACTGAGCAGGGCGGCGCGCACGGAGGCCGCCATGCCGCGGGCCGTACCGAGCGCCGTGGACGATACGTGGATACGCAGCGAGTTGACCAGTAGTGTGCAGGGAATAAGCAGCAGGAATATGGCGAGCAACGGCGCCGGCGCGAGATTCAGCAGATCGACGGGTGCATGGGCAATGGCGAAGCCGATGGTGACGGCAAACAGAGCTATGGACAGGCCCGTTACCCAGGCGGCATGCCGGCGCATGATCCCGGATGCCTGCTCGTACAGGCGGAAAAGCGATTCAAGCATACCGGCTGGACCGCGACGCCTCCGAGTGCGCCTGTCGATACATTTCCATAAAAAACCTGTGGCCGTCCCGTCGGTTTGTCTTGCAGCCTGACGCCGCGCCTGTCGATCCGCCTCTTGTACTCGATTACAGGGGGACAGGCCGTTCGCCAGCCGTCCGCACGCTGTGGCGGAATCAATTATACCTTGAAGACCGCAAAGGCCCCGGATCAGGATCAATGGGGTCAGACTCGATTGATCGCCTGCTTCCCCTGAAAGTGTTTCGATTTTCGGTCGCCGCCCCGTCGCCTTGGCGCCGCCTGCCTGCCCAGTAGGCTTTCAATTCGTTCGCAGAATCGATTATTTCCGAGCGCCCAGTCCTTATTGGCTGCCGCCCGTATCACCTCGACCGTGCCCATTGGAATATGGGCGCTGAATAATGCCCGATAGGCCGCCTGGCGATCGCGCGGATCCGCAGCGAGCTGGCCGTACAACGGGTGTTCCGCAACGAGGTCATCTGCCTTACCGGACGCATTATGGTGATAACTGGACCAGGGATAGCCGGCCGGATGATCCACCATGGCGGCCCGAACAGGGTTCAATTCAATGTATCGGTAACAGGTCAAGAGGTAGGCCTCCGCTTCTATCAGCGATGCCTTGAACCTTCCCTCCCACAGTGTTCCAGTGCGCTGATAGCGGTAATTGAAATACTGGACATATTTTCGCCCCAATGCCTGCATGACCTGGCTGATGGCCGTATCGGTCGCCGGGGTCATCAACAGGTGCACATGATTGGTCATGCATACATAGGCATGGACAGCGCAGCCAAATCGGCGACAGCAGGCCCCCAGCGTTTCCAGGTAAACCTCGTAGTCTTCGCTATCGACGAAGATGACGTCGCGGTTGTTGCCGCGCTGGATGACATGCTGAGGATGGCCGGGCAGGAAAAAGCGTGGTTGTCGTGCCATCGGTGTACCTCCGTGTACAGTTCGATGGATGGTTCGTGATCATCGGTAGCATAGTAGGGTCGTACGCCTCAATCAATCGAGTCTGACCCCATTGAAGCCCTACCCTTGACGCCGGGGCGGTGCCCGCCGTATAGTGGATATGAATAAATTTTAATTCGTAATACCAAGGAGGCTCAGCGATGGCCTGTGACACGACCTACCAGCACCTGGCCCGGCGTCAGGCGGCCGAGGGCGCCGCGCGGCTCATGGGGCACACCCACCAGTGCATCTGCGACTGCGCCGTGGTCGAGGCGGTGAACTGGGCGGACCGCAACCGTTATCGGGCAACCCCCGCGCCGGCCGCGAATCCCCCCGCCTGCGCCGAATAGCCCGTTTGCGCCGCTGAGGCGCCGCCGGGTGAGTGGCGCCTCAGCGTGAGTGCTGGGTAAGGAAACTCCCCTTTTTCAGGCGCGCCGGCCGGCGCTTGCCTTCCCGATTCCCCCCCGTCCCCTTGGGCTGCCAGGCCGGGACCAGGTGGCGCTTGCCGTTGCCGATGAGGTCGGCGCGGCCCATGCGCTTGCAGCGCATCGCGCAGCAGCGGCCAGTTCTCGGGGTCGTGGTAGCGCAGGAAGGCCTTGTGCAGGCGGCGGACCTTCAGGCCCTTGGGGATGGCGACCTGCTCGCTGGTGCGGGTCACCTTGCGCAGCGGGTTGTTGCCGCTGTGGTACATGGCGGTGGCCATGGCCATGGGCGACGGCAGGAAGGTCTGCACCTGGTCGGCGCGAAAGCCGTTGCGCTTCAGCCACAGGGCGAGTTGCAGCATGTCCTCGTCGGTGGTGCCGGGGTGGGCGGCGATGAAATAGGGGATCAGGTACTGCTCCTTGCCCGCCTCCTTCGAGTACTTGTCGAACAACTCCTTGAAGCGGTCGTAGGCGCCCATGCCCGGCTTCATCATCTTGGACAGCGGGCCCGCCTCGGTGTGCTCCGGGGCGATCTTCAGGTAGCCGCCGACGTGATGGGTGACCAGCTCCTTGACGTACTCCGGGGACTTGACCGCCAGGTCGTAGCGCAGGCCCGAGGCGACCAGCACCTTCTTGATGCCCGGCAGGACCCGCGCCCGGCGGTACAGGCTGATCAGCGGCGCGTGGTCGGTGTTCAGGTTGGAGCAGATGTCCGGGTAGACGCAGGACGGGCGGCGGCACGCCGCCTCGATCGCCTTGCTCTTGCAGGCCAGGCGGTACATGTTGGCCGTCGGCCCGCCGAGGTCGGAGATCACGCCGGTGAAGCCCGGCACCGTGTCGCGGATCGTCTCGATCTCGCGCAGGATCGAATCCTCCGAGCGGCTCTGGATGATGCGCCCCTCGTGCTCGGTGATGGAGCAGAAGGTGCAGCCGCCGAAGCAGCCGCGCATGATGTTCACCGAGAAGCGGATCATCTCGTAGGCGGGGATGCTGGCGTCGCCGTAGCGCGGGGTGCGGCACCCGCGCGGTAGGGCAGCTCGAAGACGGCGTCCATCTCCTGGGTGGTCAGCGGCATCGGCGGCGGGTTGAGCCACACGTCGCGGCCGCCGTGGCGCTGCACCAGGGCGCGGGCGTTGCCCGGGTTGGTCTCCAGGTGCAGGACCCGCGAGGCGTGGGCGTAGAGCACCGGATCGTCCCGGCACCGTCTCGTAGGCCGGCAGGCGGACCACGGTGGCGGCCCGGTCGTGCTTGATGACGCGCGGCTGGAAGCGCACCACCTGCGCCGCCTTCGGCCGTCTCCCGCCCGTCGGGGCACAGCGACGGGCCTTCACCGGCCGCCCATGGCGTAGGGGTCCGGGCGGGGATCGACAGGCCCCGGGGCGTCGATCTCGCTGGAGTCGATCTCGCACCCAGCCGTCGGGCAGGCTGCGGCTGACGAAGGCCGTGCCGCGGATGTCGGTGAGCGCCGTGACCGGCTCGCCGGCGGCCAGGCGGTGGGCGATCTCCACGATCGCGCGCTCGGCGTTGCCGTAGACCAGCAGGTCCGCCTTGGCGTCCAGCAGCACGGAGCGGCGCACCTTGTCCGACCAGTAGTCGTAGTGGGCGATGCGGCGCAGGCTCGCCTCGATGCCGCCGATCACGATCGGCACGTCGGCGAAGGCCTCGCGGCAGCGCTGGGCATAGACGATCACCGCGCGGTCCGGGCGCCGGCCGCCCTCGCCGCCCGGCGTGTAGGCGTCGTTGCGGCGCACGCGCCGGTCGGCGGTGTAGCGGTTGACCATGGAGTCCATGTTGCCGGCGGTGACGCCGAAGAACAGGTTCGGCCGGCCGAGGGCCGCGAACGGCGCCGCGCCGTGCCAGTCCGGCTGGGCGATGATGCCGACGCGAAAGCCCTGGGCCTCCAGGATCCGGCCGATCACCGCCATGCCGAAGCTCGGGTGGTCCACGTAGGCGTCGCCGGTCACCAGGATGATGTCGCACGAGTCCCAGCCGAGGACGTCCATCTCCTCGCGGGACATGGGCAGGAACGGCGCCGTGCCGAAGCGTGCGGCCCAGTGCTTGCGATAGGAGAACAGGGAAGGCGGTAAAGACATGGGTCTGGATGGGGGTTCGCAGTGAATGACTGCCGCCATTATACCCGCCGGCGCGGGGCGGCGGCTATTCGAGCGCCGGCGGCGCGGGCTCGGGGGCTACAGCTCGAGCACCGCCTTCAGTTTGTTCCGGTTGGGCGTCAGGTCCGCCAGGGTATATTTGTCCAGCTCCCTGAGGAACTGCCGGTTGGCCCGGGTCAGGACGGTCTTCAATGAGCACAAGCCGTTGATGGGGCAGGTATTGGTGTCGGGGTCGAAGCATTCCACCAGGTTGAAGTTGGGCTCGGTGTGGCGCACCACGTCACCGACGTTGATCCTGTCCGGGGCGCGGCTCAGCCACATGCCGCCGAACTTGCCGCGGCTGGTATGGATAAACCCCTGTAACGCCAGATTGTGCACGACCTTCACCAGGTGATTGCGCGAAATCCCATAGGCATCGGATATCTCGGTAATGGTCGCGATCTCGTCACGGCGCAGGGAGAGATAGATGAGGACGCGCAGTGAATAGTCCGAATAAAGCGTTAATTGCATGGCTGTTCACACCCCGCCGTATCAAGAAATAGCATTCCGAATATATCCTACCACGACCGGCGCCGGCCCCCGGCATACTTTTACAGCGATACCGACGCCGCAATATAATGTATTAATTATACATTATTGATCGCCCGCGCGGCGGTCAATAACTACAAAAAAAACACAATCTTAGCCGGTCAGCCGGGACCGACCCGCCGCCTGGAGGTCCCCGCCGCAGGCAATCGCTTGGAGGCGGCGGGGGCGGATTGGGCTATATTCTAATAAAACCTGTGCCGTCGCGCCCGGAAACAGGGCCGGCCCCGGCGTGGACCTTTTTCCGCGACTGTGACACCATTTGCCCGTCGGCAATCCCCCGCCGAGCCGTGTACGGAGCGATGCAAACCATGACCATCCGGTCCTTCAAGGGTATCTCCCCGTCGATCGCCGCGACGGCCTATGTGGATGAGCACGCCCTGGCCATCGGCGACGTCACCGTCGGCGATGACGCCTCCCTGTGGCCCATGGTGGTCGCGCGGGGCGATGTACACGCCATCTCCATCGGAAGGCGCACCAACATCCAGGACGGGTCCGTCCTGCACGTGACCCAGGACAATGAATTCAGCCCGGGGGGACACCCGCTGCGCATCGGCGATGACGTCACCGTGGGGCACAACGTGACCCTGCATGCCTGCACGATCGAGGACCTGTGCCTGATCGGGATGGGCTCGACCATATTGGACGGGGCCGTCGTCCGCAGCCGGGTCATGGTCGGTGCCGGGAGCCTGGTCACGCCGGGCAAGGAACTGGAGGGGGGGTATCTGTATCTGGGCAGCCCGGCCAAAAAGGCCCGCCCCTTGACGGAGCAGGAACTGAGGTATCTGACCTACTCCTCCGGCCACTACGTGGCGCTGAAGGACCAGCACCGCCGCAACGGCTGAGCTGCCGGCCGGGCCGGCGGCAAAGAAAAAGAAAGAGACATCCGTGTCTTAAGGCCCTTGCTCTGAATCGCTATATCCTAGACCGCCGGCGCACCAGGGCCACCGCCGGGCGCTCGGCAGGCGCCTTGGCGCCCTTCAAATGCTGTAAATGCAGCGTCACAACCGCGCCAAGCATCCCGCCTAACATGAACGACATCACCACCGCTTCTACCAGTAAGTTAGCCATCTGTGTTCTCCTTAAACTCGCCGATTCAATCGACTGGCCGCTGTTGCTGCATTCGGGCGACCCTTGCATAAGCAGTAGCGGCGCCGGTAATTAAGACTTTAAACACTGAAATGCAGAATGCATGCCAATTGACGTGGAGGCGCGCGCGCCCGGGCGGGTCCCGCCACCGGGCCGCCTCTTTGGGTTAAACCCATTGATTTTCACTATAGTTATAGAGAACTGCCTGATGCCCCTGCAGGGGGCGGCGCGGTGACTGCGCGCCCCGTGTCGATGCAAGTCCTTGGGCGGATGCCCTGCTTTGTGACACAGCCCGCCCGGCCGTGCCGGCGCGCCTCGGGGGACAAGCGGACGGGATTACAGCGACGGCAAGGCGAAGGCCCCCGCCTCGCGGGCCGGGGCCTCCTCCAGGACGTGGGTGACAAAGCGGTTGACCCCGGCCACGTATGCCTCGCCCGAGGAGAGAAACCCGTCTTTGTGCTCCCCCGAGAATTCCAGGAAGTCTTTGGACCCGGGCACCGCCTCGTAGAGGGCCCGCCCGTGATGGATGCGTATCAGTTTATCGTCCCGGCTGTGGGCGACCAGGACGGGGCAGCGGGCGTGACGGATGTTCTCCAGGGTGTCGTAACGGTAGCGGGCCAGCCAGCGGATCGGCAGCAGGGGATAATTCTCCGCGGCCACCGCCGGCAGGGAGGTAAAGGCCGACTCGATGACCGCCGCCCGGGGGCTGTGACGCGCGACCAGCCAGGCGCCGACGGCGGCGCCCAGGGAGCGCCCGAAGACGATGATCCGATCCGGCGCGATGCCGCGCTCCCCGACCAGGTACTCCCACGCCGCCAGGGCATCCAGGTACGTCCCTTCCTCGGAGGGGCTGCCGCCGCTCAGGCCGTATCCATGATAGTCTAAAATAAAGGTGCTGAGCCGCAGCCGGTGGAATATTCTCAGCGACTCCAGACGCTCGGAGATGTTTCCGGTGTTGCCGTGAAAATACAGCACGACGGCGCGCGGCCGTTCGTGCGGCACGTACCAGCCGTGCAGCCTCACGCCGTCTTTCGCCGTGAGCTCAACCTCCTCGTACTCGAGCCCGATGTCCGACGGCGTCGCCGAGAGCTCGCTGGAGGGGGCATACAGCAGGCGACGCTGATAAAGGTAGAACCCGGCGCAAACCCCCACATAGGCAAACGAGATCGTCACGAACAGGGTCAAAAGCATGGGTATTGTGTCCCAATCATCTCCAAGACATGAACGCGCGCCGGACGGGCCGGGTCACCACCGCACAGAGCATGACATCGACCTCCCATGAATATACCTTTAGAGTCGGCCCCGGATCCGGAAGTTGTGCTGCGTGATATATCCAAACTCTATCACGAAGGCGCCGGCGAGCGCCTGGTATTGGACGGGCTCAGCCTCGAGCTCGCGCACGGCGAGACCGTGGCCATGCTGGGCCGCAGCGGCTCGGGAAAATCCACCGTGCTCAATATCATCAGCGGCATCGATGCACCCAGCGGCGGCGAGGTGATCATCGACGGCACCCGCCTGAACCGTCTCAGCGAACAGCAAAGGACGCTCTTTCGCCGGCGTCACATCGGGCTGGTGTTCCAGTTCTTCAATCTCATCCCCACCCTGACGGTGGCCGAGAATCTGCTGCTGCCCCTGGAGCTCAACGGGACGGTCGGCGCGGAGCAGCGGACCCTGATGCACACGCTGCTGGAGCGAACGGGCATGGCGGGACGCGAGGCCAGCTATCCCGATACCCTCTCCGGGGGCGAGCAGCAACGGGTCGCCATCGCCCGGGCCGTCATTCACCGCCCGCGCCTGCTGCTGGCCGACGAGCCCACCGGCAACCTGGACGAAGAGACCGGCCGGCGCATCCTGGCCTTGCTCAGGGAAATGGCCCAAACCGCCTCCACCACCATGCTCCTGGTCACCCACAGCGAGGCGGTGGCCAGCAACGCTGACCGGGTCGTTACCCTGAGCGAGGGGCGGCTCCACCCGTGGCACGGCAGCGCCCCCCCATGAGCCGTCTGATGTGGCGCGCCAGCGGGCGTTATATGCTGCGCCACCGCTGGCAGATCGGCCTGTCCCTGCTGGGCGTCGCCCTGGGCGTGGCCGTGGTGATCGCCGTGGACCTGGCAGGGGACAGCGCCCAGCGGGCCTTTGCCCTGTCCCGGCAGATCCTCGAGGGCCGCACCACCCATCAAATCGTCGGGGGCCCCGGGGGCCTGCCCCAGGGGCTGTACCGTACCCTGAGGGTGGACCTGGGCCTGCGCGCGGTCACCCCGGTGATCGAGGACGAGGTGGAGACCGTGCCCCGCCACCGGGTCCTGCAGCTCACCGGCATCGACCCCTTTGCCGGGAGCCGTTTCCACGCCTATCTGGGCGGCGCGGGCAGCCGGATTCCCCTGTCCCGGTTGCTCACCGAGCCGGCCACGGGGCTGCTCACCGAACAGGCGGCCGCGCGGCTGGGGGTGAGCGTCGGCGAGTCCCTGACCTTGCAGGTGGGCACGCAGCGGCGGCGGGTGACCATCATCGGCCTGCTGCACCCCGCCGAGGACACCACGCGCCACGCCCTGACCACCACCTTGCTGACGGACATCGCCACCGCCCAGGAACTGCTCGGCCGCGGCGGGCGCATCACCCGCCTCGACCTCATCGTGCCCCAAGGGCGGGCGGGGCGCCGCGAGCTGGCGCGCATCCGCGCCGCGCTGCCGCCCGGTGCGCGGATCATCCGCAGCGCCGCCCATACCCGGGCGCTGGCGCACATGACCCACGCCTTTCGCTCGAATCTCGCCGCCTTGAGCCTGCTGGCGCTCGTCGTGGGGGTATTCCTGGTCTACAACACCATGACCTTCTCGGTGGTCCAGCGCCGCCACCTGTTGGGCCTGCTGCGGGCCCTGGGGGCAACCCAGCGGGAGATCTTCACCCTGGTCCTCGGCGAGGCGTTTGTGATCGGCTGCCTCGGCACCCTCGCCGGCCTGGCCCTGGGCATCGCCCTGGCCCACGGTCTCGTGCACCTGGTCACGCGCACCATCAACGACCTGTATTTCACCGTCACCGTCCGGGAGCTGACCCTGTCCCCCGCCTCCCTGCTCAAGGGGGGCGCCCTGGGGATCGGCCTGACGCTGGTCGCCGCCTGGCTGCCCGCCCTGGAGGCCACCCGGGCGCCGCCGCGCGCGGCGCTCAGCCGCTCCGTGGCGGAACGGCGCGCGTACCGTGCCCTGCCGGCCACCAGCGTCACGGGCCTCGGCCTGTCGGCCGCCGGGGGCGCCTTGCTGTACCCCGATATGCACAGTCTGACCCTGAGTTACGCGGGCGTGCTGTTGATCATACTGGGCTTTGCCCTGCTCACGCCCCTGGCCATCGTCGTCGCCGCCGGCGCGCTGCGGCCGTTGTTTACGGCCCTCGGCGGGGCCATGGGCGCCATGGTGACCCGCGGAGTCACCGCATCGCTGTCGCGCACCGGCGTGGCCGTTGCCGCACTGACCATCGCGATCGCCGCCACCATCGCCGTGGGGGTGATGATCGGCAGCTTCCGGGACACCCTGGCCAACTGGCTCAAGACCTACCTGCGCTCCGATATCTACGTCTCCTCCGCCGGCGGCGCGCACTACCCGCTGCCCCCGCAACTGGTCAAGCGGCTCGTCACCACCCCCGGCGTCGCGACCTACAGCACCGGCCGCTACTTCACGATCGATACGGCCGACGACGTCATTCAGCTGCTGGCCCTGCACCTGCCTCCCCAGAGCCTCCCGGCGTTCCAGTTCAAGGAGGGGGACCCGAAGCGGGTGTGGCCGGCCTTCATGCGCCGCGGTCAGCTCATCGTCTCGGAGTCCTACGCCTACCACCACCGGCTGCACGCCGGCGACACCCTGACCCTGCGCACCGACAGCGGCCCCCGACCCTTTACCATCGCCGGGGTCTTCTATCACTATGGCAGCGATCGAGGCGTGGTCTTCATGAGCCGGGACACCTATCGGCGCTACTGGCACGACTCGAGCATCACCTCCCTCGGGCTGTACGCCGAGCCGGGCATTGACCTGGCGGCCCTGTCGGCGCGGCTGCACCAGCGGGCCGGCCCGAACCGGGCCATCAAGGTTCGCACCAACCGCACCATACGTGAGCTGTCCATGAAGATATTCGACCGCACCTTCGCCATCACCACGGTGCTGCGCATCCTGACCATCGTCGTCGCCTTCGTCGGCATCCTCAGCGCCTTGATGGCCCTGCAGCTGGAGCGGGCGCAGGAGTTCGCGGTCCTGCGCGCGGTGGGCCTGACGCCCGCCGGGCTATGGGGCCTGGTCACCGCCCAAACCGCCCTCATGGGCCTGCTGGCCGGCCTGCTGGCGGTCCCCCTCGGCCTGGTGCTGTCGGCGATCCTGATCTTCGAGATCAATCGGCTGTCCTTCGGCTGGACCATGCAGCTGTCCGTCCACCCCATGGTCCTGGTGGAGGCCGTCGGCTTGTCCCTGGGCGCGGCCTTGCTGGCCGGCCTGGTGCCCGCCTTCAGGATGTCGCGCACGCCGCCGTCCGCCGCCCTGCGGGAAGAGTAGCCCATGTCACCCATGGGAGGCCGGCGGGCGAGACGAGCGCTGTTGATTACCCTGATCCTGGCGGTACTGGGCGGCGCCGCCGCGGGCCTGTACCGGGCGGCTACCCCGCCCGCGGGCGGGGACCGGCACGCCCGCACCTCGGTGCTCGGCCTCCTTGGCGGGGACGCCGGCGACGACCCTGACGGATATGCCCGCGCCACAACGCCCCGCCCTTTCAGCTTCCCGGCCGACCACGGCCCCCACCCCCGCTTCAAGCAGGAGTGGTGGTACTTCACCGGCAACCTCAGGGATGATCACGGACGGCGTTTCGGCTATGAGCTGACCTTCTTTCGCATCGCCCTGCGCCCGAGCCCCGTGGAGCGGCCCTCCCGGTGGGGCATGAATCAACTGTACATGGCCCACTTCGCCGTAACCGACCCCCGCGGCAAGGCGTTTCATGCCTTCGAGCGCCTGGAGCGCGGCGCCCTGGGCCTGGCGGGGGCCCGGGCCCGGCCGTTTCACGTGTGGCTGGATGACTGGTCCGCGACGGCCGCCGACCCCGGTGCGACCTTTCCGGTGGCCCTGCACGCCGACGGGGGCGGGGTCTCCGTGGACTTCACCCTGGCCCGGGGCAAGCCGGTGGTCCCGGAGGGGGACCGGGGTTTGAGCCGCAAGGGCCCCGGGCCGGGCAATGCCTCATACTATTATTCCCTGACGCGCATGCCCACCCGCGGGAAGATTACCGTGGGTGGGCGGATCTTTCAGGTGCGCGGGGCGAGCTGGATGGACCGGGAGTGGTCGACCTCGGCGCTGGCTGGGAACCAGGCGGGCTGGGACTGGTTCGCCCTGCAGCTGTCGGACGGCCGCGAGCTGATGTTTTACCGCCTGCGCGACAAGGACGGCAGCGTCGATCCCTACAGCAGCGGCACCCTCGTGGGGCGCGATGGCAAGACCCGATACCTGTCTCACCGTGACGTAGAACTCACCCCCGAGGGCCGCTGGCGCAGCCCCCGCAGCGGCATCCGCTACCCCGCCCGGTGGCGGGTGCGGGTGCCGGGGCAGGGATTGTCCCTGACCGTCACCCCCCTGCTGGCGGACCAGGAACTCGACGGCTCGGTTACCTACTGGGAGGGGGCCGTGCGGGTCAAGGGGCGGTCACAAGGCCGGGACATCGGCGGACAAGGCTACGTGGAAATGACGGGCTATTCCGCCACGCAATGACGGATCACGGCCGGTTAGCGGCACTGATCCAGGGGTTGGACCGGGAGGGATCCCAGAACCTGGTCCAGTCCACCGTCGAATTGGCGTCCAGGTTGGCCGCGCCTTCGCTATAGGTATAAGTGCCCCCGGCGCCGCCGACGATCTGGGTGGTGTTGCAGATCTTCCGCGTCCCGTGGGTCTCGCAGGAAGTCTGGGCCTGGGGTGTATAGGTGTACTCCCCGGCCGTGACATGGGTGTTCTGCCCGTCGGTGGCGTTGTCGAATGAGCCCGGCGCAAAGGGGGTGCCGCCGTCGGTCAGCGTCAGGGTGTTGATGAAGCTGCCGGGCACGTTCATGGTGCTGTAGTCGGAGTTGCTCATGTCGAGCATCACATGGGCCGTCATTTCCGCGGAGGTGACGTCCTGGGTGATCTTCGGCTTGTTGGAGAAGCTGTCCTTGAGGAACTCCGATGAGACATCCGTCGCGCTCATGGTCTGGCGCATGACGACACGGTTGGGATTGCCCGAGGCCTCCCTGCCGGTGGCGCCCGTCACGTTCAGCGGATCACTCTGATTGCCCTGGCCCCCGAGGCTGGCGGAGCTTGGCCCGCCCTGGAAGGACCCGAACGAAGAGCCTGCCTGAATATAAACGTCCTGTGCAAACCCTGACCCGCGCGCCCCCAGCACCATGTGGTAATAGCTCAGATTGGTGTTCGGGTCCGTCACTATCTGATAGAGCAAGGGGCTCTGGCCGGCCCGGCGGTTGTTGCCGACGATGTCGGTAGTGCCGGCGATGCCGAAAAAGGTGTTCCCGGAGGGATTGGGCTGGAAGTCCAGGGCGAAGAAATTCTGCGCGTGAGCGACCGTCCCGTTCAGGGCCATGAGACATGCAATGAGTTGGATTCTCCTCCGCAGCAGCATATGCAAGCAGCCCCCTCGAACTGCGCCCGGTTTCTGCTCCGTCCTTAGCCAGGCTCCGTTATGTGCAGCTTCAATTTAGCAAAGCGTAACAGCCATTTCAAAGCGTGAACACCTGAATAAAAGGTGTATCTGAGGGTCAGGTATCGATGGCAAATGCCGGCGACGGCCGGGCGGGATCAGCTTGTTGTTTTTATATAAAAATGCGCCAGGGACGGCATCAGGACGGGCTGCGGGCGGCGTTCAGCATCTCGATCACGGGGGCGGTCTCGGGACGGACGCCGCGCCACAGTTGGAACGATTCGGCGGCCTGTTCCACCAACATGCCCACGCCGTCCAGGGATTTCACCGCCCCCTGCTCCCGGCCCCAGAGCACGAACGCCGTCGGCCCTTCTCCGTAGGCCATGTCGTAGCACCACGCCCGCGCCGACAGGATGTCCTCCGGCAGGGGCGGCACCTTGCCCTGCAGACTCGCGGACGTGCCGTTGATGATCAGGTCAAACCGGCTGCCCCACAGGTCGTCGTAGCCGCACCCCTCGATATTGCCCAGAGGGGAGAACTCATCGGCGAGGGCCTCGGCCTTGTCAGGGGTGCGGTTGGCGATCACCACCCGCGCGGGACGCTGCTCCAGCAGGGGCCCGAGCACGCCCCGCACCGCACCGCCGGCACCCAATATCACAACCTGACCCCCTTCCAACTGCCCGCCGTGATTGTCCACAATATCCCGGATCAGGCCGACGCCGTCGGTATTGTCGCCCAGGGCGCTGGCGTCGCGCCGGAACGAGACGGTATTGACGGCGCCGGCCCGCTCGGCGCGGGGGGTGCGATCATCCACCAGCTTCCAGGCCTCGTGCTTGAACGGCACGGTAATGTTCAGACCCCTGCCTCCTTCCGCGCGGAAGTTGCCCACGGCCGCGGCGAAGCCCCCCGGTTCCACCAACACGGCGATGTAATCCATCCGCTGGCCGGTCTGGCGGGCAAAGGCGGCATGGATCAGGGGCGACTTGCTATGGGCGATGGGATTGCCCATTACCGCATACAGGTCGGGCTTGGCGTCGAAATCGAAGATTGAGCTCATGACACTAGCATAACGCCGATTCAGCGCATGGTCACCAGTTCTTCGGCGCTGGTGGGATGAATGGCCACGGTATCGTCGAGGTCGCGCTTTCTCGCTCCCATGGCGACGGCGACGGCGAAACCCTGCAGCATCTCATCGGCCCCCGGCCCGATGATGTGGCAGCCGGCCACGCGCTCCTCGCGGCCCACCGTGACAAGCTTCATCGCGCTGCGCACGGTGCCCTCCCCCAGGGCATGGACCATGGGCGTAAAGCCGGCCTGATATACCTTGACGGCATCACCGTGACGGTCGCGGGCCTGCTCCTCGGTCAGACCCACCGTGCCGACAGGCGGGTGGCTGAACACCACCGTGGGCACGTTCTCATAGGACAAGCGCCGCTCCGCCATGCCGCCGAACAGGCGATCGGCCAGACGCCTGCCGGCCGCGATCGCCACGGGCGTCAAGGCGATCTTGCCCGTGACGTCGCCGACGGCGTACAGGCCCGCCACCTTGGTGTTCTCATAGGGGTCGGTGGGGACGAAGCCCTGCTCGTCGACCGCCACGCCGGTGACCCGCAGGTCGAGCCCGGCGGTGTTCGGTTCCCGCCCGGTCGCCCAGATCAGGCAATCCGCCCCGTCGAGTCTGAGCCCGCCGCGCCCGGCCAGGGACAGGCGCCCGTCCCCCGCGCGCGTGACCGCCTCCGGGGTGACATTGGTATGAAAGGACACGCCCGCGTTCTCCATCTCCTCCATCAGCGCCTCGCGCAGCATGTTGTCGAACCCCGCCAGCAACACCTCGCGGCGCATCACCATGTTCACCTCGCTGCCCAGGGCATTCAACATGCAGGCCAGTTCCACGGCGATGTAGCCGGCACCGACCACGACGACCTGCCGGGGCTGGCTCTCGAGCTCGAAAAAACCGTCGGAGGTGATGCCCAGGTCGGCGCCCTCGACATCGGGGACGACGGGCCGCCCCCCCGTGGCGATGACAATGTGCTCAGCCGTATAGCGGGCGTCCCCCGCCTCCACCGTGCGCGAGTCGACAAAGCGCGCGCATCCCGGGATATAATCGACGCCGGAGTCCGCGAGCGACCGCTCATACAGGCCGTTCAAGCGGTGCACGTAGGCGTCGCGCGCGGCCTTGAGGCGCGCCCAGTCGAAGGAGCGCCCGGGAACGGAAAATCCGTAGTCCGGGGCCCGCGCCATGGCCTGGGCCGTCTCGGCCGCGAACCACATGACCTTTTTCGGCACACAGCCGCGGTTGACGCAGGTGCCGCCCAGGCGGTCCGCTTCGATCACCGCGCACCGGGCGCCGTAGCGGGCCGCCTGCTTGGCGGTGGCGATGCCGCCGCTGCCGCCGCCGACGGCGATCAGGTCGTAGTGTTCAGGCATATTAGCGCCCCGTGATTGACAACTTTGTTGATTCGATGCCGGACATGATAGATTAACTGTCCAACGAAAGGCACCCATCCCGGTACTGGAAGCACATGTCACACAGCAACACAGAGAATCCCTTACTCGACGCAAAGGGGCTGCCCGCCTTCGCGACGCATTCGTCCCGAGCATGTTGAACCGGCCGTCGACCGAGTCCTGGCCGAGAACCGGCAACGCGTGGAGCAGATCCTGCAGGACAACGCCACCTACACGTGGGACAACCTGATCCAGCCCATGGAAGAGCTGGAAGAGCGGCTGCACCGGGTCTGGTCGCCCGTCAACCACATGAACGCGGTGGTCAACACCGATGCCCTGCGCGCCGTCTACAATGCCTGCCTGCCCAAGCTCAGCGCCTACGAGACCGAGCTGGGGCAAAACGAGCGACTGTTCCAGGCCTATCAGTCCATTGCCGACGGCGAGGAGTTCGCCCGCCTCGACACGGCGCAGAAGAAGGTGGTGCAGAACACCCTGCGCGACTTCAAGCTGACCGGCATCGACCTCGATGCGGAGCAGAAGGACCGTTTCAAGCAGATCATGCAGGAGCTGTCCTCGCTCATGTCCACGTTCGAGGAACACGTGCTGGACGCCACCCACGGCTGGCACAAGCACATGCACCGATCAAGGCGACCTGTCGGGTCTGCCCGAGTCCACACTGGCCATGGCCCGCAAGGCGGCCGAGGACCGGGACCTGCCGGGGTGGGCCTTGACCCTGGAGGAGCCGTGCTACGTGGCGGTCATGACCCATGCCGACAACCGCCAGTTGCGCTTTGAGATCTATCAGGCCTATGCCACCCGGGCCTCCGACGAGGGCCCCAATGCGGGGCGCTGGGACAACTCGCCGGTGATGGAATCGATCCTCGCCCTGCGCCACGAGGCGGCGCGGTTACTCGGCTTCGAAAACTACGCCGAGCGCTCCCTGGTCACCAAGATGGCCACCGACTGCGACCAGGTGACGGCGTTCCTCACCGACCTCGCCCGCCAGTCCCTGCCCGTGGCCCGGGAGGAACTGGCCGAGCTGGAGGAATTCGCCCGCCGCGAGCACGGCGTGTCCGAGCTGCACGCCTGGGACATCGCCTACTATTCGGAGAAGCTGCGCCAGGAAAAATTCCACATCTCCCAGGAGGAACTGAAACCGTACTTCCCCGAGAGCCGGGTCCTGTCGGGCCTGTTCACCATCGTCGAACGCCTCTACGGCATCAAGATCAAGGAAGGCAGCGGCGTCGATACCTGGCACCCGGACGTGCGCTTCTATGAGATCTTCGACCGGGACGGCCAGCTGTGCGGCCGATTCTTTCTGGATCCCTATGCCCGCCAGGGCAAGCGCGGCGGGGCGTGGATGGACGAGTGCCTGATCCGCAAGCGCACCCCCGAGGGCCTGCAGATCCCGACCGCCTACCTGGTGTGCAACTTTTCCTCGCCGGTGGCGGGCAAGCCCTCGCTGCTCACCCACCAGGAGGTCCTGACCCTCTTTCACGAATTCGGTCATGGCCTGCACCACATGCTCACCAAGATCGATTACCCCAGCGTGGCGGGCATCAACGGCGTCGAGTGGGACGCCGTGGAGCTGCCCAGCCAGTTCATGGAGAACTGGTGCTGGGAACGCGAGGCGCTGCCCCTGATCTCCGGTCACTACGAGACCGGCGAGCCCCTGCCCGAGGTCAAGTTCCAGAGCCTGCTCGCCTCGCGCAACTTCCAGTCGGGGATGCGCATGGTGCGCCAGATCGAGTTCTCTCTGTTCGATTTTCGCATGCACCGGGAGTACGACCCGAAAAAGGGCGGTCGGATCTACAAGATCCTCCAGGAGGTGCGCGACCAGGTGGCCGTGGTCAAGCCGCCGCCGTTTAACCGTTTTGCCCACGGCTTCTCCCACATCTTCGCCGGCGGCTACGGGGCCGGCTACTACAGCTACAAGTGGGCCGAGGTCCTGTCCAGCGACGCCTTTTCCCTGTTCGAGGAAAACGGCATCTTCGACACCACCACGGGACACCGCTTCCTCACCACCATCCTCGAGCAGGGCGGCTCCCGGGAGGCCATGGAGCTGTTCATGGAGTTTCGCGGGCGCGAGCCGCGCATCGACGCGCTGCTGCGCCACAGCGGCATCGCGGCGTGACATAAGAGCTTCCCTAGGGCTTCTTTGCCAAGACCTGCACGACCGCGCCCGGGCCGGTATGGAACCGGCCCTCCACCACGTCGCGCACGGTCTCCATGGCGTGCACGAACTCCAAGCCCTCGAGCTCCTCCCTCAGTCCGGCCAAGGACATGAGCTTGTCGACGTCGGGCGGCCCGCCCGTCTTGTACTGGAGTTGGGCGGGGGTATAGGCCTCCAGGATCAGGACGCCGCCGGGACGCAGCCCCGCCACGACCTTACGGTGCAGGGGCCGCCGGATTGCCGCGGGCACGTGACAGAAGATGGAGACGATCCCCTCCCAGGCGCCCGGATCGATATGGAAATCGGCGAGGTCGGCGACGCCGGTCTCCAGGGTCACCCCGCGTTCCCGGGCCAGGCGCCGCGCCTTGTCCAAGCCCACCGCCGAGGCATCCACGGCGGTGACGGCATAGCCCAGCCCGGCCAGATACACGGCGTTGCGGCCCTCGCCCTCGGCCAGGCACAGGACCCGGCCCTTGGGGATCCGGTCGGCGACGGCCGCCAGGAATTCGTTGGGCTCGGTACCGTAGACATACTCTTCGCTGCTGTAACGTTCATCCCACATGGCCATGCCCTCCCTGCGCCGGGTTACTCGATCTCTACCTTGCCGCGCAGCCGCTTGGACTGGCCCCGCTTGGTCTTGCTGTCCAGGCGTCGCTCCCGGGACGCCTTGGTGGGTTTCGTGGCCCGACGCTTCTTTTGAGCGACGGTGGCGCGCCTGATCAGATCACCCAGGCGCTCGAGGGCGTCTTCCCGGTTCTTGATCTGACTGCGAAACCTTTGCGCCTTGATATTGACCACACCTTCACCCGAGATGCGCCGGTCGCCCAGCTGCAAGAGGCGCTCCTGGTACTGCACCGGCAGCGACGAGGCCCGTATGTCGAAACGCAGGTGAACGGCGGTGGAGACCTTGTTCACGTTCTGGCCGCCCGCCCCTTGGGCGCGGATCGGCTGAACATCGATCTCATCGTCGGGAATCGTGATCTTATTCCGAGGCGCAGGTCGGTGCCGGGCATCTCGCCAAGCTCAGCGACACGAGCTGCGATCCAGTCAGGCGCGCTTTCGCCGTTGATCTCACCACCATCGACCAATGCGCGTCCGCCCCAGTGATCGACGGCGACGGCGGCGCCGCCGCCGTGGAAGCGGCGGCGGCAAGGCGAGGCGGCGACGAGCGGCGGCGACGACGACGACGGCGGCAAGGCGACGGCGGCGACGACGACGACGACGTGGCCGACGAAGGCGACGACAACCAGTCAACAGATCGCCACAACGGCCACGTCAGCAGCATCAGGCAGAACAACAACCACTGACGACAAGCCGCCGCGACAAGGCAGCCTGACGGCGGCGGCGGCGGCGGCGTGGACAACGTGGCGGCGGCGACGGCGGCGGCGGCGCGACAAGCAACTGGACAACAACAACGGCGGCGACAGCGACCTGACGGCGGCGGCGGCGGCGGCAAGGGGGGGGG
>CAWJPQ010000012.1:0-486394 GCA_963844825.1 uncultured Gammaproteobacteria bacterium
ATGACGAGACCGGGGTCGCATCGGAGCTGTTTACCTACGTCGCCATGGACGCGCCGGTCAAATTCGTGGTGGTCAAGCTGCACAACCATTCGGGACGCACGCGCAGTTTATCGTTGACCGGCTATTGGGAACTGGTGCTCGGTGAGTGGCGTCACGCCAATCTGATGCACATCGTGACCGAAACGGATCCACACAGCGGGGCGCTGTTTGCCCGCAATGCCTACGGTCGTGAATGCGCCAATCGGGTGGTGTTTGCGCAGGTCAGCGCGCGTGCCCGCACGGTGACCGGCAACCGCACCGAGTTCATAGGCCGCAACGGCTCGCTGGCCAGCCCGGCGGCGATGCGCCGCACGCGTTTGTCGGGCAAGACCGGAGCGGGGCTGGATCCCTGCGCCGCGCTCCAGACCCAAATCGAACTGGCCGACGGGCAAGAGCGCGAAATCGTGTTCATCTTCGGCGCGGCCCGCGACAGCGACGAAGCGCAGCATTTCATCCAGCGATTCAGCGGTAAGGCGGGCGCCCGCCAGGCATTGGAAGCGGTGTGGGAATACTGGAACCATACCCTGGGCGCAGTGAACGTGGAAACACCCGACCCGGCGCTGGACGTGTTGGCCAACGGCTGGTTGGTCTACCAGACAATGTCGTGCCGGCTGTGGGGCCGAAGTGGCTATTATCAGTCCGGTGGTGCCTACGGTTTCCGCGATCAATTGCAGGACACCATGGCGCTGATCCATTCCACGCCGTGGCTTGCCCGCGAGCAGTTGATCCGTTGTGCCGAGCGCCAGTTCCTTCCGGGTGACGTGCAGCACTGGTGGCATCCGCCCCACGGACAGGGCGTGCGCACTCATTTCTCCGATGACTATCTGTGGCTGCCGTATGCCACTTGTCGATATGTACAGGCGACCGGCGATACCGGTGTACTCGACGAGCCGGTACATTTTCTGGAGGGCCGCGAGTTGAATCCGGAAGAGGAGGCTTACTACGACCAGCCGCAACGTTCGGCCGAGGTGGCAAGCCTCTATGAACATTGCGTGCGTGCAATCAAATACGGTTTACGCTTCGGAGAACATCAGTTACCGTTGATGGGCTGCGGCGACTGGAATGATGGTATGAATCTCGTCGGTCGTGATGGAAAGGGTGAGAGCGTTTGGCTGGCGTGGTTCCTGTACGAGAATCTTCAACTGTTTGCAGGCCTGGCGAGTGGCCGTAACGATAAAGCCTTTGCTGAAGTTTGCAGCGGACAGGCTGCACTGCTGCGCAACAATATTGAGGCCAATGCCTGGGACGGTGACTGGTACCGGCGTGCCTATTTTGACGATGGCACACCTTTGGGCTCGTCCGACAATGACGAATGCCAGATCGATTCCATCAGCCAGAGTTGGGCGGTCATTTCCGGCGGCGGCGACCCGAGCGAGCCCGCCAGGCGTTGAACCCGGAAGAGGAGGCTTACTACGACCAGCCGCAACGTTCGGCTGAAGTGGCAAGCCTCTATGAACACTGCGTGCGTGCAATTAAATACGGCTGCCGCTTCGGTAAACATCAATTACCGTTGATAGGCTGCGGCGATTGGAATGATGGTATGAATCTCGTCGGCCGCGACGGCAAGGGCGAGAGCGTTTGGCTGGCGTGGTTCCTGTACGAGAACCTTCAACTGTTTGCAGATCTGGCGAATGGCCGCAACGACGAGGCCTTTGCCGAGGTTTGCAGCGGACAGGCGGCGCTGCTGCGCAATAATATTGAGGCCAATGCCTGGGACGGCGGCTGGTATCGGCGCGCCTATTTCGATGATGGCACCCCCTTGGGCTCGTCCGACAATGACGAATGCCAGATCGATTCCATCAGCCAGAGTTGGGCGGTCATTTCGGGGGGCGGCGAACCCGGGCGAGCCCGCCAGGCGATGGCGGCGGTGGATAAACGCCTGGTACGGCGCGATGCGCAGTTAATTCAATTGCTTGATCCGCCCTTCGATAAATCAGATCTGGAGCCCGGTTATATCAAGGGCTACGTGCCCGGCGTTCGCGAGAATGGCGGCCAATATACCCATGCCGCGATCTGGGCCACGATGGCATTTGCCATGCTGGGTGACAGGGAACGGGCATGGGAATTGTTCGCCATGCTCAATCCTGTCAATCACGGCAGTCAGCCGGAGGAGATCGAACGCTACAAGGTCGAGCCGTACGTCATGTGCGCGGATATTTACGCTGCGCCGCCGCACACGGGCCGGGGAGGTTGGACCTGGTACACCGGGGCGGCGGGCTGGATGTACCGGCTGACCGTGGAAACGCTATTGGGCCTGCATCTGGAAGTGGACCAACTGCGTATCGTGCCCTGTATCCCGGCCCATTGGCAGTCGTACAAAATCCATTACCGCTATCGCGAGACGGTCTACCACATCACAGTCAAGCGCGTCAGTGAGGAGTCGGAGCAGGTGATTTCCGTGACGGTAGACGGTGTTGTGGTTCATGGCGTCGGCAAGGACGGTGCGGAACAACAGCAAGGAGTGATCCCCCTTGTGGATGATCACCGGGAGCACTACGTCGAGGTGGATTTGGGATAAATATATGGTTTATGGCGCATATATCCATACGGGTAACAATTGGAACCGCCCCGGGAATTTCACAAGACCCCGATTCTTGAGAGGATGGAGTGATCAACGAGAACAGGCCCTGAACTTATTGCAATTCATCGCTCTGCTGCATTCCACTTGGTGGACAACCACACCAATAACGCGATACCCATCGTCGCGGAAGCGATTGATGCTGACAAAATACCTAATTTTGCCGCATTTTCATCAGGCCTGGGCTGAAAGCTAGGTTGGCAATGAACAATGCCAGGTAGAAGCCCGCCGATAGCCTGCCACCCGCGGCAGCTGCAATGGACAGTGCGGCCATACGCCGGTTTTTGAGCTCACCAAGCACAAGCTCCCGCTTGAGTTCCAGCGCGGCGAGGAAGAAAAACAACGTCATTAAGGCATCGTTGATCCACGCTTTCAAAGATCGTCCGAAATCCAATGACCCGACCTGGATCTTGATCGGAATCTCCCAAGCATTCATGAATTGATGGGATCAGGGAGAATTGGACAGAATGAGTGCGGCAAGCGTAAACAGGAAAAGTATCAAGCCGGCTGCAGCCTCGATACGAAAAAATATGCAAATGGCTTGGTCAAGCGGTCGATCAGGCCGGTGGGCAGGTCAGTAAGCCTTCCAATATTCTGCCGATCTTTACTCATGTATGCTCTGCCTGGGTGTTAGCCCAATCCCACGGATGGTAGGGTTAGGGATGAACGCTTGTGCTGTAGCATCTCCTGTCGGCATCGTTTTCTTGGGTTGGCGTATAATTAAGTCTGTTCCCGTCTATCGACGAGTGATAAGGTTCTCGATAGGCCTACGCAGGAGTCTATCATGCCCCTAAGAATCGTCGTCTTCTATGGCTCTGTTCGCACCGCCCGCCAAGGCATCAAGGTCGCCCGCTTCTTAGTCAACCAGTGCCGCGAGCGTGGATGCGAGGTGGATCTGATCGATCCGCTCGAGTATCCGCTGCCGCTGCTGGACAAAATGTACAAGGAGTATGAAGCGGGGACGGCGCCGGCGGTGTTGGAGCGATTGGCCGCTTTGATCAGGCCGGCGGATGCCTACGTTATCGTGTCGGGCGAGTACAATCATACGATTCCACCGGCACTGTCCAATGTTCTGGACCATTTCCTGGAAGAGTACTTTCGTAAACCGTCCGCCATCGTGTGCTATTCCGCCGGGTCGTTCGGTGGCGTGCGGGCGGCGATGACCCTGCGCGCCATGTTGGCGGAACTGGGCATGTCCAGCATCCCCTCGCTATTGCCGGTGCCGAGGGTGCAGAGTAGCTTCGATGATGAGGGCAGACCGTTTGACGATGCGTGGTATGAGCGCGTCGGGAAGTTTCTGGAAGAGCTGGAATGGTATGCGAATGCCATGAAAGCGGCTCGCGAAAAACCCTGTGAGCGCAGCGAGTGCGATACCGTCAGCATCTCATCGAAGGGCTGAGGGGTCGGGCCGGGCTGGCGCATTGCATCATAATCATATTGGCCTCTTATACGGGAGGTCCAATGACCGATCGGCACGGGGTATCTCGGCCCTGCTCCTATGTGCCAGGCTGGACGCTTAAAGCGGTTGAGGTATTCGCTTACCTTTGGTCGGCCACAGAGTGGGCGCCGGGCGATGCATGGTCCGTTATCGTCAATGGGGGCAGCCGGCGGCAAGGCAGTGAGTGCGGCCGCGGGTAACGCGGCAAGAGGGTCCGTGGCTAGCGCAGTCGTTTAGCAGGTCTGTCACGACTGCACGCCGTTCATGGCGTTGGACAGCAAATGACTGCGGCGCTCCGTCAGCCCCCTGTCCGAGAGCCGGCCGTGCGCGCGAGCCTACAATTCCAGTTGGGGGCGTCCGACCATGTCCTTTAAGCGCTTTTCCAGTTCATCAACCATGTGCACGGCGTCGGCCATTTCCAGCGAAAGGGCTTCTTGAACCATCAGGCCCAGCTTGTGAAATTCGGCTTCGCTGATATGTTCCCTTGCTCCCTGGCTGATATTTTCCTTGAATACTTCTACCACCTTTTGCGCCAATTGCTCATTATGGTTGCTCATAACGAACTCCTTTGTCTGGATGAACGGAAACGAGTTTTGCCTTGGTCTATTCTAACAGTATTCATGTCAATTCCCACGATGACATTGTGGTATTGATGTTTGCGCGGGGATTCCCCGGGGGAGGGGAGTTGCGAGTCCCGTGGCTGAACCCCTATCTTCATGATAATCAGGGGCTAAGCCGCTCTTCGCTCCGGATGGCGGGTCGGGCCTTGGGAGAGCGGGGCGGACGGGAAGGCAGGGTCAGTCCTTCCCATCTAACGAAATGTTAAGGGGGGAGGAGAAATCCGGCTGTACGCCTGCTCCGTGCCGCTGTTAGAAATTGGCGTTGAAATGAGGCGCCAGACCCCCGACAATAGGCCCTATCCAATGAAACAATAATCGCTCTCGATTCGGCGCGGCCTTCGAGGGCGGGCTGCATTCAATCACATGGCGCAATTCTTTATCTCTATACTGCTCCTGCTCGCCGTGTTCGCCAGCACCGTTGCCGGTCTGGCGGGCATAGAACCCGTGCAGGGGGATGTCAAGGCCGGGGTCGGCGACCTGCCCGACTTTCGCGATTTTTCCGATCCGGACGCGCGTAAGGCATCGTTCCTGAACTACCTGCGGCCCATTGTGGATTCCGAGAACGTCAAGATTCGTCACCAGCGTAAACAGCTCGAACAGATGGTCAATGAGCTTCGACAGGGCCGTAGACTGTCTCATGAGCGGCGGCGGTGGATGCTCGGTCTGGCGAATTACTACGACGTGGACAGCGATGGGCGGGCGCCTCTGGCCATTGGGGAGGATCTGCTGCGTAAGGTCGATGTGATTCCGGTGCCCCTGGTCCTGGTCCAGGCGGCCAAGGAGTCGGCCTGGGGCCGGTCGCGCTTCGCCCGCAACGGCAACAATCTGTTCGGCGAGCACTGTTTCGACGCGGGCTGCGGCATCGTGCCCAAGGACCGGGCGCCCGGCAAGCGCGTCCAGGTCCAGACCTTCCCGACGGTCCGTGCCTCGGTGCGCAGCTATCTGCACAATCTGAACAGTCATCCCAAGTACAAGAAGTTGCGGGCGATCCGGGCGCGGCTGCGCGACAGCGGCAAACCGGTAACCAGCGTGGCCCTGGCCGCCGGCCTGAATTTTTACTCCGAACGGCGGCAGGATTATATCTCCGAGGTGCGCGATATGATCCGTAACAATGACCTGGCGAAAGCGGGCAAGCACCACTAGGGCAGGGGCAGGCCGCCCCCGTGGGGTTTGCATCTTTGCAGGCGGTGGTCGGCTTGATAATGCTGATGGCGTGGCCGGCCTTTTCCCAGGCCGTGGTGCCGGCCGATGAGCACGCGGTCATTCTGCTTTACCACCATGTCTCGGCCGACACGCCGGCGAGCACCAGCATCGATCCGGCGACCTTCAAGGCGCACCTCGACTACCTGTCCGATCACCACTTTCACGTCTGGTCCCTGACGAGGATTCTCGCCCATATCGAGGCCGGCCAACCCATTCCTGACGATACGGTCGCCCTGACCTTCGATGACGCCTACGCATCCGTGTACACCGAGGCCTATCCGCGCCTGAAGCGCCGCGGCTGGCCCTTTACCGTCTTCGTCAGCACCGACTATATCGACAAGCACTACAAGGGCTACATGACCTGGGACCAGCTTCGCGAAGTGGCGGACAACGGGGGTCAACTGGGCAACCATAGCCGGTCCCACCCCCATTTGGTGCGGCGCCTCGCCGGCGAGAGCGAGGCCGAGTGGCGCGGGCGGGTGCGCTCCCAGATCAGCGGCGCTCAAGGCCGCTTGGAGGCCGAGACGCCGGCGGCTGCCATCAAGGTCTTCGCCTATCCCTATGGGGAATACTCCGCGCCGCTGGAGGCCATCGTCACCGGGCTCGGGTTCCGGGGCGTGGGTCAACAGTCGGGGGCGGTGGGGACGGTGTCGGATTTGGGGGCGGCGCCGCGCTTTCCCATGGCCGGCGCTTACGCGGCTATGAAGCAGTTTGTCACCAAGGTCCGCACCCGGCCGCTGCCGGTCACGGTCATGGCCCCCAAGGACCCGTTTCTCGGCGGCGACCCGGTGCGGCCCGCCCTGCGCCTGCGCATCGGCCAAGGGCCGTTCCGCCTCGGCGGGCTGGCCTGTTATGCCTCGGGGCAGGGGCGCATGCTGCTCGACTGGGTGGAGCGCAAGGGGCGGGTGATCGAGATTCGCCCGCGCAAGCCGTTCACCGCCGGCGGGCGCGTCAAGTACAACTGCACCGCGCCTGCCATCGGCAAGCGCGGCGTGTACTACTGGTACAGTCACCTGTGGATGAAAAAGAACCCGGACGGCTCATGGTACAACGATTGATGCGGCGCGCGGCGGGGTCGGACCAAGCTAACCCAATGAATCCTGACGGTATTGGCCCCTCATACCCCCTCCATTTCGGGCTTAAACGCCCCTTTTCACCGCCCAAAAGACGCGCCTAAGGAATCGGCGCACCCTCGCCTCGGGCGGTGCCTTCGCACGGCTGGCAAAGGTCCTTAGGCCCCTCAAATTGACCCCGAAAAGGGCCTTTTAAGGCCGAAAAAGGGCCGTTTTTCCATGGGAAGTTTCGTTGCATCAGTGACTTGGCCAGGTCCGACCCCCTGGTTAGCTGGTTAGATTTTGACTTTCAAAAACGTGCCGGGGCTGCAGTTAAAGGAGGCGGTCAGCAGCTTTACGCCGATGTTGTGGCTGTGCGCTTGAGGGTCCGGCTGGGTATGCACGATCAGGCCGATGGCACTCAGCAGCATGCTTTCAATCTTGATGAGCTCGTCGTGCGGTAACTGCTCGGCCACACGCATGGCAACTCCGGCCGGGGAGACATTGCACAGGCGGCCGATCATCGGGTTCTGGGGCCAGTCGGTGTAGTACTGAATATTGTCCTGCATCTCGACGCGGCTGATGGCCCTGCGAAGCTCCGGGTAGATCCTGTCGAGCCCGACGGGTTGAAGCGGGCTGTTGCACTCCGCGCAGAAGGGGCTGTCAGGGCGGTCCGGGTTGGAGGTTCGGCAGAACAGGCAGGCGATTTCGCCCATGGGTGCGCTTTTGCACGGTGATCCCTGCGTTCCCCCGCCCGGGGTTGGCGCCGCCTGGCGCTGAAAATTAAACAACTTGTCACCCAGTGCCTCATCGTATTCCCGGCGCCTTTCCGGGTGGGACAGCACATAATAGGCCTCGTTGACCAAGGCGGCATTCCAATGATCGCCGCCCAGGTCGGGGTGATATTTCAGTTTCTGCATCAACGTGCGGTAGCTGGCGGTGATCAGGGCCTGGGGCGCGTCCGGCTGGACCTGCAAAATGCGGTAATAATTGCGTCGATTTTTCATATTGTCTTGCGGATGCTGGAAAGCAGATTGTCCCCAATCAGGGCAGGAACGGGGTTGGCGGTTCTCCTCAGGCAGGATAAAGCGCCGGCACTAGTGTATCGGCCGAAGCATCGAAATCTCGATCGACGGCGGTCGTTTTTCATGGATTCGCACGGGATTTCGCGCCTTGTGCGCCGGGTTTCGGGAGCGCGAGGAGCGAGGGGCGGGCCGGGCGATAGGGCAATGAAAGAGGGAAAAGTCACCGCCGGCGCGCCCGCCGGTTGAGGCCCGAGCGCGTTTTACCCCTATTATGAACGCACCGCAGGCAGGTTAATGGCGCGAATAACACGCTGCGAGGCTCGACCGCGCGCTGTTTTGTCGGCTACACTAAGCCCCGGAGAATTGGAGATATTCGATTCCGGATAGGTTCAGTGGCGCTGACAAGCCCTCAAACCGTTAAAAAGGAGTAATTAATGGCAGTGAAGAAAAAGGCGAGTGCAAAGAAGTCCGCAGCCAAGAAGGCGGCGGCCCCCGCGAAGCGCATCAAGACGGTCAAAGAGCCGATGACCAAGACGCAGGTGCTCGATACGATCGCGGGCGACACGGGGCTGACCAAAAAGGATGTCGCATCGGTAATTGATTCGCTTGGTGACGTCATTCACGGTCACGTCAAGAAAGGAGGCGCGGGCTCGTTCTCTGTTCCCGGGCTCATGAAGATCAAAACCGTTCGCAAGCCCGCCACCAAGGCCAGAAAAGGTGTCAATCCGTTCACGGGCGAGCCGACCGTCTTCAAGGCCAAGCCCGCACGCACGCTGGTAAAGATTCTGCCGCTCAAGAAACTGAAGGACATGGCGGGATAAGCGAAGCTCCAAACCTAAAGGGGCCGGCGGCAATGGCATCTGAAGTATGTTGCCTTTGGCGCCGACCCCTTTAACTCCGACCTGAAGCACTCTTTTCATCCGCCGCGCAGACCGCGGACAGGCGCTGCGCTGCAAAATCGATAAACGCGCGCACCGCCGGTATCAGGCCGCGGCGTGAGGTGTAGATAATGTGCAGGTTGGCGCTCGGCAGCCCCCATTGGGGTAGGACGAGTTCCAGCCGGCCCGCGGCGATTTCTTCCCGGCACAGTTCATCGGGCATCACGGCGATGCCGAGTCCCGCCAGGGCGGCCTGTTTCAGCACCAGCCAGTCGTCCGACTCCAGTACCGGTTGGTAGGGGATGACGCTGGTCTGGCCGTCCGCGCCCGTCAGGTGCCAGGCGCCGGCCGCGTCGTGGCGGCTTTTGGCAAGGCCGGGCAGGGGCGAGAGGTCGGCGGGCCGGGCGGGGCGCCCGCGTCGGTCAAGGAAGGTCGGGCTCGCCACCAGGTGGCTGCGGCTTTCACCCAGCGGGCGGGCTACCAGGCCGGAATCCTCCAGGGGCGCGGCGCGAAAGCGGATTGCCACATCGACGCCTTCGTCGATGAGATCAACCAGGCGGTCCGTGGCGGTGAGGGAGATGCGTACCTCCGGATAGGCCTGCATGAAGTCGGTGATGATCCGGCCGATCACCGAGTGCGCGGTCAGCACCGGGCAGGTGATGCGCACGTGCCCGCGGGGACTGGCCTGGATCTGCTCCACGACCTCCGCGGCGGCCTGGGCCTCGCTCACCATGGCCCGGCAGTGGCGATAGTACATCTCGCCCACGGGCGTCAGGGTCAGTTTGCGGGTGGTGCGGTGAAGCAGGCGTACCCCGAGGCGTTTTTCCAGTTCCGCGACCCGCCGGCTGATGCGGGAGGTGGTCAGTGCCGCCGCCCGGCCCGCGGCGGTGAAGCTGCCTTGTTCGACCACCAGGGAGAATAGGTACAGGTCGTTGAGGTCCTCCATGCCTACCCGCGCCTCTATTGTTGCGTTCTTCATGAAAGTAATTCCCATTCTCGGTGACTAATAATCTATTAGTCGAGTATATATCATCAATCATCGAAAAGCGGCGTTTGCAAAGGGCCCGCGGCGCCCGGCATGAAGTGACGCCGGACAGATGAACAGATGAGGGGAATGACCATGAATCTATTGCATATCGACTCCAGTGTGACAGGCGACAATTCAGTCTCCCGCCAGCTGACGGGAGCCGTCGTCGAGGCATGGCGGCGGGCATATCCTCAGGTGCAGGTTGCCTACCGCGACCTCGCGACGGAGGCGCCCGAGCACCTGTCCGCCGAGCGCTTGGGTACGCGCTTCGCGGCGCCCGGGGCACACAGCCCCGTGCAGCGCGAAGAGCAGGCCCTCGGTGAGGCGGTGTTGGATGAATTCCTCAGCGCCGATGTCATCGTGCTCGGTGCGCCCATGTACAACTTCTCGATCCCGTCCCAGCTCAAGGCCTGGCTCGACCGCATCCTGGTGGCGGGACGCACCTTCAGGTACACGGAGGCCGGGCCGGAGGGTCTGGCGGGCGGCAGGCGGGTGGTGATCGCCTCGGCGCGGGGCGGCGTATACTCCGAAGCGGCACCGGCAAGGGTGATGGATCATCAGGAGGCATACCTGGAAGCGGCCATGGGGTTCATCGGCATCACCGATGTCACCGTGATCCGCGCCGAGGGGGTGAACCTGCCGGACGGGCGCGAGCGGGCCATCGCCTTCGCCCATGATCGGATCCGCGCCCTGGTGAGGGCGGCGGCCTGAACATTTGCCGTGCGGGGCGGCGGTTGACCCCGAGCAACATAGGAGATCAAACCATGAAGAAGCTGTCATTCATTCAAGGCCAGGACAAGGGGCACTGGGTGGGCGACGGATTTCCCGTCCGGAGCATCTTTTCGTACCACGACCGGGGCACCGAGCTGTCCCCGTTCCTGCTCCTGGATTATGCCGGCCCCATGGACTTCGCACCGGCGGAACCGGGCCGGCGCCGGGGCGTGGGCGAGCACCCTCACCGGGGCTTCGAGACGGTCACCATCGTCTATTCGGGTCAGGTGGAGCACCGGGATTCCACGGGCGCCGGCGGCATCATCGGGCCGGGGGACGTGCAGTGGATGACGGCGGCGGGCGGTATCGTGCACGAGGAGTTTCACGGGCCCGACTTTGCCCGGGAGGGCGGGCGCTTCGAGGTGATTCAGCTATGGGTCAATCTGCCCGCCACGGACAAGATGGCCACGCCCGGTTATCAGGGCATTACCGACGAGCAGATCCCGCGGGCGGTGCTGGCGGACGGGGCCGGCACGGTACGCGTCATTGCCGGGGAGTACGGCGGCGTCCAGGGTCCGGCGCGTACCTTCACGCCCATGGATCTGTGGGACCTGCGCCTCAACCCCGGTGCGCGCATCGAACTGGCGGTGCCGGACGGGCAGACCACGGCGGTGTTCGTGCTGCGCGGGCAGGTCGAACTGGACGGCGGCGAGTCCGTGGGTGAGGCCCGGCTGGCGGTCTTCGATCGGGATGGGGACCGGCTGGCCCTGGCGGCGTCGGCGCAGACCACCTTGCTGTTGCTGAGCGGCCAGCCGATCCTTGAGCCCATCGCCGGGTACGGGCCCTTCGTGATGAATACGGAGGCGGAAATACGCCGGGCCATGACCGACTATTCGAGCGGGCGCATGGGGCGCATCGCCCGGCCGACCTGACGGGGTTTTCAGGCGACACGGGTCTCCGGGGGATTTGCGGCCGGGGCATTCATCACTCCACACGACTGAAAGGAGATTGATCATGACTTCACTGGAGCGTTACGGCCCGTTGGCGGGCCGCATCCTGATGGCTTTCATCTTTGTGTTTGCGGGCATCGGCAAGGTCACCGGTTTCGAGGGGACCGCGGATTACATCGCGAGCAAGGGTCTGCCGCTGCCCCATGCGGCGGCCGTGGCCGCGATCATCATCGAACTCGGCGGCGGCCTGCTGCTGATGATCGGCTGGAAGGCCCGCTGGGCGGCCGCGGGCCTGATGGTGTTTACGGCCGTGACCGCGGCGGTCTTTCACGACTTTTGGGCGGTGTCGGCCGGCGAGGCGCAGAACCAGATGATTCACTTCATGAAGAACCTGTCCATGATGGGCGGGCTGCTCTATGTGGTGGTGCACGGCAGCGGCCCGGTCAGCGTGGGTGGCGGGAATCAAGCCCGGTATGGTAGAAATGCGCTAAAGACCCATTGATGACTGGAAGGGGTCGGCGCCCGGCACGATGGCTGCGTATTGTCGGCAGGTCACCGGCCCCCTGTATTTCCACCTATCGGGACAGGACCGCACATGCCCAACACCAACATACCCATGGATCCCATGCACGATTCCACGCGTCAGACGCTGGATGACCTGCACGGCCCTCTTCTGCACCTGCACAAGAACCTGCTCGAGATCGAGCGCAAGGCCTACGAGAAGGCCCACGGCCGCGTATCGGCCAATGAGTTGCTGAAGCTGGCCCTCAATGACGAGCAGTTCGCCTGGTTGAGGGAGTTGTCCGCGCTGATCGTCAGCGCCGAGGAACTGCTCGAGGCCGAAGAACCGGTGGACGAAGACAGCGCCCGCTCGCTGCTGACCCAGATGCGGACCCTGCTGGTGCCCTCGGAGACGGGCGAGACGTTCGCGCAAAAGTACTTCGCCGCCCTGCAGGACGAGCCCGATGCCGTCCTGGCGCACCGGGCGGTCACCCAGATATTGTCCACCGGCGACCGCGGCCTGTCCTGAGCAGGAGCGGCGCGGCAAAATAACGGGGGACCGGAAAATAAAGGGGACAAATAAAGGGGACGGATTTATTTTCAGGGAAATCAATCCGTCCCCTTTATTTTCCGGTCCCCTTTATTTTCTTGTTGCCGGTCACCTGACCGATGAGGGCCTTGCCGGCATTGGACAGCATGCGCCGGCGGTGGGTGACGATGCCCAGGTCCCGATGCAGATTCAGTTTGGGCACCTTGAGCAGCACCAGGGTATCGTCGACCATGGTGTCGGGCAGCAGGGTCCAGCCGAGGCCGACCGCCGCCAGCATCTTCAGGGTCTCCAGGTAGTTCGTGGACAGGGTCACCCGCAGGGGGGCCCCGAGGGCGGCGAAGGCCTCTTCCATCAGTGCCCGGGTGTAGGTGCCGGGGCCGGGGAGCACCGCCGCGTACCCGGCAAGGGCCGCGGCAGAGCGCGGCGCCCTGGCCGCCAGGGGGTGGTCGCGGCCTACCACGACGTTCAGGTGATCCTTCCACACTCGCCGGGTGTCGAGGTTCTCGGGCGGGGCGAGGGGCAGGGTGACGATGCCCACCTCCAGCTCCCCGCGCCCGACGGCCTCGCACACGCCTTCCGAGTCCATGAAGCGCAGGTCCAGGTGCACGGCGGGGTAATCACGGGTAAAGGCGCGCAGGACCGGGGGCAGGCGGTGCAGTCCGATGTGGTGACTGGTGGCCACGGACAGGCGGCCCGCAATCTCGCCGGTGAGGTTGCGCACCGCCCGTGCCGAGTCCTCGACCTCGGCGAGGATGCGCCGGGCCCGGGGCAGCAGGGCGCGGCCGGCCTCGGTCAGGTCGATGCGGTGGCCGATGCGGTCGAACAGCCGGGCCTGCAGTTCCTCCTCCAGGGCCGCCACCCGCTTGCTGATCGCTGACTGGGTGCGATACAGGCGCTCCGCCGCCCGCGAGAACGAGCCCTGCTCGGCGACGGTGACAAAGGCGTGTAGATCCTCAATGTGCATGACGGTGCGCTTGGATATCGGGGTCGGCTCGGGCCGGCAATGGATTCCCATATGGAATCATTTATATGAAAATAATGAATTTGAGTAATAGATTAACTGCCGTTACGCTGGAGGGCAAGTCACAGACAGAGGGCCCGGAAATGGCTGGCAAGACGCTTTACGACAAGCTTTGGGACGCTCACGTGGTGCGCACCGACGACGATGGCACGGCGCTGCTGTATATCGACCGGCACCTGGTCCACGAGGTGACCTCGCCCCAGGCGTTCGAGGGGCTGCGCCTGGCGGGTCGCCGCCCGTGGCGGGTCGATTCGGACCTGGCGACGCCGGACCACAACGTGCCCACCACGGACCGGCGGGGCGGGATCGCCGATCCGGTCTCGAAGCTCCAGGTGGAGACCCTGGACGATAACTGCCGGGACTACGGCATCACCGAGTTCGACATGAATGACCCGCGCCAGGGCATCGTCCACGTGATCGGCCCGGAGGAGGGGGCGACCCTGCCGGGCATGACCGTGGTATGCGGCGACTCCCATACCTCCACCCACGGCGCGTTCGGGGCGCTGGCCTTCGGCATCGGCACCTCCGAGGTGGAGCACGTGCTGGCGACCCAGTGCCTGGTCCAGAGCAAGTCGAGGAACATGCTGGTGCGCGTCGACGGCCGGGCGGGGCCCGGGGTGACGGCCAAGGACATCGTGCTCGCCATCATCGGCCAGATCGGCACGGCCGGCGGCACCGGCCATGCCATCGAGTTCGCCGGTGAGGCGATCGAGGCCCTGTCCATGGAAGGGCGCATGACGGTGTGCAACATGACCATCGAGGCCGGCGCGCGGGCGGGCATGGTCGCGGTGGATGACACGACCATCGCCTATATCGAGCACCGCCCCTACGCGCCGAGCGGCGCTGCCTGGGAGCAGGCGGTGCAGGCCTGGCGGGCCCTGCGCAGCGACGCCGATGCCGAATTCGACCGGGTGGTGCGGTTCGACGCCGCGACGATCGAGCCCCAGGTGACCTGGGGCACGTCCCCGGAGATGGTGGCGCCCATCGGCGGGAATGTGCCGGACCCCAGCGCGGAGACCGACCCGGTCAGGCGCGAGGGCATGACCCGGGCGCTGGCCTACATGGACCTGACCCCGGGCATGGCCGTGGGCGACATCCGTCTGGACAAGGTATTCATCGGCTCGTGTACCAACTCGCGCATCGAAGACCTGCGGGCGGCCGCAGCGGTGGCCAAGGGCCGCAAGGTGGCCGGCTCGGTCAAGCTCGCCATGGTGGTGCCGGGGTCAGGGTTGGTCAAGCGCCAGGCCGAGGCCGAGGGCCTGGACCGGGTATTCATGGAGGCGGGATTCGAGTGGCGCGAGCCGGGCTGCTCCATGTGCCTGGCCATGAACGCCGACCGTCTCGAGCCGGGCGAGCGCTGCGCCTCTACCTCGAACCGCAATTTCGAAGGGCGGCAGGGGCAGGGCGGGCGTACCCACCTGGTCAGTCCGGCGATGGCCGCGGCGGCGGCCGTCGCGGGCCACTTCGTCGATGTACGCACCATCGTGTAACGACGGCAATTCTACCGGAGGCGAACATGGAAAAATTTACCGGCATCACGGGCATCGTGGCCCCGTTGGACCGCTCCAACGTGGACACCGACGCCATCATCCCCAAGCAGTTCCTCAAGTCCATCAAGCGCACCGGCTTCGGGCCGAACCTGTTCGATGAGTGGCGCTACCTGGATCACGGCGAGCCGGGCATGGACAACAGCACGCGCCCTCTGAACCCGGAGTTCGTGCTCAACCGACCCCGCTATCAGGGGGCGTCGATTCTGCTGGCGCGGGCCAATTTCGGCTGCGGCTCGTCCCGGGAACATGCCCCCTGGGCATTGCTGGACTATGGGTTTCGCGTGGTGATCGCCCCCAGCTTCGCCGATATATTCTTCAATAACTGCTTCAAGAATGGGATATTACCAATTGTTTTATCAACAGAAAATGTTGATAATCTTTTCCGGGAAACCGAGGCCCAGGAAGGCTATGCCCTGACGGTGGATCTGCCCGCGCAGACCATTGCTACGCCCTCGGGCGAGACCATCGGGTTCGATGTTGAGCCGTTTCGCAAGCGCCGCCTGCTCGAAGGCCTCGATGACATCGCCCTGACCCTCGAGCACGCCAACGATATCCGCGCCTACGAGGCCCGACGTCAGCAGGAGGCACCATGGCTTTTCCGGGATCGGGTCGGACCTGGCTAACCCATTGAGTCAGTGAGCTTTGGCCCTTAAAAATCCCCCGATTTGAGGCTTAAACGGTGTTTTTTGGGGGCGAAAAGGTGTGTCTAAGACGATTACGGCCACCCCGCACGGCGCGTCCCACCATATGGCTGGGTCTCCACGTTCGTGAGGAATGGGCGTCCCCTGCTGTCTTAGGGGCGCCGAATCACCCCTGAAAAGCGCCTTCTAAGGGTAAAAAATGCCGCATATCGAAGCGGTATTCCTCCCTTTTCAAAGGGTTGAGTAGGTCCGACCCGCACAACGGCCCGAAGGGTTGAGTAGGTCCGACCCGCACAACGCACAACGCACAACGGCCCGGCTGAATACTACCTCCAGGCAGCCGACGGGGGAGCATCCCGCCACTGGGCCTCCTCGGCGGCCGCAGTAGGAGATTGGTAACGGGTACGGGCTATGTTAGGCGCCACATACCGGTCAAGCGCCGGCCCTATCAACGCCGCCAAGCCATCAAAGAGTTCGTCGTTATAGTGAGCGAACATGAAGCCTGTGCCGTGCGTAGTGCTGCGCAATACCAGGGCATCGATCACAAGCGGACTGTCTGGCGCATTTTTCAGGATCAGGCGCGCGATAGTGCCCTCTTTGGGGGCCGGTGCCCGATGGAGGATGAATGCACCGTCGAAACTGAGATCGCTCGTGACCGCTTGCAGGGTATTGCGCTCGGTACCAGACGGAAATTCTATGGTGACAGGGAGACTGATCGGGACACGCATACTCATGCGGTGCGTTGTTTGTTGTGATTTCATGATTTCCACCCCCTGGATCCTAGTAATGCCATGGGTAGCGCCGCGTAACAAGCGCCTGCCCTCCCATGGCTGTATTCAATGACCGGGCTGCTGAATCCGCCCCATGGGGCGCCTTTCGCGCTAAATTAAAAGACGCCAGTCCAGGTTGCTTTCCTTGGATTGGCCCGTACATAAGGCGCGGTTGCAGAAATGGTGCCAGCAGGCGCATGTGTCCCGGGCCCTGCGCGGGAGGCTGCGAGAAGAAATTATGCGATACAACCAGTTATGCAATCGAGAGCGGTTCCAGCGGCGCAAGGGGGACAGAGATAGTGACGTCGCGCCAGGGCAGGCGTTATCTGATGGGATAACGTTAATATACAAAAGGATACACCTGTGACCTTGGCGGTTCGGCCTGCGTCGAGGCCCTCGCGACGGACAGGGATGACGATTGCGGCGCGAGGGCGCGGCATACCCGCGGTGTTCCACAAACTGGCATCGAAAAGCATGCTTTAAGGCCAAAAACAGGGCGGATCTCGATCGGAAATTGAAGTGATTCAGCGGATTAGTCAGGTCCGACCCAGTGTGCCGATGTGTGGCCGCGCAGCCGTCACCCATCTCTGACGGCGGCTGCCTCGACGCCCTCACGATAAACGTTGGTGACGTATGCCGTCCAGGGCACCCAGGTGTCGATTTGACGCCCGGTGCATTGAACCCGCCCTTGTTGTGCCCCCAAGGCCTCCATCGATGGGACGACAGTCCTGAGGCCGCTTATTGCAGATACTGTCCCGGATTTGCGTGATGCAAAAATATAAGTGGCTATTTGGCACAATATGTTATATGGTGCTTTCCCGTCAGCAGGTGTTTTCTAGCGATTCCGGTAGTTCCTCGCAGTTTGTTCGCCAGTCTCTCCCGCGATATCCCAGTGACCGTCTGCGACAAGTTGTATTGATACATTGTTATTTTATATTTTTGAGGTAACCGGAATGGCTACAGGTACAGTAAAGTGGTTCAACGACAGCAAGGGCTTTGGCTTCATCACCCCGGCTGATGGCAGCGCGGACGTATTCGTGCATCACAACGCGATTCAGGCGAGCGGATTCAAATCCCTGGCTGAAGGGCAGCAGGTAACGTATGACACGGAACGCGGCCCCAAGGGTCTCAACGCGACCAACGTTGTTCCGCAATAAATACATCTAGGTAGATCGATCCTAGAGAAAAGCCCCGCTTTACAGCGGGGCTTTTTTTATGCCCAAATCATAATGCAAAGCCGCCCCTGCTCAGTAGGGCGGACCCCCATAAGACCGCGGCCACATAGGTGAAGCCGTGTGGGTCGGTATCGGCTGTGGTCAGGGACAGCGGGTTGTGCCCGAGAAAGTCGATAAGGGGCGATCGCGCGGTGTATTTGGTGTATTGGGCTCCTTGCGCCGCGAGTCTTCGCGACACTGCGGACGGCGCATACGTACCGCTGCCTTGACCAGGAATTGCCTCAATAACCCGGGGTCCCCGGTTGTCAAACGTCACCGGCGGCTTGATGAACGGCTGGGGGAGATATTAATAACGAACGATAGGCCGGGATAAAATAAGTACAAAATCTATTTATTTCATTTTGCCAGTCGCTAATATATCAGTAACTAGTACTATTCGGCGTGGCTGATATAGTTGCGCCGGGGAGGGACAGTGCGCAGGTTGATCTACGTTGATCATGAAGGGGGGCAGTGACGGCGCTGTGAATGGTCGCTGATCAGCGTGGACGCGTGTGGGCGCTGTGGGGACAGGTATTCAAATTGGGAGGGGCAATGAACAATATAGCATTTCGTATCCTGTTCGCCGGTATATTGCTGACGGCTGCGGCCCGTGCCTCGGCGCTGCCGTTCAGTGCCGTTGATCCACGATCGTTAGCCATGGGCGGTACCGGCGTGGCATCGGCGACCGGGGGCAACGCCAGTTTCTATAATCCGGGACTGCTGAGCGCGCCGTTCAACGATGACCACTTCGGTCTCGAGCTACCCATCGTCAAGGCGGAGTACTACGACCCGGACAATTTCCGGCGGGCCGCCCAGGACTTCAACGATGCCAACTACGTGAGTGGTTTGGCTAACGCCATCGATGCCTACAATGCCGCATCGGCGCCCACGACGGCTGACGCACAAGCGGTGGTGGACAGCGCCACCCGGCTCATATCGGGTCTGCAGAGTGTTTCCGACCGGCCGATGCAGCTCGATGTAAATGCAGCATTCGTGGTAGCCAAACCGGACCGCAAGCTGGGCTTGTCCCTATACGTCAATGCCTGGGTCCTGGGCGGCGGGGTGGGGCACTTCACCTCTCAGGACAATAATCTGATACTGGGGATCATCAGTGATGCGAAGGCCGGCAAACCTCAAATCCAGGATCCTCAGAACTTCCTGACCTCCAGCGTGGAAGTGCGTCTGGCGGCGATCAGCGAGGTCGGCTTCTCGGTGGCCAAGGACATCAGCTTTTTCGGACATGATATCGCCATGGGGATTACGCCGAAGTTTGTCCGGGTGCAGACTTACGACTACCTCTTTACCGGCGCTCAACTGGACCATGCCAAGATCTCCCTCAGCGACGGCAAGAGGATCGAGTCCAACGTCAACATGGACCTGGGTTTGGCCAAAGCGTTCGGCAACGGATGGCGGGCCGGTTTCGCGGTCAAGAACCTGTTCACCCAAACCTACAAGACGGCCCTGGGGAATGACTTGACGGTCTCGCCCCAGGCGCGCGTGGGTGTCGTGCATCACAATGACTGGAGTACCGTGGCGGCGGATCTGGACCTGACCGAGAATGACCCGGTGGGCTTCGATGCCAAGACCCGTTATCTGGGTGTGGGCGCCGAATTCGATGCCTGGCACGACGCTCAGCTGCGGGTGGGCTACCGCTACAACATCGCCTACAGCAAGACCAGCATATTTACCGGCGGCGTCGGGATCTCGCCCTTCGGCATCCACCTGGACCTGGCTATCGCCGGAAATCCCCACGAGATCGCCGCCGCCCTGCAGACCGGTTATCGATTCTAGGATTCCAGGGGGTCGGACCTATCTAACTCGTTGGTAGCTAAAACATTTAGGCTGAAAAACGCGCCCTTTTTTGGCTTAAACGCATCTTTTCGGGCTAAAAATGCTGCCTTTAAGAGCTGGGCGGGCCCGCCTGCCTGTCCACATCAAGCCCAATTGCGGATACTCACCGCTAAGGCTCCGACCAGGGTGCGCGCGGGCATTAGCGTCCGATCGAGGCCTGCAGGGCTGAAGGGCCTTCCAAATCCCCAAATCGGGCCTGAAAAGGGCGGTCTAAGCCTGAATCCTGGGCTTTAAGCAGGGCTAAATTCAAGCCATTCAATCGCTTAGGTGGGTCCGACCCCAACCATCCATCTCATCAATTAAAAACAAATAGATAACAAATATATCTCATAATTAATATTAAGTATCGGGGCCTTCCCTGAGGCTGCTTGACCTCACTTTATATGTACGTATCATCAATACATGTATGGGCCGTACCTATTTATACGGCCCGACATTCAATCACGCAACGCAGCAACGAAGGAGGGCCCAAGCATGATGTATAAACTGGGAATGCCCCTGATATTGCTCCTCGCCGTCCTGGTGGTCTTTGTGGTTCTGCCCAACATCAGTAACTACGGCATGTATCCCCATTAAAGCACCCGTGGCAATGTCCCCCTGAATGCCGGGACAACGCCTCCGGTCCCGCCCTGTAAAATCACAACACCAAACAGGGCAGGGCCTTTAGCCCGCCTGCATCACCACTGCGCCGTTGAGGACGCCGGCTCAACGCCGGTGCGATGCGCGTGTGCGCCAGTGCCCGGGGTGCGCGGTTTTGCGCCTCTGTGAGGGGGTGCGCGAAGAGCCGGTCTTATTGGCCGCGGACCAGGGAACGAATGATCGGTGTGCAGATCACCTCGAGGGCGTGGGTCATCTGGCCGCCCGGCAGCACCATGGTGTTGACGCGGGTCATGTACGCCTCGTCGATCTGTTTCAGCAGGGCACCGAAGTCGTGGCGCTTGGGGTCGCGAAAGTGCACCACGATCACGCTCTCGTCCGCATTGGGGATGTCCTGGGCCTCGAATGGGTTGGATGTGTCCACCAGCGGGACCCGTTGAAAGTTGATGTCGGTGATGGCGAACTGGGGCACGATGAAATTGATGTAGTCGTTCATGCGGCGCAGGATGGTGGTCCCCGCCTCGTTGGGGTCGCTGTTGCCCTTGTTGCAGTCCCGATGGATTTTTTGTATCCACTCCAGGTTCAGCACCGGGACCACGCCGATGAGCAGATCCACATATTGAGCCACATCGACCCCCTTGAGGCCCTTGCGTCGGTCGGGCAGGGCGTCGGGCCGGTGGGCGGGGCTCGCGCGGCGCCTTGTCCATGTGGCGGCGGCTACACCGCCGTGCAGACCCTCGTAGAAGAGCAGATCGGTATCGTCGGGCAAGGGCGCCCAGGGGGTGAACTCGCCGGCGGGCACGCCGTAGCGGGCAGCCTCGTCACTGTCCTGCACGTAGTGTCTCGTCTTACCCGTCCCCGCCGCGGCGTATTCCTTGAACAATGCCTCCAATTCGGCGAACAGATTGGTGTCCGGGCTGAAATGGCTGAGGGGCGTGCCGCCGGCTTGCGAGGCCTCGATGACCCGGCTCATCTCGTCGCGGTTGTAACGAAAAAAGGCATCCCCGTGAACATTGGCCGCCTTGATCTCCAGGTGGCGGAAGATCTCCGCGAAGGCGTCCTGTACTGAGGTGGTGCCCGCGCCGGAGGAGCCGGTTACGGCGATAATGGGATGTTTGTCTGGCATGCCTATAAGGTCCTGTTTTCCGGTTTTTTATAGTGGTAGCTGGCGAATCAGTCTAACCGAATCGAGGAAATAAGAAAAATGCCGGCGCCGGCTTGCCTGGGCATAAAAAAACGTGCACGGCCTGCGCCGTGCACGTTGGGTTGCAGATTGACAATATTACCCGAGCGTTCAGGCCGCCTCCTTTACGTCATCTTGTGCTGCCGTAGGGGACTCTATCCTGCCGATCCGGGCCGCCATCGGGGACACAACGGCCGGGGTAGAGGGCGCCCGCGGCCCGACGATGGCCCTGCGGCGCCCGTGCAGGTATTGCATTGCCGCGATGACGGGACACCAGGCCACGGTGGCGGTCATGGCCAGGAAGAAGCCTACCGCGTTCAGGGCGAAGATGTCGGCGGCATCAATCAGGAAGGCGCCGCTGAGCACCCCACCCAGCGCGACGCCGGCCGTCGCGCCACGCGCGATTCTCTGCGAGTGGCCGAGGTTGCTGGCGTGGGGCGCGGTGGAGGCGGCCCACTGGGCGGCGGTACCCGCCGACCGGACAAGGACCTCCAACAGACCTTCACCGATGATGGCGGTAATCATGAAGTAGATGCTCGCCCCGGACAGGAGAAATATCCCCATGGGGTGCGTTTCATAGCCTGCCAATACCGCACTGAAGGCACCGATGCTCAGGGCCACCCGAAAGGTGCGCTTGTTAAAGGTTGCATCGAGTGTTTCGCTGTTGATTAGGTAAGTGTTCATCTGTATGACTCCTCAAGGATTGACCAGGTTGATCGAAAAGATTCAAAAGCGTTTTGGACCGAACTCCGCGGTATCACCCAGCCCCGCGTTGCCTATAGCTGAGCAGTTACTGTGCCAAACGTACGGCCATGAACGTCCTCGTATCGCGAGCGAATCAAATGCGGTTGGGATATAGGGACTTACAAATGGTCCGTCGTCGGACAGTGGGGTGGCGTCAGGCCGTAACTTCGACAGGGATGGTCTGTGAGTATTATCCCCGGGGATAACAATCGAGCCCGGCGAGATACACCCGCCGGGGGCAAAACCTGGCACATACTCGTGGTCAGTATCATTTTCCTGATGCGCCCGCCGGTCGTCCCGTCGCGGCGGTGCTGCAAGGACTGGAAGGGCGTTCCAGGGGCGCGCCGGACGGATGGGCGCCGTGTATCCGACGAGACACGCATTTCATCCTAAAAGTATCTTTAGGGATACGGGGCGTATCGAAAATATTTGCCTATATAAAAAAGTTTTATAAATTTTACAAAAGCTTATTGATGGCGTTCCGAGGAAGTTATGCTGGTATAAGAGTTGCTGTATATTGGGTCAAGGGACCGGCACGGAACGCCGGTTCGGGGGCGGACGCGGGCCGGTCACGAACGGCCGGTGCGATGGAGGCGGTCAAGGCATGGCGGCTTGGAAGGCGACAATCCTGGTGGTCGACGATGACCCCGATATTCGGAGTATTCTCCAGGATCGGCTCGAGGCTCTTAACCATCGCGTGGTGACCGCTGACAACGGCGACGAGGCCCTGAAGGTGATCGCCGACGAGGCGCCCGACCTCATGCTCCTCGATCTGCAGCTGCCCGGACTGGACGGCATGCAGGTCTTGAACAAGCTCGAAGACTGTCCGGATCCTGCGGTGATTGTGATCACCGCCTTCGGTACGATCGAAAAGGCGGTCCAGGCCATGAAGGAGGGGGCCGTTGATTTCATCACCAAGCCCTTCTGTCCCGATCATCTCGACCTTGTCATCAAGCGGGCCATTGAGTGCAAGGCGCTCACCCGGGAAAACCTCTACCTCAAAAGAGAGGTGAACGCACCCTACCTGAAGATCATCGGCGAGAGCCCGAAGCTGAAGGAGGCCGCTCAGATAGCCAAAAAGGTCGCCGGCGCCTCCACTACCGTTCTGCTGCTGGGCGAGAGCGGCTCCGGCAAGGAGGTGTTCGCGCGCAGCATCCACCGTTGGAGCCCGCGGGCCAAGGCGCCTTTCGTGGTGGTCAACTGCGTCGCCCTGCGGGATGAGCTGCTCGAGAGCGAGCTCTTCGGGCACGAAAAGGGCGCGTTTACCGGGGCCCATGAGATGAAGCGCGGCAAGCTGGAGATCGCCAACGGGGGCACGGTCTTTCTGGATGAGATCGGCGATTTTAAGCAGGATCTTCAGGCCAAGCTGCTGCGGGTGATACAGGAGCGCGAGTTCGAGAGGGTGGGGGGCACCCGGGGGATTCACGTGGATATCCGGATTATCGCGGCCACCAACCGCGACCTTCACCTGGATGTCCGGGAGGGGCGCTTCCGCGAGGATCTTTTCTTTCGCCTCAATGTGGTCACGATTTCCCTGCCGCCCCTTCGCCAGAAGCGGGAGGATATCCCCCTGCTCGCCGATTTGTTCCTGCGTCGCCATTGCCGGATGCTGAGCAAGGCCCTGATGACCATCTCCCCACGGGCGATGGACCACCTCATGCAGTATCACTGGCCCGGCAACGTCAGGGAACTGGGTAACTTGATCGAACGCGCCGTGGTGCTGGCCAAGGGGCCGGTGATTACCCCCGATGACCTGCCATTGCTGCGCGCCGCGGATGCATGCGACGAGCCGCCCGAGGAGACGACCTACCATGAGGCCGTGCGCCACTATCAGCGGCAGGTGATCCGGCGTGCACTCGCCGCCAGCGGCGGCAACCAGGCCCGGGCGGCGGAAGGCCTGGGGCTGCAGAGAACCTACCTGGCGCGATTGATCAAAAAGCTGGATATCAAGCTGTCGGATGAGCACGGGCTCGATGCCGATGAGAAACGTTACGTCAGGGGAGGGCGGCAGGCTTGACGTATCCGAAGTGGTAAAGGGTGGGCGGATTCCGTTGGTGACGGAGGGCAGAGCGCATGACCACTGGGCCCCGGGTGTACACATGCCTGGTCAAAGGCAACCGCGCGGTCGCCGGCCGAGTGGCCGCATTGATCGGGGCCCTGATGCCGGCGCGTCATGCGCTCAGCGACGGTGAATGGGCGGCACGCCACCGCGGCATCCTGATCCTGCTGTGGCTTCATGCCGTCGGGCTGACCGCCTTCGGGCTCTACCGGGGGGTGGGCGTGTACCCCAGCCTCGGTGCGGGGGCACTTATCGCCCTGCTGGCGGTGGTGGCCCGGTGGGAGAGGATCGGCCGCGGCGCCCGGTCGGTGGTCGCCAGCACGGGCCTGCTGACCTGCTCAGCGGTGCTCGTCATGCTGTCGGGCGGGTACATCGAGGCGCACTTTCATTTTTTCATCATGGTCGCTGTCATTGCCATGTACGAGGATCTGATCCCGTACCTGTTCATGCTCCTGTACGTGGCCCTGGAGCACGGCATCATCGGCGAGGTGGCGCCCGCCGCCGTCTACAATCACCCCGCGGCGCTGGCCCACCCCTGGAAATGGGGCCTGATCCATACCGGCTTTATCCTGGCCATGGCAGTGGCCGTGCAGGCATCCTGGCGGGTGAATCAGCGGGCCAGGGCACGGACCGACCTGGTGCTGAACTCCGCCGGGGAAGGCATCGTGGGCCTGGATCTGAACGGGACCATTACCTTTGCCAATAGCGCGGCGGCGCACATGACGGGGTACCCGCTCGACGCCCTGGTCGGGAGCGCCCTGCACCGTATCCTGAAGGATCCCGATGGCACCTCGCCCAGCTGTTCATTCGATCCCGTGCTGTCGTCGCGGGACAAACGCACCTGCCGCTGCGTCGACAAACTGGTCGTGCGGCGCGACGGGACCACCCTGTTCCCCGTGGACGTGGTGTGCAACCCCATCGTCGAACGGGGCGTCAATGTGGGCACAGTGGCGACGCTGAAGGACGAAACCTACCGCCGCCAGGCCCAGGAGGCGCTGCAGGAGAACGAAGAGCGCCTGCGCCAGATGGCCGAGAGTATCGCCGAGGTGTTCTGGATGTCGTCACCGGACAAGAGGCAGATGATTTATGTCAGTCCCGCCTACGAGACCATCTGGGGACGATCATGCCGGAGCGTCTATGCCGAGCCTGTTTCGTGGCTGGAGGCGATCCATGAGCAGGACCGGGCCCGTATCAGTCGGGCAGCGTTGGAAAAGCAGATCGCAGGCGACTATGACGAGGAATACCGCATCGTGCGCGGCGACGGGGCGGTGCGATGGATCCGCGACCGGGCCTTTCCCGTGCGCAACGCCCAGGGGGAAATCTATCGCATCGCCGGCGTGGCAGCGGACATCACCGATTACAAAGAGGCCGAGGAGGCGATCCATGCTGCGAACAAACGCCTGGCCGAGGTTAATGCGAGTCTGGAGCGGCGGGTCATGGAGCGTACCGTGGAGCTCGAGGCGGTGCTTCGCCAGGTCAGCTATGAGAAGCAAAAGACGGAGCGGATTATCCATGAAATTACCGATGGCGTGATCCTGATCGATGAAGCAGGGGATATCATCCTGATCAATCCCGCGGCACGGGCCCAGTTGTTGGGCGACTGCGACCGGGCGGTGCCGCGCAATATCTACGAGGTCACCCGCAATCCGAACCTGCTGGCGACCTTTGAGAACCCGGTGGAGGCGTCCACGCGCGAGGTCGAGGTCTACGATGAGAGGTCCCAGGAGACACGGGTATTCACGACCACCGCCGTGCCCCTGATGGACGAGGGCGGCGAGTTCCTGGGTAAGGTGGCCGTCCTGCATGACATTACCAGCTACAAGGAAGTCGATCGCTTGAAATCGGAGTTTATCTCGCAGGTCTCTCACGAGCTTCGTACCCCCCTCACGTCAATAAAGGGCTATATCGACAATCTCAAGGACGGCCTTGCGGGGGTACTGACGGGCAAGCAGTTGGGCTACCTGCTGCGGATGTCAAAGAACGCGGATCACCTGGTGCATCTGATCAATGATCTTCTGGATGTATCGAGGATCGAGTCGGGAAAGATGAGGCTGAACCGCACCATGGTCTCCATGCGGGCCCTGATACTGGAGGTCATCGGGGTACTGCAACCCCTGGCGGCTGCCAGGGACCTGACGGTCGAGCCCCTGGGACTCGAGCAAGAGATCTTTCTATACGGGGACGGCGGAAAACTCGAGCAGGTGCTCAACAATCTCCTGGACAATGCCATCAAGTTCACTCCCCCGGGGGGGCGGATTACGATCAAGCTGGAGCGGGATCCACGCCTGGTGACGATCACGGTCCGCGACACCGGTATCGGCATCGCGGCCCAAGACCAGGCTTGGATATTTGAGCGCTTCTATCGCGTCGAGCACGCGCGCGGGCCCACCGTCAACGGGACCGGACTCGGGCTGTACATCTCCAAGACCATCGTCGAGATGCACGGGGGAATGCTGTGGGTGACCAGCGAGGCGGGGCGGGGAAGCGAGTTTGCGTTCGCCTTGCCCGCCAATCCGGACGTGTCCCTGATGCCCGCGGAGGGAGAACCGTCGTGACCGGGGCGCCGTCGCCGGGGATCGTGGCTGCGCGGCGCAAGCGTATCTTATCGTTCACCCGCGTTATCCGATCGGATAACGCGGGTGAGAAACCAAGGCCGCAGGGCGCGGCGCCGTGCCCGCTCTTTACGGCGGATGAGGTGCCAACGCCCTATATGAAAAGGGGTTTTCCGATTGGCCGGGACGGAGCGGGACAGGCATGTGCCGATGGCACTGTTTCTGCAATCCAGATGAAGCGTGACAGCGGGGCAGGGACGCCGGGGGGCACAGACGCCTTGAGTATGGTGCCGTCCAGGGGCGTAATGCCGCCCGCCGGTTGTGGAGGAGGCACGATGTGAGGCCGCCTGGACCATCGCCCCCGCAAGCTCTGGCACCCGGGATGAGCCGTATGCGCAAGGCGGTGATCGTCGCTTTGCTCACGGGTGTATTCGGGCTTTTCGTGGGGCTGGTGCCGTTCGGGTATGAGCTCGAAGAGGGCAGCGGACTGGGGTGGCTGTTCAAGCTGAGGGGCGAGAGGCGTGTACCGCCGCTGGTGCTGATCGTCTCCGAAGACCAAATGTCGTCCGCCCGGCTCAATCTGCCCCGTGACCCCCGGGACTGGCCCCGCGCCTATCACGCGCGCCTGATTCGCCGCTTGGTCCGTGACGGCGCGCGGGTGATTGTCTTTGACCACTTTTTCGGCGAGCCCCGTTCCCGGGACGGTGACCGGCTGCTCGCCCAGGCGATCGGTAAAGCGGGGAATGTCGTCCTGACGGGAACCCTGGAAATGCAGACCATGACGCTGAAGGACTCATCGGGTAAGGTGGCGCGGCGGATGACCCTGGAGAAGCTGATCCCGCCAACCCCGGTGTTCGCGCGCCAGGCCTTGTCCTTCGCCCCGTTTCCGTTGCCCAAGGTGCCCGTCACAGTCAGCCGCTACTGGACCTTCAAGCCGAGCGTGGGGGTCCCCACGCTGCCGGTGGTGGTAATGCAGGCCTATGCCCTTCAGGCCTACGGGGATTTCATACAGCTGCTGAAGGAGGCCCGCGCCCGCCTGGAGGCCAAGCGGGATGGGGGAGGGCGCTGGAGGGCGGCGCTGGACGCGGCGGATAAGCTCATTGATCTCGACAAGGATGAGATCAAGGGGGAGGATGCCGTCAATGGCTTTATCCGGTCTATGCGAAAGGCTCTGGGGAGCGGCTCACCGCTTGCCGGCCTCGTTCTGGAGGCGTTGAATGATCCCGCGAAGCCTTCCCCGCGGGTGCACGGGGTACGTCTCCTCAGGGCCCTGGTGGGGATGTACCGCGGCGGCGACAGCCGTTACCTGAACTACTACGGGCCCGCGCAGACCATCACCACAGTGCCCTATGCCGAGGCGCTGGAGGGGGTCCGTCCGCACGACGTGAACGGTAACCCGGTGGATTTCAGGGGCAAGGTGGTCTTTGTCGGCGAATCCAACGCCAATTCCCAACGGCAGGGGGACTACTATCATACCTTCTATTCGCGCCCTGACGGCCCGGATTTGAGCGGGGTGGAGATTGCGGCAACCGCGTTCGCCAACCTGTTCGAGAGATCTTCAGTGCACCCTGTCGCTTTCAGCGGATACGTCCTCACCCTGGTCCTGTTCGGCGTGGTGGCGGGGCTGATCTGCTACCTGCTCAACCCCATGGCCGCCGCGGCCGGCACGGTCGGTCTGATTTTCCTCTATCTGGGCGTGGCCTCGTTTGACTTTGTGCGGGGCGAGCTCTGGCTCCCGGTGGTGATCCCAGCGACCCTGCAGGCACCGTTCGCCTTTGTCGCCGCGGTCCTGTGGAAGTACCTCGATGCGCGAAAGGTGGAGGCGGCCCATGAGCGGTTGAAGGAGATCGACCGGCTCAAGACCCTGTTTCTCTCCCAGGTCTCCCACGAGCTGAAGACACCCCTGTCGTCCATCAAGGGTTTCGTCGACAACATGCTGGATGGGCTGACCGGGGAGCTGCACGAACGCCAGCACGAGTACCTGCTCCGGGTACGCGCCAATACCAACCGGCTCAGCCGCATGATCTCCAATCTTCTGGACCTTTCGCGTATAGAGTCCGGGACCCAGCGCCTGGAGCGGGTGCCCCTGTCCGCGTGTGGACTGGTTGAAGAGGCCGTACAGCAATTCCACCTCATTGCCGAGTCGCGGCATGTGAGCCTGGCGTTCGCCTGCCCGGACCCGACGGTCCGGATTCTCGCCGATCACGATAAGTTCATTCAGGTCATCACCAATCTCGTGGACAATGCGATCAAGTTTACCCCGGCGGGCGGCCGTATCACGGCGGCGGTCGCCCTCCAGGGGGCGGACCGTGTACTGGTGACGGTGACCGATACCGGGTCGGGGATCCCGGTGGAGGTGACGGGGCAACAGCTGTTCGAGCCCTTTTATCAGGTCAGGCAGCGGGCCGGCGGCTATGCGGCGGGCCTGGGGTTGGGCTTGTCGATCGTGAAGACACTGGTGGAGCTGCACGACGGCGCCATCTCGGTGCACAGCGAGGAAGGGAAGGGCGCCGAGTTCCGCATCCTGGTCCCGGCGTACAAGGACGAGACGGCGTGCGCTGCGACCGGGTCCCCCGCGGCCAAGGCGATACCCGAGGTTGACCCGTGCGCCAAGGGCGACGCGGACGGCAGGGACGGGTAGCGCGGTGCCGAAGGGACGACGGATTCTGATCGCGGAGGACGACCCCGATGTCCTCCTGGTCCTCACGGATCGCCTGGAGTCATTCGGCTACGAGGTGACGGCGGTCACCAACGGCCGGCGAGGCGGTGGAGGAGGTCAGGCGCACGGCGTACACCATCGTGCTGTTGGACATCATGATGGCCGAGATGGACGGTATCGAGGCCCTGAGCAGGATCCGCGGGACAGAGCCGGCGCTGCCGGTGGTCATGATATCGGCGAACAGGGAAAGGGCCGTCGCCTCCCTGGCAGAGGGGGCCCAGGCGTATCTGCTCAAGCCGGTCGATCCGGGGCACCTCAAGGCGACGGTGGAGCGCTGGCAACTGCGGTTGTGAGCTCAGGGATTACGCCGGGGGAGCCTTGAATCTATGCGCCCGGAGGGGTGCTGCGAGGTGTGCGATGGGAAATGGAGTTTCACCACATACTGCGGGCACCGCCGGGATGCGTCCGTATTGGCTGGTGATCGTCCTTATCAGCGTGGCGGCGATGAGCATCGCCGTGCCCAGAGCTGCGGCGGCCGGCGGCCGGTGCCGGGAGTGGTCGGCCAGGATTGTTTCCGTGGAGGGCCGTGTTCAGGCCCGGCCGGCGGGCGAGACCGCCTGGAACGCCGTGAGGCTGAACGATACATTTTGCCCGGAGGATCAGGTGCGCACACTGGAGAAGAGCCGCGCCGCGATTCAGCTGCGCAGCGAGACCGTACTGCGCCTGGATCAAAACACCGTGGTGAAATTCTCCGCGGTGGTTCCCCACAGCTCCACGCTGCTGGAGCTGATCAAAGGGAGCGCGTTTTTCATGAGCCGCTTTCCCCGGCCCTTGACCATCGAGACCCCGTACGTCAATGCCACCAGCGGGGGCACCGAGTACCACATCCAGGTGAATGACAAGGACCACACCGCCACCATCACGGTGATCGAAGGGAAGATGAACGTCGCCAATCCGTCGGGGAGCGTCACCGTCGAGGGGGGGCAGTCGGCGACCGTTCGGGCGGGCCAGCGGCCGGTGCTGCGCATTCCGGTTCATCCCCAGAACGTGATCCAGTGGGCGCTCTACTATCCGCCCGTGCTGAGTATCCGCGACCTGGGGTTGGGCGGGCGTCGAAAAGCCGCCCGAAGGCGACTGGCGGGCAATGGTCCAGCATTCGGTGAGCGCCTACCGCCAAGGGCATATCGAGCAGGCCTTCGCCGCCATCAAGGACGCCCCCGGGGACATCGCGGATTCCCGATTCTTTGTCTATCGCGCATCCCTGCTGCTGTCGGTGGGCCGGGTGGATGAGGCCAAGGCCGATCTCGATAAGGCCTACGCCCTCGCCCCGCGCGGCGGGTTGGCCCTTGCCCTGCAGGCGATTATCGCCGTGGTGCAGAACGAGCCGGCCAGGGCCCTGACATTGGCATCGGATGCCGGGGAGGCGGCGCCCGACTCGGTGAGTGTCCAGATCGCCTTGTCCTACGCCGATCAGGCGAACTTCAACCTGCCGGGGGCCCTGGCCGCCGCCCGCCGGGCGGTAAAGCTCGACCCCGATGCGTCCCTGGCATGGGCGAGGGTGGCGGAACTGTGGATGAGCCAGGGCAACCTCGCCAAGGCGCTCGAGGCGGCCAAGAGGGCCAAAGCCATCAATCCCAGGGAGGTGCGGGTGCAGACAGTGCTGGGATTCGCCTATCTCACCCGGATCAATATCGCCGAGGCGAAGCAGGCCTTCAATGCGGCCATCGCGTTGAACCCGGCGGACCCGCTTGCACGGCTGGGCCTGGGACTGGCCAGGATCCGCGAGGGCGACCTGGTCCTGGGGCGCAAGGAGATCGAGATTGCCGCCACCCTTGATCCTCTGAACTCCCTGATTCGCAGCTACCTGGGCAAGGCCTATTATGAGGAAAAGCGCAACCGGCGGGCCGAGGTCCAGTTTCAGCTGGCCGAGAAGCTCGACCCCAAGGATCCCACGCCTCACCTGTATGACGCCATTCGCAAACAGACCGTCAACCGCCCCGTGGAGGCCCTGCACGATCTGCAAGAGTCCATCAGGCTCAATGACAACCGGGCGGTCTACCGCTCTCGGTTTTTGCTGGACAACGACCTGGCCACCCGGAGCGTGAGCCAGGGGCGCATCTACGATGACCTGGGGTTCGGCCAGGTGGCCCTGGTGGAGGGCTGGAAGTCGGTGAGTGTTGATCCCATGAGCTATTCCGCCCACCGCTTTCTCGCCGACACCTATGCCGCGCTGCCCGATTCCAACATTGCGCGCTTGAGCTCGCTGCTGGAAAGCCAGCTGTTGCAGCCCATCAACAACAATCCCGTGCAGCCCCGTCTCGGGGACAGCGCCGCGGCGATCCTGTTGGTGGGCGTGCGTCCGGTAAATGCCTCCTTTAACGAATACAGCCAATTGTTCGTCAAGAACCGGAATCAGCTGCTGGCCTCCGGTATCGCGGGCGGCAACGGGACCCTGGGCGAGGAGGTCATCGCCAGCGGTCTCCGGGGGCGCTATTCGTACAGCCTCGGGCAGTCGCACTACAAGACCGACGGTTACCGGCAGAATGCGGACTTGAGCAATACCAACTATGATGCGTTCGCCCAGGTGGCGCTGACCCCCAAGGCCAGTGTACAGGCCGAGTACCGCTATGACATGAGCAAGAACGGCGATATCGCCCTGCGTTTCGATCCGCAGGACTTCTCAACCACCCAAAGAGCGAAGGGTGAAAGGAATACGGCAAGAGTGGGGTTTCATTACAGGTACACCCCATACTCGCAGACTGTTGTATCGGGTTTTTATCAGAATACGAGGGCCAATGTTGACGCCCCGGATCTGTTCAATACCTCTGACCGGTCTACCCGGAATGCCTATGGCGGTGAAGTGCAACAACTCTATCGCATAGGAAGATTCAATCTTATTATCGGGGCGGGGCATTTCGAAGGCGATGGCTCGACGAAAATCACCAATGATTTTATTCCATTCCCTGTGAACTTCGATGCCCATACCCGCTTTACAAGTCTTTATGCCTATTCACTGATTCACCTGCCGCTTGATGCCATATTGACACTGGGGGAGAGCGCCAACCTGTTCAAGGGGGACAATCGGGACCGCAATCAATTCAACCCCAAGGTGGGTCTGGTGTGGAATATCACGCCTGCCACGACCCTGCGCGCGGCCTATTTTAGGGTGCTGAGCAGGCCATTCGTCTCGGACCAGACCGTTGAGCCCACGCAGGTGGCCGGGTTTCAGCAGTTTTTCGATGATATCGACGGTACGGACTCGACTCGATACGGCGTGGGGGTCAACCAAAAATTCTCTTCGATCCTCTTCGGTGGAATAGAGGTCTCAAGGAGGGATCAAAAGGTGCCTTACACCATTTTACCGCAGGGCGGAGCGCCGTCATTGCACCTGCTCAACAAAGAGGAACGCCTTGGCAGCGCGTACCTGGCATGGACGCCTTACAGCTGGGTAGCCGCGCACGCCGACTATCTCTATGCGCGGTATGATCAGGATGATCTCACCGTGAATGTCTCCGGCGCATCCCCCAGGAAGACGACACAACGGATTCCCCTGGGCGTCAATCTTTATCATCCCTGCGGGTTATTCCTGAAGCTGACGGAGACCTACGTGGACCAACAAGCGTTTTTGTATCCCAACCTCAGGCGTCGGGGGGATAATTTTTGGCTTGCCGATGTCGCGCTCGGCTATCGGCTGCCGCGGCGCCTGGGAATAGCGAGCGTGGAGGTACGCAACCTGTTCGATCAAAGCTTCCGCTATGAGGATGTCTCCGGCGCCTACCCGTCGATCCTGCCGGAACGGGTGGTCTATACGAGACTGACGTTGTTGTTCTGATCCCTATAGCTCGTTGGAGCTTTTAGCAAAGGAGGTGATGGGCAAGGAAAGACGAAAGCGAACTGCAGTGTATCAACGGTGTTTTTATCCAATTGATTAAAAGGAGATGATCATGCCGAAATATCCGAAAGAAATATCCGTCAGGTTAAAGGTCTACGAAAATGGGAAGATCGAGGTCCTTGAAAAGGAAGGGACCCCCTTGGACGACCTGAAGCAGGGCAGGAATATCAAGGGGCATAATTCGATCGGGGTGCTCGTATCGAACCCCACGTGCCTCATCGTCAACGGCTATATGTATTGTTACAACTAGCAAATCGGTCCCTGGCGGGATATCCCCGCCAGGGACCCCTGGGGTCGGACCCACCGAACCTCCTGATTTCCCGCTTTTTTTACCTTCAAAACGCCCCGATTTCACGCTTAAACCCATCTTTTTGGCGCCGAAAAGAAGGCTTTAAGCAATGGAGACCACCTCACCCCGCAGGATAGCCCGGTCCGCCGAAATGCCGGGCGGCCTCCGTGCCTGCTAATAGGCCAGGGCCTTGGTAATCCCCCGACCGGCCAAATTGCCCCGGAAAAGCGCCTTCTAAGGCCGAAAACGGGCCCTTTATTGAATGAAAATTCAAAGGGGACGGTGGGTTAGGTAGGTCCGACCCGGTTCTCCGTGTGGGAGAGGATGACATCGAGGAAGTCCCGACCGTAGGCCTCGAGCTTGCGCTGGCCGATGCCGGAGATATGGGCGAGGTCCTGAAGGGTCTTGGGCCAGTGGGCTACCATCTCCATGAGGGTGGCGTCGTGGAACACGACGTAGGGGGGCACCCCCTGTTCCTGGGCGAGTTCGCGGCGGCGGGTGCGCAGGGCCTCCCAGAGCCGCTCGTGGGCATCGCTGGTGAAGGTGATGGCCTCGCGGCGGGCGGTGTCCCGCTTCACGGGCTGGGATTTCACCTCGTGGCGAAGCATGAGCTGCTCCTCGCCGCGCAGCACCGCCCGGCAGGCGTCGGTGAGGTGCAGCCCGCCGTGGCCTTCCAGGTCCACGGCGAGCAGGCCCCGGGCGATGAGCTGGCGAAACACGCCGCGCCACTCGCTGGCGGCCAGGTCGCGGCCGATGCCGAAGGTGCTCAGGGTATCATGGCCGAAGCGCTGAATACGCTCGTCGGTCTTGCCCGTGAGCACATCGATGAGGTAGTTCACGCCGAAGCGCTGGCCGGTGCGGTGCACGCAGGACAGGGCCTTCTGGGCGGGGACGGTGGCATCCCAGGTCTTGGGCGGGGCGAGACAGTTGTCGCAATTGCCGCACGCCACCTGCCGTTCGTCGCCGAAGTACGCCAGCAGCGCCTGGCGGCGGCAGCCGGTCAGCTCGCACAGGCCGAGCATGGCATCCAGCTTGTGGCGCTCGAGGCGCTTGCGGTCCTCGCCGGCCTCGGAGCCCTCGAGCATCTGGCGCAGGGTGATCACATCCTGCAGGCCGTAGATCATCCAGGCATCGGCGGGCAGCCCGTCGCGCCCGGCGCGGCCGGTCTCCTGGTAATAGGCCTCGATGCTCTTGGGCAGATTGAGGTGGGCGACAAAGCGCACATTGGATTTGTCGATGCCCATCCCGAAGGCGATGGTGGCGACGATGATCACCCCTTCCTCGTTGAGGAAACGCGTCTGGTGGCGTTCACGCTGGGCGCCGGTGAGTCCGGCGTGATAGGGCAGGGCGGTCAGGCCCTGGCGGGTGAGCCACTCGGCGATGGCGTCCACCCGCTTGCGCGACAGGCAGTAGACGATGCCGGCATCGCCCGGGTGCTCCTCGCGGATGAAGCGCAGCAGCCGGTCACGGGCGCTGCCGCCGCGGCCGCCGTCGCCGTGGGCGATGCGGTAACGGATGTTCGGGCGGTCGAAGCCGGTGGTAAAGACCCGGGCGTTGCCGAGTCCCAGGCGTTCCATGATCTCGCGGCGGGTGGGCTCGTCCGCGGTGGCGGTGAGGGCGATGCGCGGGATGTCCGGGAAGCGCTCGTGCAGCACCGACAGCTGCCTGTATTCCGGGCGAAAATCGTGACCCCACTGGGAGACGCAGTGGGCCTCGTCAATGGCGAACAGGGCGACCTTCGCGCGCGCCACCAGGTCCAGGGTGCGCGGGAGCATCAGGCGCTCGGGCGCGATATAGAGCAGATCGAGTTCCCCTTGCAGCAGCTGCTGTTCAATCCCGCGGGCCTCGTCGGCATTGAGGGTGGAGTTGACGAAGGCCGCCCGCACGCCGGCTTGGCGCAACAGTGCCACCTGGTCCTGCATCAGGGCGATCAGCGGCGAGATGACGATGCCCGTGCCCGGTCGGGCAATGGCGGGGATCTGGAAGCACAGGGATTTCCCCCCGCCGGTGGGCATGAGCACCAGGGCATCGCCGCCCGCCATGAGGGTGGTGATGATGGCCTCCTGGCAGGTACGAAATTGTTCGTAACCGAAAACGGTGCGAAGGATCTGATGGGGATCCTTGTCCGTTGGCAGGGGGGTTGTCAATGGGTTATCCATATCGCAGGAGGCAAACTACCGCAAATCGCCGTGTAATGAAAGTGGTATGGGGCGAAGGAAAGAACCCCCTGTTGTTCCCCTTGTCCTGCCTGCTGCCCGGAGGGGAGGATGGGTTCCCTGTTCCTTGACAAGGGTTAGATCATATTGCGCAGCATCAGCTCCTTGGGGTGGGGGCTGAGATACACCTGCTTTTCGATATAGGGATGGGGATGGCGGCGAAAATGGTGGCGCAGGAGGGTAATGGGCACCACCAGCGGCACCTGGCCCAGCCGGTAGGTGTCGATGACCTCCACCAGCTCGGCCTTGTCAGCGCCGTCGAGCTCGCGCTTGAGGTAGCCGAGCAGGTGCATCAGCACGTTGGTGTGGCGCTTGCGTGTGGCCCGATAGCGCAGAGCCTCCATGAAGCCGGTGATGTATTCCTCTGCCCGAGGCTTGAGGTTTCCCCGGCCGAGGTGTGAGACGAGACGGCCCAGGCGGCGGTAGTGCTCGGGGCCGTGGGCCATGATCGACAATTTGTGGACGGTATGAAAATCCACGAGCCGCGCGGCACTCAGGCCCGCGACGAGTATGTCCTGCCAGCGCCGGTAGGCGTAGACGCGCTCGATGAAGTTTTCCCGTAAGACCGGATCGGCGAGGCGCCCTTCTTCCTCCACCGGCAGCAGGGGTTGGGCCTCCATCAGGGCGCGGGTGTACACGCCGCGCCCCGATCTCGGCGCGGCCCCGGGGGCGGCGAAGACCTTGACCCGTTCCATGCCGCAGCTCGGCGACTTGCGCTTGACGATATACCCGCTGATGGCCGATGCCCCCCCCAGCTCCCGGGCCATGCGCCGGCCGTAGGCGGCGAGTCTGTCGGTGACATCAAGGGAGGCGTCGCGCACGCCCACGGCCCGGGGCGCGGCGGGATCGCCGGTCAGGCGGATCGGCTCGCGGGGTACGCCCAGGCCGATGGCCACCTCCGGGCAGACCGGGACGAATTCGAAGTACCGGCCGAGGGTCTCGGTGATGTACGTATCGTGCTTGTGATTGCCGTCAAAGCGCACGCGCTCGCCGAGCAGGCAGCTGCTGATGCCGATACGTATCAGCGGCTCCTGCTCAGGGACGGTCATGAGGGGCCAGGGACGGCGGGACCGGGTGGGCGTGCATGTGTTCTATCATGGTGCCGACTATATTAGCACTGACGGTGCCGTGATCTCGATCACGGAGGAGGACGGCCCCGGGCTTCAATAATTGGCGCTTCCGGACGATATATTCATCGGCAACCCTCCCATTGTGCCGCGCTTCGCGGGACCCGGAGCCCGGGTACAGGCGTTCCCAGGGGTGACGCCCATCGGCGCCGAGCGCGGATGGCCATGGCTTTTTACTTCACAAACTAAGAACTTAGAATGGGGGCCGATGAGCGGTAACAATGTGTCCACCTCCAGTGTGAAAGTGGCCCAAGACGAGCTGCGAGGGTTTTCCCGGAGCATGGCCGAGCTTGAATGGCTGGTCCTCATCGCCTGCCTCCTGTACCTGGTCGTCCCGGGCGCGGTTGTCACGGACCGGCCCGCGGTGATCGCCGCCATGGTGGTGTTCAGCGGATTCATCATGGCATTCAGATACACCAACTTTCGCCTGACCGAGACGCGGTGGAAACTGGCCGTGGAGACCTGGGCCATGCTGGTCTTTATCAGCTGCACCCTGTGGTATACCGGAAACGTCCACAGCCCATTGATCAACCTCTACCTGCTGGTCATCATCGCGGCGGCCCTGACCCTGGGCAAGCTCGTGACGTTCATGGAGCTGGCGCTCATCTCGTGCTGGTATTTTTACATGGCGTATGTCACCTACGGTGAAGGCGCCTTTTCCCTGCAGACCTTCAGTAACCTGATCTCCATTTTCAGCCCGTTCGTGCTGGTGGCCTACCTGACATCGATGCTTTCATCGGATATCCACTACGCCAAGCGCAAGGTGGTGGAAATGTCGGAGACCGACGAGCTGACGGCCCTGCCCAACATGCGCGCCTTCAATACGATGCTGCACAAGGAGAGCCGGCGCTTCATGCGCTACGGCCGGCCTTTCTCCCTGATGATGATCGACGTGGACGGATTGAAGGAGGTCAATGACCGCTACGGCCATGAAGCCGGCAACCGCCTGATCGTGATGACCGCCACCCACATCAAGTCCTGCGCGCGCAAGGTGGACACGGTGGCCCGGTACGGGGGCGATGAATTCATCGTGCTCCTGCCGGAGACCGAGTCCGCCTATGTCCACCAGTTCGCCGAGCGCATCCGCGCAGCCGTCGAAAAGACCTCCTGCGATGTGCAGGGGGCCCGGCTGAGTTCCACCGTCAGCATCGGGATCGCCTGCTGCCCGACGGACGGGATCTCGCCCCGGGATCTCATGGACAAGGCCGACGCCGCCCTGTACAAGAGCAAGCGCGCCGGCAGAAACCAGACCACCCTGTGGCGCAACGAGGAACAGACAATCCGTCAGGCCTCTTCCGCCTGACCGCTTGGCGCGAATTTATCGGCGTTTTCGCCCGGAAAAGGAAACTCCAGGCGGATTTGGGATTCTATCCGAATAGATGGAAACGGATACGATACGCCGATGAAGAATCTACGTGCCCTAGGATGTGCCGTTATCTTGCTCTTGCTCCCGTTGGGGGGCTGTGCCACCGAGCCGGTGGACGTGAACGGCGTGCCCATGCCGCAGGCCGGCCCCCCGTCCCCCGTGCCCAAAGATCGGGCTCGACTGTATCTGTTCAACATCAGCCGCTGGGACCGGGTGCCCACCAATTTGCTTATCCTGGACAACGGCAATACCCTGGTGAACCTGCCCTGGAAGTCATACAAGTCGGTCGATATCCGCCCCGGGCCCCATGAGCTGAGGTTTTCGGGCAAGGAGACTCCGGAGCTGCTGCTGACAGCCGAGGGAGGCGCCACCTATTATGTGGTGGCCGGCTACAACCCGCGAAGTAATTGGCCGCGCCAGACCTGGCATTTTCCAGTAGGCAGCAAGCTCTTTATCCTCAAACAAATCCCCCCCGGCGATGTCTATCCCCTGGAAGGACGCTTGATCCCGCGCTAGGGAACACCTCTGCACAGGCCGCTGAAGCGGCGCTCACAGCGTTGCACAGGGGATCTGAATGCTCTTTACTCCTTGTAAACTACGCTTCCTCGCCCCTGTGCGCCTTGTGACCACCCCCTTGTTCGGCCTGTGCAGAGGTTCTCCAGGCGGTACACGAGGCATCTTGCCGTTTGTCTCCGGGCAGCGCCGCAGGAGCGGGCGCCTAGGAAACCCGCCTGACTTGTCATATGATAGGTCACGTGCGCTCTCGGGTGGTGCCTGTCAGGGGAGATCATAGTTAAAGTGATTAGGCGGAATTGCCGCATAGGCTATTGAATAGAAATATATAATCATTTATCAAGGGGGGTGAGGTGCGGGTGCCGGTCCAGGTGGCGCGCGTTGCCGACTTCAATGCCATGACACATCTTCCATGAGCCTCACTGATCCGGCGGCGCGCCTGTCCGCCGAGCCGTTTCCCATTGCAGGGGCGGGTCCCGCGGGGTTGACCGCCGCGTTGGCCCTGGCCGACGGCGGTCAGGCCTGTGCGGTGTACGATGCCCGTGCCGACGTGGGAGAGCGGTTTCACGGTGATTACCAGGGCCTGGATAACTGGAGCACATCGGCGGATGTGCTCGATGAGCTGGGCGCCTTCGGCATTGCCCCCACGTTCGACTTTTCACCCGTATGCCGGTTGACGCTGTTTGACCCTTGGGGAAGGGAGCACACCTGCCGCTCGGCCAAGCCGCTGTTCTACCTGGTCAGGCGGGGATCGGGCGCCGGCACGCTGGATCACAGCCTTAAAGAGCAGGTGCTTGCACGGGGCGTTCCGATTCACTTCAGACGGTCCGTGGAACTGGATCAACGGGGGATCGTCGCCCATGGGCCCGGTTGCTGTAATGTGCTCGCCATCGGCTACCTGTTCGATACCGACATGGCCGACGGGGTCTATGCCGCGGTGACCGACCGGCTCGCCCCCAAGGGCTATGCCTACCTGTTGATCCACAACGGGCGCGGCACTCTCTCTGTGTGCCTGTTCGACGATTTTGCGGCACGCAATCTCTATCTGGCACGGACGGTGGAATTCTTCGAGCGTCATGCGGGCCTTCGCATGCACGGGGCCAAGCGCTTCGGGGGCGTGGGTGATGCTACCCGCGGGCCCCATACCACGCGCAGGGGTCAAGTATTGTACGCCGGGGAGGCGGCAGGTTTTCAGGATGCCCTGTTCGGATTCGGCATACGCTACGCCATGACTTCCGGCTACCTGGCGGCCCGGGCGGTCGCCGGCGGCGATGCGACGGCCTACGACCAGCTTTGGAAGGCGCAGCTCGGGGGACAGCTGCGCACCGGCCGGTTCAATCGCTACCTGTACGCGCGGGGCGGACGCATCGGATACGCCTATCTGATCTACCGGGTATGTACGGCGCGCAACCCCAGGGACTGGCTGAGGCGGTTCTATGCGCCCTCATCGTTCAAATCTTTCTGCTTTCCGGGCGACCGCCCCGTTCTGCGTCCCTACTCGCCCTGACCCCTCGGTCAGCCCACAGCCCCACCTCGGGGGCCCCCGCCGACGCCCCTTGCCGAGGGGCTTTCAAGGGCGCTGCCCCGGCCGATAGATAGGACAGAAGCGGGCAGGGGGCGCCGTGGGTGTTCACGGCCGCGGGGCGGCGACACGGCCTTGCCGCGGCGCACGACATAAACAAATGGTAATGCTTTATATTCACTATGTTATTGAGTTACCGTAGGTGGGTGCCCTATCCTGTACCTGCGGCAAAGTCAATGGATGGGGCCGGTGTCCGCCGCGGGGCCCTTTCAATGGACATGGGTGCAACGGCCTGACAGAGCCGGTTTTAAAAGGAGAAGTATATGGCTGACAAAGATTTGCAGGAAGAAATGCAGACCCTGAAGGATGATGTGGCGAAGCTGCGCACCGACGTTTCCGGCCTGGTCGGCCTGCTCAGAGACCTGGGCAGCGAAAAGGCGGGGGAGGCGCGTGCTTCTGTCGAAGAGGATATCGAGGAGTTGCGCGAGCGGCTGCGCCAGGCGGTGGGCGGCGCCAAGGAGCGCGGCCAGAAGGCGGCAGACGATGTGGAGGAGCGCATTGCCCAACACCCGTTAAGCAGCCTGCTGGCGGCCTTCGGTATCGGGTTCATCATCGCCAAGCTGACCAACGGGGGCCGGTCTGAATCGTCTCGCTGAGATCTTGATCGCCCTCGCGGACCTGGCCGAAGCGGAGGGCAGGGCGCTTCGAAGGGCCGTGATAAGTACCGGCTACGGCCTGGGCTTGATCGGCGCCATCGTGCTGTTGATCGCAGTGGGGTCGGGTCTTTTGCTGTGGGCGTGTTATCAGTATTTGTCAGCGCTCATCGGCCCCGCCGCGACCGCCCTCGTCACGGGCATTGCGGCGTTGATATTGGCAGGGGTGCTGGCATGGATCGTCCGACGGACCAATCCCTGAGCATCGAACAGGCCAAGGAGCGGCTGCGCGAGGCGGCGGGCAAGGCGGGACTGGCTTCCTACGTCAGGCGCCGCCCCTATACGTCGCTGGCGATCGCCTGCGCCCTGGGGGCGCTGCTCGCCAACAGCCCGGCGACCCGGGATACGGCGAAAAGGGAATTGCTGAGGTTCCTGTTCAGGGCACTATAATCACCCGTACGGTATGTTCGCGCTTTGATGGCAATTCATCCGCCCAACACCGGCACGGCCGATCGTGCACGGGGCGGAACCCTTTCCCTGTTAAGGGCCGCCCAGGACAAGCTCCGGTATTACCGTTTGGTGTCCGTGATGGTCCTGACGGCCGTGGGGCTGGGGGGCTGCGCCACTTACTCGGCGGTTCCGCTCGATCAGAAACCGGACCTGGTCAAGAACGTTGCAGCCCTGAAGATCGACCCCAAGTCCCTGCCGGTACGCGCCCTGCGCCAGTATCCCTTCAATCCCAAGGACGGGCTGGACATGACCGAGGTGGCCATGCTGGCGGTGGTCAACAACCCCAACCTCAAGGCCACCCGACGCAAGGCCAAGGTCGCCCGGGCGCAATTATTCGATGCGCGCCTGCTGCCCGATCCGATGATCTCCAGCAATTTGAGCAAAATCCTGTCCTGTAACACGGAGCAATGCGCCGGACCGGGGGACACGAGCGGCTTCGGCGGAACCCTCAACTACAACCTGCTGGCCTTGATCACCCGCGGGGCGCGCATCGATTCGGCGTCCTATGCCAAGGTCAGCGTGGACCTGGATATCCTGTGGAGCGAGTGGCAGACGGCCCAGCAGGCGCGCAGGCTCTACGTCCAGGCGGTATACCAGCTGCAGAAGATCGCCCTGCTGCAGCATGTGCGCAAGCTGTATTCGAGCCGTTACGCGTTCTCCTCCAAGGCGCTGAAAGAGGGCAATCTGACCATGGATGTGGTCGGCACGGACCTGACGGGGCTCCTGCAGGCCAATACCCGCCTCAACCAGGCCAATCAGCAGGAGAACCAGATTCTGCACAACCTCAATTCCCTGTTGGGGCTGTCGCCGAAGGTGAGCCTGAACCTGGTTCAGCTCGGCGAGCCCCAGGGTCCGCCGGTGGACAAGGGGCTGATCGACACGCTGCCCCTGCGCCGGCCCGACCTGGTGGCCCTGCGCGCCGGGTACAGGAGCCAGGAGGCCAACGTGCGCAAGGCGGTGCTGTCCCAGTTCCCGTCCATCAGCGCGGGGGTGACCCGGGCGCGGGACAACGGCGGACTCAATACCATCGGCTTCAACATCTCGCTTACCCTGCCGGTGTTCAACCGCAACCGGGGCAAGATCGCCATCCAACGGGCGACCCGGGCGCAGCTGCACCAGGAGTACACCGCGCGGCTGGACACCACCCACGTGCAGATCGACATGCTGGAGAGGCAATACGGCATCATCGAACGCCAGCTCGCCCGGGTGAAGCGCAACCTGCCCAAGCTGGAGAACATGGTGGACCAGGCCCAGCGCGCCTATCAGGCCGGCAATATCAATTCGCTGATCTACCTGAACATGCAGTTCGGGCTGATCAACAAGCGCATCGAGAAGATCAATCTGGAGAAGACCCTGTGGGATACGCGGGTGGCCCTGGATACCCTGGTGGGGTGGACCAAATGGGAGAAGTGAAACGCATGAACCTGTACAGGCACATCGGGCGCGGGGCATTGAGCGCCCTGTTGTTATTCCTGCCATGGTGGGCCCAGGGGGGTGGCGGGCCGAGCGTGCTGATCAAGACCGCGACCCTGACCAAGCGCACCCTCAGCGAGACCATCACCACCTACGGGCGCACCCAGAACAGCCCCGGCCAGCTGTCCGCCATCACCCTGCCGCGGGCGGGCATCGTCACCCGCTTGTGGGTGCGCATGGGGCAGCGCGTCAAGCCCGGTCAGCGCCTGCTGGAGCTGACTACCGCCCCGAGCGCCATGATGCAGTACCAGCAGGCCAAGGCGAACGTGGAGAACGCCCGGACCAAGCTGCATCATCTGCAGAACATGCTCAAGCAAAAGCTGGCGACCCAGAATCAGATCGCCGATGCCAGGCGCAACCTGCAAAACGCCCTGGCCACGCTGCACGCCCAGGAGAAGCTGGGGACCAGCCGTGCCAAGCAGACCATCCGCGCTCCCTTTGCCGGCATCGTCACCAAGCTGCCGGTCAATCAGGGCCAGCGGGTCCAGGCCAAGACCATGGCCATGCTGCTGGCGAGCGGCGAAAACCTGGTGGTGCTGCTGGGCCTGGAGACCGAGGATGCGGTGCGGGTCAAGGCGGGGCAGCCGGTTACCCTGTCGCCGGTATTCGGGCACAGGCCGGTCATACACACCACGGTGCACGAGGTCCACGCCATGGTGAACCCCAAGACGCGCCTGGTGGACGCCTTCGTGCATATTCCCAACAAGTACGGGTCGCAACTGGTCCTCAACGAGGCCATGCGCGGGGCCATCACCCTGCGCCGGATCGATGCCCTGGCCGTGCCGCGCAGCGCCATCCTGAAGGACAGCAAAGGGTCGTATGTGTTCGTGGTGCGCAACGGCACCGCCCACCGGGTGAACGTGGATGCGGGGCTGGAGCAGGGCGGGTACGTGGCCATCAGCGGCGACGTGAAGGCGGGCGACAGGGTCGTCACCCTGGGTAACTACGAACTCAGAGACGGCATGGCGGTACGGGAACAGGGCCAATGAACGTCGCCGACTGGGCCGCCCGCCACCGGCGCTCGATTCTGTTCCTGATGGCCGTGCTTGCCGTGGGCGGGGCGGCGAGCGCGCTGCAGCTGCCGGTGGCGCTGTTCCCCCACGTCAATTTTCCGCGCATCGTGGTCTATATCAACGCCGGCTCCCAGCCCGGCGAGCAGATGGTCATTGCCGTGACCCGGCCTCTGGAGCAGGCCGTGCGCTCGGTGCCGGGAGTGCGCGAGGTGCGCTCCACCACCAGCCGCGGCAGTGCGCAGCTGTCGGTGACCTTCGACTGGGGAAGCAACATGCCCCTCGCCCTGCAGCAGATCGACTCCAAGGTCAGCCAGGTCCTGCCCAAGCTGCCGCCGGGGGTGACCTTCTACGCCAGGCGCATGAACCCCACGGTATTCCCCGTAGCGGCCTACAGCCTGACGTCGAAGAAGGAGAGTCTGGTCCAGCTGCGCAATATCGCCAAGTACGAGCTGGTGCCCATCTTCTCGTCCATCAACGGCGTGGCGCGGGTGGGCATCCTCGGCGGGCTCAAGGAGGAGTACCACGTGGACGTGGACCCGGCCCAGCTGCACGCCTACGGTCTGACCCTGAGCCAGGTGGTCAAGGCCCTGTCGGCTTCCAATGTACTGCAGGCGGTGGGCCGGCTCGAGGACCATTACAAGCTGTATCTGCTGCTGTCGGACACCCGTTTTCGCAGTCTCGAGCAGATCGGCCATACGGTGCTTACCACAGGCAGCAACGGCATCGTCGAGCTCGAGGATATCGCGACCGTGCACGATGCCACCGTGCCCAAGTGGATGCGGGTGACCTCCGACCAGCGCGATGCTGTCTCGCTGCAGATCTACCAGCAGCCGGGCGGCAATACGGTGCAGATCGTGCGCGACCTGAAAGCGGCATTGAAGGACTATCGTGGCAAGCTCCCGGCGGATCTTAAGATCAGCAACTGGTACGACCAGAGCGAGCTGATCACCGAGTCGGCCGCCAGCGTGCGCGACGCCATTGTCATCGGGGTGCTGCTGGCCTCCCTGGTGCTGCTGGTGTTCCTGCGCAGCTTCAAGATCACCCTGGTGGGCATCCTGGTGGTGCCGGCGGTGATGTCGTCGACGATCCTGCTGCTCTACGTGCTGCACATGAGCTTCAACATCATGACCCTCGGCGGCATGGCGGCGGCGGTGGGGCTGATCATCGACGACGCCATCGTCATGATCGAGAACATCATCCGCGAGCTGCGCAAGGGCGGGGGCGATCACAACGATCGCATCCGCACGGCGGCGCGCGAATTCACCCGGCCGTTGACCGGTTCGTCCCTGTCCACGGTGATCATATTCCTGCCCCTGGCCTTCCTCAGCGGCGTGACCGGCGCCTTCTTCAAGGCCCTGTCCCTGACCATGGCCAGCGCCCTGATCATCTCTTATCTGATCGCCTGGATGGCGATCCCGATCCTGGCGGACCGGTTCCTCAGCGCCAAGGACGCAGAGCGGGAGGACACGGGCCGTCTGAGCGACGCCCTGCATGCCGGCTACCGGCGGGTGATGGGCGTGCTGCTGCGCCGTCAATGGTGGGCGCTGGCCGCCGTCATTCCCCTGCTCGCCGCGGGCTATGGGGCCTACCGGCACGTGGGCACCGGGTTCATGCCCGCCATGGACGAGGGCGGGTTCGTGCTCGATTACATGGCGCCGCCGGGCACCTCCCTGACCGAGACGGACCGGCTGCTGCGTCAGGTGGAGCGGATCCTCTCCACCATCCCCGAGGTCGCCTCGTACTCGCGGCGCACCGGCGCCCAGCTGGGCGGCGGGATCACCGAGGCCAACCAGGGGGACTTTTTCATCCGCCTCAAGCCCCCGCCGCGGCGCTCGGTTTGGCAGATCATGGACGACGTGCGCCAGCGGGTGCACAACCTGGTCCCGGGGCTGAACATCGAAATGGCCCAGCTCATGGAGGACCTGATCGGGGATCTGACGGCCGTGCCCCAGCCCATCGAGATCAAGCTGTTCGGCAACGACACCAAGGAATTGCTGCAGACGGCACCCAAGGTGGCGGCGGCGATCCACAAGGTCAACGGCGTGGTGGACGTGCGCAGCGGCGTGGTGTATGCCGGTGACGCCCTGGTCATCAAGGTCAACCGGGACAAGGCGGCCCTGCAGGGCATCGACCCGGGCGCCGTGACCCAGCGCATCAAGACCTACTTCAAGGGCATCGTCACCACCAAGGTGCGCCACGGGATCAGGATGGTCGGCATACGCCTGAGGGTGCCCAAGACCATGCGTGAGACCGAAGACCAGCTGCGCCATATGTGGCTGCAGGCCCCCGACGGCCACCGCTTCCCCCTGAACCTGGTGGCCACGGTCAAGCAGGTCACCGGCCAGCCCCAGATTACCCGCGACAACCTGAAGCGCATGGTCGCGGTGACGGGGCGTATCAGCGGCCGGGACCTGGGGTCCACCCTGGCCGATATCACCAAGGTGCTCAAGGGGGGAGGGGTGATGCCCAAGGACATGTACTACAAGCTCGGCGGCCTGTACAAACAGCAGCAAATCGCCTTCCGCGGCCTGGTGGCGGTCATGGGGGCCGCGGCGGCGCTGGTGTTTCTCCTGCTGTTGTTCCTGTACGAGCGCTTTCAAGTGGCTATTGCCATCATCGCCGTGCCCCTGCTGGCGCTCACCGGGGTCTTCATGGGGCTGTGGCTCACCGGGATCGAGCTCAACATCACCGCCATGATGGGGATGACCATGGTGCTGGGGATCGCCACGGAGGTGGCTATCTTTTACTTCTCGGAGTACCGTATCCAATTGAGCCAGGGCGGTGCGCCCCTGGAGGCCCTCATTGATGCCGGCGTGATGCGCATGCGCCCCATCGCCATGACTACCACTGGCGGCGGTCCTGGCCCTGCTGCCCCTGGCCCTGGGCCTCGGCAAGGGCTCGGCCATGCAGCAGCCCCTGGCCATTGCGATCATCTCGGGCCTGCTGGTCAAGGTGCCCCTGATCCTGTTCTTCATGCCGGTGCTGTTCGCCAAGCTGGCGCGGCTGCGAGACTGAACCGGGGGCGTGGCACCGGGAGACGATGATGACGACACCGCAACAGCAAGGCGCGGCACCGCCGGACACTGAAGACCTGGTGACATTGACGTTTGTGATCTACGGGCTGCATGGCTTCAGCGCGCTCACCGGCCTGCTGAGCCCCGCATTTATCGTCACGGCCTTCCTGACCGGCTGGCCATCAATCATCGCCGTCATCATCAACTACGCCAAGCGCGCGGATGCCCGGGGGACCTGGCTCGAGTCACACTTTCGCTGGCAGATCCGCACGTTCTGGTATGCGTTGCTGTGGGTCGTGATCGCGCTGTTGCTGGCGATCACGCTCATCGGCATATCCTGTCGCGCTGTGTTATCGCATGGTGCGCCGGCCTTTGGATCCTTTACCGCATCGCGCGGGGCTGGGCGCGGCTGGTGGACCGCAGGCCCATGCCGCTGGCCCCTTGAAGGAAGGGGGCAGGCTGGACGTCAAAGCATCTGCGTTAACAGCCGATGTTGTAATCCCCTGGATTTGGTTAGATCGCCTCAACGCCGCTTGGTTCAATGCTATACATCAGATTTGACGATAGTTCTGAAAAGGAGCAGGCTCGGGGGATAGCTGTATATTTATTATTCTATATGCTAGTACGAAGGTGAAACGTTGGGTGGTGTCGAGAGGCCGGAAAGCGAATTTAGCCCCGAAGAGTTCGTACTGAGCCTGAAACGCTACATCATAGAAGTACGACGTGATCGTAGATTGTCGGGAAAAAATGTACGGACTACCACGGTACACAGCCGGCAGCTTTGCGGCAGCAGGCTGACACTGGATGCGGTGATTGAAGCGGGCAGAGTCAAGGAACTTGGCTATCGAGTGAGGGCGTGTTCGTTGGGGCAGGCGACAACCGCGATCGTTTATGAACGTGCTCCCGGCATGACAGCGGAAGAGCTTCAGTCCGTTCAGTCTCAGTTGGAGCAGATTCTAAAAAGCCATGTCCCCACCAAAGACGCCCTGATTTGGCCCGAATTGGCGATTTTTCAACATGCGGCATCCATGCCGTCCCGGCATGACTCTGCATTATTGCCATTCAGGGCACTGCAGGAAATTTTTGCACAGGAGAGACACGGCGAGTCCTAGAACCTATCTCAAAACTCCTGAGTACCTGATAGGACTCATGCTCCTCAACCCTAAACCCCTCTCGGAATGCACCGATTCTTGGGAAGAACCTGTTTTCCAGCCGCGGCGTACTGGTTATGGACATCGAACGATATAAGCTGGAAGAAGACCGGCATCACCATGGTGATTTCGCGATTCATCACTTAAACACCTATCTGGCAAGGAGCAAACCGAAGAGCACACGTTCGCACGTACACAGCTTCTACCAGATCATTTGGTTCACCAAAGGAGTCGGTGAACACTATGTGGACTTTAAATCGCATCCCGTGCGGCCCGGCACTGTCTTTTTTATCGCTAAAGACCAGATACACCGCTTCGACCAGGCCGCCTCATATGACGGACTGCTCATTCACTTCAACGAGAGCTTCCTGGTTCAAAATGCACCGGATATTGAAATCGTATTGAAATATAACACGTTCAATAATCAGCACAGCCTGCCCTTTGTGTGCATACCGAAGGCATCTGAACCGCTACTGCGCACCCTGACCATGCAAATGAAAATGGAACTGCAGGAAGCTCCGTCGTTCGGCAGCAGGGAGTTGCTGATACATTTGCTCAAGGCGTTTCTGATTCTGATCGAAAGACAGCACCGACAGTCTCTTGCGGCCCAGACGGACTACCGGGTCCGTAACGAAAAACATCTGCAATTTCTCAAGTTCCGTGAATTACTCGAGGCCAATTTTAGAAATGGTATGAGCGTCAGTCAGTATGCGGACCTGCTGCACCTGTCCACGAAGCGTCTCGGCGAACTTACCAACGAAGTGGCGCACAAACCCCCTTCGCAGCTGATAAATGAACGTGTCGTCTTGGAGGCGAAGCGGATGCTGGCTCATTCCGGTCAGCGGGTTACCATTATCGCCAACGCGCTCGGATTCGACGATCCATCCTATTTTTCCAAGTACTTCAAGAAGCACGCAGGACAAACCCCCGCTCAATTCAGGAAAGAGACCACCTGATCGCCGGCGCTTCGGTTATCAAAGCCGTCCAATCGGTGACCCCATCCAGGTCCGTACCTGCGCAGAATTACCAATGATGCTCTGTTTTGTACCTATCCTTTTCCGGGAGGACAGCCTATGTTAGCCGGGTAAAGGAGCCAATATCGGCAAAACACCTCGATAAGGAGGGCAGCCATGGGTAACGCATACTTGGAAATCACTCTAAAGATCGATCAACAAGACAGGCCGAAAGCCGCGGCGGTCTACCAAAAGTACAGGCAGCCCTTCTTGGAAAAGATCAACGGCAGCGAGTCCAAGACCTTGCTGGTTCGCGACGACGATGTACAGGTACTGCATCGTTTCGATTCGCCCGGCAGCGCCGAAGCCTACTTGAGTTCCGAGTTGTTCAACCAAGACGTGGTAAGCGAACTGGCTCCGTTATTGAAGGCGGATCCGGAGATACGAATCTATTCGGTTGCATGAATTGACCCGTGGACAGTGGGAAGCGCGTCTGCATTGTATCGGATCGTGCTTGGACGCGCGATAAGTCAGCGGGAAAGCTCGAGCAGATCAACCACTGGTATTGATAATGGGACGACGGCTATGACTGAAGAAAGCGAAACGCGCACTCCACAGAGACCGGGCAAAGTCGACTTGACGTCAGAAAACCGACCCCGGCGAGTGCTGGAAAATTGGGAAATGCTCCAGAGCCGGGAGGAGCCACCGCTCAAGGTCCCTTGGTGGTTCGTCGTCATCGTCACTGGCATGCTCCTGTCCTCGGTTATATTAACCTTGCCCATCATGGGGCAGCGTAGCGGCTATGAACGACCCTGGTTCGACTGGGGACTATTAGTCGGCGTCGGTTATGGAGTCGTATTCCTGGTGATCATCTACTTTTTTATGCGGAGTCGAAAACGTGCCCCCAACAAATCGGAGTTTGAAACGAAGAAGAAGCGCTCCGGAATCCGGGCCCATTGATCGTCGCTTAGCCACAATATGCCGCCAGTTATACGTGATATCGCTTGCAAATTAGTTTTGAGACAGGTTCTAACAAAAGACAATTTTGAAAAAGCATCTATATCCCAGGAGGAGATATAACATGATTCAGAACATCATCGTGGTTGGCGGGGGTATTGGCGGCACAATGACCGCAAATAGCCTGGTCGCAAAACTCTACCCGGAGATAGTCAGGGGCAAGGCGCGAGTTACCCTGATATCAAACAGTCCATGGCACTACTTCAAGCCTGCGTTTATGTACGTTGCATTCGGTGCATACTACAAAAACGAACTGCGCCGCCCACAAGCCTCATTGCTGCGCCCTGAAATCGACTTCGTTCTCGACGAGGTTGAAGGCTTTGAGTTCAAGGACAGTCGCCTGAAAATGTCTTCCGGGAAAACTTATGATTATGACTACCTTGTCGTATCGACCGGTTGCATCCCGTCGCCGGAGCGCATAAGCGGTCTTAAAGAAGCCGGCGATCATTTCTATCAGCACGACCCTGCACGACAGCTCTACAAGAAACTCTCTACCATTGAAAAAGGCCGTATATTCATCGGTGTGACATTTCCGAAAACGCCAAACGTTCCTCACCAGTGTGGCATTGCACCGGTGGAAACCACCCTTATGCTCGATGACTTCCTGCGCACGCGCGGCGTAAGGGACCAGATCGAGATTGTTTACACCTATCCCACTGTCTCGCAGCTTCTTCGTAACTGTCTGTTCTTACAGAAGGAGACTGGTGAAGTTCTCCCTTCGATTTTTGAGTCAAAGGGCATTAAGTACAAACGTGGTTTCACCCTCGCGAGCGTGGATCCAGACAGGAAAGTGGCAATTTCCGAGGAGGGCCAGGAAGAAGATTTCGATATTCTGATGCAGACCCCGCCCATTCGAGCAGTTGATGCGGTTATCAATTCGGGTGCCTCGCAGGCTCCGAACAACGAAGGCTGGCTGCCGACAGACCGCCAAACGCTGCAGCTTGAAGGCTATAACAACGTCTTCGTGATGGGTGATACGGTCGATCTGCCGATAAGTAAGGCCGGTGGAAGCTGCCATAACCAGTCACCGGTGATCTGCAACAATATCGCAGGCCTGATGCGGTTCGGAGAAACCCCGGCCGAATATGACGGAAAGGTACAGGCCATTGGGCAAATGGGCATGGACGTAGGCATGCCACTTTGGTACGACTACGACGAAGATGTCATCCCCACGCCACCAAGCAAAATCGGCGGGTTGATGCGCAAAGGGTTTAACCGTGGCGTTTACTGGTCAGTCGCCCGTGGTCTGGTCTGAAGAGGAGAACAAAAATGAGCACCGAATCTACCAAAGTTGCAGCAGATCAGCCACTTGAACAAGTACTGAAAACGATACCGGCACTACAGGATCAGGCAACACTCGACGGCCTGTCGGACCTGATGACAAAAGCTGCGCCGCTCATACAGGGCAGGCGGCTGCACAACATCGTTGATTTGCTCGCAGCGACCTCCGATGTTATCGAAATGTCCGATGACGCTATGGTGCAAAAGCTGATGGCGCTCTACGAAAATGCGATTGGCACGACCTGGGCTATCAGCAACGCGCTAAGATACGCAGCTGCCCAGGCTGCTCAAGACGAAACCCCTCCGACAATCTTGCAAAGCCTGCGCCGGCTAAACAAAGACGAAGATGCTCGGCGCGGCCTGAGCATGGCTATCAACGTGGCTGCTGAGTTCGGGAGACAGGCCAAGGCCGCTAACGGACCGATGCCTGAGGATTAACCTGAAAGGCCCGGGCGACAGTATGGATGATCATAGCGCCCGGGCGTTTTATGGGAGCGTGATTAACGGCGAAGTGTGGGAATAACCAAGAAGGCGGGTAACCCGCCTTCTTGCCTATCTATCCACAGGAATATCAGCAGGGTAAGCAGAAAAGTGACGCGAGCCATGCCGCATTCGAGAGGGAGGAGGGGGTGACCGCTTCTGGCCGGGAGCGGCTTCGGTTGCGAGTCACCGACTATTTTTACACAAATACTTGGACATCCACCTAAAGCCCGTTATCGGCATACAGATCCTATTTAACATAATATACATTATGCGAAGTACGGGAGGTGCCGAAAGGGCCTAAGCCTGGCCTTCTGACACGCATCAGTGCAGCCGACGTCTACTACTTGAAACGTCCGGCGCTTCACCACCCAGGAAGCGGCCGACCTATGCGGCGTGTCGATACGCAGTTGGCAAAGGTACGAGTCCGGAGCCACCCGAATACCCGAGCCCGTTCACAAACTACTGACTATCCACGCCACAGGCTGCACTCCCTCAATTAACGGGCGCTGGACAGAAAGAAAGAAAGAAAGAAAGAAGGAGCGAGGCGGCATTGCCAGGGATGGCGCCCTTTTTTCACGGTCGGTGGCCAAGGCGGTGCCAAAACAGGGAATCCCCGACTAGCATGCCAAATAAGCATGATCTCATACTCTAAAACACCGAGCAGCCTTATGGAGATACACGCCGATGGATACTGAAGCTGCCGTTTCCCAAATTGCGGCCACACTCTACAGGCTTAGCGCCTCAGACCTTCAACTGCGCTCGAGGATTACAGACGACGTCATAGAGAGATACGTGAACTTCGCGCAACAAGACCAAGAGCGCCTGACGTGCCCGATCTGCTTTCTCTCCAAGGGCAGAGTGTCCCACATGTACCCCAGGGTGCCGCGACTATCTGCCGCTGCCGAAGAGCTTAAGTGCGACTTCTGCATGACCACAATCCCCATAACCCTCCCCATGGCCAACAGTAGCGTGACGACGACCGCGCAATCATTGCAGCCGGAGCGCTAAGGGAGTGCGCCAGCATGCCGCCAAGGACGGCGGCTCTTTTCAACGCAGGCGGGACGGTCGTTACCCAGAGGTTGACCCTCGCCCCGCCGTGTCTGATGGATTTTCAGGCCGGATTCGGGGAAACCCTTGCTTGGTATCTGGGGCATCCACGACACGCCGGTAGGTGTTCTGTCCGTCCGGAACCGAGGACTGCATGAGGCCCGGCAGCGTATCCGGGTTCGATGTCCCACGCGGGCCCAACGCTCAAGGTGTTCCCGTCCCAGCGTGTACAGGCATGGGCCATAAGGCTTTCATGAAGCATCCTGATGGCGGGAAATACACTCTGTTCGCGGCTGTTGGCCTATTGATCGCCGAAGACTTTCGGTCTTTTAGGTGGTTGAGCAATTTTTAGCCAGCGGTGCGCATGATTGAGGGGTGTCCTGGTTTATTGTCGCTCAATCAAGATTGTCGAGGTTCAAAGAGGTTCGACGGTTTTCATCACAAATGCCTGACAACTGCTAGGTGTTCTGGCGTCTGTACAGTTTTTAACCACCCGGGAGGTGTCCATCCCATTTCCGTGGGTGTCCCGGTTTTGTTCCCGATGTTTTCTTTAAAAGATACGATAAGACAGTTGGTTAAGAGAGATACATGATAATGATTGTAAGGTTAGGATTGGGAGGCGGAGTGGGCTCAGTCGCCCTGAAATCGATGGGCGTAGCGCTGGTATATCCACTTCAAGGCGAAGGGCGGCAGGACGGTGGTCAGGGCGATGACGATCACCAGGGAGGCGTAGACCTCGTTATCGAAAATGTTCGTGGATCGTCCTAATTCGGCGAAGATGAGCCCCACCTCCCCCCGCGGCACCATGGCCAGGCCGATGACGGTGCTCATGAGCCGGTCTTCCCGGATCAAGAAGCCGGCGGCGAACTTGCTCAGGGCGGCGAGCACGAACAGGACGCCGGAGAACTCCCAGATAAACCCGGATCCCCAGTCGATGGTGCGGAAATTGATCGACAGGCCCACGGCGACGAAAAAGATGGGCGTGAACAGGTGAATAATGGGCCTGACCTGATCCTCCAGGCGGTGGGCGAACTCCGGGTCCGAGTGGATGACCACGCCCATGGGCAGGAAAAAGCGCCGCGACAGGGCCAGGCCCGAGGCGAACCCGCCCAGCAACTCCGGGGCGCCCACCGCATGGGCCAGCCAGGCGAAGAACAGCACCAGGGAGATCACCGAGGTGGGCAGCAGCCCCGGGAGGCGGCTGCGTTGGTCGGCGCGGCGAATCCCCTCGGCCATGCCCTTGGCCACGAAGGGGGCCAGCACCATGAACAGGGCGATGAACAGGGCCACCTTGCCGGTGTTGACCAGGCTGATGCCCCCTTGGCTGGAGAACTCGTAGAGGAACGCCAGGAGGATTACGCCGATCACGTCGTCCAGGACGGCGGCCCCCAGGACCACCTGGGCCTCGCGGCTTTGCTGGCGGTTGAGGTCCATCAGCACCCGCACCGTGATGCCGATGCTGGTGGCGGTGAGGGTGCCCGCGACGAACAGCGCCACGAAAAGGCCCTGGCCGAAGATCAGGTAGCTGGCGGCGAAGCCCGTGGAAAACGGCAGCACCACCCCGCCCGCGGCGACCAATAACGACTTGAGGCCGGTCTTGGCCAGGCGCATGATATCGGTCTCCAGGCCGATCTCGAACAGCAGCAGGATGATGCCGATCTCGGCCAGGAGGGTGATGATGTGGCTCGGCTCCACCCAGCCCAGCAGGCTCGGCCCGAGCAGCACGCCGGCGAGCAGTTCGCCGATGACCGGCGGGGCCGACAGGCGGCCCGCTACCTCGCTCAGCAGCCGCGCGGCCAGCAGGATGGTGAGCAGGACGAGGAAAAAATCGTGGACTTCCATATGTCGATGATTACGGGTAAGTGAGAGAGAGTCCGGCTTGATCGCGCGTCAATCGATAATCAATGACGGCCATGCCACCAGCTATTACAATACGCTGCCATGACCGGCATCAATCTCCAAGATGAATTCCCCCTCCCGGACGGGCTCGTTTACCTCAATCATGCGGGGGTCGCGCCTTGGCCGCGGCGCACCGCCACGGCCATCGAGCGGTTCGCCGAGGAGAACACGACCTCCGGCCCGGTGCACTACGAGGCGTGGCTCGAGGTCGAGGCCTCCCTGCGGGTGCAGCTGCGCGCCCTGCTCAACGCCCCCTCCAGCGACGACATCGCCCTGGTCAAGAACACCTCCGAGGCGCTGTCCTTCGTGGCCCACGGGCTGGACTGGCGGGCCGGCGACAACGTGGTCATTCCCGACCAGGAGTTCCCCTCCAACCGGGTGGTCTGGGAGTCCCTGGCCCCTCAGGGGGTGGAGGTGCGGCAGGTGAATTTGTCCCGGGGCGATTCCCCGGAGGCGGCGTTGACCGCCGCCGTGGACCGGCGCACCCGGCTGGTGTCCGTGAGCTCGGTGCAGTACGGCACGGGCCTGCGCCTGGACCTGGCGACCCTGGGCGCGTTCTTTCACGATCACCGGATCCTGTTCTGCGTGGACGCCATCCAGAGCCTGGGGGCCCTGCTCATGGATGTGCAGCACATCCAGGCGGATTTTGTGATGGCGGACGGGCACAAGTGGCTGCTGGCCCCCGAGGGCCTCGGGGTCTTTTATTGCCGCGCCGAGTGCCGGGATCAGCTCAAGTTGACGCCAGTTCGGCTGGCACATGCTGGAGCATCATACCGACTTCGATCGGCGCGACTGGGCGCCGGCCAAGGGCGCGCGGCGCTTCGAGTGCGGCAGTCCCAACATGCTGGGCGTCCACGGCCTCCATGCCAGCCTGTCCCTGCTGACCGAAGTCGGGCTGGACAATATTCAAAGAAATGTACTGAGCAATTCCAAATATCTTATTGATTATTTGGGGGAGCGCCAAGATATCGAGCTCTTGACTCCGGTGCCGGAGGCGCGCCGGGCCGGGATCGTGACATTTCGTCATCGCGCGGTGGACGCCGCCCTCCTCCACGGACAGTTGCGCGGGCGCGGCATCATATGCGCGCTGCGCAGCGGGGGAATCCGTTTTTCACCCCACTTCTATATGTCCCGGCAAAAGCTCGATCAGGCCTTGCAGGGCCTGGCGGAAATCCTCGATGCGGGCTAACAGCCCGAGGTGGCGGTAATGACCGTCGCGGGCTGGCGCGGGGAGGCTTCGGAGTAGACCACGCTGCACGCCCCTGTCGCCCCGCCGACCTTGTCCCATGTGACCCTGGGCGGTGTCACCTTCCGGTCGACCATTTCCTTGTAGTCGTTGGCATCGGGGGAGAACCGGGCGGCCGTCTTCACCGACATGATATCCGGGTAGCCGTATTTGATCGTGATGGGCCGGTCGTTCACGTCAATGCTGGCGCTGGGCGCCCGGGCGTGGCCCACCGCTTGGGCCTTGGAGTGGACATAGGCGGCCGCGCTCTTCAGGTCATAGCCGATGCGCTGCACGGACGCCCGGCGGGCGTCGCCGCCCAGATCGGCGTACCGCGGTATGGCAAAGGCGACCAGCACCCCCCCGATGACGATCAACATGACAAGCTCGATCAAAGTGAAACCCGCTAAAAATCGCTTCAGCATGGCACCCTGTGACGTGTTTGCGTGATTGGATCGCGACTCCCTTGATGATCCGGATTACCCCATCCGTCGTAGTGTTATCGGCATCGGCGAACGGTTCTTGACCGGGGGATGTGCGGCGGTGTCTTACAGGGTCTTTCCCTCGGGACCGGGGGACGGGCGGGGGGCGTCGTCCGGCGTCTGTTCAGGGAACAGTTCCTGCTCGAAACCGAACCGGCGCAGGTCGCGGATGCGTCGGGGATACAGGATGCCGTCCAGATGATCCACCTCGTGCTGAACGACCCGGGCGTGGAAGCCGTCGACGGTGCGCTCGAACGGCCGGCCCTGGGGGTCCATGCCGCCGTAGCGTATGTGGGTGCAACGAGGCACCAGGCCGCGCATCCCCGGGATGCTCAGGCAGCCTTCCCAGCCGTCCTCGACGGTATCGGCCAGGGGCGTGATGAGGGGATTGATGAGCACGGTCATGGGCACCGGCGCGGCATCCGGGTAACGGGGATTCTCCTCCAGGCCGAATATCACCACCCGCAGGGGCTCACCGATCTGGGGCGCCGCCAGGCCGGCGCCGCGATTGGCGGCCATGGTCTCGAACATGTCCCGGATCAGCGCGTCCAGGCGCCCTGTGTTAAACTCAGTGACCGGCTTGGCGGCCTGCAGGAGCATGGGATGGCCCATGCGGAGTATGTCTCTGACTGCCATGACGTTCCCGTCAACGTTGAGGTGAACCAAGGCGGCGGTACGCGCAGTTCCTCACGACCGGCCAGGGATCACAGGGATCAAAAGGACCGATAACTTCTCACCTGACATGCGTATATATTATATCCTACCCGCCCTCGCGGGGTTGTTGGCCGGCACCCCGGCCATGGCCGACACGCTCAAAGCCGATGACAGCAAGGCACAGGAGGCCCCTCCCTGGGTTCAGGTGGAGGTGGTGGTCTTCGCCCACGCGGACGCCGCCGACACGGAGATCTGGCGCGACGACCCGGGGGTGCCGGATACGGCCCATGCCGTGACCCTGAGTCCGGCCCTGTCTTCGCCGGATCTCGCCCGCCAGCTCAAGGCCCTGTCCGGCGGGGGGGATCAGGGCCAGGCGTTGGCGGCCTTTCTTAACGGCGATAGCGGCGCGGACTCGAATACCAAAGACAGTGCCCCGGTGGCGTTTCGCCTGCTGCCCGACAATGCGCAGCAGCTGCGGGGCGTTGTGGCGCGTTTGGACCACGCCGACGGCTATCGCGTCCTGTACCACGCCGCCTGGCGCCAGCCGGCGTACAGCCCGGACAAGGCGGTGCCCGTGCATATCGACGACGATCCTTACGGGACGCAGGCCGCCATGCTGCGGTCAATGGACCAGGCCGCCGGTCCGGATGCCGGCGCGGACCCGTCTTCCCCCGCCGCACCAGGCGACGGCGGCGATGATCAGGCTGACACCCCACCCCCTTCCATCTGGCGGATCAACGGCGTGATCGACGTCACCCAGAGCCGCTATCTGCACCTGCGGGCCGACCTGGTCTATCAGGTGCAAACGCCCCCCGAAACCGGCACCGGGGCAGCGCCCGACGAGGCGGCCGGCGAGGATACGGCGGTTGTTCATACCTACCGGATGGAGCAATCACGGCGCATCCTCAACGACAAGCTGTATTATTTTGATCACCCGGAGTTCGGCCTGGTAGCCAGGGTTACCCCCTATGAAGTGCCCAAGCCCGCGCCGCCGCAGGGACAGCCGACGGACCAGCCGTCGTCGCCGGACAGTCCCTAGGGCACCTCTGCACAGGCCGCTGAAGCGGCCTGTGCGCAGGTTCCCTGGCGCGCCTGCGCTGCCACCTTCGTGCTATGGCCGCGCGGCGTGTCCCGGGGCGGGCTCATGGGAGGTATTTGTTTCTTTTCCGTCTCCCGATACCTGGTAAACTATGGGCCCTGCGGAGGCAGCACCCCTTGTCCGTCCCGACCGCTCTCATCTCCGGTGCCCGCCTCCTCTCCTGATCCGTTTGAATAGGGCTCGACGGCCATGCCGGCGAGCGTTGTGTGAGCGCGCGCGATTGAAGCTTGTTACATTTGATATATTGCGTACCCTGGACATTCCGCGGGTAGAGTTCATCAAGCCGGAGCATTGGTTCCGCCACAAGGACACCGTCCATGGGGCCGACTGGGTGCTGTTCCCCGAGTACTGGCAGGTGAATCCCCTGGTCTACGGCTGGAAGAAACGGATCTTTCCCAGCATCAGCACCTATCACATCGGTCACGACAAGGTGGAGATGACTCGCGCCTTCGAGGCGGTCTGTCCCAGCCATCTGCCCCACACCCGCATCCTGCCGGCCACCGACAGCGGCATCGATCAGGCCCTCGAGGCGTTCTCGTTTCCCCTGGTGGGCAAGGAGATCCGCAACGCCATGGGGCTCGGTGTTCACCTCCTCGAGACCCGCCGGGACCTTCTGCGCTACGCCGCCCGCAATCCGGAGATGTATCTTCAGGAGTACCTGCCCATCGACCGGGACCTGCGGGTGGTCATCGTGGGGGAGCGGGTGGTGACCGCCTATTGGCGCCGCGCCCCCGCCGGCTTTCGCCATAACGTCGCCCGGGGAGGCGAGGTCTCCTTCTCCGACGTGCCGGATGAAGCCGTTGGCCTGGTGGAGGATATCGCCCGTCGGTTGGGTATCGATCACGCCGGCTTCGATCTGGCCGGGTCAACGGTCACTGGTACGTGCTCGAGTTCAATGTGCGCTTCGGCACCCAGGCCCTGAACAGCCGCGGCATACAGCTGGGGGCGTTCATCCAGGAGTACCTGCACCGGCAAGGCGGACCGCCCGGCGAGCCCGGGGTCCCGAGGCTCCCCGAGGCAGTGTGAGAGCCGCTATAAAAAGCAATTTCCTTGCCCCTGTCCCCCTTGGATATCTGTCGTCATGAGTGCCAGCGTATGCGTCCCGAGCCCGTTCCCGGCCAGAAGCGGACGTCCGCGCTTTGATTCTGACGCTTTGATTCTGATTGTTCTCGCCTGTACCCTATACATAACAGTACAGTTATGTGTCATAGACCTGCATTTGTCTATGGCTGACTAGTCGCCGATTTCTTCGACCCCACAAATGGGGCGTCTCCACTAATGGGATTAATTCAATTTGGCTTCGTACAGGGGTAGCAATTCAGATTGGCATGGCTTTCGGGTTCGGTCTTCCTGTCTGTGCCGGGGCGCTGACTATATGGGGCCTCCGTAAACAGTGATTGAATATTTTGATACAAGGCATATGTGGGATCTTGGTCGGTGCTATTCCAGCCCCTGGGGCGAGGGACGGTGCCCCTACCATTTTTTTACATTTCTACAAACGGACAAAGAATTTACGGGCCGTTCAGCTCCTTCTGGAGCATACCAAGCTGGAGAGCACAGTCCGATACCTCGGGATTGAAGTGGACGATGCCCTGGAGATGTCCGAACAGACAGAGGCTTGACGTTCGTTTGGCCGGGAAGCGGCCTTGGGGCGGTCGCTTCCCGGCCATCACCAGGCATCCATCCCAATCCTGGTACACGGGTCAATCCCCGCGTACGCGGGGAAACCCTATTCAGGAATGAGCCAAGCCCCAAATTATTGCTACCGTACCCACCACTACTATCAGCAGCATGGCCATCCAGCCTGACAGATCACTGTCGATCTCACCAGCTTGCTTTACGGGGTTGTCGTTCCAGTGGCGCGGTCTGGTTTGAGAATCTTTCATGGCTTCTCTCTCCTGTCGTTGATTAAACGAATGGCGCTCGGATAATCCGTAACGCGAGAGTTGCGACGGCTTAATGTCTTGAGAAATCCTGAAATTCCTCACCACCCTACCGTACGCCATTTTGACTCCTTTGGCGAGAGAGCTCGCCGAATCAGCGGGCTGATATTCTGTAGGTCATTGATATAAAAGGCTGTGCATTGACTCTCTTGGAGCGCCCCCGGACCTCCAATAAACTGAAGCGATGAGCACTGACATGCCCGCCATTACCATCCGCCAACCCTGGGCCTGAGCTATCGCGGCCGGTCATAAGACGGTGGAGAACAGGTTCTGGGGCACTCGGTACGGCTGGCCGATCTATATTCACGCCGGCCGGCTCGACTCCCTGCACGAGCGCGAGAAGTGCGCCGCGATCTGCGGGCAGCTTCTCGCTGTCACGGTGGATGAGGTTGGCCACCGATCCGACTACGCGCTTCTCTGATTGGACATTTTACGGAAAGGATGGGATGTCGCTCATGTGGATGCCGCCGTTGACGATGGATGTCCTCTGACCTGCCTGGCCCTTTCGTATCCAAGTGTCGTGGACCCTCTTGTTATTGAAAGTCTGATTCTGGCCGGAGAGAGGTCCGCTATCAGCCAATTCCCGCTGTTCCCGAATATCGTAGTCAGTGGCTGATCCGCTCAAGATTTTCTTGTGCTGTCCGAAGTAGAACTAGCGGCACAACCGTACGCCATACGATATGTAGAGCGAGTGGAGCGAAAATTTCGCTCTGTTATATCAAGCATAAGTAAATCTTGGTCCGTTTCTTAAGTACTATCTTCATACGTCAATGGATGGGAACCCCTACACTGAAGACGAAGACCAAGCATCCGAATATCTGCGTCTGGCGGTAGGGCTTCTATCAAAACACCATGTCCCGCTATCGCCTCTCAATTACCGCCTGGGGTACGATACGGTATCCGGAAGAGGCGCAGAGCTCGAAAAAGTGTTCCAAGAAGGGACATCTCCCTCGCAAACATCCACAGCCGAGCGACTGTGGGAACTCCATCAGCGATCATACACTGTTGACTGCGATAGCCTGGAAAGCATTCGCCAGGAACTGACCAGCATTGTCAACAGCATGCAGTGCGAAATCAAAGGATCCGGTGATGCACTGTCCAAGTACGTCGCCAGACTCAATCATTTCGCCTCTATCCTAAGCAAACCGTTTTCCGCTCAGGCGATGACACAGGAAGTCGAGTCGGTAAAAGAACATACCTTGGCGACCGAATCAACGCATCTACAGATGAGTGCCCAACTGAGCCGCATTTCAGGCGAAATGGAATCACTGCGTAAAGAGTTGGCGCAAGTTCGCGCCGAAACATACAAGGACTTCCTTACCGGAATTTCAAACCGTAAGGCGTTTGACGCTGCGCTCAAAGATGCCATATGCTGCGCCCGCTCCGATAAATCGACGTTCAGCATATTGATTGCAGACATTGATCACTTTAAGAGCGTGAACGACGCCTACGGTCATCTGGTTGGAGATAAGGTCCTTCGATTTGTCGCCGCCACGTTTAAGAGATTCATCAATGGGAAGGGCACGGTGGCGCGCATTGGCGGCGAGGAATTCGGGGCGATTTTACCAAACACCGACATCACCGGCGCCTACTCCGTCGGCGAGCAAATTCGTCGAACTGTCAGTAATGGAAAAATCAAGGACATGGGTAATCAACACGTCCTGGCTCAGATAACAATCTCGGCGGGTGTAACACAGTTTGATTCACGTGATGTTAAAAATCAGCTTCTACACCGGGCTGATCAAGCCCTTTATAGGGCCAAGGACAAAGGACGCAACAGACTCGAAGTCGCCAGATTAGGCTATTCTGTGTGAGGTCGCCGTCGCAGTGGTACTTCCGTTGGCTATGCTGGATACTAGCCTGTAGTGTTTAATTATTCAGACGTAACAATTGGAAATAAAAGCGCCGAATAGTACCCACTCGGCACCGTCACTTCAATATCGTTTTCGGATCGGGAGCAGGCTTTTGAAGAGGATCCGGAACCGGCCGGAAGCCGGGGCGTGTCAGAAATCTTGTGTGTGAGCCACCGTTGTCATGTTAAGCGCTAACGAAGCGTTCGCCGAACTGGATGGCCAATTGGGCCTTGGCAGTGTGCCCAGTCCATGGGGGCACGCTTCCACTTGCGGTGATGTTGCGCAACGCCAGCCAGATGAGCTTGGTCGCCGCCTCGTCGCTCGGGAAGTGGCCCTTATTGCGAATGCTCTTGCGCTACGCCGACTGTGCAGGCTCTCGATGGCGTTGGTGGTGTAGATGATCCTGCGCACCTCCGGCGGGAAGGCGAAGAACGGGATCACCTGCGCCCAGTGCCGGCGCCAGCTCTGCGCCACGGTCGGGAAGCGTCTCGCCCCAGATGCCGTTCTCGAAGGCCGCTCAGCGCCGGTTCGGCAGCCTCGGCATGGTCGGCCTGGTAGATGGGCTTGAGCGCCTGGGCCAACGCCTTGCGGTCCTTCCAGGAGGCCAACTGCATGGAGTTGCGGATCAGGTGGACGATGCAGGTCTGGACCACGGTGTCGGGAAACACCGCGGTGATCGCCTCCGGGAAGCCCTTCAGGCCATCGACGACGGCGATCAGGATGTCGCCGACGCCGCGGGCCTTGAGCTCGTTCATGACCCGCAGCCAGAACTTGGCGCCCTCGGTCTGCTCGATCCACAGCCCCAGGACCTCCTTGTGGCCGGAGCAGTGGACGCCGATGGCAAGATACACCGCCTTGTTGCGCACCAGACCCTCGTCGCGGATCTTCACCCGCAGCGCATCGAAGAACACAAGGGCGTAGGTCGATTCCAGCGGCCGGTGACTGCCAGGCGCGCACCTCGTCGATGACCGCGTCGGTCACGGCCGAGACCAGGTCGGGGGAGATCTCGACCCCGTAGAGCTCACCAACGTGCGCCTGGATATCCCGCGTACTCATGCCGCGGGCGTACAGCGCGATGATCTTCTCGTCGAAGCCGGGAAAACGGCGCTGGTATTTCGGCGATCAGCGCCGGATCGAAGCGACCGTGCCGGTCGCGCGGGAATCGACAGCACCAGCTCTCCGTCCTCGCTGAGCACGGTCTTCAGGCTCGAACCATTGCGGTGGTTGCCGGCCGACTGCTCCGCCTCGGAGTCCAGGTGCACATCCATCTCCGCATTGAGCATCCGCTCGGCCAGCGCCTTCTTCAGCTCCCCGGCCAGGCTCTCAAAGTCCAGCGCCGAGCGCGCGCCTCGCTCCTTGATCAGCTGGTCGAGCAGGTCCCGGTTGATGCCGTCGTCCTTTTTCTTCTTGCGAACCATATGCTTCTCCTTTCAAAGGAATTATCATCATATGGCTCACAAACACAAAATTTCTTACAGGCCCCGGCATTGTATTGGTCGGCAGTTTTTCGATTTCCTGACTTTTGGCCTCTTGTAGACCGCGCTAATAATATCGGATCATATGGTGTATGACATGCCCAAGAACCAGCCTCCAGGCCGCTTCGATCTCATCATTCCACTGATCGTCAAAGCCACTTGCTGTCGTAATGAGCGCCAACAGCCAAGTGTCATAGAATCTTGGCTCAATGTTAAGGTGGCGGCGACTATGGGTTTCCGCGCGCTCTGTGAGTTCCCGTAAGCCTTCCGGGTAGCCTGCCGCAGCTTCACTGGCGAGCCTAAGCGACCTTAATAGCATCTTGGTTTGGCGACCAAAATCCGTGTGCCGGAATTTGTTACGAATGTCGTCAGAGGCCGATAAGAAGTTTTCGTAAAAGGTTGGGATAAAATCGTCAGATCTAGCGCAACGCTCCAAGCTGGCCAGAAATTGAGCCCTTGGCGTAGTATTGGTCTGCCGCAGCGTGCCTCTCATCTAGGTGCATTGTCGCCATCTGGTAATTCTAAGGGTATTATCGACCATTGGGATTGTTCCGTTAAGGAACAATAAGGCGCCCCCATATGACATATATCGTCGATACTGACATCATCAACAAGCTCGTGAATGGCGTGATCCTACTGGACGATTTGCCAACCGACCGGCCATTTGTCGCGGTGCGCGCGCAAATAGATAGGCTTGCTGCCACCAAGGATGAGGCGCATAAGGTGACGCTTCTGTTGAAATTTGGAAAGTTCACCGGGCACATCCTTTCAACCGGGACGGTGATGATGGACGGGTCACCGTGGGAACAGCTTCAGCTATGTGAGGGGGGGCTGTTCAAAAAGGTAAGAGACCACCTTGAAGAACGAGGCGATGCAAAGAGCAACATACGCGACATGCTCTTGGCCCATGTGGCGATTTTAAACAAGCTGATTCTCATTACGACCAATGGCTATCTGGCAGAGGTTGTCCGAAACCTTGGCGGAGAGGCAGTCCACCTCGCTGCATAGTGGGGACAGTCACTATTGTTCGCACGGGGCAATATGTCTTCAGTCAGCAGCCATTCGGTGAACCGCGGCTCGGCAATCAACCGCTTAAAGTACCTGGAAATCTCTCTGCGTGTTGCGTCGAGGGCGCTATTACGGGCCTCCTCGTCCGCAATGGCCGCCAACTGCTCCACCAGCTCTTTCGTCAAGTCAATGCACAGCCTCCTTTGCCTTCGCCCAACCGGCAACTGAGGGTCGTTGCATCCTAATCGAAACTGCAAGGTCGATCTGTTAATGGCTTGCGGTAGCGGGTCGGAAAACCAACACCACGCGGGCATCTCGTCGGCAATTATGTCTCTAATGCGTTGAATGATGCGGGTTGGCATTTCAGTGCTCCTTCGGCGAGAGTCTGGAATGTCGATCTTTTATCTAATTTTGCTCCAGTTAACGCACTCGCTCTTTGACCGAAATCAAAACGGTGTCGATACAGTTGCGGGATTTCCGCTAAGACCTACAATCTCCTAGCTAGCCACGTCCGAGCCCCAGTTTCACTGTCAAATACCCGGACCGCAAATCCCCGCAAGTCAGCTATTGCCGGGCTGACCAGCAAGTGCTCGCGGCAAGGTGGGTCGTTATTCACGTAGGCGATCTTCCCTTCTGGCGAGACGCCGCACTGCTCAAGGGCGGACATGGGTTCGTGGTGGCAACGTTTGTTGTTATTTTATGTTATTTGGGTAATCCCCCCATTTTTAGCGGTGTCCAGAAGTAGGGTTCAGGCGACCATCGCCAACTTCTGGTAGGGCGTCATCCCGCCGATAGCGGTATTCGGCCTTTCTGCATTGTAACGCCATAGCCACTGGGTGGCTGTTTCTTGTGCATGCTCGATGGATTCGAAGATCGTGAGATCCAGCCATTCATGCCGCACCGTCCGATTGTACCGCTCCACATAAGCGTTCTGGGCCGGCTTGCCTGGCTGGATGTACCGAAGATCAATTCCTCGCGCTTCAGCCCATTGTCGAAACTCCTGACTGATGTGTTCCGGACCGTTATCCATCCGTAGGGCCTTGGGCTTTCCCCGCCATTCGATGATCCGCTCCAGGGCCCTGATGATACGGGCCGATGGCAGCGACAAATCGACTTCGATTCCCAGCCCCTCCCGGTTGAAATCATCGAGCACGTTGAAGGTGCGAAACCCCCGTCCATCAGCCAGCACATCGTGCATGAAATCCATGGACCACACCTCGTTGATCTGCTGCGGTACAGCTAGTGCGTCAGGCTTATCCCGCTTCAACCGTCGCTTCGGCTTGATCCGCAGATTGAGCTCCAATTCCCGGTAAATGCGGTATACCCGCTTGTGGTTATAGGGCATGCCTTTGACGTTCCTCAGGTACAGGAAGCACAGCCCAAAGCCCCAGGCACGATTTGCATAGGTCAACCGCAGCAGCCAATCCGCAATCCGGGCATTGTCGTCCGACAGCTTGGGCCGGTACCGGTAACAGGTCTCCGAAATCGAAAACAACCGGCACGCACGGCTGATCGCAATGCCCCGTTGCTCCACCACTTGCTTGGCCATCTCTTTGCGCTGAGATGGCCTCAGAACTTTTTTGCCATCGCCTCCCGGAGGATTTCGCGGTCCATCTGCGCTTCAGCGTACATCTTCTTCAGCCGACGGTTTTCTTCTTCCAGCTCCTTGAGCCGGGTCATGCTCGACACATCCATCCCCCCATACTTGGCCCGCCATTTATAAAAACTGGCGTCGCTCATCCCATGCTTGCGGCACAGCTCGGGCACCGGCACACCGCTCTCGGCCTCCTTAAGGATCTGAAATATCTGGCTTTCCGTGTAGCGCGTCTTCTTCATTTGTAGAATCTCCTCTCTAGTGGAAAATTCTACTTCTAAACGCCGCTATTTTCAGGGGGGATTACCCTCCACCTGGCTGGGTCGAATGTGCTCGACTGTAATGACCCAGCACTTTCTGCACAGGTCAGGCCGCTAATGCATAAGCCTCAGCGGGTGTCTTCATGCCGAGCGCCTGGTGGGGCCGGCGGTGGTTGTAAAAGTGTATCCAGTCACCGATCACCCGCATGGCATGCTGGAGAGTCTCAAAACGATGGCGATGGATGCACTGTTCCTTCAAGCTCCGGATCAACCGCTCGACCATGCCATTTTGCTGCGGACAGTGCGGCGTAATGAACTCTTGGCGCAGGCCGTAGCTGCGCACCAGGCGAGTGTAGCGGCGACTGGTGAAAACTAACCCATTATCTGACCGTAGCAGGAAAGGCGCTGGCACTCGACTCAGCGTCCCGAAGCGGGCGATTAGGGCTTGCTCCAGGGCAGCAGTGGCCGTCGTAGCGCGGCCGCTACGTGCCAGGTGCCAGCCCAGCAACTGTCGGGTATGACAGTCCATGACCAGGGCGAGCGTCAGCCAGCCGTCCCGGCCTCCCCAGACCCGGCATAGGTCGGTCGACCACCGCTGGTCCGGTGAGGACGCCGCCGAGGGCAGTGCCTGAATCCTGGGGCGGCATCCGATAGCGCGCTTGCGCACCTGCCAGCCGCGGATCTGGAAAATGCGCTGGACGGTGTTTTTATTCATGCCCAGCAGCCCGGCGACGGTACGGTAACCAAAAGACGGTTCTTGCTCGATCAACGCCTTGATCGGCTGCTCGAACTCGGGCCGCACCTTCGGTTCCCCTTTAACGGGTCGGTAGTAAAAGCTGCGCCGGGGGACATCGAACCAGCGGCAGAGTTGACTGATCGAGACCTTGTAACCCTCTTCCAGCAGTCCCTGACGGATCGTCTCGATCACGACTCGTCCTTCCCCAACAGGGACTGCAATTTTTTTCGCGCACGCAGCTCCAGCATCGCCTCCCCATAGGCTTCCTGCAGGTCCTTGAGCTGGCGCTCGTACTGCTCGCGCACGTCCTCAGGCTTGGCCTTCAGCGCGTTTTCCATGCCGGCCTTGCCCTGCTCAATCCACTCTTCGATCTCGGAGGGGGTCAGATCAAACTGACGGCTGGCCTCCGCCACCGTCTTCTTGCCCTGCAGAATCTCCACCACCAGCGCTGATTTGCGCCGAGCCGTCCAACGTTTTATTTCTTCTTCCATCTCAATGCTCACAGGTGTCTCCTTTTTGAATAATAACACCTGAGCAGGAAATTACTGGGTCATTACAAGGCCATTGTCAATAAACATGTATGACGAATGTTTATTTTGTTCATCACATTCGGCGATCTCTCTCTCGCCAAAGGAGTTAAAAAGGCGTACAGTTGGTAAGGAATTCTGGGATTTCTCAAGACATAACGCCGTCGCAACTCTCGCGTTACGGATTATCCGAGTGCCATTCGCTTAATCAACGACAGGAGAGAGAAGCCATGAAAGATTCTCAAGTCAGTTCGCGTCACTGGAACGACAACCCCGTAAAGCAAACTGGTCAGATCGACAGTGATCTGCAAGGCTGGATGGCCTTCCTGCTGATAGTAGTGCTGGGTGCGGTAGTGATACTTTGGGGCTTGGCTCATTCCTGAATAGGGTTTCCCTGCGCACGTTGGGATTGAGCCGCGCACCAGGATTGGGATGGATGCCTGGTGATGGCCGGTTTCGGCCCTTCACCGACAGGCTGCTCGCGACCCGAAGCAGACGTTCATGCCACCCTTTGACAATGCATGGTTGGTGCCCTCTAGTGATCGTTGATATCAAGGGCGGCTAGGTTATCGACACCACTCTCCGGGTATCGGTATCTCATGGAAGGCTGTCGATGAGGGATCGTTTCCGAGGACGACGCTTTGAGAGGTACAGAACAGTTGATTTGCGGCCCTGCAAATTGAACAGGCGGAAGAGGTATCCCTTCCGCCCGTTGGTGCCACAAAACGCCTGCAGCAGGAGTGCTCCGGCCGCAGTACTATAAAGCAGTACTATTCTTAGAAACCACCCAGGTACAGGGTGCCCCAGGATTCAGTATCCTGCGCCAACCACGCTGGAGATGTTGATCGTGGACGCCTGCGCACTGGCACCCCACAGCAGGGCGTTGATGCTGGCGGTCACGTACGCCTGAACGCCGGAATTCGCGCCCGACTGATCGTTGGCGCCCTTGTGGTTGCTGCCGTCAGTTGAGTGGTCGTCATTCCATTGGTGGGAACCGATCTGTATACTACCCGCGTCATCGCCGCCGTTACGCATTTCACTGATCAGGCTGCTGTTGCCAGTGATGGTGCGGACGTTGTTACCGTTACCGGTAATGCCGTTAAGGGCGCTGTCACCGAGGCTTTGTTTTGCAGCGTAGACCGGAGCAACCATCAGCACGGCCAGAGCACCGGAAATGCCAATCTTCCAGATCGTATTCATCATTATTTCCGTTAACATATTGCAGGGTCGATTTGTTTCCTAGAAAACCTTCAGCTAACAAAAGATTACTTTACCAGTATCCATCTATTCATATTGGGGCAGACCGGTCCGTGTACTCATAACCGTATCGGCGGGTTTGAGCGGAACTGAAGCGTCGGCCACCAGCAGAAAAGATGTAGAGGATATTTCGCATTTGGGAAGGCAAAGCTCGAATGACCGCTTCTGGCCGTTTGCGGACCTGGCGAACGGCTGCTATCGACCCGTTGCGGTCGCTCGATTCATGAAGACGAATGTCAGCTATATCTGGGTGCAACCCGGTCCCCATTGCGCTCGAGATGTATTAGGTGTTTCTGATGCGGTGGTGTCCTCCGGTCGTAGCCGTGCCGTCCATCGGGCTTGTGAGGCAAGGCGACGGGAGGGCAATTCACCGCGACCCGTATTCGACCTCTTGACCAACGAGAAGAGGGATGTTTATGCTGCTCATTCGTACGAATTGCAGCGAAGCGTAAGTGCTCCTACAGCGGTGCGTTCTACTGATTCGCTGTCCTTATCCTGCCTTCACTAGTGCGGAATCGTTGAGGTTTTCGATCAATCGGCGCCGGTCATGGCCGATGTCCGAGGGTATCAAAGCCTTCCTTGGGAGTTAGATGATGACCAAGAGAGACGTCCCTCATTCTTCTACGTGGGAACTGGGCACGAGCGAGAAGCGCCTTCGAGCTCTGGTCACTGCCAGCTCGTACGTGATCTATCGCATGAGTCCAGATTGGAGCGAGATGCATGAGCTCGATGGCAAAGGCTTTCTGGCCGACACGAATCGACCCAGTGCAACCTGGCTTCAGGAGTACATCCCGGAGCCTGATCAGCCCCATGTCCTGAAGGCTATCCGGAACGCCATTCGCACCAAGAGCATGTTCGAACTGGAGCACCGGGTGCGCCGAGCGGACGGAACCCTGGGCTGGACACATTCGCGTGCAGTGCCGCTGGTAGACAAAAATGGGGAAATTGCGGAGTGGTTTGGCGCGGCCCGTGATGTGACCCCTCGCAAGCGGGCCGAGGCGGAGACGCTGGCAATTATGGACGTCGCACCGGTAGCCATCTATGTCGCGCGCGATCCTCAGTGCCTGGAGATCATTGGCAATCACATGGCCAATGCGCACCTTCAATCTCCGCGCGGAGCCAACCTTTCGAAGTCCGCACACGAGGATTTACGGCCCTGTAACTTCCGGATCCTGAAAGATGGCATCGAAATCCCACCACACGAGTTGCCTATCCAGAAGGCAGCCGCGACCGGACAAGCGATTTACAACTGTGAGTTGGAGGTGCTGTACGAGGACGGTGCCTCCCGCGACGTGATCGGCAATGCTGCGCCGCTCTTAGGCGACGACGGCCAACCCCTAGGCGCTGTTGGGGCTTTCCTCGACATCACGGATCGCAAGCGGATAGAGGACAAGCTTAAACAAGAGGGACGGTTCAAAGACGAGTTTCTCGGCAGGCTTGGTCATGAACTCAGAAACCCCTTGACCGCCCTTTCCTTCGCAACCAGCATGCTGTTATCGGCAACCAGTGAGGAACGCGTCTCTCTTGTGGAAACGATCGACCGGGAAGTGAAATTATTGCAATGCCTCGTGGACGATCTTCTTGACGTTGCCCGCACGGAATTCGGAACTATCGCCTTACGCGAGGACAGCATTGATCTTTCGGATTTTCTGCAACGAATGAGCACAATTTCTCAAATGTTCTTGGCAGAGCGCCGGCAGGAGATGATCCTCGGGTTTCCTCCGGAGCCCGTACACTTTGTTGCCGACCAAGCCCGGCTGGAGCAAGTAGCCTACAACCTGTTGCACAATGCGTCCAAGTACACTGGGCAAGGAGGCCGCATCGAGTTTTCGGGCGCCAGGGAAGGCTCCGATGTCGTCATCCGATGCAAAGACAACGGCGCAGGGATTCCGCTGGAAATGAAAGACATGATCTTCGAGAAGTTCGTTCGCGTAGACATGGATGGCGATGGCTGTGCCGGAGGCGGCCTCGGCATCGGCCTGACGATGGTGAAGCAGTTGATCGAATTACATGGAGGCGCAGTCTATGTTGAGAGCGGTGGTCTCGGTACAGGGAGCGAATTTGTGGCGCAGTTTCCATTCAAGATAGCTCGATCGACGCCACGCGTAGTTGGCCCAGCCGACATGTTGGCGCCTCGGTGCCGCTCACTTTCCATCATGGTCGTGGAGGATGACCATTACGTAGGCCAGACCATGCGGCTGGCCCTCGAAAAGGCAGGGCACAGCGTGAGTCTTTTCCGTGACGGACCTTCTGCACTGGCGGGCCTTTCTGGATTCAAGCCTGACGCCGCGATAATAGACATAGGGCTGCCGCGAATTGACGGCTACGAACTTGCGGACAAAGTAAGGAGTATGCCGGACTTTTGGCGTATGCCAATGATAGCTATTTCGGGCAGGGATATTCGGGAAAACAGAAAGGTCCACGAAATTTTTGATCAGTGCCTCCTGAAGCCAATAAGCGTCGCCGAGCTGCTTGCCGTTGTCGAAAACCATGTCGCGGATCGGCAACAAGGCACAGCCTAAAGTCGGCGTGGTCGTTCAGTTCGTCGCCAGGTAAGGCAAAATTCCTCATCAACCGGTCGCGCCCGATTCCGTCAGTGCGGGGCATGGCCGCAGGCGCGTCTGTTCGACTGATACGCAGACGCCTCTGACCGAGTCACTGAAGAGCCAATTCTTGCGTCCGAGCACGAAGGGACGGATCGCGTTATCGGCGCCGTTGTTGTCGATCTCCAAGCGCCCGTCCTGCAGATAGGCCATGAGCTTGTCCCATTGCTCATGCAGGTAGAAAAGGGCCTTGCCCGTGGCGCTCTGGGGCGGCACTTGGTGGAGGACCTGGTCCAGCCATGCGCACGAAGGCATCGTGCATGGCGAACCCCTGCCACAACCTACCCGCGCAGCATCTTCAGTTGGAGCGTTGGCGTTTTTGACCTCAGTTGAACAGACCCGTCTGCAGACTCACAGGCAGCACCCGGCTCTCGTGCAATGCGGCGGTCTCATTCGGTTCGGCCTTGTTGTTCAGGTGGCGCATTACTGCCCGCTGGCTGCGAACTACCCGTGGACTTGTCTGGAAAGGGCGTATATTCTTCTTAGATGCGGTGGGACAAATAACTGCAAACCGATGCGAAAGTTGTTTCTTAAAGTCAAGCAGTCAACCGCATGGCGGGTTTTCTGCCGCGCCTGCGCACGCTGGGCGGAAGCGGACGCCAACGAGCGCGCTGCCGCCTTTGCCTTTTACCTGCTGCAGTCATTCCTGCCTCTGGTCATGCTGCTGGTGACGGCGGGATCACTGTTCGTCGAGCGCGACGTGGCGACGCAGGCGATCGTGCAGTGGGTCAACCATTACACGCCGCTGACAAGCGAGCAGGAGCACTTCGCTGTGACGACCATTAGAGGCGTGCTGGCGGCGCGCGGCCAGATCAGCCTGGTGGCGTTTCCATTGTTGCTCTGGAGCTCGCTGAAATTCCTAAGCGTTCTGATTCGGACCACGAACCGCCTTTGGCATTCGCCGATTTACAATTGGTGGCGGTTGCCGCTGAAAAGCCTTGCCCTGCTCGGCATCACGGTGAGCGCCGTGTTGATCGGAATTCTGCTGCCCGGCTTGGCGCGGATGTTCCGGGAATGGCTCGCCACCAAACTCGGATTTCCCGGGTGGATGTTCGCCTTGATGTTCCAGTTCATTCCGTGGCTGGTTTTGTTCTACGGGCTGATCATGATTTATCGGCTGGCCCCCAGCCGGGCCACCCGATTTTCCGAAGTCTGGCTCGGCGCGCTGGCCGCGACGCTCTTGATCTGGATTGGTGAGTGGCTGTTTCTGCTTTACGGGGTTCACTTCACGAGCTTCAACGCCCTGTACGGCGCCTTGGGCGGCATCGTGGCGTTCCTGATGTGGATTTATCTTTCAAGCTGCGTCTGCGTATTCGGCGTCTGTTTTTGCGCGGCGCTGGCGGAGGTCCGGGGGAACGCCGGCGGTCCGTTGCAACCAACCAGCGGGTGAGGAACTTTACACTTTAACTGGCCAACACCGTAGCCCTCGATGGAATCGTAGGGTTTGCACGATTCTCGACGATTCTCGACGATGCTTGGCGATGCTTGGCGATACTTGGCGAAAAGAAGGGTGAGGGTGGGCCTTTTAAGTTGTTGATATGAATTTTCTAAAAACAATACGTTGCCACTATGAACCAGGCGGTCCGGAGTTAGAATCTCTCCGCGCGCGCCAATTGCATCAAGGGCTTACGAACTTCCGCCTTAATATCTCGCTCCGGAAAAGCCCACTCTGAATTACAACGAATAAACCTTGGAGACATGCCATGAAGCTCTATTACCATCCGGTATCGACACCTTCTCTTATCGTCATGATGTTCGTTGCCGAGGAGGGTATCCACCTGGAATACCAATTGGTCGATCTGATGAGCGGCGAGCAGCGCAAAGCCGAATACAAGGCGCTCAATCCCAGTGGCCTCGTCCCAATGCTGGATGATGATGGGTTTCGCCTTACGGAGAGCGGCGCAATCATTCGCTATCTTGCCGGGAAAGTCGGTTCCGCTGCGTATCCAGTCGATCTGAAGGGGCGGGCGCGCGTAGACGAGGCTATGGAGTGGTTTTACAGCAATTATTACAAGGATCTTGCCCACGGCATGGTCTACCCGCAGTTGCTCCCACACCACAAGCGTCAGACCGAGGAAATCCAAGCCGGGACCATCGAGTGGGGAAAGAATAAGGCCGAGAATTGGCTTGGTATCCTTGATAAATACCTCGTAGGGCCAAGCCGCAACTTCCTGTGCGGGGACAAGATAACCCTTGCCGACTATGTTGGAGCGGAAATGTTGACGTTGGGCGAACTGGTCGGCAGCGAGTATCGTGACTATCCTAATATATGCCGCTGGCTTAACAATATGAAAACCCTTAAGCATTGGACCAAGGTACATGAAGTAGTCGACGGCTTCGCCGCCTCGCTCAAGGGTAAACAATTTGTCGCGATCTAACGCAGACAAGCCCAAAGTCCTGTGATGAGAGTGCCGGAGCCGGGTTGAACCAGTCTGATCGGATTCAACCGGGCCTGATTAAAGGTCGCCGGCGGTGTCTATTTCGTGACGGTTTCCGGCATTGCCGAGGAGTGGTGGTCCATGATGCACCACTTTCCGTGCCGCTTCCCGTAGACATAGGTATAGCGAGCCTGAACGCTGGAGGTCTTGCCGTCCTTCGTCAGGGAGAAGGTATAGATACCCGAGTTGATTGCCGTATCGGGTCCGAGTACACGAATATAGCTGTGGTCGATATGCCCAACCGGCTTTGATTTCAGGAAGTAGGCGAAGTAATCGACGATCCCGTCGTGGGTGGTGCGGACGCGGTTGGAGACGGTCGGCAGCAGGATACCTCCGGGTTCGCAGTAAAGTGCGGCTACGGTCTCCGGGTTTCCGGTTTGCAGGGCGCTGTTCCAGATATTGAACTGACCGGCGATCTGGGTCGTTGTAGGCCAGCCGGCATGTGAGGCGGGTGCAGTGGAAGCGGTTGCGGGAAGTACGGACAACAACAAAGCGAGTAATATGGTCGTTTTCATGGCTTGGTCTCATACAGCCGATTGGTTGAATCCGCACCGGATTAGAATAATCCGCTACGTTCGTTGGCTGACGCATGGAGTATCTGTGATTTCCTCGAGGTACGGTATCGGGGCCGCCTGGAATTTCTGCTCCTATCGGTTTCATGGTTTCGGATTAAGGCCCCCCGCTGCTGCCCTCCGAGTCGAGATCCAATCCCCGTTTACGGCGAAGTACGAGCATGGGGGTATTGGATTGCAGCGCTTCCCCGAAGATTTCCTTTACGCCGATGCGCCGCCCGTAGTTGATGATTACTTTCATCAGGCGGCGACCGACACCGTGCCCGGCCACGTCGGCAACCAGTGTTGTCTTGAATTCGCCGCTTTCGCGGTTGGCGTCGTGGACGAGCCGCACGCCGCCGAGCAGGGCTGTATCGCCCGGCGGTTTATCCTCGGCGATCACGAACGCCATTTCTCGATCGTAGTCGATCTGTGTCTCACTATCCAATACAGAAGGGTTTGTTCGGGACGGTGGCGCTGCTAACGAGCAGCCAACCACTTCCCTGGGCATTCCTTGCCGAAGCGGTGAGGGGCATGATTCGCGTCCTTGCGAGACTGTATTTTTCAGGCAGTCTTCCGGATTCTCCCACATCATTGCATTCACCTTTCATGCCAAGTATTGTGCCGTTATTGATTACCATGAAAGGATCCTGGACTCATGCCAATTTGTGAAGCTGATCCCTGGCGAATGCAATATTTCGAAGGAACCCCCTGTCCTGATGACGTCAATATACCTACTGAGGATTGCGATGCCTGGGCGTGGTATCCAGAGTATAAGTGGGTTTACAACAAATTGGCGATTGCGGAAAGTCAGGGCTTGCCGTGTGCCCCTCATGGATTGGACCCACCTACATTTCCGGTGTTTTCAAAGCCCATTTACAATATGAAAGGGATGGGAGCGGGGAGTCGGGTCCTCCGTTCATTAAAAAAGTACAAACGGTTTGAACGTCCCGGGCATTTTTGGATGTCTTTGCTCGAGGGCGATCATGTGTCAAGTGATGTGGCGGTGGTCAAGGGGAAACCTCAATGGTGGCGACACACCATTGGCAAGCCCTTGGATGGGGGCATGTTCGACTATTGGACGGTATTAGCTCACCCCATTCCCGAGGTTGAAGCTTATTGTGGTGATTGGCTTCGCCGGTGTTTATCGGGGTACACAGGCATGGTCAACTTGGAAACGATTGGTGGAAAAATTATCGAAGTCCATTTGCGGTTTGCTGATCAATGGCCAGATCTGTATGGACCTGGTTGGGTAGAGTCACTCATTCGGTTATATGCGGAGGGGGTGTGGCGTTTCGATGATGGTCAACGTCAAGAGGGATTCAGCGTGGTGTTGTTTGGTGCGCATGGCGTAAAATATTCTCATCCTCCCAAAGAATTTGTTGAGGAGTTGCGCCAAACACCAAAGGTGTCGAGCATTCAAATCACGTTTCATGAAGACCGCCCGCCAAGGGACCATTCCATGCCGCCTGGCGGATTTCGTCTGGCTGTTATCAATTGTTGGGATCTTGAGGCGGGGTTTGCGGTGCGAGAAAAACTTGCACTGAGTTTCTGGTCCGCCCAATCATTGCTTGCCTATGAGGGAGTGAAATCGTCAGATTCGAAAAAATCCACCAAACCTCTCCGCCCGTCCACGAAACTTTCATGAGCACCGACACTAATATCTTGACTCGGATCCAGGAAATTGAAAATACCTGGATAATCATGTCTGACGGCTGTCGTATAGCCGCACGTATTTGGCTGCCCCAAACGGCGAACCAGGAGCCTGTTCCTGCTATCTTGGAATACATTCCGTATCGCAAACGCGATTTTACGCGATCCCGGGATGAGCCTATTCATCGATACTTCGCGGGTCATGGGTTTGCCAGTGTCCGTGTTGATATCCGAGGGTCCGGCGATTCAGAGGGGGTGTTGGATGATGAATATTCCCCCCAGGAACATGCCGATGCGTTAGAGATTATCGATTGGATTGTCGCCCAACCCTGGTGCTCCGGATCGGTGGGCATGATGGGAATTTCATGGGGAGGGTTCAATTCACTGCAAGTGGCCGCATTGCGACCGCCGGCATTGAAAGCCATTATCACCTTGTGCTCCACGGATGATCGATATGCTGATGACGCGCATTACATGGGCGGGTGCTTGTTAAATGAAAACATGCAATGGGGTTCGATCCTGACATTATATTCGGCGCTCCCTCCCGATCCCAACATTGTCGGCGATCAGTGGAAGGAAATGTGGAAAGAGCGGCTTGATCATCTGGAGCCATTTTCCGCCGTGTGGATGCGTCATCCGTGGCGTGACGATTTCTGGAAGCATGGCTCGGTCTGTGAAGATTATTCCGCGATCCAATGCCCGGTCTATGCGGTCGGTGGCTGGGCGGATGGCTATACCAATGCGATTCCTCGTTTGATGGCGAATCTGTCATGTCCGAAGAAGGCTTTAATCGGGCCTTGGGCTCATAACTTTCCTCATGATGGCATTCCAGGACCCGCGATTGGATTTCTTCAGGAGGCCGTTCGGTGGTGGGATCAGTGGTTGAACGGAAGGGAAACGGGGATTATGGACGAACCCGCCATTCGAGTGTGGATGCAAGAAAGCCAGCCAGCTCAACCACAGTATGTGGAATGGCCTGGCCGGTGGGTTGCGGAAGACAGCCTTCCGAGCCTGCATATTAACCCGCAACGTTGGTACCTGGCGCCCGGGCATTTGTCTTCTGTTCCTGAGAAACCCATAGACGTCTCATTTTGCTCACCACAAAATATCGGGGTGCGAGCCGGAGAATGGTGTGGTTTTGGGGCGGATGGAGAAATGCCTCCTGACCAGCGTCCTGACGACGGTGGATCGCTCGTGTTTGATAGCGATCCTTTGTCAGAGAGGTTGGAAGTGTTGGGCGCTCCGACCATTGAGCTTGAATTGTCCACTGATGAACCGTTGGCTATGGTGGCTGTTCGATTGGGTGATGTGGCGCCCAATGGGTCCGTGTTACGCGTGACCTATGGCCTCTTGAATCTCACGCATCGTGAGAGTCATGAAACGCCATCGCCGCTGAACCCTGGAACAGGGTACACGGTTCGTGTCAAACTCAATGATTTCGCCCATGCGTTTCCACCAGGACATCGGATCAGGCTGTCTCTTTCAACCAGTTATTGGCCGATCGCGTGGCCTCCTCCCGTGCCAGTGACGTTAACTATTCGCACGGGGAATAGTCACTTGGAGATACCCATCCGACCACCCCGTGAGGAAGATTTACGCTTACGTCCTTTTGATCCGCCGCAAGCCGCTCCTGGTACGACCCATAAGAAGCTGCGACAAATGCCCATGCGTCGGACCATTGAAATTGATTTAGCCACCACGGAAATGGTGTATACCCTTCGAAGCGATGGCGGAGAGTTTGATGGAGCATCTCTGGCAAGAATTGAAGAGATTGATCTTAATTTAGGCTACACGCTGTTGAAGCGATATCGCATTCTGGAAAACGATCCACTGTCGGCTCAAACCGAATTTTCCCAGACAGCGATCATGAAACGAGGGGATTGGTCCATCCGAGTGGAATGTCGGACACGCTTGAACGCGACAATCGATACATTTCAATTTGCCGGGGAACTCGAAGCCTTTCAAGGGGACCAGTTGATAAAACGGCATGATTGGACATTGGCCATTCCCCGGGCGTTGGTCTGAAATACATCCGTGGTGCGTATTTCGTCTCTCGTATGATTTATGAAATACAAACGACGGAGATCCAAGTCTAATGGGGAGTGGCGGATAAACGCGTAATGGCTGATTGAAGAATCAACCTCAGCATTTCTCGATACTGAGCGCGCCGACTGTAGGAAAATTGAGGCGTTTTTGCCCAAAGGTTTTCTGGGCTGGTTGATCGCCACCGTGGAAGTCGTGAGTCCCGCAATATCTAAATAGCCACGACGCGACGGAATCGGTGTTACCATGGCGTCACTCGAGGGCGCGGGCGCGTACGCCGACAGTGGTCATGCCGGCAGCAAAGTATCCCATTTTCTCCCGGACCTGTAGTCCCGCCAAACCGGTTAATTATTAAGGAGCCTCCTCGTGGAAGGCATCAGTGACATCAAGATCGTAGGCGTGGACGAACGGCGTCCGCCGCGCATCAGAAAAGAACCGTACATTAATCTGTACTTCAAGCTGTCCCATAAGGTCCCTGCCGAGTGGAGCAAGCGATTCAATAACCTGCTCGCAAAGCACGGATCAACGCCAAAAATCAAACTCGATGAAGGCCTGTTTATCGAGACCTGGGTGCGAAAGCCCGAGGAAATCGAGGGCCACCTGGAATTACTCAAGAAAAAAGTGGCGGAGTGCAGCCAGGCTTATATCGACGATATCATGCAGCAGCAGGCCAGGGGTGCGGAGGACCGCCAGGCGTTGGGTCATGAAGGCGGTGAGCAAGGCAGGCTCAACAGCGTCATCGCTGGATTGAAGTTCGACACCGAATGATTTAACCGGCTTTTCGGACAGAAACGACGATTCCGCCGCTGAGCCGTGCATTCTTCATGCACTTTTATACAGCTATGTGCCGTGAAATGGCGTATCATGGAGCGAATCACCAACATGAGCGGCGTAATCGGATGTGTCCAGAACCGAAGAAAACCACACGATCGAAGAGCAAGGCGTCCGTTGCTAAAGAGACAAGCCAATCGATCGCGGAGCAGACAGAGGCCTTTTTGAAGGCCGGGGGAACGATCACAAAGATCCAGACCGGCGCCTGTGGGCAAACGACATATAATGCCATGGGCAGAAGGCAGAAATCCTAGGTCGCGGCTACACGTTACCGCCCCGTTATACAGTCGTCCTTCCTATCCTCCAGGTTCACCATCGCGCTCTTCGCCGGAACCCCGGCCAGAACCGGCAAGTGACCACGCCCCCAATCGGTGATCTGCGACTTGCCATCGATCCCGTCTGTCTTAGCCGAAAAGGGTACTTACCCCTTTTCGCTTGATCTGCGGTCCACGGTGATTGTTTCGAGTTTGGTTCCGCCCCGGCAGTTGGCGGCATTGGCTCTGAGTGGTCTTGCCGGCGTGACCGAAAATTAAGTTGTGTCCTTGAAGTTCCGGCTCTTCGTTGCGCTTGGGCGGATCATCATCCTAACAGTGCCAATACCCCTTCCAGACCGCTCTCATTCAGGACCGTATGTGCCTGCGCCTGCACCTTGGGTTTGGCATGATATGCGATATTCAATCCCGCCGCATTCATCATCAGCAGGTCGTTGGCGCCGTCGCCGACGGCCACCGCCTGCTGCGGCGTGATGCCCAGGGTTTGGCAGAGTTCCACAAGGAAGGCCCGTTTTCCTTCGGCGCCGACGATGGTGCCGAGGACTTTTCCGGTGAGGCGGCCGGCGACGATCTCCAAGGTGTTTGCGCGGGCATAGTCGAGGTTGAAGCGTTTCTTCAGGCGTTCGGTGAAGTAGGTGAAGCCTCCCGAGACCAGACCGATCTTGATGCCCCGGGCCTGCAAACCGGCGATCATCTGTTCGGCACCGGGACTGGGCCGCATCCGTTCCTGATAGACCTGCTCCAAGGCGGCGGCATCGAGACCGGCCAGCAAGGCGGCACGGCGCGTCAGGGACTGCTCGAAGTCTAGTTCCCCCCGCATGGCGGCCTCGGTGATGGCGGCGACTTCGGGTTTTTTGCCGATCAAGTCGGCAATCTCATCGATGCATTCGATATTGATGAAGGTCGAGTCCATGTCAGTGAGGAGCAGCCGCACCTGGGCTGGATCAAAACCGTCCGGCAGCATGTTGATGTCGCAGGAGTATTCCCGGCGCAGCGCCTCGAGTTGTTCAAGGCTTAAAGTGGGCGCATCCATGATGCGCCAATGGCCGTTGTGCGCTTTTGGGGCGCCGCCGGTCCGAGCGGCGATGGTGTGGGCGATATGGTTGTCGAGAGTCGGGCCTTGGACAATGAGGGTTGTCATACTGATATCTGGGTCTGAATTCTGGTTTAAAAGCGCTCCATGATAACCGAATCGTGGCAGTGCATGCGATGCATCCGGCGAGAAAAGCGCCGAAAACGGGGTCAGTACCCTGTTATGGGGAGGGGAGTAGAGGCCGCCCTCTAGCGGCCCGACCTGTGCAAGGAATGGCGGGTCATTGGGTACCGCCATGTTTTCGGAGCAGAGCCGTGTACAGCACGACGTAACCGCTATATTCGCCAAGCGGTTGCACTGGATCGGTTTGCCGCCAGCCCAAATGAACGTGCACATCCTGGCCGAAACGGCCATTTTGTGAGCTTTCGAATGAAATATCATTGGTCCGTCGGCCATGCATGCCGTTTACAGTAATGTCACTTACAAATCGCGCGACGTTGCTGGCGCCGTCTGTGGGGTTGGCATTGGTAGGGCTGATGGTGGCACCGAGACTCTCGTCAACCTTTAGCGGGGTCACTTCCGTATTCGTAGGGTCACCGCCCTTGTAGAGGTCGGTTGCCCCCACACCCAACGTCAGGGTCTGTTGGTTGGCTTGTACCCTGAAGCCGACATCCGCTGTAGTCGTCCCAACCTGAATGGGCGAGAGCTGCTTGTTGGCGTCCAGAATTGCAACGGAAACATTGGAGTTGATGGTGACATAGACGTGAGCCTGACTGGAACTGAACGTATCGGCTAAGGCGCCGCTGGTGAGTACTGTGGCCGCGATTCCTACTCCACCGAGAGTCAACCTATTACGCTTCACGACACTTCTCCTACATGAACTCCATTGTGTTGCGGGATACGTCTGCGATTGGCGGACATATCAAGGAGAACTGCATGTCCCTCATGCGTCGTATATCCGCCAATGTCATACGCAAGTGAATACTGCGCCAAATGTGTAACCTATTGAAATACAGTCTATATTGTTTATGATCTTGCTTGCCTGGGTAAAATAGCGCTGCATAAACAGTACATTAGAAAGCATAGTTAGCATCGGTCCAAGCATTGTGAGGCCAACTAATTGATTTCAAAAAGGAAGACTGATATGCGCCGCCGCGCTGCCATCCCGTAAACTTTATCGACACTTTCGCGCCCAGGAAAAGGGGGTGGGCTAATGGCCCTGGGGATTTCCGGCCAAAAGGTGGGAGAGATCTTCAGCGGGGAGGGGGCGGCTGTATAAGTAGCCTTGGTACTCATCGCACGGTTGGGCTGACAAGAAGCGAAGCTGTTCCTCTGTCTCCACTCCCTCTGCCACCACCCGTATATTCAGGCTTTTCGCCATGGCAATGATGGCGGCTACAATCGCGGCATCGTTGGGGTCGAAGACTACGTCGCGTATAAATGACATGTCGATCTTGAGTTTGTTGATCGGGAATTGCTTCAAGTGACTGAGGCTCGAATAGCCTGTGCCGAAATCATCGATAGCCAGATTTACGCCCATATCATGCAGCTCATTCAGAATCACGAGGGTGTGCACCGGGTTCTCCATGATTACGCTTTCCGTGATCTCAAGCTCCAGGGATTCAGGGCTGACGCCGTTTTCCTTAAGCGCCTGTCTTATCATGTCGATGAAGTCTTTCCGTATGAGTTGGCGAAGCGATACGTTCACGGAGATCCGAAAATGATCGAATCCGGCGATCCTCCATTTGTTCAATTGCCCGCAAGCGGTCTTTAGCACCCACTCGCCGATGGGGACAATCATCCCTGTATCCTCTGCAACGGGTATGAATTTATCCGCCGGGATCCATTCCCCGCTGTGTGTTTGCCACCGCAGCAAGGCCTCTACGCTGACAATTGTATTCGATTGGAAATCGACTATCGGCTGGTAGTGGAGCAGCAACTCTTGCCCGGACAGGGCGTGCCGCAGGCCGGATTCGAGCTCCAATCGTTCCGCCACCATGGTGTTCATTTCCGGCGTGTAGAACTGGTAGGTGCCGCGACCGAGGTGTTTGGCGTGATACATGGCGGCATCGCTGTTCTGAAGCAAGGACTCGACGGTTTGGCCGTCGTCCGGGAAAATGCTGATGCCGATACTCGCGCTGCTGTGGAATTCCCGTCCATCCGTCCAGATAGGTGCGCTGAGTGCATCTAGTATTTTCTGCGCGATATGGGCAGCGTGCTCTGTCTGGTCGATATCCGGGAGCACGACTATGAATTCATCGCCGCCCTGACGGGCCACCGTGTCAGCCTCTCGTACCTGACTCCGGATCAATTTGGAAACCTGCTGGAGAAGATGGTCACCTGTCTGGTGGCCCAGGGAGTCGTTGATGTTCTTGAAGTGATCCAGGTCGATAAACAGGACCGCTGTCCGGTTGTTCTTTCGGCGTGCATAACTGATGGCCTGGCCGATACGGTCGCTGAGAAGGTTTCGGTTGGGCAGGTCTGTCAGTGCATCGTGATTGGCCAGGTAGACAATTTCCGACTCGTATGCCTTTCTCTTGGTGATGTCGTTAAACACGCCGATCAGCGTGCGGCGGCCCTTCCACCGCATCTCCGTTACCCGAACGGAGATGGGAACGCTCGAGCCGTCCTTGCGCAGTCCGTTGAGCTCGATCATGTTCTCGTCACCCATATGGTCGCCGGGGTTAAGGAACAGGCGCATGATGTAGTCGTGCTGCTCATCATCGTGGGACAGCAAGTGGAAGACCTGAAGGCCGGCGATCTCGTCCTGTTCGTAGCCGAATATTCGCCTGGCGGCGGAATTAGCCGACTCAACTGTCCCTGATTCATCAAATATGACGAGGCCGTCGTCAATGTTTTCGACCACCGCTCGGGTGTGTGCCTCGTTCTCCGCCAGCTTTTCGCTGCTCTCCCTGGCGTAGCGTTCGGATTGCACCAGCTTTCTTACTAGGGGAAGGACCCGCCAGCGTATCAGCAACACCCCGGCAACCATGAGTCCCAGGATGTAGGGGGCAACGTAGAAAATCTGCTTCCTCACGGATGCGTACAGTTCTTCCGTATCGATCTTCAGCACCATCCCCAAACCAAAGGGGCGCACGGCGGTATACGCGGCCTCTACCTTCTTTCCCCGGTAGTCGCGGGAGGTGATTACGCCGGTACGCCCGTCGAGGGCATAACTCATGGGCAGGGGTTTGCCATTTCTGTGGCGTGGTAAGCGCGGAAACACGTGATGGGTGAGTGTTGTCTTAAAGCATGTCATGTCATCGCCCAATGGCCCGCATAGGGCGAACTCGGCCGTCTTGCCCCGCTGGGCCGCATTTTTGATCATGGCATCCACCTTGGGCATGGGGGAAAGGATCACTATTCGACCAAGGCGGCGCTGGCCGTCATTGACATCGACACCCGTGCGAAGATAAGTGCCGTCCGCATATAAGAGATGTATGTTCAAGGCGCCGGCAAGAGGGATCGAGAGCTGGGGGTGAAGATCTATCTCGCCCCATTGCGCAACCAGGTGATTGTCCGCGCTGTACAGGGCGATGGCACTGAAAGTGACATTGGGGACAATGGGCTTGATGGCCAGCATCAGCTCACGGCCCGCGGCCTGCGCGTCACTGGTAGAGGCATCGATCGCCTTCAGTTTGTCGATAACGAAGGTGCGGTTCGCCAGCGCGCGAGTGTAATTGATATCGTTGTTTATAAGAGCCGCAATCTCTGAGGCATCGTCGCGTGCCGAGGCGGCGAGCTCTTTGTCGAGGATCATCTCGGACTGGCGCTGCATGATGGCATAGACCATCAAGCCGCCGGCCAGTGTCACGATGATGACAATGACGATGCTGAGATAAGTGATTCTCCAGTCGTCCGTGATCCCACGCCACAGGGTCGTCACATCCCGTTCCTTCCGTTCGAGATAAGGCGCTTATTAGAAATACCAGGAAGCCGGCCGGCCCCGCGGGCCGGATATATCCGGCCCAACTACCCCCGCCGGGCCGATCTGCTTATCTTGTCGACCGCATCAACCGCGTATGCAACCTCTTCAGGGGTATTGTAGATGTAAAAGCTCATCCGGACGGAGCCCGAGCTCTTTATCCCGTATCTGTCATGGGCAAAGTAGGCGCAGTGATGGCCCCACCGCGTCTCTATGCCGTAGGTGCTCAGCGCCTGACCGACCTCCGGGGTTGGTATCCCTTCTATGTCAAAGGCGACCAGGCCCCCGCGCTTTTCCGCATCCAGCGGGCCGTAGATGGTGAGCCCGGGCACCTTGGAAAGCCCCTCGATCGCCAGGGCGGTTATTTCGCGCAGATGCAGGGTGATGCCGTTCATGGCCGATTTTACCGCGGTATTCGGGGCGTCCTCTTCCGCGAGATAGGGGAGTATATCGGGATGCAGGCTGGTGTATTCCTTCCACAGGGGGGCAAGCTCATCCGGCACCAAATATTGATGGGGAAAGTCGCCCCTGGGTCTGGACAACAGTTGTTCGGTGACCAGGGCCTTTCCGGTGCGGTCCACCACTTGTTCGTGAGGCAGGCCGTTTTCCACGGGGAGGTTGCCCAATCCTGTGTTGATGAGAAATCTGATGCCCTCCCCGTAGGCAATGATACTGAGGATCGGCGGTGTCCCGGCCGTGAAGTCCCAGGGGTGTTCCCGCCAGCACTCCCTGTCCGGGTACAGATCCGTATACATCCCACCGCCGTGGATGGGGTGGCCCAGAGCGTCCAGGGCGCTCGTTTTGGCATACAGGCAGCCTATGCCCACGGGTGCCGCCATTTTATGGCTGGACCAGGCCAGAAAATCACAGTCGATGGCCTGCACGTCCACATGGGCCCCGGGGACGAGCTGGGCGCCGTCCACCATGAACAAAGAGCCTCTTGTTCCGTCAGGGCGGACATGCCCGCTCTCCCTTGCCAGCTGGGCGATTGTAACGAGATCGGGTTTGACCCCGAGGAAGTTGGAAGCACCGGTAACGGAAATGATCCGGGTTTTCCTGTCCACAAGGGAGGCGAGCCGCTGATAATCCAGTTCTCCCGTGGCCTTGTCGATTGGGGCGAGGCGCAGTTCAATACGAACAGGGGAGCGCTGCGCGGCCAGGGACTCCTTGAGGCCGATCCAGGGGCCGACATTGGAGCTATGTTCGAGCTCGGTTAGTACGATATTGTCGCCATCCTCGAACTGATTCCTGAGTCCGAGGGCGACGAGATTGATCATGCCGGTAGTGTTGGGGCCCAGTACGATTTCCTGCCATGAGGCGGCATTCACCAGGTTGGCGGCGGTGTTGTAGGTCCCTTCCATGGCCATGCCGGACAGTCTCGCGGCGTCGTATGCGCTTCGATGAACATTGGCATAATCCACCGTGGCGTTCAGGAACGTTTCCAGGACCGGGAGCGGGACCTGGGTTGAGGCGGCGTTATCGAAGGCGATCCTGTCCTTTTCCTTTTTATTGACGGTTTTTAGGACGGTCTCGCGGTTCAGGAATGGGAAAAAGTTTCTGATCCTTGCATCCAGCATGCTGCCCCCCTACGAGTTTATAGCATTATATTTATGCGCGACGAGCGACTAGGCGAAAAGGGCACAAAGCGGAAACCCCCTCGACACCTAGGATAGCAGCTGCCTTCATTGAATGAAATTGTGTTGGGCGGTTTGAGCGGGGCCGCCGCGGGGACCGTGGTGCGGACTGCGGTCGACAGGCGGGTGGCACGGGGACTTCGGGGGGTGTCCGGGTCGCGGTCGCGGGCCGGATATGCGAAAATGCGAGTCTCGCGCGATCGGGCTTCTCCCTTGTCTGCATATTCGTATCCGGTTTAGGCCGGGACCATCCGGCCTCTGGCCTGGGGGTCCACGTCCGTGCTTCGTTTAACCCTATGTTTTGGAAGAAATATTGTGATTGTAACCGCCAATATCACCATGCAGTTCGGACCCAAGCCGCTGTTCGAGAACATCTCGGTCAAGCTGGGCAACGGCAATCGCTACGGCCTGATCGGCGCCAACGGCTGCGGCAAATCCACCCTGATGAAGATTCTGGGGGGAGACCTGGAACCGACCTCGGGCAATATCAGCGTCGATGCCAATGACCGGGTCTGGCAAGCTGCGCCAGGACCAGTTCGCCTTCGAGGATTACACGGTCCTGGATACCGTCATCATGGGCCATGCCGAGCTGTGGCAGGTCAAGCGCGAGCGCGAGCGCATCTATGCCCTGGCGCAGATGAGTGAAGAGGAGGGCATGCAGGTGGCCGAGCTGGAGGTGCGCTTCGCCGAACTGGACGGCTATACCGCCGAGACCCGGGCCGGCGAGCTGCTGCTGGGGCTGGATATTCCCCTGGAGCAGCACAGCGGGCCCATGAGTGCGGTGGCCCCCGGCTGGAAGCTGCGGGTATTGCTGGCGCAGGCGCTGTTCGCTGACCCGGACATCATGCTGCTCGATGAGCCCACCAACAACCTGGACATCAGCACCATCCGTTGGCTGGAGGGGGTGCTCAATGCGCGGCACAGCACCATGGTGATCATCTCCCACGACCGGCATTTCCTGAACAGCGTGTGCACCCACATGGCCGATCTGGACTATGGCGAATTGCGGCTTTATCCAGGTAATTACGACGATTACATGATCGCCTCCACCCAGGCGCGCGAGCGCCAGCACGCCGACAATGCCAAGAAGAAGGCGCAGATCGCTGACCTGCAGTCCTTCGTCAGCCGCTTCTCGGCGAACGCCTCCAAGGCCAAGCAGGCGACCTCCCGGGCCAAGCAGATCGAAAAGATCAAGCTGGACGAGATCAAACCGTCCAGCCGGGTGAATCCCTACATCCGCTTCGATCAAACCAAAAAGCTCTACCGCCTGGCCCTGGAGGTGCGCAAGCTGGCCAAGGGGTACGGGCAGACGCCGCTGTTCAGCAATCTCGACCTGATGGTCGAAGTCGGCGAGCGCGTCGCCGTGATCGGCCCGAACGGCATCGGCAAGAGCACGCTGCTGCGGACGCTGGTCGGCGAATTGGCGCCCGACAAGGGCGCCGTCAAATGGTCGGAGAACGCGGATATCGGCTATTTCGCCCAGGACCATGCCGCCGACTTTGCGGCCGACCTGTCCCTGTTCGACTGGATGAGCCAGTGGCGCAAGCCCGGCGACGACGAGCAGATGATCCGCGGGACGCTCGGCCGGCTGCTGTTTTCGCAGGATGAAATCCAAAAATCCGTCAAGGTGCTGTCAGGCGGCGAGCAGGGGCGCATGCTTTTCGGCAAGCTCATGCTTCAGCGGCCGAACATCCTGGTCATGGATGAGCCCACCAATCACCTGGACATGGAGTCCATCGAATCGCTCAATACCGCCCTGGAGAACTATCCGGGTACACTGATCTTCGTGAGTCACGACCGCGAGTTCGTCTCTTCCCTGGCGACGCGCATCATCGAACTGACGCCTGGCGGGGTCGTCGATTTCAGCGGGAGCTATGACGATTATCTGCACAGCCAGGGTGTCGAGGTGGTGGGCAGGACCGGCACCTGATCGGCAAGGGAACGGACCGGGCGAAAAGGCCGGATGGCCAAGCCCGCGGGCCTGTCCCTGCTGTCCGCATAGGGGGAAGTGGCCGCCTGCGGGTTCGGCCGGTGGCTGCGGAAACGTCATCATCGGGGGTGCATGAGGCCGTGTACCGGAAGGATCTGATTCCAATTCTGCTCGGTCATGCCTACAGTATTACAGACTTGGCCCGACTTCTTGGCGAGTCTCCCAGGGGTGTAGAGCAGGACCTGCTGCATGTTATAAAAAGCCTGAGGCGGATGCCCTACCGCACCGTGATTGTCCCGGCACGGTGCAGGCATTGCGGGTTTAGCTTTCGCGAGGACAAGTTGCGAAAACCGGGAAAGTGTCCGAAGTGCAAGAGTACTTGGATTCATGAGCCTCTGATATCGCTCGAAGAGGTGTGATCCAGGCAAGGTAACCGCCTTCATCCTTGCTGGTGTAGTTGCCGCTGTGACGGCTAAGGGCCACAGGTTATTAATCTATGCGGGGAAACATATTGGACGTTGGGGTAGTGTCGGAACGGCTCCCGTGGGCGGGATCTCGGGAGTCTTGTGTTTGGCAATGACTAGAGGGAATTCAAGTCGGACCGGAGGCATCATGAACGAAAAGCACAAGACCCAAAGTATGGCGCTGTTCTGCGATTTCGAAAATATCGCATTGGGCGTACGCGATGCCAGATACGCGGCGTTCGATATCCAAAAGGTGCTCGAGCGGCTCCTGCTCAAAGGCAACATTGTCGTCAAAAAGGCCTACTGCGACTGGGAGCGATATAAGGAGTTCAAGGCGGGTATGCACGAGGCGACCTTCGAGCTGATCGAGATTCCTCACGTCCGTCAGTCCGGAAAGAACTCAGCGGATATCCGCATGGTCGTAGATGCGCTGGACCTGTGTTATACCAAGGCGCACGTTGATACGTTCGTCATCATCAGCGGCGATTCCGATTTCTCGGCATTGGTGAGCAAGCTGCGTGAGAACAACAAGGTGGTGATCGGCGTCGGGGTCAAGAACTCCAGCTCTGATCTGCTGGTCTCCAATTGCGATGAGTTCATTTACTACGACGACCTCGCGCGAGAGGCCGACAAGCAGCGTCACGCCAGGCGTAAGGCCAAAACCAGGAAGACGGAAGCGAAGGCAACCGCCCAGCCGGAGGAAAAGAAACAGCAGGAGGCGCTGGATCTAGTGCTCGAGACCGTCGAAGACCTGTTCGAAGAGCGAGGCGAGGAGGAGAAAGTCTGGGGTTCAATGGTCAAGCAGGCGTTGAAACGCCGTAAGCCGGGATTCAATGAGACATATCACGGCTTTCGCACCTTTAGTAAATTGCTGGAAGAAGCCCAGGCGCGCAAGCTCCTGGATCTGGAATATGACGAGAAGTCGGGCGGCTATATTATTAACAGCTATACCCACGAGGAATAGGCTTGAAATAAATAAAAAAGGGGTCAGGTTCTCGGCAGTCCGCGGGTGTCGTACCGCTCCATCAGGTAACAGAGGCAATCCAGGCGCACGGCTCTTTCGTCGGTACAGAGCATGGAAGGCATGACCGGGCGTTTCAGATTGATGGTATTGTCGGCGTACTCGAAAAAGCGCTCGGCCACGTCCCGGCCGGCGTTGTCCCAGGCCCGAAGCTGTGCCGGGCTTCCCGGGCGAACCTGCCCCAGGCGGGTGCCCGGCGGCAGCTCCCGGAAGTTGAAGTGATCCAGGTCCTTGGTAAAGACCATATCGGCGTCGCCGCCGTCAAAGGCGATCGTCACATCCCGGGGCACCGTGACCGTCGCCACCGTATGGAATAGGTCAATGTCGCGCTCGGGGATCTCATGGGAGGGAATATGGGACAGCTTCAAGCAGGCCTCCATGTACTCCAGTGCATGGGCGACGCTGCGGGGGTTGCCGCTCTGGCCGCACTCGACGGTCACCGCGGGACAGAGCGGGGCGAATGCCATGGACTGCACCCCGCGGGGGCGGGTGAAGTACACCACCACACGGCTGAATAACGTCGCCAGGTGAAAATAGCGGTGGTCGATGCGGTTGACGCAGGCATAGTGGGGGTTCAGCCCGGTGTTGTTGTGGATGTCGATGCTGGCGAATAGGTTGCGCCCGGCCATGGCATCGACTACCTGGCACATCATGGCATGCTCCGGTGTATCCAGATACCTGTCGGTCCCGGGCCACACCCGGTTATAGTCGGGCTGGCGCCCTTCCTGCCGGCGCACGCCGCGGCGTGCGGCCTCCACGTTCCCCACAAAGATCGACAGGGCGCGCGGCAGCGCCTCGTTGGGGTATTGGCGCAGCAGCGCCTGTACAGCTTCGAAGCCGGTCAACTCATCGCCGTGGAGCAATACCGACAGGAATAAGGGCTCCGGACGCCGCCCTGGCAGATGAATCAAGGCGGGTCCGCCGAGCAGATCCGCCAGATCGCCTGCATCGGCCTCCAGAAAACCGCGCGGCAGGGTGTCGAATATTTTCAGCATTGGTATAAGCTGCCTCCGGGCAGAGGATTAAAGGGGCCGCGCCCAGCTCGGCCCCGGTGCGCGACGCGACCCGGGCGGCCCTTGTCCGTCAGGCCTTGGATTAGACTGTCCAGTCATGCACCGGTACGCCGCTGTGCTGGTGTTCGGCGTAGGCGGCAGTGAGCGCCAGCATATCCTTCCCGTTGCGCTTCACGAAACCGCGCTGCCAGTGGGCGCCGTTCTGGCCCCTGCGCACCCGCGCCTCTATGATGCCAAGATACCTGTGAATGTCGTTGGTATCCAGGTCGAGCAGCTGCAGGCCATTTCGGGCCAATGCCAGCAGCTCGTCCAGTATCAGGCCGCGCAGCGGGCCGCGCTTATCCCCTAACCAACCCACATGAGCGTCCAGGCCTTGGCGCGCGGCCGCGTAGAAATTATCGCGGGCCTGGGAAAAGCTCAGGGAATGCTCCGGCGCCTCGCTCATGGTCGCCAGGGAGTGCACCAGGCCGTAGTAAAACGCCGCATTGGCGATCAGGTCCGCCACCGTCGGACCGCTGGCGGCCACCCGGTGCTCGATGCGCAAATGGGGCTTGCCGTCCCCGTCGATTCCGATCAGCGGCCGATTCCAGCGCCAGATGGTGCCGTTGTGCAGCCGCAGATGATCGAGTGTATCAAGGCCCTTGGGGGAATCGTCGAAGTGCATTGGCAACAGGACGGGAAAATGCTCGCAGTTTTCCTCGAAGCACTCCAGCAGTGAGTCCCGTACGTAACCGGAACCGAAGCTTACCCGCCGTAACGGCCCATACACAGCACCATCATACCCGCCGACCTCTACCGATTGTTCGAACAGCGGGATGCGGGTCTCGTCCCACAGGTCCCGGCCGAACAGATAGGGGGAGTTCGCCGACACCGCGACCGTCGCCGCCGATGCCACCAGTGAGGCATTGTAGAACCGCGCGGCGCGTTCCGGACTGACCTGAAGATGGATCTGGAAGGAGGTTGCCGCCGACTCGAGCATCACGTTGTGATGGGTGGTGCGCAGATGCTCGCGGCCCACGATGTCCAGCTGCAGGGGACGCCCACGGCGCAGGCGGAATATCTGCTCATTCAAGGCGCGGTAACGCTTCACGCGCGACATATTATCGAGCGTCAGCTGTTCCTCCCGCACACTGGGCAGGATGCCGATCATGACCAGATCGGCATCCAAGGTGGATGCAACCTCGCAGCAGTAATTCCACGTACCGCTCAGGTTCTGCTCCAGGCGGTGCAAGGCGTCCCCCTGCAGTCGTTCCGGGGCGACGTTGAGCTCGACGTTGAACTGCGACAGTTCCGGGCTGACCCATTCGGTGTCGATGGCCGCGAGGAAACGCTCATTGAGGGGGCGGGGCCGATAGCTTGAATCCACCAGCCATGCCTCGAGCTCGAAGCCGGCCACGCGGTCCGCGGCGACAAATCGTCCGCCCTTGAACCACTGACGCAGGGCGGCGGTTTCCGCGGCAAGCCGTTGCTTGAACCGCGCGAAATCCTCTTCGCTGAAATGTGACGTCAGAATTTCCTGACCCATGGGCGAGCTCCCCTTTACACAGAGAGAATAGCGTCCCCCTGATTGAAACGCCACCGGGAAGGACAATAGACCTGCAGTCATTGCCGGGCGCCATCGCTCGGGAGGGGTGGACGCAGCCGTGCCGGTTCCCCGTCCGCTGGAAAGAGGGGTATGCCTGGCCAAGGTCTTGTCCTGTTGATGGCGCGCCCCCAAGGCCGGGTGATTAAAAGAGTCGAAAAAACAACTGCATAGTCATGTTAAGCCCTGCCTAAGGAATGGGTAAGCCTTGTTTAAGGTTCAAGGCGCTTAATGGTCACCAACGGCACAGACAAACCATACTCGGTTGGAGTGAAGTGCTGATCATTAACAGGAGAGACGCCATGAACACGTATGCTCATATCGACGGTGAGTTGGACAGGAACTTCAACGCGAGGATGCTGCGCGCCGCTCTGGGAGTGGGCATTGCAGGCACCTTCCTGACGGGCATTTGGGTAACCCCCGCCTGGGTATTCGCCGCCTCGGTGATGGCCATCTATTTGGTGACTACGGCAATCCTGGACAAGACTATCCCGGATGCGATCATAAAGTCTTCGGGTCAGGAATCCCGCAGGCCCATCTATGAGAGCAACGTGGGCCATGCCGGGCGCATGGTGCGCGGCGCCACGGCCGGCGCCGCATTGGGCGGTGTCCTGGGCGACGCCCTGGTCGATACGTATCTGCTCGATGCCTTCGGGATCTTCGCGCTGAATTTCGCCGGCGTGTACCTGGCGATGACCGCCATCATCGCGTGGGATCCGGTCAATGCCCTGTTCCGCTCGGGCCCGGCCCCGGTGATGCCGGTCACCCCCTCGGTGGGCCGGCCCCTGCCCGGTACGGGGCAGGTTGCCGAACCCCAGCCGGTGACCGCCAAGGACGTGGCCTGATCGTTATGAGCGAAGAGGCGGGCGCGCACAGCCGGTCGCGCCCGCCCGTTGCCTTCCGAAAGCGCCCGAGAGCAGATATGTCCAACCCGGCAGGATGCAGTTTATTTTTCACCTCTGAAAGACCTCAACCGACTTAGGCGCCTCACGACCCTTCCCGTGACCGCCCCGAGGTGCCTGGTCGGCGATGTTGGCCCCTTAGTGGAGGGTTTCCAATGTCCTATATCGTCGATACCTACATCATGAACAGGCTGATAAACGGTACGTTCGTCATCGATGAGCTGCCGTCCGACTACCCCTTTGCGGCCGCCGGCGTGCAGATTGATCAGATCAGGAAGACAAGGGACAAGGGACGCAAGGCCCGACTGCTGCTGAAGTTCGGAAAATACCATCTGAAGCGGATTTCCATCGGCTCAATTATACTGGACGGCTCCTATTGGGAGGACTTCAAGCTGTGGAACCACACCTTGTTCCGCGATTTGACGGATGACTTCAGGCAGCATTGCCACTCGCAGACCAATGCACGGGACATCCTCCTGGCGGAAGTGGCGATTAGCAATGGCTTGACGCTTCTAACGGCGGACGAATGTCTTGCCGAGGTCGTCCGCAGACACGGCGGCGAGGCGTCGTACGTGGCCGCCGCTGCTTAGGCGGCCCTCCGAAAAGGGGTCAGCAGCCTGTTTCCATCGCCGTCTACCGGCACGGGCCGGGCTTTTTCAGGTACCTTAATCCCCCCGCCCGTGAGCGTGTATCATGGGCAGAGATGCCAATGCGATCACCCGCCCGGCGCGGTCCGGCCGGGACGGACACGGGGAGACAGGGGATGACCGGCGGAGACAATGTGAAGAGGTACAGGCGTGCGTGCGCGGTGACCCTCGTGCTGCTGTGGGCGGTGACGGGTGCCTGTGAGGGAATCGCCGCGGCCGACGGCGATGCGGCCCGTTCCGAGCAAGTGTTGCGGGGCAGGAATATCGTTGTCATGAATGACTGCAACGACTGCCACACGGCCGGTTATGCCCAAAGCGGCGGTCACGTGCCCCAGAGCCGATGGCTGTCGGGCGGCGACCGGCGCGGCTTTCGCGGCCCGTGGGGCGTGAGCCATGCGCCCAATCTGCGTGCCGTCGTCGCCGGGCTCGGCCCTGCCCAGTGGGTTGAACTGGCGCGGGATCCGAAAAAACGCCCGCCCATGCCCCGGCACAACCTCAGTGACATGAGCGATGCGGATTTGAAGGCCGTCTACTGGTTCATCAAGTCCCTCGGCCCCGCCGCCGCGCCGCCTCATCCCTAGGGCCGGCGGGCCGGCGCCGTTACCCGGATTCAGGAACAGTCCGATGGTCGCGAACAGGCGAGCCGGTCGGCATATATCTTCAGCATATTGCCCCTATTCTCCCTGTGCTCCTCACGCTGCGCTATGGTGCGGCGGGCGTTCCGGCAGGCGGCGGCGGGGCGGTGTCGGCTCCGGTTTTGCTCCTGGACTCTTTCCACAGCGCCCCATAGGCCTGAGCGGCCCGCGAGCCGGGCCGAAAACACGCCACGGGTTGGCGCTTTATCCCCATACGTTCAACGTCCGAGGCATAGGGGATCGCGGTTTCCATGAAGCCCATGCCGGCCCCCAAGACATGGTCCATGGTCTTGCGGTGCATGGTCTTTCGCCGTTCGACCATGGAAAAGAACGGCATCAGCTTGCCGTGGTCGAACCCTCGTTTATCGAAGAAGTCGACCAGCTTTTCGTAGGTGAGCATAGACAGCGTTGTCGGGATGCACGGGACGAGGATATGGTCCGCAGCGCGAAAGATATGCTCTGCCAGCAGCGTAATACTGGGCGGGCAATCCAGGAGCACGTTCGCATATGCCGCGCCGAGGGGGGCCATCAGCCGCATCAGGTGATTCTTGGAAACACCCTTTGCATCCAGGGCCAAATCGAGATTGCGAAAGGACAGCGCTGAAGGCAGCAGATCGAGGGACTCGAAATCCGTGCACCGGATATTGCGCGCGATATGCTTTCCGCCTTTTAGGAATCGCTTCCGGTTGAAGCGCCCGGCGGGCTCAGTGCGAAGGTAAAACGAGGCCGCGCCCTGCGGGTCCAGATCACACAGCAGTACGGGTGCAGCGGCGCGTGCCGCTTCGTACGCCAGGTTTACCGCCGCCGCCGTCTTGCCAACGCCTCCCTTGATGCTGTAGAGCGCTATGATGCTCACGGGTTTTCCCTTTTAAACAACCTCTTATACCTGGTCAAGGCGCGGGGCGCGCGGAAATTGTCCCATACGCGGCCATTGTCCAGGCATGATCCGGTCTGCCCTTAGCGAAGGAGTTTACTCCATGAGGCGGGGAAGGCGAAAAGAAACAGACCCGGTAGATTCCTGCCTGATATGCCCGGGCCGGTCGCCACCATGGGCCGGCCCGGGGGCTTGATAATCCATCGTTTGGTAACTAAAGTATACGTGCGAAATCTTATGGTTATGCCATAAATGATTTCAACCGGCTCGATCATTCAATTTTTATAAAGGAATTAAAAATATGAACAAGGTAATCGCAAGCGGTATCCTCGTTGCCGCTCTGGGGCTGGGTGGTTGCGCCACTTCCATGCCGTACGGCGGGTTGTACACGAATCTGAAGTTGCCCATCACAGCCACATCCAACCACCGCGGGATGAAGAGCGGTACCGCTACCTGCCAGAGTGTCTTGGGGCTGATCGCCCAGGGTGACTGCAGCATTGAAACGGCCATGAAAAACGGTCACATCTCCAAGGTCACTCATGTGGATTGGGATGCCAATAACATCCTCGGGATCATCGGCAACTACAAGCTCACCGTTTACGGCGAATAAGCACCGCACCCGAAAGTCACCCCCCGAGGTGGCGTCGTTGAAAGGGCCTCTCCGCGGAGAGGCCCTTTTGTTTTCCGATGCGGGTTGCGACCCCGGCGGGGTCATGCAAGCAGGCGGACCTGTTCGAGGCGCCCCCGTGTTTATCCGGCCACCCGTAACCGTGCGAGGGATGCCCTGGCGTCTCCGCCGCTGATGTCGGGGATAATATTCAGTTCCAGCATGGTCACCCCGTTGAGGTCGACGGTGTAGTCTTCGAGCTCGCGGGCGGTATCCGGGGGGCTGAAGTGGTACTGCTGACGTACGATCTCCCGGTAGGCGGCCCCGCCGCCCGGCGACCAGCGCAGCACGAATTCCTGGGTACGCTCCCGTTCCGCCTCCTCAAAGCCCAATTGAATACGACTGATTCGCTGTGGGTTGTCGAAGATCAGTCGTACCGTCTGCTTGCCCGGTTCCTGCGCATGCCAGCCGCCGGTATCGGCGATCAATGCCGACTCGATGGGATGGTGCGGGTCCTCGGACGTCAGCTCGACCTGGGCCAGGTGCTCCAGGTCGAGCCAGTCATGACCGGAAGGACTGGGTCTTCGTGCGCCCTCGTGAGTGATATGCTTACGCATAGGTGAACTCCTGCCGCTGCTGTCTGACAGACAACATAACACAATTGCATCACGGGGGCAGGATGGCCCAGAATCGACCTCTGGGTGCCGTTGCAGCGACTCGTTGCCTTCAAACAGCTCGCCCGCCGGAGGCGCTGGTTTATAATTGAGAACGCCATCTCGCCGAAGAGAGAGAACAGCCCTGTCTAGTTGTCCCGCCGTGTATCAATGAAAACCCGTTTCGCACCGAGCCCCACCGGCTATCTGCACCTGGGCCATGCCTTCGCGGCGCTGACCGCCTACGACGCCGCACGCGCGCCGGGTAGCGCATTCGTAGTGAGGGTCGAGGATATCGACCGGCCGCGTTGCCGCCCCGAATACGAGGCGGCGATTCTCGAGGACCTCGCCTGGCTCGGCCTCGAGTGGGAACAGCCGGTGCGCCGCCAATCGGAGCACTTCGATGACTACGCCGCCGCCCTCGCCAGGCTCGATAGGTTGGGCGTGCTGTATCCGTGCTTTTGCACCCGCCGGGAGATCGCCGAGGAGATCGCGCGCGCCGTCGATGCGCCCCACGGGCCGGAAGGCCCCCTGTACCCCGGGACCTGTCGGGATCTTCCGCCGGAGCGGCGGGCCGCGCGCATGAAGACCGGCCGGTATGCACTGCGGCTCGATATCGCCAAGGCGCGGGAGCACCTGCAGTTGCCGATTCGCTTCGACGAGCGGGGACGGGGGCCGGCGGGCGAGCGGGGGCGGCGTCGTGTAGAGCCTGACCTTCTCGGGGATGTGGTCGTCGCGCGCAAGGACCTGCCCGCAAGCTATCACCTCGCCGTGGTGGTGGACGACGCCCTGCAGGGCATCGAACTGGTTACCCGCGGCGAGGACTTATTCCATGCCACGCATATCCAGCGGGTGCTGCAGGACCTGCTTGGCCTGCCCGCGCCCGTCTATGCCCATCACCGACTTATCGTGGACGAGACCGGAAATAAGTTCTCCAAGCGCAACGAGGTGGTGACTTTGAGGGCGCTGCGCGCCGCGGGCGTTACGCCTGCCGATATTCGAAAGCGGTTAGGGCTTTAACCCTCTGTTGAAAAATGCCTTGCTGTCCCTTCTATCAGGAGAGGGGGCTTTCAACAACCTGCCGACCGATGTGCAGCGGCCGCGCGGCGGTGCGGTCTGCTCCCGGGGCCGGCGCAGTCCATCGTAGCGTCTGATGGCCATGACTGCTCTCAGTGTTGTGCGTCACGGCCGGGCCGGCGCCGGACTATTTCTTCTTCTGCGCCGGAGGGGTGAAATAGGTCTCTTTGATGGTGCTGTGCAGCAGGGCGAGTTCGCGCTGCAGACCGTCGATGAAGCGGTGCAGGTCCAGCTTGCTCATGGTCTCGACGGGGGAGCCGGCCACGTGTTCGCACAGGGCCTGGGCCTGGGCGACCACGTCACGGCTGCGGGGCAGGCTGCGCAGGCAGCTCTGCGCCTCGCCCACGCAGTGGGCGAACGAGCGCGGGAACAGGGGGTCCTGCAGCAGCATGCGCAATACCGCGCCGCGCTCCACCGGCCCCTGTTCGGCCTGCTGGTAGCTCTGGTAACCCGACAGGGAACGCAGCACGCTCATCCACTGGATATGCTCGAACGGCGGCAGCACCTCGGGCTGGTCCGGGAGCAGATTGCGCGAGCGCACGTCCACGATGCGCGAGGTCATATCGGCGCGTTCCAGGTTGCGCCCCACCCGCAGGAAATCGTAGCCGGCGTCATGGAGCATGGTGCCGGCCAGCAGGCCGGTGATGTGCTGGCCGCGGGCGATCATGTTGTTCAAAAAGTCGTGGCGGCGGGCGTGGGCCAGCCCCCCCGGCAGGCCGGACTTGGCCGCCAGATACAGGGAGTTGATGGCCTCCCAGGCCTCCCGCGGGATCACGTCGCGTACGGTGCGGGCGTTTTCCCGGGCCTGGTCGAGGGAGGTCAGCAGGGAACTCGGGTTACGCAGGTCGGCGATGAGAAACCGCACCACGTTCTGCTGGCGCGGGGCGCGGAACAGGCGGTGAAACATCTTGCCGCTGCCGGTAATCTCGATGAGGGGCTGCCAGCCCACGGCCACCGAGCGCGGCAGGTCGAGCAGCAGGTTGACGTTGACGTTGACGATGCGCGCCGTATTCTCCGCGCGCTCCAGGTAGCGCGCCATCCAGTAGATGCGTGCCGCCACGCGGGACAGCATCACTCGGCCTCCTCGTCGATGATCCAGGTGTCCTTGCTGCCGCCGCCCTGGGAGGAATTGACCACCATCGAGCCCTTGCGCAGGGCCACCCGGGTGAGCCCGCCCGTGGTGACGTACTGCTCCTTGCCCGTGAGGACGAACGGGCGCAGGTCCACGTGGCGCGGCTCGGCGCGCTGGCCCACCAGGGTGGGGGCGGTCGACAGGGTCAGCAGGGGCTGGGCGATGTAGTTGCGCGGGTCGCGGCGGATCAGCCGCGCGAACTGGTCGCGTTCCTCCTGGGTGGCGTGGGGGCCGACCAGCATGCCGTAGCCGCCGGACTCGTTGGCGGGCTTGACCACCAGCTTGTCCAGGTTGGCCAGCACGTAGTCGCGCTCGGTCTTGTCGATGCACAGGTAGGTGGGCACGTTGGGCAGGATCGGGTCCTGATCCAGGTAGTAGTGGATCATCTCGGGCACGAAGGCGTAGACCACCTTGTCGTCGGCGACGCCGGCGCCGGGGGCGTTGGCCAGGGCGACCTTGCCCCTGAGCCAGGCGCGCATCAGGCCGGGGACGCCGAGCATCGAGTCGGGGCGGAACACCTCCGGGTCGAGGAACAGGTCGTCGATGCGGCGGTAGATCACGTCCACCCGGGACAGGCCCTCGATGGTGCGCATGTACACGCAGTCGTCCATGGCCACCACCAGGTCGGAGCCCTCCACCAGCTCGGCGCCCATCTGCTGGGCGAGGTAGGCGTGCTCGAAGTAGGCGGAGTTGTAGATCCCCGGGGTAAGCACCACGATCTCGGGGCGCTCCCGGCGCCGCGGCGCCACCGAGGCCAGGGTCTCGTACAGCTTGAAGGGGTAGTCGTCCACGGGCTGGATGGCGTAGTGGCTGAACAGCTCGGGGAATACGCGCTTCATCACCAGGCGGTTCTCCAGCATGTAGGACACGCCCGAGGGTACGCGCAGGTTGTCCTCCAGCACGTAGACGGTGCCGTCCTTGTCGCGCACCAGGTCGGAGCCGCAGATGTGCGCCCAGACCCCCTGGGGCGGGCTGACCTCAATGCACTGGGTGCGGAAGTTCTTCGACTCGGCGAGGATCTCGGCGGGGATGACGCCGTCCTTGATGATCTTCTGCTCGTGGTAGATGTCGTCGATGAACAGGTTCAGCGCCTGCACCCGTTGGCACAGGCCCTGCTCGATGCCCCGCCATTCCCCGGCGGGGATGACCCGCGGGATGAGGTCGAAGGGCCAGGCCCGGTCGATGGAGCCATCCTCCTCGGAGTACACCGTAAAGGTAATGCCCATGGCCCGGATGGCCACCTCGGCGGCGGCCTGGCGCTCGCGCAGTTCCTCATCCTTGAGGTGGCTGAAAAAGCGGCACAGGCGGCGCGCCCACGACCGGGGCCGGCTGGTGCCGCGCAGCAACTCGTCGTAAAAGCCCTTGACTTGGTAGTCGCGCCAGCGGATGCTCATGGAGAGGACGAGAACAATGAGTGGTTGTGCCGGGAGGCCCTGCAACGACAGGCACCGCGTATGCACCGGCGCGGGGCGCCGTTCCGGCGGGGCTGTGCTGAAACAGTGCGTGTCTGTATGGTAGGTATCATGGGCGCCCCATAGCTTAACCTTTAGTGAGGCTAGTTCAAAACCCTTATGACGTATTGTTTGGCGGTAAAGACTCGAAGCGGCCTCGTCTTCGCCTCCGACTCGCGCACCAACGCGGGCCTGGATCAGGTGAACAGTTACAGCAAAATGTATGCCTTTACCCTGCCCGGCGAGCGTACCTTCGTCCTGCTGACCGCCGGCAACCTGGGTACGACCCAGGCGGTGGTGCACCGGCTGCAGCGCGACATGGACGACGCCGAGGCGCCCCGCAGCCTGCGCACCGTCGATGACCTGTACGAGGCCGCCGAGTATGTGGGGGAGGTGAGCTGCCGGCTCCAGGTGCGCCACTGCGAGACATCCAAGCACGAGCAGTCCAGCTTCGAGGCAAGCTTCATCCTCGGCGGGCAGATCAAGGGCCAGGGCCACGATATGGTGCTGATCTATCCCGAGGGCAACTCCATCAGCGCCTCGCCGGCCAATCCCTTCCTCCAGATCGGCGAGACCAAGTACGGCAAGCCGATCCTGGACCGCATCGTGGGGTTGGACAGCACCCTGGAGACGGCGGCTCGCTGTGCCCTGGTGTCCATCGACTCCACCATGCGCAGCAACGTGTCGGTGGGGCCGCCCATTGAGCTGGCGGTGTATGCCAGGGACAGTTTCGATATCGGAAAGCGCCTGACCCTGGAGGTGGATTCAGGATACTACCTGTCCCTGCGTGAGGGCTGGGGCAAGGGGATCAGGGAGGCGTTCGACGGGCTGCCGAAGCTGGATATTTAGGTGAGGGGGGAACGATCATCCCTTAGCCCGCCCCAGCCTTGAGAGGAGAATCCCTCAGCGCCCCATGTTGGCGGCGATCAGGTCGTGGACGAAGCGCAGTTTCTGCGCCACGTTCTTGGACAACACGAAGGGGTAGGCATCCGCCAGTCCCATGCTGCGGTTCAAGGCGTTCATGGTGACGGTGAGCTGTCCCCAGTCGTTGAACAGGGATTCGAAGCCCGGGTGGGGCTGCGTCGGCTGGAGGGCATGCTGGGTGTCTTGCAGGACCTCCTGGGGGTGGGCCACCAGCCGGCCTTCCACCGTGAAGCCCATGTCCCGGGCCGTCTCCAGGGTGTCCACCATGTGCAGGTAGTGGGCCCAGGTCTCCGCCCAGTCCTCCCAGGGGTGGGTGCCGGCGTAGGCGCTGATGTGGCGCCGGCTCCAATCGGGCGGCGGGCCTTCGGCATAATAGCGCCTCAGGGCGGCATCGTAATCCGCGCGCTCATCACCGAACAGCGCGCGGGCGCGCGCCAGTGATGCGGCGTCGGACGCCACCAACTGGGTCCAATAGTAGTGCCCGCTCTCGTGGCGGAAGTGGCCCAGCAGCGTGCGGTAGGCCTCGTTCATCTTCTCGCGCATCTCCTCCCGGGCGATGGCATCCGCTTCCGCCACATTGATGGTGATGGTGCCGGCCCGGTGGCCGGTGACCACGCGCCGGTGCTCGCCTACGGCGTCGGTGAACTCCGAGGTCGCCGGCGGGTCGGCGAGAAACTTGAACGCCAGGCCGTGTTCCGGGTCCCGGCCCTTGCCGCTGACGGGCAGCTTCAGCATCAACAGGGTATACATCAGCCGCCGCTTGGCCACCTCGATACGGTACCAGTAGAGCCGGTTGGCGGGCTCGCCCAGATTCGGGATGACCTGGTTCAGCCGGCAGGAGCGGCAATAGGATTGGGGGTCGTCGGCGGGGACCATCCAGTTGCACACCTGCTCCTCGGCATAGTTGCGGCAGCGGCGAAAGCGTTGGCCGGCGGACGCGGCGGGGGTCAAAGCGCGAAAGACCACCTCATCCTCGGGTTCCATCGCGCTCAGGGTGATGAGTTCCGGAATGAACCCCAGCAGGCGCCCACAGGCCAGGCACTGGTTGTTCTCGAAATGCAGCGTGTTGCCGCACTGGCAGGTGAAGGTTTTCATAGCGGGTCTCTGCGCGGGGGTCTATGGCTATTATAAGCGTTCGGGCACCCGGCCGACAGCTTGCCGTTGCGCCCTGCCGGGTTAACTGTCCGCAACTAAACGTATTTTTTGTTAGATTGGGGCCGTGAGCCGCGGCTGCGGCGACCCGGCCGGATATGATCCGGGCCGGCGATTTAACATCAGACCCGGTGTCACCCCCGATCACGAGGGCAACGAACAGTATGAGAGCACGCGTGATGCCGTCAATGCTGCGGGCGTTGCGCCACCGCAATTACCGGCTCTTTTTCGCCGGCCAGAGCCTGTCCCTGATCGGCACCTGGATGACGCGTTTGGCGACCAACTGGCTGGTGTGGCGCCTTACCCACTCGCCGGAGATGCTCGGCCTGCTCGGATTCGCCGCCCAGGCGCCGACGTTCGTGTTCGCCTCCGTCGCCGGCGTCTGGGTGGACAGGCTCAACCGCCATCGGCTGCTGATCGCGACTCAGGTGCTGTCGATGCTCCAGTCCTTTGCGCTGGCGGCCCTGGCGCTCTCGGGCACGGTCGAGGTGTGGGAGATTTTTGTCCTTCAGCTGTTTCAGGGCGTCACCAACGCCTTCGATATGCCGACGCGCCAGTCCCTGTTGATCGACCTGATCGAGGACCGGGCGGACCTGTCCAACGCGGTGGCGCTCAATTCGTCGATGGTCAACGGGGCGCGCCTGATCGGGCCGAGCGTGGCGGGCCTGCTCATCGCGTGGGTGGGGGAGGGGTGGTGCTTCTTCGCCGACGGGGTGAGCTATCTGGCCGTTATCGGTTCGCTGCTCGCCATGCACGTGGCCCTGCGCCCCCTCGTGGGCGAGCGGCAGCGGGTATTTCATGACCTGAGCGACGGGCTGCGCTATGCGTTCGGTTTTGCGCCCATCCGGGCGATCCTGCTGCTGCTCGCGCTGGTGGGGCTGGCGGGCATCCCCTACCGGGTGTTGATGCCGGTGATCGCCTCCCGGACGCTGCACGGCGGTGCCCACACTCTCGGCTTTCTCATGGCGGCCATGGGCCTCGGGGCGCTCCTCGGCGCCCTGTACCTGGCATCACGCAAGACGGTGATCGGCCTTGGCGGCTTGATACCGTATGCCGCCGCGACCTTCGGCGCCGGCCTCATGGGCGTCGGCCTGTCCCGCTGGTTCCCCTTGTCGCTGCTGGTCATGGTCGTTATGGGCGTGGGTTTCATGATCCACCTGGCCGCCAGCAACACCGTCATCCAGACCCTGGTGCGTGAAGAGATGCGGGGACGGGTCATGGCGCTGTACACCATGGCGTTCATGGGTATGGCGACCTTCGGCAGCCTGGCGGTGGGCGCGGTGGCCGGCGTTATCGGCGCGCCCTGGACGCTGGTGGGCTGCGGGCTTGTGTGTATCGTGGGGGCCGGCGTCTTCGGTCAAAGGCTTCCCCGCCTGCGGGACAAGGCGCGGCCGGTCTATGTGGAGAAAGGTATCCTCCCCGACGTTGCCCAAGGCATGGGCGAGGCAACGGCATTGCGCGAGGAAGTGGAGCAGTAGCCCTCGAGTAGATCAACCGATCGTGCTTCAGGGGACACGCGCCGGGGTGCACAAGGGTGTGCCGAATCCCGTACCGGGTCGCTTTTTTTACCCCGGGGCCGCCTGGTCGGCCATCAGTGCCTGCTGAAATTGCCTCGGCCTGCTTGCGCCCTGGTGTCTGCCCCTGCCGCCTTGAATCTTCCTTCCCACCGGTTCCGGCCATGCCTTGGTCTTGTTCGGGCGCCGGTGATACGACAAATATGCGCGTAATTTCAGTAACTAAACCGCATGCCGATAAAACGAAGAGGGTCGATGCCGCGCAAGCCAAAGGGGGGAGCGCTGAGTGACGGGGGGTCCATGCCAGTGACGGGGAAAATTGCACGTTATTTCAGCAAGGTACAGGTTGTTCCTGTTCGCCTGAGCCTGATGTGCCGCCTCGTCGGCCGGGCTTTGACAATGCAAGGATAACCAACGTCTCACGCGATGCCGAAAGACGCACAGTACATGAGGCCGCCGGGGAAGGATCTGAGCTACCGCACCCTGTTCGACCTGATCAACGATGGGCTGTTGATCCTCGATCTTGAGGGATACATCAGGGAGCTCAATCGCACGGCGTATGAGCGCCTGGGGTATGCCAGGGAAGAGTTGATAGGGTGCCATGTCTCGCGGCTGTACACGCCGGAGTACGCGGAACGGGTCCCTTCCCGGATCCGGGAAGTGCTTCGCCGTGGGTCCGCAGTGTTCGAGGTCACCAGCATGCGCAAAGACGGTTCGGTGATGCCGGTGGAGATCAATGCGCGACTGATTGATCTGGAAGGGGAGCGCTGCATCCTCAGCGGCGTTCGCGATGTCAGCGAACGCAAAATGACCGAGGAAGCCCTGGCGCTGACCCAGATCGCCGTCGACTGCAGTGTCGATGCAGTGTACTGGAAGGATATGGAGGGCCGCATCCTGAAGGTGAACGATCAGGCCTGCCGCAGCCTCGGCTATACACGCGAAGAGGTGTTAGGCATGCGTGCGTGGGATGTGGACCCGAATATTATCGCGGCCGACTGGCAGGAAATAGTAAATTCCCTGCGCAGAAATGGCTCTCTTCACCTTGAATCCACGCACAGGCGTAAGGACGGCAGCACGTTCCCCGTTGAGGTGATTACCAATCATGTCCGCTACCGGGACAAGGAACACCACATCTCCTTTGTGCGCGACATCACCGATCGCAAGCAGGCCGATGCAGCCCTTCGCGAGAGCGAAGAGCGCCTGCGCCAGGCTATTCGTGTCTCGCAAACCGGAATTTTCGATCATGACCACCTGACCGACACTCTCTATTGGTCGCCCGAGCAGTATGCCATTTACGGCGTGCCACCCGATGAGACTGTTACCCTGGAGCGAATTGTCGCCGCCACGCATGCGGCGGATCGGGACAGGGTCTGGCGGGCCGTGCAGCATGCCCATGACCCTCAGGGCGACGGCCTGTTCGACATCCAGTACCGCATTGCCCGGGACGACGGGGTCCGGTGGGTAATGACCCGCTCGCAAACGCTGTTCGAAGGCGACGGCGAGGCGCGCCGTCCGGTGCGCACCGTGGGCGCGCTGATGGATATTACCGAACGCATGCGAGCCGAGGAGCAGGTGGCCTATCTCGCCTACTACGACTCCCTGACGGGGCTGGCCAACAGGCGCCTGCTGCACGACAGGTTGGAACGGGCGCTGGCCGTCAGTGCGCGCAACCGTCTTTACGGCGCGCTGCTGTTCATTGATCTCGATAACTTCAAGACCATCAACGATACCGTTGGGCACGAATACGGGGATCTGCTGCTGAAGGACGTGGCGCGCCGTCTGCAGGCGGTAGTCCGGGAATCGGACACCGTCTCGCGCCGCGGCGGCGATGAGTTCGTGGTGATCCTAGAGGAAATCGGCACGGACCGGGAGCATGCCGCGGCACAGGCCAAGGCCATCAGCGACAAGATTCTGGACGCGCTTGGCAGCCGCTACGAGCTGCACAAGCGCGAGTACACCGGTTCCGCCAGTATCGGCGTGGCCTTGTTCCTCGGTCATGAGGACAGTGTCGACGAGCTGTTAAAGCGCTCCGACATGGCTATGTATGAGGCGAAAAGGGCGGGGCGCGGTGTCTCGCGTTTCTTCGACCCGCTGATGCAGGCCGGTATCGAAAGGCGCGCCAAGATTGAGGGTGAGATCCGCAAGGCCCTGGTACAGGATCAGCTGATGCTGTATTACCAGGTGCGCGTCGGCCCGGGGGGGCGAGCGCTGGGCGCGGAGGCCCTGTTGCGTTGGGTCCATCCCGAGCGGGGCATCGTGCCGCCGGGGGAGTTTATTCCCATTTGCGAAGAAAGCGGACTGATCCTGCCCGTCGGCGAGTGGGTCCTGGAGTCGGCCTGCGCCCAACTTCGGGAATGGGGGACCCGTCCCGCGACCCGTGCCTTCAAGCTCTCGGTCAATATCAGCGCCAAACAGTTTCGCCAGGACGACTTCGTCGACCAGGTGGTGCGGATCGTCGAAAGGTCGGGAATCGACCCCGCGCGCCTGGAACTGGAGCTCACCGAGAGCATGTTCCTGGACAATATCGAGCAGTCTATCGAGAAAATGCGCACGCTGCGCGAGATGGGAATACTGTTCGCCCTGGATGATTTCGGCACCGGCTATTCATCCCTTTCCTACCTCAAGAGACTGCCCCTGAATCAAGTCAAGATTGACCGCAGTTTCGTGCGCGATATCGCCGTCGACAGGAACGATGAGGCCATTGTTGAGACCATCGTCAAGATGGGCCAGACCCTGGGGCTGGAGGTCATCGCAGAGGGTGTAGAGACGGATGAACAACGCCGCATGCTGGAGCGCTACGGCTGCGAGAATTTCCAGGGCTACCTGTTCGGCAAACCCCTTCCAATCAGCGAGTTTGAGCAAGCCCTGCCTGGCGCCTCAATGGCCGGTGGGGTCGGCCTCCTTCAACGTAAATAGCTGGAACAGCGAGGCCTTAAAACGGTATCCTGTCACTGCGGTTGCGCCGCAATACAGCGCGCACCCGTTTCACCCGCTCCCGAAGGGAACGGGGAGTCAACTTTTTACTGCAGGGTTTTCTTGGGAGCAGCACCCGCATGGCCGCATCATGGTGTGTCTACATCGTCCACTGCGCAGACGACAGCCTGTATACCGGCATTGCCACTGATGCCGCGCGCCGCGTCGAGGAACACAATAACGATGACCTGCTGGCCGCCAGGTATACCCGCGCCCGCCGGCCCGTGGTGCTGGTGTATCAGGAGCCCTGCCGCGACCGCGCCCAGGCCGCACGGCGCGAGCACGCCATCAAACGCCTCCCGCGGGGCGAGAAACTCGCATTGATCGAAGCGCGGAAGGTCGGCTAGGGAACCTCTGCACATGTCGATCAAGGGGATGATCACAAGGCGCACAAGAGCGAGGGAGCGCAGTTTACAAGGAGTAAATGAGCATTCCGAGCCCCTTTGCAACGCCGTGAGCGCCGCTTCAGCGGCCTGTGCGCAGGTTCCCTAGGGACCCCATGGCCCTCAAGGCGACGATCTTCAAGGCCGACCTGCAGATCGCGGATATGGACCGCCATTACTACCAAGATCATGCTCTTACCGTCGCCCGGCACCCGTCGGAGACCGACGAGCGCATGATGGTGCGCCTGCTGGTCTTCGCCCTGCACGCCCATGAGGCCCTGACATTCGGCAAGGGGCTGAGCACCGCCGGGGAGCCCGACCTGTGGCAAAAGGACCTGACCGGGGCAATCGAGCTGTGGATAGACGTGGGTCTGCCCGATGAAAAGGACATCCGCAAGGCCTGCGGGCGCGCCCACCGGGTGATCATCTACAGCTACGGCGGGCGCAGCGCCGACCTGTGGTGGGCGAAAAACCGTGACAAGGTCGAACGCGCCGGGAATCTCACCGTCATCAACCTCCCGCCCGCCGCCAGCCAGAACCTGACCAAGCTGGCCCGGCGCACCATGCAACTGCAGTGCACCGTTCAGGACGGCGGGATCTGGCTGGCGGATAACGAGGACCGGGTCGAGGTACCCCTGGTGACCCTGAAACCCCCGCGTCGTTGAGCCATTGAAATCAAGGGTCAAAGTGTCCAGTCTGATATAATGCAAGTCAAATCGTAAAGTGTGGGTTTTATGGTGATCGCCAATGGCGTGGCTTGAACATGAAGGAGAAACGATCATGAGCAAAGGACAGGACAAAAAGAAGGAAGCCAAGAAAAAGCCGGCCAAGACCCTGATGGAAAAAAGGGCCGAGAAGAAATCCAAAAGAGATAAATAAGGCAAGGGAAGGGCGCAACAGTCCGTCCTTCCGGATGTGCCGTAGCGCCCGTGAAGATCAAGCCGTATGCAGACGGATGCTTATCTGTTGGCCTATTGCCTTCGTCTTCATCCGAACCGGGTGCGGGCGCCCATGCCAGACCCCGTCAAATAGCCCCGTCCCCTTTAGCATGCCGCCTTTTGCATAGCCAGTTCCGTTGATGAGCCTTCACGGGCCGGCGGCCCGCATGGCGCGTTGCGTATTTGCATGTATCTTATAAAATAGGGGGAACGTTGCCCTTTGGAACGTTTGGTGGTTATCAATAACATCCGGAGCGCACCCCATGGGGAATTCACTTTTAGAGCAGCTGAAGAAGAGCGGCCTGGTTGATAACAAAAAGGCGCAGCAGGTCAAGCACAGCCAATATAAAAGTCAGAAGCAGAAGGCCAAAAAAGGGTCAGCTCAGAAGGAGGATGAAGCCAAGCGGCTGGCGCAAAAGGCGCATGCCGAAAAGGTCGAGCGCGACCGCCGGCTTAACCAGCAAAAAAAGGAAGAGGCTGAGCGTAAGGCTGTTGCCGCCCAGATCAAGCAGCTGATCGAAGCCAACCGTGTTGAAGAGCGGGATGGGGATGTCGCTTACAATTTTACGGATGGCACTGTGGTCAGGAAACTGCACGTCTCGGAGCAGGTGCGCAAACATCTCATGTCCGGGCGCCTGGCGATCGCCAAGCTGGGTGAGCGCTATGAGCTGGTGCCCATGCCCGTGGCGGAGAAGATCAAACAGCGCGATCCCCAGAGCATCATCCTGCCGGATCAAGGCGGCGAACCTGAGCCGGACGGGGATGACCCATACGCCGACTATAAGATTCCGGATGATCTGATGTGGTGAAGCGCTGCCATTCGTTCCGGGGTTAACAGGGGTGTGTCCCGTTAACGCTATGAGTTCTCAATAAGCATCGGTGCGGGGCTCGGTATGGCGAAACCGGACAAAGACAAATTGAATCAGGTGGTGAGCGAATCGCGCCGTGCCCGTGAGCTGCGGGAGCAGGGCTATCGCGAACGCGCCCTGAAGATGTATCCGCCGATCTGCGGGCGCTGCGGTCGAGAGTTCACGCGCAAGAATCTTCATGAGCTGACAGTCCATCACCGCGACCATAATCACGACAACAACCCGGAGGACGGCAGTAACTGGGAACTGCTTTGTCTGTATTGCCACGACAACGAACACCAGCGGCAGCTGGAGGCGCAGCGGGGTCATAGCGTCGACGCCGCGAAAGAAGGGGCGGGCGCCACGTTCAATCCGTTTTCCGATCTCAAATCCCTGCTGGATGGGAAGGAAAAAAAGGACTGATTCGGGACCGGGCCCCGGGGTCTATTGCCCCATCTGCCGCTTGTAGCGTTGCCGCGCCGCCTCTTCCTGGATCGCGGCGTCGACTTCCCGCATGACGCCCTCCACATCGGCCGGCTTGTCGCTGCGCTGGAAGCGTCCGGTCAGCTCGATGTCCGGGTGTAGCCTGCCGCTCTGGTAGTGGGACCAGATCTCCATGCTGTAGTCGGTAGCCAGGAGCTCGGGCGCGAAGCGGCCGAGATAGGCGGCGAGGTTGTTGATGTCGCGCTCGAGGATGGTGAAGGCGTGATTGTTGCCGGCGGCGTCTACGGCTTGAGGCAGGTCGATGATGACGGGTCCGTCGGCGCTGATAAGGACGTTGTATTCCGACAAATCGCCGTGGACGATCCCGGCGCAGAGCATGCGGACAACCTGCTTGATCAGGGTGCCGTGGTATTCGCGGGCCTGTTCGGCCGTCAGGGCCAGATCGTTGAGCCGCGGGGCGACGTCACCGTCGTCGCCTGTCACCAGTTCCATCAGCAGCACACCGTCGACGAAGTGATAGGGTTGCGGGACGCGCACGCCGGCGGCGCTGAGGCGGTATAAGGCGTCGACCTCCGCGCTTTGCCACGCCTCTTCCTGGGCCTGGCGTCCGTAGCGGGCGCCTTTTTCCATGGCGCGGGCGCGGCGGCTGTTTCTCACCTTGCGTCCTTCCGTGTAATCGGCGCTCTGGCGAAAGCCCCGTTTGTTGGCCTCTTTGTACACCTTGGCGCAGCGCAGCTCATCCCCATGGCGGACCACGTAGACCATGGCCTCTTTGCCGCTCATGAGTGGGCGGACGACCTCGTCGGCAAGGCCATCCTGGATAAGGGGTTCAATTCGCGTCGGCGTTTTCATAGGAATAAATTTCCGCTTCGGCCCGCAACGGAGAGCTTCAAGGCGCGTCGGGGGTTCAGGCTTGAGGGTTGATGGGGGCTATGATCATCGATTGCGGGGCGGCTTAAGTCCCGTAAACCAGCATTATAACATAGGGACATAAATGCGCGCGGGGGTCCGTGATTGCAACGGCTGAGGGTTTGCCCGGGGGGGGCTCAAATTGGCCCCACAGGGACCGGCTGCAAATCCTTATCATTTGTCACCGCCCCTTTTTAAGTTCAATTATACTGAGCGCCTAAGGGGCGATGTTTTGAGCAGGGGTCGTGCGGCAATGGCCGGACCGCCATGCCGGTCCGCCTGGATCCGCGCGACATGCGGCAGGAATGACTTTAGGTGCGACTATGAAAATATTGGTGCGCAGTCTGTCACGGGAAACCACTGAGGATCAGCTGCTGGAACTGTTCAAGGCCTATGGCAAGGTGCAGTACTGCAAGGTGGTGATGGATGATGTGGCAGGGAAATCCAAGGGCTTTGGCTTCGTGGAAATGCCCCGGGTTGGAGACGCCAAGGCGGCCATCAGGACGCTCAATGGCCAGGAAGTGGACGGACACAAGATCCGGGTGAAAGCGGCCGAGGCGAAGGCGGATAAGAGCAGTGAACAGAGTGGCTGACAGTGCACCCCCTGGGGGAGAGTGGTTTAGGGCGCTATGAGTGATCCGGCGGCCAACAATGCGCTTCACGGCATTACGCTGGAGGTCATGTTGCACCAGCTGGTGCAACATTACGGCTGGGAGGCCCTGGGGCGAATGATCAATATCAAGTGTTTTAATCATGACCCCAGCATCAAATCCAGCCTGAAGTTTCTGAGGCGGACGCCTTGGGCCAGGGAGAAGGTCGAGCGCCTGTACCTGCGCATCCAGCGGTCTGGCGGCAGTTGATGCGCGGTGAAATCTTATCAACCCTGGTTCATGCTTTGATTCCTGGTCCCGTGAAGTAGCGATGATTCCCTGGGTGTTGCTTGACGAGGCGCGGGTGGCGGCCGGTGGCGAAAAGCTGTCGCTCTATCAGCGCGACCGGGAGTTTTCCATCCGGCTTGCCGGACGCGGCGAGCTGATGAACAGCCGCAGCCACGGGTCCGAGGAGGCCCTTGCCGAGCTCGCCTGTGCCCGGCTGGCGGGGCGTGCCGGCAGCCATGTGCTGATCGGCGGTCTGGGCATGGGGTTCACCCTGGCCGCGGCCCTGCGCCATCTTCCCGCCGACGCGCGGCTGACGGTGGCAGAGCTGGTACCGCAGGTGGTCGCTTGGAACCGGGGGCCTCTCGGTGATCTAGCCGGCCACCCCCTGTCGGACCCGCGGGTCACCATGCGCGAGGGCGATGTCGCGGACATGATCGAGGCCCGGGGCGCCGCTTATGATGGCATTCTTCTGGACGTGGATAACGGCCCTGAAGGCTTTACCCAGGCGGGGAACGAGTGGCTCTATGGCTCCGACGGTCTTTGCGCAACGTATGCGGCCCTGCGCACCGGCGGGGTTCTGGCCGTGTGGTCGGCCGGTCACGCGCCGGTGTTCACCGGCCGACTGCTCAAGGCGGGGTTTGATGTGGAGGAGATGCCCGTACGGGCACGCGGGTCCCGCGGGGCGCGGCATATGATCTGGCTCGCCCGGCGTCCGGATTGATGCCGGGGCGGCCCTCGGGCCGGTCCCCTCACCCCGGCCCTCTATCCTATAGGGCATGCATCCCCCAACACGGAGAAAGGAGCGGGCGCCGTTGCGTTGCCTTTGACAGCGCACCGCTCTGTGGGTGTGTATTACGGTATGGCTGCTGGGCGTCGTATTCCATACATGGGCGTATTCCTGTATAATAGCTTGTTTTTTCGCTTAATCTTTTCCTGGCAATTTCCCAAAGGTGATCAATGTTTCAGCTTGGTTGCGCGAGTCGCGCATGCTTTAAAAATGAGATTCTGTCCGGTCTGACCGTGGCGTTGGCGCTGGTACCGGAGGCGGTGGCCTTCGCCTTCGTGGCGGGGGTAGCCCCCTTGGTGGGGTTGTATGCCGCATTCATGGTGGGCCTGCTGACGGCGGTGTTCGGCGGCCGTCCGGGGATGATCTCGGGCGCGACCGGCGCCATGGCGGTGGTGATGGTGGCCCTGGTGGCCAGGCATGGGGTGGAGTACCTGTTCGCCGCGGTGGTTTTGGCGGGGCTGCTCCAGATCGGCGCCGGTGTGCTGCGGTTGGGCAAGTTCATCCGCATGGTCCCCCACCCGGTGATGCTGGGTTTCGTCAACGGGCTGGCGATCGTGATCTTCCTGGCGCAGCTGCACCAGTTTCAGGTGACCTCACCTGACGGCGTGACCCATTGGTTGAGCGGTGAGCCGCTGCTGCTGTTCTCGGGCCTGATCCTGCTCACCATGCTGATCATTTACCTGATGCCGAAACTCACCGGCGCCTTCCCTGCAGCGCTGGCGGCGATTATCACGGTGAGCCTGCTGGTGTTAGGCCTGCACCTGGATACCCGGACGGTGGGTGACCTGGCCAGCATCAAGGGGGGGCTGCCTTCGTTTCATATCCCCGCCGTGCCCTTCAATTGGGAGACCCTGAGGATCATCCTCCCCTATTCGTTCATCCTCGCGGCGGTGGGTCTCATCGAGTCCCTGCTCACGCTGAGTCTGATCGACGAGATCACCAGCACCCGCGGGCGCGGCAACCGCGAGTGCATGGGCCAGGGGCTGGCCAATACGGTCACCGGCCTGTTCGGCGGGATGGGCGGCTGCGCCATGATCGGCCAGAGCATGATCAATGTGAACTCCGGCGGGCGCCAGCGTCTGTCAGGGATCGCCGCGGCCTTGTTCCTGCTGGCTTTCATCCTGTTCGCCTCCCCGCTGATCGAGCGTATCCCCATCGCCGCCCTGGTGGGCGTCATGTTCATCGTTGTGCTGGCGACGTTCGAGTGGTCGAGCCTGCGCCTCATGGGCAAGATCCCCGCCACCGACGCCTTCGTGCTGGTCCTGGTCTCGGCGGTCACGGTTTTCACGGATCTGGCCGTAGCGGTCGTGGTGGGGGTGATCATCTCGGCGCTGGCCTTCGCCTGGGAGCACGCCAAGCATATCAACATCAGGAGCTATGATGACGAGCGAGGCTCGCGGGTCCACGAACTCAACGGCCCGCTGTTCTTCGGCTCGGTAAATAACTTCCTGGAGCTGTTCAACCCCGAGGAAGACCCGGATGATGTGATTATCGAGTTCCAGAACTCGCGGGTCGCCGATCACTCGGCCATCGAAGCCATCGACACCCTGGCGGAGCGCTACATCAAGGCGGGAAAGACCCTGCACCTGCGCCACCTCAACGAAGAGTGCCGCCGCCTGCTGAAAAAGGCCGGCGACCTGGTGGAGGTGAACGTCCTGGAAGACCCGCGCTATTACGTGGCGGACGACAGGTTTGCGTGAGGCGGGCGGGCACGCGCGGCTTAAGCCGGTTTTCCAATACCTGGGGGAGGGTGAGGCTCCAGCCGGGAGGTATAGCCGGCGCGGCGAAGGGCCGGAAAAGCTATCCGTTTTGCATCAAGGTCTCAAGTTTGGCCTGAAAAAAACGCTCGCTCCAGAGCCTCACGGATTGCCGTTCAGCAGTGCCCAAAAATCGCTCAACGTCCGCGGCGGCCTGCTTCCAATCAATCACCGCGATTTTCTCCGACAGGGCGCGACTCAACCAGTCACGGTCAACTTTGAGGGCCTTGCCGGCCCAGGGGCCGTACTGGTACAGCGCGGCCTGTAAATGGGGGAGATTGGGCTGAACCTTCTGCGATACGTACCAGCTGAAGTCGTACCAGTCGCGTCCTTTCAGGTAGCTCCGGCAGAGCAATGCATGGATCTTCAATGCGAAGTTGCTGGCGAGATCCTGGTGGCACACCTCGAAATCCAAAGGGAAATCCAGGTATGTGTAGTCATAGCCTGATCCGCTCGGTGGATTGACATCGATTTCCAGTTTGATATTGAGTTTCCGGTCGGCATGGCCGCGATAGAAGGAGAGGTTCAACTGGTTGGCGATGGCGTTGTCCTTCACAACGGCCTTCTTCACCTGTTGATCCATGTGGCTCTTGTCCAGCACCTCGGATTTCAGGCCGAATCCCTGTAGCCCCTCCAACAGCCGCCCCAGGTAGCGATTCCATTCGAACCCCGGATCCGGCTCTTTCAGGATAAAGTCCAGGTCTTCCGAGAAGCGCGGTAGCTTGTGCAGGATGCGCAGGCTGGTGCCGCCCTGAAAGGCGGCGACCTCGAAGAAGTCCGCCCGCCATAAGGCATAGAGGGCGATCTCCTGGAGGATTTCCTTCAGGGCCTGTTCCTCCTGCACCGAACCGGTGGCGCCGTACTCGTCAAGCCGCCGTTGGATCAATTCAATCATTGCCCAGCTCCTTGGCCAACGAATTGAGAAAGGTTCTGACGCGCCTTTGTTTATAGACCAGGCCCAGCGTGCGGATGTCAGCGCCGGTCACGGTGCGCAGGTGTTCGGGATCGATGCGCAGGCCTTCCGTCAGCCAGCCCATCCCCTGCCATTCGGCCTTTCGCAGGCACACCAGGTCCATCAATGCCCGGACGGGTTCGGCCACCAGCATGGTCTGTTCCGTGATCTTTTCACGCTCCACCAGCTCCAGAAAATAGCCGGGTTCGACCGCCAGCGGGTGAAAGGAGAAGCTGCCGAATACCGGGTGCTCGTAGCCCAAGGACTTGCGCCCGGGTGTCACGCTGGCGGTGGTGTACACGGCCTCGGGGATCCAGCCGTGGTGGGCGAGGGCGGTCTCAAAGGAGACGTAGCTGCCCGGCACGATGGCCTGGGCGAGGGCGAAGGGGTGCGGAGGGAAGTCACGCAAGGCATCCGCCAGCAGGTAGGTGCCCCGGCGCAGGCGCAACAGTTCCCCGGCCTTAAGCGCCCGGTTGACCAGGCTGTGGCGGCGTTGTTGGCTGCCTTCGACAATCCTGGCAAGTTGGGCGTCGGTCAACACCCGATTGCACAGGCCTAAGTCCATGATTTGCCTGATCAGTGTCTGCATTGGCCTTATGAGATGATAGATCAAGAATTTCCAGAAACTTGCATATTACGGAAGTTTACGCCAAATTTAATGTATGTCAAATAGACAGTAGACGAGCTACTGCCATTGATTCGTTGACAACATCCCGTAATTGGAAAATAATCTCGGCAACTACAACGCAGTAGAGGCTCTACGAAATAGGAAAGCCGGCACCAGGGACGGCGCCATTGATCAAGAAAACGACTCCATGCGCAAACCATTACAAGCCCTCGCCGACCTCGCCGAGATCCGCTCCGGCTATACCTTTCGGGCCAGGGTTCAGGATGACCCCCTGGGCGACGTGTCGGTGCTGCAGATCAAAGACCTCAAGGGCCACGGCGACGGATTCCCAAAGGAGCTGCCCCGTATCCGCTGGGAAGGCGCGGGCGCGCCGCCCGTGCTGGCAGCCGGCGACATTGTCCTGCCGGGCCGCGGCGAATACCACGAGGCGGTCATGGCCGACGGCAAGGTTCCGGTCATCGCCACCAGCCAGATGTTCGTCCTACGGGTGCAAGGCCGGGCGGTCACTCCGCAGTACCTGTGCTGGTATCTGAACCAGCCCCAGGCGGGCGCCTATTTCCGGGCGCACCTCACCGGCAGCAACATGCCCATGTTGACCAAGCAGGCCCTGGCGGCCATGCCGGTGCCCGTCCCGCCCCTTGAGACGCAGCATAAGATCATTGCCTTGCAGCGGCTGTGGGAGCGGGAAAGAGACCTGACCCAGCGATTACTGCATAATCGCGAGACCCTGTTCAAAGGCATCTTTCAGCACTTACTGGAGCACTGAGCACCATGGCAAAGGTGGAACAAAGAGAAATCAACAACGCCGTGTGGAACGCCTGCGATACCTTCCGCGGCACCGTCGACCCCAGCATCTACAAGGACTACGTCCTGACCATGCTGTTCCTGAAATACCTCTCGGACGTGTGGCAGGACCACTACGACGAATACCAGAAAGCAACACGGCGACCATCCGGAGCTGATCGAGGAAATGCTCAAGAACGAGCGCTTCGTCCTGCCCGAAATCCGCCAACTTCTACACCCTCTACGAGCACCGCTTCGAGCCGGCAACGGCGAGCGCATCGACAAGGCCCTGCACGCCATCGAAGACGGCAACGGCGACCAAGCTGCGCGACGGCGAAACGGCGTGTTCCAGGACATCAGCTTCAACTCCAACCGGCTGGGCGACGAGGCGCAGAAGAACGACATCCTGCGCCACCTGCTGGAGGACTTCGCCAAGCCCGCAGCTCGACCTGCGCCCCAGCCGCGTCGGCAAGCTCGACATCATCGGCAACGCCTACGAATTCCTGATCGAGCAACTTCGCCGCCAGCGCCGGCAAGAAGGCCGGCGAGTTCTACACCCCCGCCGAGGTCTCCGAGCTGATCGCCGAACTGGTGGCCCCAGGGGGCGACCAGCATCTGCGACCCGGCCTGCGGCTCGGCCTCGCTGCTGATGAAATGCGCCCGCCAGATCAAGGCACGCTACAAGGGCTCCAGGAAATACCCGCTCTACGGCCAGGAGGCCATCGGCAGCACCTGGGCGCTGGCGAAGATGAACATGTTCCTCCACGGCGAGGACAACCACCGCATCGAGTGGGGCGACACCCTGCGCAACCCGCGCCTGCTGGACGGCGACGACAACCTGCTGCACTTCGACGTGGTGGTGGCCAATCCGCCGTTCTCGCCTGGACAAGTGGGGCTACGAGACCGCCGAGGACGACCCGTTCGGGCGCTTCCGCCGCGGCATCCCGCCCAAGACCAAGGGCGACTACGCCTTCATCCTGCACATGATCGAGACGCTCAAGCCGCGCACCGGCCGCATGGCGTGGTCGTGCCCCACGGCGTGCTGTTCCGCGGCGGCGGCCGAGGGCAAGATCCGCCAGCAGCTCATCGAGGAGAACCTGCTGGATGCCGTCATCGGCCTGCCGGAAAAGCTCTTCTTCGGCACCGGCATCCCCGCCGCCATCCTGATCTTCAAGCGAGAAGCAAGGCCGACCAGGATGTGCTGTTCATCGACGCCAGCCGGGAATTCGAGGCCGGCAAGAACCAGAACCGGCTCGACCGACGAGAACATCGACAAGATCGTCGCCACCTACCAGGCGCGCGAGAACGTGGACAAATACGCCTACCTCGCCAGCCATCGAGGAGATCGGGGAGAACGACTACAACCTGAACATCCCCCGCTATGTGGATACCTTCGAGGAGGAGGAGGAGATCGATCTGATGGCGGTACGCAAGGAGCGGGAGTCAGTTGAAGGCGGAGCTGGCGGGGCTTGGAGAAAGAGATGGAAAAGTACCTGAAGGAAGTTGGGATATGGTTCCTAAGGGCTGGCGTATCAAATCGCTCGACTCCGTTCTGGAACGTGTGAGTTAGGCCGATCGATCCGATGCCGGATGTTTCCTACAGGGAGATCGGAATTCGTTCTCACGGGAAAGGAATATTTCACAAGGATCCTGTTCCTGGAAAAAGTCTGGGTGACAAGCGAGTCTTCAAGGTATCTAACCGAATTGCTTCGTGGTAAATATTGTGTTCGCCTGGGAACAGGCAGTCGCCAGAACGACAAGTGAGGAGGAGGGGATGATCGCGTCGCACCGATTCCCCATGTACAGGCCAAAGAACAACCAGTGCGATGTGGATTTTCTTACCAATATTACTGTACAAGACATTGAAGAATATGTGAAGTATGCTTCGGAACTGGCCTCGCCTGGTGGGCCAGGGCGAACATCAGATGCTGGGACAAATTAGGGAGTTTTCGAAGTTCTAATTCCCTATGCCTTAAGACGAACAGACAAGAATTGCTCAAATCCTTTCCGCCTGGGACAAGGCCATCGAAACCACCAAAAAGCTGATCGCCAACAGCAAGGCGCAAAAAAAGGCGCTGATGCAGCAACTGCTGACAGGGTAAAAAGCGGCTTCCTGGAGTTTACGAGTGAAGTGGCAGCCAAGTATGCAGCATCAGGAATCACCATGGGATGAGTTAGTAACGTGGACAAAACACCGGATAGCTAATGAGCTTGCTGCGTAGGTTGGGCAATACAGGGACGTGTATTATAACGATTACACGACCGATATCATGAGCGTTCATAGTTTCAATACGGCTAATGAGAGACGAAATTGCAAAAGTTACTCACATATGAGGTTTAAGGGGATGTGATCATCACGAAGGATTCTGAACCTACCGGATAGCATACTAGCTGTTACAAGCATTCGAGTGTAGGAAAACCTGGCTAGTCGCCAGGAATGCGGTTATCATCTGGCAATCCGTCCGTCCTAATGCTGATGTTGCCTAATGGTAGATTATGACGTGGCGCTCTTATCTACTGCCGAAAATTCCAGTCATTACAAGCATTTTTCTCGTTGAGCTAACGTGTGTCCAACGCGCTCTTGAGCTTATCGTTAGGGGCGATTTCAAAGCGGCAATACCTTTTTCGTTCCTGAAATTGAACAGCAGAAGAAAATTTCCGGGATATTAATGTTGGTTGACGATGGCATAAGGAATCTTCTGTCTCAATTGGAAGCGCTGAAGGTAGAGAAGAAATCCCTAATGCAACAACTCCTCACCGGCAAGCGCCGCGTCAAGCTGGATTCCGCCGCCTGATCTTGCTGCCATGACCCCCGACACCCGCGAACAGTACAGCAGCCACATCCCGGCCCTGAAGACCCTCATGGCGCTGGGCTGGGAGTATCTGTCGCCGGCTGAGTGTCTGGCCAAGCGCGGCGGCACCCGCGAGGTGATTCTGAAGGACGAGCTGATCGCGGTGCTGAAGACAGCGGCGCTTCGAGTACAAGGGGCAGTGGTATCCGCTGTCGCCCAATGCCATCGACCAGATCGTGCGCGAGCTCGCCACGCCGGGCCTGAACGAGGGCCTGCTCACCGCCAGCGAAAGGCTCTACGAGAAGCTCAGCCTGGGCATCACCGTCACCGAGTTCATCGACGGCAAGAGACACTCGCCCACCATCGCCGTAATCGACTGGGACGATCCGACCCAGAACCGCTTCCAGGTCACCGAGGAGCTGGAGGTGGCCAGCAGCAGCCGGCACCCACATCCGCCGCCCCGACATGGTGGGTTATGTCAACGGCCTGCCGCTGGTGGTGATCGAGGCCAAGCGCCCGGATGCGTCGGCAATCCCAACAAGGACATGCTGGACGAGGGCATCAGCCAGCAGATCCGCAACCAGAAGAACGACGAGATCCCGGTGCTGTTCGCCTATGCGCAACTGCTGTTGTCGGTGAACGGCAGCGACGGCCGCTACGGCACCACCAAGACCCGCCGGGAAGTTCTGGGCCCGCTGGCGCGAGGAGCTGTTCGGCGAGGAACATCTGAACAGGATCAAGAACATCCCGCTGAGCGCCGAGCAGCGCGAAGCCCTGTTGGCCGACAAACCGGCCCAGGTGCGGCGCTATTTCGAGTCCCTGTGGGCCAACCCGGAGCTGTGCACCGATCAGGACCGGCTGCTGATCGGCCTGCTGACGCCCGAGCGGCTGCTGGAGTTCGTGCGCTTTTTCATCCTGTTCGATAGCAAACGGGGCAAGATCGCCGCCCGCTATCCCCAGGCCTTCGGCATCAAGGCCCTGATCGAGCGCATCGACCAGTGCGGCCGCCCCGACGGCGGCCGGGAGGGTGGGGTGCATCTGGCACACCACCGGCTCGGGCAAGTCCCTGACCATGGTGTATCTGTGCAAGGCCCTGCTGCTGCATCCGTCCCTGAAGCAGTGCCGCATCGTGGTCGTCACCGACCGCGTGGACCTGGAAAAGCAGCTGGCCGGCACTTTTCTCACCAGCGGCGCCTTCGGCTCGGCCATCGCCGCCAGGAAGGACGGGGAGAAGGCCAAGGCACGCTCGGGCAGGGACCTGGCCCTGCGCATCGGCCAGGGCACCGAGCGCATCATCTTTTCCATCATCAACAAGTTCCATACCGCCTCGCGCCAGCCCGAGTGCTACAACCCCTCGGAGAATCTGATCGTGCTCATCGACGAGGGCCACCGCAGCCAGGGGGGCGAAAACCATGAACGCATGCGCAAGGCCCTGCCCAACGCCGCCTATATCGCCTTCACCGGCACGCCGCTGCTCAAGGACGACAAGACCACCAACAAGTTCGGGCCCATCGTCCATGCCTACACCATGCAGCGCGCCGTGGAGGACGGAACGGTGACGCCCCTGCTCTACGAGGAGCGCCGGCCCGAGCTGATGGTCAACGAAAGGGCCATGGACAACTGGTTCGACAGGATCACCGCCTCCCTGTCGGACGAGCAGAAGAGCGACCTGAAGAGGAAGTTCGCCAACAAGGGCGCCGTCTACGGCTCCGAGAATCGCATCGAGCTGATCGCCTGGGATATCGCCGCCCACTTTCGATGACAACATCAAGGAGCTGGACATGGGCCTGAAGGGCCAGCTCGCCACCGACAGCAAGCTCTCGGCCATCCGCTACAAGAAGCACCTGGACGCGACCGGCCTGGTCAGCAGCGCCGTGGTCATCTCGCCGCCGGACACCCGCGAGGGCACGCGGATGTGGACGAGGCGACACTGCCGGAGGTGCAGCAGTGGTGGAAGGACAACGTGGGCGCAGGACGCCGAAGGCTATGAGCGCAGGGTCATCGAGGACTTCGGCACCGAGGGCGATCCGGACCTGCTGATCGTGGTGGACAAGCTGCTGACCGGTTTCGACGAGCCGCGCAACGCCGTGCTGTACATCGACAAGCCGCTCAAGGAGCACAACCTGATCCAGGCCATCGCCCGGGTCAACCGGCTGCACGAGCAGAAGCAGTACGGCTTGCTGATCGACTACCGCGGCATACTCGAGGAACTGGACACCTCCATCAAGCAGTACCAGGATCTGGCCAGCCGCACCCAGGGCGGCTATGACATCGACGATATCGAGGGCCTGTATCACTCGATCAGCACCGAGTACAAGCGGTTGCCCATGCTGCACGACGCGGCTGTGGGCGCATTTTCGCGGCGGTGAAGAACAGACAGGATCTGGAACAGTACCGCCAGCTCCTGATTCCGGAGTACGCCGAGGACGGCGACGGGCAACAGCTACGACAAGCGCCAGAAGGTCCGCGAGGATTTCTACAGGCGCTGACCGAATTCGGCCTGTGCCTGAAGGTGGCGCTGTCGTCCCGCGCTTTCTTCGAGGACGGCAGCTTCACCGGAAGAGATGATCCGAACCTACAAGAAGGACCTGAGGTTCTTCACCGATCTGCGCATGATCGCCCGCCAGGATGCCCAGGAGACCGTGGACTACAGCCGCTATGAGGAGCAGATCCGCCGGCTGGTGGACAAGCACGTGGTCGGCAACGAGATCAGGGAGCCGGAGGGCGTCTACATCGTGGGCGACCTGGGCAAGAGAAAGCCCGGAAGATTGGTCGGAGGAAAAGACCCGCAACGAGACCGACCTGATCCGCACCCGCATCAAGAAGACCATCGAGCAGGAGCTGGCCGACGATCCCTATGCCCAGCAGGTGTTTTCCGAACTGCTCAAGCAGGCCATCGCCGAGGCCGAGGCCCTGTTCGATCATCCCCTCAAGCAATATGCCTTGTTCAAGGCGTTCGAGGAAAAGGTGCAGGCGCGGTGCCGTTGAGGGAATCCCGGAGGCCTTGGCCGGCAATGGCCATGCGAAGGCCTACTACGGGGTCTTTCGGCTGGTGCTGGGGGATGACCACTTTGCCGGGCTGGGAGAGGACGAGCTGGCGCTGCTTGTGGAGGAGGCCTTGGCGATGGATAAGATCGTCGATGACGCCGTCGCGGAGCATTCGCTGAGCCCGCATAGCATCGAGGCGGCCATCCGCAACGGCCTGCTGCCGCGCCTTTACAAACTGATGGGAATGGACAATGCCAAACAGGTTATCGACAGGGTGATTCAGATCACCCGCGTCGGCCTCAGCCGGGGGGAGGGCTAATGCTCGAGCAGTCTTTTCATTACGGAGAGCGCCGGATTCCCTATAAGGTAATCTTCGTTCCCGGGGGTCGAAATAGGATCAGCATTCATGTTCATCCCGACGGCGCCGTGCAAGTCGATGCGCCTATGGATACCCCGCTGCCCGAGATCAAGCATGCGGTGTACCGGCGGGCGAGATGGCTGTCTCATCAGCTGGATCGCATCAAGGACCACGGCCGATACGTGCTGCCCAGAGAATACGTCAGCGGAGAGAGCCATTTCTATCTGGGGCGGCGTTACGTGTTGAAGGTCCTGCAGAACGGACAGGAAGCCCCGTCCGTCAAACTGTTAAGAGGGCAGCTGCGGGTTGTGACCGCTAGCGGCGACTCCGGGGTTGTTAAAGGATTGTTGTGGGCATGGTACAAATCTCATGCGCTAGCCGCCTTTGATCGCCGTCTGGATGCGCTCTGGCCGAAGCTGGATTGGGTTGAAAAGAAACCGGCATGGAGGCTGCTGGCCATGAAAAAGCAGTGGGGAAGCTGTTCGCCGAAAGGTGGTCTGTCTTTGAATCCCCACCTGGTAAAGGCGCCGCCTCCATGTATTGATTATGTGCTGCTCCATGAGCTTTGCCACCTCAAGTTTCATAACCACAGTCCGAGCTATTATCGCTTGTTGAGCAGGCACATGCCGGGGTGGGAGGGGGTCAAGGCGCGCCTGGACGGCATGGCCGAACTGTTTCTGAATGTATAGAGCGACGGATTCGGGTTTGAGTCGCCGCGGATCATCGTGGAGGTCAAGCACAGAGGTCAGCAGATCGGGGCCCAACAAATCCGCAACTTTCTCGGCGGCAGGCACAAGGACGACAAGGGGCTGTATGTGAGCACCGGCGGATTCTCAAAAGATGCCCGGTATGAGGCGGATCGGGCCAATATCCCGGTGACGCTGATGGACATCGACGCCCTGGTGACCGGTATTCTGCAGCACTATGACAACATGGACATGGAAGGTCGAAATCTGTTGCCGCTGACAAAGATCTACTGGCCGGTATAAATCGCTTCGCGGGGCTGTCGGAAGGGGTGGAGACCGTGGTTGTATTGGAAAATAATTCCAGATTACAGAGGCATACTGTTATTCCCCGAGCTTGCGCTTACTTTCCTGAGGGTTTGGCCGATAACTACAGAACGTCATCCCGATTCCCCAAGACGCTTGATGCCGAGGTGATTAATGGAATCCGATGTTTGTTCCCCCGTGCAAGAACAGCCGCCGGGCGATCCCGGCCCCGCTGATGTAGGCGACCGTCCGAGGCCCGCGGCGCTCAGTCTCGAGCTTTTGCAAAGCATTGACTGGAAGCTTTTCGAGGAAGTCTGCGCGGAATACTTTCGTTTATGTGGATTCCATGCCACCACTCAAAGATGCGGTGCGGATGGAGGGATCGATATTCGGCTTGGGTTGCCCAGCGATCCATCACAAATTGTGAATATCGTTCAATGCAAGCGATGGGGAAAGCCGGTCCGCGTCAAGGAGCTGCGAGAGTTTCTTGGGGTCATGGCAGCGAATAAAATATCACATGGTGTGTTCGTCACCTCTTCTACCTTCAACGTCAAAGCAAAGAAGTTTGCCGCAGAGAACGGCGTTCACTTGCTCGATGGGGAGGGTATCCTGAAGAGAATGATGGAACGCTCGCAGACGGATAGGGAGCGCCTTCTGAAAATCGCCACTCAAGGCGATTATCTCACGCCTACCTGTGCCAGCTGCGGCATCAAACTGGTCAATCGTCGGAATAAAAAGGACAACTCGATGTTCTGGGGTTGTATAAATTACCCTCAGTGTTGGTATACCCTTCCTGTTTGACAAAAGGGCGCCCCTCACCCCAGCGCTCTCCCCCGAGGGGAGAGGGGCGAAGATTGTTGATTGCCTCGCGGGCAGGGAGAGGTCTGATAGCGGCGCTACCCCGCACGACGGGGTCAGAATGAGTTCTTTGCCGCTGGGCGGTACGGAACCATGTAAGTTTCAGGCCCGCTACTGAATGAACTCCACCTTGGTGTCCCAATGCGATGACAGGCTGATGGGCACGGGGTCGGCCTTCCAGACGTTGTCGCAGTACTCGCGTATCGAGCGGTCGGAGGAAAATTGGCCCGCGTGGGCGGTGTTGAGGATGGACAGCCGCGTCCAGTGCTCGGTATCGCTGTAGGCCAGGCTGACCTGTTTCTGGCAATCGGCATAGGACTGATAGTCCGCCAGGACCATGTAGGGATCGGTCTTCAGCAGCTCATCGATGATCGGTTGGAACAGGCCGGTATCGCCGTGGGAGAAGAATCCGTGGCGCAGCAGGTCGATGACCTCGCGCAGCTCCGGGTTGGCGTAGTAGTAGTCCTCGGGGCGGTAGCCCTGTTCCTTCAGGGCGGAAACCTCCGGCGCGGACAAGCCGAAGAGGAAGAAATTGTCCCTGCCGACCTCATCCATGATCTCGATGTTGGCGCCGTCGAGGGTCCCGATGGTGAGGGCGCCGTTCATGGTGAATTTCATATTGCCGGTGCCGGAGGCCTCTTTACCGGCGGTGGAGATCTGTTCCGACAGGTCGGCCGCCGGGTAGACCCGCTGACCGTTAGTCACATTGTAGTTGGGCAGGAACACGACCTTGATCATGTCCCGTATGGCGGGATCACAGTTCACCACGTCGCCCACCGAGGTGATGAGCTTGATGATCAGCTTGGCCATGTGATAGCCGGGCGCCGCCTTTCCGGCGAATATGAATGTCCGGGGCTGGATGGTCAGGCCGGGGTTGCGCTTGAGGCGCTGGTACAGCCCGATTACGTGAAGGATATTCAGGTGCTGGCGCTTGTATTCATGGATGCGTTTGACGTGTACATCGAACAGCGAGTCCGGGTCGATGCGCACGCCGGTGCGTTCGAGCACGAAGTCGGCGAAGGACCGTTTGTTGGCGTGCTTGACCTCTCGCCACCTGGCGCGAAACCCCGCATCCTCGGCTAGCGGCGCCAGGTGCTCCAACTGATCTAGATGAGTCAGCCACTGGTCGCCGATGGCCTCGGTAATGAGCGTCGACAGTCGCGGATTGCTGAGCGCCATCCACCGCCGGGGTGTTACGCCGTTGGTGACATTGCGGAATTTATGCGGCCACAGGGAGTGGAAGTCTTTGAGTACGTCTTCGGTCAGCAGTTGCGAGTGCAGCTCCGCGACGCCGTTGATGGTGTGGCTGCCGACGCAGGCAAGGTGCGCCATGCGCACGTAGCGCTCGCCGCTCTCGTCGATGAGGGACAGGCGCGCGACGCGATCTTCATCGCCGAGAAAGCACATGCGCACCTCATCGAGGAAGCGCGCGTTGATCTCATAAATGATCTCCAGGTGACGGGGCAGGACCCGGCCGAACATGGACAGCGGCCAGCGCTCCAGGGCCTCCGGCAGCAGGGTGTGATTGGTGTAGGCGAAGGTCCGGCGGGTGATGTCCCAGGCCGTGTCCCAGCCCAGGCCGTGCTCGTCGAGCAGCAGGCGCATCAGCTCGGCGACGGCGATCGCCGGGTGGGTGTCGTTGAGCTGGACCGCGAATTTCTCATGGAAGCGGGTCAGCGGGATCTTTTGCACCCGCAGGATGCGCAGCATGTCCTGCAGTGAGCAGGAAACGAAGAAAAACTGTTGCTCCAGGCGAAGTTCCTTGCCCTGTGCCGGCTCATCGTTGGGGTAGAGAACCTTGCTGAGATTCTCGGAGACGATCTTCTGGTCCACGGCACCGTAATAGTCGCCGCGGTTGAATACCGCAAAGTCGAAGGACTCCGGGGCCTCGGCGCTCCACAGGCGCAGGGTGTTGGCGGTGTTGTTGCGATAGCCGAGTACCGGCGTGTCGTAGGGAACGCCGTTGACGACCTTGGCCGGTGTCCAATGGGTGCGCTGGCGGCCATGCTCGTCCACGTAACGCTCGGTGAAACCGCCGAATTTGACTTTGACGGCCCATTCCGGCCGGGCGAGTTCCCAGGGGTTGCCGAAACGCAGCCACTTGTCGGTCCTTTCAACCTGCCAGCCGTCGACGATGTCCTGATCGAAGATTCCATACTCGTAGCGGATGCCGTAGCCCAGCGCCGGGATCTCCAGGGTGGCCAGGGAGTCGAGGAAGCAGGCCGCCAGGCGCCCCAGGCCCCCGTTGCCCAGGCCCGGCTCCTCTTCCATCTGCAGCAATTCATCGAAGTCCAGCCCGAACTCGGTCACGACGTCCTTGACGGTGTCATGGATACCCAGGTTGATGAGGTTGTTGCCGAGGTGCGGCCCCACCAGGAATTCCGCTGATAGATAGCAGACCGTGCGCGAGCCCTGCTCGGTGTAGGCCGTGGCGGTGTTGATCCATCGCTGCAGCAGGCGGTCGCGCACCGCATAGGCGAGGGCCATGTAGTAATCGTTGCGGGTGGCCAGGGCGGGGAATTTCCCCAGCACATAGAATAGATTGTCCAGGAACGAGCGCTTGAAGGCGTCGGGCGTCAGCGCCGTCCGTTCGTCCTGGGGTCCCTGAGGGGGGAGGCGGAATACTTGGGATTCCAAGGTGCTAACCTCGCTTCGATGGATGATGGATGGGGGCGTGCAATATCTATGCAGGGCGCGGGGTGGCGGTACGGATTGATCCGGTACCCCTCTATTATACTGATTTGCGGGAACAGGGGGTAAATATAAGCCATTTCTGCTGGAGCGCTCCGGGCGGGGCCGCACCAGGGGGGCGCAGGGACGGGACATGGCGCACACAATCGATGCGTGAAAATGTGCCGCCGGGGCGAATCGAAATGAGAATCACTACTGTGGGCGGGTCGTTGGCGTCGGAGGGGGCGGTCAGGGGTATCCGATGTCCTCGCCCGTGACAAAGGTGTAAGGTGATAGGTTAGCCGGCTGTTGAAAAACTCCCTTTCCCCTGAAGGGCGTAAATCCCGCAGGGAGAAGGAACAGGACAGCATTTTCAACAGTCCGTCAGAAGCGGGCAGGCGGCGATATGCGCCCGAGGGGGGTTGGCCGCGCCGTTGGGATATCCACCAAGCGCTAGGATGAGGTGAGCCATGGCAAAGTACGACGATGATGATCCCGGGTTTATGGGGCAAGACGAGGCCGGCGACGGAGACCGTATTACCGGTGCGCTCCTGATGCTCGCGGGCGGGGCGATCTTCCTCGCAACCGTTGGGATAATGTTTTACGAAACCGAGCTGTCGTTCGGCCACGGGCTCGGCGCGTTTCAGGAGAAATTTGTGTTGATCGTCCTGTTCGGCGTGCCGGTGTTCAGTGTGGGGATATGGATCTATAAGTGGGGCAAGCGGGTATGGAGGGGACAGGGGCAGGTGTAGGCCGGGCGCCGACGTCCGCCAAAGCCATGCCTGCGGCCGTGCCGGCAGGGGAACGATAGAAAAGGCCCCTGGCGGACAAGTACCGACAGGGGCCTGGGAGGAGTCGGGGCGGGCGCTTGCCCGGGAACGGGCATGCCCGTTCCCGGCCCGTAACGCGTTAGTTGCAGAAGTGGTGGCCGCCGTCGACCGTGACTCCGTCCTGAACCTTGGCGTCATCACACAGGGCGCCGTTGCGGCCGATGGTCACGCCCGCGCCGATGACCACATGGTCGCCGGCCGTCGCGCTTTCGCCGATCTGCGTATTGGCGCCGATGAATGACTCGTCGCCGAGGATGGCGCCGTCACCCACCTTGACCGGGCCGGTGATGTTCGGCGTGGGGTTGGGGATCTTCGGCCCGAACCACACATGGTTTTTACCCAGCTGGTTACGGCTTCCGATCACCGCCTTGTTGCCGATCATGGAGCCGGGACCGATGCTGGTCCACCGGCCGACGCGGCTGGCGCCGCCAAGCGAGCTCTGATCACCGATGGCAACGCCGTCGCCGATAACCGCATCCTGGGAGATGGCTACGTCGTCACCGATGGTGCTGCAGGCACCGATCGTGACGTTGGAGCCGATCTTGGCGTTCTTGCCGATGGTGGTCCCGGCACCGATCTTCGCCGTCTCGGAAATGGTTGTGCCCGCTCCCCAGGAGACCGGTCCCCAGGTGCTGGGTTCGGTGGGGTCGCAGCCCCGGGTGGAGGCGAGCGCGGAATTCGAGGCCGCTACGGCCGCGAGCAGGGGAAGGGCGGTCATCAGTGTCTTCGTACGAATGGATTTCATGTCTTATCTCCTATGTATGGCTGTATGGTCAAAGTCTTGAGCACCTGGATTGACATGGCCGCTTGGCCGGTACCGCGAGGCCTCCGGCCATCGCCAATCGCTTCTGGAGGTGCCCGGCCGCCGCCGGCGCGGGGCCGGGCACAACATCTTTTAATGCAAACTGCCTATGGCTGTGGCACACGGTCGGGAGTTACCCGGCACCCGGCTTAGAAGCAGCCGAACCGGCTCCTGGGCAGGACCGCCATGTTGTCCTGGACCTGGGCGTTGTCGCATAGGACGGCGCGGCTGCCCACGGTGACGCCCGTGCCGATGACGGTGTTGGTGCCGGTCCTGGCCCGGCTGCCGAAGTCGGTGCCGTTGCCCATGACGGTACCGTCGTTCAGCCATGCGAAGGGGCCGACGGCCACCGAGCCATTGGCATTGGCCGAGGTGTCCGGGACGCCGAAGCTGAGCCATACCTGATCCTTGCCAAGCTGGGAGTTTTTGCCCACGATGGTGTTGGCTTTGATCCGCGAGCCGGGTCCGATCGCGCTGTTATCGCCGATGCGGCTCCGGCCGTCGATCGTGGTACCGTCACCAAGGCTGACGCCGTCGCCGATGATGACATGCCCGTGGATCATGGCGCCCGCTCCGATCATGCTGTTATCGCCCACGCGGGTTCTGATTCGGAGGGTGGCAGACGGGCCGATACTGACGCCGTTGCCGATCATCAGTTTGTTGGCGATATAGGCATCGGAGTCGACCGTGACGTTATCCCCCAAACGGGTGTGACCGCCGATATTGGTGCCGCTGCCGACAGTGGTGCCGCTGCCGAGCTGTACGCTGGGGCCCAGTCGGACGTTGTCCCCGATGGTGCCGCATACCCCGGTCCTCACATGCCTGCCAACATAGGTGTTGGCGCCGATGGTCGTCCCGGCACCGATCCGGGCCGAGCGCGATACGTGAGCGCTGGCGTCCCAGGTGGCGGCGCCCCATGTGGTGGAGTCGTTCGGGTCGCAGCCCGGTGTGGCCGCCTGGCTGAGGGTGGGGGCGAGCCCCGCGATGAACAGAGAAATGCCGGAGATCGCAATTTTCCTTACGCTGGTTTTCATTGGCTTCTCATCCTTTGGCTTAAGATCTGCGGTTGAAAGATATTGTCGAAAGATTATCCGGGTGCGTTTCAGCATCCAGACGAGCGTCAGCATATAAGGGCATTCTTAAATGAATCTTAAAAATCGGTAATATTTTCCCAAATATGGCAGCCCGCCCATTTCCCGGGCGGGTCGGACCAAGGCAACTATCTGTTATTAAAGGATTTGATGCGGGAATCGGCAGCCCATATGGGCTTAGACCGCGCTTTTGGGGGCCGAAAAGCCATCTTCAAGCCGAAAGGGGTGACCCCCGAGCAATGCGGGCATGGCGCAACCGCAGCCCCCGTTGTGGCCGCATGGGGGCTGGCGGGGCCGGACCGCCGTCCAACGACTGTGATGGTTGATTTCGGGTATAGGCACTGATGCAGCCCGGGCTGATTGGGGGCCACATCTTTCTCCTTTCCTCGGCTTTCCCAATATGGTAAGGCGGGGGATATGCCAAGGGATTACGGGATCGACCCCTCACCGCAGTTGACCGTCCGTGCGGTTGTGACGGGCATGGTGCTCGGCGCGTTGCTCACGCCCTGCAACGTGTACAGCGGGCTGAAGATCGGCTGGTCATTCAACATGTCCATCGCGGCGGCATTGCTGAGCTTCGCCTTCTGGCGATCGGCTGAGCGCATTGCCGGTGTCCGGCCCTGGGGCATGCTTGAAAACAACATCAACCAAACGGCCGCCTCGTCGGCCGCCTCGATCATATCGGCGGGGCTCGTGGCGCCGATTCCGGCACTTACCCTGCTGACCGGAAAATCCCTTGCCTATCCGCTGTTGGCTGTCTGGGTGCTGGTGGTGAGCCTGCTCGGGGTGGTGGTGGCTGTGGGCATCCGCCGGCAGATGCTGCTGAAAGAGCAGCTTGCCTTTCCCGCCGGCGTCGCCACCGCCGAGACAGTGAGGGAGATCTACGCCCATGGCGAGGAGGCCATCAAGCGGGTGCGTGCCTTGCTCGGCGCCGGCGCGGCGGCGGCGGGGCTGAAGCTCGTGGACGAATTCGTCGTTACCGTCTCCAAGGTCAAGCTGCCGTTTGCGCTGCCGGCCGGCGCCGCCCTCAAGGCCAAGGGGATCACCTCCATCTCCGCATTCAATCTTGGCTTTGCCCTGGACCCGTCCCTGCTCATGGTCGGTTTCGGCGCCATTATCGGTGTGCGGGCGGGTGTGTCGCTCCTGTTTGGTGCGGTGGTCGCCTGGGGCGTACTCGGACCGTGGGCCCTGGACCGGGGCTGGGCCGATGCGGGGCACGGCGCCGACGCGCTGTGGTTCGGCGCGATGGTCAAGTGGCTGCTGTGGCCGGGCGTCACCATGATGGTGGTCGCTTCGCTGACGTCGGTGGTGTTGTCCCTGCGTGGGGCGCAGCGCCACACACCGCCGGCCGGGGCATCCCCGGCCGCCATGGGGGAGGAGGCGCTGGTACCCCCCCGTGCGTTTGCCGCCGGCGTACTGACGGTGCTGGTCCTGGCGGTCGGCGCCCAGTACGGCCTATTCGGTATCGGCCCCGTGGTCGGTACGCTGGCGGTGGTGCTCGCGTTCGTCCTGGCCTTTGTGGCAGCTCGGGTCTCCGGCGAGACGGGGATCACTCCCATCGGTGCCATGGGCAAGATCACGCAACTGTCCCTTGCGGTTGTATCGCCGGGGAACGTCACCGACAATCTCATGTCCGCCAATGTAACCGGCGGGGCGGCCGGTCAGTGTGCCGACATGATGCACGACTTCAAGGCCGGGCTGATGCTGGGCGCCGCACCGCGCTTTCAGGCGGTCGCGCAGGTCTTCGGCGTGCTGACGGGCAGCCTGGTGGGGACGGCGGCCTATCTGATATTGGTGCCCGATCCCGCGGCCATGCTCCTCACCCCCGAGTGGCCGGCGCCCGCGGTCGTTACCTGGAAGGCCGTTGCCGAGGTGCTGCAAGGCGGGCTCGCGAACCTGCCGCCCGGCGCGGTGCCGGCCATGATGGGGGGCGGCGTCGCCGGGCTTGCCCTCGTTGCGGGGGAGCGGATGCTCCCGCCGGGGGTCGCACGTCTTCTTCCCAGTGCGCCGGCCGTGGGTCTGGCCTTCGTGATCCCCGCGTGGAATTCCCTGTCCCTGTGCATCGGCGCCCTCGCCGGATTCGCCGTCACCAAGCTCGCCCGTTCCTGGGCCGAGCGCTTTCTCATCGCCGTTGCCGCCGGGCTGGTGGCGGGGGAGAGCCTGGCGGGGGTGGCGGGCGCCATGAGCCGCTTGGTCGGCCCGTAAGGCTAGCCGCCGAAGGTGAAGGCGTAGGCCTCCAGGCCCGGCTCGTCGGCGCGCAGGGTCAGCCGGCTGTTGCGGGCGGTCTTTTGGTCGATCAGTTCGTAGAGGGTGCTGCGGGTCACCACCAGGCGGCCGTGGGGCGCGTCCTTGCCGGAGACGCGGGCGGCGGGCACGCCATTGATCATGATCGTGGCGTGGACAGGGGCCCCGCTCGCCGTGCCGAGAACCAGAAATACCTTTCTTGCGATGAAATTGAGCCGCAGGGCGGCGCCGGGTTTGCCGGAGACGATCTTGTGCGCCTCGGCTTTCCACGTCCCGTCCAGCGCCCAGCCATGGACGGGGAGGAATTCGGGGAAGCGGTAGGCCCGCTCTGCGTCATCGGCGACGGCCTCGGGGCCCTGGTAGCGCTCCGCCCGGCTGTAGCCGAGGTAGGTCTCCGGGGTCTGGTTGAGGCTGTAGGAGGGCTCGGCGGTCGTGGCGGCGGCGCCTTTGCCCCGGAGTCCGAGGAGATAGCGGATGTTGTTTTCCGTGACATCGTAGTCGCCTTCGCCGAAGTGGGTGTATACCACGTTGCCGTTGCGGTCGATCAGGTAATGGGCGGGCCAATAGCGGTTGTGGAAATTGCTCCAGGTATCCAGGTGATTGTCGAGTGCCACCGGGTAGCGGATGTCATGGGCGGCGAGGGCGGCCCTGACGTTGCCGGGCCTTTTCTCGAACTCGAATTCAGGGGAGTGCACCCCGACGATGACCAGCCCCTTGTCCCGGTATTTCCAGTCCCATGCCGTGATGTAGGGCAGGGTGCGCACGCAGTTGATGCACGAATAGGTCCAGAAGTCGACCAGGACCACCTTGCCCTTGAGCTGCGCCATGGCGAGCGGCTGGGAATTCAACCAGGCCCTGATGCCGGCGAACCGCGGCGCGGGATAGGGCCGGCTCAGTCCCTTTTCAAGCTGCAGGGGTCGGGCGGCGTCCCGCTGCACGTCATCGGCCAACAGGGACTGGGGATCGACCCCGGAGGCGATGAACGCCACGGAGGCGAGGATGATCACGCCGAAGGCCTTTCTCACAGCCTCCGAATGTCTGCTGAGGAATCCTATCTTGGTCATGAGTCTTCTCCCGCTCAGGGCGATGATTAACATGGGTAGGCCGGTGCCGACGGCGAAGGCAAGGATGATCAGGACACTGCTCAGGTCCGCCTGTTGACGGATCACCTGCACCAGCACGGCGGCGAGTATCGGACCGGCGCAGGGGGTCCATACCAGCCCGATCAGGGCGCCGACGGCGAGGCCGCTGCCAAGGCCGTCCGTGCCGGCCTTGGTGAGCCGGTTGCCCAGGTCGGCGACTCTCAGGGTGGCCCGCCCGAACATCAGCGACAGGCGTTCTATAATCAGTGTCAGACCGAACAGGAACAACAGGATGAGGGATGCGTCCTTGAGAAGATCCAGATCGATATGAAGCTGGGCGACCAACGCCCGTGACACGAGCGCAAAGCCGGCGAACGACAGCACGAATCCGGCAATGATGCCAAAGGGGCGCTGCCTGCCGCCGTCCACGGAGGCGGACAGCACCAGGGGCAAGACGGGCAGGATGCACGGGGAGGCGATGAGGGCGAGCCCTTCGCCGAAGGCAAGTCCGATCTCAATGAGATTCACGGATCAGGCCCTGCCCGTGCCCAGGCGCCCGCAAGCCGCGAGCGGGCCGGTTTGTGCAATGAATGCGCATGTGATCATATTCGCCTCGAGTCCTTCCCGTAAGCTGGCTCCGCCGACACCTTGGTGTCTTGAGAGAGGTAGCCTGACAGGCCGGCATAACGACCCCGTCACGGGCCTGTCACATTTTCATCACGACCGGCGGGGGACTGTCCGCGAGGGCGTATGCCGCCCGCCCCGCTCACAGCTCAGCACCGGGGTCCATATCCCGCCCCTGCCGTACAAGCTCGCCCGTTCCTGGGCCGAGCGCTTTCTCATCGCCGTTGCCGCCGGGCTGGTGGCGGGGGAGAGCCTGGCGGGGGTGGCGGGCGCCATGAGCCGCTTGGTCGGCCCGTAAGGCTAGCCGCCGAAGGTGAAGGCGCAGGCCTCCAGGCCCGGCTCGTCGGCGCGCAGGGTCAGCTGTTAATGTCTTTACAGCAGGTAGCCTGGCAGGCCGGCATAACCACTCCATCACGGGCTTATCACATGCTCATCACAAATGGCGGGGAACTGTCCCCGAGGGCGTATGCCGCCCAACCCGGTCGCAGCTCAGCGTTGGGGTCCATCCCCCGTCCCCTCCCTGCCCGTATCGAACCGGGAAGGGCAGCGTGCATCTTCGTTCGGGAAGCCCGGCAACTAATTGTTATTAATAACCGATTCCCGTCAGATGCAGCGCGGGCGGGGTGGCGGGCCGGTGGCGCCCGGCGCCAGGCCCCGGGTCTGACGGTCAACGCCCGGCGGCGGGAGACAACACGCGGGCGTCAGGCACGGGAACAAAGGCGCGGCGGCGCTGCCAAATTTGTTCAAGGTTGAATAATAATGTTGCCCCGACTTGTTTAATGCTAGGATACGCACCATCTGATAGTATATCGGTACCCCCGCGGCGGGGCGATTCATAGTCCGTTCACTGCCTGTTCCCGAGTTTGTTCTTCGCATCCATGCCGCTTCGGGTGTCACAACCCACGGAAATAAGCTTTGATCCCTTTTTCCGTTACCGTTGAGGATAATTCATGCTGGAAGGTTTGCTGGGTTTATCAGTGTGGGCCCTGGTGGGTGTTACGCTGCTGCTGACACACATCACCATCGCGGGCGTCACCATCTATCTGCACCGCCATCAGGCCCACCGCGCGTTGGACCTCCATCCCATTGCAAGTCATTTTTTCCGCTTTTGGTTGTGGCTCAGCACCGGGATGCGAACCCGGGACTGGGTAGCGATCCATCGCAAGCACCATGCCAAGTGCGAGACCGCGGACGACCCCCACAGCCCGCAAGTGTTGGGGCTGAAGAAGGTATTGTGGCAGGGTGCCGAGCTGTACCGCGAGGAAGCGGGAAATCAATCCACCATTGAACAGTACGGCAGGGGCACGCCCGACGACTGGCTGGAGCGCAATGTATATCGCCACCCCGGTGTGGGCATAAGCGTCATGCTGCTCCTTGACCTGGCCCTGTTCGGCATCGCCGGCCTGTCCGTATGGGGCGTGCAGATGCTGTGGATTCCCTTCTGGGCGGCGGGCGTGATCAACGGCATCGGCCATTACTGGGGTTATCGCAATTACGAGTGCCGGGACGCGGCGACCAATATCGTGCCCTGGGGCATCCTGATCGGCGGTGAGGAGTTGCACAACAACCACCACACCTACGCCGGGTCCGCCAAACTGTCGTCCAAGCCGTGGGAATTCGATATCGGCTGGATGTACATCCGCCTGCTGGAGATGGCCGGTCTGGCGCAGGTGAAAAAGGTTGCGCCGACGGCGATCATCGGTCCGGTAAAGCCGGCGGTGGATCTGGATACCCTGCGCGCAGTGACAAAGAACCGCTTTCAGGTGATGGCCCGTTACGCCGGGGATGTACTGCTGCCCGTCTGTGCGGCGGAGTGCCGCCAGGCGCAGGCGGCCACGGCCATATGGTTGAAGCGCGCGCGCAAGCTGTTGGTACGCAATCATGTGTTGTTGACGGACGGGGACCGTTGCGTGCTGGAGCGGGCACTGGGCAGCAGTGCCGATCTGCAGGTGGTTTACACGTACAAGGAACGGCTGTGGCGGATCTGGGAAGAATCCGGGGCGAACGAGGAGCGTTTGCTGCAGGCCCTGCAGTCGTGGTGCCGGAGGGCGGAAGCCACCCGGGTCACCATGCTGGAGGAATTCGCCCGCAATCTGAGGGGTTACACGCTGCAGGCCGCGTCCGCCCGCTAACATCGGCGCGCTTTTGGACGATAATCATTAAGTCGGCCCGGTCGGGCCGGTTAGTAATCCGTGAGCGACGGCTCAAGCCGCCGCCCAGGGGGCACGTGGTTCCCCCTCGTCAAGGTGCGAGGGGATGAACTGCAAACAAATCGCTCGCTCCCTGGGGGGCGAGGCAGAAGTGGATTGGACTGTATGGGCGGTGACAAGGCTTGAGGGGATCCCTTTTATGGCATCCGTTGCAGACCCGCTGTCCAGGCGGTCACAACCGCTCCGTTTTATTTATATGAGGTATTTTTTGTGAGTACAGGTACTGTAAAGTGGTTTGATGCCGGCAAGGGTTTTGGTTTCATCACCCCGGAGGACGGCGGTAAGGATGTCTTTGTGCATCGCTCCGAGATCCAAGGCTCCGGCTTTGTGACGCTGGAAGACGGTCAGCGGGTGACCTTTGAAGTCAAGCAGGGCCCCAAGGGATTGAACGCCGTTAACGTCGTCGGCACTTAGACCCCACGGTCTTCATAATGCTGTAGAAGGCCCCGCCCACCGGCGGGGCTTTTTTTTGCGCATGGTGCCGCCTCACGGGGGACGTGGGTGACTAGGACTGAACCGTTCGGCGCGGAACCCTTCCGGCGATGATTACGCCGGCGATGACCAGCAGCGTTCCGGCGGACTGCCCCGGCGTAATCAACTCCCCCAACAGCAGATAAGCGAGAAACAGGGTAATGACCGGCCCGATGGAACTGATAATAGATGTCGAATTGGCGCCGATGCGGCGCATCCCGGCATTCAGGAGGAATGCCGGGATGACCGTGGAAAAGACCGCCATGACCAGCGCCACAGCGTACACCGGCAGCGGCAGATCCAGGGCCGCGATATCATGGCTCACGCCGAAGTGGATGCCGGTGGCAATGCAGGCGCTCGTCATGACATAGGACGTCAGGCGCACGGATCCCAGGCGCCGTACAACATGACCGCTGACCAGGATATAGAGGGCGAATGCGACGGCGGCGCCGAACACCAGGGCCGCCCCCAGGAACAGGCGGGGGGAGTCCGAACCTGCATGCGCATCGACCACAATGGCAATGCCGACATAGCTCAACAGGAGCGCGGTGCGCTCCCGGGGCGCCATGGGACGTCTGAAAAAAAGCGCCGACAGGAGTACTACCAGAGTGGGATACAAAAACAGGATCAGTCGTTCGAGTCCTGCGGTGATGTACCGCAAGCCGGTGAAATCCAGGTAGCCGGCGAGATAGAACCCCAGCACGCCCAGCCCGGCCACGGTGCGCAGATCCCGGGGCGTGAGAGGCTCGAGACCGTCCTTGCGGTGGGACCACATGGCGGCCAAGACGAAGAACGGCAGCGACATGGCCATGCGAAGACTCATGAGGGTGACGGCGTCCAGTTTCGGGCTGTACGCATAGGCGAGTTTGACCAGCACCGCCTTGGCCGAAAAGCCGACGGCGGCCAGCAGCACCATGAGGCTGCCGGCGATAAGGGAGCGCGAAGGTGGGGATGCTTCAATTGTGCGTGTCGCCACTGGTTTGTCCTTGTCGAGGGCGGGGCAAGGATCTTGCGGCGACGGGTCAATCGGCAGTCACGGCAAGATCCGAGGCCGCCGGGTTGTGAGCTGAAATAATCAGGGAAAGGGTGGAGTTCAGCGCATGAGGCGGCGGACGAGGAGTGCTCGCCACAGTCGCATCGAGCGTTTAGAAAGCGCAGCAGGAATCTTTGCGTTGATGACGTTCATCGCTTTACTCTATAGGGGCCGCGATAGGCGTGTCAAGTTGCGTGGGGCACCGCTGTTGACTTGAAAGTGGACCCAGACCCCTTTGCTCATGGAAGTGTGTGATGGACGGACGACGAACGGCTGTGGTGACCGGCGGCGGACAGGGCATCGGCAAGGCGCCGGCGAGACGGCTCCTGGAAAGAGGGGTAAAGGTGGTGATCGCAGATGCGGATGAAGAGGCCGGGGCCGGGACCGCCCGCGAGTGCCAGGCGCTCGGGCAGGTTGCCTGCATTGCGTGCGATGTGTCCGATGAGGCCCGGGTGCGCCGGCCCATGCACGAGGCGGCGGGCTTTATCACCGGGGCGAATTTCGTGGTGGCCGGGGGCATGACGCGCAGGATGGTTTATGCCGAGTGAAGGCCGGCCAACGTGCGGTGCGGTTGGCGGCGTGACGGGGCTGATCAACGGTTGAAAGGGGGAGCCCAGGGTGAGACGGGTCATTACGGTCACAACCCACGAACGGGAGACCCTCGTTGACGTCACCGATCAGGTCAAACGTGTGGTCAGCGACAGCGGCGTACACGACGGCGTTGTCACGGTTTATGCCCAGGGGGCCACGGCGGCCATTATGATTCAGGAAAACTGGGATGACAGCGTGCAGACCGATGTGATCAACTTCCTGGGACAGATCATACCCAGGGGGGTATGGCTGCACGACCGGCAGGACGGCAACGGCGACGCCCATCTGAAGGCCGGACTGGTCGGGCCCTCAGAGACCATTCCCGTCATCGACGGCAAGCCTGGATTGTCCACCTGGCAGAACATCTTTCTTTGCGAGTTTGACGGCCCGCGTGCCGAGCGTCGTATCGTGTGCACGGTGCTCAATGATAACTGAAACCTGGAGGGCGTACCCATGAAGGCGACGGCAGAGTTACAGGTCGTTCCGATCGGCAGCGGCGTGTCGGTCAGGAAGGAGGTCAGCCGGGTGGCGGACATGTTGAAGGGGCATGAGTTTATTGTGGAGACCCATGCCTCCGGCACCAATGTCGAGGGCGAACTGGACGAGATCCTGGCCGCCGTCGGTGAGATACACGAGGCACTGCACCGGGAGGGTGCCGTGCGCCTGCTCAGTTATCTCAAGCTGGAGACCCGGACCGATAAGCCCCCGACCCTGGCGGGCAAGCGCCTCTAAAACGGGAGGGCTATCCCTCATTGATCGGCACCTTCATGCCGGTGACAGTCCGGCACGAAGGTGCCGCGCATGCCCCTTAAACTCTGCGGATTTTCACCGCAGTGTTGGATGAGAGACCAAGCTGTAACCCTGTACCTGCCCGGAACGATTGGGCTTGCGGTTCAGGCGCGTCTGTTGACGGGCCTTCACAGGCGCGCGGAAGTCATCGAACGGCATCACTGTATTCAACTGCCTGGCGAATATCCCCTGTTCTGAGTCCGGCCGGGTGCCGGGACTTGCTTGACCGGCGGGGACATCAAGGCTTGACAGGGCCTCTGTGAGAAATGAGTGCGTGCAGGAACGCACGGCTCATGTGGCGATTTGACTTGGGCGGCAACCCCCTTTACATTAACGCATCATCAGAAACAAATGTATGGCATATGACGTACGGCGTGCGGCGGCTCATATGGATACAGTTGTGTGACTTTTACCCCTCGTCACCCATTCCCATATCGGGCCGTTTCTCTCCCGAAGCCTCCTCATAGCTGTTGACTGCCGTCACGGCCCGAGCGCGCGAGCGGGTCGGACCGATGCCCTTTGACAAAAAGGAGACACTGAATGAATGACAGCCCTGCCGTATTCCGTATCTCCGCGGCGCTGATATTGGTGTTCGTGATCCTCGGTGCGGCGTATCCGGTGGCGATGGGCACAGTGTTCAATCACCTGCAGGACTGGATTGTCGAGACCATCGGCTGGTATTACATCCTGGCGGTGGCCTTCTTTCTGGCGTTCGTCATCTGGCTGTTCCTGAGCCCCTACGGGAAGGTGCGCCTGGGCAGTGACGACGATCAGCCGGATTACAGCCGCGGCACCTGGTTCGCCATGCTGTTCAGCGCGGGCATGGGGATCGGGCTGCTGTTCTACAGCGTGGCCGAACCCGTGCTCCACTTCGACAGCCCGCGCCTCGCCTCGCCCGACACAGTCGCCGCCGCCAAGGAGGCGATGAAGTTTACGTTCTTTCACTGGGGGCTGCACGCCTGGGCGATCTATATCGTGGTCGGCCTTGCCCTGGCGTATTTCCACTACCGCCACGGTATGCCCCTGACCATTCGCTCCACCCTCTATCCGCTGCTCGGCGAGCGCATTCATGGCCCCATCGGGCAGACGGTGGAGGTCCTCGCCGTATTCGGGACCCTGTTCGGCGTGGCCACGTCGCTGGGTCTGGGCGTCATGCAGATCAACGCGGGGCTCAACTATCTCGGATTCGTGTCCGTGTCCACCACGACCCAACTGGTCCTGATCGCGGTGATCACCGCCATGGCCACTGCCTCGGTGGTCAGCGGCCTGGATGTGGGCATACGCCGCCTCAGCGAGCTCAATATGCTGCTGGCGGCGCTGCTGGCTTTGTTCGTCTTCATCGCCGGTCCCACGGTGTTTCTCATGAGCTCCTTCGTGCAAGGCACGGGCAACTACCTGTTCAATCTGGTGCCCATGATGTTTCATACGGATGCGTTCAAGGACCTGGAGTGGGAGAAGACCTGGACCATGTTCTACTGGGGGTGGTGGATCTCCTGGTCGCCGTTCGTGGGCATGTTCATCGCGCGCATATCGAAGGGGCGCACGATACGCGAGTTCATCGCCGGGGTGCTGCTGGTCCCGACGCTGGTGACGTTCTTCTGGCTGGTGGTCTTCGGCAACACGGCGCTCCATATGGAGCTGATGGGTGACACGTCCCTGAGCGAGGTGGTGAGCAAGAGCGTGCCCACGGCGCTGTTCGTCATGCTCGATAAACTGCCCTGGGCCACCATCACCTCGCTGCTGGCGGTGGTGGTGGTGACGTCCTTCTTCGTGACCTCCTCGGACTCGGCCTCCCTGGTCGTGGATATCCTCACCTCCGGCGGTGACCCGAACCCGCCGCTGGCGAAGAAGATCTTCTGGGCGGTCAGCGAGGGGGTCGTGGCCGCCGTCTTGCTCCTCAGCGGCGGTTTGGCGGCGCTGCAGACCGCCGCGGTGACCACCGCCCTGCCGTTCTCGTTCGTGATGCTGGCGATCTGCGCCAGTCTGGTGGCGGGGCTGCGGGCCGAGCGCGATTACCGCGGGGTGTATTCCCACAGGGCGGCCGGTCTTGCCCAGCCCGAGGGCGCCGGCGTCGGGGGACTGGCGGCGCTGGCCATGACCACCGGTGATTGGCGTGAGACGCTGTCCGATATCATCCAGGACAAGCGCGAGCGGCGGCGCCCGGCGGCGGCGGGCCCCGTCAAGGTCCGTCCGTATATCTCGAATTTCCTCGATGAGGTGGTGGTGCCGGCCTTCGAGGAAATCAAGCAGGGCGCTGGAGGAGCACGGCCGCCGGGTCGATATCGACACCGGCCGCTATCAGTCCTCCCTGACGGTCTACGATAACGACAAGGAGGAATTCAGCTATTCCATCCGCGGGCACGCTTACCGCAAGATGTCGTTCGCCTTCCCCGAGATATCCCGCGGTACCGAGCCGGAGGTCTTCATGGCCGAGGTTGTCGAGCGCAGCGGGTCCCGGGATGAATACCAGATCAACGAGTTCACCAGGGACGGCATCATCCGCGACTTCCTCCACGAATACGCCAAGTGGATCGGCTGGTAGATGGCCATGAATCGCGAAATGCCGGCACGGTTGACGGCCGTGATGCTCACGGCGGGCTGCGTCGCCGCGCCCCCCGCTGAGGCCTCACTGGGGGGGCTGCCCCTGCGCCCGAACGGCATGATCCGGTACAACTACATTTACAAGGACTGGAGCAAGACCTTCCGGGGCAATGGCAAGCTCGACTTCGACACGGGCGCGGTGGGCGCGAGCCTCGCCGGCAAGCGATGGATCGGGTCGCTTCAGTACCGGTTCTATTTTTACGGGGGCGGGCAATCGACCCAGTTTCTAAAAGAGGCATGGGTCGGCTATCGCATCACGGGGAACCGCCAGGTGCAGGCGGGTCTGAACAAGGTGCCCTTCGGCATCCTGCCGTATGCGTCCAACAGCTGGTTTTTCTCCCTTCTGTATTATGTGGGGCTCGAAGACACCTACAGGCTGGGGGTGAAGTACATCTCGAACTCCGGGCCCTGGGATTTTCGTTTTGGTTTCTATCCGAGGGACGGCGGCAGCTATGTGGGCAACAGCGAGGACAGCGCCCGTTATTCCTACAATGTCGTGGAGGGCCTTGGGGTCCACAACAAGCAGCGCAATCAGATCAACGGCCGGGTCGCCTACACCTGGCGCCAGGGGCCGAGCATGAGCACAGAGCTCGGGGTATCCCTGCAGTGGGCGCAGGTGGCGAACTTCGATACGGACAAGAGCGGTGACCAATATGCGGCCGCGGTCCATCTCAAGGGAACCTATGGGCACTGGGGCATCAAGCTGGAGACCGCGCGCTATCGTTACCACCTCAAGAATCCACCGGGTCAGAGCGAGAACGTGGTCATACGCGGCGCCTACGACTATCCTTATCGCACGGCCGCCGCCGGCACCCTGTACGTCGCTTCACTGAGCTACAACCTGCCGGTGGGGCGGGCATATATCGACAACATTACCTTCTACAACGATTACAGCAGGTTGGAAAAGGGCCCGGCGGGCTTTGCCCCGAGCGAGGAAAACGTGGTGGGGGCCTCGATCAGCGCGGGTCATTTCCTGATCTACATGGACTTCGGGTACGGTCGCAATCAGCCCTTTCTCTCGCCCGCCTTTACCGACGGGCTGGCCGCCGGTGGGCCCGATAACAGTTGGCACCGGCGCTACAACATGAACATCGGTTACTACTTCTGACCTCATTGCCCGGGGCAGGGCCCGCCGGACGTATCAAATCTTTTGTAATGCCACGGCCAACGCCCTCACGACCTCCGGCGTGTTGCTGTTGAGTTGCTGGCTGACCTCCTTGTCCAGCTTGGCGCTCGTGGCCTCGATCTCCCGGTCCAGTTTCTCGGTCGCGGCGTCGGTGTGCCCGTCGCGGTTTTCCCGCAGCAGCGCGGCGGCGACCGCCAGGCTCACGGGGCGCACATCCTCGCAGGTCAAGGCCGGTTTCCGGGTCAATCCGTCGAGGAGGTCGAAGCCGTCGCCGCCGGTTCGGTGAATCGCCAGGTGCATCTTCTGCTGGGGCGACAGGGACTGGCCTTCGGACCCTGGCGAGGCCTGGCCCGGTTTGTCCGCCTCCATTTGACCCATCATGCGATGGATGCGGGCCATCTCCGGTCCCGCCGTGGCGCGGCGCAACGAGACGACCGCGGCGCGGACCAGGTCCGAACGGGCGGGGGGGGCGGTGCAGGCGGCCTGCACCGCGATGGATATTGACTGCTTGACCATGACGCGGATCTTGTCCATAGGGGCCTGCAGGGTATCCGGGCGGTGGCCGCAGCCGCTCAGCACAACAACCAGGGTCAGAGCGATCTTGGGTAGACGGGGCATAATGTAGGTTCCCTCCATTGGGCTTGGCTGCAAGGCACGAACTTTGCGTGGCTACAGGGCGTATTTTACACATGTGAATTCACTCAGACGTCTCTATGAGGAGGTTCTAATGTCAATATCGAATGTGACGTCCGCCTTTCACGTTCCCCAGGGCCATGCCCAGTCCCCGCTGCAGGCGCGCCGGCAGGAGCTCCAGGCGCTTCAGCACAGCCTGAAAACCGACGACCTGGCCGGGGCCCGTCAGGCGTTCTCGGCGCTTCAGCAGAGCTTCGGCAGTGCGCTGCAGGCCCAGGGCGGCTCGGGCGCCGGCAATCAGGGCGGCAACGGTTCGCCGCTGCAGAACGATGTTGCCGCCCTCAGCCGCTCCCTTCAGGCGGGTGACCTGGCGGGGGCCAGGCATAATCTGAGCGCCCTGGTTCAGGACCTGCAGGGTCAGGGTCAGGCCGGGCTTCAAAACCGGCCCAACATCGCCGCGGGGTCGGACCGGGACGGTGACCGCGACGGCAGCGGTGCGGGCAGGGGCCTTAGTCTCAAGGCCTGAGACGCAAATGCATCCGCCGGCCGCTACGGCCGGCGGGGGTCATAACACCTCCCTTTTCGCCTGCTCTCAGTGCGTTCGCTGGGCAATTCCCGCTGAGCCGCCGGGCGATATACGCTAAACTAGGGGCTTGTCCGAGCCGGGGTCCCGGCAGGATGCCGGTGCGTGCTCCCCGTAAAGGGATGGGGGGAACGAAACCGGTATAGTGCCGCCCGTGCTCACTCCCCTCGCCCCAGCCCTTTACCCTAAAGGGCATGAATCCCGGAGGGAGCGAGCACCGTTGCTCATCTGACCTTGAGTTGAACCGTTATGGCATTGGTTACCCTGCGCGACGTCTCGCTGGCATTCGGCGCCGTCCCTGTGTTGGATCATGTGCAGCTGAAGATCGAGCCCGGGGAGCGGGTGTGCCTGATCGGGCGCAACGGCATGGGCAAGTCCACCCTCATGAAGCTGATCTGCGGGGACCTGACCCCCGACGCGGGCATCCTCGAGTACCAGCAGGACATTCGCCTGGCCTACCTGCCCCAGGAGGTCCCCCGCGGTCTGGCGGGGAGCGTCTTCGACGTGGTGGCCGACGGCCTGGGCGAGCAGGGGCGGCTGATTGCCGAGTATCACCACATCAGCCACCGCCTGGCCGGCGGTCAAACCCAGGCGCTGCTCAACGATCTGGCACGGGTGCAGCATGACCTGGAGGCCGCGGGGGGGTGGCAGGTCACTCAACAGGTGGAGGCGGTCCTGTCGCGCATGGCGCTGGACCCGGAGGCGGAGTTCAGCCGCCTGTCCGGCGGGCTCGCGCGCCGGGTGCTGCTCGCGAGGGCACTGGTCAACGACCCCCAGCTTCTGCTCCTCGACGAGCCCACCAATCACCTGGATATCGAGGCGATTCAATGGCTGCAGGAGTTCCTGTCGCAGTTCAGCGGCGCATTGCTGTTCGTCACCCATGACCGGATGCTGCTCAGGGCGCTCGCCACGCGGATCATCGAGCTCGACCGGGGACACCTGGAGAGCTATCCGGGCAATTACGACGTGTACTTGAAACGCAAAGAGGAGGCCTTAAAGGCCGAGGCGAGCCAAAACGCCCTGTTCGACAAGCGCCTGGCGCAGGAAGAGGCCTGGATCCGCCAGGGGATCAAGGCGCGCCGCACCCGCAATGAAGGACGGGTCAGGGCCCTCGAGCAGATGCGCGAGGCCCGGCGGGCGCGCCGGGACATGATGGGCAGGGCACGGCTCAAGACCCAGGACCATGAGCTTTCCGGCCGGGTGGTGATCGAGGCCGAGGGGGTGAGCTATAGCTACGGGGACCAGCCCGTCATTGGTGATTTTTCCGCCACCATCCTGCGGGGGGACAAAGTCGGGATACTGGGGCCCAACGGGGCGGGCAAGAGTACGCTGCTGCTGCTGCTGCTCGGCCGGCTCAAACCGGACCAGGGGCGGGTGAAGCTCGGCACCCGCCTGGAGGTGGCCTATTACGATCAGCACCGCAGTCAACTCGAGGAGCAAAAGTCCGTCCGGGAGAACGTCAGTCAGGGCAGCGACAAGGTCACCGTCAACGGCAGGACCCGCCATGTGATCAGCTACCTGCAGGACTTCCTGTTCTCCCCCGCACGCGCCCGGGTAGCGGTGGAGAGCCTGTCCGGCGGCGAGCGCAATCGGCTGCTGCTGGCGAAGTTGTTCACCCGGCCGTCCAATCTGCTCGTCATGGACGAGCCCACCAACGACCTGGACGTGGAAACGCTGGAGTTGCTGGAGGAGCTGCTCGTGGACTATCCCGGCACGCTGCTGCTTGTCAGCCATGACCGTTCCTTCATCAACAATATCGTCACCAGCACACTGGTCCTCGAGGGCGGGGGGCGGGTCAACGAATACGTGGGCGGCTATGACGACTGGCTGCGCCAGCGCGCCGCCCGGACGCCGCCGGCCGTGCCCCGGCCCGCCAAGGCCAAGGACAGCCCCAAGAGGGAGCGGGCCCGGCCGGCGGGCCTGGGGTACAAGGAGCAGCGCGAGCTCGCCGGCTTGCCCGGGCGGATTGACGAAATCGAGGCGCACCGGCAGCAACTTTTCAGTATCATGTCCGATCCGCAGTTCTACAAGCGCGACGCCGAGCAGATTGCCGCGACGACGCTGGAGCTGCAAAGGCTTGAACAGGAACTGGAGGCGTGTTACCGGCGGTGGGAGGAGCTCGAATCCCTGCCCAAGTAACGCCGCACCGGTGGGTGGGCCCGATCCGCAGGGAATGGACCATGGGATTTGAAGACGAGAATAAGGCGTTTGGCGATCTCGGGCCGGACAGCATACTGGATGCGGTGGAAAGTACCGGCCGGGTCTGCGACGGCCGTCTACTGGCCCTCAACAGCTATGAGAACCGGGTGTATCAGGTGGGTATCGAGGACGGCACGCCGCTGGTGGCCAAGTTCTATCGCCCCGGGCGCTGGTCGGACGATGCCATCCTGGAAGAGCATGTCTTCACCCGTGAACTGAGTGAGCGCGAGATACCCGTGGTGGCGCCGCTTGTCGAGGAGGACGGCGCATCGCTTCATCACCACGGGCCCCACCGCTTCGCCCTGTATCCCCGGCACGGCGGACGTGCGCCTGAATTGGACAGCCCCGAACACCTGGAGATCCTGGGGCGCTTCATCGCCCGCATCCATGCCTTGGGCGAGGTCAAGGCCTTCGAGCACCGGCCCACCCTGGATATCGAGACGTTCGGGGTGGCCTCTTATCAGTTCCTCCTGGGACAGGGTTTCATTCCGTCGGAGCTGGAGATCGCCTACCGTACCCTGGCGGAGGACCTGGTGACGCGCGTGCGCGAATGCTTCAGGCGTGCCGGTGCCGTGGCCTGCATCCGGCTGCACGGGGACTGCCACCCGGGCAATATCCTATGGACCGACCGGGGACCGCATATCGTGGATTTCGACGATGCGCGCATGGGGCCGGCGGTGCAGGACTTGTGGATGTTCCTGTCCGGAGACCGGGATTACATGACCCGCCGCCTGGGAGACGTGTTGACCGGCTATACGGAGTTCAACGCCTTCGACGCCCGCGAACTGCACCTGATCGAAGGGCTCAGGACGCTGAGAATGATGCATTACGCCGCCTGGATCGCCCGTCGCTGGGACGACCCGGCCTTCCCCGCGGCGTTTCCCTGGTTCGGGGGCCCGCGCTTCTGGGAGGAACACATCCTGTCCCTGCGCGAGCAGGCGGCGATGATGGACGAGCCGGCCCTGGTATGGGACTGACGGCCTCCCGGGCCTCGATCTGATTATTCAGCCTGTGCCGCGAAGTGTGCCTGCCTGGCATACTTTCGCTTCCATTCCTTGGCCATGCTCATGGCCCTCGCCATTTGCTCGGGTCTCATGCGGGCGGCGAGCCGGTCCCGCGCCGGCGCGGCCTTATCGTCCCCCGCGGTCTTGGCCAGATCGAACCACATATAGGCCTTGACCAAATCCCGGGCAGTGCCTTTGCCCTGCAGGTAGATGATGCCCAGGTTATGCAGCGCCCGGGGGTACCCGTAGCGGGCGGCCTTTCGGTACCACTCGATTGCTTGCGTATAGCTTTGTGCGGTGCCCTGGCCGTGTTCGTACATAAAGCCGAGGTTGAACTGGGCATCCGGGATTCCCTGGCGGGCGGCCTTTCGATACCACTCGATGGCCTTCTTGTGATTCTTGATCGTGCCCTTTCCATCGTAGTAGAGGCTGGCCAGGTTGTATTGAGCCCAGGGCAGACCCTGTCGTGCCGCCCGTTGATACCACTTGAGGGCGGTCTCGGGGTTGCGGGGGACGCTGTAGCCGAACAGGTACATGCCCCCCAGGTACATCTGAGCCCGGGGGTTGCCCTGCTCGGCCAGGGGCAGGAACTCACGCAGGGCCCGGGCGAAGTCCTTGTGGTTGAAGGCCGCGATGCCGTCCCGCAGCCCCGCCCGGGCGCCGCCCATGGGGACGAGCGCCAGGACAAGAGACACCAGGAGAATCGCCTTTTTCATTGTTGCGCCTTTAATTGTGATCAATGGGGTAAGGGTCGGACGATGTCGCCATCATTGCGCCGATCCGGGGGGCGTCGACGCCGCCAACCTATTCGTCGCCACTAGCGGGATTCCCTGCCGTCGATGCCGTCAGGAAATTAGAGCTTCGACGCGCAGGATGGTTCCTCCTTCGAAGGGCGGGGGCTTGGGCGGGTTGCCGGGGCGTGCGAGAAATCCTTGATGAGCAGCGGTTCGATTTGATCATGGGGCAGGGGGCGGCTGTAGTAAAAGCCCTGAACGTTTCGGCAGCCGAAACTGCGCAGGGCGGCCAATTGCTCGGCGGTTTCCACACCCTCGGCGATGACATCGAGTTTGAGATTGGCAGCCATGGCTAGAATCGTCCTGACGATGGAGGCGTCATCCGGGTCGGTGATGAGCTCGCGAACGAAGGACTGGTCAACCTTGAGGATATGGAGGGGCAGACGCTTGAGAGAACTCAGAGAGGAGTAACCGATGCCGAAATCGTCGATGGCCAGTCCGATGCCCTGCTCCGCGAAGGAGTTCAGAATGTCCACGGCGGAGTCGATGTTGTGCATCAGAAAGCTTTCGGTGATTTCCAGGATCAGAAGTCGCGGCGACAGACCGGAATTGTGCAGGGCGTCCTGGACCATGGTCAGTACACTCTTCGAGGCCAGCTGGCGCCTGGACAGGTTGACGGAGATATGAAGGTCGGGACGGGCGTGGACCCATGCGGCGGCCTGGGCGCAGGCGGTGTTCATGACCCATTGGCTGACCGGGATGATCAGGCCCGTGTCCTCCAGCAGGTGGATGAATTCGCCGGTAGGCACCGGGCCGAATTCGGGGTTCTCCCAACGCAGCAGTGCCTCGGCGCCGATCATGCGGCCGGTCTCGATATCGATGACGGGCTGATAGTGGAGCGCGAACTCTTCACGCTCGAGGGCGTGGCGGAGCGCGTTTTCCAGGCTCAGGCGGTGAAACGCCTTATCGCTCATTTCCCTGGAATAAAACTGAAAGTTGTTCTTGCCCGTTTCCTTGGCGCGGTACATGGCGGTGTCGGCGTTGCGCATGAGCATATCGGATTCCTCGCCGTCATAGGGGAACAGGCTGATACCGATACTGGCGCTGACCGACAGTTCATGGCCGTTGATATGGAATGCGTCGTTGGCGATGCCGAGGGTCTTTTCGGCGATATCTGCGATATCCTGCGGGTCCCGGATGTCATTGAGGAGGATGACGAATTCATCCCCGCCGAAGCGCGCCACCGTATCCCCGTCGCGCAGGTTGGATTCGATGCGCCGGGAAAATTCGCCGAGCAGGCGGTCACCCACTTCGTGCCCGAGGCTGTCGTTGATCTGCTTGAAGCGGTCCAGATCCAGGAACATGACCGCGACGACGCGCTTGTGCCAGCGGGCCCGGGCCAGGGCCTGCTTCAGGCGGTCCATGAACAGCGTGCGATTGGGCAGTTCGGTCAGCACATCATGGTGCGCCATGTATTGCAGGCGCTCCTGTATGGCCATGCGCTCGGAGATGTCCCGGCCGGTGGAGACGAAATGGGTGATGTACCCCTCCTGGTCCCGGAGGGGGGTAATGGTCTGTTCCTCGTAATAGAGCGTCCCGTCACGGCGGCGGTTGATGAATACGTCGTTGAACACATCACCGGACAGGATCGTCTCCCAGAGCTTGCGGTAAAAGGCCTCGCTCTGCTTGCCGGATTTCTTCAAGCTGGGTTTGAAACCGACAGCCTCCTCACGGGCATAGCCGGTCATGGCCGTGAAGGCGGGATTGATGTACTCGATGACACCCTCACGGTCGGTGATCATTACCGCATCGGCAGCCTGCTCGACGGTGCTGGAGAGCTTGTGCATCTGGGCCTCGGCGCGCTTTGCAGCGGAAATGTCGCGGAAGAAGGCCATGCTGGCATCCCGTCCCATCCAGGTGGTCCGGCTTGCGTTCAATGCCACCGGCAGGGGCCTGCCGTCCTTGGTGATGAGTAATGTCTCATAGTGATTGGGGATGTCCTCTCCGGCTATTCGCCGGCGCTGGTGGTCGCTGACCTGCTCGAGGGCCTTGGGGTGTACGATATCCCTGATCTCCGTCCGGAGCAGCTCCTCGACGGTGTAGCCCAGCATCCTGGCGGCCATCCGGTTGGCGAAGACGTGGCGGGTATGGAAGGAGACCAGGATGCCGTTGCTCGCGTTATCCGCCAGGGCACGCAGATTCTGCTCGCTCTGGGCAAGGGAACGGCGGCGGCTGTGCTCCGTGCGATCGCGCCGGTGACTGACCGACAGGATCAGCACGGCGAGCACGGACAGCTCGCCGACGGCCGCCATGCTGCCGGGAGGCGCAAGGCCGTGGTTGCGCAAAACCACCAGCAGCGCGGTGCCCGCGATGACCAGGGCGCTTACGGCCGAAGCGCTTCCGATCGGCAGCAGGAGACCGGCGAGTATGATCGGCAGGCTCAGGAAGTTGTACAGGAGTGGATTGTCCGGATAGAAAATGATGACTGCAAGACAGACCGCGGCGATAACCGCACCCGCGAGCATGGTGGCTGCTGAAGAATTGCCCCGCAATGACAGCATCAAGATTGTTCCTGTCCCGAATGTCGAGCCTGCAAATTGTTGGACAACAACGAGGGGCTGGAACCGTGGTGCACTTCTAACCAGTTATTCGCGGTGAGCCGACCCAACGGCTTCGACCTCTTGCCGTGCACGGCCCCCCCAAAAAAGCCGTTGTGCCGCCTTATGCCTAGTCTATCGGTATGCGGGTGTAAATCTTTGATAAATGCGGTTTGGTAGGGGGTCGCCGGCAGACCGCCGGGCCGGCGATCGGATCCGGCGGTCAGGCCCCTGGCCCGGAGGCGGGGGGCAGATAAATTTAACCTAAAACAATGTGTTGACATGCCGCGCCAGGTCCCGGGAAGGCGCGGTAGTGGTACGGGAGCGGGCGGCGCGAAGCAATTCCCGGGCAACAGGGGGTGCGCTTCGGCCGTTCAGGTGGCGTGCTGCGGGTTCGCCTGCTTGTAGTCGGACGCAAAGTCGTCAATGAAATCCAGTATCAAGTCGTTCATGTCGTCCAGTTTGTCGTTGGTGACGATGCCCAGGGTGCCGGTCTTCCATGTCGTGGCATAGGCCTGGATCGAGGGCCGCTGCACCAGTTTGACTGTCTGCTGCAAATAGATATCGATGGCATAGACGAACAGGTTATCCGCCGCTTTGTGGACATTGATCAGGACCTTGAGGATGGGCAGTCCGGGGGTCTGGCGCATCTGTTTGACGCTGAACACGTGAATGCCTTTCTGGCGTAATCTGAGCGCCACATCCCCGTGGACCTTTTTGCTTGAAAGCCCCATGGCCTCTGTCGCCGGATTGAGGTTGTCAATGGCCACGAATACCCCCTGCAGCCCATGGAGCGTCTTGATCTGTTCCTGGTCGGCCGCCGAGGCGATGGTTGCGAAGGCAGCGAGGACTGCGAATAGGGCTGCTTTGAAAAGGTGCCTGGGCATTATTGACTCCTGAAAAATGGCTTGTCGTGGATTGTGCACCGTGTCCGGTGGCTGAAATTATCCTATATTTTGGCCTTGAGATGGACGCAAAACGGGCAGATTAACCCGGCCCGCGGTGGGAGTAAATTCCGAAGGGCGGGGGATCGGCCCGCCCGTGCACCGGCCCCGGGGGTTGCGCGGACCGGTCCGGATCGGGTAGTGGTGTTCGGTTCATGCTATAGTTGAAACGGCCGCTGCCCCCCGGGGCGGCCGTGATCGTTCAGTGGAGTACGAGAAATTGGCGAATACTCAAGGGTTTGACTCGGACGCCTACAAGGCCGGCCAGCAAAGGGATTGGAACACTGTCGCCGGCGGGTGGCAGCGCTGGTGGCCGGTGCTCGAGGTGGGCGCAAAACATGTCACTGAAAGGATGCTCGAATTGGCGGACATCAAGCCCGGTGACCGGGTGCTGGATATCGCCACCGGCATCGGCGAGCCCTCGCTGTCGGCCGCCAGGCGCGTGGGATCCGGCGGGCGGATCGTCGCCGTGGACCAGTCCGGGGAAATGCTCAAGATCGCCATGGAGCGCGCCCGGGAGCAGGGGCTGACCAATGTGGACTTCCTGGAGTCGGATACGGAGAAGCTGGATCTTCCCCACTATACCTTCAACAGCGTCCTTTGCCGCTGGGGTCTGATGTTCCTTCCCAACCTGGTGGACGCCCTCGGCAGGATGCAGCGCCTGCTGGTCCCCGGCGGCAAGCTGGCCGGGGCCGTATGGTCCGCGCCCGAAAGGGTCCCGTCCATCTCCTTGGCCATGCAGGTGGTGCGCGAGGCCCTGCAGGCCCCGCCGCCGCCGGCGGGCACGCCGGGGCCGTTCACCCTGGCCGATCCCGAACTCCTGGAGGATATTTTCATCGACGCCGGATTCGTCGAGTTTCACAGCGAGCCTGTCCCGGTGGTGTTTGAGACGGCCTCCGCCGAGATGTACACAGAATTCACCAAGGATATCGCCGCCCCGATTACGGCCATGCTGGCCGAGCACCCCCAGGAGGTTCAGCAGGAGGTATGGGCACAGGTCACTGAGGCCGCGCGCCGGTTCGAGACGCCCGAGGGGACCGTCCGCATGAAAAATGAGGCGATCTGCTTCATCGCCTGGTGAGCGCCGCGGGTGCCCGGACAGTGGTGCCCCGACCACGATTCGAACGTGGGACCTTCCCCTTAGGAGGGGGACGCTCTATCCAGCTGAGCTACCGGGGCGCTTGTGATTGTCGATTCAGGGCTGGAACGGGCATTGTTATAATTGGATAGCCGGGCAGGCCCGGCCGGTGACGATTGGTGGAGCCGAGGTAGATCGAACTAATCCCATATCCAAATAATTTACAACAACTTATCGAGTTCGAGAAATCGATGTTACCGTCGCAAGACAAGCCCTACATCTAACCATTCTAGAGGATGTTTGCAAACCCGGATCATATGATGCAGACGCAGATCCTCCGCAGATAATATCATAACGTAAGTGCCGCGTTCAGAGGTAATCCTATCAATCTTACGCCGCATTAGTTGAATCCGCAGTTGCGCGCAGGCTTTTTGCTGGAGGGCCTGAACCGGCCAAGTTCCGACCCTTTCGCGAAGGTCAGCTCACGACCCAGGGTGTGTGAAAACGCGGGTTTCCTAGTTGAGCGACATGAAAGCGCCGAGTGACGCTCGTCAGCATCCGAGATGCCGTCGTTTCTGTGAGCGGTGGGGTTGATAGCCGTTCTTTCAGTATAAAACCCGTAGTCCCAGACAGCGGCCTGCAAAGCGCCCCGTTGCAGGGCAACAGGACCTCAAGCCCGTATCGCCGCCATCAGCAACCGGGGGCCTATCGACGTCACCCCCTGCTTGAGCAGCACGGCGATTTAGAGTCCAATCCCATAACCGGGAGGAGATTGGACATGAAGAAGCGGTTTTCGGAAGAGCAGATCATTGGCGAAAAAGCCGTTTTCGCAGGGCGAATCCTTTCCTCGGCCCCCGACGGATTCTACCCCGTTTTCACGGATGGTTCCTGTTGCGCAATGATCTGAGTACCAAATGATGAGTCGGCCGACAAATCGGTCGATGTCAGTCAACGGGACCCAATGATAATGGGTCACCGGCCCCCCTTTTTTTCACCCATCCGTCAAAAGGACTTGGTCAGCGCCGCATAGAACCCGCGGCGGGGCCCGTAATGGGGTGAGCCGACGCCAATGCCCGTGCCGTCGCGCAGTTCGTAGACCTGATCGAGCAGATTGACCACGGTGAAGCGCGTTCCGACTGCGCCTACGCCCGGCAGCCTGAACGAGCGGGTGGCGCCGAGGTTGAAGGTGTAGTAGGCGGGCAGCGCCCCGGTGTTGGCGAATCCGCGGCGCAGGCCGCTGCCGTAGATGCCGTTGAGGCTCAGGTGCGTGCCCAGCCAGTTGTAGGCCACGCCGCCCGATGCCGTCCACAGCTGGTCGTGGTCCAGGTGCACATAGTGGGTGGCGATGTACTGCAGCTCCGCCGGGTCGAAGTTGTACTGGCCGGAGACGACGTCCTTGCCCAGGGCACGAGACATGGCCAGATTGAAATAGGACGAGAAGTTGTCCCGGCGGTAGCCGGTGGTGAATTGCACGCCCCAGATCTTGCCGTGGGCGTAGTTGAAAGGGGAGAAGATCTGCGCCTGGCCGAACTGGCCCTGATCCAGCAGGTCGGTGATGTCCTTGTAGTAGCCGTCCAGACCCATCCGCCAGGCGGCGGTCATCTGGCGGGTGAGGCCCACGTCGTAGTAATTGTCGCGCTCGGCCTTGACGCTGGTGTTGACGTTGGAGGGCAGGGCGTTGGTTGAGCCCTGAAACAGGGCGATGTCCGTGGGGGCGATGAGCTCCAGCGGCGGCGGGGTGAAGTAGCGGGCGTAGCCAGCGTGAAGTCTGGTGCGCCGGTCCAGGGCGTAGACGGCGTTGACGCGCGGGCTCAGCTGATCCTCCCGGGCATAGCCGTTGTTGAGGTCGTAGCGCAGGCCGTAATTGACCGTCAGCGAGGGAACGACCAGCCACCTGTCCTGAATGTAGGCGCTGTAGAACCCGCCGGTCTTGCGGCTGTTATCTACGATCGTCTTGGGTACATTGGATGACTGGTTCCCGTTGGCGTCCGTGGGAAACACCGCGGAGGTGTTGTCGCTGGCGGTCCGCTCGTTCAGGGCGAACACCCCCCAGCGAACGGTATGGGCCTCGTCGGGGGAGAAGCTCGCATCGGCCTGGATCCCCGTGGCCACGTTGCGCCGCAGCACCTGGGAAGAGACACCATTATAGATCAGGTCTCCTATAGAATCCGGGTAATAATGGACACTGGAATACCGGGTGAACAGCGATACCTGATAGCCTATCGTGCCGGCCAGGCCCTGGACGTAGAGGATGCCGTAGTCGTTGACCTCCCGCTGGTTTTCTCTGAGTGCAGAGGAGGGATAGTCGCTTACACCGGCCAATTGGAAGGCGGGGTTCTGGGCCGGGTCGTTGGGAATCTGGAAGTTGCCCAGGAAATGCCCGAACATCGCCCCCACTTCGGTCTCCTCGTTCAACAGAAAGGACGTGTAGCCAAACGCGCGGTTTTGCTTGGTGGTGTCGTGGATGGGTTTTGTACCGCATGTCGGCGGTTCGATGCCGATGTCGTTTTGCAGGTAGGTCCCGCTGAGGTAGTAATTCCATCGGCCCTTGGAGCCGCCGAACTCCAGGGCTGGCTCCAGGGTGTTGTAGCTGCCGCCGTACATGGAGACCACGCCGCCGTTGGTGTCTTGGGCGCCCTTGGTGGTGATGTCAACGATGCCGGCGGTGCGGTAGCCGTACTCGGCGGGAAGGGTGCCGGTGAGGAAGTCGACGTGGTCGATGAACCGTGTGCCGAAGGCGTTGCCGAAGCCGCCGATGGATTCAGGGATAATGATGCCGTTGATGCGGTATTGAATGTCCCCGTGGTCGCCGCGTACATGCAGTTGGCCGAAGGTGTCCTGGGCCACCCCGGGGGCCTGCAGTAGTAGACTCTTCAGGGGCGAATTGCGGCCTTGGGGCAGGTTGTCGATGGCCTTTTGATTGAAATGGAAACTGCCGGTGCCGGTGCGGCTGTCAATCGCTGCGCGCGGCAGGTCCGCCGAACTTGCCTTGATCTCCATGGTCCCCATCTCCATGACGCCGCCCGCGGGCTCTGCGCTGACGGCGGGGCTCGCCGGTGTGACCGTGCCTGTGTCACGGGCGTCGGCCGCGCCGGTCAAAGGCAGCAGCGACAGCGCGCCCGTCACGCACTGAACAATCAGTGATCGTTTCATATCTTCGTCTCCTCAAGGGTCGGCCTACTGCCCTGCGCGTGCTACACCGGGGTTGAGCCCGAGGCCGACTGGCGCAGTGACGCGCGACGTCATAACGCCCGCACTGCAGGCGGGCGCCCAAAACGCTGTCAGGAGACGAGGGACGGAGGGGCGTGACTGTGGGGAATGAAGTAGGGGGCATTGCCGACAAAGGCGGCTGTGAAGTGCAGCGACTCGCGCACGCACGGACTCGGAGCGTCGAAGGTTGCGGTAAACTCGGGCGTAAAGACGTTGACGGGGCTGTGGCCAACGGCGTGACCCGCCGGGCAGTTGAGTTGCTCGGCCAGGGTGTGGTGAAAATGGGTCGCCTCGATGGAGTACAGGCTGACGGCGCATACCACCGCGAACAGCGCCAGCCAGCGTCGCCATGGCGCGGACCTGATCGAGCAGAACAAGCGGGCTCGACGCCGGAGGGAGCGGTGCCGGCCGCGGCATCATGTCAAGCGCCTCGCCCGTGAACCGCCCAGCAGACGGTTTGCGCGGGTGGGCGTGGCAAGCGCCCAGGCAAATCGTCGTGAGTCGGTAAGGCTGTTCCCCGGCATGTCCGATCCTTCGCTCTTATTCACCGCATCATCTTGTCGGTGGGTCACCCTGATGTCAAGCGCCACTCATTGCACGGCGCCGGATGTCCCTTGCGGACGATCGTCCCTGCCTTGCCGGTTGCCTTGGGGGCCGGTGGTGCGGACCGGCGATCGGCGTATCTGCGCCAGCCAGCGCCGCGCCTCCGCCTTGACCTTGGGATCGTGCTGGGCGGCCACGAGGGCCTCGGCGGCCTGGCGGGGGTGACCGAGATACCACTGGGAGATGCCGAGCAGCAGGCGTGCCCGTCCCGGTTCAGACAGGTGTTCCTGGCGAAGCGCCCCGGTGAAGGCATCGGCGGCGGCCTGCCATTTTTCCTGCTGTACGTACAGCTGCCCGAGGCGGTAACTGGCGCTGCCGTCATCCTTGGCGCGCTTGACCGCCTCGCGATAGGCGCGCGCGGCATTGTCGAGCTCACGCGCCTGCTGCCAGCTCTCGGCCAGGAGTATCCACGGCTGCGCGCCCGCGGCGAGCGCGTCGTCCCTGAGGGCGTCCCGCATTACCTGGGCGGACTTCAACGGCACGCCCAGAAACAGATACAGACGCGCCAGGTAGACCTTGTCCTCGGCGCCGCACAGGCCTCGGCGGCAGGCCAGGGCCAGGACCGCCGCCGCCCGCTTATCGTCGTGGTCCTGGCGATAGGCTGCGGCCAGCTGCTGCCAGAATTCCTTCTCGTCGGGATAAGCGGTGATGGCCCGCTGCAGCGTCTGCGCCATTTTCCCGAGCTGCCCCCATTGCTGATCGATGGCGGCAAGCAGTTGGTACCAGGATCGGCTGGCCTGTTTGACATCCTTGATGGCCTGCTGCACCTGTGCCGCCGCCTTGGAATAGTCCTTCTGGTGAAAATAGGCGTTGCCGAGCAGGACCCGCAGCTGCGGTGCGACCTGCGCCGGGCGCGCGCGGGCCATCCATTGCTCCAGTACTGTGATACCACGGTCGTACTGTTCCGTGGCGATATACAGCTGCCCAAGGTTCTGCATCACGGCGAGGGTGGTTTCATCGGGCATCGCCTTGAAGGAAAGCGCCTCTTTGAAGGCGTCGGCTGCCTTGGCGTACTTATCCGCCGAGGCATAGGCGTAACCCAGGGTCTGGTGCAGGATGGCGTTTTCGTAGCGGTTGTAGGCGCGGCTTTCGGCCTCCATCGCCTCGAGGTGGTGGATCGCCTCTTGGGTTCTGCCTTTGTCCAGCAGCGTTCGCGCCGCCGCCAGCTGCCGGGCGATCAATTCGCTGACGAACATGTCGGTCTCGGCACCCTGGTCGCTACCGCCCGGGGCGGCTATGTCCTGGGACTCATCGCCCGGCCCGTGGGCATACGCAGCGATGGTCCCCAGCAGGCATATCCCGCTCAGGGCGCCGATCACGGTGCGGCGAAGTATGGCTGTACGATCCATGGGCGTTACCGCGGCGGCGTGAATTCAAAGCGCTGGCGGGCGCGCCGTTGCACCGGCTTGCCGTCTTCCAGCTTCGGTTTGAACCGCCAGCGCAGGATGGCTTGCAGCGCGGCCTGGTCGAAGATCCTCGAGGGTTTCGACGATACCACCTTGGCGTCTTCCACCCTGCCGACCGCGTTGATGGTGAATTCAACCACTACCGTGCTGCCCAGACGCAGCCTTTCGGCGCGCGTCGGATACACCGGCGGGACCCGCACCAGGGGGATCACCTCGTCGTCCTTGGCTGGCGAAGCGGCGCCGGGGGCGAGCCGCCCAATCACGGGCCCGCCCGTCAGGCGCAGGTCCGTATCGATGGCCGGCATCGGCATCGCCGTGTCCGGCGGCGGGGGGGCGTCGGGCTGTGCGGCGCTGAGCTTGGGCGGCGGCGGGGGCTTGGGCGGCGGTTTCTTCTCGGGGAGTTTGTCCCGGGTTTTTTCCTGCGGGTGCTTGTCCGGCACCAGGCGCACGAAGTCCACGGCGTTATAGTGTTGCGCCTGAGGGCCGGTGCCCGCCGCGCCCGTGATCATCCGCGTCATGAGCAGGAACAAGACCGAGGGTGATGAGTGCATGCACCGGTCAAGGCGGCCGCGTACTTGATGCCCTTGCCGTTCATGGCTCCCGGGTGGCGGCGATGGACACATTGGGCACGCCGGCCAGGCGGGCCTGATCCATGACCTGGATCAGGACGCCGGTCTTGGCGCCCTTGTCCGCGACGATGACCACCGCGCCGCCGGGGTTTTCTGCGTGAAGCCGCTCCACATGTGCGCGCACCGCGCGCAGGTCCACCGGCCGGCCCTCCATCCATATCGCCGTCTTGGCGGATTGCGATGAGGATGTTGCCGTGCTCCTGGCGGACCGCGGTCTGTGCGGCGGGGCGGTCAACGTTGATCCCGGTTTCCTTGACGAAGGATGTACTTACCAGCAGAAAGATCACCAGGATGAACACCATGTCGATCATCGGCGTCATGTCGATCAGGGCGGTGGACTTGGTCTTCAGCGAATGGCGCTGTCGCATGATGGCTTCGCCGTAAGGCCGCGGGTCACTTCATACCGAGTCGATCGGAAAGGGTCTGTCTCAGTAGGTCGGCGCGCCGGCCCAGGTCATAAATAAAATACAGTCCCGACAGGGCGGTCACCAGTCCGGCCATGGTAGTGATCAGGGCCTGGGAGATGCCGCCGGCCATGCCCCGCGCGCTGCCGGTACCAACCACGGCCATGACGTCGAACGTGTTCATCATCCCGGCGATGGTGCCGAGCAGGCCCAGCATGGGTAGCACCGCCGCCAGGCTGCGCATGAGGCTCAAACCGCGCTGCAGCCGCCCGCCCGCCTCGGATAGGCGCGCTGCGCGCAGACTGCGTGCCCGCCAGCTGGTGTGATCCGAGCGGCGCTGCCACTCGCCGACTATCCCGTCCCGTTCTCTGGGAAAGCCCACCAGCAGGTAATAGTAACGCTCGATGATCAGGGTCCACATGAGCGCCGTGGCGGCCAGGATGGCCCACATCACCCAGCCGCCCTCGTGCATCAGGACGGCGAGGTATTTCAACCGGCAAGACGAAGCTGCTCATCCTCGCTCTCCTCGGCGCGCGTGGCGATAAGGCCGGCACTTTGCTCGTCCAGTACCTGGACGATGCGGTTGCCCCGGGCGCTGACCACGCTGTGCAGCAGAATGAGGGGGATCGCCACCACCAGGCCGATCTCAGTGGTGACCAGGGCCTGAGAGATGCCCCCCGACAGGTATCGCGGGTCGCCCGAACCGAACAGGGTGATCGACTGGAAGGTCTGGATCATGCCGGTGACCGTGCCCAGCAGCCCCAGCATGGGGGCGATGGCCGCGATCACCGCCAGGGCGTTTACTCCCCGCTCGATTCGGGGCAGCTCCTTGAGGATCGCCTCGTCGAGTTTGTGCTGCAGGGTCTCCACGTCCTGGCGCCGGTTGCTCTCGTATACCGTCAGGACCCGGCCAAGGGGATTGGCGGTATCCGCCTCCCGGTTCCCAACCTGGCGCCGGACCTTGCGCCCGACCCAGGTCAGGTACCCGATGCGCTCCAGTGCCAGCAGCAGGCCCACCAATCCGAGAGGGCCAGAGTAATGTAGCCGATCTGCCGCCCCTGGGCAATCCGTTCATCGAGGTCGGGGGTCTAGACTAGGGCGGTGAGGATCGAGCCGCGGGAGGGATCGATGCCGATGCTGTGATAACCCCCGGCGGCCTTCTCCAGGGACGCGGCCAGCTCGTTGTAGTCGCCGCCGGGCTGGCGGCCGAACTGCACCAGTCTGTGACCGTCCGGCAGGTACTTGAGATAGCGCCCGTCGGCGAAGGCATCGAAGGGCCCCACCGCGCGTTACCGACCGGGTTTGCGCGGCACCGCCGGGCATGACTACCGGGGCCTGGAACTTGACGACCTTGCCCGACTCGGTCATTTGCTGGAGCAGCGTGAGCCACAACTGCTCCAGCTCCTTGATCGAGGGCAGGGCCTTGCTGGCGGCCAGCCGCCCGGGCAACGCGTCCCGGCCCGGATATTGGGCGGAGATCAGCGACCCGTGCACGATGCCGGAGGTATCACCGGCCACCTGGCGCACCACGCCGAACAGCTCGTCCAGGGAGGCCGACCGGTCCTTGAGCCGGCCCTGCAGCTTGTCGATGCGGGCGTTGTTGGCGTCGAAGGTCTTTTTCAGCTGTTCCCCGCGGCGGCGTTCCTGCTCCAGGTCCTGTTCGGCCTGTTTCAACAGAGTCTGCTGCTTGTCCTTGGCCGCCAGGAAGCGGGCCTCGCGCTCCTTGTCGATCTGCCGTGTCTGCTGCAGGTCCTGTTGGGCCTGCTGGTAAAGTTGATCCAGGGACTGCGCCGGCGCGCCCGCGTGGGCGGCGGGCAGCAGCAGGGCACCGACCAGTGCGCTGGCCAAGCGGCGGCTAATCATGAGCGGCCTCCGGCGCCGGCACCGGCGCGTCGATCAGGTCGGGGGCCAGCTCCTTGCGCGCGATGCGCAGGCCCTTGGCGACGGCGCGGCTGTCGCGGGCCCCGGTGGAGACCCATTGGCGTCGTTGCTGGTCCCAGTAGCCGCTGTCGCTGCCGTCCAGGGTGCGGTACAGGAGCGCCACCCGACCGATGCGCAGGAAGTCCACCAGACGCTCACTCCCCGACTGGCCCAGCTTGCCCCGGTAGGCCTCTATAGTGCGGCCGTAGTCGGTTTCCACCTGATAGGCCTCCATCACCCGCCGGTACTTCTCGGCGATGGAGATGCTGGCGTCATCCATCATGGCGTTCAGCTGCTGCAGACGTCGCCCGCGTTCGTCGGCCAGGAAGAGGTTACGTCCAGCTTGACGAACTCGTCCAGGGTCGAGAGCATGCGCCGGATGAACGGCAGGATCTGACGCTCGGTGACGTCGATGTCCGCGAGCTGCTTCTCCAGGGAACGGGCCTGTTGGCGCTGGGACTGCAGCAGCTTGTCCACCTGGTCGTCGTAGGCGCGCAGGTTGTCCAGTTTGGCCAACACGGTCTTGTAGCGCTCGGCCAGCTGCTCGGTTCGGTCCGCCAGCTTGTCCACCTTGGCCTGGGATCGAACTGCTTCCTGTTGTGCCTGGCCCTCCACCGCGACCGACTTGCCGACGGCGGCGCCCTGGTCGGCGCCGCCCGAAGTAGAGCAAATGGCCAAGGCCATCACCGTGCCCCATCGCACCAGCTTGTGTCTCATAGCGTCGTCTCCCATGGAACAGGGTTATTACGGACCGCGACGGCCCGCCAACGTCGTTCTGCCCGGCCGAGGGTCGGGCGATCGTCAGAGGTGTCAGGAAACCAGGAAGGGGGGAGCGTGACTTAGGGGGATAAAATAGGGCGGTTTACGGATAGCCCCCGCTACTATCGGGAGATGCTCCGCCTGGCACCACCTCTGGACACTGATGTCGGATGTAAACTCCGGCGTAGAAGACGTTGGCGGGACTGTGGCCGACCGCATGCCCGGCAAGGACACTGAAGCTGCTCGGCCAGGGTATGGTGAAAGTGGGTCGCCTCGATGGAATAGAGACCGACAGCGCATACCACTGCCAACAGCGCCAAGCACCGGCGCCATGTCGCGGACCTGCCCGCGCGCAGGATCGGAGCGGGACGCCGGGCGCGGCGTTTGGGGGTGTTGGCGCTCGGTGGGGGGCATCCGCCCGCATTGGTCCCCTTGCTATATACCGGCCTGGGTTCTGCCAACCGTCGGTACCGGCAGCGAGTCAGGGCGTCTGTCATCGGCTGTGGAGGGACTCGCGGAATCATAAGATTTGAAATATTGTAACACGATTGTGAGAATCCGAGCAAATGCCCGTCCGTCCGTCCCTTCCACCGCCTTCCACTGGGTCGAGGTGAGGGGGGCCGGTCACTGGGTGGAGATTGAGCAGGCCGTGGCCTCACTGCGGCTGTTTGAGGGCGACTGGTTCCGCGCGTCACCATACCCATGTGCGACGCCTGCCTGGAGGACCTGGGTATCGAAGAGGCGTGACCCGCTGCGAGCCGGCCCCCGTCCGCATTTCCTACTGCAGCCACGTTTGCCCCCGCCCGCTGGGCGCCAATACCGATTGCCGCTTAACCCGAGCGTTTTGCCCGCAGGGGGTTTCAACTCTTTGATGGGATTGTATATGTTCGGTTCTGGGTCGTGGGCTCCCCGGGCCGTGGCCTGCCTTTACCAGGTCAAAAATATGAAGTAATATTAAAAAATAATAAATACTATTACGGCGCGGCCACCCCTTATCGAGTCGCGCCTGCACCGCCTACAGAGCGGATGAAAGCCCAATATAGAACAACAAATGCAAAGGAGCCTCACCGATGACTTATCATGCCTATGGTCGGAGAACCTCTGCCCTAAAGCGTCCGGTGCCCATCCTGTTTCTGTTGCCGGCACTGGTGGCCCTGTCCGGCCTCCCGGCCTTGGCCGGGGGCGTGCAGGCGTTGAACCTCGGCAGCATGCAGGTCACCGGTCAGTCCACGGGCCTGACCGGCAATCCCCCGTCGGCCTCGGTGGGGACCGTGACGTCCGAGCAACTGCAGAACAGGCCCATCCTGCGTCCCGGGGAATTACTGGAGGTGGTGCCGGGGCTTATCATTACCCAGCACAGCGGCGACGGTAAGGCCAACCAATATTTCCTGCGGGGATTCAACCTGGATCACGGGACGGACCTGGCCGGTTACGTTAACGATGTCCCCATCAATTTGCCGACCCACGCCCACGGGCAGGGATACCTGGACCTCAACTGGCTGATCCCCGAGCTGGTTCAAAGCATTCAGTACAAGAAGGGGCCCTATTATGCCGAAGAGGGGAAAACTTCGCCTCCGCCGGCGCGGTGCACATCGACTATTTCAATACCCTGCCCCAGGGCATCTTCCGCGCCGAGAAGGGTATGTACGACTTCAACCGGCTGTTGGCGGCCGATTCCACGCCGGTGGCCCAGGGGCACGTTCTCTACGCCCTTGAGTATGCCTACAAGAATGGCCCCTGGGACCTTCCAGAGGGGTACCGCAAGTACAACGGCTTTCTGCGTTACTCCCAGGGCGATGAGTTGAACGGCATGAACATCAGCTTCCAGGGGTACAGCTCCAAATGGGCCGCTACCGACGAAGTGCCCCTGAGCGCCATCGAGCAGGGGACGATCGGGCGCTTCGGCTATGTGGATCCCACTGACGGGGGCAAGACGGATCGCAACACTGTATCGCTTCGGTGGTGGCGCAATGATGCTCTGACCTCAAAGCGAGTCACCCTCTACGCGGTTCATGAGCACTTGAACCTGTATTCCAACTTTTCCTATTACCTGCCCGAGGCTGACGGCGGTTACAAGAACGGCGCCACGGTGGGGGACCAGATCGAGCAGGTGGACCGGCGCGATTACTACGGCTTCCGCGGGTCATATTCACGGTTATCGTCATTGTTCGGCTTCGATTCCGAGAACACCGTGGGCCTGCATATCCGCTATGACGATATCCCTCAGGTGGCCCTCTACCATACCTCTCAGCGGGCACGCCTGGAAACAATTGTGAATGACTCGGTCAATGAGACACGCTACTCCCTATACGCCAAAAACGATACGCGCTGGACGCAATGGCTTCGCACCATTGCCGGGGTTCGCACGGATATCTTTGATTTCTCGGTGGGAGCCAATATCCCTGCCAACTCCGGCACCGTCGTTAAGGGAGTGGTCGAGCCCAAGCTCAGCATGATCTTCGGCCCATGGAGCAAGACCGAGTACTACCTCAATATGGGTCAGGGTATACACAGTAATGATGCCCGCGGCGTGCTTACCAAGGTGGACCCGAGCAACGGCCAGGCGGCGACCCCGGCCACGCCGGTAGTCCGTTCCCGGGGCATGGATCTGGGGCTGCGTACCGCCATCATCCCCAAGGTACAGATGGCCCTGTCCCTGTGGGCGCTGAATCTCGACTCGGAACTCGTATTCAGCGGCGACGGCGGCACGACCGAGGCCAGTTATCCCAGCCGGCGCCTGGGCTTTGAGTTTTCCACGTATTACCGACCGCTGCCGTGGCTGATCGCCGATTTGGACGTGGCCGACACCCGGGCGCGTTACAAGGACAATCCGGCGGGGCGCTATATCCCCAACGCCGTAGAGGGGGTGATCTCGGGGGGCGTGAGCGTGAACCACGCTACCGGCGTTTTCGGCGGGCTGCGGGTGCGCTATATCGGCCCCCGCCCCTGAATGAAAGCGGTACCGTCAAATCCAGCGACTTCAGCGTGGTCAATGCCCAGGTGGGATACCACATCAACAAGATGTGGAGTGCGGCGCTCCAGATATTGAATATATTCGACAGCAATGCCAACAACATCGCTTATTACTACACCTACGCCCTGCAGGGCCAGGCACCGCAGACCGGGACCGTCGTTCACCCCATTGAGCCGCGGCAGGTCCGGTTCATGCTGACCATGCGCATGTGAGGGCCGATCATGTCCACCCGTCAAGAGGAGGTCCGACTGTTCAACCCCAATCGTTGCCCGCGGTATGGCGGGGGGGATCTCCAAGGGCCTGATATCGACGTATATGGTCTCCTCCCGTTTTGCAAGACGTTGTCAACGAAATGACAGGGACAGGATTGCTCTCGTATATCCGGCCTATTTGTGAGGGATATTGGCCCCTCTGGCCTTGATGAAATTCGCGCGTATCGTCCTTTTCGTCCCTTCGGCCTGAATACGCCTACGCCAGGGCCCAGGTTTTCGATACGCCGGTCTGACCTGTTATGTCATCGCTCGCTGACAGCGTCTTCGCAATCGTCGGCAGGTTACCTCTCTGTGGTTGCTTTTACCCCGTTATCGGGCAGCATGCTAGGTCGTCTGGTTGTGCAATACCCCCCAACCGATACGGGCCAACTTGGCTTGGCATGGGGCGGTCGCGGCGGTCACGCCTTCGCCGGATCGGGATTGGAAGGCCCGTCGACTCATGGGGTCTTGCGGACCGGAGGCCAGGCCAAGGGTTGCCCGCCTTTTGGGCCGCGCTCAATTGAGGGGTCAACAGGGACCCCGGATCTCTGGTGGTCACCGCATCGGGCTCAGGCGTTTTCTTTGCCCCTGCGCCTTTGTTGACATATTAAATGGGAATAATTATCATTCGCATTTAAGGCGCGACAGGCGGAGGGATGGCTCATGGGGCGGTTGGTTGACCTGGCGGGGTACGCGATAAATTCCATGGCGGGGCGTGGCGCGCGTTCAGCGCTGTTCGTTCCGGCAGTCGCCATGCTGGTGGCGGCGTGGGCCCTGGCGTCCCCGGCCCGGGCGGATGAATACAAGATCTATTCGCCTCTGGTGGTCAAGGGAGAGAATGAGTTTGAGTTTCGTGCGTACGACGCCCAGGACAGCTCGCCCCAACTCAACGGCGATCAGCAGTACCGCGTATCCTACGAGCGGGGCGTGACCAACAATTGGGTGACCGAGATTTATGCCGTGATGGCGAATCCCCCCGGGGGCAATTTTCACACCCACAACATCGAGCTGGAAAACCGCTTTCAGTTGACGCCCATGGGCAAGTACTGGGCGACCCTGGGTCTGTATCAGGCCCTGGAGATTCCCACTCACGCGGGAATTCCCTATGACCTCGAGCTGATGCCCCTGATCCAGGTCCAATCGGGCCGGCGCCTGGCGATCGCCAACCTTGATTTCGAGCGCAGCTTCGGCACCAACCGCGAGCGCGGGACCATCTTCAGCTACCGGCTGCTGCTCGAATACAAGCTCTATCAGGCCTTCTCACCGGCACTGGAATTTCACGGCGAGCCCGGCCCGCTCGGCTCGTTCCATCCTTTGGAGGATCAGGACCACGAGATCGGGCCGGCAATATACGGTGTGTCCTACTTCAGGAACTACCAGACGATCAACTACAGCACCGCCCTGCTGTTCGGCGCCACGCCTGCCAGTCCTGACGTGAGGATCGTCTTCCGGTTCGCCTACGAGTTCTTCACCTTCTGATCAGGCGCCGGGGCCGGTGCCCCCCGTTGCCATGGGCATCTTGGGACATCGCTGACGTGTACTACGGATCGCTCAGTCCCAGCGGTCGGCGGGGGAAAGGGGGGTGACGGCGGACGGTGCGGATAGACGCCTGTCCGCGCGCTTCACCGCCTCGACCATGGCGCAATCACAGATACATGCATGGGGATGTTGCGCGAGCCGCGCGGCGCGCTCAAACGCCTGACGCTGTGCGAAATGCTGGTGGGTGGTATCGCAGGCCATGATGCAGCCTCCCTGGCATTACGAAAAAATAATTGTTCATACATGATGCGCCGCCGGCCGCCCCCGGTCAATGGCCCCGTTTTTCCCCACCCTATGGAGTCGCTTATCATTCTTCATAACTACCAGATTCTTAATTAAATTAACTATTGGATAATACGATGAATCTGGGCACTTCGGATTGAGTCAAAAGCAGATCAGCAGCTTTTGCGCTTCCCTCGGAAATTGGTTATTGGATGCGATGACTACAGCAATCCTGGAGGAGGCCTAGGTCACGCGATTAAGCGCGTTGAACCTAAGCCAAGAACCAGAGCGCTTCCTCCTACGGTCACAACGAGCCACCTGCATCGTAAAAGTGTTGCGAGTCTTGCGGCTGCCGGCGTAGCGGCAGTCGAAACGCCACCATTTGCCCCCTGAGGGGGTCAAAAGGAGATAAAGACCCTTTTCATCGGAGAGTTTGAGTGGCTTCTTGCCGGACTTGGCGGACCGGATGGCGACGTTGGTCAGGGGCATTTTGACGGTAACTCTCCTTTGTCGGTTTCGGAGTTACCGTCACTTACCCTCAGATTGCAAAGAATCGGTGTTGGACGTTGTTGGGCTAAAAATCGATTAAATTCAATTAGTTTTATAGTTTTTGGACTTTCTTGGATTTCTATCGGACAAAGAACTGGTGGAGCCGAGGAGGATCGAACTCCCGACCTTCGCATTGCGAACGCGACGCTCTCCCAGCTGAGCTACGGCCCCAACATATACCGACGGGGGGTATTTTAACACCGGGGTGGGCGCACTGCTATAGGCTGTTGATGCCCCGGCGGCGGTCAATGCTGCCTCGAAGCGGCCTTCAACCTTTCCCGGTCAAGGGACATGATATACCGCTCCAGGCGTTTTTGCTGCCGCTTGGTGAGCTTGACGAACTGGGCCCCGATGCGGATGGTCTTTTTGTCTTTGCCCGGACCGGCATACCTGATCTTGATGTCGAAGGTGAGCACGTCGCCGCTGCCGAGCACGAACTGGCAGGACGGGAGTTCAGTCCCGGGGGTCAGTTTCTCGGTCCATGGGGTGCAGGGCAGCCTGAAGCCGATGCCGCCCAATGAGACATCCACGATCTCGCCTTCCATGATCGACTCGTCCGGGCTGCGCAGCAGCAGGGGCGCTCTCTTGTTGAGGGGTAGTGGGACCCTGTAGCTCGTGCGCTGCAGATAGTAGTAGATGGAGGGGGGCAGGGCGATCTTGTAATAGGCGATTCCATTCTCCAGCCCTTTGGAGACCAGGGTGGAGGTGAAGGTCATTCCCTGACCCTTCGAGAACACTTCAATGGTGCATTCCCTGACCCGCAAAAAGTGGTCGTGGCCCTCGGCTGGCGTCAACTCATCCAGTATGATGTAGTCTTCCTCCGGATGAATCGCGACGATCGCACTGGTATATCGTGAGTTCGACTTGGGCAGCTTGACGCTCAGGATGGCGAATTGATCCTTGATGCGGTTCAGCAACGACAGGAGCCGCGGCCTGGACGTGATGTGTTCAGGCTCAATGGAATATTTTTTGTTCGCCGTCCCTGTCGTCATCGCTGCGAAAAACCGGATTAGAGGTGTTGCGCTATATCACCGGTCCGAGACCGTCGTTGTGGCCGGCATCGAGGCAGGGCCGGACGTCGGTGATTCGCTGGGATTCCATGGCGAGCCTGTCGGTGTGCGGCAGGCTCAGGCCTTGATGGGATAGCCGTGCGTCTGGCCGGATGAGGCGTTCCCATGGGGGTCATAGAGCTCCTGACGGGGATCCTGGCCGCAGAGTATGGAAACCGCCTGGGCGCAGTGGCGCAGGTTCATGCCGATGATAGAGCCGTTGACCAGGTTTTTCTGCTGACATTCACCCACCGACTGGAGCAACTGCCGCCACAGGCCCTTCAGTTGCCGCTTGTAAGGCTCCGGCTGGTCATCGATGTACGAATCAATGCCTATATGGTCCGTGCCGTAACCGGCGGCGTGAAGGAGCTCCGCACGGGCCTTGTCCACCCGGTTGAGGGCGTCGATGACCGCCTGCTTTTGTGCGATAACGCCAATGAGCCCGTCATGGTCATTGGCGCCCAGGCGGCTCTGTTCGGCGCCCAGGGCCTCGGTCAGATCGGATACATGCTGTATCTCCTGCTTTAGGAGGTTTGACAGTATCGCGTTCGTCTGAGATTTGTCTGTGGCCATGGAGATGCCTATCACGGTCTGATCATTGATTCCAGGTTCATCATTTTCGAAGCGACGCGGTCGGGATTGACATTGAAGGTACCGTTCGAGATGGCCTGCTTGATATTGGCGACACGCTGGTGATCGACAACCGGGACCGAGGAGAGGGTTGCTTCCATATTTTTCAACATGCTCGCGGTATTAGTCAGATTTACAGAATCGCCCTCCACACCTTTGCGGTCGGAGGCTTGAGAAGAACCGGCCTGCTCGTTGGTCGCCTCATTCTTCTTGTTGCTCTCATTGATGTGCGTGGTCAGCGATGTAGGTTGACCGTTGATTTCAATCGACATGGTATTGCCTCCTCACGTTAGTATAGCGGCGCGTATGGTTTCTTACTTTAAGGTCGCCGCCTTAAGTTCGCGCTAAATCAGAACATTAATATCAATTACAAGTGGACGTTGATCATCCCCTCGGCGGCGACGGTTCCGACAACGATCTGTTTCGATGAGAGGTTCCTGACCTTGATCTCATCGCCCTTGGCCCCGTCCATGAGCGCCTGGCCCATCATGCGCACCTCCAGGCCATTGTCCCTGGCTATGATTGTGACCCGGTCCCCCCGGTGCACCACTCTTGAGCGCTCGAGCACATAGGGCGTCAAGACATTGTTGGCGAGGACCGGCTGTTTGATCCGTTTTCCCAATACGTCCCGAGGGTCGCTGGTGTACTCGGTGTGCAGGGTGCTCAGATCGCGCTCGGTAATGGTGAAATCTTCCGCCGTTACCCGGTGCCCCGGCTGCAGGGGACGCGCGGCGACGATGACCTTGTCCAGGACCTTCAGGCGCGCGGGCACGTACAGTGTCCACGGCGACGCCCCACGGCACCGGACGCCCACTGTCATGGCGGTGTATACGCTGCTCCCCGGGGGCAGGAACGTCTCCAAGGGCCGGCTGCAGTGCTTGACGTGAAGGCGAGGGTCCAGGTGATCCACCTGGACCACATGCCTTTTGTGCAGGCGTTGGGCCTGTTGCCCTAAAAAGACCTTGGCGGCGTGCCGAATACTGTCGTGTGACTGGTAAGTTGCAGCGAGCGAAGGGTCCGCCAAGAGGCACAGGACCGCTGCCAGGACCGGGTAAGGGCTCAGGCGGCCTCCGCGGATACGCCGGAAGACGGGTATAACCGCCTGTGTAAAAAGGAGTAATGTGTTCATGCCGTCGTCACCTTGGGCAGCCCTCGGCGTCCGTAGCTGTCAATTGTTTGTCGCCAACCGTTCTCACACCACTGGGGATGCAATTCATGTGCCTACCTGTCCGTTTCTAAAGTCAATATTTAGCCCGTCGATATGGTATTGGGCTTTAACAACGTAAAAGGGGTACCCCCAAATGACGGATCTGTTGCAAGGCGTTGATCAACGTACCCAGCTCGCCGGGCAAAATCGCCTTGAACTGCTGCTGTTCTATCTGCACGATCATCAGCGGTTTGCCATCAACGTGTTCAAGGTGCAGGAGGTGATGCACTGCCCGGAGCTCACCCGCGTGCCCGGGTCCACGTCCGTTGTCGCGGGGATAGCCACGATTCGCGGGAAGACCATCACCGTCATCGACCTCAACAAGGCGCTCGACAACGAGCCGGTTGATCCCCAGAACAGTTTCCTGGTCGTCTCCGAATACAACCGGGGTGTACAGGGGTTTCTGGTCAACGGCGTCGACCGGATCGTGAATATGAATTGGAAGGACGTCGTGCCGCCGCCGGACGGCGCGGCCAAGAAGAGCTACCTGACCGCGGTGACCCATGTCGAGGACAAGCTGGTGGGGATCATCGATGTGGAACGGATTCTCTCGGAGATCGTCGATATCGAGACGGAAATCGAGGGCGATCTGCGGGACCGCTACGACGTGGACAGGCAGCAGACGATCCTGGTGGTCGACGATTCAATGGTGGCCAGGAATCAAGTCAAAAAGACCTTCGAGCAGCTGTCGGTGACCTGTGTCATGGCAAGCAACGGGCAGGAGGCCCTGGACATGCTCAAGGACTGGGCGGAAAACCAGCCCGAAAAGCTCGCCGGCCTGTCCATGGTGCTTTCGGACATCGAGATGCCCATCATGGACGGGTATACCCTCACCACCGCAATCAAGGATGACCCCGGCGTTGAAGCACCTTTATGTCATGTTACACTCCTCCCTGAGCGGCGTATTCAATCAGGCCATGGTGAAGAAGGTGGGCGCGGACTTTTTTGTGCCCAAGTTCGATTCCAATGACCTGGTTGAGGCCTTCCTGACAGCAGGTTGGCATGGCGGAGCAGCAAGAGGTGATTGCCTGACCCCCGATCGGTCCCGGGCGGTGTTTGACCGCGGCGACGCGTTGGCGCAAAATGGCGATCATACAGGGATGCGTGTGATCTTGGCCTCCCATCCGTTATGGCTTTTTGTCGCCTGGTCGAGGCAGCGGGAAGTGGTGTTGTCCCTTCATAAAGGGGCATTTCTGATATCGGCATCTCCTGTCTTATTGGGATAGCGGCGACGGTCGCAAGATGCCTGCCTGGTAGCTTAATACATGATGACTACACAGTCGTTCTCGTCACAGGAGTACGAGGAGTTCCGGCGCTTTCTCCAAGACAGCTGCGGGATTACATTAGGCGATAACAAACAATACCTTGTCACCAGCCGACTGGGGCGCATGATGCAGGAGATGGGCGTCGCGTCGCTGGGAGAGCTGGTCTCCCGCCTCAAGAAGGACTCCAGAGGGGCGCTTCACAACCGCATCATCGACGCCATGACGACCAACGAGACCTACTGGTTTCGTGACGGCTACCCCTACGAAATATTGAAAAATCGTATCCTGCCCGAGATCAGCGAGCGCAGGCGGGACCGTTTGCGAATCTGGTCGACGGCCTGCTCCTCCGGCCAGGAACCTTATTCCATCAGTATGATCGTCGAGGAGTACCAGGACGGCCAGGCGGGACGGCTGTCCGGCGGCGTCGAGATCGTAGCCACCGATATCTCCACGCCCATGCTGAATCTGGCACGCAAGGGGGTCTACGACGAGATCGCCCTGTCCCGGGGGCTGGCGGCGGCCCGCAAACAGAAGTACTTTGTCGAGGCCGATGCCCAGTGGCAGGTCAAGGAGGCCATCCGTCAGCGCGTCAAATTCTACGAGTTGAACCTGCTGGATAATTACAGCTCCCTGGGCAGGTTCGACGTTATTTACTGCCGAAATGTGCTCATCTACTTCTCCCATGAGGTCAAGCGGGACATCCTGGCGAAGATGGCCAAGGCCATGCGCCCGGGCGGCTACCTGATCATGGGCGTCTCGGAGAGCCCCTTGAACTACTCCTCTGCCTTTTCCATCGTGCGCTACGAAGAAGGTCTGGTCTATCGCCTGTCAGACGGCGACTGATTGCCGCTTCGATACCCCCCTCAGCCCATTCTTTGCATCATTGTTGCCGCCCGGCGGCGCGAGTTTGCCGCCGGGCGGGGGCAATCGGCTCACCTGGGCCGCCCCTTGGCAGTGAAAGCGCCGGCTTGACCTGTTTGGCACAAGGGTTGCTTTAGTCTCCGAAAAATTCCGATCAAGTAGGGGGCTGAGATGCCGATAAACTTCGATTCCGCCTTTGGCGGCCATGACAAGGCCTTGTTGCTGCTGGCCGACCGCTCGGCGGTCCTGGCAAAAAACCTCGCCAATTCGGATACACCGAACTACAAGGCGCGGGATATCGACTTCAAGTCGGTCCTGCAGCAGCTTGACGGCGGCGCCGGCTCGGGCAATCTGCCGATGACCACCTCTAACCCTTCCCATCTCAATCCCGGCGGCGACGCCAGTAACCCGCCGCTGTTGTACAGGATTCCGACCCAGCCCTCCGCCGACGGCAATACCGTCGAGAGCCAGATCGAGCAGGCAAAGTTCTCGGAGAATGCCGTGAGGTACAAGGCCAGCTATACGTTCCTGAGCGGAAGCATCAAAGGCCTTCTAACCGCGATCAGGGGGCAATAATTCATGGCGCTATTTGATGTTTTCGATATCGCCGGCTCGGCGATGAATGCCCAGTCCGTGAGGCTGAATCTGACATCCAGCAATCTGGCCAACGCCGATTCGGGCAGCAGCAGCGATGCCACCGTATACCGGGCGCGCGAGCCCGTATTCGCCGCGGTGATGAACGACACCATGAACGGGCTCAAGACCGGCTCCGTACGGGTGGCCGGGGTGACCCAGAGCCAGGCCCCGACACGCAAGGAATACTCGCCGCAAAATCCCTTGGCGGACTCCCAGGGGTACGTTCACTTGCCCAATGTGAATGTCATCGAGGAGATGGCCAATATGATCTCGGCGTCGCGGTCATATCAGAACAATGTCCAGGTGCTGGATACGTCCAAGCAGTTGCTGCTCGATACGCTCAATCTAGGGAAATAGGCTCAGGAGATAACCGATGGCCATTGATACCGCTTTGCTCTCACAACTGGGGATATTGAAGAACCCCGGCAGCTCCGGCAATTCGAGCGCCGGTTCGTCCGGCACCGCGTCCGCCGGCACCGCCTCCGGCCCCGGCAGCGCCGTCAAGTCGACAGGCACCCTCGGACAGCAGGATTTTCTGAAGCTGATGGTGACCCAACTGCAGAACCAGGATCCCTTCAAACCCATGGACAGCGGTCAGTTCCTCAGCCAGATGGCGCAGTTCGGTACCGTCAGCGGCATCGGCGATCTGCAGAATTCGTTCAAGCAGCTGTCCTCGTCCCTGACCTCCAATCAAGGGCTGCAGGCATCCTCCCTGGTGGGCCATGAGGTGGCGGTGCCGAGCGCCCAGGGGGTGTTGCCGGCCCAGGGGAGCATGAAGGCCGCCGTGGACGTGCCGTCCGCCACCTCCCAGGTGTCGGTGGATATCACCGACGGCACCGGTCAGATCATCAAGCACATGGATCTTGGTCCCCAGGCGAGCGGTCTGAGTCAGTTCTCCTGGGACGGGACCACCGACTCGGGGACCCGCGCCACCGCGGGTCAATACACCATCAAGGCCACGGCCAACATCGGGGGGCAGCAAACGGCCTTGAATTCCTATGCGGTTGACACGGTCAACAGTGTCACGCTGAACAACAACGGGACGGGTCCTTCCCTGAGCCTGAGTGCCTTGGGTCAGGTCGACCTCTCCCAGGTCAAGCAGTTCCTGTAACATCCGCATCTTTTTAAGGAGACGCACCTATGTCATTTCGTATTGCTCTTAGCGGTCTGGATGCTTCGTCCAAGCAATTGGATGTAATCGGCAACAACGTGGCCAACTCGAGCACGACCGGATTTAAGGAATCCAGCACCAAGTTCTCGGACGTCTACGCCAATTCCAACACCGGTGCCAGCGCCAATGCCGTCGGCAGCGGCGTCCGGGTGTCCCAGGTGGCGCAGCAGTTCAGCCAGGGGAACATCGGCTTTACCAACAACAACCTGGACATGGCCATCAACGGCCAGGGGTTTTTCCGCATGAGCGATAACGGCGTGATCGACTACACCCGTGCGGGCTCTTTCGGTGTGGACCGCAACGGGTACGTTGTGAACAGCAACGGTCAGAACCTGACCGGGTTTCTCGCCGACCAGAACGGGAACATCACCGGCGCCCTGGGCAATATCCGCCTCGATAAATCCGACATCTCCCCCCAGGCGACCTCGGGTATGGACGTGCAGCTGAACCTCAACTCCAATTCGACCACGCTGGCGCCGTACCCGGGTTCCCCAGCCTTCGATCCCACCAATCCGGCGACCTACAACCGTTCCACCTCCACGACCGTCTACGACTCCCTGGGCAACCCCATGTTGGCGACCATGTATTACCGCAAGACCACCACCCCCAACCAGTGGGAGACGCATCTGTACCTGAAGTCGGACAACGGCAGCGCGGTCGAGGCGGTCCCCACGGGCAAGTCCGCCGGGCAGCCCGGTACCATTACCTTCAACAATGACGGGTCCCTGAATTCGACCGCGCCGTCCGGCACCGGCCCCTATACCATTTCCTATCAGGGCACCGACCCCCAGACCGGCGGCAGCCCCCTGAACCTGACCCTCAACTACACGGGGACCACCCAGTACGGCAGCGGGTTTTCAGTCAACAGCCTCAGTCAGGACGGTTTCGCGACGGGAAAGCTCAGCAAGGTCAACATCTCCAATACCGGCGTCATGCAGGCGCGGTTCACCAACGGCCAGACGCGTACCCTGGGCCAGGTGGCCCTGGCGGACTTCAACAACCCCCAGGGCATGTCCAAGCTGGGCGACAGCACGTGGGGCGAGACCTACGACTCCGGTTCGGCCCTGGTGAGCGCGCCGGGGACCGGCAGCCTGGGCAGCATCCAGTCCGGCGCCCTGGAGAGCTCCAACGTGAATTTGACGCAGCAGCTGGTGCAGATGATCACTGCCCAGAGGAACTTCCAGGCCAACGCCCAGGTGATTACCACTGACAATAAGGTGACGCAGACCGTCATCCAGATGGGTTAGTCGGCCGGCGTAATCGCTTCTAATTGAGGTAGCTTATGGACCGCATGCTCTATGTCACCATGGCCGGCGCCCAGCAGATCATGGACACGCAAAGCGCCATTGCCCACAACCTGGCCAATGCCAGCACCACGGGCTATCGCGCCGATACGATCTCCTTCAAGAGCCTGCCGCTGTACGGGCCCGGGCAGCCGAGCCGTGTCTACCCGGTCTCGCAGACCAGCGGCGTGGACACCTCGACGGGGACCATCTCCACCACGGGGCGTTCCCTCGATGTGGCGGTCAAGGGGCAGGGCTGGATCGCGGTCCAGGCGCCCGACGGGAGCGAGGCCTATACCCGCGCCGGGAACCTGAAGCTCACCCAAACGGGGCAATTGCTGACGGGGGCCGGATTCCCGGTCATGGGAAACTCCGGCCCCATTGCCATATCCCAGGCGCAAAAATTGCACATAGGTGGGGACGGGACCATCTCGATACGGCCGGCGGGGCAGACGCCCCAGGCCCTGGCGGTGGTGGACAGGATCAAGCTGGTCAATCCTGATCCCTCCCAGATGGCGAAGGGCCCCGACGGCCTGATGCGCCTGCGCGGCGGCGGGTCGGCGCCGGCGGATGCGAAGGTCCATGTGGTCTCGGGCGCCCTGGAATCCAGCAACGTGAATCCGGTCGACGCCATGGTGTCCATGCTGGCCCTGGCGCGCCAATACGACATGCAGGTCAAGCTGATGCAGACGGCGAAGCAAAACGACGCACAATCGGCGCAGCTCATGCAGGTCAAGTAAGTTCGGATTGTTTGAGAGGAGATAGTCAATGAATTCAGCGTTGTGGGTTGCCAAGACCGGTCTGGATGCGCAGCAGACCCGCATTTCGGTGATCTCTAATAACCTGGCCAACGTCAATACGGCCGGTTACAAGCAATCCCGGGGCGTCTTTCAGGACCTGGTCTATCAGAACGTGCGCCAGGTCGGCGGACGCTCGACCCAGCTGACCCAACTGCCCTCCGGCCTCATGCTCGGTACGGGCACGCGGCTGGTTTCCACCGAGAAGCTGTTCACCCAGGGCAATCTCTCCCACACCGGGAACCCCCTGGACCTGGCCATCAAGGGCCGAGGGTTCTTTCAGATCCAAATGCCCGACGGCAACACGGCCTATACCCGCGACGGGTCGTTCCAGCTCAATTCCCAGGGGCAGGTGGTCACCTCCAGCGGCTATCAGCTGCAACCGGCCATCACCGTCCCCATCGGCTCGACCGGGGTCACCGTGGGACAGGACGGGACCGTATCGGTGCAAACGCCGGGCAGTACCTCGCCCACCCAGGTGGGATCGATTCAGCTGGCGCAGTTCATGAATCCGGCGGGTCTGCAGCCCATGGGGCAAAACCTGTATCAGACATCGGGGGCCAGCGGGAGCCCGCAAACGAGCACGCCCGGTTCGAACGGTCTGGGGAGCCTCAGCCAGGGATCGATCGAGACCTCCAATGTCAACGTCGTCGAGGAGCTCGTCAACATGATCGAGGCACAGCGGGCCTATGAGATGAATTCCAAGGCGATCAATACGGTGGACCAGATGCTGAGGACTGCCTCGAACAATCTATGATCTGGCGGGTTAGAGCGATGAACGGATATCTAAGACACTTGGTGCTGGTCTGCGTGGTGACGGCCCTGGGGGCCTGTGCGGCGCCGCAGGTCAGGCACCATAAGGACTTTATCGCCCCCCGCCCGCCGCAGAGGACCGAGGCAACACCCAGGGACGGTGCGATCTACCATGCCTCGACTTCGATGGCCCTGTTCGAGGACGTCAAGGCCAGGCGCGTCGGGGACCTGCTGACCGTGATTCTGGCCGAGAAGACCGACGCGCAGAAGCAGGCGAGCACCTCCACGGACAAGAACACCGGCTTATCCATGTCCAATCCCACGCTGCTGGGCGGGGCGCTGAGCTTCAACTCACCGGGTTTCATGCCCAAGCGGGACCTGACACTGGAGACCAGTATCGACTCGTCTTCGAAGTTCAAGGGACAGGGCGACAGCAGCCAGTCCAACAGCCTGACCGGCAACGTGACGGTGACGGTCGTGGACGTGCTGTCCAACGGCAACCTGGTGGTGCGCGGGGAAAAGGCCATCGGCATCAACCAGGGCGAGGAGTACGTCCGCGTATCGGGCGTGGTCAGACCGGTGGATGTGGCCACCGACAATACCGTGATTTCCACCAAGCTCGCCGATGCCAATATCTCCTACAGCGGCTCCGGTTTCGTGGCTGACTCCAATCGAATGGGGTGGCTGACCCGGTTCTTAAACAGCAAGTGGTGGCCGTTCTGAGCATTATGAGCGCGCCAGGAAAGGATAACGTCATATGAAGATCAGCCAGTCGCTCCTCTGGGCGGCGGTTACCGCCGCACTCCTGTTCGGCACCACGGCCAAGGCAGATCGTATCAAGGATTTGGCCTATGTGGCCGGGGTGCGCACCAATCACCTGGTCGGATACGGACTGGTAGCCGGTCTGGACGGCAACGGCGACATGACGACACAGACGCCGTTTACGATTCAGAGCCTGAAGAGCATGCTGCGCCAATTCGGCATCAAGGTGCCCGAGGGCAACGACCCCCGTCTCAAGAACGTCGCCGCGGTGGCGGTGGATGCGGAGCTGCCTCCCTTTGCCAAGCCCGGACAGAAGATCGATGTGACGATCTCGTCACTCGGCAATGCACGAAGCCTGCGCGGCGGCATGCTGCTGATGACACCCCTGAAGGGGGCTGACGGGCGGGTCTACGCGGTGGCCCAGGGGAATGTCGTCGTGGGTGGATTCGGCGCCTCGGGGCAAAGCGGTTCGAGTGTCACCGTCAATATCCCCACGGCGGGGCGTATCCCCAACGGGGCGAGCGTGGAAAGGGCGGCGCCGTCGTCATTCGGCGGCGAAAAGTCACTGGTGCTGGATTTGAATTCACCGGATTTCACCACGGCCAAGCGGATGATGGACACCATCAACTCGACGTTCGGCCTGGGCACGGCCCATGCCCTGGACGGATCCTCGGTCATGGTGGCCGCCCCCCACGACCGTTCCCAGCGGGTGTCGTTCATCTCCCTGGTGGAGAACCTGACCCTCGACCCCGGGGAGTCGGCCGCCAAGGTAGTGATCAATTCGAGGACGGGGACCGTGGTGATCGGTGAGCACGTGCACGTCACGCCGGCGGCGGTCTCCCACGGCAATCTGACGGTCACGATCAGCGAACGGAAGGTCGTGAGTCAGCCGGGTCCGCTGTCGGGGGGCTCCACGAAGGTGGTCCCCAAGTCCAACGTGCAGATCAAGCAGGACGGCCAGCATATGTTCCTGTTCGATTCCGCGGTGTCCCTGAACAATATCGTGCGGGCCGTCAACCAGGTGGGGGCGGCGCCCAGCGACCTGGTGGCGATCCTGGAGGCCCTGAAGGAGGCCGGGGCCCTGCACGCACAGCTGATTGTGATCTGACGAAACGGCGATATGAGCGTGCCAGCGGCTGACATCTCGGTCTACACCGACTTCCAGGGCCTGAGCCAACTGCAGGGCGAGGCGAAGGCCGACCCCTCCAAGGCCGTGGGGAAGGTGGCCAAGCAGTTTGAGGCCTTGTTCTTCCAGATGATGCTCAAAAGCATGCGCCAGGCCAAGTTGTCGGACGGCCTGTTCAACAGCGACCAGATGAAGACGTATCAACAGATGTTCGACAGGCAGGTCGCCTTGAATCTCGCCGACGGGCACTCCCTGGGGATCGCGGACATGCTCGTCAAGCAACTGGGCGGCAAGACGGGCGGCACCAGTGACGCGGCGGGCGTCTTCGGCGCCGCCCCCGGGGCCCGGGGACGGGGATATGAGCGCATTCGTGCGGACGCTGGGACCGGCGGCCCTTCAGGCCGCCAAACAGACCGGCGCCGACCCCAAGGTGCTGCTCGCCCGCGCCGGGCTGACGACGGGCTGGGGCAAGGCGGTGCCAAGCGGTGCCGACGGGCGCGCCAGCCACAACCTGTTCGGCGTGAAGGCGGACCCATCGTGGCAGGGCGCGACGGTCACCGTCCCCTCCCTGGTGCAGCAGGGGTCCGGGGTGGTCAAAGGGACTACGACCTACCGTGCGTACGGGTCCTATGAAGAGAGTTTCGCCGACTATGGGCGCCGGCTGGCCGCGGGGTCCGCGCCCGGCACCGGCGCCGCGGCCGGGGAGCGACTGGCCTCGGTCCTGGGCGATCCGCAGTTCAACGCGGCGGTCGCCGCCCTTAAGAATTCCTGACGGATGCCGTTATATGACTAGGAATCGACCATTTTCAAACGCCCCGGCCACGGCTTGTCTCGACCGTGGTTGTTCATCAATCGAATCAGCTGGGATGTGAGCCATGTCAGGTGCGGACTTACTGGGTTTGGGTACTTCTGCGCTGCTGGCGTTCCAGCAGGCGCTCAAGACCACCGGCAACAATGTCTCTAACGCCAATACGCCCGGCTACAGCCGCGAACGGGTGGACCTCACGACGCGGCCCGCGACACAGACGACCATCGGTTCCATCGGCAACGGCGTCCAGATCTCGGACATCAAGCGCCTGTACGACGAATTGGCCTCGGGCCGCGTTCGCGACGCCACCTCGTCCAAGAACCAGCTCGATACCTATCACAGCCTGGCCAGTCAGCTGGACAATCTGATCGGCAGCTCGAGCAGCGGCCTGTCATCGGCCATGCAGAGCTTCTTTAACTCGATTCAGAGCGTGGCCAACGACCCCTCGTCCATCACGAGCCGGCAGAACATGCTGAGTCAGGCACAGTCATTGGTCGACGGCTTTCACTCTTACGCCGGTCAGCTCAGCACCATGCAAAGCGACATCAACAGCCAGCTGAGCAGCGGGGTGTCTCAGGTCAATACCCTGGCGCAAAATCTGGCGGACATCAACAAGCAGATCGTCTCCTCCCAGGCGACGAACAACAGCGGTTCGGCGGACCTGCTGGACAAGCGCGACCAGCTGTTGCAGGAGTTGTCCCAGTATGTCTCGGTCAAGACGGTCACGCAGGACAACGGGGCCATGAATGTGTTCGTCGGCAGCGGCCAACCCCTCGTGGCGGGCGACAGGGCCCAGCAGCTGGGGACGATCAGCAATGCGTACAATCCCCAGCGCCTCGAGGTTACGTATAAATCCGGCAGCTCCAGCTCGGTCATCTCCAAGCAGCTTACCGGGGGCAAGATCGGGGGCCTCATCCAGGCGCGCCAGGAGATTGTCGATCGGGCCCAGAACAAGCTCGGGCAGATCGCCGCGTCCTTGGCCTCTGATTTCAATATGCAGCACAAGCTCGGCGTGGACCTCAACGGCAACGCGGGCAAGGCATTTTTCAATGTGCCGACTCCCCAGACCGCGGCGAGCACCAACAACACGGGCAGCGCCACCGTCTCGGCCACGATTGCAAACACGGCGAATCTGACGGACAGCAACTATAATCTTACCTATGGCGGGAGCAATACCTATACCCTGACGCGGGAGTCGGACAACAAGACCTTCACGATCAATACGGGCGGCAGCTACCCGTATACGACCCGGCAGATCGACGGTCTGTCATTGACTATCTCCGGGGGAGCGGCCGTGAACGACAGTTTCTCGATCCAGCCCACCGTCAACGGCGCCCATGACCTGTCGCTTGCCATTAATCAGGCGGCGGATATCGCGGCGGCAGCGCCCGTCAATGCCCAGGCGGCGTCGGGCAATACCGGGAATGCGACAATCACGGCGGGTGCCGTGAACTCGCCAAACGACAATCTGGTGGTCAGCTTCAACAGCCCGCCCAATACCTTCAACGTGGTGGACAAGACCACGGGCGCCCAGCTCGCGACCAATCAGCCCTACACCTCCGGCTCCAATATCAGCTTCAACGGCGTGACCTTTCAAATCAGCAACGGCGGGTCGGGTCCGGCGGCGGGCGACCAATTCACCGTCAATGCGGGTGAGACCTCGGCGGGTCAGGGAAATACGGGCGGGGCCCAGATCAGCGCCGCCACGATCAATCCCCCGGATCCCAACCTGAGCAGCCCGGTCACGATCACCTTCAATAACCCGCCGACCAGCTACAACGTCACGGGCGCCTCGACGGGCAGCCCCACCGCGAACGTGCCCTACAGCAGCGGTTCCCCTGTCAGTTTCGATGGATGGACCGCCACGATCACGGGTACGCCCAAGGCGGGCGACAGCTTCACGGTCACGCCGAACAGCGGCGGGGTGGGGGACAACAGAAACGCACTGGCGTTGGCGAACTTCCACAGCGCCAAGATTATGGGCAACGGCACGACGACGCTGCAGGATGCGTACGGCCAGCTGGTGACGGACGTCGGCACCAAGACCCACCAGGCGGATCTCGGCTCCCAGGCGCAGCAGTCCCTGCTCAATCAGGCCCAGCAGGAGCAGCAGAGTGTTTCGGGGGTCAACCTGGATGAAGAGGCCGCCAACCTGATGAAGTACCAGCAGGCCTATCAGGCGGCGGCCCATTTAATTTCGGTCTCCGATACGTTGTTTCAGTCATTACTAGGGGCATTCAGGTAATCCGGTCATGCGTATATCCACGAGTCTGATGCAGCAATTGGGGGTGAACTCGCTCCTCGACCAGCAATCGCAGTTGTCCAAGACCCAGCAGCAGCTGGCGAGCGGCAAGAATATACTCACGCCCTCGGATAATCCCTCCGGGGCCGCCCAGGTGCTGACCCTGAACAATTCGGTCGACGCCTATAATCAGTATCAGACCAATGGGGATGCGGCCACCACCAGCCTTACCCTGGAGAGCAATACCCTCAACTCCGTGGTCAACACCCTGCAGCGGGCCCACGAGCTGGCCGTGCAGGGCCTCAACGGGACCCAGAGCGCCCAGTCGCGTCAGGGCATCGCCACCGAGGTGCAGCAGCTGCGCGATCAGCTGGTCTCGTTGGCGAACACAAAGGATCCGAACGGCCAATATATATTCGCCGGCTTCAAGGGCAACACCGCACCGGTGAGCGCCTCGGGAGGCAACTTCAGTTACAACGGCGACAACGGCCAGCGCACCGTACAGATCGGGCCCAACCGCCAGGTGCTCACCGGCGACTCGGGGGCGAAGGTGTTCATGGATATTCCGGCCAGCGGGGGCGGGATGCAGAACGTGTTCAAGACACTCACCGATCTGGTAAATGGGTTGAACGCCAATAACCCCAGTCAGTCGTCCCTCGACAACATTCAAAGCGCCCTGAAGAATGTATTGACGGTGCAGACCGAGGTGGGCTCGCGCCTCAATGCGATCTCCAATCAAAAGAATTTCAACGACAATGTCCTGCTCCAGACCAAGCAATCCCGATCCCAGATCCAGGACTTGAACTTCGCCCAGGCGGTGTCCAAGTACCAGCAGCAGCTGGTGGCCCTGCAGGCGGCCCAGGCCAGTTACTCCAAGATTCAAAACCTCTCGCTTTTCAATTACTTGCGCTAATTGTTTCGGTGAGCGCGCGCGCCGCCCCCGGGGCTGGGCGCGCGCCGTTTCCCGCCCTCGGATCTCCCCATAAATATGCGTCTCCCGCTAAAGATTTAGCCCTCTCAGACCGATACAGGTACTGGAAGCGGTGAATATGCAGGCCCGGAGCCAGCGTGTATCCGCTAGTAATTCACTTCGATAGGCCCTTGCGCGAAGGCCTATCTGGAAATTTCAGAGGGTTATACATATGTCACTAACCATCAACACCAATATCATGTCGCTGGATGCGCAGAACAACCTGGACAAGTCGCAAAGCAGCCTGTCCCAGGCCCTGCAGCGTTTGTCCTCCGGCATGCGGATCAACAGCGCCAAGGACGACGCGGCGGGCTTTTACACCTCCCAGATCATGACGGGCGATATCAACGGCATGAACCAGGCGGTGCGCAACGCCAATGACGGCGTGTCGCTGGCTCAGACCGGCGGCGCCGCCATGTCCGAGATCAGCAAGGACTTGCAGCGCCTCAACGAGCTGGCCGTGCAGTCCGCCAACGGAACGGTACAGGACCGCACCGGTCTGCAGTCCGAGGCCGACCAGCTGACCCAGGAAATCTCCCAGATCGTCACCAACTCCAAGTTCGCCGGCGTATCCCTGCTCAATTCCAGCGCCGCCGTGACCTTCCAGGTGGGACAGGACGGGACATCGTCGAATCAGATCTCGGTGAACGGTATCGACCTGACCGGCCTGAAGTCCTACAGCGCCGGGCTGACTGCCACCGGGACCGTTGACATCAGCAGCGCGTCCGCGGCCTCGGCGGCCATCAGCGATATCCAGGCGGATATCAAGAGTGTTGCCAAGGATGCCGCCACCTTCGGTGCCATTCAGAACCGGTTCAACGCGGTGATATCCAACCTGACCAGTGCATCCCAGAGTCTGACCTCCGCGCGCAGCCGCATCACCGATGCCAACTTCGCCTCGGAAACGGCCAAGCTGTCCCGCGCCAAGATCCTGCAGCAGGCGGGCGTGTCCATGGTGGCACAGGCCAATGCCCAGCCGCAGGTGGCGCTGACACTGTTGAGATAGCCCCCGCACCGGGCATAGCCAAGGGGCAGGACGCCCCTTGGGCCCCATTCGACAAATGACCTAATGAGGTGTTAAACCATGTCATTAGAAGTGCATATGGCCCCGGCGGTGATCCTCGCTCAGGGAGCGGGCGAGCGGTCACCTTCTTCAGCGCCGGCTTCACCGGAACAGCGTTCCCCCCCTTCACCCGCCGCATCCGTCAGGCCCACCGGCAAGCCCAGCCAGGCCCCGGGGGATCTTTCGGAAGAAAAACTGGCTGCCACCGTGAGCAAGCTCAACAAGCAAACCCAGCAGGTCCAACGGGACCTGCAATTCGTCATTGATCGGCAAAGCGGGAGTGTCGTGGTCCAGGTCGTCGACACCCAGAACAAGGAAGTGATCCGCCAGATTCCCTCCAAGGATATGATGGCCCTCAGGCACCAACTGGAGGAGCTCAGCAGCCTGTTGTTTCATACCAAGGCATAAATTGGCATTGGAATTGCATTTTGCCGGCTAGGGGAAATCTGCGAGGTGTCCCATGACCACAACCAGTAGTGTCAATCTGCCGAGTCTCAGCTCGCCGGGCATCGGCTCGGGCCTTAATGTCAACAGCATCATCAGCAAGCTGATGTCGATCGAGAGCCAGCCGCTGCAGGCACTGCAGAAGCAGCAATCCGATTTGCAGAGCGAGGTCAGCGCCCTGGGCACGCTCAAGAGCGCCTTGTCGACGTTCCAGAGCGCCATGCAGGGCATGAACGCCGACCAACTCCAGGCCCATACGGCCACCTCCGCGGATACCACCAAGTTTACGGCCACCGCCGACGGGTCGGCCGCCAACAGTACCTATCAGATCGAGGTCTCCACCCTGGCGGCGGCCAAACAGAGTCTGTCCTCCGCATTTGCCGATTCCGGCACTACTACGATCGGAAATTCCGGGGACCAGATGACGATCCAGGTCGGCTCGAGCTCTTCGAATTCGTTTACCGTGAGTGTCGGGGGAAAGACCCTCCAGGGCATCCGCGACGCCATCAACAACGCCACCGACAACAAGGGCGTTACCGCGTCGATCCTGAACACCAACGCCGGATATCAGCTGGTGCTGTCTTCGGACCAGACGGGGACGGCGAATGCCTTTACGACGTCATTCACCGACAGCGGGGGGGCATCCATTGCCGATCCGCTTTCGCTGAGCACCACCCAGTCGGCGGCCGACGCAGTCATCAAGGTCAACGGCCAGCAGGCGACGCGCTCGACCAACACCATCTCCGATGTCATCCAGGGGGTGACCCTGAGTCTGGCGGGGACCGATGCCTCCGGTGTGACCTCGACCCTGACGGTCGCCAACGATCAGTCCACCGTAAAGAAGAATATCCAGAGCTTCGTTGACGCGTACAACGCCCTTAACAAGAGCCTGGACAAACTGCAGTCCGGGGCGCTGTCCAGCGACAACACGGTATCCCTGCTCAGGTCCCAACTGCTCGGCGTGCTCAATACCCCGGCCTCGGGCGTGAGTACCAGCTATTCCTACCTGGCGGGCATTGGCGTCTCGATCCAGAAGGACGGCTCCATGGGGATAGACAGCACCCAGTTGGACAACGCATTGAACACCGATCCCCGCGGGGTGGCGCAGCTTTTCCTGCATGACACCCAGGGGTTTGCAACCCGTCTCGGCAGCCTGGCCCAGGAGATGGCGGCGCCGGGGGGGCTGGTGGACACCGAGACCCAGTCGATCAACAACAACATCAGTTCTTTGCAGAACCAGATCGATACCGAACAGAAGAACCTCGATATCAAGCAGCAGAGTCTGCAGGCGGAGTACAGCTCACTGGACGCCCTGATGGGCACCATGCAGACAACGAGCAGTTTCCTGACTCAACAATTGGCCAACCTGCCCGCATAAGCGAGACGCGCCGACACGGTGCGTGAGGAGGCACGACGACAGTATGTTTCATGACATTTCTCCCCGGAACGATACACACTACGCCCACGATATGGAGTCGATGAGATGAGCAAGAGCAGGGCAACGAGCATGCTGAGCAAGTACAGCCAAACCGCGATAGATTCCGGAGTGGAGAGCGCCACGCCCCACCGCCTGGTGCAGATGATGATGGAAGGGGTGCTGGACAAGATCGCGCTGGCGAAGGGTTTTATGGCCCGCCGGGAGTATGAGGCCGAGGGCCGGCACATCAAGTGGGCGGTATCGCTCATCAACGGGCTGCGCATGAGCCTCAACAAGGACGACGGCGGCGAGCTCGCCGAAGATCTCGATGCCCTCTATGACTATATGGTCCGCCAGTTACTGGAGGCCCAGGTAAACAGCAAGCCCGAACTGCTGGATGAAGTCACCTCCCTCATGCGAGAGGTCAAGAGCGGTTGGGATGCCATTCCCGATGTGCTCGACAGCGAGGCGGGGGCGGTGCAGCCGGAGAAGTACGCCGGTGCAGCCCCGTTGGGCCTGTGATAGGGACCGGCGCCAAGGTCTTAGCGAGCGGCATGGAGCACCTATCGGTGCAGGGTATGCAGGAGCATGATGAACCGGCTCCCCTGACAGAGGTTACCCTGGATGTCCCCGACCGGGACACGATCATGTCCTTGATGGACGGGGCGCTGTCCAGGCTCGCGATCGCCAGGGGACACATGGAGCGGGGCGCCGGCGCCCAAACGGCCCGGCATATCCGGTCCACCATGGCGATCATCGGCACGCTCCAGGAGGCGTTGAATGCCGAGGAGGACACGGAGGCGGTATCAAGGCTCGATGCCCTCTACGATTACATCCAGGGACAGCTGTATCACGCCGACGTACGCAACGACCCCGTGGCACTGGACGAGGTAGTGCAGCTCCTCGCCACCATCAGGAGCTACGAGGAGTGGCTGGGGCTTCATGGACAAGGCGGATGAGTGTCGACATAAGTCCAATTGACCCGTGCGCGGCTTATGTGGCCCGACTCGATCAGCTCCTGGCGCTGAGCGAGCAGATGCTGAGCCTCGCCCGTGGGGGGGACTGGGCATCCGTCACTGAGGCGCAGGCGCGCTATCAGTCCCTCATGGGGGCGCTCGGCGAGGTGAGCGGGCTTGCCCTCGAACAGGACGATGGGCGGGTGCAGTTGATCAGGACGAGGTTAAAGGCTATTCTCGACTTGAACACCGAGATGATGGGCCTGGGTCATGAGGCACGCAAGGCGCTGTCCGGGCAGATCCGCACGATCGCCGACGGCCAATCCGCCCGCCGGGCCTACCTGCAAAACAACGGGTGACCGGCTTCCGGCCACGGATTCACGGTACCTGAGCACGACCGGCGTCGGGCCTCCGTAACGGCGCCCCCGACCGGGGCATACGCTGATGACCAACGAACACGACAACGAATTTTTCGACGGCCTCTTTTACGAGGACATGCTGCCCCTGGAGTGGAGCCGCCTGGAGGGGGAGCCGGACCGCGCCTATCTGGCCCATCTCAATGAATCCAACGACGATATGCTGCGTATGCTGGCGATCATGGAGGAGCACTTTTCCGAGAAGATCGACGAGGGGGCGAACTTCGCCGCGGAGATCCTCCGCCTGGAGGCGAAGGTCAACCTGTTGTTGGATATGGTCGGCCAGATCCTCGCCAATCACTTGATGCTCCCCGAGCAGGTCCCGGTCCGCCTCGGTTCGCGCGGCATCGAATTCGCCCACACCCAGCCGCCGGGGGCCAACGAACTGGTGCTGTTGACCCTGTATCTTCAGCAACGGTACCCGCGCCCTCTGGAGCTCATCGGCCGGGTGGTGTCCGTCGAGGACTCGGGGCAGGGGGCGTATTGGGTCAGGGCCAAGTACGAGCATCTGTCATCCTCGGTTCAGGACTGGCTGGAGAAGTTTATCTTCCGGCGCCACCGCCGCCTGGTGGCCCATTCCAGGTCGGGCGCCTCGTCGGCGTAGCCGGCGATTCCCCGGCCCGCCTCCGTCACCACCTGCCTGCAGCGGGCACCGCGCCGTCCTCGCCCGTTTTGGCACTCGCGGACATGATTCCCGGCCGACAGGCGACGATATTTTGACATTCCGTCTTTTCAGTGGTTTACTAAATATACAGAGAAATGTGTGGAGTCACGCCTGGGAGGGTGCCGCGCAGTCGATCTCAGGGGTGCGCTCATCCGAGGTGGAGCGGTGTCTTGCGCCGGGCGGCGCCGCCGCGGTGGCGGTTTTCGGCAGGGTTTTTAAAGGGTTTTGAGGGGGGAATGGTTCTATGGCCAAGGGATCGACGATCATTGTCATCGAGGACGACGAAAGCAGGCGCGGTGCCTTGCGCTCGGTGTTCGAGTTCGCCGACATCAAGTCGGCGGACTTCCGCGACAGTGCCCACTGGCGTGACGAGGCCCTCTCGCCGGGGGACGTCATGACCGTGTTGCTGGGCACCTGCCGGGAGGCCGGGGTCCAGCAGGTCGCCGAGGCGATCCGGGCCTGGGACCCCAATATCCCGATCCTGCTCCTCAAGCACGAACAAAGTGCTCCCGAAGACGAATTGACCGCACTGTGCTTCAACACCCTGGACGTTCCCCTCAAGTATCAGGCCCTGACCCATGCCCTGCACCAGGCGCAGATTTACCGGGAGGGCAAGAGCCAGTCCCCGGTGCACAACCGCTCCCCCGAGCTGTTCCGGTCCCTGGTGGGCAACAGCCGCGGCATCAGCTATGTGCGCCGGCTGATCGACCAGGTGGCCGATTCCGATGCCACGGTATTGATTCTCGGCGAGTCCGGGACGGGCAAGGAGGTCGTCGCCCGTAACCTGCATTACCGCTCATCCCGTCGGGACAAGCCCTTCGTGCCCATCAACTGCGGGGCGATCCCGCCGGAACTGCTGGAGAGTGAGCTGTTCGGTCATGAAAAGGGCGCCTTCACCGGGGCGATCACCACCCGCAAGGGGCGCTTTGAGCTGGCCGAGGGCGGCACGTTGTTCCTGGACGAAATCGGCGATATGAGCATGCACATGCAGGTCAAGCTGCTGCGCGTGCTGCAGGAGCGGGTCTTCGAGCGGGTCGGCAGCAACAAGACCATGACCGCCGATGTGCGCATCATGGCGGCGACCCACCAGAACCTGGAGGAGGCGATCGCCAACGGCAAGTTCCGCGAGGACCTGTACTACCGCCTCAATGTATTCCCCATCGATATGCCGCCCCTGCGTGACCGCATCGAGGATATCCCCCTGCTGATCAGCGAGATCATCACGCGCCTCGAGCACGAGAAGCGCGGCTCCACCCGCCTGACGGCGGCCGCCGTGGCGGCCCTGTGCCAGTACCGGTGGCCGGGGAACATCCGGGAGCTGTCCAACCTCATCGAGCGCCTCATCATCATGTTTCCCTATGGCGTGGTGGACGTGGGGGACTTGCCGGAAAAATACCGCGGCGAAAGAAAGGCCGGCGCCGGGGCCTCTCCGGAGGTGACCCGCAATATTGTCGTGCAGTTCGACCCCTTTGCCGCCCCGCGGCTGCCGCGGGAGGGCATTGACCTCAAGGAGCACCTGAACAAGCTGGAGTACAATCTCATCAAGCAGGCCCTGGACGATGCCGAAGGGGTGGTGGCCCACGCGGCGAGCCGTCTGCGCCTGCGCCGCACCACCCTGGTGGAGAAGCTGCGCAAGTACGGCCTGCAGCGCGCCGAGACGCCATGATTTTGACAAGCCACCCGCCTGCTTTCTATAACTCATTGATAGTTTAGCCTTCAAGTAACCGGGCACAATAATTGCTTCGCTCTGTCCCGAAGACTTCATGTCGGAACGGGACAGGAACAACGCGAGGCGGATTGTGCATGGATCAATCAGGTTCGAATAACAACCAGCAGTTGGAGCAGGCCTTCCACGTCTTTAACGAGGTCTGCCAGCAGCTCGAGGCGTCGTACCGCGTCCTGGAAAACCGTGTCGCACAACTGAACCAGGAACTGGCGGCGGCCCACGACGCCCGTGTCCAGCAACTGGTGGAGAAGGAGCGCCTGGCCAACCGCCTGGGGTGTCTCCTCGACGCCCTGCCCGCCGGGGTGGTGGTCCTCGCCGGTGACGAGACGGTGCAGGAGTGCAATCCGGCGGCCGAGGCGCTGCTGCAGGGCCCGTTGATCGGGCGGCGCTGGAGCGACGTGGTGAGCACCCGCTTCATGCGCCACTCCCAGGCCGGGCAGGAGGCGTCACTGACCGACGGGCGCATGGTCAGCCTGTCGCGCAGCTCCCTGGGGACCGAGCAGGGCCAAATCATCCTGATCAAGGATATTACCGAGACCCGCTCCCTTGAAGAGGTGGCCAACCGCCACAAGCGGCTGACCGCCATGGGCGAGATGGCCGCCTCCCTTGCCCACCAGATCCGCACGCCGCTGGCGACGGCGGTACTCTACGCCTCTCACCTGTGCAACAAAACGCTCGCCCCCCATGATCAACAGGGGTTTTCCGAACGGATACTCAACAGCCTGCGCTACCTCGAGCACCTGGTCAGCGACATGCTGGCCTTTGCCAAGGGCGGTACCTTCCGCGCCGACAAGGTGGACATCTCAGCGCTGCTGCATGAGCTGCATCAAAGCGTCGAGTCCGAACTGCTGCTGCACAACTGTACGTTCGAGATCATCGACGAGACCGAGCATGCCGTCCTGCGCGGCAACCGTACCGCCCTGCTGGGCGCCCTGCAGAATATCGTGACCAATGCCGTCCAGGCCTGCGGCGGGGATCACCCGCCCTGCGCGCATCAGGGGCGCCCGGGCTCCGGCGGCGCCTGCTGCCTGGCCCTGTACGCCCGGGTCATCGAGACCGCCGAGGGCCAGTGGTGCGCGGAGCTGGTGGTGATCGACCGGGGGCCGGGGATCCCGGAAGAGGTCCTCGAGCATATCTTCGAGCCTTTCTTCACCACGCGCCGGGACGGGACCGGCCTCGGCCTGGCCGTGGTTCAGGCCATCGTGCATGCCCACGAAGGGACCGTGAAATTCGAGTCCCGGCCGGGCGAGGGCACCAAGGTGACCATTCGCCTGCCGTTCAACAGCGCCTCGGCCGCCGGACTGGAGACCATCCTGACCGACGGCGTCGCCGATGAGCGCGACGGTCACCGGCAGGAGGAAGATCGCGGCCGGGACCGGGCACGGATCCGATACGGATAAGGCGGGCCGTAGGGATCGAGATGCATACGCCGACATTGACAGTCTTAGATAATCCTAGCACTCAGAGAGGGGAATGAAATGCCTGACCGTGTAATCCTCGTGGTCGAAGATGATCCATCACTCAGGGAGGCGTTGTCCCAGACCCTGGAGCTGGCCGGATATTCGGTCCTGACCGCATGTGACGGGCGTTCAGCCCTGGATGTGCTTTCGGACAACCCCGTCGCGATGGTCATCAGCGACGTGCAGATGAAACCGATGGACGGGCACGCGCTGCTTCGTCACATCAAGGTACGCCACCCGGAGCTGCCGATCCTGCTCATGACGGCCTACGGGACCATTCAAAAGGCCGTCGAATCCATGCATGCGGGCGCGGTCGACTATATCGTCAAGCCGTTCGAGGCGGATGCGCTGGTCGGCCTGGTCAACCGCTATATCCCCCCCGTCGAGGAACCGTCCGAGATGATCGCCGTCGACGAGCGTACCCAGGGGGTGATGGAGCTGGCGCGCCGGGTGGCCGACACCGACTCCACCATCATGATCACCGGCGAGAGCGGCGCCGGCAAGGAGGTATTGGCGCGCTATCTCCACAATCAGTCACGGCGCAGCGAGCAGCCCTTTGTGGCCATCAACTGCGCGGCCATCCCCGACAATATGCTGGAGGCGACGCTGTTCGGCTATGAAAAGGGTGCCTTTACCGGCGCCTACAGCGCCTGTCCCGGCAAGTTCGAGCAGGCCCAGGGCGGTGTCCTTCTGCTCGACGAGATCTCCGAGATGAACCTGGGACTTCAGGCCAAGCTGCTGCGGGTGCTCCAGGAGCGCGAGGTCGAGCGCCTCGGCGGGCGCAAGACGATCGAGCTGGACGTGCGGGTCTTCGCCACTTCCAACCGCGTCCTGAGTGAGGAGGTGGCCGAGGGCCGGTTCAGGGAGGACCTGTTCTATCGCCTGAATGTCTTTCCTCTGCACTTGCCGCCCCTGCGCGAGCGCCGCGGCGATATCCTCCCCCTGGCAACGCGCCTGCTGCAGCGCCACGCCCAGACCTGGGGGCGGGTGATTCCCCGCCTGACGGAGGCGGCGCAAAGCCGGCTCATGGGCCACGACTGGCCGGGCAACGTACGGGAATTGGACAACGTGGTGCAGCGCGCACTGATCCTGCAACGGGGTGAGGAAATTACCGAACATGACCTGAATTTCGAGACCATCAGCGGGGTGGCTCGCCAGGCCTCCTTGCCCGAGCCTGCGCCAGCGACGGACCAAAAGGCGCCGGCGGAGCTGGGCCACGGTCTGAAGAATCACGAGCAGAAACTGATTCTCGAGGCGCTGAAGGCCGGGATGGGGAGTCGCAAGGCCGCCGCCGAGCGTCTCGGTATCAGTCAGCGCACGCTGCGCTACAAGCTGGCCCGCATGCGCGAGGCGGGTATCTCCATCCCCCGAAGCCTGGGGATGGAGGGTATCTGACACGCGATGTGCCGCAAGGGTTATTCACAATCGACTATTGACGCTGTGGAGACAGGATGATGGACAAGATCGGTGCGAGTGATTTGCTCGCTCAGTTGAAGGCCATGGCCGCGAAGGCCAATTCCGACGTTAAGACGAGCGGCCAGGGCTCCGAGAGCACCGACTTCGGTGCCTTGTTGAAAGGGGCCATCGAGCATGTGAACGATACCCAGATGAAGGCGGGTCAGCTGGAGAAGTCGTTCGAGACAGGTGATCCGAATGTCAACCTGGTCGAGGTCATGGTGGCCCTGCAGAAGGCGAATGTCTCGTTTGCCGCCATGACCGAGGTGCGCAACAAGCTGGTCAGCGCCTACAAAGACATCATGAGCATGTCGATATAACAGGCGAATGGCTTACTCGTGCATCCACTAACCACTAATAGGGAATACCATGGCCCTTGTCAAAACTGACGACGTAGCGGCACAGTTTCGCGGGTTGGGGCGCCTGTCCGCCCTGCGGCAATTGGGCATGATGATCGGTCTGGCCGCCAGTGTGGCGATCGGGGTTTGGGTGGTAATGTGGTCCCAGCACCCGTCGTATCGCGTGCTGTTCAGCAACCTGAACGACGGCGATGCGGTGAAGATTACCGAGGAGCTGCAGAAGGACGGGATCAAGTACAAGGTAAACGACAATACGGGCACCGTCATGGTCCCCGGGGACAAGGTCCACGAAGTGCGCATGAAGCTTGCCGCACAGGGGATACCCAAGGGCTCAGGTATCGGGTTCGAGATGCTCGAGAAGGACAGCGGCTTCGGCACCAGCCAGTTCATCGAGACGGCGCGTTACCAGCGGGCTCTGGAGGGCGAGCTGGCGCGCACGATCATGGCCCTGCGCAATGTCAAAAGCGCCCGCGTGCACCTGGCGATCCCCAAGCAGCCGAGCTTCATCCGCAAGCGCCGCAAGCCGTCGGCCTCGGTGATGATCGTGCTGTATCCGGGACGGAGCCTGGACGACGGCCAGGTGACCGCGATCGCCCACCTGGTCTCCTCGAGCATTCCCAACATGGACCCCAAACAGGTGACGGTGGTGGATCAGCAGGGGCACCTGCTGACCTCGGGCGATGTGTCGCCGCAAATGACCCTGAGCTCCAACCAGTTCGACTACAGGCGCAAGCTCGAGCAGTACTATGTCCAGCGGATCGAAGACCTGCTGACGCCGATCACCGGTGTGGGCAAGGTGCGCGCCCAGGTGGCGGCGGACCTGGACTTCACGGACATCGAGCAGACCAAGGAGAGCTATGACCCGGATTCCCCTGCGATTCGCAGCGAGCAGACCTCCGACCAGAAGACGGTCGGTTCGTCGGCCCCCGTGGGGATCCCCGGCGCCCTGTCCAACCAGCCGCCGGCGGACAGCCAGGTGGGGTCGAACGCCAACGCCGCGAACGCCGCTTCCAAGTCCTCGGGCAAGGCCGGTCAGAAGCCCCAACCGCCCGTCAATTCGACCCACCGGTCCACCAAGAATTATGAGCTTAACCGGGTGATCAGTCACACGCGGCTGCCCAGCGGGACGGTGCAGCGCCTGTCCGTAGCCGTGGTGGTGGATAACCTGCAGGGCGTGGACAGCAACGGCAAGCCGACCTCCCACGCCCTTTCGCAAAAGGAACTGGACCGTTTCACGGCGCTCATCAAAGAGGCGGTGGGCTTCAACGCCGAGCGCGGCGATACCGTCAAGGTGATCAATGTGCCGTTCAATACCCCGCCCCCGCCCAAGCCGCTGCCGGCCCCCTCGCTTATGGACCAGCCCTGGGTGTGGAGCGCGGCCAAGAGCGCCCTGGCCGGCGCCATGGTCCTGCTCCTGGTGCTCGGGGTGCTGCGGCCCGTCCTGCGCGAGCTGGCGGCCAAGGGCCAGGTGGCCCCCCAGACCCTGGCCCTGGAAGGAGGGGCCCATGAGGGTCAGGGGCAGCTGGGCGGGCAGCAGGCCGCGCAGCTGTCCGGGCCCATCCCAGGATTATGAGAACAATCTAAACAAGGCCAAGAACCTGGCCTCCCAGGACCCGAAGGTCGTGGCCCAGGTGGTCAAGAACTGGGTAGTCAGCGATGGCTGACCAGAAGGGCCAGGAGGGCCACGCCAACGGCGCCGAGCGCGCCGCCATCCTGTTGATGAGCCTGGGCGAGCAGGAGGCCGCCCAGGTCCTGCAGCACATGGGGCCCAAGGAGGTGCATAAGGTCAGCATGGCCATCGCCTCCCTCAATAACATCGACAAGGAGCGGGTCAACGGGGTACTGGCCGATTTCTGCAACACCGTTGATACCCAGACGGCCCTGGGGGTGGGGGCCCAGGACTACATGCGCAATGTGCTGGTCAAGGCCCTGGGCGAGGAAAAGGCCGGCAATATCCTGGACCGGGTGGTGATGGGCAGCAGCGCCTCGGGCCTGGAGCAGCTCAAGTGGATGGACCCGCGCGCCATCGCCGAGGTCATCCGTATGGAGCACCCTCAGATCATGTCGGTGGTCCTGTCCTACCTGGACAGCGACGTCGCCTCCGAAGTGATGGCGCTTCTGCCGGAGAGGACGCGGGTGGAGATTCTGCTGCGCATTGCATCCCTGGATACCATTCATCCCTCGGCACTGCAGGAACTCAACGAGATCATGGAGAAACAGTTCACCGGCAGCAGCAATGTTCAGTCCGCGACGGTAGGCGGTATCAAGACGGCGGCCAACATACTCAATCTCATGGATGCCTCGGCCGAGACATCCATCATCGAGCAGATAAAGGAGATCGACGCGGAGCTCGGCGAGAAGATGGAGGACCTGATGTTCGTCTTCGACGATCTCGCCGAGGTCGATGACCGGGGTCTGCAGGCCCTGCTGCGCGAGGTCTCCTCCGATACGCTGGTGCTCGCCCTCAAGGGGTCCGACGAGGCCGTCAAGGAGAAGATTTTCAAGAACATGTCCAAGCGCGCCGCGGAGATGCTCAGGGACGATCTGGAGGCGAAGGGGCCGGTGAAGCTCAGCGAGGTCGAGGCGGCGCAGAAGGAGATACTGGCCATCGCCAGGCGCATGGCCGAGTCGGGTGATCTGGTCCTGGGCGGCAAAGGAGCGGAGGAATATGTCTAAGGTCATCTCCAGCGAGGAGCTGGGCGTCTATCATCGACTGCAACTGCCCGACGTGGGGGCCAACCCGGGGGCCGATCCGGGTCACGGCGGCGGGGTGATCACCGTTGAAGAGCTGCATCAGATTCAAAGACAGGCCTACGAAGAGGCCTATGCCCAGGGCCGTGAGGAAGGCCGTGCCGAGGGCCGGGGGGAAATCGACGGGCAAGCCCTGCAGCTTAAGGGTATCCTGGATCAGCTCAGCAAACCGCTGGACGAAGTGGACGACCGGGTCCTGGAGGAGCTCGTGCAGTTGGCGGTGGCCGTTGCCCGGCACATGGTCAGGCGCGAGCTCAGGGCGGACCCGGGGCAGGTGGTGGCCATTGTCCGGGAGGCCCTGGAGCAGCTGCCGATCGCATCCACGGATATCCGCCTGCACCTGCACCCCGAAGACGCCGCGCTCATACGCGAGACCCTGCCGTTGCGGGATGGCGAAACTCGTTGGCACATCGTGGAGTCCCCGGTCATGTCGCGCGGGGGGTGCCGGGTGGAGACGGGGATCTCCCAGATCGACGCCACTGTGGAGACACGCTTTTCCGCCATCGTGGCGGCCCTGATGGGCGGGGAGCGCGAGGACGATGATTGACGGGCAGGGGCAGTCACGGGGCGAGCGCTGGTGCGAGGGGCTGTCCCGGCACCAGCGCCGCATCGCCCATCCGCCGCCGCTGATCGTGGAGGGCAAGCTGACCCGTATGGTGGGCCTGACCCTTGAGGCGGTGGGCTGCCAGGTGCCCGTGGGCGGCCAGTGCCTGGTCAAGGGCCCCGGCGGGACCGTGGTCGAGGCAGAGGTGGTGGGGTTCGCGGGGCAAAAGACCTATCTCATGCCCACGGGTGATATCCGCGGCCTGACCCCCAACGCCCGGGTCATGCCCAGCGGCCACGTGTGCGAGGCGGTGGTCGGGCCGGGCCTGCTGGGCCGGGTCGTGGACGGCCGGGGCCAGCCCCTGGATGACGGGGGCAGGATCGCCGAATCCCGCCGTATCGCCCTGACGGGGCGGGCCATCAATCCCATGAGGCGGGGCCGTATCGAGGCGCCCATGGACGTGGGTATCCGCACGATCAACGCCCTGCTCACCGTGGGGCGCGGCCAGCGCATGGGCCTGTTCGCCGGCAGCGGCGTGGGCAAGAGTGTCACCCTGGGGATGATGACCCGCTTCAGCAGCGCCGATGTGATCGTGGTGGGGATGATCGGCGAGCGCGGGCGGGAGGTCAAAGAGTTCATCGACAACATCCTCGGGGAGGAGGGCATGCGGCGGGCCGTGGTGGTGGCCACCCCCGCCAATGATCCGCCCCTGTTGCGCCTGCACGGCGCCATGCTGGCCACCAGCATCGCCGAGTACTTCCGCGACGAGGGCAAGCAGGTCCTGCTGTTGATGGATTCGCTGACCCGTTTCGCCCAGGCCCAGCGGGAGATCGCCCTCGCCGTGGGTGAGCCGCCCGCCACCAAGGGTTATCCGCCCTCGGTGTTCGCCAAGATCCCGGAGCTGGTGGAGCGCACCGGAAACGGCGACCGCAACGGGGGGTCGATCACGGCGTTTTACACGGTGCTGACCGAAGAGGATGAACAAAACGACCCCATTGGCGATGCAGCCAAGGCGATCCTCGACGGGCACGTGGTGTTGTCCCGGGAATTGGCCGAGGCGGGTATCTATCCGGCCATCGACGTGGAGGCGTCCATCAGCCGGGCCCTGCCCCAGATCACCGAACCCGGGCATCAAAAGGCGATACAGCGCTTCAGGCAGCTGTATGCCAAGTACCGGCAGAACGCCGACCTGATCAGCGTCGGCGCCTATCACCCCGGCAACGATGCCGCCCTGGACGAGGCGGTGGAGTATCACCCCCGGCTGCAGCAATTCCTGCAGCAGTCCATGGCCCAGCCCATCAACCTCGAGGAGAGTATCGGGGCGCTTCATGCATTATTCTAATCGGAGACAGAGGCGGGGATGACCAAGGCAAAGCGTCTGCAGTCTCTGGTCAATCTGGCGAGAAACGATGAGCATCACGCCGCCAGGGCCCTGGGGGAGTGTCAGAAACTCCTGACCGAGCAGTCCGGGCGGCTTGAGGAGCTGAGGTCGTACCGGCACGAATACATCAGCCGGATCCAGCAGCTGGCGAAGGCGGGGATGGGCATCGAGACGGTGCAGCGCTACCAGCAGTTCGTACAAAGGCTCGACGAGACCATCGGCATGCAGGCGACCCTGGTGGAGCGCATGCGCGAAGAGTGTGAGGAAAAGCGCCACGCCTGGTCGACGGCCCGGATCAAGCACAAGTCCCTCGACAAGGCGGTGACCCGTCACCGCGCCGTGGAGACCCGCCGCCGGGACCGGCGTGAGCAGCAGCGCAGCGACGAGCACGTCACAGGACGCTACCGTTTTACAGAGGATGAGAACCCGTAACCTCACCGCCACCGCTGGTTAGTCGTGCATTGAAGGGTCCGGCGTCGCCGCCGAGTCGGCCATGCATTGGCATGTAACTTGCCTCTTCCATGATCGGGCATGTCGCCCATGGAATGAAAAGAGGCATTGCGTGACCAGTCCAGTACCCCTGCTTCCCGGCAAAAACGGCACATCGGCCTCGGCCTCCCCGGAGCGTTCGTCCCTAGGCCCCGCTGAATCGGGCCAAGGCGCCGGGCAGCCCTTTTCGAGCGTCCTGCACTCTCAGCCGGCCGCCAGGAACGCGCAGCGGGACAAGCCTGAAACGGGCGGCCCGGAGCGGTCCGGGCAGGCCGACTCGTCCGCCGGAGGCGGCAAGGCGTTGCCGCCTCCGGCGTCCCGGGACCCCGCCGGTCACGGGCAGGCGGGTCAGCCGTCGGGGGCCACGCCGCCCAAGACCGAACCGGACAAGGCCCAGACCAAAGGCAAGCCGCAGGTCAGCGATGCGCCGGCCAAGGATACAGCCCAGGGGACGCCTCTGCCGCCCGAGCTGGCGGACATGCTCAAGGCGCTGTTGGCGGGCGGCCCCCAGGACAACGCCCCCCGGCCGGGGGGCGGGCAGGCACAGCCCCCGGGGCACAAGCCGGACGGCGGCGATTTCCTGAGCCGGTTGCTGGCGCGGATTGAGACGCAGGCCGGCGGACCGAGCGGCGCCGGCGCGGGTCAACAGCACCACGCCGCCTCCGCGGGGGGGCTCTCCATGGGGCAGCTATTAAAGGATATGGCAAGCGGCGGCCCGGCCGCCGATCACACGGCACAACAGGTACTGGCGTTGCTGGAAGGCAAGGGCGGTCAGGGCGGCGCCCAGGCCGATCCCCTGGCAGCGGCACTGCAGCCGCCCCAGGGCGGGCCCGACGCGGGTGCCTCCCTGACTTCCCTGCAGCAGCCGCTGCTCTTCCAACAACAGGCCAATGGGGGACAACCGGGACCTCAGCAGGCATTGATGGCCATGCTCCAGGGCGGCGGTCCCTCGCCGCAGGCAGGAACTGATGCCGGCGCACTGATGCAGCAGATCCTCAGCCAGCCCGTCACCCCCCAGGCCTTGAATTCCCTGGCCCAAGGCCTTGCCGCCGGGGATCACAAGGGGGTCAAGGGGCCCGCCGGGGCGTCAACGAGCGCTTCGTCCACGCCCTCGTTCACAACCGTCTACACCAATCCGATGACCCCCGGGCAGCCCTCGGCGGCCGCGGCGCAGATGACGCCCATGCCCCAGCCATTCAATCAACAGGCCTGGGACGATGCCCTGGGCCACAACGTGATGTGGATGGCCAAAAACAACATGCAGACCGCCTCCTTGCAGCTCAACCCGCCCCATCTTGGCCCGCTGGAGCTAAAGGTATCCCTCAATCAGGATCAGGCGAATGTCTCTTTCGTGGTTCACCACGCCGCCGTGCGTGACGCCATCGAAGGCGCCCTGCCGAGACTGCGGGAGATGTTCGGGGACGGCGGTGTCAACCTGGCCAACGTCAATGTCTCCGACCATTCGGGATCCGGTCAGCATACGGCCGGCTCGGACCAGGGGGCGGGAGACGGCCGGGGACAGGCCCCGGCCCCTCAGGACGTGGCGACTGGTCTCGGGGCCGAGCACGCCGGTGCCGGGGCGCGGGTGCCCCTGGGGCTGGTGGATTATTTCGCCTGAGCGCGTGACCCCTGTCCCCGAAAACCGCTGGGCCTTTGGCCTCTCCCGGAAGATCTCGAATTGCTGATGTAGATGCGGCCGGATGGACTGGCGCGTACCGGCGGTCCTGCGCGGAATAAAGTTTTTCAGTGTTTGTGACGATAAGTTTTCAGGATCGCTGCGATCCACGGATCACTGACGAAATTCGAAATTTATAGAGGTGCAAAGACGATGCGCAACCCATTCGACCGTATGACAATACGCATGAGGCTGATGATCGGCTTCGGAATCCTGATCCTCTTGCTGGCGGGCAGCGGCGCGTACACTCTCTATAATCTGAACATGCTCAACAAGAAGGAGGTGAGCCTGTCGGTTTCCGCCACGGACATCACCTCCAGTTCCATCCTAGCCAACCTCGCCTCCCAGGGGGAGATGACATCGTTCAAGTGGGTTTACCCGGTGCTGAATGAGAACTCGGCGATAGAGGCCTATCTGGCCACCGACGACCGGGCCGAGCAAAAGCGCCTTTGGGTCGATTTCAACAAGTACAGTGACGAAATCGTATCCATCGGCCAACAGCTGGGCAATCAGATCAATTCCGACGACGGTGTTCACCAGGTCGCCGTTATTCAAAAGACCCAGGCCGATGTGAAAAAGTCCGCCGAAAACGTCATCAAGACCTATAAGGCGGCAGGCGCCACCGCCGCGGAGACCAAGAGACAATTGGCCGGTTTCAAGGGGAAGATCGCCACCTTGCGCGGCGACATCGAGGCCTTCCAGAAGGTGATGCGCGGTCAGTTCAAGCAGCACGACGACAAGCGCCAGTCCGGCCTGAATACCATGGACAAGGACATTGACAACTCCGTGGGTATCATCGACGAGGCCTTCCACTCGAACATCGCCCTGATCTCGGGGTGCATTGCACTCGCCCTGGTGATCACCTTCATGATCTACCGCTCCATCGTGACGCCCCTGAACCGGGCGACCCAACTGGCCCACCGGATCGCCAAGTATGACCTGGTATCGGCGGGCGACGAGCAGGTCCTGCACAACGGCAAGGATGAGCTGTCGCTGCTGCTGAGGGATATCTACGGGATGCGCGAATCCCTGCAGGAACTGGTCAAGAAGATTATTCACCTGACCGGCAATCTCTCCACCTCCATCTCCGAGTTCATGGAGAACGCCAAGAACATCAACAAGATCGGAGACGACCAGCTGTCGTATACCACCCGCTCTGCGGCGGCCACGGAGGAGATGGCAAGCTCGGTCAAGGAAGTGGCCGGCAGCGCCGCCGACGCCGCCAAGTACGCCACCGAGGCGGATCAGAATGCCCGCAGCAGTGTGGAAAAGGAGGCGGCGGCAACCCTGACCGAGATGAACAAGGCCAAGAAGGAGGTCGAGGAGACCAGCAATAAGATGCAGCGCCTGTCGGCCTCGGCCGAGGAGGTCGGGGAGATCGTCACCGTCATCAACGGCGTGGCGGAGCAGACCAATCTGCTGGCCCTCAATGCGGCGATCGAGGCCGCCCGCGCCGGGGAGCAGGGACGCGGCTTCGCGGTGGTGGCGGACGAGGTGAGAAATCTCGCCGAGCGGACCACCCAGGCCACCAAGGAGATCGCCGAGAAGATCGTCCGGATCCAGGCGGAGACCAAGGATGCCATCAGCAATATGGACGTCTCCAGGGAGTCCGTGGAGCGCGGCGCCGAGGTGGTCAACGGCATTATCAATTCGCTACAGGAGATTCAGCAGATCAACCAGCGCTTGAAGAACCTGAACGACAACGTCGCCACGGCCACCGAGCAGCAGTCCTCGGCGGCCGAGGAGATCTCCAAGAATATTCACGAGGTCCAGCAAAGCGCGGAGGTCCTGAGCGGCCATGCCCAGCGCATCGACGAGCAGGCCAACGGCCTGGCCGGGATGGTCTCGGACCTCAACTCCGCCGTGGGCATGTTCAAGATCCAGTAAGTCCGTACCCAGTTCATCATCCTCTCCTCCCCACAACGGATGACCCGTGGCGAAAGGATTCGCCCCTTTTTTTCCCTGAGCCCCCCCTGATCGCCCCCGCGCCGAGGCCCATCCCGCGCCCCGCCGTATCGGCCCCACGCCTGTCATAAATCCGGCAGGCCGCCGGAAACCGTCAGTCAATTGCCCGCCGCTGCCGGTTTTGTTTTTGAAACTCATTGTTTTTATTAGTTTATTGTGTTCTCCCTGCGGTGGCATATGTATTGCTAGAGCCTATATGCATTCAATTACCAACTGCATAGAGGAAGTCTGTCAATGGTGGATTTGGCGAGGGAGTTGGACGACGACGACGAGGAACAGCCTCAAAAGCGTCCGGCCAAGAAGAAGTCATCGGTCATCAAGATCGCTTTGCTGGTCCTCGGGGTCCTGTGCCTGGTGGGCGGCAGCATCGGCGGTACCCTGTATTTCGCGCGGGCGAAGGCGCCGTCGGGGTCGGCCCCCGCCAAGACGGAGACCACCGACAAGGGCAACAGCGACAGTCAATCACAAAAGCCCCTGTATCTGGCCCTCGATCCCCCCTTTGTGGTCAATTTCGCCGACAAGAACCAGATGCGGTTCCTGCAGGTCGCCATCGAGGTCATGGCCTACGACGCCAAGGCCATCGATGCGGTCAAGGAGAATATGCCGGTGATCCGCAATAACCTGGTCATGCTGCTGAGCAGCCAGGACGCCGATACGCTGTTTTCCCTGGACGGCAAGGAGAAGCTGCGTACCCAGGCGCTGGAGGCCATTCAGAAGACCGTCAAGAAGCGCACCGGCCACAAGGGCGTCCAGTCCGTCTACTTCACAAGCTTCGTGATGCAGTAATCCCATGTCCATCAACGACCTTCTCAGCCAAGACGAAATCGATGCGCTCCTGCACGGGGTGTCCAGCGGCGATGTGGACACCGATGACACCGAGGAGGACCGGGAGGGTGTATCGCACTATGACTTCAATAGCCAGGACCGCATCGTGCGCGGGCGCATGCCGACGTTGGAGATGGTCAACGAGCGTTTCGCCCGTTACTTCCGGACCAGCCTGTTCACGATGCTGCGCCGCTCCCCCGAGATCGCCGTCGGCGGCGTCCAGATGCTCAAGTTCTCGGAATATATTCACAGCCTGTTCATTCCCGCGAGCCTGAACCTCGTGCGCGTCAAGCCGCTGCGCGGCTCGGCCCTGATGATCTTCGATCCCAAGCTGGTCTTTATTGTGGTGGACAACTTCTTCGGCGGGGACGGCCGTTACCACACCCGTATCGAGGGCCGGGAGTTCACGCCCACCGAGCAGCGGATCATCAGGATCATGCTGGACTATCTGTTCAAGAATCTGACAGAGGCCTGGAGTCCGGTTATGCCGCTGGAGTTTGAGTACCAGCAAATGGAGGTGAACCCTCACTTTGCCAATATCGTCAGCCCGAGCGAGGTGGTAGTGGTCTCGACCTTTCACATCGAACTCGACGGCGGCGGAGGGGACTGCCATATCACGATGCCGTACTCGATGGTGGAGCCCATTCGCGAGTTGCTGGATGCCGGCGTGCAAAGCGACCGGGTCGATACCGATGAGCGCTGGCTGGTCTCCCTGAAAGAGGAAATCAAGGACGCGGAGGTGGAGATGAAGTGCCCGCTTGCGGAGATAGACATCACGTTCAAGGACCTGGTGAGCCTGCAGTCCGGCGACGTGATCCCCGTCGAGCTGCCCGACCTGGTCACGGCCTCCATTGAGGACATCCCGGTGTTTCGCGGGCGCTACGGCGTTTCCCGGGACAAGCTGGCCTTGCAGGTCCAACACAAGATTCATCCGCAACAACCCGTGAAATCGATAGGTTACGAGGAGAAAACATCATGACTGACGGCTCGGACAACGATCAGGACACGCTCGCCGACGAGTGGGCGCAGGCCCTGGACGAGCAGGGCCAATCGCCCGAGGCGGGGCAGTCCACCGCCTCCGGCGGCGGCAATTCCCCCGGGGAGGCCGCCGCGGCGGACCTTCAGCGACAGGCGGATCTCGCCCAGTTCCAGAGCCTGAAGGACGAAGGCGGCCTCGGGGACGCCGAGGACGGCAATCTCGACATGATACTGGATATCCCGGTAACCCTCAGCGTCGAGATCGGGCGGACCAAGATCAGCATCCGCAATCTCCTCAAACTGAACCAGGGATCCGTCGTGGAGCTGACGAGGCTCGCGGGCGAGCCCATGGACATCTTCGTCAACGGGACCCTCATCGCCCACGGCGAGGTGGTGGTGGTCAACGAAAAGTTCGGTGTTCGACTGACCGACGTCATCAGTGCGGCGGAACGGGTCAAGAAGCTGAAGTAGGCCGATATGATCGTAGAACGTTATAGACATCAAGCCCCAGGGTGGCGCTCGCTGCGCACGGCATTGCGCCGCCTTTCCGTTACGTGGGCACCGGTGACGGGGACGGTATTGTGCCTGTTGAGCCGGACCGCGATGGCGGCGGCGTCGATGGAGATGAACGAGGCCCGTCCCGCGGACGGGCCCCTTACCACGGGGAGCCTTATCCAGGTCACCGTGGGCCTGCTGGTGGTGGTATTGACGATCTTCGGCCTTGCCTGGTTCGTGCGCCGTTACGGCCGGTTTCAGTCCTCGGCCAACGGCGCGCTCAAAGTGGTGGGAGGATTGTCGGTGGGCCCGCGTGAGCGGGTCGTACTGCTCCAGATCAAGGACAGGCAGCTGCTCGTCGGGGTCGCCCCGGGGCGCGTTCAGATGCTGCACGAACTGGAGGGGCGGGTGACGCCCGCCGAGGTCGAGGCGCCGGGCGCGGCGCGGCCGGCCAAGCCCCTGTTCGCGACCCTGCTCAAGAAGGAGCGTCCATGAACAAACGCCTTTTGTTCTGGCTCCTGCTGCTTCTGCCCTGGCACAGTGCGCTGGCCCAGCCCGGCCTCGCCGCCTTGTCGGTGGCGAGCACGCCGAACGGAGGCCAGACCTACTCCATAACCCTGCAGGTGTTGGCATTGATGACGATGCTGACCCTGCTCCCGGCGGCATTGATGATGATGACCTCGTTTACCCGCATCATCATCGTCCTGGCGATTCTCCGTCAGGCGTTGGGGACCGCGCAGACGCCGACTACACAGACCCTGATCGGGCTGGCGCTGTTTTTGACATTCTTCATCATGGCACCGGTGTTCAATCACGTCTATCAGGATGCGGTGACGCCGTATATGGACGGCAAGATCAACGCCAAGCAGGCGGTGGTCAAGGCCAGCACGCCCTTTCGCTCCTTCATGACGGCCCAGACCCGGGAGACCGACCTGAAGCTGTTCCTCAACCTGTCCGGCCATGACCAGGTGGATTCGGTCAATGACGTGCCGTTCACCTCGCTGGTCCCCGCGTTTATTACCAGCGAGCTGAAGACGGGGTTTCAGATCGGGTTTCTCATATTCATCCCGTTTTTGGTGATCGACCTGGTGGTGGCCAGCACCTTGATGTCCATGGGGATGATGATGCTCTCTCCGATGATCATCTCCCTGCCGTTCAAGATCATGCTGTTCGTCCTCGTGGACGGCTGGACCCTGATTGTCGGGACCCTGGCCTCGAGCTTTTATGTCTAGCCCGCGGGCTGTCGCGACGCGCCCGATGAGGCGCAACGGATAAGGAGCCGATTATGACACCGCACATGATTATCGATATCGGCCAGCACGCCCTGGAGGTGACGATCTCCATGATCGCGGTATTGCTGCTCCCGGCGTTGGGGGTGGGGCTTCTCGTCAGCATGTTCCAGGCCGCCACGCAGATCAACGAGGTGACGCTGAGCTTCATACCCAAGCTGCTCATCACCATGTTCATGCTCGTCGTCGGGGGGCCGTGGATGCTGCACACCATCATCAATTATACGACCAAGTTGTTTCACGACATTCCGTCCCTGATCGGGTAGGGCCCTACGGATGCACTTTACCACCGCACAGATCATGTCCCTGCTCGGCGCCTACGTGTGGCCGTTCACCCGGATCGGTGCGATGGTGAGTGTCGCTCCGATACTCGGCACCCATTCAGTCCCCATGCGTATCCGCCTGGGGCTGGCGATCGCGCTGACCATGGTTATCGCGCCCATGGTGCCTCCGATCAGGGGCATCGCCCTGTTCAGCATCGCCGGCGTCATCGTCACATTCCAGCAGTTCCTGATCGGCCTGGCGATCGGGTTTTCGGTGCGCCTGGTGTTCAGCGCCATGGAGACCGGCGGCAACGCCGTTGCCAATCTGATGGGGCTTGGCTTCGCCAATGTGGTCGACCCCCAGAACGGGGTCCAGGTGCCGGTGCTGAGCCAGTTCTTCACGACCGTGGCCGCCCTGTTGTTCCTGAGCCTCGACGGCCACCTGGTGCTGGTCCAGGTCATGACCGACAGCTTCCGCACCCTGCCCGTAGGCATCACCGGTCTGTCCCGCGGCGGCGCGTGGCAGCTGGTCTCCTGGGCGGGCTGGATCTTCACCGGGGGCGTGCTCATCGCGCTGCCCGCCATTGCCGCCCTGCTGATCGTCAACGTCTCGTTCGGTGTCATGACCCGGGCCGCCCCCCAGCTGAATATCTTCGCCGTGGGATTTCCCATCACCCTGATCCTGGGCTTTGTGGTGCTGACGGCGACCCTGCCCACCATCGCGCCCAAGTTCACCGATCTCGTATCACGGTCGTTTGACTTGACCCGTTTCCTTGTCCGCCCCGGTGGATGACCATGGCCGAGGATAGCGCACAAGAACGCACAGAAAAGGCGTCCCCGAAACGCCTTCAGGACGCCCGGGAAAAGGGCCAGGTCCCGCGCTCGCGGGAATTGAATACCACCACGGTGCTGCTGGTGTCGGCGAGCGGCCTGCTGGTCCTGGGCCGGTATATGATCAACGGCCTCGACAATCTGTTTCACCACCAACTGACCATCGACAGGGCGGCCGTGTTCGACGACCGAGCGTTGGGGGCCGCTCTGTACGACACCATGACTCAGGCGCTAGAGCTCATGGCGCCGTTCTTCGTGCTGGTGACCCTGGCCGCCCTGCTCGCGCCCATGGCCCTGGGGGGGATCTCCTTCGCCGGGGAGGCGCTGAAGCTGGATTTCACGCGCCTCGATCCCATCAAGGGGATCAAACGGGTATTCGGACCCAAGGGGCTCATGGAACTCGCCAAGGCCTTGGTGAAGTTCGCCGTGATCGCCGTCCTGGCGGTGGCGCTGCTGTGGCACTGGTCGACGGATCTGATGTCCCTCGGGATGCAGTCGGTGAACGGGGCGCTGGGGTATACCGCCAGCTTCATCGTCTGGGCGCTGCTGTTGATCAGCAGCGGCATGGTGCTCATCGCCGCTGTGGATGTCCCGTTCCAGCTCTGGGACCACGGGCGCCAGCTCAAGATGACCCGCCAGGAGGTCAAGGACGAATTCAAGGAGACCGACGGTCAGCCCGAGGTGAAGGGCCGTTTGCGCAATCTTCAGCGCGAGTACGCCAAGCGCCGGATGATGGCGGCGATCCCCGACGCCGACGTGGTCGTGGTCAACCCCCAGCACTATGCGGTGGCCCTGCGCTACGACCAGAACAACATGAACGCGCCGGTGCTGGTGGCCAAGGGCACCGACTACCTGGCCCTTCAGATCCGGTCGCTCGCCAAATCGCACAGTGTCCCGATCCTGTCGGCCCCGGCACTGGCGCGGGCCATCTATCACAGCACCGAGATCGACAGGGAGATCCCCGCGGGCCTGTATGTCGCGGTGGCCAAGGTGCTGGCCTATATCTACCAGCTGCGGCGTAAGTACCAGCGCGATTCCGACAAGCCTTTGACCATGGAAGAGGAACTCCCCATACCGGACGATCTCAAGCGCGACGGGTAAGGGGCGGCGGTCGAACACGATGAACATTCTGTTAAACAAGGGTAACTAGGGCATGGCGCAAGCGCAAATCATGACGGGCCTGCGGGCGATTAACCGCAGCGGTGCGGGTACATCGGTGCTGTTGATCATCCTGCTGTCCATGATGGTGGTGCCCCTGGCGCCCACCATGCTCGATCTTCTGTTTACCTTCAATATCGCCCTGGCGCTGGTGGTGCTTCTGTCCTCCGTCTACAGCAAGCGCCCGCTGGATTTCGCCGCGTTTCCCACGGTGCTGCTGGTGGCGACGCTGCTGCGCCTCGCCCTCAATGTGGCCTCCACCCGGGTGGTCCTGCTCAACGGCCACAGCGGTACGGCCGCCGCCGGGCATGTTATCCAGGCATTCGGCGACTTCGTGGTGGGGGGCAATTATGCCGTCGGCCTGGTGGTGTTTTCCATCCTGGTCATCATCAACTTCGTGGTGGTCACCAAGGGCGCCGGGAGAATCTCGGAGGTCAGCGCGCGGTTCACCTTGGACGCCATGCCCGGAAAACAGATGGCCATCGACGCGGACCTGAATGCCGGGTTGATCAATCAGGAAGAGGCCAAGGCGAGGCGCAACGACGTGGTCCAGGAGGCGGACTTCTACGGGGCCATGGACGGCGCGAGCAAATTCGTGCGCGGCGACGCCATTGCCGGCATACTGATTCTGCTGATCAATATCATCGGCGGACTGGCGGTGGGCATGCTGCAGCATCACATGGCCTTCACCAACGCTATTCACAACTACACCCTCCTGACCATCGGCGACGGACTGGTGGCGCAAATCCCATCCCTGGTCCTGTCCACGGCCGCGGCCATCATCGTCACCCGTGTCTCCGACGAACAGGACATGGGGGGGCAGATACTCAGCCAGTTGTTCAACAATCCCCGGACCCTGGGTATCACCGCGATCGTCATGGGGATGATCGGCGTGGTGCCCGGGATGCCGAACCTGGTGTTCCTCGCCCTGTCGGGCAGCTGCGGGGCCGGCGCGTATTTCATCGCCCAGCGCAAGAAGACCGAGGACGAGGCCCGGGCCCTGGTCCCGGCCGAGGAGCCCGAGACGCCCCCTGAGGCCCGGGAGCTCAGCTGGGACGACGTGGTCCCCGTGGACCCCATCGGCCTGGAGGTCGGCTACCGGTTGATTCCGCTGGTGGACAAGAGCCAGGGCGGGCAATTGATGGGGCGGATCAAGGGCGTGCGCAAGAAGCTCACCAGCGAGCTGGGTTTTCTGATCCCGCCGGTACACATCCGCGACAACCTCGAGCTCACGCCCAATAGCTACCGGATCTCTCTGTTGGGCGTGACCGTGGGCGAGGCGGAGATCCACCCCGACCGAGTTCTCGCGATCAATCCCGGACAGGTCTTCGGCACGGTCGAGGGGATCCCGACCAAGGATCCCGCCTTCGGCCTGGATGCCTATTGGCTGGAGACGTCCCAGCGTGATCAGGCGCAGACACTGGGCTATACAGTGGTCGATGCCAACACGGTCCTGGCGACCCATCTGAGTCAAATCATCCAGGACCACGCCAGCGAGCTGCTCGGCCACGAGGAGGCCCAGCAGCTGCTGGACAACCTGGCCAAGAGCGCCCCCAAGCTGGTGGAGGACCTGATCCCCGAGAAGGTGTCCCTGGGGGCGCTGGTCAAGGTGCTGCAAAACCTGCTGGAGGAGCATATCCCCGTGCGCGACATCCGCACGATCGCCGAAACCTTGGCGGAGCAGGCCACCAGGAGTCAAGACCCTGCCACCTTGACGGCCTCGGTGCGAGTCTCCCTGGGGCGGATGATTTTTCAAAATATCAATGGGATGAACAACGAGCTGGAAGTCATCGCCCTGGATCCATCTCTGGAACAGATATTGCAGGATGTCCTTCGAAGTGGAGATGGAACGAGTCCGGCATTGGAGCCCAGCATGGCGGAAAAGATGCACAAGGCATTAGTGGAAAGCGCCCAGCGCCAGGAGGCGGCGGGAAAACCCGTAGTTTTGCTGGTCTCCGCGCCCATTCGCCCGCTAATGGCCCGTTTTGTGAAGCACTCTATCCCTTCTCTGAATGTCCTGGCGTATAACGAGGTTCCGGACAACAAGAGAATCCGCGTAGTCGCCAGCGTGGGCAGCTGACGGGTGTCGACGCAGGGTTTTGACGACAATGAAAGCGGTATTGGCAGCCACGGAGAATAAGTACCAGCAATGAAGGTCAAGCGATTCTTCGCACCGGATATTCGCCAGGCGATCCGTATGGTCAAGATGGAACAGGGCCCGGATGCGGTGATCCTGTCCAACCGCAAGGTCGAAGGCGGTGTGGAGATAATCACAGCCGTGGACTACGACGAGTCGCTCTTCCAGCAGGAGGTCCAGGCCCCGGTCCGGGAGAAGGCCTACAGCACCGGTGCCGGGCGGGAGGTCCCCTCCGGTGGCACCGCTCAAGCCCCGGCCGATCCGGCCCCCGCCGCGCCGGTGTCGCCGCCGCGAAGGGACGCCGCAAACAACGTCACCTGGAGCCAGGAGCCGGCCCTGATCGAGATGCGCCAGGAACTCAAATCTCTGCGTTCACTGCTGGAGAACCAGCTGTCGGACCTGGCCTGGGGCGACTTGGCCAAGAACAATCCGACCCACGCCGAGCTGCTGCAGCGGCTGATGAAGATGGGTCTCAGCGGGACCGTCTGCCAGCAGATCAGCGGGCGCCTGCAGAGGAGCGACAGCATGGACGAGCTGTGGCGACAGGCTCTGGATATGCTGTCGCACAATATCAAGGTGACCCACAACGATATCCTGGAGCACGGCGGCGTGGTGGCCTTGATCGGCCCCACCGGGGTAGGCAAGACGACTACCGTCGCCAAACTCGCCGCACGCTATGCCATGCAGCACAACCCGCGGGACGTGGCCATGATCTCGGCCGACTCCTTCCGGGTGGGCGCCCATGACCAACTGCGGCGCCTCGGCAAGATACTGAATATCCCAGTGAGAACCGTCGCCAACAAGGACGAGATGCACGCCGCGTTGGGCGATTTCTATGACCGGGACCTGGTGCTGATCGACACCGTCGGCCTCGGGCAGCGGGACCAGAGGATCGCCGAGCAGGTGGACATGCTCAAGAGCGACACCCCCCTGATAAGGCCGTATGTGGTGCTGTCCGCCACCTCCAGGCTGTCGGGCATGCAGGAGGTCCTGCGGGCCTACCGTGCCTCGGAGCCCTACGGCTGCATCCTGACCAAGCTGGACGAGGCGACCAGCATCGGCGCCGGGCTGAGCCTGCTGATCCAGAACAACATGCCAGCCTCTTATATCACCGATGGCCAGAGGATCCCGGAGGATATGCACCCCGCGGACGCGGTGAACCTGGTCAAGCGCGGTGTAGAGATCATGAATCAACACAGCCCGCTATTGGAGGACGAATCATTGCCACTCACTCTGGGGAGAGCCTACACAGATGTTCATGTCGAATATAAGAATTGACGATCAGCTCAATATGCGCGGGATCGGTCCCTCCTCTCCCGTACGCGTGATCGCGGTGACCAGCGGAAAGGGCGGCGTGGGCAAGACCAATGTGTCCACCAACCTGGCACTGTCCCTGGCCAACCAGGGCAAGGAGGTCATGCTCATGGACGCCGATCTAGGGCTGGCGAACGTGGACGTGCTGCTGGGGCTGCACCCCTTGTACAACCTGTCCCACGTCATCAACGGAGAGCGCAGTATCAACGACATTGTTCTCATGGGGCCGGGGGGCGTGCGCATCGTGCCGGCCGCCTCCGGTGTCAAGACACATGGCGGCGCTCACCGCCACCCAGCATGCGGGGATCATCCAGGCCTTCAGCGACCTGACGGTCAATCTCGACGTCTTGCTGATCGATACCGCGGCGGGGCTGACGGACGGCGTCACCGCATTCGCCCGGGCGGCCCAGGAGATGATCGTGGTGGTCTGCGACGAGCCCGCTTCCATTACCGACGCGTACGCGCTGATCAAGGTCATGCACAGGGACCACGGCGTGCATCGGTTCAGGGTCCTGGCCAACATGACCCGGACCATCCAGCAGGGCCAGGAATTGTTCAACAAGATCGCCAAGGTCACGAACCGGTTCCTCGACGTGACACTGGACTACATGGGTTCGGTTCCCTATGACGAGTATCTGCTCAAGGCGGTGAGAAGGCAGCGCGCGGTGGTGGACGCCTATCCCCGGAGCCGCGCCGCCATGGCGTTCAGCAACCTCGTCAAGAAGATGGACGGATGGCCGGTCCCCGAGATTGCAACGGGTCACATGGAGTTCTTCGTGGAGCGTCTAATTCAATCAACCCAGATCGAGTCAATGGCATGAACGAGCTAGCAATGTATACATCGATACAACAAGACGGAGAAGTCACGGAAGACCTGATCAACAGGTATGTCCCACTGGTAAAGCGTATCGCCTACCACCTGATGACCAGGTTGCCGCCGAGCGTGCAAGTGGATGATTTGATCCAGTCCGGGATGATCGGCCTGCTCGAGGCGGCGAGGAACTACGACGCCGGCCAGGGCGCGAGCTTCGAGACCTATGCGGGGATCCGTATCCGCGGCGCCATGCTCGATGAGATCCGCAAGGGCGATTGGGCGCCGCGTTCGGTGCATCGCAAGGCGCGTATGGTCGCCGAGGCGGTACGCTCCATCGAGAACGATACCGGCCGTGATGCGCGTGACCAGGAGGTGGCGGAGAAGCTCGGCATCTCCCTGGAGGAGTACTACCAGACCCTGCAGGATGCCAGCGGGTGCCGGTTATTGAGCTTCGAGGAGATGGGTATCGACGAAGACGCGATCATGGTGTCGTCCGACCTGTCGGACAAGGCGCAGACGCCCTTTGATGGTCTTCAAAGGGAGGACTTCAAGCGCTGCCTCTCGGAGGCGATCGCGGGGCTGCCCGAGCGGGAGAGGCTGGTGCTCGCCCTGTACTACGACGAGGAGCTCAACCTTCGCGAGATCGGTGCCGTTATCGGCGTGAGTGAGTCGCGGGTCAGCCAGATCCACAGCCAGGCGCTCATCCGGCTGCAGGCCCGGCTGGGCCAGTGGATAGCCAAGGAATAGATCGAGATCAAATAGTTATCATTGGAGGTAGCCTTGGACAAGAACATGAAAATACTCGTAGTCGACGACTTCTCGACGATGCGACGTATCATCAGGAACCTGCTCAGAGACCTGGGTTTCACCAACACCAGCGAGGCGGACGACGGCAGCACCGGTCTGACGGCGCTCAAGTCGGGAGACTTCGATTTTCTGATCACGGATTGGAACATGCCGGGCATGGAAGGCATCGAGCTGCTGAAGGCCGTGCGTGCCGACCCGAAACTGGCCTCGTTGCCGGTGCTCATGGTCACGGCCGAGGCCAGGAAGGATCAGATCGTGGAGGCGGCCCAGGCCGGGGTCAACGGCTATGTGGTGAAGCCGTTCACTGCGGCGACCCTGAAGGAAAAGATAGAGAAGATCTTCGAGCGCATCGAAGCGTCTGCGACGAACGGTTAACGACAGGGAGTACAGAATGGAAGATCAAGTCATGCTGGAAAACGGAACAGTGGCACAGGCGCGTGAACTGGTTACGACCTTGGAGGAGGGGGATTCGGAGCGGGCCGCTCAGGTGCTCGACAATCTTACCAGGATCCGCGAGGCGGAGTTGTTTCAGGAGGTGGGACGGCTGACGCGCCAGCTGCACGACACGCTGGTCAGTGTCCAGGCGGACGGCAAACTGTCGAACCTGGCCCAGAAGGAGATGCCGGATGCGAAGGAACGGCTCAATCATGTCATAGAGATGACGGAGACGGCCGCGCACAAGACCATGGCCGCGATTGAAAAGACCATGCCCGTGTGCGAGTCGCTGGAGAGCCGTTCGCTGGAGTTAAAGGGGAAATGGGACCGCTTTATGTCCCGCGACCTCAGTGTGGAGGAGTTTCGTGAGCTCGCCCGGGAGCTGGGCACGTTCCTGACCTTTTCCCAGGAGAAGTCCGGGGCGATCAAGGCTGGATTGAACGAGATCCTCATTGCCCAGGATTACCAGGACTTGACGGGGCAGACCATCAAGCGGGTGATCACCCTTGTCCAGGAGGTCGAGAGCAGTCTGGTGGAAATGATCAGGTTTACGGGCTCAAAAGTGAATCAGGAGGAACCTGCCGCGGAGGATGAAAAGGACATGACCTCGGTCAACGGTCAAGATGAGGTCGATGACCTGTTATCCAGCCTGGGCTTCTGAGGGACCTGCCCATGAGCATAGACCTTCAGGATGAAATCCTACAGGACTTTCTTGTAGAGGCGGGCGAAATTCTCGACCAGCTGGGTGAGCAATTGGTCGAGTTGGAGCGTCGTCCGACGGACAAGGATCTGCTCAACGCCGTCTTCAGAGGGTTCCATACCATCAAGGGAGGGGCCGGCTTCATCAATCTCACCGCATTGGTCGAGGTATGCCACCGCGCCGAGGACGTCTTCAATGTCCTGCGCCAGGGGGAGCGGCAGGTGGATGCGGAGCTGATGGACGTGATCCTCCAGGTACTGGATATCGTAAATCAACATTTTTCGTCCATCAAAGAAGGGAAGGATCCCGAACATGCCCCCCCGGAGTTCCTGAACCGCCTGGAGGTGCTGGCCCAGCCCGCCTCGGCAGGGGGGCACGGCGCCGCCCAGGCCCCCGCCCCGCCCGGGCCGGGCACGGGCCTGTACGACAACGCCCCCCAGGACTTTGCCGAACAACTGCCCGCGGGGGACGCCACCGTCCAGGGACCCGGCGCCGCCCCCGAGCCATCGCCGCCGGCGGCGGCTGACGAATTGATCAGCGACGAGGAATTCGAGTCCTTACTGGATCAGCTGCACGGGCCCGGCCAGCATGGGGGCACGCTCGAGCAGGGGGTCGGCGGGACACCCGCAGCCGAGGTGCCCGGCACCCGGGCAAATCAGCTGGAACAAACCGGCGAGGATGAGGCCGGCTCGGACGAGCGGGCCCGTGACATCACGGACGAGGAATTCGAAGAGCTGTTGAACCGGCTTCACGGCGACCAGGGCTTTCCTGGCCAAGGGCCGACGGGCGATGAAAACGGGCCGGTCGCGGCGGAGGCCGCGCCTGCGCCGCCCCCATCGGCGCCGGCGGAAACGGACGATATGCCCAAAGCGCCCGAGGCCAAGGCCGAGCCGGTCCCCGGTGACAGGGAGCACGGCCCCGAGCGGGCCCCCGCCAAGGAGGCCCCTCATCAGGAGGCGACCATCCGCGTCGATACCAAGCGCCTGGATGACATCATGAACCTGGTGGGCGAGTTGGTGCTGGTGCGCAACAGGTTGTCCACCCTGCGCTCGTGCGTGGAAGACGAGGAGGTGGACAAGGCGGTCTCCAATCTCGATCTGGTGACGTCCGATCTGCAGACGGCGGCCATGAAGACCAGGATGCAGCCCATCAAGAAGGTCTTCGGCCGATTCCCCCGGGTGGTACGGGATATCGCCAGGAACCTGAAGAAAGAGGTCACGCTGGAACTGGTCGGTGAAGAGACCGATCTGGACAAGAACCTGGTGGAGGCCCTGGCGGACCCGCTGGTGCACCTGGTGCGCAACGCGGTCGATCACGGCATTGAGCAGCCGGATGTCCGCGAGGCGGCGGGTAAGCCCCGGTGCGGGACGATAGTCCTGTCGGCCAAGCACGCCGGCGATCACATTCAATTGGCCATCGAGGATGACGGGGGCGGCATGGACGCCCGCTCCATACGAAACAAGGCACTGGAAAAGGGCGTCATAGACGAGGATACCGCCGCCCGCCTGGATGACCGGGAGAGCTTTAACCTGATCTTCGTCCCCGGGTTCTCCACCAAGGAGGAGATTTCCGATGTCTCCGGCCGCGGGGTGGGGATGGACGTGGTCAAGAGCAAGATCACCCAGCTCAACGGTGCCATCGATGTGACATCGGAAAAGGGGACAGGGACGTCCATCATCATCAAGGTGCCCCTGACCCTGGCGATCCTGCCCACCCTCATGGTGGATATCGGCGATCAGATATTCGCGCTGCCCCTGTCCAGTGTCAGTGAGATATTCGATCTGGATCTTTCCAATACCAAGATCATTGATGGAAAGCAGGTGGTACTCATACGCGATTCGGCCATGCCCGTCTTCCATCTTCAGAACTGGCTGATCGGGTCCGTGCGACGGAAGGCGGCGGTCGGCGGCCGGTCACGTGGTCGTCGTCAACAACGGCAATCAGCAGATAGGCTTTGTGGTGGACAAGCTGATCGGTCAGGAAGAGGTGGTCATCAAGCCTCTGGGGGCCATGCTCCGGTGCGCCAAGGGCCTTGCCGGTGCGACGATCACCGGCGACGGCAGGATTGCCCTGATACTGGATGTCCCGAGCCTGGTCTCCCATTACATAGGAAAATGAGGTTGTGAAATGACGGTCCGCGTGCTCGTGGTCGATGATTCATTGTTTTACCGTCGACGGGTGACGGAAGCCCTCAATGCCGAGGAGGATATCCAGGTCGTGGGGGAGGCGGGCAATGGTCTCATGGCCCTGGAGAGGGTCAAGGAGCTCGCGCCGGACGTGATCACCATGGACATCAATATGCCGGTCATGGACGGGGTGGCGGCGGTACGGCGCATTATGGCGGAGCGCCCGACGCCGATCCTCATGTTCTCGTCCCTGACCACCGAGGGGGCCCGGGAAACCCTCGATGCCCTCGATGCCGGCGCCTTGGACTTCATGCCCAAACAGCTCGAGGAGGTGTCCAGCGACCGGCGAGAGGCCCTGGATCAGCTGTGCAAGCGGGTACGGTGGCTGGGCAAGAAGGGGCCGCACGGGCGGGCCGGCGGGCCCGCAAAGGTCCCCGAGGCACCGCCGGTAGTCCGGGATCGGGCCCTGCGGCCCGAGGCGCGGTCCCACGCCCCGGCTCAGGCGCGCACGGTCAAGCTGGTGCTCATCGGCACCTCCACCGGCGGGCCGGTGGCGATTCAAACGCTGTTGTCGCAACTGCCGGGGGATTATCCGGTGCCGGTGCTCATCGTCCAGCACATGCCGGGGCCGTTCACCAAGGCCTTTGCCGAACGGATGAACAAGCTGTGCCCCTGCACAGTCAAGGAGGCGCAGGGGGGAGACCGCCTGACGCCGGGCACCGTGTTGATCGCGCCGGGCGGCAAGCAGACCGTGTTGCATGCGCGAGGCGATGCGATTGTCGTGGAAATCAATGACAGCATCCCGTCCGACATATACAAGCCCAGTGTCGACGTCACCTTTCTGTCCGCCGCCGACGCCCTGCCGGGCGGGGTCCTCGCGGTGGTCCTGACGGGCATGGGGGCGGACGGGCGCGAAGGGGCCTGCAGGCTGAAGGCCCGAAATTCCCGGGTCTGGGTGCAGGATGAGCGCAGCTCGGTCATCTTCGGGATGCCCAAGGCCGTCATCGATGCGGGCCACGCCGACCAGGTAATGTCCATTGACAGGATCGCCGCCGAGCTGGCCGGTTTGAAGTAGCTCTATGGATATTCTATCGATTATCGGCATCCTCCTGGCCTTTTCCGCCATCATCGGCGGAAACATGATGGAGGGCGGAGAACTCAGCTCCCTTCTCCAGCTGACCGCATTCATCATCGTGGTGGGGGGGACGACGGGTGCCATATTGCTGCAGGTGCCGTTGGCGACGTTCATGAGGGCGTTGAAGATGGTGCTGTGGATATTTTTCCCGCCCAAACTGGGCCAGCAGAACGCCATCGAGAAGATTGTCAACTGGAGCAACATCGCCCGCAAGGAGGGGCTGCTGGGGCTCGAGGAGATGATCGGGACGGAGAGCGACACATTCGCCCAAAAGGGGCTGCAGCTGCTGGTGGACGGCAGTGAGCCGGAGGCGATCCGAAGCATCATGGAGGTCGAGCTGTCCACCAAAGAGCACGGTGAGCTGCAGGCCAGCAAGGTCTTCGAGGGCATGGGCGGGTATTCGCCCACCATCGGGATCATCGGGGCGGTGATGGGACTGATCCACGTCATGCAGAACCTCGCCGATCCCAGCAAATTGGGGGCGGGAATCGCCGTGGCGTTTGTGTCGACCATTTACGGCGTGGGATTGGCCAATCTGTTCTTCCTCCCCATGGCCACCAAGATGAAAGGGCTGGTGCACAGTCAGTCCCAGTTCCGGGAAATGATCATCGAGGGCATTGTCTCCATAGCGGAGGGGGAGAATCCGCGCAACATCGAGACCAAGCTGCAAGGGTACCTGTGACCGGTTGATCATGGGCTCGGCGGAGCACAGGCGGAAGTTGTCAAAGGCGCGTTATGGCGAGAAAACCAAAGGCAGAGGAGCATGAGAATCTTGAGCGCTGGCTGGTGTCTTATGCCGACTTCATTACCCTGTTGTTCGCGTTCTTTGTCGTGATGTACTCGATTTCGTCCGTCAACGAAGGCAAGTACAGGGTGCTGTCGGATTCACTCATCGCGGCGTTCCACTCCCCCAACAAGACGCTGATGCCCATACAGGTGGGCAAGATCACCAAATCGCCCATCGAAGAAAAGACGAAGATCAAGCAGTCGCCCTTCGTGATCAAGGTGCCGGAGATCCCGCTGCCGTGGACGAAGGACGTCAAGCTCAAGGGCGCCGGATCCCAAAGGTACCGCTCCAGGGGCGCCGTGGTCAACAAGCTCCTTGCAAAGCTGGCCAAGGACGGAAAGGTGCAGCTTACACCCCGGCAGCAGGCGGCCCTGAGTAAGGCCTTGAGCGATGGCGATAAGGCCGCCGGCAAAGAGAAGGCGGGCGGACCGGACACCGTCGCCATGAAAAAGATCGCGGCGGATGTCCAACGGTCCCTGCAGACACTGATCGCCAAGAATCTCATCCGGGTCAAGCGCACCAAGTTGTGGGTGGAGGTTGAGATCAAGGACAGCGTCCTGTTCGCCTCCGGGCAGGCCGCGATCAATCCCAAGGCGGTTGACGTGGTCAAGGACCTGGCGAAGATATTGGCGCCGTTCCCCAACGTGGTGCGGGTCGAGGGCTTTACCGACAACGTCCCCATCGACAACAACGTCTATCCGTCCAACTGGGAGTTGTCGTCGGCGCGGGCGGCCAGCGTAGTGCGGTTGATGAGCAATCACGGCATCGATCCGCGGCGGCTGCTCGCCGTGGGGTACGGGAAGTACCACCCCATCGCCGACAACAAGACCGTCGATGGTCGCCGCAAAAACCGTCGGGTCACCCTGGTGGTCTTGGCGAAGGGGGCCAGTGAACTGGCCATCAAGGCGGATCCGGCCAATCTCCGGGAAACGAAGGGCGCGGACGGGGGGTCCCGACCCTCGGCGCAGACGGCGGTCGCCTCGATAAATCCCAACAACAAGGCCGATCCCACGGTCGGGTCCGACGGTCACCCGCCCTCATCGGGCGGTCCCGCCCGGGCGGCGCCCGTGAAGAGCGCGGCGCCTGCCGGAAAAGGCCTGCAGGTGCCGCCCCGGGCAACGGCCGCGCAGGGTGCGTTACAGCGGGCGCAAGGCGCGGCATTGCCGGGCCGCGCCGGGGGGCTGATCCCGCCGCCCATCCAACTGGCGCCGCCCATCAAGTTGCCGACGCCCCTCGGGCTGCCCATGGGCTCGCCCCTGCCACTTCCGAACAGCGCTAAGGATAAGCAACCATGAATGTCTGGACCGTAGCTAATCAAAAGGGGGGCGTCGGCAAGACCACCACCGCGGTCTCCCTGGCGGGCCACCTGGTGCGCGACGGCCGCCGGGTGCTGTTGATCGACCTGGACCCCCACGGCTCCCTCTCGAGTTACTTCGGTTATGATCCCGACGGCGTGGAGGCAAGCGTCTACCGGCTTTTTACCGACGATGTGCCGCCGCCGCCCGCCGGCTTGGTGGCTGAAACGGGGCTCGAGGGGCTGGGGATCATCCCCGCGAACACGGCCCTGGCCACCCTCGACCGGCAAATGGGCATACGCAACAGCATGGGGCTGGTGATCGCCCGGGTATTGAGGCAATTCGAATCACAATACGATTATGTGATCATGGATTGTCCGCCCATGCTGGGCATCCTCATGGTCAACGCCCTGGCCGCCTGCCAGCAGCTGATCATCCCGGTACAGACCGAGTACCTGGCGCTGAAGGGCTTGGAGCGCATGAGCCGCACCGTTGCCATGATGTCGAAGGCGCGCCGGGTATCCATTCCCTATACGGTCGTGCCGACCATGTTCGACCGCCGCACCAAGGAGGCCTTCAGGAGCCTGGATCACCTGCGCGAGGCCTATCGGGAGACCGCCTGGTCATCGGTCATCCCCGTCGATACCAAATTCCGGGAGGCCAGCCGCGCACGGCTGCCTATCTCCCATGCCTGCCCCAGTTCCCGAGGAGCCCTGGCCTATGCAACCCTACTCGATAAGCTCTTACACGCCGATAGCCCCTCCGAACCCATGGTGGCGGTGCAATGAGTGACAGTGCCCCCTCGTTTCTGGAGCAGAGTCACGCCCTGGACAGCTATTTCGAGGCCTTGCTGGGTGGGAGGCGGCGCCCCAAGCCCCCCGCCGGCCCCTTGCCCGCCGGAGGGCCGCGACGTGTCAGTGCCGGCGTGGGCCGCGCCCTCGTTCGAGGCCATGCTGTTTCGGGTGGGCGGCCTGAAGCTGGCGATGCCCACCTTGAAGCTGGTTCGGGTGGAGGCCTATCCCGAGGCGCTGGCCCCGGCCGATGCGGGGCACCCATGGGTGGTGGGCCGCTTCGCCGGCGCATATGGCGAGGCAACGCTTATTGATCTCGCCCGGATCGTCATCCCGGCCCGCTATCGGGCAGGCGCGCCGGACGCGGCCCCGGGTCCGAGGATTATCCTCTTCGGCGGCGGTGGCTGGGCGTTTGCCTGTGATCAGGATGTCGAAATCGTGACGCTAGAGGCCCATGCGATCCGTTGGGCGACCCGCCATACGTCGCGGCCGTGGTTGGCAGGGACGGTCATGGGCCATAGCTGCGGGTTGCTGAACGTAGAGGCCCTGATCGACCAGGCGGACGCGGGTTAGGAACCGAGATTGCCACGGTTGGCACAATATATGCTTTGGTAAAGTTGAAACCACAGGATTCCGCCCGGTGTCTTCAGGGCGTCGATGGAGGCTAAAGGACAAGGTTATGAGTGAAACAGCAGCAGACGTAAACGATCAAGTCTTGCAGTGGGTGACCTTTCGGCTGGGCAACGAGACCTACGGGATCAATGTCCTGGAGGTCCGAGAGGTCCTGCGGGTCAGTGACATTACCCCCGTCCCCGGGGTGCCGCACTACGTGCTCGGCATCATCAACCTGCGGGGCAACGTGGTGACTGTCCTGGATACCCGTCAGCGGTTCGGGCTCGAGGCAAAAGGCCACGACGAACTGTCGCGCGTTGTAATCATCGAGATCAACGAGCAGGTCGTGGGCCTGCTGGTGGACAGTGTTGCGGAGGTGGTCTACCTGCGCTCGTCCGAAGTGGAGCCCGCGCCCAACGTCGGATCAGAGGAAACGGCCAAGTATATCCAGGGCGTGCACAGCCGGGACAATGATCTGCTGATCCTCATCGATGTGGGTCGACTGATCGCGGACGAGGAATGGACGGAGGTCGCTTGAGGCCGATGCCCTGACCTCATGAGGCCGGACGCAGACACACGACCGGGGATGCGATTGTGGCGGATATCAGGGACATCAACCCCGTTACCCCCGTCTGGCCCAACCGGCCCCCCAAGGACGTACGGCACAAGAAGGAACAGGCTCGCGACGAGCGGGGCAAGGCTGAGAAAGACCCCGAGGACAAAGACAACGACCCCGATCCACACGAGATCGATGAATACGCCTGAGAGGATGTGACCATGCTATCGAGCACTGTAATGACGGTGTCCCTGCTTGTCTCCCAGGGCCTCCTGTTGGCCGTCGCGGCCGGGGCGCTCTTCGCCCTGCATCGTTTGAAGCGGCAGGTGAGCCAGCAGGAAAAAAGGCACGGCGAGGCCATGCGTACACTGCAGGACGATTTTGCGGCGCTTTGCGACGGTGCGGTCGGCGTCGGGGATCACCTCTATCACGTGGAACGCTATCTGCACCGCTTGTCCGAGCGCCAGGATCAGGCGGACATGAACGACCCTTCCTATCAATCGTTCGATTACGCCGTGAGGCTGGTCAAGGGAGGTGCCGCCGTGGAGCAGATCATGGCCGACTGCGGTCTCGCGCGCAGCGAGGCGGAATTGATCATGATGCTGAACCGCACCGAGAAGGTCGCCTCTTAGGGCCTGTGAATACTATCCATACCGCGGCGCCGGAGACTGCGGGCGCGCTTACTTGACGCGGGGTACCTCGCCGCCGATGGCCTTGTCCGGCACGCCGATGTAGTAGCCCTGGGCATAATCGACTCCGTAGAGCCTGAGCAGTTCCAGGACCTCTTCGCTCTCCACGAACTCGGCGATGATCTGCTTTTTCAGCGTCCGGGAAATCTCCACCATGGATTTGACCAGGGTCTGATCAATCGGGTCGTTGACCAGGTTGGTGATGAATGTGCCGTCGATCTTCAGGTAATCGACCGGGAAACTGCTTCACGTAATTGAATGAGTTGAAGCCGGACCCGAAGTCGTCCAGGGCGAACCGGCAGCCGAGAGCGCGCAATTGACGGACCATTTCGCGGGTCTGGGCGAAGTTCGCCACCGCGGCCGTCTCGGTGATCTCGAAGGTGAGGCGGTCGGCCGCCACCCCCGTGCTGGCGAGCTTGTCCCGGACCAGGGGAAGCAGTTCCGGGTCCTGAAAGGCATAGCTCGACAGATTGATGTTGAGGGATATGTCGGCCTTGTCGGCCGGCAGATTTTTGAGCACGTCGATGGAGTGGCCGATGACCCAGATGTCGATATCGTGTATCAGGCCCATGCGTTCGGCGACGGGGATAAAGTTGTCCGGCGTAAACAGCTCCCCCGTGGCGTCGTCGCCCATGCGGATCAAGGCCTCGTAGTGGGTGATCTGGTTGTCGGCCAGGTTGAGCACCGGCTGGAAGACAAGCTGAAACTTGTTGTTGGCCAGGGCGTCGCGGATCAGGGGCACCCAATACACCGCGCTCCTCAGGGTGTGCATCTCCGTGTCTTCCTGGCTGAACATGTGGACCATGTTGCGTCCATGGGTCTTGGCCACATAGCAGGCCTGGTCGGCCCGCGCCAGTACTTCACTGGTGTTGACCTGCTCGTTGGGCTGAATGATCGCCACGCCGATGCTGGCGCCGATGTGGTACTCGCGGTCATCCACGCGATATAGGAAATCGTCCAGGATCTTGCGCAGGCCCTGGGCCTTCTCGAGGGCCTCCTTCTCCTCGATATGCTCGATAAGGATGGCATACTCGTCGGAGCTGATGCGGGCGAGCAGGTCCTTGGTGCCGATCTCCCGGCGAAGCTTGTTGGCGATGCCCACCAGCAGCCGGTCGCCCACCACATGGCCTTCCAGGTCGTTGACCACTTTGAATTGATCCAGGTCGATATAGAACAGGGCGCTGCAGTAGCCGTCGGACTGTGAGCGCCCGATCGCACGGTCCAGGGCCTGCTCGAGCCGGCGCCGGTTGCTCAGGCCCGTCAAGTCGTCATGGGCCACCAGGTATTGAAGACGCGCCTCCACGACCTTGCGCTCGGCGAGCTCGGTCTCCAGTTCCTGCTCGCGGCGCTTGCGCAGGTCGCGCTCGCGCTTGAGCGACAGGGCGGAAATGACGCGGGGCGTCAGCTCGGAGCGCCGCACGGGCTTGAACATGATGTCGGTGGCGCCGGCATCGAAGCTCGCTCTGGCGATGTCGTCCTTCCACGCCGCATTGGCGGTGATCATGATCGTGGGGATGTCGGCCCACTCGCTGTGGGAGCGCAGGATGCGACACACCTCGTATCCGTCCATCTTGGGCATCATCACATCGAGCAGGACGATGTCGATATCGCTGACACCGCCTACCAGACTGTTCTGCATGACCGTCAGGGCGTCGGGGCCGCTGGTGGCGCTGACCGTATTGGTGAAGCCGCTCTTCTCGAGCATCGCCTTGATCAGGTCGATGTTGTCCGGTGTGTCATCGACGATCAGGATGCGCATGTCGCGCAATTCTTCGAGATTCAAGGGACTCACGGAGACGTAATCGAAGTCGCCGGCAACCAGTTTGTTTTGGCGGGGGATTGGGTCCCGGGGATTTTCCGGTTTATTGACAATATACGCCATGCCTTAATTGCTAACCCTGGATATTATGCATCTAGCGACGGCCATGAGCAGCCGGCAAAAGGATGTTGTCTGTACGGTAGATACGAGAAAACCAAACGGCCCGTAGGCACAGCGGCAGCATTATGTCTGCTAAGGAACACACTTTGAGTAACGGCCTATCGCTATGTTTCTTTAGTGAAACACCTGTTCCCGGCCCCTGACGACGGATCGTCGCGAGTGTGTAACATATTAATATTATTTCAGAAGTGAGTTCGCATTGAGAAACGGCCTTTATCATCGACAAGATCCTTTCAACCGATCGGCCCGGTGGCGCGGCTCCGTAGCCCCACATGGCATGGGAAATGCATTTTTAGTCAGGTCAGTAAAGTGTCGGCGGTCGCCTCTAGTGAGTAATCGTTTGCGACAGTTGTATATTTAGAGAGATTGTCGAAATTTTTAATAATGTCTTGATTTTGAAAGATATAGGAAATTCAGGGTATTTTCAACCAGTTCTTTGTCCAGCCGCCGGACGCGGGTGAGTACCCATCGGCGGCGTGACGCCCGCCGCCGATGCGGGCCTGACCAGAGGTCCATGGGGGCGGGATCTTCAGGTCAGGTCAGGTCCACGGGGTGCGACGGACACGATTAGTGTTGTACACAGATCATGACAAGAGAACAGTTGTGGTATACGCGACGCGGTACGCAGATTCGCGGCCCCTATCATGCGGGCCTGATTCGGCGTTACCTCATATTGGGCCGCTTATCCGAGAGCGACGAGGCCAGCGTCGATAAGCAGGCGTGGACGCCGATCTCCCTCATACCCGAATTCACCATCGAGATACTACAGTCCCAGGCGGAGGATCCCACGGCGCGTGAGCGTCTGCTGGCGGCCAAGCGCTGGGCGGACGAGCGGCTGGGCAGGGAGCGCCGGGACGGGAACACGCCCGCGGGGGAGGGGGTGCCGGAGGAAAGGCGCCGGCGGGGCGAGCGCCGCTCGGAGGAGCCCGACGACCTCCTGCGCCACCGCACGAACAGGGTACAGCGTGCGGCCGGCACTTCCCGCGAGCCCCGCCGCGCACTGGGTCTGCTCGTGGTGCTGATGATCGGGGGCGGGCTCATTGGTCTGATCTTCACGCTGAAGCCCCCGGGGGCAGCCAAGGGACCGGACTGCACGGCCGCGCCCGCGCCCCGGGTGAATTGGGCCAATTGCCATTTCGAAGGCAGGCAGTTGACGGCGCTGGACCTGCGCGGGGCCAACCTGCACAACGCCGACTTGAGCGGCGTTGACCTGGCCGGCAGCAATCTCGCGGGGGCCGACCTGGCATTCGCCAAGCTGCGCCAGGCCGATCTTGGCAACACGAATCTGTCCAAGGCCCGCCTGAAGGGGGCCAACCTCACTGCGGCCAACCTTGCGGGCGCCGACCTGCGCCGCGCCGATCTTTCCTACGCGATCCTGCGCCGTGCCAATCTGACGGGCGCGGCGTTGACGGGCGCCAATCTGGTCAATGCCATCTGGGTGAACAGTGCCGTTTGCGGGCGGGACTCCCTGGGCGGCTGCCGGGCGGCCGGGAGATAGGTGCCGGCCGGGGCTAGCTAATGTGCTCGGTGGTATAGCGTCTGATGCGCAGGGTCGCGGACCAGTAGTGGGGCGGGAGCCCGGCCTTGACCTTGAGCTGGCGGATGAACTCCTCGGGACGCTCGAGGGCCTGCCACACGGCCGGCAGAAAGGTGGCCCGATGGCCCTCGCCGTCCTCCAGGATCAACCCGTCGATCCCCGGCTGCAGGGCGGCGATCAGCTCGGCCTCGGAGGCGCAGGGCATGGCCTCGGCGGGGCTGAGCAGGGAGATACTGATGCCGACGCGCTGGTATTCATGCTCGCCCAAGGGGGCAAAGCGCGGGTCGCGAAAGGCGGCGGCGAAGGCATTGTTCGCCACGTCCTCGACCAGTGGGTATCGGGCCTCCAGTGACCCTATGCAACCGCGCAGGTCTCCGCTGATCTTCAGCGTCACGAACGACGAGCGCACGACATGGAGGGCGGCGGGGTAGGCGGGAACGTCGATGCCGAGGGGCTGCCCGTGGGCCAGCCCGTGGCGCACAGCACGGTGGGCAACGTGCTTGAGCAGCTCCCTGTCCGCCCCCTCCAGGGCGGGACCGCGGGCCGTTTCCGTTTCCCGGCTATTCGAAGACATAGGCGCCGTAGCCGACCACCTGGTGGCGCGGGCCCGCCGTGTCCGCCGAATTGCGTACGTCGATGGTCTGCGCCGTCAGGCCCTTGCGGCGCGCCGTGTACAACAGGCCGTTGATCGGATTACGGCCGCAGGCATGGTGGTAATCGATGTCCTCCGGGCGCATCGACTCGATGGCCCGGGAGGTCGCGCTGTCCACCCGGATGGCCGTCTCATAGTCCAGGTAGTGGCTGAGGTCCGAGCTCACCACGATGACCGTCTCCCGGCCGCCCCACACGGCCTCGAGGACCTCGCCCACCAGCCCCGGCGCGGCGTCACCGACCACCAGGGGAATCACCGTGAAGTCGTCGAGCACGGTTTGCAGGAAGGGCAGGTGTACCTCCAGGCTGTGTTCCTGCTGGTGGGCCTGATCGAGCATCTTGACCTGCGGGAAGCGGGTGAGAGCCTGCCGCGCCTCCCGATCCTGGGGGACCAGCCCCAGGGGGCTGGCGAAGGCGTCGGCCGAACTCGCCGCCAGGCCCTCGAAGGGGTGACGGTGGGAGGGACCCAGCAGGACGACCCGCCGTATCGTGTCCCGCGCCCCCAGCAGGCGTGCGTAGGCATTGGCGGCGACCGGTCCCGAATAGACATAGCCCGCATGGGGCGCGATGATCGCCTTGGGTGCGGACAACGATGTTTGCGCGGCGCCGAGCAGGCCTTTCACCATATCGGTGAGTTGCCCGCTGTCTTCGGGGTAGAACAGCCCGGCTACCGCCGGGGGGCGTATGGCTGCCATCGCTGGGTTGTATTCGCTGTCGTTGACCATAAGTATAGAGCTAATCGGCGAACCGCCGGAAGCTTGAAGTGCGAGTTAGGATGGATATGCGGTCAATGACGTTCGTTTTCAATCGGAATCCGGTTTTTGCCCCCGCCCGGGCGCGCAACGGCGGGCGGCCATGACGCCGGAAAAATCCGGGGCCGTGGTCACGCGCTACTGGCATGCGTTGGATGACGGGCGCCTGCAGTGTGACCTGTGCCCGCGCTTTTGCAGGCTGCGCGAGGGGCAACACGGCTTGTGCTTCGTTCGGGCTCGGGAAGGGGACCAGGTGGTGTTGACCACCTATGGGCGCTCCAGCGGCTATTGCATCGATCCCATCGAGAAGAAGCCCCTCAATCACTTTCTCCCGGGGACGCCGGTGCTGTCGTTCGGTACGGCTGGCTGCAACCTGGCATGCAAGTTTTGTCAGAACTGGGATATCAGCAAATCCCGGGAGATCGATACCCTGGCGGATGCCGCCTCGCCCGAGGCGATCGCCCGCGCCGCCGCGGCGCTGGAGTGCCGCAGTGTGGCGTTTACGTATAACGACCCGGTCATTTTCCATGAATACGCCATCGACGTGGCCCAGGCGTGCCGCGAATCGGGCATCAAGTCCGTGGCCGTTACGGCGGGCTACGTCTGTGCCGAGCCGCGCGAGGAGTTTTACCGCTACATGGATGCCGCCAATGTGGATTTGAAGGCGTTTGACGAGCGGTTCTACAGGTCCATTACCGGCGCCCACCTGCAGCCCGTCCTGGAGACGCTCGAGTATCTGAAGCATGAAACCAGCGTGTGGTTGGAGCTGACCACCCTGCTGATACCGGGTGAGAACGACTCCGACGGGGAGTTGGAGGCGATGACCCAGTGGGTGGTGGAGCACCTTGGGTCTGAGGTCCCCATGCACTTCACGGCGTTTCACCCCGATTGGAAGATGAGGGGCAGGGCGTCCACGCCGCCCGCCACGCTGACCCGGGCGCGGGAGATCGCCCTGAGGAACGGGGTGCGTTACGCGTATACGGGGAACGTGCACGACCCGCGGGGAGGCGCCACCTATTGCCACCAATGCGGCCGCGCGGTCATCGGACGGGACCGCTATTCCCTGTCCGAGTGGCACCTGGACGAGGGCGGGCGGTGCCAATCTTGCGGCGCCCGATGTGCCGGGGTCTTCGAGGGCCCGCCCGGGGCCTGGGGGGCCAGGCGCGTCCCCGTGAGGCTCGCCGGGGCCGGCGAGCCATAAGCAATGTGATGGGGTAGAATGCATTAAGGTTATATGACGGGCGGTTGCATCGATGAGATAATGGGGCTGGAGTTACAGGTCTTGCATCATTGATAAGAACCAACAGCATGATGCGCTGTAACGGACTCATGCCGTTCAGTGACGGCATCGGACAAGGGGCGGGGCATGGATCGAGCAACGATACTTGTGGTCGACGATGACGAGGATAATCGGACCCTTGTCGCGAGGATACTGCGGCGTCACGAGTTCTATGTGGTGACGGCCGTCAGTGGCCATGAAGCGCTGGAGAAGATCCACGAGGGGCAAGTGGATCTGGTCCTGCTGGATGTCATGATGCCCGGCATGGACGGCTATGAGGTGTATCACCGGCTCAAGGAAAGTGACAATACCAGAAATATCCCCATCATCATGCTGACTGCCTTGAATATGGCCGAGCAGGTGGAAAAGGCCCTGCACATTGCACCCAGCTGGTATATCGCCAAGCCGTTCGACGCCAAGTACCTGCTCAAACGGGTCAGACAGGTTCTGTTCAGCTCCCGCAACCCCCGCCCGTTGTCACCGTAGGCGCGTTCAAGTCCCGTCGCAGCGGTGGATACGGGCCCCCGGGCGATCGCCAATGGTGAATATTTCCTTTAGAATGTCGATTGATCATCAGCCGGTGCTAATGGTGGCGGGCGGACCCCCGAAGGAGGCAGGGCAAGGTTGTGGCAGTATATTCGGCAGATAAACTGATCGCCGAGGCAAGGCGGCTCGCCAGCGAGTATCGCAAGACGACCGGGCGGCCCCTGGCGGGAGTCAGCAACGAAGTGGCTATCCATGACGCCGCGCACCTGCTGGACCTGGAGGTGGTCAAGGACAACAGCGTCGGTTACGACGCCGTCGGGCGGGGACCGCGCGACGGCCTGCGGATTCAGATCAAGGGGCGCACCATTTACGACGAGCGCAAACGGGGCCAGCGAATCGGTCAGCTGAAGACCGATCGCGAGTGGGACCGGGTGGTGCTGGTGCTCCTCAATGAGGAATTCGAGCCTTATGAGATCTATGAGGCCGACCGGGATGACATCGTTTCGGCCCTGACCGAGGTCGACAACGCCAAGCGCAAGCGCCGGGGCGCCATGTCGGTGGCCAAGTTCAAGATCCTCAGCCGCCTGGTATGGACACCGCAAGACGGTGTCGAGCAGGACGAGATCTGGGCGAACAGATAACCTGTGCCGGGCCTGCGCCCGGCGCTTTTTCTTTAGGAACGGCAATCTTGCACTCCGAACCTTCATTCCCGGACAGCGCTCCTCCCGGCCCTGCCGCGGCCCTGGCGCCCGGCGGTCCCTTGGCCCGCCACATTGACGGGTTTACGCCGCGCGATCACCAGCAGGAAATGGCCGAGGCGGTCGGGGAGGCCTTTGCCTGCAACGGGATGTTGATCACCGAGGCCGGCACCGGCACGGGGAAGACCTTCGCCTATCTGGTGCCCTCTCTGTTGTCGGGGCGGCGGGTGATTATCTCCACCGGGACGAAGAACCTGCAGGATCAACTCTTTCACCGTGACCTGCCCACGGTGCAGGCGGCCCTCGGCACGTCCGCCAGGGCCGCATTGCTCAAGGGCAGGGTGAATTACCTGTGTCTGTACCGCTTCGGGCGCCACCGGGACTCCCGGCAGGCATTCGATTCCCGGCACTCGCAGAGCGAGCTGCATCGCGTCCAGACCTGGGTGGGTCGGACCCGCACGGGTGATGTGGCGGAGCTGCAGGATATCGCCGAGAACTCGCCCCTGTGGCCGCATATTACGTCGACGCCCGACAACTGCCTGAACCAGACCTGTCCGAATTACTCCGAGTGCTTCCTGGTGAAGGCCCGCCGCGAGGCGCAGCAGGCGGACATCGTCGTCGTCAACCACCACCTGTTGTTCGCCGATCTGTCCCTGAAAGAGGAGGGCTTCGGCGATGTCCTGCCGGGGGCCGACGCGTTCGTCGTGGATGAGGCCCACCAGGTCCCCGGGGTGGCCGCCCAGTTCTACGGTCTTTCCCTGGGCAGCCGCCAGCTCCTGGAGCTGGCCCGCGATACCCGTATGGAGGGGCTGCGCGAGGCCGGCGATACGCCGGCGCTTCAGGCCGGGGCCGATGCCCTGGAGAAGGCGGCCCGTGACCTGCTGTTGGCCTTTGCCGGTCCGCCGCGGCGCCTGTCGTGGGCGGAGGCCGTCAAGCCCTCCCCGGTCACCGAGGGAATCGTCGCGGTGCGCGAGGCCCTGCAGCGCCTGCACGGGCACCTGGACGCCGGGTCGGTCCGCGGCAAGGGACTCGAGAGCTGCTGGCGGCGCTGCGCCGACCTCAGTGACCGGCTCCGCCAGCTGTCCCAGGCGCAGACGGGGGAGGCCGTTTATTGGGTGGAGTTGAGCAAGGGGTCCTTCAGGCTGTGTCTGACGCCCTTGGACATCGCCGGGAATTTTCATGCCCAGATGCAGCAATATCAGGCCTCCTGGGTATTCACATCGGCCACCCTGGCGGTGGGCGACGACTTTCAACACTTCACCAACCGCCTGGGCATCGAGGAGGCCGTCACCCGGCGTTGGGACAGCCCTTTCGATTTCGAGCGCAACGCCCTGCTGTACCTGCCCGAGGGCCTGCCCCTGCCCGACGACGAAAGGTACGTGGAGGCGGTGGTCGAGGCGGCGGTGCCGGTGATCGAGGCCAGTCGCGGCCGGGCCTTTTTCCTGTTCACGAGCCACCGCGCCCTGGGCCGTGCGGCGCGGCTGCTGGAGGGCAGGCTGGACTATCCGCTGCTCGTTCAGGGCAGCGCGCCCAAGACCCGGCTGTTGGACGACTTTCGCGCCCTGGGTAACGCCGTGCTGCTGGGCACGCAAAGTTTCTGGGAAGGCGTGGATGTGCGCGGGCCGGCCCTGTCCTGCGTGATCATCGACAAGCTCCCGTTCACCTCCCCGGACGACCCGGTGATGCAGGCCCGCATGCAGGCCCTGCGCGATCGGGGTGAGAATCCGTTCGTGGGCTATCAGCTGCCCAACGCCGTGATTACCCTCAAGCAGGGGATCGGGCGGCTGATTCGCGATGACCGCGACAAGGGTCTGTTGATGCTGTGCGATCCGCGCCTGCTCAGCCGCCCCTATGGAAAGGTGTTTTTGAAGAGCCTGCCCGCCATGCCCCGCACCCGTTCCCCGGACGAGGCCGTGCAGTACCTGGCCGCCACGGTGCACGATGATCCATGAACGATCCTTCCAGGGCCCGGAGCGTCATTCATGAAGCTGCTCGCCCTGGATACCTCCACCGAGGCATGCTCCGCGGCCCTTTGGATCGATGGCGATACCCGTGAGGGTTTCCAGCTCACCCCCGGCGGGCACGGCAGGCACATCCTGGCCATGGCCAACGCCCTGTTGGAGGAAGCGGGTATCGGACTGACGGCGCTGGATGCCCTGGCCTTCGGCCGCGGGCCGGGGGGCTTTACCGGCGTGCGCATGGCGACGGGCATCATCCAGGGGCTGGCCCTGGGGCTCGATATTCCCGTGGTCCCCGTGTCGTCCCTGGCGGCATTGGCACAGGGAGCCGCCGACGGCCTGCAGGCCGGCTCCCTGCTGGCGGCGATCGATGCCCGCATGAACGAGGTCTATTGGGGCGCCTACCGACGGGCGGACAACGGCCTCGTGGCCCTGCTCGGCGAGGAGCGGGTCGATGCCCCGCAGGCGGTTGCCCTCCCTGCCCCGGGCCCGTGGTGGGGCGTGGGCAGCGGCTGGGCGAGCTACGCCGACGAGCTCGGCGCCCGCCTCGGCAGGCAACTGGAGGGTGTCGATGGGGATCGCTATCCCCGGGCCGCGGCGGTCGCCGCGCTCGCCGCGGAGGATTATCGCCGGGGGCGGATGGTCACCGTCGACCAGGTCAGTCCGGTGTATCTGCGTGACAGGGTGGCCCGCAAGCCGGGGGGGTAGTCCGTCGCGGGCGCTTGGCGACGGATGGGGGCGATCCCCCGTGATCGAAACGCGGTTCAGCGCAGGGGGACGAGGGTCTTGGATTCGGCGAAGATCCAGGTGATGCTAAGGCCCGCCGCAAAGTAGTTCTTGGTGTCCACCAACGGGCTCGATGCAAAGGCGGCGCCCGACAGATTATCGTAGCGGGCGAAAACACCCAGCCAGAATCGGGAAAAGCGCTGTTGAAAGCCCACCGTGATACGGCTGCCGCTGTATCCGCCCCCGGGGCTGTACGCCGGCCGGGCCGGGGTGGCGAAGGCGGGGGCGACTTTGTAGTAGTAAGCATGGTATGCGTCGTCGGCGAAGATGGGGCCGGCCGATATGCTGAGCCACCATCGGTGCAAGGTGCTGGCGCGACGGGTCCGGTATTCCACAAACGGGGAGAATACCCATCCCCGGTGGGCGAACTCCGAAAGGTTGATGGAGAACACCGCCCGTGCGGGGACCCTCAACCACAGGGAGCTGCGGCCCTTGTCCCCGGACCACAGCTTGGTTTCCAGGGAGGGACCGAGCTCTACGGTGGGCGCGAGGTTGGGCATCCCGCGGCGCACCGGGTTGTTGCGGCTGGACACGGGGACGCCGCCCGCCAGGCTGATATCGAGCAGCACGCGGCGGCTGCCGAAGATCCGGCCGTGAATGCCCGAGCGATCCACCTTGAGGATCTTGCCGTGATAAACGAAGTACGGGAACGGCAATGCGTAAACGGAGGTATGGCTCGCGCCGCGGTAGTCGTTCAAATAGAGTGTTCCAACCCCCACGCCCGCCTGCCAAAGGGGTACCTGTTGGGCCACGGCGTGGGTCGGGGCCGTCAGTAAGCCGGCCAGCATCAGACACCACGAAAGGATGCCGCCGGTGCGGAGGGCGGGGGCCCGTCGTACCGGGTGGCGCCCCGGCGGACATTGCGCCGTGAGCGTCTTAGCCTCTACTATTACCATAATTACCGCTGCGTGTGGGATGTCAGTGGAAACTCGAATGGGTATTTGACCCTGCTGGAGGGGGCACCCTCGGTATCGCTCCAGGCGACGGCCCGCATATTACAGCATGATACTTGATATCGAGGAGGTACAGAGATGGATGCGTGTCTATTTTGCAGGATGGTGGCGGGCGAGATCCAGCCTGACAAGGTCTATGACGACGAGCATGTGCTTGCCTTTCGTGATATCAACCCGCAGGCGCCGGTGCATATACTGATCGTTCCAAAGACCCACATCGCCTCATTGGACGAGTTGAGCGATGGCCACACGGAGCTGGTCGGGCGGCTTTTCCAGGCGGCCAGGGAGATCGCCAGGCGCGAGGGTGTCGCCGAGAAGGGCTACCGAACCGTGATGAACTGCAATGCCGAAGGGGGCAGACGGTGTTCCACCTTCATGTGCATCTGCTGGGGGGGAGGCATATGACATGGCCGCCCGGCTAGGCCGCGCCCCTCACCAATCGCCTGCCTGGGCCGCCGCGGCAACCGCCGGGCGGCGCTGAAATGGCCCTCGATGTGGTTGAATTGCTGCGCTGCGGCCGATGGGGGGCTTTGGCCACCGTGGACGGCGGCCGGCCCCATGCCTCGATGGTGGCCTACGCCGCGTCCCAAGACCTGTCCCACCTGGTGCTTCATGTGAGCCGCCTTGCAGCCCATAGCCGCCACCTCCTCGTCGATCCACGGGTATCGTTGGTGGTCAGCGAGTCCGATTCGGGAGACGGTGACCCGCAGACACTCGCCCGCGTGACCATGGACGGACATGCGCAGATCATCTCCCGGGGTTCAGCCGATTACCCGGCCGCCCGCGACCTTTATATTTCACGGCTTCCCCGGTCCCGGCGGCTTTTCGGGTTCGAGGATTTCATGCTGGTCCGCCTCGTGCCCGGGCGGGTGCGGTACGTGGGCGGATTCGGCGCGGCGAAGACTTATACGCCGGATGAGTTGAAGGCGGAGGCGGGGACGACGTGATGGAGGGGATCGGGCCGGCAGTAGACTGGCCGGCAACGCATTCAACTTATAGAGACGGGATACGGTTGTTTGATGAAAATAATACAGTGGATCTGCACGACGATACTGCTTCTTGCGCCCGGCGCCGGGTACGCGGTCAACAGTACCCTGAGCGGCGGCAGCGGCCTGGTCGTGATGCGCACCGCCGAGACACTCGGCCGGGGGGCCGTGGACCTGAGCGCCTTCGGGTGGGCGGACGGCTTCGTCAAGGCGGGAAACCCGTATCGATACACCGGCGTATCGTTCATGCCCGGGATCAATTACGGCTTGATGAACAACGTGGAGGTGGGTGTCGCCTCGCCATATCTGGTCAACACGGACTCATCGACCGCGGGGCTGAGCGCTGTTCGCGGCTATCTCAAATACCGTTTCATACACGCGCCGAAAGCGGGCGTCGGTGTGGCGGTGACGGCCTTCGATAGCCTGTATACCCCCGGCGACGTGCACTTCGGCAGCGGCCGGGACAATTACGGTATCGAGCTCAATGTCAGCCTGCCGCGGCTGTTGGAGCCGGCGGGCGATTTCCACGTCACCGTCGGCTTCGAGAAGAGCGACATAGCGGATGTCAGCGGGGGGCTCACCTATGAGCGGGTCATCAAGAGGAAACTCGATGTCGGGTACGAGACCCCCCTGATGGGCAAGTTCAAGGCCTCCATGGAGCTCCTGTTCACCCGGTGGAGCCCATCCCGCACCAATCTTCTGCTCCTGCCCGGTATCCGGTATCTCGTTACGGATAACCTGGATCTCATCGTGGCGGCCGGTATCGGCGTGCCCCGGCACGAGACCCCTCCCGGTTATCGGTTTATCGGGGGCATCTCCTACGTATTCAACAACCCCGCTCAGGCGTCCGCACCCGCCAAGCAACTGCCCCAGTGACCGTGTCGTTGCTGCGGCGGCGGGCTAGTCCTGGCCCCCGGTCTCGATGAACTCCAGGCCGTTGCCGTCGGGATCACGGCAGAACAAGGCCCGGCGACCGGAACGGCTCATGGTATAGGCGATGCCGTGGCGCTCCAGGCGCTGCTTGAGTTCATCCAGGCCACGGATGGACAGGGCGATGTGCCGGTCACGCCCCGCATGGGCGGGCCGGTCCGATGTGGGATCCGGATTCGGGAGGGCCATCAAGTGGATTTGCTGATCCCCGACGTCCAGCCACACCCCGGGGTACCCCAGGTCTGGGCGACCGGGGTCGGTTTCGAGACCGAGCATATCCACGTAAAACGCCAGTGCGGGTTCGAGCCGGGTAACGATGACCCCGCTATGGGCAATGCCCCGGTAGTCAACCATGACGCCGGGCACCCCGGCATTGAGCGGCGCGACAGCTGCACGCGTCTAATGCCTTTTTGGTGAATGCCATGTTATTTTATCTCCATTGCGTTACGACCAATGCCGCCCCGGTCCGCCTTTGTCCGGGGCCTTTTTTAGGGGGACGAGGTGAACAACAACAATAATGCGCATCATATCATTATCGTAGGCGGCGGCGCAGGGGGGCTGGAGCTGGCGACGCGCCTCGGAGACAGACTGGGCAAGCACAACAAGGCCGAGATTACGCTCATTGACAACTCCCTGACCCACGTGTGGAAACCGTTGCTGCATGCCGTGGCGGCGGGGACTTTGGATTCGCACGAGGACGATGTCGCCTATCTGGCCCTGGCGCGCTGGCATCACTTTCGCTTTCGTCTGGGGCGCATGCAGGGGCTCAACCGGGAAAGGCGCGAGGTCATTGTCGCGGCCACCCACGACGAGGAGGGCAACGAGATCATCCCCGAGCGGGTCTTTCACTACGATACCCTGGTGATCGCGGTCGGCAGCGTCACCAACGACTTCGGCACCGAGGGAGTGCGCGAGCATTGCGTATTCCTCGACAGTCGCGAGCAGGCCGACCGCTTTCATCAGCAGTTTCTGAGGAATTACCTGCACGCCCATACCCAGCCGGAACCGGTGTACGAAGGCCAGTTGCACGTGGCGATCGTCGGCGCCGGGGCGACGGGCGTCGAGCTGGCAGCGGAGCTCCACGACGCCTCGCGCCAGTTCGTGGCCTACGGACTGGACCGCATCGCGCCGGAGCGCGACGTGAAGATCTCCATCGTCGAGGCGGCGGACCGCATTCTCAGCGCACTGCCGCCGCGGATCTCCGCATCGGCGGAGGCGCAGCTGCGCCGGCTGGGGGTGCAGGTGTTTACCGGGGAAATGGTGAGCCGGGCAACCCACGAAGGTCTGTATACGGCCGGCGGTTTGTTTATTCCCGCACAAATGAAGGTTTGGGCCGCCGGGATCAAGGCCCCCGATTTTCTCAGTGATCTGGATGGGCTGGAGTCCAACCGCATCAATCAATTGGTGGTGACAGAGACCCTGCAGACCAGCCGCGACGGGAATATCTTCGCCTTCGGCGATTGCGCCGCCTGTCCGCAGCCCGGCAGTGACAAGCCGGTCCCGCCGCGGGCCCAGGCGGCGCATCAGCAGGCGCGCCTGCTGGCGACCGCCATCGCCAATCGTCTCGAAGGCCGGCCGCTGCCGGTGTATGTCTATAAGGACTACGGCTCGCTGATCTCCCTCAGCCGGCATTCCACCGTCGGCAATCTGATGGGCAAGCTGATGGGCAGCGTGATGATCGAGGGGCTAATGGCGCGGCTTGTTTACAACTCCCTGTACAAACGCCACCTGGTGGCGCTGTTCGGTCTTTTCCATGTCATCATGGCCACCTTCGCCAATCTGCTCAGGCGCGGCAGCAGCCCCCGCATGAAGCTGCACTGAGCGGCGCTGGGGTCCCGCGTCGGTGAATCAGCGCTTCATCGCGAGGGTCAGTCCGTCGCCGATGGGCACCATGCTCAAGGCGATGCGTGCATCCGCGTGGAGCGTATTGTTGAGTTCGCGGATGGCGTTGGTGTCGGGGTCGGAGGCGGCCGAATCGCAAACGGCGCCGCCCCAAAATACGTTGTCGATGGCGATGACGCCGCCGCGGCGCACCAGGTCCAGGGCGCGGGTATAGTAGTTTAGATAATTGGCCTTGTCGGCGTCGATAAAGACGAAGTCGAAGGTGCCGTGCCGGCCGTCCATCAACAGCATCTCCAGGGTATCGACGGCCGGCCCCAGGCGCAGGTCGATCTTGTCCGCCACGCCCGCTTCACGCCAATAGCGTTCGGCGATCGATGTCCATTCTTTGTTGAGATCGCAGGCCACGACCCTGCCGTCGTCAGGCATGGCGAGCGCCGTGCGCAGGGTGCTGTAGCCGGTAAAGACGCCGATCTCCAGGGTCCGTGTCGCCCCCATCAGCTGAATCAGGAACGACATGAACTGTCCCTGCTCCGGGGAGATCTGCATGCCCGCGCCGGGCATGCGGGCCGTCTCCTCGCGCAGGCGGCGCAGAAGATCCGGCTCGCGCAGGGAGACTGACAGCATGTATTGATAAAGCGCGTCGCTCAGTGGCAGGGTCTTGCTCGACATGATCGGTATCTTCCGGTGGGGCGTGCATTGAACTATGTGACGACTATAATGATCCCATGGGGTTAGTGCAATGACAACAGCGCCACCCGGAGATGTCACCGATATCCGCCGCCGGGGCGTTGAGGCGCCTGCTGTGGGGGATTGGCGACCTGTCCGGCCCAGTTGCAAACCAAGCCATGGAGGTTGAAGAATGAATGTGCTGATTACAGGGGCAAACCGGGGCATCGGCCTGGGATACGTGAAACACTACCTGGCCGAGGGGCATCAGGTCTGGGCGTGCTACCGGGCTGATCAAGGCGGCCTGGCGCGGATCGACGACCCCAGACTTCATCTTGTGCGGTGGGACGTGTCCCAGGACCCGCCGCCCGGTTTCCTCGATGAGGCCGGGATCCCCGCCGGGCTCGATATCCTGATCAACAATGCCGGTGTCTACGGGGGGCAGAAGGCCCGGGACCAGTCCCTCGAGGGGGTTACCCCGCAGACCATGCTGGAGGTGTTCGACATCAATTGCGTGAGTCCGCTGCGGGTGGTGAAGCACCTTTGGCGGCGGGTGGCCAAGGCCGGCGGGGTGATCGCGAACATGAGCTCCAAGATGGGGTCATCGGCGGACAACAGCAGCGGAGGCGTCTACGCCTACCGCGCCTCGAAGGCGGCCCTGGTCATCGTGTCGCGGTCCATGGCCGTCGACTTGAAGGATCACGGTGTTCAGGTCATTACCCTGCACCCGGGCTGGGTGCGCACCGATATGACGGACAATACGGGCCTGGTGGATGTGGATGAGTCCGTCGCGGGGCTTACACGGATCATCGCCAACGCCCGCGACTACGAGCCCGGTGCCTTCGTGGCCTTCGACGGCAAGATTGTGCCTTACTAGGGCCTGTTAACGCTATCCAAACGCGGCGATGGCGGTGTACCTGCGGACAAAGCGGCGCGCCGTATCGCGGCAATGGCACCGTCGCCGCGGTTTGGGTAGCGTTAACAGGCCCTAGCCCGGATCCATCCCCGATCTCGTGGGGCTGCCACAAGGGGTCTGCCGGTGCCCTGGCGATGTACATCGGCGGCGGCCGGGAGAGCAGTCCGCAGGGGTCGGGGCATTCGCAAGGTGTTCGTCAAGGGCGATGCCCGCCAAGCGCGGCGCCCCGATCCCCGCTGAAAGTCACTTGATGGAACTCGCTCCCGCCTTGTGTCTCTAACGTCGTTAAGAGATGCCAAGAACAAACTATCGAGGCTCAGCGCCGCAGTTATGCCAAATAACTGAAAATCGGTTTTTAAACACCGAGCCCTCCGCGAGTCACAGGATGTCAGCCTGGCGCTGACCGATTGCAGGCATTGTCAAATTCATCGCAGCGGCCCTGTCATGGGGCCGGCACCCGGACATGGGAGATCAGTGAATGGACGCAGCTCCTCTCTATCCATTGCTCATATATATCGCCCTTACCCTGGTACTGCTCGCGGGACTGACCTTCATCTCATCCCTGATGGGCGAGCGTCACCGCCCGGGCAAGGCCGCCGATGCGCCGTTCGAGTCCGGCATCGTCACCGTCGGACAGGCGCGCATGCGCTTTCCCGTCAAGTTCTATCTCGTCGCCATGTTCTTCGTGGTATTCGATCTGGAGGCGGTATACCTGTTCGCCTGGTCCGTGTCTGTGCGCGATGCGGGCTGGTCAGGCTTCCTCGAGGCACTGGTCTTCGTGGCGGTCCTGGTGGCGGCCCTGGCGTACCTGTGGCGGGACGGGGCGTTGGACTGGGGGAGCCGAGACGGCAAACACGCGGGAGGATGACCTCATGCACTGGAATCTGAAAAAGGCCGGGAGCGAGACCCGGGTCAAGGAGCCTTATGGTACCTATGAAGATGCGGTGCGCCGCAATCTGCTGTTCTCGAAGTTGAACGACCTGGTGGCCTGGTCACGCAAGAATTCCCTATGGCCCTATAACTTCGGCCTGTCGTGCTGCTACGTGGAGATGGCGACGAGCTTTACCAGCAAGTATGACATCGCCCGCTTCGGGGCGGAGGTCATACGCGCCACGCCGCGGCGAGGCGGATGTCATGGTGGTCTCCGGCACCGTGTTTCATCAAGATGGCGCCCGTGATCCTGCGGCTGTACGAGCAGATGATGGAGCCCCGCTGGGTGATCTCCATGGGCTCGTGCGCCAACTCCGGGGGCATGTACGACATATACAGCGTGGTCCAGGGGGTCGATTCGTTTCTGCCCGTGGACGTATATGTGCCCGGCTGTCCGCCCAGTCCCGACGCCCTGCTGGAGGGCCTGATTCTGCTTCAGCAGGCCATCGATGCCGAGGGACGGCCCCTGAGCTGGGTGGTCGGCCCGCAAGGCGTACAGCGTGGTCCGCGTCCCAGCCTGCGGGATGAGAAGCGCGAGCAGCGTCAAAAGGCCACCCAGCTGCGTTCGCCGGACGAGGTGTGAGTGATGGCGCAGGACCGCCCCATATGAACAGACGAATTCGGCGCTGAAGGCCTCCGTCGCCGAAGAGCTGGAGGGGCGCTTCGGCGGTGAGCGCATCACGCCCCAGACCACCTGTGACGGTATCCCACCGTGTGGGTCGGCCGCCACGACGTGGTCGACGTCCTGCGTCATCTGAAACAGGACAGCCCCCGGCGCTATGCCATGCTCTATGACCTGACGGCCATCGACGAGCGCACCCGCGAGCACCGTCGGGGCCAGCCCGCCAGCGAATTCACCGTGGTCTACCACCTGCTCTCCTTCGACCGCAACGAGGACGTGCGCATCAAGGTCGCCCTGCGGGAGGGCGACGCCGCAGCTGCCCACGGCGACCGGCGTCTGGCCGGCGGCGAACTGGTACGAACGGGAGGTATGGGACATGTTCGGCGTGACCTTCCGGGGGCACCCGCACCTGCGGCGCATCCTCATGCCGCCCACCTGGGAGGGCCATCCCCTGCGCAAGGAGCACCCGGCGCGGGCCACGGAGATGGGGCGCTACCATCTGACCGAGCGAGCAGGCGGAGGTCGAGCAGGAGGCCATGCGCTTTCGCCCGGAGGACTGGGGCATGGCCCGCCATCGGCGAGGATACCGAGTTCATGTTCCTCAACCTCGGGCCCAACCACCCCGGCACGCACGGCGTGTTCCGCATCGTGCTGCAGCTCGACGGCGAGCGGATCGTCGACGCGGTGCCGGACATCGGCTTCCACCACCGCGGCGCCGAGAAGATGGGCGAGCGCCAGACCTGGCACACCTATCATCCCCTACACGGACCGCATCGACTACCTCGGCGGGGTGATGAACAACCTGCCCTATGTGCTGGCGGTGGAGAAGCTGGCGGGGATCGAGGTGCCCGACCGGGTCGAAGGTGATCCGCATCATGACTGCCGAGCTGTTCCGCATCGCCAGCCACCTGGTCTGGTACGGCACCTTCGCCCAGGACGTGGGCGCGCTGTCGCCGGTGTTCTTCATGTTCAGCGACCGCGAGCGGGTGTTCGACATCATCGAGGCCATCTGCGGCGGGCGGATGCACCCGAGCTGGTTCCGCATCGGCGGTGTGGCCGAGGACCTGCCCCGAGGGTGGGACAAGATGGTGCGCGAGTTCGTGGCGTATTTCCCGCCCCGCCTGGACGAGTACGACAAGATGGTGATGCAAAACAGCATCTTCCGGGCCCGCACCGAAGGGGTCGGCGAGTACAGCCGGGACGAGGCCATCGACTGGGGCGTGACCGGGCCGGGGCTGCGCGCCTGCGGGATGGAGTGGGATTTTCGCAAGCAGCGGCCCTATTCGGGCTACGACAGCATTGGAGTTCGATGTCCCCACCGGCGACCCGGGGCGACAGTTACGACCGCTGCGCGGTGCGCGTGGAGGAGATGCGCCAGAGCCGCGCATCATCCGCCAGTGCCTGGAGCAGATGCCCGAGGGGCACTACAAGTCCGACCACCCGCTGACCACTCCGCCCCGCAAAGAGCGCACCATGCACGACATCGAAACCCTCATCAATCACTTCCTGGGCGTCAGTTGGGGACCGGTCATGCCGGCGGGCGAGTCGTTCTTCGGAATCGAGGCCACCAAGGGCAACAACGGCTACTACCTGATAAGCGACGGCGGGAACATCCCCTACCGGGTGAGGATACGCGTGCCGTCCTTCGCCCACCTGCAGATGATCCCGCAAGATATGCCGCGGGCTGATGGTCGCGGACCTGGTGGCCATTCTCGGCAGTATCGATTTTGTCATGGCGGACGTGGATCGGTGACACCGGATGCTGAGCGACGAAGAAAAACGCCTGATCGATGAAGAGGTCCCGCTGCTACCCGGACCGCCGGGCGGTGTGCATCGATGCCCTGCGCCTGGTTCAGCGCGAGCGCGGTTGGATCAGCGACGAGACCCTGGCCGAGATCGCCGCCTATGTGGGCATGAGCGTCGACAATCTCGAGAGCGTGGCTACCTTTTACAACCTGATCCACCGCCGGCCGGTGGGGCGCCACGTGATCCTGCTGTGCGACAGTGTGAGCTGCTGGCTCACCGGCTACCCCGGGATCCGGGAACACCTGCGCGCCAGGCTCGGGGTCGACTTCGGGGGGACCACCGCGGACGGGCGCTTTACCCTGCTGCCCAATGTGTGCCTCGGGCGCTGCGAGTACGCGCCGGTGATGATGATCGACGACGACGCCCACCACGACCTCACCCCCGAGGCCGTGGACCGGATCCTCGAGGACTACGGTTAGGAGCAGACAATGGATAAACCGCTCACCAGGAACATCGATCCCCGGCGCGGCCCCTTGGACCTGCCGGGCTACGTGAAGGCGGGGGGCTACGAATCCGTGACCAAGGCCCTCAAGGAACTGACCCCTCAGGAGGTCGTGCAAAGGGTGCTGGACGCCAACCTGCGCGGGCGCGGCGGCGCCGGCTTTCCCGCGGGCAAGAAGTGGAGCGGGGTACCCATGGGGGAGGAGGCGCCCGGGCCCAAGTACCTGGTGGTCAACGCCGACGAGATGGAACCGGGGACCTTCAAGGACCGTATCCTGCTCGAGGGCGATCCCCATCAAATGATCGAGGCGGTGATCGTCTCCGCCTACGCCATCCAGGCCAAGCGTAGCCTATATCTTCCTGCGCGGCGAGTACAAGCTCGCCGAGGAGCGCCTGCGCCGCGCCATTGCCGAGGCCTACGGGCACGGGTTTCTCGGCGAACGGGTGTGCGGCAGCGACTTTCGCCTCGACGTGTACGTACACATGAGCGCGGGGCGCTATATCTGCGGCGAGGGAACGGCCCTGCTCAATGCCCTCGAGGGCCGGCGCGCCGTCCCGCGCAAGGAGATACACAGCACCAGCGCCGGGCTGTGGGGCAAGCCGACCGTGGTCAACAATGTAGAGACCCTCTGCAACGTGCCGCACATCGTGCTCAACGGCGCCGAGTGGTTCAAGGGGCTGAGCCTGACCGAGGACAGCGGCACCAAGATCTACGGCGTGAGCGGCATGGTCAGGCGCCCGGGGTACTGGGAACTGCCCATGGGCACGCCGCTGCGCGAGATCCTGGAGGGGCACGCCGGCGGCATGCGTGACGGCTATGCCTTCCGCGGCCTGCTCCCCGGCGGCGCCTCCAGCGACTTCATGGTCGAGGAGCACCTGGATACCCCCATGGATTTCGATTCGGTGCAGGCGGCGGGCAGCCGCCTGGGAACGGGCACCATGGTGGTGCTGGACGACCGCAACTGCCCCGTGGGGATGGTACACAATCTGGAAAGGTTCTTCGGCCAGGAGTCATGCGGGTGGTGCACCCCGTGCCGCGACGGCCTGCCTTGGACCACTGCGGTCCTGCAAGGCCTGGAAGAGGGGCGGGGCAGGGCCGAGGACCTGGATGTGCTGGCGATGCACGCGCGGCTCATGGGCCCGGGTCACACCTACTGCATGCTGGCGCCCGGGGCCACCGAGCCCCTTCGCAGCGCCCTCAAGTATTTTCGCGACGACTTTGAACGGCATATTCACGAGCAACGGTGTCCGTGGAACTGAGCGATGGCCACGATCTATATCGACAATCGACCCTATGAGGTTTCCGAGGGCAAGGACCTGCTGAAGGTGTGCCTGAGCCTGGGGTTCGACATTCCTTACTTTTGCTGGCACCCGGCGCTGGGCGCCGTGGGCGCGTGCCGCCAGTGCGCGGTCAAGCAGTTCAAGGACGAGGACGACACCCACGGCAGGCTCGTCATGTCCTGCATGACGCCCGCCGCCGATGGCATGCGCATCGCCGTCAACGACCCGAAGGTCAAGGAGTTCCACGCCGAGGTCGTCGAGTGGCTGATGACCAGCCACCCCCACGACTGCCCGGTCTGCGACGAGGGCGGCGAGTGCCACCTGCAGGACATGACGGTGCTCACCGGACATACCTACCGGCGCTTTCGCTTCGACAAGCGCACCTTCCGCAACCAAGACCTGGGGCCGTTCATCAACCACGAGATGAACCGCTGCATCACCTGCTACCGCTGCGTGCGGTTCTATCATGACTACGCCGGCGGCACGGACCTGCACGCCCTGGCCTCCAAGAATCATGTTTACTTCGGCCGTCACGAGGACGGCACCCTGGAGAACGAGTTCAGCGGCAATCTGGTGGAGGTGTGCCCCACGGGGGTGTTCACCGACAAGACCCTGAAGGAGCACTATACCCGCAAGTGGGACCTGCAGAGCGCACCGTCCGTGTGCGTGCATTGCGGCGTGGGCTGCAACACCACGCCCGGGGAGCGCTACGGCAGGCTGCGCCGCATCCACAACCGCTACAACGGCCAGGTCAACGGTTACTTTCTCTGCGACCGGGGGCGCTACGGATATGACTTCGTCAACAGCGAGCGGCGCGTGCTCCGCCCGGCGCGGCGCGCGGGCACCGCCGCCTTGACGGATATGGACGACAGCCGCGGCCCTGGAGCAGATCGGCGGGCTCCTCCAGGGCAGGCGGGTCATCGGCCTGGGCTCGCCCCGGGCCTCACTCGAGGCCAATGTGCTGCTGCGCCGCCTGGTGGGCGCGGAGCGCTTTTTCAGCGGGGTCGCCTGCCGGCGAGCAGGCCTGCATGACCGCGATTCACCGCGCGCTGCGGGATGGGCCGGCGCGCGCGCCCTCGCGTGCGCGAGGTGGAGGATGCCGATGCCGTGCTGATCCTCGGGGAGGACGTGACCAACACCGCTCCGCGGGCGGCCCTCGCCCTGCGCCAGGCCAGCCGCCGGCCGGCGCTTGCCCATGCCGAGTCCCTGGGCGTGCCGGCCTGGAAGGACGTAACCGTGCGGGAGATCGCACCCGGACGGTCGGCGCCGTTTTTCGTCGCCGCCCCGGGGGCGACCCGGCTTGGACGACCTGGCTTCCCGCACGTGCCGGCTGGCCCCCGACGAGATCGCGCGGCTCGGATTCGCCGTGGCCCATGCCCTGGATGAGGAGGCACCGCCGGTACATGATCTGTCCGCCGAACTGCGGGCGCTCGCCGACGAGATCGCCGAGGCCCTGGGCGCCGCGCGGCGCCCGCTGGTGGTCTCGGGGACGGGCTGCGCAAGCACGTCCGTCATCGAGGCGGCGGCCAATGTGGCCCAGGCGTTGTGCCGGGATGGGCGCGCCGCCGGCCTGTATTACGCCGTTCCCGAGTGCAACAGCATGGGCCTGGCCATGATGGGGGCCCCCGGCCTGGAGGAGGCCCTGGCGCTCATCGAGGGGGGCGAGGCGGACGCCGTGGTGGCCCTTGAGAACGATCTGTATCAGCGCGTGCCGCGGGCCCGGCTGGACGCCCTGCTGCCCAACATGCGCCACCTGGTGGTGATCGATCACCTGCGGCATGATACCGCCGCGCGGGCCGAGTTTGTCCTGCCGGCGGCTACCTTCGCCGAGGGCGACGGCACAATGGTCAATGCCGAGGGCCGGGCCCAGCGCTTCTTTCAGGTGTTTGTCCCGGAGCATGGTTCAGTGCGGGAGAGTTGGCGCTGGCTGCGGGATCTGATGGGCGCCCTGGGCCGCGAGGAGGCGCACCGGTGGCGGAGCCTGGATGATGCGCTGGCGCTGGTCGCCGCCGACTTCCCGTCCCTGGCTCCGGTGGTGCAGGCAGCGCCGGGGGCGGGCTTTCGCATGGTCGGTCAGCGTATTCCGCGTCAGGCGGCACGATACAGCGGGCGCACCGCCATGCATGCCGATCAGACCATTCACGAGCCCAAGCCTGCGGAGGACCCGGATGCGCCGCTTGCCTTCTCCATGGAGGGGTACACCGGCGAGCCGCCCGCCGCCCTGATCACCCACCCCTGGGCACCCCACTGGAATTCCGTTCAGGCCTTCAACAAATTCCAGGAGGAGGTGGGCGGGGCCCTGCACGGCGGTGACCCCGGGGTGCGGCTGCTGGAACCCGCCGACACGGTCAAACGGCGATACGCATCGGAGGTGCCGGCGCCCTTTGCCCCTGCCGGCGGGCAGTACCTGTTGGTGCCGCGCCGGCACATCTTCGGCAGCGAGGAACTGAGTGTGCATACACCCGCCCTGGCCGAACGCGTCCCCGGCCTCTATCTCGGGATCAGCGGCGATGACGCGGCGGCCCGGGGCATCGCCGACGGGGAGGAAGTCGAACTGCACACGGACGACGGCATGCACCGGCTGCCCGCGGCGCTGGTTCCGGCGTTGCCCCGGGGAGTGCTGGCGCTGCCCCGTCTGCCGGGCGTTGATCCGCCGCCGACAACCTGCTGGGTCACGTTAAGGAGGGTGGCGGATGCCTGAGGTGCTGTTTCACCTGATGACGGTGGTGGTGACCCTCGTGGGGGTGCTGCTCGGGGCGGCGGGGCTCATCTGGGTGGAGCGCCGCCTCCTGGGTCTGTGGCAGGACCGTTACGGTCCCAACCGGGTTGGCCCCTTCGGCCTGCTGCAGGTGTTGGCCGATCTGGTGAAAATTCTGTTCAAGGAGGATTGGGTGCCACCCTTTGCGGATCGGCCGGTATTCATACTGGCGCCCGCCATTGTGGTGGCCGTCACGATCATCGCCTTTGCCGTGGTCCCGGTCGCGCCCGGCTGGAGCATCGCCAATCTCGATATCGGATTGCTGTTCTTCCTCGCCATGTCCTCCCTGGCCGTGTACAGCGTGGTGCTCGGGGGATGGGCCTCCAACAGCAAGTACTCCCTGCTGGGGGGGCTGCGGGCGGCCGCGCAGATGCTCAGCTACGAGGTATTCATGGGGTTGTCGCTGATGGGCGTGGTCATGCTGGCCGGGAGCTTCAATCTGTCGCGCATCGTCGAGGCCCAGGCGGGGATGTGGTACGTGATCCCCCAGTTTCTGGGGTTCGTGGTCTTCCTGGTGGCGGGTGTGGCGGAGGCCCACCGCCTGCCCTTTGACCTGCCCGAGGCCGAGCAGGAGTTGATCGCGGGCTTTCATACCGAATACTCAGGCATGAAGTTCGGGTTGTTCTTCGTGGGCGAGTACGTAAGCATCCTGCTCATCTCCGCACTGATCGTGACGCTGTTTTTCGGCGGATGGCGGGGCCCGGTGCTGGCCCCCGCCGTCTGGTTCTTCGTCAAGCTGGCGGGATTCGTCGGGCTGTTCGTATTGCTGCGCGCGGCGCTGCCGCGACCGCGCTACGACCAGCTCATGGCCTTCGGGTGGAAGGTCATGCTGCCCCTGTCCCTGCTCAATCTGATCGTCACGGCGGTGGTCATCCTCACCGCCGGGGAGGGCGCATGAGTCAAAGGAGAGATCGATGCTAAGCCAATTGCGCACCCTGTGGATAATCTTCAAGCATGCCTTTCGCCGCCGGGTCACTGTCCAGTATCCGGAGGAACGGGCCGTGTTCCCCCCGCGCTGGCGGGGCCGGATCATCCTCAGCCGCGATCCCGACGGGGAGGAGCGCTGCGTGGCCTGCTATCTGTGCTCGGCGGCCTGCCCGGTTGATTGCATCGCCCTTCAGGCGACCGAGGATGAGCACGGACGGCGATATCCGGACTTTTTCCGAATCAACTTTTCCCGCTGCATCTTCTGTGGCATGTGCGAAGAGGCCTGCCCGACCTATGCCATCCAGCTGACGCCGGACTTCGAGATGGGGGAATACGAACGGCACAACCTGGTATACGAAAAGGAGGACCTGTTGATCAACGGGACCGGCAAGTACCACGACTACAACTTTTACCGGGTGGCGGGAGTTCGGATCGGCGGCAAGGACAAGGGCGAGGCGGACAACGAGGCCGAACCCGTGGATGTGCGAAGCCTGTTGCCCTGACCGAGGAGGGATTGATGACCGCGACGTTCTACATTGCAGCGTTCATCGCCCTGGCGGCCACGGTGATGGTCATCACCCGGCTCAATGCGGTGCATGCGCTGCTGTACCTGGTGGTGTCGCTGCTGGCGGTGGCGGTGGTGTTCTACGTCTTGGGGGCGCCCTTCGCCGCGGCCCTGGAGGTGATCATCTATGCGGGCGCCATCATGGTGTTGTTCGTGTTCGTGATCATGATGCTCAATATGGGGCCGGCCCATGCCGCACAGGAGCGTCGGTGGCTGAGCCCGGGCATCTGGATCGGCCCCACGGCGCTCGCGGCGATCCTGTTCGGGGACATGGTGTTCCTCCTGGCCGGCGAGACCCCGTTGGGGCATCCGGTGACCGCCGCCCAGGTGGGGGCCGCCCTGTACGGGCCCTATCTGCTGGCCGTGGAGCTGGCCTCCATGCTGCTGCTGGGCGCGCTGGTGGGGGCGTATCACGTGGGCCGGCGGGACCCGGGGGGAGAGGGCTGACCATGGCGGCCGTTCCCATGGAATACGGACTCATGTTCGCCGCGGCCCTGTTCGTGCTGGGATTGGTGGGGCTGCTGGTGCGGCGCAACCTGCTGTTCATGCTCATGAACATCGAGATCATGCTCAATGCCGCCGCGGTGGCCTTCGTGGTCGGCGGTGTGCGCTGGGGAGAGGGGGACGGGCAGGTGATGTTCATCCTCATCCTGACCCTGGCGGCCGCGGAGGTGGCCGTGGGACTGGCCCTGGTGCTGCAGGTCCACCGGCGCCGGCAAAGCGTCGATGCAGACGGCGTGAGCGAGATGAGGGGCTGATATGCTCGGCGTACTGTGGCTCATCCCGGTCCTGCCCCTGATGGGCTTCCTCCTGCTGAGCGTGTTCGGCGGCAGCCTCAGCCGGCGGGGGATGGCGCGCATCGCAGTCGGATCGACGGGGATGGCCGCGGTGATCGCCGGGCTCGTGGTCGCGGATTTCATCTCTCGAATGCCCCCCGACGGTCACTACGTGCAGGTGCTGTGGCACTGGCTGGCGACCTCGGGACTCGCGGTCGACGCCGCCCTCTACCTGGACCCCCTTTCGGCGGTGATGATCCTGGTGGTCACCGTGGTCGGCTTTCTCATCCATGTCTATTCGGCGGCGTTCATGGCGCGGGAGGAGGGCTACCGGCGCTACTTCGCCTATCTCAATCTGTTCGTGGCGGCCATGCTGGTGCTGGTCCTGGCCGATAATCTGCTGTTCCTCTATCTCGGCTGGGAGGGGGTCGGGCTGTGCAGCTACCTGCTCATCGGCTTCTGGTACCGCAACCCGGCCAACGGGCGGGCCGCGCGAAAGGCCTTCATCGTAACCCGCGTGGGCGACGCCGCCTTGGCCGTCGGCCTGTTCCTGATCTTCGCTCAGCTCGGCACCCTGGACATTCAGGACCTGATGCGGCCCGGGCGCAGGACCAGTGGGCCACGGGCGCGGGGCTGGCGGTGGCCGCCGCGGCCCTGCTGCTGGGCGGGGCCGTGGGCAAATCGGCCCAGATGCCGCTGCAGATCTGGCTGCCCGACGCCATGGCCGGCCCGACTCCGGTCAGCGCCCTGATCCATGCCGCCACGATGGTCACCGCCGGGGTCTATCTGATCGCCCGGACCCATGTGCTGTTTACCCTGGCCCCGGCGATGCAGGCCACAGTGGCGGCGGTCGGCGCCGTCACACTGCTGCTGGCCGGCTGCGGCGGCCCTGGCGCAGACACGACATCAAGCGGGTACTCGCCTATTCAACGATCAGCCAGATCGGCTATATGTTCCTCGCCCTGGGCGTGGGGGCCTGGTCAGCGGCGATATTCCACTTCATGACCCACGCCTTCTTCAAGGCCCTGCTGTTCCTGGGCGCCGGCGTGGTGATCCACGCCCTGGATGATGAGCACGACATATTCAGGATGGGCGGGCTGCGCCGGCGCCTGCCCGCGCTTTCTGGAGCTTTGTGATCGGCGCGGTCTTCATTGGCGGCCCTGCCCCTGGTCACCGCCGGATTCTACAGCAAGGACCAGATCCTGTGGTCCGCCTGGTCCTCGCCACAGGGCGGTCCGTGGCTGTGGGCCGCGGGCTGGCTGGGCGCCCTGTTGACCGGCGGTGTACACCTTTCGTCTGATATTCGTCGTGTTCTTCGGCGAGGCGCGCACGCCGGTGTCGAGGCGGCCCGGTATCGCGGTGGTCGCGCCCGTGGCGATACTGGCGGCCTTGTCGGTGGTCGCCGGCTTGTTGTGGGTGCCCGCCATATTGGGGGGTGTGACGGTCCTGCCCGACTTCCTTCAGGGGGCCTTGCCCGCCGTCGCGGTGAACAGCGGCGCGGGCTGCGGAGTGGGTGCTGGAGCTGCTGGCGGCGGCGGCCTCCCTGGGGGGCATCTATCTGGCTTACTGGTTGTACCTGCAGTCCCCGAGGCGGCCGCGGGGCTGGCGGCACGGCGCGGCGCCGCAGCCGCTCAAGGCTGATGCGAAACGGGTGGGGATTCGACGCCGTCTACCAGGCGTTGCTGCTGCGGCCGTTTTTGTGGCTCGGCCGAGACGAGCCGGCGGGACGTGATCGATCATATTTACGAGACTGTGGCGCAGATCTGCAGGGGGCTGTATTTCCCCCTGAGCGCGCTGCAAACGGGCGGGCTGAGGTGGTACGCCGCGGGCATCGGCACTGGCGCGGCCATCTTGGTCACGCTGACGGTGTTTGTGTAATGCTGGCGGCATTGATCATCATTTTGCTGGTCGGCGGGGCGCTGGCGTGGCGGCTCGGAGCGCCTCGGCGAGGCGTGGCCGCGCTGGGCGTCCCTGGGCGTGGTCGCGCTCGATCTGTTAGTGCTGGCTGCAATCGCCCTGTCCCCGGGGGGCAGCCGGCCATGGCTGGCCCAGTCGGAGTGGGCGTGGATCCCGCGTTCGGTATCAGCGTGCACCTGGGCATGGACGGGATGAGCCTGCTTTTGATCGTGCTTACCTTATTTCCTCGGGGTGATGGCCGTGGGGATATCGTGGACGGAGATCGGCCAGCGCGTGGGGTTCTTCCACTGCATGCTGTTGTGGACACTCGCCGGCGTGGTCGGGCGTCTTCCTGTCCCTGGATCTGTTTCTATTCTTCCTGTTCTGGGAAGTGATGCTGGTGCCCATGTATTTCCTGATAGCCGTGTGGGGGCACGAGGCCCGTTACCGGGCCGCCATCAAGTTTTTCATCTTTACCCAGGGCAGCGGCCTGCTGATGCTCGCCGCGATCCTGGCGCTGGTGTTCGCCTACCACGAGCAGGCCCATATTTTCGCTTCGACTATCAGACCCTGCTGAGCGCCCGTTCTGGATATCAGTACCGCCTACTGGATGCATGCTGGGCTTTTTCGTCGCCTTCGCGGTGAAACTGCCGGTGGTTCCCTTTCACGCCTGGCTGCCGGACGCCCATACCCAGGCCCCCACCGGCCGGCAGCGTGCTGCTGGCCGGGATGCTGCTGAAGACAGGCGCCTACGGTCTGATGCGCTTCGTGCTCCTGCTCTTTCCCCGACGCATCGCAGGTCTTCGCGCCGGTAGCCATGGTCCTGGCCGTGCTGGGCATCCTGTACGGGGCGTTGCTGGCCTTTGGCCAGACCGATCTCAAACGCCTGGTGGCCTACACCAGCATCAGCCACATGGGCTTCGTCCTGCTGGGCATATTCTCCTGGCAGCGCCCTGGCCCTGCGCGGAGCGGTGATGTCAGATCGTCGCCCACGGCGTCATCACCCGGGCCTTGTTCATGCTGGTGGGCGCCTTGCAGGAGCGGCTCCATACCCGGGATATGGGGCACATGGGGGGATTATGGTCACGGGTCCCCCGTCTGGGCGCCTTCGGCATGTTCCTGGCCGTCGCCGCCCTGGGACTGCCGGGCCTGGTGGGATTCGTGGGCGAGTTCCTGGTGTTGATCGGCACCTACGGGACGCACCCGGTGTTCGCCGTAGCGGCCTCGCTCGGCTTTGTCGCCTCCGCCATTTATGCCCTGCACCTGGTACAGCGCACGTTTCATGGCGAAACCCGGGGGACCGAGGCAGTGCCCGACCTGTCGATCCGGGAGCTGGCACTGTTCGCCGTGATCGCGGTGGCGGTCACCGCGCTTGGCCTGTATCCCCAGCCCGTCTTCGATCTGGTCTCGCCGGCCCTGGCCAACGCCTATCAGGCGGGCGGCTTCATCATGCGGCTGACGAGTTTATAGCGAGCGGATAATGAACGGAACGGACCTGTTGGTACTGTCGCCCCTCATCGTCCTCGCCGCCACGGCCGTGAGCGTCATGGTGATGGCCGCCTTCTGCCGGCGGCACGGGGCAGTGGCGCTGGTGACCCAGGCGGGGTTGCTACTGTCGCTCGTCGCCCTGGGGCCCGCGGCATCCCATGCACCGCGGATCGTGACGCCCCTTTTGATCGTGGACGATTATGGGATCTATTTTACGGGTTTGATCCTCGCCGCCACCATCGCCGTTGCGGCGCTCTCATATGATTACCTCGAGCGGCGCGCCCGGAGGCCCGAGGAGTTCTATGTCCTGCTGCTGACCGCCAGCCTGGGTGCGGTGGTCCTGGTGTCCAGTCGCCACTTTGCGTCGTTCTTTCTGGGCTTGGAGCTGCTGAGCATCCCGTTGTTCGCGATGATCGCCTATCAAAAGGACAAATGGCGGCCGCTGGAGGCGGGGACCAAGTACCTGATCCTGTCCGGCGCGTCCTCGGCAATTTTGTTGTTCGGCATGGCGTTGGTGTACAGCGGCCTCGGGACCATGGCCTTCGACCGGATCGCCGTCTCCATGGCCGGGGACCGGGCGACGGGTCCCTATGTCCTCGCCGGCGGCGCCCTGGTCCTCGCGGGCCTGGGTTTCAAGCTGTCCCTCGTTCCTTTTCACATGTGGGTGGCCGATGTGTATGAGGGGGCCCCGGCCCCGGTGAGCGCCTACATAGCGACGGTCTCAAAGGGGTCGGTCTTTGCGCTGCTGTTGCGCTATGTCACGGATACGGGGCGTACCGGGATCAAGCGGTCATTGTGATTCTGACCATGGTGGCGGTGGCCTCGATGCTGATCGGCAACCTGCTGGCACTGCTGCAGGGCAGCATCAAGCGCGTGCTGGCCTATTCGTCCGTGGCCCATATGGGCTACCTGCTTGTCGCGCTGGTGGCAGGGGGCGGGATCGCGGTGGAGGCGGTCGGGTACTACCTGGCGGCCTATTTCGTCACCATCACCGGCGCCTTCGGCGTGGTCACCTTACTGTCCGGGACCCCCGGGCACGGGGACACGGATGCCGTGGAGGATTACCAGGGACTGTTTTGGAGGCGGCCGTGGCTCGCCGCTGTCCTGACCGCCATGCTGCTGTCCCTGGCCGGGATCCCCGTGACCATGGGATTCGTCGCCAAGTTCTATGTCATGGCCGCCGGTGTCAGCGGGGCCACGTGGGCCCTGGTGTATGTGCTGATTGCCGCCAGCGCCATCGGTCTGTACTATTATCTGCGCATCGTGATCGCCCTGTACCGGCCGGTCTCGGAGCGGCTGCGGCAGGTCCCGCTGTTTCCGAGTCTGTTCGGCGGGGCCACGGTGGTGCTGGTGGCGGCATTTCTGCTGCTGTGGCTCGGTGTCTATCCGGCCCCCTTGATCGACCTGCTGCACGCCACGGCCGAGAACGCGGGGTGATCACGAGGAGCCGGGCCGCGATGAGTTCAATAGGCTGAGGGATCTTCAGGCACGATGCATATCAGTAACCTGCACTACCTTCCGTTGACGCTGCCGTTTTTTTTCATCCTCTTCGGGCTGTTCGCCATACTGCTCGCGCTGGTTCAGATCGGTATCCTGCGTTATGCCTATGTCCGGATCGGGATCGGGCGACGCTACGCCCTGAGCATTCTGTTCCTGTCTCTGCTCGGCAGTTATGTCAATATCCCGGTGGCGCAGCTTCCCGATGAACGCGTGCTGGTTGGGCAGGCGGTTGAGTTTTTCGGTGTCCAGTACGTGATTCCGGTCATCAGTGACTGGCCGGGGACGACCATTGCCGTCAACGTGGGGGGCGCGCTTGTACCGGCGCTGCTGTCCCTGTACCTGTTGATCAAGAACAGGCTTTACGGCAAGGGTGCGCTGGGTATCATCGCCGTCGCCGCCGTCGTCCACCTCATGGCCTATCCCGTGAAGGGGCTGGGCATCGCCGAGCCGGTGTTCGTGCCGCCGCTGATCACGGCGGTGGTGGCGCTGCTGCTTTCCCGGGCCTATGCCGCGCCCCTGGCCTATATCTGCGGCAGCATGGGGACGCTGATCGGGGCCGACCTCCTAAACCTCGGCCGTATACAGGGATTGGGCGCGCCGGTCGCCTCCATCGGCGGGGCGGGTACGTTCGATGGCATCTTTGTCACTGGTATTTTGGCCGTGCTCCTGGCGAGCCTCGCCGCGCCGGATGGGGCGCGGCGAAACAACGTGCGCGGTGACGGCACGGCGTGACCCCGAGGGGCCGACTTGACAGGAGCTGCGGGCCGGCGTAGCGTTCGCTCATTTGCAACGCGCGGCATCGGCATTGCCGGCAAGGTGCCCATGGACAGATCAAAACTGACAGCCCTGTTCGACGAGCATAACCTGAAGCGGGTATTCGACAGGGTGATCCGCGGCGTATTCGCCATCATGCTGGCATTGATCACGGCAAGCGTCATCATCGGCGTCGTTCACCTGTTTTACAAGCTGGTGGAGCTCATCCTGCATCCTACCCTGCCGGATCGCTACATGGCGATGATCACCAGCATCCTGACCCTGTTCATCCTGATCGAGTTGTCCCGTTCCCTGGTGGGGTATTTCGATACCCAGCGGCTGCGCCTGACGTTTATTGCCGATGCGGCCATTGTCTTCGTCCTGCGGGAGATCATGATCGATCTGTTTATGCACAAGCTTCCTGCCGCCGACATCTATGCCTACAGCGCGCTGCTGTTCGTGCTGTCGGCGCTGCGTGTCTCGTCTGTACTCGTCAATCTGCAGGAGCGCAGGCTCAGGGACGGGCATCAGCACAGGCCGAGGGGGCGGCGCTCCGGCGCCCGGGGCGGCGGCTCGTCACCGGCCAGCGGCGAGCCCGGCCCGTAGCGGGCACCGCTTCGATTACCCGCAGTGGGTAAGCGAGACGGTCACTTGGGCACGAAGCGCAGAATGAGCCGGGCCATGCCGGGTACGAACCTTGGCCGCAGCAGCCGCGCGTCGTAACGATCGAAGCGCCGTTCGTTCTCCGCCAGACAGGTCTCCAAAAAGCCCCGGAGGGTGGTGTCGGCATTGATGTCCTCATGGCCCTTCATGGTGAAGTTTTCGCCCTGATTCATCCCGCGTGCGGTCTTGGCACGACTGATAATCTGCATGATGGTGACCACCATGCGCTGCAGGTCGAACCACGGGCGGCGCCACCACGGCATGAGGGTGCGGCGGTAGGCGACCCAGTTGACGAAGAACAGGATATGGCGCGCCTCCTCCTGGATGATGGGTTCGAAAATGTCAATGAGTTCCCGGGAGAAGAAGCCGGAGTCCCGGGCCAGGGCGAACAGGCCGAAGGCGAAGAACGAATCGAAGCACTCGCCGTAGCCGGCGTAGAGAAACTCCCAATCGATATTCCTCTGGGCCGGCATGGGGGGCAGCGCCGGCAGCTCGATGTTGTAAAATCGGGTGAGGCTGTGCAGCAGCTTGGCGTGCCGCCCCTCTTCGTCTCCCTGCAGGGCCAGGGCCTCGCGTACGACGGGGTCGGGCTCGTGCTGTGCGGCGGTCTGCACTGTACGGGCGGTGACGCGCTCCGTGGACACCGCCTCGCCCCAGAAGGGCAGGCCCACCACCCGGGCCAGGTCCCCGCCTTCCAGCATGGGCCATGGCGTGGCCTCGGGATCGAACTGAATATGGGAGTCGATAAAAAAACCGCAAAACAGGTCCCGGTGTTCGGTTGATCCGATCTTGACGGCTGGTGTCATGTGGTGTTGCCTCCGTTTCCTTGGGGACGGGTGTCTTTGGACCGGCGCAGCAGCCGGTGCAGGTGGCGCCCTTCCACCCACTGCCAACTCAGCAGGAATGGAATGCCGTAGCCGACTTGGCGCACCCGGCGCGCGAGGGACAGGGCCAAGGCCACATCCGCGGGCAATCCGGCGGCGGCGCCGAACAGCACGAAGCTCCCTTCCTGTACACCGAGATTGCCCGGGATCATGAACGAGGCGCTTTGCACGGCCTGGGCGAGGCTCTCCAGCATGATCGCATCCAGCAGATTTACCGGATGCCCCAGCAGCCACATGGTGAACCACAGCTCGACCGCCCCCACCATCAGCCCGGCAAACTGCCAGAAACAGCCGATCAGCATCACCCAGCGCTGACGGTAAAGCTGTTGGATCGCGGCATCCAGGGTCGCCATGTCCCCGGCCAGCGACAGGACCTGACGGCCGGTGAGGGCGATAAGGGCCCGCTCCAAGAGTTGGAACAGTCCCCAGCGCTGCTGGAGCAGAAAAAACGTAACCAGCACCGGCAGACTGACAAGCAGTCCGATAATGACGATCCTGGCCCCCTCGTTGTCCTGCAGATAGTAGAGCAGAATCGCGAGCCCCAGCAAGGCGAAGCCGAATTGCACCACCAGGGTCAGGGTGATTTCCACGATGACGCTGGCCGCCGCCGTGACGCCGGGGATGTCTCGCAGCATCAGCAGGCGCACGCCGGCGACCTCGCCCCCCACCCGTGCCACGGGCAGCAGCGTATTGATGGAGTCGCGCACCGAGGCCGTCCAGATCAGAAAGGGCATGCCGGCCCGGGGGTCGCCGCGCAGGAGCACCCGCCAGGCGATGGCGTCCACGGCGATGGGGGCCACGTGCACCGGTATCACCCAAAGCAGGCTCCAGCCGGCGACGCCGAGGATATGCATGACATCGTCGAGGCCGCTGTGGATGAGCAGGGCGAGGCCCAGGGCAAGGCCCGCGACGCCCGCCGCGGACACGGTCAGGTGCGAGCGGCTGACACGGCGGCCGGGGGAGGTCTTGGGGGTGCCGGTCTGTGAATCCTGATCGACCATCAGGGCAGGAGGGGCGGTTCGTTTTCCTTGGGGGAGGGGGCGCGAAGCATCAACAGTGCGGGCTGCAGGATCAGGATGGACATCAGTACGGTCGCCAGGGTGAGGGTGAGTGTCTTGCCCAGCGTTGACATACCCACATCGCCGGAGACCGCCAGGCTGCCGAAGGAACTCATGGTGGTGAGCGCGCTGAGCAGGACCGCCTCCGGGGTACTGGTCTGCAGCAGACGCGCCACCGGGACTCCGCTGCGCCACCGCAATACGACGTATATCCCGAAAGCCACCCCGAGGCCGATGAGCAGCGGCAGGGCGATGATGTTGCCCAGGTTGAACGAGATGCCGAACAGTTCCATGCCCGCGACTGTAAACATGGCCGCCAGGCCCAGCGGGATCAGCACCATCAACGCGTCCATGAGGCTGCGCAGCGCGAGCAGCAGCAGCGCGGTGATCAATACGACGGAGGTCAGGCTGGCCTCGTAAAATGCCTGCACCACGGCATCGCCACCCTCCGTGAGCATGATCGGCTCCCCCGATACGTTCGGGGCGATCGAGCGCACGCGCTCGACGAAACGCCTCATATTGACATTGTTGTTGAGGTCAAGCGTGGACATGACCTCGACCCGCGCCTCTCCCGACGGCGCGATGTACCGCTCGCGCAGGGAGGCGGGCAGGGTGCCCAGAGAGACGGGGGAGGCCTGAAGCGCGAGCTGAAGGTCCTTGAGCTGCGTCAGCAGTCCGTCCATGACACGCGACTGCAGGGTGGTCAGTTGCCGGGGGGCATCCTTGAAGTGTTCAAGGAAATGCTCGATGTCGCCGGACAGCGTGCGGGCCGGTCCCGCCAGCGCATCGGCGGGGTATTGCGCGGAGAAGGAGCCCAGGCTTTGCTGAAAACCGGACAGGGCGGCGCGGATGTCCCGGGCGCCCGTGGCCGGTGGGCGCGAAGGAAGCAGGGTGAACGAGGGCATGATCACGGCCATCTGCTGCATGATATCGAGCTTTTCCTGCTGCTTGTCCGGGACGAAGCTCGACAGGGTGATGGTGCGAGACACCACGTCGAGTCGTCCCAGGCGCCTGGCCAGCTCATTGGCGCTGCGCAGGTCGGGTTCCAGGATATCAATGCGGTAAGGCGATATCTTGCTGTGACTCAACAGAAACTTGAACGTCTTGACCGCATCGCTGTCGGGATTTTGCATGTGCAGCGGATTGAAGTCGAACCGGACCTTCATGATCAGGGGGATGGTCCCCAGGGCCAGCAGCAGGGTGCCGATGATGATCACCCGCCCGTAACGGTGGATGGGAATGCGCCACAGGGGCAGGGGGTGCAAAAAGCGGCGCCTGCGCGCCCGGATGGGCCGGCAGCTCAGCAACGCGGGCAGGACCGTGACGTTGGCGAACAGCGCAATGAACATACTGGTGCCCGAGATAACGCCCAGGTCCACGATTCCCGAGTAACTGGTGGGCAGGAACGAATAGAAGCTGGCGGCCGCCGCCACCGCCGCCAGGGTCAGGGGGCCGCCGATGCCCAGTGCCGTGTAGCGCAGGGCCTGGCGGTGGGTCCGCTGCTCCACATGCTCTTCCTGATAGCGCATGCCGAATTGGATGCCGAAATCCACCCCCAGCCCGATGAACAGGACCGCGAAGGCGACGGACAGCAGGTTCAGGGGGCCGGTGGCGAGCAGGGCGAAGGCCGCCGTCCAGCTCAGCCCCATGAACAGGGTAACGAGGGTGAAGAACACCAGCCACGTGGATCTCAGGCCGACGATGAGCAGGACCAAGACCATGGCGATGCATAACACGGTGGCCAGCCCCGCGCCTTTGGAGATCGCCCCGAGCTGATCGTTGTCCAGGGCCGCCGAACCGGTGATGCGGACCTGTACCCCGTGCTGAGGATCCAGGTCCAGGGCGCGGATGCCGGCCTGAATGGTGGCCAGGGCCCGGCGTGCCGGCTGGATCTGGTCATAGTCCATGCGGGGCTTGACGATGATAAAGTGGCGCCGCTGTTCTTCCGATGTCTGGCCGGTGATCAGCTCGCCCCATGGCAGCTGGTAAAATCGGCCGGCCTCCTGGCTGGCCATGGTCTTGCTGAGCTGATCGAAGATGGTATCCAGTTCGCGTAGCGGCGGGCCCCCCTTGGCCTTCTGCTCCAGTCCCTTCTGCAGGACGGACAGGAGCTCCGGGAGGGTGGGTCGCTGGGACAACTGGGCGATCAGGGGCTGGGCCTGGGACAGGCGGTTCGACAGTGACCACAGTTCATCAGTGCCCAGGAACAGCAGGCCATTCTTGCGAAAGAACTGTCCCCCGCCGGGCACATAGACGCTCTTGATATCCTGGGGGCGGTCTTGCAGCCATGCGGCAAGCCGGCGGGAGGCATCCTCGGTCAGGCCGGCGTTATCGCCGTCGATGACCACCAGGGCGGTGTCCTTTTGCTGGGGAAAGGCGGCATCGAGCCGGTCCTGCAGGCGCTGAAAGGGCAGGTCGCGGGACAGTATCTGACTGGTATCTGTGCTGATGGCGAAATGGGTCGCGGTGTAATAGACCGACAGGGCCGTGAGGGCCAGCGCCGCGCCCACCACCCACGGGCCATGGCGCCGGCAGAACTCGACCAGTGAGCCGAGCCCCTTGATGTAAGCATTACCCACCCGGGTAAGGAACGCGCCGGCTCCCCTATGGCTAGCCTGCATCCGTCACCAATCTCCTGATACGGACGCCGATCCGCCCGCTACAGCGCCACTCCGGCATCCTTGCGACGGACATTGGTTAATGGAGTTCACTGAAGCTGATTGATTGAATTCCTGCGGCGGCCAGGGCCGTGCGGACGCGGGGGCTCATGAGGGCGCGCAGCTCCGCTTCGTGACTGTGCTCGGGCGCCGGCAACGGGATGGCGCTGCCCGCGACGGCCGGGTGAAAGTAGATCTCGCTGACGCCGGCCGGCAGCCGCTCAACGATGCGCAACAGCGTCTCCTCGGTCATCGCGCCGGTGGTGCTCAGCCCGAAGACGTACTCATTGGTGCGCACGCCCGCCCTGTGCATGCGCCGGCGCAGCCACCAGACCCACGGTTGCAGGAGGGCCCGGCCCAGGCGGTGTTCCCAGGACCCGGCGCCGGCCGGGTCCACCAGACCCAGTGGCTCGTAAGGCACCCGCATGGCGCGCAGGCCGAAGTCCCGACCGATGCGCAGGATCATCCCGAGGATGGTGGGGTGCAGGTGCATATGTTTGTGGGCGTTGACGTGATCGAGGGTCAGTCCGGTGTCGCGAAAGGCCTCGAACTGGGCGCGTATCTCGGCCTCCAGCTGGCGCCTGACCCGGGGGACGAAGAAGAACCGGGCGCCGCTGAGCACCAGCCGCCGGCTGAACTCACCGTGCTCGTCCACCAGGTCGGGGACGCGCTCGCGGGGCAGCAGGGGGCGCCCGTCCACGAGCACCACGTGCAGACCCACCCGCAGGTCGGGCAGGCGGCGTGCCCGCTCAACCGCATCATCGGCGGCCTCGGCCCCGACCATCAGGCTGGCCCCCCCCAGTATGCCCTCCCGATGGGCGAGCTCCACGGCTTCGTTGACGGTTATCGCGAGGCCAAAGTCATCGGCCGTGACAATGACTTGCCGGCGTTCCACTAGCGTTGCCTTAAGAAACGTGCGAATTCGACGCCCTCGCGCAGGCGGCGCTTCATCACCTTGGGGCTGCGCAGCATCTCTGCGGTCAGCTCCGCGATCTTGCCGGCGCGGAAATAAAACCGCTTGTAGAACGTCTCCACCGAATCGTAGATCTCGGTGTGATCGAGGTGGGGGTAGCTGATCGGGCTCAACTGTACGCCGCTCTCGTTGACCATGTGCTGCTCGTCTTCCTCGTTGAGCCACCCGTTTTCCTTGGCCTGGTTGTACAGGTAGGTGCCGGGGTAGGGCGCCGCCAGGGAGACCTGGATGGTATTGGGGTTGATCTCCTGGGCGAAGCGGATCGTCTCCTCGATGGTCTCCTTGGTCTCACCGGGCAGGCCGAGAATGAAGGTGCCGTGGATGGCGATGCCCAGCTTGCGGCAGTCCTTGGTGAAGCGCCGCGCCATGTCCGTGCGCATGCCCTTTTTGATGTTGAACAGGATCTGCTGGTTGCCGGTCTCGTAACCCACCAGGAGCAGGCGCAGGCCGTTGTCCTTCATGACCTTCAGGGTCTCGTAGGGCACGTTGGCCTTGGCGTTGCAGGACCAGGTAATGCCCAGCTTGCCCAGGCCGCGGGCGATCTCTTCGGCGCGCGGGGCATTGTCGGTGAAGGTATCGTCGTCGAAGAATACCTCCTCCACCTGGGGGAAGTATTCGGTGATGAGCCGTACTTCCTCGACGACATTCTCCGCGCTGCGTACCCGGTAGCGGTGTCCCCCGACCGTCTGCGGCCACAGGCAGAACGTGCACCGGGATTTGCACCCGCGTCCGGTGTAAAACGAGACATAGGGGTGCTTCAGATAACCGATGAAGTAGTCCTCGATGCGCAGGTCACGCTTGTAGACCTCGGTGACGAACGGCAGCTCGTCCATGTTCTCGATCATTGCGCGGTCGCGGTTGTGGACCGTAGCGCCGTTCTCGTCCCGGTAGGTGATCCCGTCCACCTCGTTGAAGGGACGACCCTCGGCGATCTCCTTGATGGTGTAATCGAATTCCTCGCGAGCGACGAAATCGATGGCCTCCGAGGTCTCCAGGGAGGGCGTAGGGGCCACGGCCACCTTGGCGCCGACGAAGCCGATCTTGAGGTTGGGGTTTTCCTTCTTGAAGGCCTCGGCCACCATCACATCCGTGGGGAAGGACGGGGTGCTGGTGTGCATCACCACCAGCTCGTAATCGCGGGCCAGGGGCAGGACATCACTGAGGGACAATCCTGCGGCCGGCGCATCAATCAGCTTGCTGTCCGGGATCATGGCCGCGGGCTGGGCGAGCCAGGTGGGGTACCAGAACGAGCGTATCTCGCGCCGTGCCTGGTAGCGGGCACCCGCGCCTCCATCGAAGCCGTCGAAGGACGGAGGGTGTAAAAATAGGGTCTTCATCATGGTAGTAGCTCCTTGTCCTCCTTTATGCGACCGTCAGCCTGCACCGACAGTTCCTTTTGACGCCACGTCACGCGACGCCCCACGTAGCTCCACAGCCATATGCCAAAGGAGAGGATGTCGCGCCAAGGGACCAACCATACGGGTGCAGGATCAGTGAGTTGCAGGCCTTTACGCGCCGAGTAATGTAACACAAGGCGCAATACAAGAGCCAGCAAAGGGGGGATCAAACCCCAAGGCATTGTGTGGATAAGGGCGCCCCCCGCGAGGCAGACGGGAAAGGTGTGGGTGATCCCCGAGCCGGCATAGCCCCAGGGCTGCACCAGGCGGATGGTCCGGGCCCAGCGCAGCTCGTGACGGACCAGATCGGCGGCTCGCGGTTCGTAGACCAGGGTCTCCACCAGGTAGGGCGAGAGCACCGTCCGTTTGCCCAGGCGCCGGGTCAGGGCGCCCAGCATGTAGTCATCGGCCAGGTGGGAGGCGAGGGCGATAAATCCCCCCATGTCCTCCAGTACCGCGCGGCGCAGGGCCAGGGTCGAACCGAAGCTGAAATCCCGCGAGCCGGTGGCCGCGGCCACGAGCACCGACGGGAGGAACCACTCGTTGATGAACTGGGTGCCCAGGTAGGACCAGACCGGGCCGTGGGCGCGGCCGCGGTACAGGCAGGTGACCACGCCCACTGTGGGGTCTTCCAGGGGAGGCACGAGGCAACGCAGGTAATCGGGCCCCACCGCGATATCGCTGTCGGCGATCACCAGGCAATCGTGGCGCGCCGCGGGCAGCATATTGGCCAGGTTGCTGACCTTGTAATTGGTGCCGATCACCCGCTCGTCGACAATGAGCGTCAGGTCGTGACGGGGGTGCTCGTCGATCAGCCGCTGCACCACCGGGATGGCCGGGTCATCCCGGTCACGTACGCCGAACAGGATCTGGTAGTCGGGGTAGTCCTGGGTGCAGAAGGAACGCAGGTTCTCGTATAGCCGCGGCTCGAGGCCGCACAGGGGTTTGAGGATCGTGACGGGGGGGAAGCGGGTGGTTTGCGGCATACGCCGGCGCCGCCAGGCGCGCATCGCCCACAGGGCCACCCCCATGTACAGCAGCGACGCGGCGCAGACCAGCGCGCCGACGCCCGTGCCGGCCTGCTCCAGGGCGCTCAGCATGGGGGGCCGCGTCTGTTGCGGGCGGGCGGTGGCGGCAGGGACAGGCGGCGGTTCGTCCAGGCGGGGGCCGACGGGCCGGGGCACCGTCGATCGGTGGGGGCAAAATCAGTCCAGATAGCGATGCTCCCGAAACCACTGATAGGCATCGCGCAGGGCCTCCTGGGCGGGCCGCGGCTGATAGCCCAGAATCCGCCCGGCCCTGTCCGAGGAGAAGAACATTGTCTTCTTCGACATACGCAGCTGGTCCACGGTGACCAGGGGGACGCCGCGCCCGCGCAGGCGGGTCCAGGCCTCGCTGGCATAGGCGATGGGGTAGATCAGGGCACGGGGCAGCCGCACCCGCGGGGGGGCGTGGCCGCTGAGCGCCGCCAGGCGGATAAAGATCTCCTTGAGGCTGAGGTTTTCCCCGCCGAGGATGTAGCGTTCACCGACCTGACCCTGCTGATAGGCGAGCCAATGGCCCTCGGCCACATCGTCCACGTGGACAATGTTGAGGCCCGTATCCACATAGGCGGGGGTGCGTCCGCTGGTGGCGTCGACGATCATCCGGCCCGTGGGGGTCGGCTTGATATCCCGGGGACCGACGGGGGTCGAGGGGTTGACGATGACCGCCGGCAGACCCTCTGCGCGACTGAGCCGCATGACCGCCTGCTCGGCCATGAACTTGGAACGCTTGTAGTGGCCGATCATGTCCGCCAGATTGACCGGCGTTGACTCGTCGGAGATGCCGCCATCGGGCGGTATGCCCAAGGTGGCGACGCTGCTTGTGTAGACGATACGCTCAACGCCGCTGTCCAGCGCGGTGCGCATGAGGGTCGCGGTCCCGTCCACGTTGGCGCTGTACATTTCTTGGGGTCGGGGGATCCACAGGCGGTAGTCGGCGGCGACGTGGAACAGGGCGCGGCAGCCTTGCAGGGCGCGTCTCAGGGACGACGGGTCGGTCAGGTCGCCGCTTACGACCTCGATGGGCAGGTCCTCCAGGTTGCGCCGGTCGCTGGCGGGCCGGACCAGGGCCCGCACCTCCTCGCCGGCGTCCAGCAGCCGGCGCAGCACCGCCGAGCCGACAAAGCCCGAAGCCCCAGTGATCAATGTGGTCATAACTGCTCCATATCGCTCAAGTCCTACGGTATGCCCGGGGCTGCCTGGGGTGCGGGCACGTCCGGGTGCGCCTCCTTTTCCCTCACGGCAACCGTGTGGCCGTGTGTTCAGTGGGCTCAGGGTTATTCAGCCCGCATCCGTCACCGAGGTCCGTCTAGAGCAAACCGGTGGCGGGTTCGGGTGAGAGGTTGTCGCGCCTTGGGGTGTATTCTACCGCCGCCGGGTCCTGTTCTGCACCCGACCCGATGGGCTATGATAAGGGATCAAGGCCAAAGTGCCATTATACAGTTGTACCAACTCCTGCCCCTGGACAGTCGGGGCTCAGGTCGATGGAGGCGGACTTTTTAAGCCCAACCCGGGATGCCTTCGCCACCGTGTATCCGGATGAGTCGTCGCCCACGGTCCGACAGGCCGGCGGGCGTTGGGCGTGGGCGCGGGTTATAATGGGCGCCAGCATTTTATCAACAGGAGCGTTCGGGAGATCCCATGAGTGCAGCGAATACGCCGGTAAAGCGGCGCCACAGTCTTGCGGTACAGGTTGCATCGGTAACCGTGGGTGGGACAGCCCCCATCGTGGTCCAATCCATGACCAACACCGATACCGCCGATGTGGAGGCCACCACGACTCAGGTGGCGGCCCTGGCGCGGGCCGGATCGGAACTGGTACGCATCACCGTCAACACGGCGGAGGCGGCGGCGGCCGTACCTTACGTCCGGGAACGCCTGGACCGGATGGGGGTGGACGTGCCCCTGATCGGCGATTTTCACTTCAACGGTCACCGGCTGCTCACCCAGCACCCGGCGTGCGCCGAGGCCCTGGCCAAATACCGGATCAATCCGGGCAACGTGGGGCGCGGCAGCAAGCGGGATGCCCAGTTCGCCACCATGATCGAAGCGGCCTGCCGTTACGACAAACCGATTCGCATCGGCGTGAACTGGGGCAGCCTGGACGCGGAGCTGTCGGCGCGTCTGATGGACGAGAACGCCAAGCGCGCCGAGCCCCGGGAATCCGGGGAGGTGTTGCGCGAGGCGATGGTGCTATCGGCGCTGCAAAGCGCGGAGCAGGCTCAGGAGCTTGGGCTCGGCCGCGACCGTATCATGCTGTCGTGCAAGATGAGCGGGGTCCAGGACCTGATTTCCGTGTACCGGCTATTGGCGTCCCAGTGTGATTATCCCCTGCACCTGGGCCTGACGGAGGCGGGCATGGGCAGCAAGGGTATCGTCGCCTCCACGGCCGCCCTGGCGGTACTGCTCCAGGAGGGGATCGGCGACACGATCCGCATTTCCCTTACCCCCGACCCCGGCGGTGACCGTACCCGGGAGGTGACCGTCGCCCAGGAGATCCTCCAGACCATGGGTCTGCGCGCGTTTACTCCGCTGGTCATCGCCTGCCCGGGCTGCGGGCGTACCACCAGCACCTATTTCCAGGAGCTCGCCCAGCAGATCCAGGGCTACCTGCGCGAGCAGATGCCCACGTGGCGGGAGCAGTACAGCGGCGTGGAGGACATGACGGTGGCGGTCATGGGGTGCGTGGTCAACGGCCCCGGCGAGAGCCGTCACGCCAACGTGGGGATCAGCCTGCCGGGCACGGGAGAACGGCCGGTGGCCCCGGTGTACATCGATGGGGAAAAGGATGTCACCCTGAAAGGGGAGCGGATCGCCGAAGAGTTCCAGCAGATCGTCGAGCGCTACGTGGAGGACCACTACGCAACGAAGTAGGTGTGCACCCCCCCACCCCCCTCTCCCCGCCGGGGAGAGGGGCAACAGATGAGCGCTCCGCGGCAGGCGTCCCCCATCCGTTCCGTCCCTCGGCTATCCTCATGAGCACGGCGGGCGCGCCGACCGGTTCAGCTGGCCGTCACGGAATCGGATTGGCCCCCTTGGAGGCGGGCGGATCGGTTTCGTCGTCCTCGTTGTAGAAGCGGGGCGGGGGATGCCCGTCGAAGATCAGGAATTGTCGGTGCTGCAGGTAGCCCTCCCTGACGAACACGTAGGGATCGAGGGCCGCCTGGCTCACCAGGTTGATGGAGCTGCTGGATTCGGCGCGGGTATTGATGACGCCGAGCACCCCCAAGGGTACGGTGACATAGATGTTCCCTACGTAGTAGAGCACGTTGGTGAGCGTGCTGGTGATGATGTTCGGGGTATTGCGCACCGTATCCGGGCCCAGGAACGGCAAGACCAGATAAGGCCCCTGGGGGATCTGCCATACCGCCAGCGTCTGGCCGAAGTCCTCGAAGTGGTACCCGAGCCCGATGTGGGAGGCCGGGTCGAACAGCCCGGCAAGCCCCACGGTGGAGTTCACCGCAAAGCGTCCCACGTCGCTGAAGCCCAGGACGATCTTTCCCTGCAGGAACTGGTTGGCGATTACACTGGGGTAGGTGAGGTTGTTGTAGAAGTTCGATACGGACTCCTGGACGGTCTTGGGCGTGATCTTGACATATTCATCCGCCACCGGCTTGAGCACGTGTTTGTCGAGGACGTCGTTGAAGGCATAGACCTTGCGGTTCACAGGCTCCAGGGGATCGCCGTAACTGACCCCCGCCGGCGTCGTGGCACAGCCGGTGCACAGCAGGGTGCACAGGAGTGCGCCGGCGAGCACGGCACGACGCAGCAGCGTGTGGGGCAACGTCATTGATAGCACCTGAAATGACCCGTCTTATTGCCCGGTCGATGGCGACCCGTGGTAGACCATGATGCCAGTCGCCACACGGTCCGAGTGTCGACCGGCGGGGAAGGGGTGGCTCATGACGTTGCCCCGTGTCGATATTGTTGGATTTTTTCTTTGAGCTTTCCGATCAGCGCCTTAAAGCCGTCGTTGCTAATGATACTCGTATATTCGGCGCGTTTCATGGCCAGATCGCTGACCCCGTTGGTGATAATGTTGACGATCAGCCACTTCCCCTCCACCTTGTGCAGCTGATAGGTGAACACGACCTTGCCCCCGTCGGACTTGATGAAATCGGCCGTCACCAGGGCGCGGCGGCCCTCTTCCTTACGGATGTGGGGCGCCTTGAACGCCTCTCCGGAGTACCCGTCGAAGCGCGAGGCATAGGTGGCGATACTCAGTTCGGTGAAGTTGTCCACCAGCTGGGCACGTTGTTGTTCGCTGAGTTTCTGCCAGTACCGGCCGACCGCAATGCGCACGATCGCCTTCAGGTCATGGGTCTGCCTGACCACCGGGGCGAGCTTCTCATAACGGCCCTGGTAGCCGAGTTTGTTGGCCTCCTTCATCACCGAGATCAGTGTGGCTTGAAAGTCCTCGATTACCTTGAGGGGCGCCTTGTCCGGTGTTGGAGCGGCGGCCGAGGCGTCCAATGACATCAGCCCGGCCAGCGTCAGCAGGGCCAGACTGGTCATCACGCGACCGCAGTGCAAAAAGAGATTCATTACCTGTTTCCCCGTGGTCGATGGTTGAAAACTGGAACGCCGATCATCGAAGCGGCCGTGAACAGAGAATACGGTCAAATCGATGGTTGCGCGTTGCCTGACGCCTGCCGGTTGCGGCGTGGGCGGGGCCAATGCCGCCCTTGCATGCAATGGGAGGGGCAGCCGCCCGCGGGCAGGGGCCTCCGGGCGCCGTCAATCCTCATAATATGCTTGATGAACACGCTGCTTGTTGCTGATTTCTATATGTTAATAAGGGATATTGGTCGTCCCGTTCCGGGTGTCGGGGCCTAAGCTTATCCTTGTGCCCCCGAATCTGGCAAGCGCGAATATGTACGGTCCTTCCATCGGGAGCGATGCCCCGCCCAATAGCGCACGGCCGAGGTCCATGTCATGGCCAGATAAAGGGTGCCTGTCAAGGGGAGGAGCAGGGCCCACCACCAGGATAGCCGATAGTAGCGCAGGGTCGGACGGAAGCTGGCCGCCATGGCGCCGTAGGCCACCAGCGCCGCCGCCTGTGCCGGCCCCCGCGCCACCGCCAGGCCGGCCGCCGGCATCCAGAAGGCGAGCGCCAGGAGCACGGTGCACAGGGCCAGCCACAGGACCGAGTACCGCAGTTGGGTAAAGGCGGTGCGGGCGATCATGTTCCAGATGTCCCCGAGGCGCTGGCGGCGCAGCATGGTGGCGGAGTGGGTGAGGCCGATCCAGGTGCGGTAACCGGCCCCCTGGACGCGGCGCGCCAGGGCGCAGTCGTCGATGAGTTCATCTCGGATCGCGGCGAAGCCGCCGATCTGGCTGAGCGCGCGGGTCTCCAACAAGACACAGCCGCCTGCCGCCGCCGCCACGCCGTGCCGGCCGGCATTCGACAAGCGGAAGGGGTACAGGAGCTTGAAGAAATAAATGTAGGCGGGCAGCAGCAACCGTTCCCAAAGGCCGTCAAGGGGCGGGGCAGCCATCAGGGAGGCGAGCGCAACGCCCTCGTGATCGATCTTTCGCCGCAGGGCCGCCACCGTGCCCGGCGCCAAGGCGATATCGGCGTCCAGGAGCAGGGTGAGCCGCCTGTCCGCCTGGGCGCCGCCTTGCTCCAGGGCCCACAGTTTGCCCGTCCACCCGGGGGGCAGCGCCGAACCGTCCATGACAATCACGTCAGCGAGCCCCATGGCATGAACGGTCTCGGCGGTCCCGTCCCGGGACTGGTCGTCGATGACCACGATCTTGATGCCGGGACCCTGGTTGGCCAGGGCGCGCAGGGTGTGGGGCAGTACCTGGGCCTCGTTGCGGGCGGGGATCAATACCACCACGTCACTGAGGTCATCGCGGCAGGAGGCGGAGGCCGCGTCCAGCGCCTCGGCGGTGCGCCATGGCCGCCACGGCAGCACCAGCACCGCCAGCCACAAGGCCATGGATGCCGTATACAGGATAATCCAAGTCACTCGACGGTTCCCCGCTCAGGGGGTTGGCGATTCCCAGCCCGCATGTCTGATCACTCTCCTGCAGCGACCGTCCCGGCGCCCAGTGCGCCGGGGCATGCCCCCGGTACAGGACGTTGGGGACATGGGGCTGGTCCCCGTGCCGGCCGGCGGGCGCCGTTGGGGGGACGCAATCCCTTGTTTATCTTTGTTAGACAGTGCCTTCCTGCTTAACCAGCGTATGGGGCTCGCCCTGACGGGCAGGTTGCTGGGGCTGCTGCTGCGGGTACAGGGTCGGCAGCTCCGGGGCCATGGGGCCCTCGGTGCGCGGCCCTCGGGCGAAGACCTTCAGGGCCTTGAGCGGGTGGAGGACGGTGTCCGTCACCGCCGTTCCCTCGTAGCCGCAGTGGGCCATGCAGTTATCACACTTTGGGTTGCGACCCGTGCCGTACTTGTCCCAATCGGTCTCATCCATGAGGGCGGCGTAGGTAGGCGCATAACCCTCGTCCACCAACAGGTAACAGGGCTTTTGCCAGCCGAAGACATTGCGCGTGGGATTGCTCCACGGCGTGCACTCATAGGTCTGATTGCCGGCCAGGAAGTCCATGAACAGGCTGGACTGATTGAAGTCCCAGCGGCGCTTGCGCTGCTTGCCGATGCGGAAGATGTCCCGGAACAACTCCTTGCTCTGACGCCGGTGGAGGAATACGTCCTGGCGCGGGGCATGCTCGTAGCTGTAACCGGGCGAGACGTTGATGCCCTCGATGCCCAGGTCGCTGGCGAAGTCGAAGAACTCGGCCACCTCTTGCGGGTCCTCGCCCTGGAACAGGGTGCAATTGACGGTCACGCGAAAGCCCCGGTCGCGGGCCAGCTTTATGGCCGCCACCGCCCGGTCGAACACCCCGGTCTGGCATACCGATTCGTCGTGGCGCTCGCGGTTGCCGTCCAGGTGCACGGAGAAGGTGAAGTACGGGGAGGGCGTATAGTCGTTGATGCGCTTTTGCAGCAACAGCGCGTTGGTGCACAGGTAGACGAAGCTCCTGCGCGCCACGATCTCGCGAACGATCTGCGGCATCTCCTTGTGCAGGAGGGGCTCGCCGCCGGGGATGGATACGATCGGCGCGCCGGATTCCTCCACCGCCTGGATGCACTCCTCCACGCTCAGACGGCGATTGAGGATCTCCTCCGGGTAGTCGATCTTGCCGCAGCCGGCACAGGCCAGGTTGCAGCGGAACAGGGGCTCGAGCATCAATACCAGGGGGTAGCGCTCAACGCCCGCAGCCTCTGCTTGAGGATGTAATAACCGACTTGTAACTGTTGCCGCAAAGGGACACTCATACTGTTTGCTCCATCTTCGGTATTGGGTTGCCCGGCTCGGTCAATTAGCCGTCTTGTGCTGCAGTTTGTTGGACAGGGTGACCGGGATGCGAAACGTGGTGGTCTCCCGTTCCGCGTCCATCTCCCGAACCTGCTCTACGCCGTAACTGCGCAGGCGATCCAGGACGCCCTGCACCAGGACCTCGGGGGCCGAGGCGCCGGCAGTGACCCCGACGCGCGAGTCATGGGAGAACCATTCGGGCTGCAGCTCGCTGGCGTCCTGCACCAGGTACGAGACCAGGCCCGCCTGCTCGCCCACTTCGCGCAGGCGATTGGAATTGGAGCTGTTGCGCGCCCCGACCACCAGCAGCAGATCCACCTCCTTGACCATATTGCGGACCGCATTTTGGCGGTTCTGGGTGGCGTAGCAGATACCGTCCAGGTCCGGGCCCTGGATCGCGGGAAAGCGCTCGCGCAGGGTCTGGATCACGTCGCGGGTGTCATCGACACTCAACGTGGTCTGGGTGACATAGGCCACCCGCTCCGGGTCCTTGATGTCCAGCTGCTCCACGTCTTCGCACTCTGAGATGACATGCACGGGGCCGCTGACGCGCCCGCGGGTGCCTTCCACCTCCGGGTGGCCGGGGTGACCGATAATGACGATCTCGTAACCCTTCAGGCTGTAGCGCTGCGCCTGCAGGTGCACCTTGGTGACGAGCGGGCAGGTGGCATCGATGACTTCCAGCTCCCGGCGCTTGGCATCCTCGACCATGGCGGTGGCCACGCCGTGGGCGCTGAAGATGGTCACCGCCCCGGAAGGGACCTCCGTCAGGTTTTCAACAAAGATGGCCCCGCGGGTGCGCAGGTCCTCCACCACGTGATGGTTGTGGACGATTTCATGGAGGACGTAGACGGGAGGGCCGTAGACTTCGAGGGCTGATTCGACGACCTCAATGGCGCGGACGACGCCGGCGCAAAAGCCGCGTGGCTGTGCAAGTATGACTTCCATCTATCAATCCCTTAGCTCGTTAAGGTTGTTGTGGCTGTTATTACGAGGCTGCAACGACAATGCCGTCCTGATCATGAACATAGTGGCTTCATCCTGCAGTGGTGTGGCAAGCCCATTTATCCAGCAGTTAGAAACGTCTGTCTGGCAAAGTTCCCTGGCCTCGTCGACTGTGTGGCGCAACGGGTGTGCCGCCTGTTCGGATCACCGCGCCGCGATGGCGGTGTGACCAGGCGGCCCGGATGCCGATATTCTCTGAGATTTTGGTAATGGTACCAGTGAATTGGGCGCAACAAAAATAGATTTGTGGCCCCATGCTGTCAAGTCCCGGCCGTGGCGGCATCCGCGCCTGTCTCTTCCTGCCCGGATTCGTTTTCGCGGTGCTCCGGCCGCCGACGCGGGTGACGGATGCGGGCGAGGCGGTGCCGGGACGCGAGCCCTGGGCGCTCGCCCCGTGGGGACCGCCATGTCTTGCTTGGTCGGGCCCGGAGTGGGTTTGCGAGCCGGGTTGGGCGCGGCTACAAGCCCCGTGGTGGGGGCCGTGCGACGGGAAGGCCCGCCATCGGGCGGGCCAGGGGCGTCACCGCCGAGGCGGCATGATTGCGCACCCAGGGTCCCAGGGCCAATTATTGCTTATCGCAGACTGCTACGTTATATTCAACCTCGGTAAAACCCTGGGCCATGCCGCAGGAAAGGCCCAGGGGCTGACGAGGGCTGCCTGTCCTCCGACGCCGGGAGGCCGATAGCTCCTCACCCGGTCCCAGCGAGGCGCTCGATGATTGCTCACCGCGGCACCATGGACCCACGAACAGCATGAAGTATGAGGCGATGGCCGATGCGGGCAATAGTGCATGGATCCGCGCCGAGGCGAACGCATCCATGCGGGTACCGGGAGGCGGGGCAGCCCCTCGGGGGGGCGAGCGGCAGGAAACTGCGGATTAGGTGTGCGTATGCCGACTGTGACGAGCGTCAATATTTTTATGTCCAGGCCGACGCCGGGGTGCGTAGCTGCTGCGCCGTGTGAACTTTCGCCGCAGAGGCGACTCTCAGTTGTTGATTTACCATAGATTTTGACGCCAGGGGCCGGGACGTGGTCCCGGCGTGGTCCCGATTCGAGGCGCTTGGCAGATGATTAGCACATGGATGCGGATATGACGGTAGAAAACGCTTATCCCTTGCTCAGGAGTATCGAGGCCCCCGCAGACCTGCGCAAGCTGCCGGCATCACAACTGGATTGCCTTGCGGACGAGCTCCGCCAGTTCCTGATTCACACCGTGGCCAAGAGCGGCGGGCACTTCGCCGCGGGGTTGGGCGCCGTGGAATTGGCGATCGCCCTGCATTACGTATTCGACACCCCCCATGACCGGCTGGTCTGGGACGTGGGCCATCAGACGTACCCCCACAAGGTGCTGACCGGGCGGCGGGACCATCTGCATACCATCCGCAAGCGTCACGGCCTGTCCGGCTTTCCGCGACGCGTCGAGAGCCCCTACGATACCTTCGGCGTGGCCCACGCCGGGACCTCGCTGGGCGCCGCCCTGGGGATGGCCATCGCCGCCCAGCGCACGGGGGACGCGCGCAAAGTGGCCGCGGTCATCGGGGACGGGGCCATGACCGCGGGCATGGCGTTCGAGGCCCTGGATCATGCCGGAGACCTCAAGCCCGATCTGCTGGTGATCCTCAACGACAACAATATGGCGATCTCACCCAACGTCGGGGCCTTGTCGAACTACTTCACCCGGGTGCTGTCGGGGCGCCTGTTCAGCACGGTCAAAGAGGGCGGCAAGAAGATCCTCGATCAGATGCCGCCCATGCGTGAATTCGCCCACCGCGCCGAAGAGCACGTCAAGGGTATGGTAAGCCCCGGCACGCTGTTCGAGGAACTGGGCTTCAACTACTTCGGGCCCGTTGACGGGCACGATATATCGACCCTGGTCGCGACGCTTCAGAACCTGCGGGACCAACCGGGGCCGAAGTTACTCCACGTGATCACCAGCAAGGGCAAGGGTTATCCGCTCGCCGAGGCGGACCCGGTCGCCTATCATGGGGTTACGCCTTTCGATCCTGCGGTGGGCATGGTGCCCACCCCCAAGAAGGGCTCACCCTCGTATACGGAGGTATTCGGCCAGTGGCTGTGCGACATGGCGCAGCGGGACGAACGGCTGGTGGGCATCACGCCCGCCATGCGGGAAGGGTCCGGACTGGTGGAGTTCGCCGAGCGCTTCCCCGACCGCTATTTCGATGTGGGCATCGCTGAGCAGCACGCATTGACCCTGGCGGCGGGGATGGCGTGTGAAGAGGTCAAGCCCGTTGTGGCGATCTATTCCACCTTCCTGCAGCGCGCCTACGACCAGTTGATCCACGACGTGGCCATCCAGAACCTGCCGGTGCTGTTCGCCATTGACCGTGCCGGGGTCGTTGGTCCCGACGGGCCCACCCATGCAGGCAGCTTCGACATCAGCTACCTGCGATGCATCCCCAACATGGTGGTCATGACGCCCGCCGATGAAAACGAGTGCCGGCAGATGCTGTACACCGGCTTCATGCATGACGGGCCCGCGACGGTACGCTACCCCAAGGGCCGCGGTCCCGGGGTGAACATAGACAGTGAGATGAAGACCCTGCCCCTGGGCAAGGCCGAGCTGCGCCGCAAGGGCCGCGAAATCGCCATCCTCGCCTTCGGCAGCACGCTGGCGGCGGCCCTTGAGGCCGGTGAGCGCCTCAATGCCACCGTGGTCAATATGCGCTTTGTCAAGCCCCTGGACGGCGAGCTGCTCCTGGACCTGGCCGGGAGCCACGATCTGCTGGTCACGGTGGAGGACAACGCCGCGGCGGGCGGGGCGGGCAGCGCCGTCAATGAGCATCTGGCGGCCTGGCAGGCGCAGCCGTATATGATCAATCTCGGTCTGCCGGACACGTTCCTGGACCACGATTCCCGCGAGGGGCTCCTGGCGGCCTGTGGGCTGGACATGGATGGGATACTGAACGCGGTCGAGCAATTCTACCGGAGCCGGCTGCCGGCCCATAATCTGCGCATTAGCTAGCCGCATCCGTCGCCGATGTACGTCGCGGGGGCGCCGAGGCGGCCGGAGCAGGAGATCGGCGACGTATCCGGGGCTACCCGCGGCGATTTCCATTGTACGGCGGGCGGTTTGTGCGGGATACTATGCCCGCCGTGCTCGCCCGGCGGGCACGGCGGCGGGCCGGGTATTGCTGGATTCAAGAGTGGATGAGTGAATTGAATGACGACAAGAAAAATTACAGCCTCGGACGACCTCGGCGATACTGCGGACATCGAGAGTCTTTCTGACGACACGTTCCAGGATCACCTGTTGCAGGGGGTATCGCGCACCTTTGCGCTGACCATCCCCCAGTTGCCCCACGCCCTGGCACGGGTGGTATCCAACGCCTATCTGTTGTGCCGCATCGTCGATACCATCGAGGACGAGGCGCACCTCAGCGCGGAGCAAAAGCGCCATTTCTGTGATCAGTTCATCAAGGTGGTGGCCGGCGAGGCCTCGGCGAGCCACTTCGCCAATGACCTGCACCCCCTGCTGTCGGAGGGCACCCTGCCCGCCGAGCGGGAGCTGATCAGGGTGACGCCTCGGGTGATCACCATTACCCGGGGCTTCAACGCCAATCAGCGCGAGGCCCTGGAGAGCTGCGTGCGCATAATGTCGGAGGGGATGGCCGACTTCCAGGAGAACAGCGATGCCCGGGGCCTCAGCCACCTCGGGGAAATGGACCGTTACTGCTATCACGTGGCAGGCGTCGTCGGCGAGATGCTGACCAAGCTGTTCTGCGAGTACTCCCCGCAGATCGCCGCCCGCCGCGAGGAGCTAATGGGGCTCGCCGTTTCGTTCGGGCAGGGGCTGCAGATGACCAATATTCTCAAGGACCTGTGGGACGACAGACAGCGCGGCGCCTGCTGGCTGCCTCGGGACGTCTTCGACCGGGCCGGCTTCGATCTGGGGGACCTGACCCCGGGCGCCTACGACGAGGGCTTCGGCGAGGGGCTGACCCATTTGATCGCGGTGGCCCACGGGCATCTGAGCAATGCGCTGCGGTATACGTTGTTGATTCCTCCCCACGAGACCGGTATAAGGAATTTTTGCCTGTGGGCCCTCGGCATGGCGGTGCTCACGCTGCGCAAAATCAACAAACACAAGGATTTCAACACGGGCCAGCAGGTAAAGATTTCCAGAAACAGCGTGAAGGTCACCGTCCTCGTCACCCGGCTCACGGTGAGGAATGACTATATGCTGCGTTCACTGTTTCACCTGGCAGGCAGAGGCCTGCCGTTGGTCCGGGTTTAAAGGCCGGAAGCATATTCGGCCCCGCAGTCCGCGCAGCGTCCGCCTCCAAGGCGGCGCCCAGCCCCGGGGCGCGCACCGGTTGCCTGATGCAACCGCCGGGACGGCGGGCATCGATGCCATTAATTAGAAGAAGAGGTTTCTGATTTTTATGTCGTTAAACTACAGGCATGCAGATTCGTATGGCGTTCAGGACGCCGATGCGGCCACGCCGATCAGCCGTGATACCGCCGGAGTGGAGGCGGGGATCAGGGCCGCCCAGGGGGCGCTGCTGACGGCCCAGCACCCGGAGGGTTACTGGTGCTACGAACTCGAGGCCGACTGCACCATTCCCGCCGAGTACATCATGATGATGCACTATATGAACGAGCTCGATCCGGACCTGGAACGCAAGCTCGCGGTGTACCTGCGCTCGTGCCAGATGGAAGACGGCGGGTGGCCGTTGTACTTCGGCGGCGATATGGATCTGAGCTGCTCGATCAAGGCCTACTACGCCTTGAAGCTGGCGGGTGATGATGTTGACGCCCCGCACATGATCCTCGCCCGCGAGCTGATACTCGCCAACGGCGGCGCGGCGCGCGCCAACGTGTTCACGCGTATCGCCCTGGCGCTGTTCGGCCAGATTCCATGGCGCGGCGTCCCCTATATGCCGGTGGAAATCATGCTGGTGCCGCGCTGGTTCCCGTTTCATCTGAGCAAGGTCTCCTACTGGTCCCGCACGGTCATGGTCCCCCTGTTGGTGCTGTGCACGCTGAAACGCCCGGCCGTCAATCCCCGCGACGTGCATATCCCGGAGCTGTTCACGGTCCCGCCCGAGGAGGAACAGAACTACTTCCCCGTGCGCTCGCGGCTCAACCATGTGTTTCTGTGGCTGGACAAACTGGGCCGGTTCCTGGACCCCTTCATTCCGAAGCGGCTGCGCGCCTATGCCATGAAAAAGGCGGAGCGCTGGTTTGTCGAGCGGCTCAACGGGCTGGGCGGCCTGGGGGCGATCTTTCCGGCCATGGTGAATGCCTATGAGGCCATGGCGTGCATGGGCTACCCCGAGGACCACCCGGAGCGGGTGACGGCGCTGGAGTCCATTCGCGAGCTTTTGGTGGTCAATACCGATTCGGCTTACTGCCAGCCGTGCGTCTCGCCGGTATGGGATACCGGCGCTGGCCTGCCTCGCCCTGCAGGAGTCCGACGTCTCCGGCACCTGGCCGGCGGTGCGCCGGGCCCTCGACTGGCTCAAGGAGCGTCAGCTGCTGGATGCACCGGGCGACTGGCGCGACTACCGCCCCCATCTGCCCGGCGGCGGGTGGCCGTTCCAGTTCGAGAACGGGCACTATCCGGACCTGGACGATACCAGCGCCGTTGCCTGGGCCATGCACCAGGCGGATGAGGGGCGTTACGGGTATGCGATCCGCCGCGCCGCCGACTGGCTGGCGGGCATGCAGTCGCGCAACGGCGGCTTTGCCGCGTTTGACGCGGACAATACCTGCTACTACTTGAACGAGATCCCGTTCGCCGATCACGGGGCACTGCTCGATCCGCCCGACCAGCGACGTCACCGCGCGCTGCGTAACCCTGCTGGCACGACTGGTGGATCAGTCGCCCCAATACCGCGGCGTCCTCGACAAGGCTGTGGCAATACCTGCGCAGTGAACAGGAGCAGGACGGCTGCTGGTTCGGGCGCTGGGGGTCCAACTATATCTACGGGACCTGGTCGGCGCTGGTAGCGCTTGCCGAGGCGGGTGTCAGCCCCGATGACCCGTGCATCAAGCGCGCCGTGGCCTGGCTGAAGCATGTGCAGCGTGCCGACGGCGGTTGGGGTGAAACCAACGACAGTTATTTCGAGCCCGCCCTGGCGGGCCGCGAGTCCAGGAGCATGTCTTACCATACCGCCTGGGCCATGCTCGGACTGATGGCCGTAGACGACCCCGCGTCCCCCGAGCTGTACAAAGGGGCCCAATACCTGCTGCGCACTCAAAGAGAAGACGGGACGTGGTGGGAGAACTGGTTCAATGCGCCGGGCTTTCCGCGGGTCTTCTACCTGAAATATCACGGCTACAGCACCTACTTCCCCTTATGGGCCCTGGCCCGTTACCGCAACCTGATCCGCAAGCACCGTTAGCGCGCCTCGGCGTCGTGGTCGCGCTGCCGCAGGAGGCGCGCCCCCTGCGGCGCGTCCTGGGGGCTCACGGTCGCCCTGCCGGCGGCGGGGCGGGCCTGGTGCTGGCCGTATCGGGCGTCGGGGCGCAGCGCGCCCATGAGGCGGCGCACAGACTCCTCGACGCCGGCGCGCGCGCGCTGATGAGCTGGGGTAGCGCCGCCGGCCTGCGTCCGGGCCTGGCCGCAGGCACCGTGCTGCTCCCTGAAACGGTTATCGACGCCCAAAGACACAGATTCGCTACCGATCCGGCCTGGCATCAGGCGATGGTGACGCAGCTCGCCGCCCGTGCCCACCGGCTTTCCACGGGGCCGCTTGCCGAGGCAGCGGGGCTGTTGAAGTCGGCGGCCGACAAGGAGGCCCTTCTGCGCCGGACCGGGGCCGTGGCTGCGGACATGGAGAGCGCCGCGATCGCCGAGGTCGCCCGCGGGGCGAATGTGCCGTTTATGGTGATACGCGCTGTGGCGGATCCCGCCCATGGCGTCATCCCGGCGTGCGTGAGCCAGGCCATGGACGAGCGGGGCCGGGTCCATACCGCCAAGCTGCTGGGCCATGCGCTCATCTCCCCCGCCCAATGGGTGCAGTTGGTACGCCTGGCATGGTGGTTTGGCGCCGCCGAGCGCGCCCTGTCCCGGGCGGCGCCCCACATGACGGAGGTTCCGCCCGGCTGACCCATCGCTCGGTTCCCCCGTGGGTGGTCATTCCTGCGCGATCCCCTTACCCGAGCAGTATCTCCCTCAACGCCCATGTGCAGCGCTTTGCTGCGACTCTGATTCTACCGCGCCAAGGGTCACACGGATTGCCCGGGGGATGAGCGTGGACTTTGCCGGGTTAAACCCGCCGGTCAAGGCCTCGCCCAACGGCGCGCTCACTTTCAGCATGGGTAATGACGGCGTGCAGGCCCATGCAGGGCAGGGTGGTGACCCGCGCTGACCAGTAGCCGCAGACGCTGATATCCAAGCTCAAATGTGGAGAAATTTAGAAAAAAATAAATGTTGGCGTGCACATGCAACTTTCTTGTTGACAGGTAATTATCGGCATAGTAGGTATAGCTAATGTTGGGTGCGGGTTGCGTGCATTGGTTCACTCGAACTGCCGCAATCCATCTCAACAGCAGACTGGCATGCAGCCTGCTGGGAGCTCGTCGGGCGCCACGGTCCCGCTGCGGTGCGGGGGCTCGGATGGGTTCATAGGACCGCCATGAGCAACAGGAAAGGGATGTTGGCGGATGAAACGGTCATCGACCGAGCAATGCCGGGTGCTGCGGTGCGGGGTCTCCTGTCAGGGGACAGCCCGGGCCTTGGCAGTTCCGACCTTACCAAACCTTGCCGCCTTCGTTTTTCGACTTACCACGTTTCCCGATCGGGTCCCACCCACAGAGCGGTTGGACGTCGCGGCAACGATCGGCGCCGTTCAATCTCAATCAGGAGTATGCCAGCCACACGGAGGTCTTGGTGGAGGGGCGGTACTTGCGCCCGAAAAATTAAAATCCATATGAGGAGCATGACAATGAAACGACAAGTGCGTACAGGTGTTAAGACATTGTTGGTGCCGGTGCTGGCGCTGTTAGGCATTACGCCGGCGTTGGCTGTGATCGATCATCCCTTTTCGGCTGTAAATGCGAACGTTATCAGTTCATCAACCGCGACATCAGTGTCATCCGACGGCAGCCTGCAGTATTTGGCGAGGTTTACGCTTGACGGCGGCACTGATTTCTATGATCCCGGTACCGAGCAGCTGTCAATCATCGGCAAGCCCGATGCCACCAATCCCTTGGAGGCCAGCCTGCCCCGGTCTTTCGTGATCATTCCATCCGGCTGTTTCACGGCCCGCACCATCGGCACCACCAACCCCATTACCCTGGTCAATTCCACTGTCAGCGATTTGTCGTGCGGGGTACAGGTGCAACTGTTCGACCCTGCGACCAGTGGCGTGAGTAGACCTCAACGGGTCTGTTACGGGCTTTACCGCCCAGATGGTGTTGTCCTCATCCACCAACCGCGGCTTTCTGAAGGTGCAGATCAATTTCTCGGGCTTCAATCCGGCAACGGGCATGAATCCGGGGAGGGTGTCCATAAGGCTTGGGTCTGACGGCAGCGGCAGCGACGGTGTGGAAGACCTGCCGATCTCCAGCTCGGTGAGCGGCAAGGGCTCGAACTAGCGATAGGGTCGTTGCGCGGCATGGGCTGATGCCCGCGGCGCCAGCGCCGGGTCGTTAGGACGCGCCTTTCATGCGGGACGGCCTTAATTGGTCACAATAGGGCCGTCCCGTTCTCTCACAGCTCGTATTGCTGGTGCAGATCCGGCATCTCCACCGGCCCGCCTTTCAGGGCCTCGGCGAAGCGACGCATGGCATCCTCCTCGCCGTGGACGAGGAATGTGCGCTCCACGCCCTCTATGCGTTTGTGCCAGTCGAGGAGTTCGTCCCGGTCCGCATGGGCGGAAAAGCCGTTAATAGTGTGGATGCTCGCGTGAACGGGGATCTCTTCACCGAAGACGCGCACGGTCTGGGCGCCGTCGATGATGCGCCGGGCCAGGGTGCCGTTGGCGGCATAGCCCACGAAGATGACACTCGAGTCGCGGCGCCACAGGTGATGCTTGAGATGATGGCGGACACGCCCCCCGGTACACATGCCGGACCCGGCCATGATTACCGCGCCGCCGGTAATGCGGTTGAGGGCGATGGACTCCGAGGTCTCGCGGGTTAGGTGCAGGCCGGGCAGGTCGAAGGGGTCGTGGTTGTCATGGAAGAGTTTGGCGATCTTGGCGTCGTAGCACTCGGGGTGGTGCTCGAAGATCTCCGTGGCGGAGATCGCCATGGGCGAGTCCAGAAAGACCTGCATGGACGCCGGCAGCCGGTCCTCCTTGACGCCCTGGCGCAGGTAGTAAAGGACTTCCTGGGCCCTTTCCAGGGCGAAGGTGGGGATGATGACATTGCCGCCGCGCCGGAAGGTATCCGCGATGGCTGCATAGAGTTCGTCCACGGAGGGGGCGATGGCCTTGTGGCGCCGGTCTCCATAGGTGGTCTCCATGACCACCACATCGGCACGGGCGGGGGTCACCGGGTCCCGCAGCAGGGGGCGGCCGGCGTTGCCCAGGTCTCCCGAAAAGATGATGCTGCGCTTTCGCCCGGTTTCCTCCAGTTCCAGGAAGACACTGGCCGAGCCGAGGATGTGTCCGGCATCCAGGAAGGTGGCGCGTACGCCGGGGATCACCTCCAGGGGCTTGTCGTAGACCGCCGTGCGGCCGAACTGCTCCAGGCAGTTCAGGGCATCGAGTACCGTGAACAGGGGAGCCGTGGACTTGGCATGTTTGCCGCGGCGCGCGGCCTTGCGTGCCTGATAACGGGCCTCTTCCTCCTCCAGGTGGGCCGCGTCGAGCATGACGACCCGCGCCAGTTCCCGGGAGGCGGCTGTGGTGATGATCTCGCCTCGAAAACCGCGCCTGTACAGCAGCGGCAGGCGCCCGCAGTGATCCAGATGGGCGTGGGTAAGCAGCACGTAATCGATATCAGCCGGGTCGAAGCCGAACGGCTCGGCGTTTTCCTCGTCCAGCTCCCGTCCGCCCTGGTACATGCCGCAATCGATGAGGATGCGCCGGCCGGCGCACTGGATCATATGGCAGGAGCCCGTCACCCCCCGGTCGGCCCCGTGAAAAGATATCTGCATACCTGTCTCCTCGCTTTAGTTTTCCGCTAAAACAGCGGTTCACCGTTGACCCGGTGCCATTGCACGATCCCCTCCCAGGCCTCGGCGGCGGACTCGGCGTACCAGAACAGCTCCCGATCCTCCTCGTCGATGACGCCCTCGGCTACCAGAAAGTCCACGTCGAAGGCCCGGCGCCAGTAGGCCTCGCCCACCAGAATCACCGGGACGGGGTGGATAGTGCGGGTTTGGATAAGGGTCAGAGTCTCGAACAGCTCATCGAAGGTCCCGTAGCCGCCGGGAAATGCCACCAGCGCCTTGGCGCGCAACAGGAAGTGCAGCTTGCGCAGGGCGAAGTAGTGGAAGCGCACGCACAGGTCCGTGGTGATATACGGATTGGGATACTGTTCGTGGGGCAGATTGATATTGAGGCCGATGGACTTGGCTCCGATGTCGTAGGCCCCGCGGTTGGCCGCCTCCATCATGCCGGGACCGCCCCCGGTCATCACCACTACCCTCGAATCGTCGGGACCGCCGCCGGCATCGCCCACCAGACGTCCGAACTCCCGGGCCGTATCGTAATAGTGGCTCTTGGCCAGCAGGCGTTCGGCAACCGCCAGGCGCCGCTTGAGCTTCGGGTTATCCGGGTCGCCGGCCAGCTGATCGTAGAAATGGTCCACCCGCCGCTGGGCCGCGGCGGGCTCCGGGATGCGGGTGCTGCCGAACACCACGATGGTGTGTTGGATCCGGTGCTCCTCGAGCAGGTACTCGGTCTTGAGGTAGTCCACCTGCAGGCGTACACCCCGGGTGTCATCCCGGTTGAGGAAGGCCACGTCCTGGTCGGCGGGCAGGTAGCCGGGGCTGGCGAGGATGGACTCGACACGCCGCTGGGCCTCGGGGTCGTCTTCCCGTTCCTTGGGCCGGTGCCAGGGCAGGGGTTCCCGGCGCCGGCTGGGGTGCGCGGGCGCCGGGAAGGGCGGGTCGTCGCCGGGGGGCTGTGGACCGTTCTTCCTTTTCATGGCGCCTATTTGGGCTCGGGTCCCTGGGTTACCTGCACCAGGTCGCCGGGCCGCAGCCACTTGGCGTAGGCCGCCTTGACCTGCTTGGCGTTCAGCTTGACGTAGTGACGCGCGGCGCGGGTGGGCTCGTCCAGGGGCAGGTCGAGGCTCGAGCGCGACAGCAGCCCTCCGGCGATGCTGCCCAGACTGGCCTCGGACAGGGGGATGCTGCGCAGCAGCAGGGCCTTGGCCAGGTGCAGCTCGTCGGGCGTGACCGGCTCGTCCCGCATCTGCTTGAGGTCCCGCACCACGATATCACGGGCCTTGGAGACGTTGGGCGGGTCGCAGGCATAGTTCACCATGTACACGGCGCGGGTCTTGCCCACGTGGAAGGACGATGACACGAAATAGACCAGGCCCGTGTTCTCGCGCAGGTCGCGGTAAAGGCGTGTGGCGTAAAACGCGCCGCCCAGCACATGGTTGCCCAATATCAATGCGTAATAGTCCGGATTGGAGCGGTTCATCCCGAGGGTTTGGGCGAGGGTGACGCTGTCCTGCACGCGGCTGCGGTTGGGCACCGCCGTGCTCGAGGGCTTATTGGGCGGGACCTGGGGCAGCAGGGTTTCGGGTTTGGGGCCATGGGCCTTCCAATCGCCGAAATAGCGGCTGATCACCTTCTTGGCCCGTTCCGGCGTGACGTTGCCGATCACCACGATCGTGGTGAGATCGGGACGGAACGCACCCTTGTAGTAGGCCTTCACCTGGTCCAGCTTCAGTGCCCTGACCGTCTTTGGCGTGGAGTGGCGCAGGGTCGGGTCGTTCTTGGGGAACAGTCCCTTGTGCAACGCCTGATGGCTGAGGAACGAGGGGCTCTTCAGCCGGCCCTTGACCGTGGCGGCGAGCTGGCGCCGGCTGACCTTGAAGGCCTCTTCCGGCAGGGCCGGGTGCAGTTGATTGTCCGCAAGCAGCTCGACGCCCCGTTCAAAATTATCGCTCAGCACCTGGACGAAGAAATCGGTGCCCGCCGACTCCTGGGCGGCGATGTCGTCCAGGGCCTTCTGGAAGGCCAGGCGGTCCAGGGAGGTGCTGCCGTACTGGAACAGGTCGCCGAGCACCTCGCTCACGCCCTCCCGTCCCTTGGGGGTCTGCATGTCCGGGTTGTTGCGAATATTCCCATATACCCCGACGGTGTCACTGACCGACTCGGGCTGGACGATCAGCTTGATGCCGTTAGGCAGGGTGCTCACCACCGGGTGCACGGTGGACTTGGGTACGTTGAGGCGCATCAGCGCCTGTTTGGCCCACTCGGGCAGTTTTACCTGCTTAGTCTTCTCGGGGGCGAAGGATTCCTTGCCGCCGAAGCGCTTACTGGAGACCGGTTTGCCGGAGGGGTGGGGCTTCAGTACCGTGACCACCATATGGTCGAAGTCGATGTACTTGCGGGCGACGCGGTTGACGTCCTCCACCGTCACCGCCTTGATGGCGCGTACGTCATCCTGGGGGGAGTCGCGCCCCTCCAGCGCCACGGCGGACGACCAGGCCGAGGCCAGGCCCGAGACCGAATCCTTCTGAAACTCGACGCCCGTCACTTCGCGGCGCTTGGACGCCTCGACCAGTTCGGGCGAAACCCCGCTCTTGAGGGTCTTTTTCAGGATGTCTTTCATCTCCTTGAGCAGCTTGTCCGCGTCGGCCCCGACGGGAAAGGCGCCGGCGGTCACCGCCATTCCCGTATGGCGAAACGGATGCAGGTCGAAGCTGGCGTACAGGGCCTTGCCCTGGGGAACCAGCCCGTACAGGTCTGCACGCTGGCTGCTCAGTACGTCGGAGAGGACCGTAGCCGCTGCATAGTCGGGGCTGTTGTAGCCGGGCATACGGAACGACATGAGGGCCAGGCCGTAGGGCAGGTCGGTGTCACTGCGCATGGTTTTGGGCTCGACGGGTTTGAGGTTCACGTCGGGGCGCTTGGGCAGCTTCTTGGCCGGGATATCGCCGAACAGCTGTTTGACCTTCTTCAGGGTCTCCTGGGGCTGGACATTTCCGGCGATGACCAGGATGGCGTTGTTGGGTGCGTACCAGGTGTCGTAAAAGGACTTCAGCATCTTGGCCGAGGTCTTCTGAAAAGAGGGGCGCGTGCCCAGGGCGTCGTGGGCGTACGGCGTGCCCTTGAACATGGTCTTGAGCAACTTGGTGTACATGACGTACTGGGGGTTGGAAAGGTCTTGTGCGACTTCCTGTTCAATGGCGCCGCGTTCGTGACTCCACAGTTTCGCACTGTCGAGGGTGCCCCGCATGCGTATCGCCTCGATGTGCAGTGCCACGTCCAGGTCCTCGGAGGGCACGGTAAAAAAGTACTGTGTCAGCGTCTGCTGGGTCGAGGCGTCGAAGTTTCCGCCCATGACGGCGGCGATGTTGACCAGTTGACCGGCCGTGAGCCCGGGGCTCCCCCTGAACATCATGTGCTCCTGGGCGTGGGCCATGCCGGGGAAACCCGGGGGCGCCTCGTTGGAGCCCACCAGGTAGTTGACCTGAGTGGTGACGACGGGGGCGAGCGGATTGCGGACAATGATCACCCGCAGGCCGTTGTCCAGCGTCGTCCGCAGGACCGGGTGATCCTGGGCCGCGGCGGTCGCGGCGCCCAGGGGGGCGCAGATCAGGAACAGGCCGAGTGCGGCCATCAAAAAGCGTCGTAGGGAATGACTAACCACCATGAAACTCAACCTCCACCTGCCGTGTTTTTTCGGTTATGTGCAACGGGCTCCGTTGCACAGGGTTGTCGTGCATCTCACTCAATTCTTGATTCTTTTTCCTTTGTCCCGGGACGAAAGTCGGACGGCGCCGGGCCCGGCGGGGGCGTACAGGATGCGGAAGGGGCCGGTATGGCGGCTGCGACTTGGACCCATGAAGCGGAAATTGATTCTATCTAAGGCTGCATGTCATCGGATACGCGTGCCGATACATGGTACGGACGGACCGGTGCGGATGGTGTTTGCTTCAGCGCTTGCCGACGGCGGCGTCATGCACATATCCCTTGATCGCGTGAGACACGAAACAGTATATACCCAATGGCACCCACTGTCTTGCCGAAGATCCGGTGCCGCCGACCGCCGGGCAGGCAAAAAAAACCCCGTGCCGCCGATGGCGGGCACGGGGCCTTGCACGGGGCCGGCTGCAGGTCGATCAGCCGTTGAGGCCGAGTGCCTTGCGGGTATGGCCGTCGGCGTGGCCGGTGGCCTTCAGGCCGTGAGCGGACTGAAAGGTCTTGATTGCCGCGCGCGTCTTCTTGCCCATGTAGCCGTCGAGCTCCAGTTTAGCGCCGTTCTTGTTCAGCGCCTCTTGGATGGACTTAATCATCGCCGAAGGGGCGTGCTTGTGCATTTTCGCGTGAGCCGCTGCGGCCTTCTGGGGTGCCACGGTCTCGGCCATGACGCCGCAGCTCATGGCGAGGCCCAGCAACAGCGCGGCGCCGGCCGCAACAACCTTACGGGTACTTCCGTTCATGCTCTTGACTCCTAAATAGGAAACGATAGGGAAAACCGCCATGGTGATTGTTCCGGGGCGCATGAGCGCACGCCGGTAACCCACAGGTAAAGCGACATTAATTTATACCTTTTTTCGAAAATTGAAAGAAAATTTCACGCGGCCCGGCAGGCTTTCGTTTTTGTCAAAAAATATCATGCGGTTTCAATGTGTTAATCTGGCTCGGCCGGCTTGCCGATGGGGCGGCCGGGTTGATAAATCGGGCCGGTGGCTCTATGTAAGGACCAACGAAACCGATCGGGGGTGGAATCCACTTATGTACGCACTTCGCACTACCTTGTTGCTGGGGGGGCTGACGGCGTTGCTCATGGTTGCCGGGGAGGCCCTCGGCGGACACAGCGGGATGGTGATCGCGCTGGTCGTGGCGGCGGTCATGAACATCGGCAGCTACTGGTATTCTGATAAGGTCGTCCTGACCATGTACCGTGCCCGGCGGGTGGGGCCTCGGGAGGCCCCCAAGCTCTACGGCGTTGTGGAGGCGCTCGCCAAGCGTGGCGAGATGCCCGTGCCGGCGGTATATATCGTCGACAACGATACGCCCAACGCCTTCGCCACGGGACGCGACCCCGCCCACGCCGCGGTGGCTGCCACCACCGGCCTGCTGCGGCTGATGGACAAGGAGGAACTGACCGGTGTGCTGGCCCATGAGCTCAGCCACGTGCGCCACCGGGATACCCTGATCAGCGCCGTCGCGGCCACCCTGGCCGGGGCGATTACCATGTTGGCGAACTTCGCCCAGTGGGCGCTGATATTCGGCTTCGGGCGCGGCGAGGGCGATCGCGACGGCGGCAATGTCTTCGGCGCGCTGCTGATGATGATCGTCGCGCCCATTGCCGCGGCGCTTATTCAATTCGCGGTATCGCGCTCCCGCGAGTACGGGGCCGACAAGGGCGGCGCCGAGTTGTCGGGCAACCCCCTGTGGCTGGCCCGGGCGTTGCGCAAACTGGAGCAGGCCAATCGCAGCACGCCCATGCACGCGGCCAGCGCGCACCCCGGCACGGCGCATATGTTCATCATCAATCCCCTGAGTGGGCAGAAGCTGGCTCAGCTCTTTTCCACCCACCCGCCCACCGAGGAGCGCATCCGCCGCCTGGAGGCCATGGCCCGCGCTACGCCTGTCAGGGCTTATTGAACATGGGCGAGATCACCAAGCGCCCCGGCGGGGCGCAAGGGGCGGCGTTACGGCCTGAGGGGGCTGTTCGTACCGGCGGTATCGGGGCCCGTGTGCCCGTTCACGTGGAGCACCAGGGCCACCCGTCGATTTTGCGCGCGGCCCGCGGGTGTGTCATTGCCGGCGACCGGCCGGGTCGCGCCATAGCCGATGGCGCGCAGGCGCGCGGCGGCGACGCCGCGTTCGATGAGGTAGCGGGTGACGTTGGTGGCGCGCGCCGTGGACAGCTCCCAGTTCGAGGGGAAACGCGCCGTGTGGATGGGGGTGTCGTCGGTATGGCCCTCCACGGAGATCGGATACCCGGTTTGTTTTAGCATCTCCGCGACGTGGCTGAGCAGTCCCGTGCCGGTGCCGGTCAGGCGGGCGCTGCCCACCTTGAACAGCACGTCGTCCTTGATGACCACGTTGATACGCTGTCCCGTCCGGGTGACCTTCACCCGGTCCCGGATCTGCGGGGGGATGGCAAGGTCTTGGCGGGTCGCCGGGCGCGGGCCGACAGCGGCGTCGGGTTTGGGTGGGGAGACGGCGGCGGTGGCGGTGGGCTCCTTGGTTTCCAGGGGGGAAGGCATCGTCGCTGGTCCGGGGCTTTCTGCCTGCCCGCCACTGCGGTCGCTGCCGGGGGCGGGGTTGGTGACGGGGCCGGGCCGGCGGGCCGGCTTCGGCGGGGCGGGGGATGTGTCCGCGCGGCTGGCGGGGACGGCCTCGGCGGCGGTCGGCGCCGAGGTGTGCTGGGGGTGCGCCCGTTGGGGGACATAGGTATAGGCCAGCAACAGCGCCATGAGCGTTACCAGCAAGGTCAGGATATCGACAAAGCTGAAAAGCCAGGCCCCGTCATGGTCGGCACTTTCCTCTGCGGGCGGTTCGTAGGCGGCAATGCCTGCTCTGGCGCCATAGCCCGGCGCCGCCGTTGCCCTCATCGGTGGACGTTCCATAGCACGCAGGACTCAGGCCACCTTGGCCAGGGCAGCGGGTGACGGTCGCGTTCCGTCGCTGTGAAACAGGTAGGTCGTCAGCGCCTCCTTGATCTGCAGGGGGTGACGCCGCTCGTACAGCAGCACGACGCCTTCCAGGAGCATGTTCATGAGCAGCACCTGGTGCTGAATGCGTCGCTCCAGCTTCATGGCCAGGGGTTTGAAGATCATGTTGGCGGCGATCAGCCCGTACAAGGTGGTGATCAGGGCGAAGGACATGGCGGTCCCGATGTCCGCAAGACTGGCATGCCCCAGGCTGTTCAGCATCTGAATCAGTCCGAACAGTGTGCCGAGCATGCCGAACACCGGCGCGAACGCGGCCAGGGTCCGGAGGATCTGCGCATCGCCCTGGGCCTTGGTTCGCACGCCGGCAATGCGCCATTGCAGGACTTTGATGATGTCGTCGATGGGCTCGCGGTCGATCACCAGCTGGGCGCCGGTGCGCAGCAGGGGGTTGGTGACCTGCTGCACGGCCTGTTCGGCCGCCCTGATGTTTCCCGACCGGTACCAGTGGGAAATGTCCGAGAGGTGGGCGATCTCCTGATCCACACTGATATGCTCGTCGTGCATCAAGCCACGCAGGGACTTAAGCACGCCCCATACATCGCGAACCGGACGGCTGACCAGGGTGGCGGCGAGGGTGCCGCCCAGCACCATCACCAGGCCGGGCAGGTTGAGGATGCCCGCCAAGGGTGTTTGGGACAACAAGGCGGTGAGGGCCAGGATGAACACCCCGCCCATCAGACCGATGAGCGTCGACCTGTTTGTATCGGTAATCTGTTTCATAGCGGCATGCAACTCGAACAACTTCCGGGTAATGGCAAAAGCAAATTCCGTACCCGGCCCGGCTGCGGGTAAGTACCGGCCCGCACGGGGCGTTCGGCGGGACACGGGCGGTCGGGCACCCGCCGGCGGGACACGGTGGCAGGCAGGCGCCGGCCGCCGGGGCGGCAAGGCCTTGCCGCCCCGGTCCCGGGACGGTTTCGGTTTTTGCACCCGTATTGTGAACGCGCGGGCACAAACCCCCTCAAAGGATCAGGACGGCGCGGTCAGGTTTGGACCCCGTGCCGGCCAAGGCGGTTGCCGGCGATACCGTCCGACTCCGGGTGTCAGGCCGAATTGCGTTGTTGCGGGATCCGTCACAACGGCGTCATACGGTTTGTTTAAAGTGACCCCAACGTCATTCGGGCGTGCCGTGCGTCCCATGTCCTTACCGAAGAGATGTCCGCACTCATGAAATCATCGTTTTTACTCACGCCCAATTCCAGCCGCGGTCAATCGGCATTTGGACTCAACATGTACGCCGCGCTGCTTCGACTGCTCGCCGGCGCACTTATATTCGTGCTTTGTCTGTGGATCCTGGCGGGTATCATCCACATGGCCATGGAACTGGACCAATTGTTCTATCTCGGCTGGGTCGAGGTCTCGGAGCGGGTCATCAGCGAATCGCTGATTATATTGGCTTTGCTCGAGGTCATTCGGACGCTTCAGGCGTATCTCCGGCTGGGGCGCATACGGGTAACGTTTATTCTCGACACCGTGTTGGTGGTGCTCATCGGGGAGTTGATGGGGCTATGGTTCCACCACTACAGTGCCGGCAAGGTCGTATTGGGTCTGGCAGTGATCTCATTGCTGGTGCTGCTGCGGATCGTCACGGCCAAGTTCTCGCCCGCCATGGTGGGCGGCGAATAGGGGGGGCGTATGATTTTTGACCGCATCGTTCCTGTTCAAGACCTGAGGCGCCGCAGGGCGCCGTATGGGCGCCGGGTCGGGCAACCCGGGTATCAATGGCCGACCCGGCTGTGTTATGGTCACAATCAATACGGTCGGCATCTCCCGCAATAGTCGCTATATAGCTGTAATTCCTTCGTTTTTTATGCGCCCCGGGCAAGGGGGGCTAATCCAGACCTTTCGTTGGCGCCATCAGGCGCGGTGTTGTATACAAAAGCGTATAGTTCCGGAAAGGTATCGACGGTTCCGGAGACGTTAGGATTGCAAGTGAGGGTCAGTAAGGAATGCGGACCCTGTTGTTTCGTACCCGATATTGGGTGATTGAGAACAATAAACCAGGAGGTTATTCCATGGGGCATCAAGCAAGCATAGAGCTACCTACACTTCATGAGCCCACGACCACCAAGCCGGCTCGCAAGGCCCGTTCGGACGCGCCAGTGAACAAAGAAACGGCGCAGGAGGGAAGGAGTGCCGCGGATCTGGAACTGGTCAGACGCGTCCAGCAGGGTGAAAAGGGCGCCTTTGATCTGCTGGTTCGCAAATACCAGCACAAGATCGTGCGGCTCGTGGAGCGCTACGTCCACGATCAGGTGGAGTGCCTCGACGTCGCGCAGGAGGTGTTCTTGAAGGCCTACCGCGCGATCGATAAATTCAGGGGCGATTCCGCGTTCTACACATGGCTGTACCGCATTGCGATCAATACCGCCAGGAACCACCTTGCGGCCACCGGGCGCCGGATTACCCTGGATTACGTCGATGGCATGGAAGACGACTACGCCAGCCCCCGCGACTACGTGACGCCGGAGCGAACCCTGATGGGGGACGACGTCAGGCAGGCCGTGTGGGAGGCGATCGACGGGCTGACCAACGACCTGCGTCAAGCGATCATCCTGCGCGAGATCGAGCTCATGAGTTACGAGGAAATCGCCCAGGTGATGGACTGCCCGGTCGGCACGGTGCGCTCGCGGATTTTCCGCGCCCGCGAAGTCATTGAAAACAAATTGCGGCCCTTGCTGAGTTAGCGCGGTCGCGCCGCCTTCCATCCATGGCTGATTCACGCCGGGCGTGAATCAGAATCAGCCTGGCTACGGGGTTCATACCCTCTACCGCACCTTTCATCAGCCTCCCGCCGCAGCCGCCGACCGGCCCGTCCTGGCATATACCCTTCAGCCGGTCTGACTTGGGTGTCAATGATGCCGGTTCCGCCGTGCGCTTCGGCCCTGGAGGGCAGTCGGACCCTGTGCCCCTGCTGAAGCGTCATGGTGGGGCGTCTCAAAACATATACATATTCGTATAAACCTGGAAAGGGCGCGATTAGGTCTGGGGTGTCAGTATAGCCGCCATGGGAATAATACAACGATCCATGAACATCGCTATCGGGACCGGCGATCGCACCGGCACGATCTGACATCGAAGATCCGCGCCGCAGGATCAGTGTCATGGGCGCGGAGAAGGGTCATTTGTCGGTGACTTCATATGCCCTGCCGGCACTGGCGCAAGGCGTCACCATCCTTGAACTCACGGAGAAATTTGGCATCGTCATGATGATACGCCAGCTTATTGCCATGTTGGACACCTCGCTACGGAGCCGCCGCCGCAAGGGGCGGTCCCGGCCAACGATGGCCGCGGCGTTGTTCCCCGTGCTCCTGGCCGGGGCCTTGCTGACCATGGGCGCGGCCCCCGCCCGGGCGGACGCCGGGTCCAGCGGCGCGTCTTCGCCGGCGTCCATGCCTCACCTGGGCAAGGACTCGCAACTGCGGGCTATGATGGAGCGGGTCTGGCGGGAGAACCCGGCGGTGCAGGCCGCCAAGGCGGCGGTCGAGGCCTCCAAGGCCAGCGCCAAGCAGGCGAGTCAGCCCCTGTACAATCCCATCGGCGGGGTCTCCTACGAACACTCGGTCAACAACAACACCTATATCGGGTTCACCCAGTCCGTCGACTGGAATGACAAACGCGACCTGTATACCAGCATCAGCCGGGACAGCCTGAGCGCGGCCCGGGCGCAGTATGAGCAGGTGCGTCTCAAGACGGCGGTCACCGTTCTGAATACCCTGGCTCAATACAACATGGCCCGCCGGGTAGCGGACATCACCCGGCGGCGGGTCGAGCTCATGCGCCGTTTCGCCGACCTGGCCAAACGGCGCTATGAGGCCGGGGATATCGGCGCCAACTCGGTGGATCTGGCCCGCCTCGCCCTGTCGGAGGCCCTTTTCCGCGACACCAACGCCATGACCAAGTTGAACCGCGCGAAGAACGCGTTGTCGGCGGCGAGCGGGTTCACCCTGACCCACTGGCCTGACCTGCCGAACGCGCCGCCTGCACTGACCTCCCACGTGGATACCGAGGCCCTGGTGACCCATCTGCCTTCGCTTCTGGCGCTCCAGGCCCGGATCCAGGCCTCCCAGGGGCAGATCGATCTGGCCCGGCGGAAGACGCTCCCCGATCCGACCTTCAGTCTGCGCGGCGGGCGCTCGGTCGGCACCAATCAAAGCACGGCCCTGGGCGAGGTTACCTTGTCCATCCCCCTGTACATCCGCCGTCACTACACCTCCAAGGTGACCGTGGCCGATCAGAGGACCCTGCGTCTGGAGGAGACCGCCCAGAACACCTACCGCCATGCCCGGGCCGCCCTGGCCTCGGCCACCCAGAACTACCGGCTGATCGCCGAGACCTGGCGGCACTGGCAGGAAAGCGGGCGCGGCAGCCTCAAGGACCGGCTGGAGCTGCTGGAGCGCATGTGGCGGGCCGGGGAGCTCAATGCCACCCAATACCTGGTGCAGGTCAAGCAAGGCCTCACCACGCAGATCGCGGCCGCGCGTATATGGGGCCGCGCGTGGAGCGCCTGGGCCACCTGGCTGGGCGCGGCGGGGCAGATGGATGCATGGGTCCGCCCCGAGGCGGGCGCGGGGCCCGCAGACGGGCTAACTAAACAGGGGAGTACACGATGAGGCTGCACAAGGTCCTGGTGGCTGTGTTGGGGATCGTGCTGGCGGTCCAGGCCGGTGCCGATCCGATCGACGGCGATGAGAGCAAGGAAAAGGGCGCCCGGCAGGAAGATGCCGTCGATATGAGCGCGACCGAACGGCGGGAAAAGGGGGTGGTTACCCATGACGTTCAACGCCGCCGCCTGATTCAGGAGATCCATGCCCCCGGCGAGGTAATACTCAACAAAAATACCGCCGCGGACGTGACTCCCCGGGTCGCCTCCCAGGTGATCCGGCGCATGGCCCATATGGGCGATGCCGTTAAAAAGGGCCAGCCCCTGGTTGTGCTGTCCAGCGTCCAGATGGCGACCGCCCAGGCGGATCTCATTATGGCGGACCGCGAGTGGCGCCGGGTGCAGCAGCTCGGCCAAAGCGTGGTCTCCCAGCGGCGTTACGTGAAGGCCAGGGTCAACCGCGCCCTGGCGGTGGCGAAGGTCCTCGCCTACGGGATGACTCAAAAAGAGGTGAAAAATTTGCTGCGCAAGGCCGACCCGTCGCGCGCCGATGGTACCTTCTCGCTGTTGTCGCCCCTCGACGGGACCGTGATGACCGATGACTTCATCGTCGGTGAGCTGGTCCAGCCTGGGCGGGTGCTGTATGAGGTCGCCAACGAGTCGAGCGTCTGGGTGGATGCGCGGCTGGCACCGGAGGAGGCGGCCGCGATCAAGGTGGGCACCCCGGTGCGGGTCCGCGCCAGGACCCGATGGCTGGCGGGGCAGGTGATCCACCTCCATCACCTGCTCAACAAGGTGACGCGCACCCTGGCGGTGCGCATCAAGGTGCCCAACCAGGCGGGCACCCTCCACGCCGGCCAGTTCGTCGACGTGCGGATTCAGAAGAGCACCGACGAAACCCCCGTGATCGCGGTGCCGAGCGACGCCGTCGTCCTGCTGCGCAATGCACCCCACGTGTTTCGCATCGAAGGGGACGAGATCCACCCGCAGCCCGTGGAGATCGGCCGGCGCAGTGCCGGCTGGACGCAGATCACCGCAGGCCTCGAGCCGGGCCAGCACATCGTCACCAAGGGGGTGTACATGGTGAAGTCGCTGATTCTCAAGTCACATCTCGGTTCTGCGCAATAGGGGTTGGGGCGTGTTGCATAAACTGGTCGAAGCCGCGTTACGTTACAAATTCCTGGTGCTGGTCGTATTCTCCGTGGTTGCCTTCATGGGCTGGCGCGCGGTGACCAGTGTGCCCATCGATGCCTTTCCCGATGTGACGCCCGTCGAGGTGGAGATCTACACCGAGTCCCCGGGGCTTGCCGCCGAGGACATTGAGAAGCTGATCACCTTCCCGGTGGAATCCGGGATGGCCGGGCTGCCCGGCGTCAAGAAGATCCGCTCCCTGAGCATGTTCGGCCTGTCCTACGTATCGGTCTATTTCAAGGACAGCACCGACATCTACTTCGCCCGCCGTCTGGTCATGGAGCGCCTGCAGGAGGTCACTAACCGCATCCCGGCCGGTTACGGCACACCCGTGATGGGACCCAATACCTCGGGGCTGGGCCAGGTCTTCTGGTACACCATCGAGCGGGCCGACAAGCAGCTGAAAAAGGCCGCTAAGGACAAGGCGGACAAACACCTGACCGATATGGATCTGCGCACCATGCAGGACTGGACCGTGCGCCTGATATTGCGCACCGCTCACGGTGTGGACAACGTCACCTCCTGGGGAGGGAAGGTCAAGCAGTACCAGGCGCGCATCGACCCCATGAAGCTCATCAAGTACCACCTGGGTTTCAAGGACGTAGTCACGGCACTCAAGGCCAACAACCGCGAGGTGGGCGGGCAATACATCAACCGGGGCAAGGAGGAGTATCTGGTCCGCGGTCAGGGGCTGGTTCAGGGGAATCAGGACATCGGCTCTATCGTGCTCAAGGTGCAGAACGGCACGCCGGTTTACCTGCGTGATGTCGCCAGGGTCGAGCAGGCCCCGGGAATGCGCTTCGGCGCGGTGACCCGTGACGGCAAGGAGGTGGTGCTCGGCATTACCCTGGCGCGCATCGGGGCGAACGCCAAGAAGGTGGTGGACTCGGTCAAGAAGAAGCTCGAGACGGTGAAAAAGGCCCTGCCGGACGGGGTCAAGATCCATACCATTTACGATCGCACCAAGCTGGTGAAAAAGGCCGTTGAAACGGCAGTGCGCGCCCTGGTGGAGGGCTCAGTCTTGGTGGCCATCGTCCTGCTGCTGTTTCTCGGCGAGCTGCGCTCGGCGCTGGTGGTGATCGCCGCGCTGCCGCTGGCCATGTTGATCGCCTTTATCTTCATGGGTCAGGTGGGCGTCTCGGCCAACCTGATGTCCCTGGCGGGACTGGCCATCGGCATCGGCATGATGGTGGACGGATCGGTGGTGATGGTGGAGAACTCGTTTCGCATCATGGCCGAGCGCCGCGCCAAGGGCGAGGCTGTCAATCGCACCGACGCGGTGCTCACCGCCGCCCGGGAGGTGGCCAACCCGGTGGCCTTCGCCATCGTGATCATCATTACCGTGTTCGTGCCGTTGTTCACCCTCCAGGGGCTGGAGGGCAAGATGTTCAAGCCCATGGCCTTCGATATCAGCTTCGCCATGACCGGCTCGTTGATCCTCACCCTGACCCTGATACCGGTGCTGGCCTCGCTGATACTCAAGCCCCGGGAGGAACGGGACACCCTGCTGGTGCGGTGGCTAAAGCGCGCGTATCTGCCCGCGCTGGTCTGGTCCCTGGCGCATAAGAGGACCGTGGTGGTCGGCGCCCTGGCCCTGCTGGTGGCCGCCATCGGCCTGTTCCCGTATCTCGGCAAGGAATTCATGCCGCAGATGCGTGAAGGGACCATCATGTGGCGGGTCACGGCCATCCCTTCGACATCCCTGGATGAGTCCGTGCATCTTTCCGAGAAGATCGAAAAGACGCTGTTGAAATTCCCCGAGGTCACCACCGTGCTGTCCACCATCGGCCGTGCCGAGAAGGGGGAGGCCACGGATGTCAATTACCAGGAGGTTATGACAAATCTCAAGCCCCGTGACCAGTGGGGGACCGGCCGGTCCTACATGGAACTCGCCGACGCCATGCAGAAGAAGCTGCGCAAGATCGCCCCGACGGCGATCATTACCTTCACCCAGCCCATCCAGATGCGGGTCGAGGAACTGATCTCGGGCGTGCGCGCGGCGCTCGTCGCCAAGCTCTACGGACCCGACCTGGGCACGCTGCAGAGCCTGTCCGCGGACATCAAGAACGTCATTGCCAAGGTGCCCGGGGTCGTCGACCTTTCCCTGGAGGCCAACAAGGGCAAGCCCCAGATCCGCATTGAAGTGGACCGGGAGGCCCTGGCGCGTTACGGGATGAACGCCGATGACGTGCTCTCGGTGGTACGCACGGGGATCGGTAACCAACCGGTGACCACCCTGATCCAGGGGGTGAAGCGCTTTGCCATCACCGCACGCCTGAACAAGGACTCGCGCCAGTCGGTGGATGCCATCAGCAACATTCCCCTGCGTACCCCCGGGGGCGCGATCATTCCCCTGTCACGGGTGGCCAAGGTGTCGGTCAGCTCCGGTTACTCGTTCATCCGCCGCGAACAGCTGCAGCGCTATGCCGTCATTCAGATGGACGTGCGCGGACGCGATGTCAACGGTTTCGTTAAAGAGGCCAACGCCAGAATTCACAAGGATATAAAACTGCCCCAGGGTTATTGGCTGCAGTGGGGCGGCTCGTTCGAAAATCAGCGCCGCGCCATGAAGCGCCTGTCGATCATCGTGCCCGTGACCATATTTTTCATTTTCGTCCTGCTCTATACGGCTTTCAATTCGGTCAAGTACGCAGCCCTGATCATCGCCAACATCCCCTTTGCCATTATCGGCGGCGTCTTTTCCCTGTGGATAACCGGTCAGTATCTGTCGGTGCCGTCGGCCATCGGCTTCATCGCCGTATTCGGCGTGGCCATGCTGAACGGGATCGTATTGGTGAGCTTTATCAATGACCGGCGCGCGCAGGGTTATTCGGTGCGCGAGGCGGTACGCAGCGGCGCGGAGATGCGCCTCAGGCCGGTCCTGATCACCGCCAGTGTAGCCATTCTTGGCCTGATCCCCATGCTCTTGTCCCAGGGGGTGGGCGCGGAGACCCAGCGGCCCCTGGCGACGGTGGTCATCGGGGGGCTGTTCACCTCGACCTTGCTGACCCTCATCCTGCTGCCAATCTTCTATGAGTGGGTGGAGGGACGCGGTAAGAACGGCCCAGACGGGGAGTAGGGGCGCGCCCCGGAACAGGCGGCGATGCAGGAACGACGGCGTAAGGCCGCGCGGCGGGCGGTGCCGCAGGCTCGGTGCGGAAATGGCGCAGGGCCGGCCGGCAAACGGTGTCCTCAGTTAACCGGGGAAGGAATCGGGGAATAGCTGAAAATAGCTATTGCATCCGCGCAGGAACGGACTAGAATTCAACCCCAAGGCGGGGCGATAGGTTGGGAGGCCGCCATACAGGGCCGCCCCCCTTCCCGGAAGATGTGATGCACGGCGGGGTATCGCTTTCCCCGTTACATTCAGTGCCCCTCCCACCGCAGCGGTGATACGCCCCCTATAGCCCGCATCCGCCCCGGCCGTAATGCTTCCGCATGTTATGACGTGGAGTCGGAAATGATTGCCAAAGGCCGCCACTGGCTGGAATCCTTCCCCGCTTTGCGCCGGATCGCCGACCCTGTCTGGCGCAAGGTGGCCGATACGGCGCGCATTATTGCGGTCGACCCCGGTGTGCCGGTATTTCGCGAGCGGGCGACGTGCGCGGATTACCTGCTGATCGTGGAGGGCGAGGTAAGGGTGCAAAAGCTCACCGCCAACGGTCAGGTCATTACCCTCTATCACCTGCAGGGCGGGCAGTCCTGTGAGTTGACCACCACCTGCCTGCTGGGCGGCAGCTGCTATCCGGCCGAGGGAATCGCCGAGACGCCGGTTCAAGCCGTCCTGATCCCCAAGGCGCAGTTTCGCCAGGCCCTGGCGAAGTCCCCGCAATTCGGCGAGTTCGTGTTTTCTTCCATCGACAAAGGCGTCAATGAACTGATCACCCTGTTGGAGGAGGTCGCCTTCGGCCACATGGACCGGCGCCTCGCCTATTGTCTGCTGCAAAAGGCCCATGCCCATGACCATCTCCAGGCCACTCACCATGAACTCAGCGAAGAGCTGGGTACGGCCCGGGAAGTGGTCAGCCGCCTGCTGAAAGAGTTCGAGCGCCAGGGTTGGGTGCGCCTGCACCGGGGGCGGATTGAAATCCACGACCATCAGAGCCTGCAGTCCCTGGCAGATAAGCGCCTGTGTGATTAAATCACGGAACAGTATTGCCGGGTGTGGTGAAATGCCGTCCAGTCCCTGAGAAATGCGGTGATTGATGCCGCTTCGGCCGGGGGCGGGTCGCCCGCACGGAAGAGATTGCGGGACATGCCGCGGAGCTGATCGCAGGGGGTGGAGCCCAAGCTGTGCGGGCATGCCGATCCTCCATCCTGAGGATGAGACCGACTCGCCTACCAGCCCGGCTGTACGGGTTAATGGGCCACACAGGCAACAGCTCGCCCATCCCTTCCGGTTGCCGGGCCGTACCTCGTCGCATTCGTAAAACCGGCTTGAGGACATACCCGAATTTCAAAAGGACCAACAAGGGCCACAAGGATGACTACCGCTCGATAGGGAATGTCGGTTGAACGCGGCAATTGGAAAGAAAAGGAGTGGAATGCCATGATTACCTTATCTCAAAATACACACCCGATGCAGAACCTCGGCGTTTTCGATCGTGTGGGACGTTTTCTGGTCGGAGGCGGGCTGTTAGGCTACCTTGTGCTCTACCATGAGCTCAAGCACCCGGGGTTGAGTATGGCCTGGCAGTTTGCGATCGTATCTCTGACCCTGTACTCCATTCTGACCTCCATCCTCGGTTGGGATCCGTTCTACGCGTGGGGCGGGGTCAAGAGCGGCAATGACAGGGGTAGGAACCAGTGCGGTTCGTTCCCTTACCAGGTGACGGCACTGTTCGGGCGCGCGCCCCAGTACTGCGATTGCGATGACGAGCGCAGCCTCGAGGCCTGCCACAGCACAGCCCAGGAAAAGCCCCTTCATGAGGTATGGGTTGTCGATCAGGAGCCCATGATCTACCCCAGTGACGCCGTACTGGACGAATGGATCGTGCGGCATATGCCGAAGCTCGAGACCAAGCCGGGCGCAGGCGCCATACCGTCCACGGCGATCCTGACACCGACGGATCAGCAGCCTGTACCGCCTATGAACAGGGACAGGGCGGCGTGAGCATCAAGCGGGCTCTTCCCCGCCTGCAGGAAGCAGGCGGGGAAGGTCCTTTATGCCGTGTTAGCCCCTTCCGGGTTCTGCCCGCTCCTCACTGGTCGGGCGGGCGGTCACCTGACAGCGCCGCGCGAGTCGCAGGCAGGGATTGCCCGAGTTCGACGACACCCGCCATTTTCCCTTCGGATTGATGCCTTACGCCGCCCCCCTCGGGGCAACTTGTTGAACCGCCTGAAAAAGGACGGGTTGTGTGATTAAGTCACGGAACTTTACTTGCCTGTCAGATGAAATGCACCTTAAGTTGGACAATCGAAACGGAGGTGAACGTCATGATTGCCCTTTCGAACAAGGTACATACCATACAGAACATGGGGCTCGTTGACCGGGTCCTGCGCTTTTCAGGCGGGGCGCTCATTGTGGGCGCGATCGTGCTGTATTACGAGATGGAACATGCGTGGCTGCCGATGCCTGTCATGGTGTATGCCACGGCCATTTCCCTCTATCCCATTCTCACCGGCCTGCTCGGATGGGATCCGTTCTATGGCCTGTTCAGCATTCGCAGCTGTGGTGAGGCGGGCAGGAATCAGTGCGGTTCCTTTCCTTACCAGGTAAAAGCAATGATGGGGCACGCGCCCCAATACTGCGATACCGATGATGAGCGTTCCCTGGAGGCGTGCCACGATGAGCCCGGCGAGCGCCCGCGGCACCGGTCATGGCATGTGGATCAGGAGCCCATGATTTATCCCGATGACAAGACGCTGGACGACTATGTGAAGGCGCATCCTCGGGCCACCCAAGCAGGGAAACGCGGATCCAGCGACAAGGCGGCATAGCTCCGACGTGCACAGTGACGTGAGGTGCCGGTCCCGGGGATCCTTTCCCCGGGACCGGTCGTCATGTATCCCATTGCGGTCTTTCCCATCACCCTGTTCGCATGCCCGCGCCCGCGGGGCACCGGCCCCGGGTCAGCCGCCGGTTGCGTTAAGGGGTCAACCACGCCTGGGGGCACCCCCAATTCTCTCGCAATTCTCCGGCGCTCTATTTGGGACATCCACGGTTTGAATGCCGGCATTATGGCGGTGCCCGTCCAGCTCAATTCGGGACACCCATTTTCCTGACATGGGAATCTTGGCCCCGTCACGACACCTATAGCATGTGAGGTTTTGGTGGGTGTCCCCAATTGGGGCGCCCAATTGGGGCGTTGAACGGCTTAGGGGCGGACTTAAGTTTCGCTTAAGGAACATCAGGACGTTGTCTTGTCCAACGGGGTTAAAAGGTCGGTAACTGATTGAGTGCAGAAAACATAGTGTTATCAGAGTACTGTACAACCAGCGGAGGTGAATGTTATGGCCATTGCCGCAGACCAAGTGAAACCCATACAGAACATCGGTCTTGTCGATCGTATGGTGCGGTTTATCGTCGGCGCCGGTCTGATCGGCGCAATGGTGTTCTATTACGGGATGGAGCATCCCGTATTGAATATCGCCAGTCAGGTGGGGCTGATCATCCTCGCCCTGTATCCCTTGTGGACCTCGAGCGTCGGATGGGATCCGTTCTATGCCATGTTCGGCATATGCAGTGGCAATGATACGGGCCGCAATCAATGCGGGACGTTGCCGTATCAGGTGAAGGCGGCGGCGGGCAAGGCGCCCAAATACTGCGATATTGACGATGAACGCAGCCTTGAGGCCTGCCACGAGGATCCCGAGGGTCGAAACCTGCACCGGGTATGGGAAGTGGACCGGGAGCCTATCATGTATCCGGATCGGGAGACCTTGGATGAATTCTTCAGGAATCATCCGGCCCCGTCGGCAGCCGAGGGCGAGACGCCGGGACGGGCCGAGTGAGGCCCTGTGGACGTCGGTGCCGGGAAAGGCCACTCATCAGTGAAGGCAGCGTAAAGACCGGCGCTGGCGCGCCGTACCCTCAGGTCGCGGCGGGGGCCGAGTTCCCCCTGCCGACGCCGCCCGTAATATCGGTTGCGGGTGGCGCTGGAAAATAGGGCGAAGTGGGACAACAAAGACACACAGCGGCCGGGGCACCGGTCATCAGACGGGTGCCCCGGCCGCTGTATGGATAGTCTTAGAAGCCGCCCAGGAACATGGTGGACCAGGCCTGGGTGACTTGATCGCCCTGGACCGGTGCGGTATTGATCGTGGACACCTGCGCGGCGCTGCCCCACACGATGGCGTTTATCGTGGAGTTGACGTTCTGCTGTACCTGGGAAAAGGCGCCCGATTGGTCATTGGCGCCTTTGTGGTCGCTCGCATCGGCGGAGTGATTGTCGTTCCATTGATAGCTCCCGACCTGAATGCTGCCGTTGGAGCTGTTCATAAGATCATTGAGGAAGGAGTTGCCGGACACGGCCACTTGATTGGTCGCCCTGGCGCTGATGCCGTCGAGTACGGCGTTGTCTACGATTTGCCTGGCCGCAAAGGCCGGGGTAGCGGTGAATGCCAAGAGGGAGCCAATGATGGCCGTCTTGATTATTGGCTTCATTATTTTTTTATCTCTTGAGTTGGCCCGATCACCTTCAGCGATGTCACTGGAGGCCAATTTCAGAGCTGCCCTGCAAAGCGCGAAGTCCCGATTCTCCCGCGCCAGATTAATAACGCCACTGTATACCCGATTGCCCGGAAAGTCCAGTGGCGCGCCGTGGCATAGCGGCCATTAGCGCCTGTTTATATTAAAAAACAGCGCCATAGGCCGGCTCCAATGGGTGACCGAGAGGCCGGGGGGCCAAGCCTGTTTGGACCGATGCAAGGCCTTCGCGGGAGGGGCGTCTTTGCCCGGGCGGGCTAGGCATAGCCGGCCAGCGCCGGCGGGACAAGCTGGATTTGGTCCACGGCCAGGCCGGGGCCGGGGGGCGACAGGCGCCCGTAGGCGCTGAACAGGGCCGGAGGGATGCGACCCACGATCCGGGGGAGCTCCGACAGGCGCACCCCCTGCCGGACCAGAAAGGCGATATAGGTATGGCGCAGCACGGCGGAATTCACATCCGCCGGTGCCCCGATGCCCGCATCATGGGCGGTGCAGGCAATGAGCCCCTCCAGGTCAGAGGCCGCCATCGGGCTGCCGCCGTCGTCGGATAAGGGGGAAGACGCCCCGGGGTGGGCGGCGCGCTGTGCGGCAAGTATGCCTGTCAGGGGCTCGCGCAGGGGGTGGATTCGGGCATCGGGCAGGTGGATGACACCTGTGTCCAGATCAACGTCACTCCACGTGATCGTCGCCAGCTCTTCGACGGTCAGACCGCTCAGCAGCGCCACGATCACCACCCGGCTTTCCTCCCGGGCGGCATCCGTAAGGGCCAGTATCTCCGGGGTGCTCAGCTCCCGGGGCAGGTTGTCCACAGAGGCGGGGAGCAGGCGCGCCTGTTGCCCGGGTTCGGTGTCGTCACGCTGGCGGCGCCCCGGGAATTCGGGGAAATTGGCGATCTGGATGCGCGGCTGCATCGCGGCGGCGGGGGCGGGGCGATGGCCGCCGGAGCGGTTGAGAAATTCCACGAAGAATACCGCCAGCAGGGCGAACAGAACCGATCCGCCCGCGCTCACCGCGGCGTCCCGGCTGTAATTGGGATAGGCCGGGGCATCCGGCAGGGAGGGCTGGTTGAGGACCGATACCTGGGGAATGCGGGTCTGCTCACTGGAGGTCTGCATCTCCGTCAGGCGGTCCTGGGCCGCGTTGTAGAGTCCGTCGAGGTTGTCCAGTTCCCCGACCAATTGCTTGTGCTGGTCAAAGCGTTTCGTGAACTCCATGGCATTCCGTTTGTAGTCGTGCAGCTTGGCCTTTAGCCGTGACACCGTGTCCCGGGCGCTGGTGACCGCCTGTTCGGCGCGGCTGACGGCCTGGTCCTCGCTGGCCTGGCGCTCGCGTCGGATCTGCTTCTCGAGCCGCTGCAGGGTGGGTTTAATATCCCGGTACTTGGGGTCTTTTGAGATGTACAGGGGAGTGAATTTGTCCTGCAGCGTGGTGAGCTGGTCACGCAGGTCCATGGCGCGCTTTTCAAGGTCGGCCAGGTGCGCCTTGTCCTCGGGCAGCACGACGCTCTGGCCTCGGGCGAGGGCATCCTTCATGGCCTGCAGGTTCGATTCGGCCTGCACCTGGGTATTTCTGGCATCGTTCAGTGCCTTGGTCAGGCTCCTGACCTTGGCGATCGCGTCATTGGAGTCGCTGGCGAGGGTGCTGTTGGAGTCGCCGCCCATGGAAAGGATGCCGTATTTGGCGCGGAATTGGTCCAGGGCGGCGCGCTTTTGCTCCACTTGGTGGTGAAGTTTGTCGACCTTCTCCTGCAGCTGGTGTAGGTCGTCCGATGAGTCGTGCTGATGGGAGCGCTTCCAGGCGTCCAGATAGGATTCGATCCAGGCATTGACGATGGGCGGCAATCGATCGGGCCGGCGCCCCTGGGCGCTAAGCTCCAAGATATGGGTGCCCGGCACCGTCTCGGCGTGGAGCATGTCCATCAGATGACTCACGGATATGTCGCCCGCCGCCTGCCCCTGCAGGCGCCTGACGACATCGGCGATGATTGCCTGGCTGGTCAGGCGTTGCACCTCGGTTTCCAGAAAGGGCGAGCCCGCCGCGTCACTGCCGTCGGTGCCGGAGAGGCTGACCGGCGTGTGACCGGGGCCCTGCGCCGCGGGGGGCAGGGCTTGCTGCTTGGCGGGCGTGAAGGCCAGACTGGCGGTGCTGACATAGACGGCCGGGCGCACGAAAGTCCAGGTCAGGCTCAGGGCGGCGGCCAGGAAAAAGGCCAGAAAGAAGATGCGCGCGCGCGCGTTTTTCACCCGTTGCGAGGACCCTTGCACCGTGGTTGGATCGGACTCTAGCCGGCCTGTCGACATATTCGTCACCTGCAAAGATTTCCGGACCCTATGGCAGATCGGCCATGGGCCCCACCCCGGAATGCTGTGGGGGAAGCCGCCGTTCGGTGATTGCCGCAGGATCCCGTGGGGGCCGGTGAGAGGCTACGGTGGCGGGCCACGGGAACTCTCAGCGGCCCGTTCAGCCCCCCCGGGGCATATCGTCTTGCACCATGATCGCAGCGGTTGCCAGGGTAAATCCGGTTGCCGTGCGTTGTGAAGTATATCAGCGGCCGCCCGGCCCGCAAGCATTAGTCACGCCCCCGGCGCCGCCCCAGATGAATACCAATTATTGCTGATTTTCAGGTATCTTATGAGATATAGGAGGGTCCTTTCCCATGGGCGGGCGGCACCCCGCGGCGGGAGTGGAGGGATCGCGCCCCATGCCGATATGCTTTTGCAAAGGGGGCAATCGACCCGCCACAGGCCTTCAAGACCGAGAGAATTCAGGCAAGGATTAAGGAATGGCAACAATCAAGAGCACCAACGTGGTTTGGCACAACGCCACGGTGACCCGCGACCGCCGACAGGAGCTGTTGGGGCACAAGAGCGCTGTCCTGTGGTTCACCGGGCTGTCGGGCTCCGGCAAGTCCACCCTGGCCCATGCGGTGGAAGACTACCTGTTCAAGAACAAGTATCACAGCTTCGTCCTGGATGGGGACAATGTGCGTCACGGGCTTTGCTCGGACCTGGGGTTTTCCATCGAGGACCGTACGGAGAACATTCGCCGCATCGGCGAGGTGGCGAAGCTGTTCACCGAGGCCGGCATCATTGTCCTGACCGCCTTTATCTCGCCCCTGCAGCGCGACCGCGAGACGGTGCGCAGCCTCATGCCCCACGGTGACTTTCTGGAGATCTACTGCGCCTGCTCCCTGGACGTATGCGAAAAGCGCGACGTCAAGGGGCTCTACCAAAAGGCCCGCAGCGGCGAGATCAAGGAGTTCACGGGCATCTCGTCTCCCTATGAGCCGCCCAGCGACCCGGAGATCGAGATCGATACCGGCGCCCTGCCGGTGGAGGGGTGCGTCGAGCAGGTCATCGACTTGCTTGTCACGCGGGGCATCATTCCCAAGTAGCACCGCGGGCCGCCGCCGTGGCACCCGTGGCCTGCCTGCTGCCGCGGCCCCGCCTTTCCCGAAAACCTCAGAACTGCCACACCAGCGGTACCAGACCGATGGTGGTGATGCCGGACAGCAGGGTCAGCGGTATGCCCAGCCGAAAGTAATCCGAGAAGTGATACCCCCCGGGGCCGTAGACCATCAGATTGGTCTGATAGCCGATGGGGGTGGCGAAACTCGCCGAGGCGGCCATCATGATCGTGATGACGAAGGGCATGATGCTGACGTGCAGCCCGTGGGCCGTGGCCACGGCGATGGGGAACATGACCACGGCGGCGGCGTTGTTGGAGACCATGGCCGTGAATATGGCGGTGGCGACATAGACCAGCCCCAGGGCCACCCACGGACTGTTGCCCGCCAGGGCGACCAGGCTGGCAGCGATGACCTGGGCGGCGCCGGAGGACTGGATGGCATTGCCCAGACCGAAGGAGGCGGCGATGACCACCAGCACCTGCCAGTCGATGCTGCGCCGCGCGCTGCGTCCGCTGGTGCAGCGGGTGAGGATCATCAGGCCCGCCGCCAGCATGGACGCCTTGAGGATGCCCATCCACCCCATGGCCACCGTTACCACCATGGCCGCCAGGATAGTGATGGCCATCACGCCGCGCTCGTGGCGCAGGTGGGCGAAGCCGTCCACCGCGCTGACCAGGAAAAAGTCCCGGGAGTTGCGCTGCTGCTCGATGAATGCGGGGTTGGCCTCCAGCAGCAGAGTGTCGCCGGCGCGCAGTACGATGTCGCCCAGTTTCCTGTTGATCTTCTCCCCGTTGCGCGCCACGGCGATCACGGCGGCGTTGTAGAGGGTGCGGAAACGCCCCTCGCGAATGCTCTTGCCCACCACCGGGCAGCTGTTCGAGACCACGGCCTCCACCAGGGCGCGGTCCTCCCGGGCGGAGGTCAGCTTGAAGATCTGATCGGTGGCGGGCTTGAGCCCGCGCATCTTGTGCAGGTCGAGCACCGACTCCACGACGCCGGCGAACACCAGGCGGTCGTTGGCGCGCAGGCGCTCCTGGGGGAGACGGCGGGGATGACCTGCCCCTCGCGCTCAATCTCCACCAGGTACATGCCGGGCAGCTGGCGCAGCCCGGCCTCCTCGACGCTCTTGCCCACCAGGGGGGCGCCGGGCTCCACCATCATCTCCACGGTGTATTCGCGCACGTTCTCGAACTGGCTGATGGCCGGACGCCGCTCGGGCAGCAGCCAGGGGCTTACCAGGACCACATACAGCAGGGTAATCAGGGTAAAGGGCAACCCCACCCATGCCAGTTCGAACATGCCCAGCCCGGCCTGTTGTTGAGTGGAGACCAGGAGGCCGTTCACCACCAGATTGGTACTGGTGCCGATGAGCGTGCAGGTCCCGCCCGCCATGGCGGCAAAGCTCAGGGGCATCATCAGTCGGGATACCGACAGCCGGTGATGTTTCGCCCAGTCGTGTACGGCGGGGATGAAGATCGCCACCACGGGAGTATTGTTGAGGAATGCGCTCATGGCGGCGACGGGCGCCATGAGCCGCAGCTGGGCGCCGGTGGTGGATCGAGGCCGGCCCAGGATGCCGTGGACAATCCAGGCGATGGCCCCCGTCTCCCGCAGGCCAGAAACGATAATGTACAGGACGGCCACGGTGACCATGCCGTCGTTGGACAGGCCCGCCAGGGCCTGCTCCGGCGTGAGTATGCCGGCCCCGAACACCAGGGTCAGGCCCCCCATCATCACCACGTCCGGCGCGGCACGGGAAAAGGCCAGCAAGCCGAAACAAAGGCCGACGACGCCGAGTGTGTACCATCCCTCCCAGCCCATGGAACTATATTGCTGCCTTTCTCACTGCCATAATGCTCGCTAATCTTACCCTTTATATCGGCGCCCGGCTAAGGCGCTGTACTCGATGGTGGACGAGCGCCCCCTTCCCGGGCCGCGCGCGCGGCTCCCAAGGGTCTCGGCACGGCCCCTGTCCCTGCCTGCGCCATCGAGCCGGGGCCGGCCATTGTTCCGCCATGAAGGCTGTGGGTCAAAAAAATCCGCTAAAACAGCGGGATGGATCGGCGGGTGGATTTATTTGAGGAGCTTGCCGCAAGGCCCCTTGATTCGTGAGGCCGGTGCCCATATACACCGATACAAGGGCAGGGCAACGCCGGATAGCCGGTCGCCGCCTTGCCTCCCGAACACGTATGCACTCTCCCGTCCCACCCTCCCGGGACGGGGGGGCATCCCGGCCTCCCCCAATGCCGGGTATTTATGCCCCGGGCAGCGCTCCCCGCGCGAGCCGGGGCATTTTTTTTGTCCGCCCATTCCCTTCGGGGCAGCAGCCCCCAGCGGTGGCGGATGTATCGCTCAGGTGTGTTCCGCGGTATTGCGGCTGCCCTGGGCCAATGGGGCGCACGCCTGTTCATCGCCGTAGAGCTCTACCCGGTTGCGTCCCGCCCGCTTGGCGGCGAACAGCGCCTGGTCGGCGGTGCCGATGAGCTCCTTGCGCCCCTGGGCGTCATGGGGAAAGGTGGACAGTCCGATGCTGATAGTGACCTCGACCGCCTCGCCGGGATCCGAATGATAAGACGATGCGGCGATGCTCTCGCGGATTCGCTCGGAGATGATATTGGCGTCCTCCTTGGTCGTTTGGGGCAGTATGATGGCGAACTCCTCCCCGCCGTAGCGAAATACCTTGTCGATGGAGCGCAGGTGAGTGCTCAGGATGTGGGCGATTTCCTTGAGCACGGCATCGCCTACCTGGTGACCATAGGTATCGTTGATCAGTTTGAAGTGGTCCAGGTCGAGTATCAGCAGCGACAGCTCGTTCTTGTAGCGCCGGCTTCGATAAATCTCCTTGGTCAATTGCTTTTGAAATTCCATATGATTGTACAGGCCGGTCAAGCTGTCCGTGACCGCCTGTTGCTTGATCTTCTCCACGAATCGGGCATTGTCGATGGCGACGCCGGCGTGCACCGCCAGGGTCGACAAGGTGTCCACGTCCTCCTGGGAGAAGGGCTTTTGATTCTGTTTGTTGAGTACGCACAGGATGCCTTCGACCTTCCCCTGCATGGTCAGAGGCACGGCGAGCAGGTGGCGAAGAAATGGATGCAACCAGGGCGTCGCATGCCATTCGGGGTGTATCTCGGGTTGCTCGAGCACCACCGGCCGGTGCTCGGCATAGGCGCTCGACAACAGGCCGACCTGTGCCAACGGCCCCATGAGCTCCCTGGCATCAACGTCGATGCCGTGGGTCTTGATGAAGGCCACGGACCCGCACGTATCCACCAGGTACAGCAGCGCCTTGTCGGTCCCGACGAGCATGGCTGCACCGTTCACCAGCCGCTCGGTCAGGATATCCACCTTGCGCTCCTTGGCCACCGACAAAGAAAGCTCATACAGTCGCCGCCCGCGCCGGGATGCCTCTTCCAGCTCCCGCTTCATCCAGCTTTCCCGAATCGTCCTCTCGACGGTGATCGGGAGCGTCTCGTGATAGTTCCTGGCCTTGATGATGTAGTCGTGGGCGCCGTTCTTCATGGTCTCAACCGCGATTCGCTCATCGCCCTGGCCCGTGACCATAATGACGGGGACCTTGGAATTGTGCTTGTTGATCTCCCTGAGTATCTCCAGGCCGGTCATGCCGGGGAGGTTGTAGTCGAGGAGCACCAGGTCCATCTCCGTCTCCCGGAGCGCTTCCAGGGCGGACATTCCGTCCTTGGCCACGGTGACCCGGGTGTCGGGTTTTCCGTCCATGAGGGCGGCGATAGTCAGCTCCCTTTGGTCTTCATCATCCTCCACCAGCAGTATGTGCACCGCGCCAATGGGGAATGCACCCCGGGGGCCGTCGTCATGCGCTGTCATGAGAGGGCCCCCGGTTTGTGACGAACCAGTAGCTGTTAAGTGACTGCAGCTTTTCCCGATAGTCATCGAATCTCACCGGCTTGGTGATAAAACTGTTTACGCCAAGGCGGTAACATTTGAGCATCTCTTCATGCCGGTCGGATGTGGTCAGCATGACCACCGGAATGATTTTCAGCTTATCATCTTCCTTAATGCTCTTCAGCACATCGAAGCCGTTCGCCTTCGGCAGATTGAGGTCCAGGATAATGAGCGTCGGGCGCGGGGCATCGCCATGGACTCCCTCTCTGTGCACGAAATCGATCGCCTCCTGGCCGTCCTTGACCCAGTGGACCTGTTTGTCCGAGTCATGCTCGCCGAGGAATGCCCGGATCATCTCGGCATGATCCTCATTGTCCTCGACCAGCAGTATGACCCGGGACGGATGGGTATTAGCCATTTCCCACGCTCTCCAATTCATGGGTCTCTCCAAGTATCAGCCGATTGTCACCTCGTGGGATGCGGAATATGAAGGTGGCGCCTTCGCCGACCGCGGACTCGAACCATATGCGCCCGCCGGCCATTTCAACGATTTTCTTGATGATGGCCAGTCCGATGCCGGTGCCGTCCGCCGGTACATCCTTGAGCCTCTGGAATATCTTGAACACCGTGTCATGATATTTCGGATCAATGCCGATTCCATTATCCTTTACGTAGTACTCCACGAAGCCTTCGCCCTCGCGCCCGCCTACCTCGACGGTGGGAGCGCGTTGATCTCCCATGAACCTGACCGCATTGCCGATCAAATTGAGAAACACCTTGCACAGGCAGGTATGGTCGAATACCACATTCGGCAGGGGGGATTGGATCTTAACGGTCACATGCTCTTCGCGGATGCGACTGTCGCACTGATCGAGGCTTTCCCTGACAACCTTCTGCACGTCGAGCGGCTCCATCCGCAATTCCTGCTTGCCGACCTTGGAAAAATTGAGCAGATCGGTGATGAGCTGCTCCATGAATCCGGCGTTGGACATCAGGCGCTGCAGGTAGTGCGATCCCTGTTCGTCCAGTTGATCGCCGCACTTTTTCTGGAGCAGGGCGGCCATGCCGTACAGGGAGATGACCGGCGCCTTCAAGTCATGGGTGACGCTGTAGACGAACATCTCGAGCTCCTGGTGGGCCTTGTTGACCTGGTCCGTGCGTTCCTGGATCTTTTTCTCCAGATCGGTCGTATGCTCCTTGAGCTCGGCGACCATCGCCCGCGCGTCGTTCTGGAGGGCCGCCATTTCCCGGGGAGCGAGGGGATGTGGAAGCTCGGGGGTGTGGGAGAAATCACCCTTGGTCACCGCGGTTACCACGTTGGCGAGCTTTCGGATGGGGCGTGCCAGTCCCTGTGCCAACAATGTCGCCACGAGCAGACCGACCAGCAGCGCCAGGCCCGCTACGGCCAGGACCTGGCGCCGTGCCAAGGCAACCTGGGTTTGCTCGTACACGGCCGGGCGGTAGGCCGCAACGGTCCAGTCCAGGCCGTAGGCGTCCACCGGGGCGACGGAGGCGCGCATCTTTGTGCCTTTGTCGTCCACACCCGTGCGTATGACGGTCTTGGTGCCGTGAACCTTCCGGAACAGGGGCAGGCGGGAAAGGTTCTCCACGGCCTTGAGAACCCGCCTGTCCGGATAGGCAATCGCGCGCCCGTCGTTATCCAAGACGGCGACGTTCAGCCCGGGGATCCCCCGTGTGATCTGATTGACCAGGGATTGAATGGCTCTAAGATCGAGAGAACCTTCCACGAAGCCCATCAGCCTGCCGTTGCTGTCCTTGACCGGCGTAGCGATCTGTACGTTCGGCACCCCGGAACGTTTGCCGATCTGTACGCGGGAAATGGCGGTCCTGCCGGTGCGCGACAATTCCCGGTAATAGTCACGATTCGAGTAATTGGTGCCGGCGTTGGCCTTGTGCCCGGTGAACGGCGGGTCGTCCACGATAGAGACGGCGTCAGGGCCGGCGATATACATGATGGAAAAGCCGCCGTAGCGGCTGCGCAGGGACGTCACCATGCGCTGCAGTGCGTGCTTATCGGACATCCCCTGAACCCGCACCTGGCCCGCCAGAGTCTCCACGGCACGTACGTGACCCTCCACCATCTGGCCGATGGCCCGTACCAGCGACTCCACAACGAAGTGGCGCTCCCGGTCGATCTCCTTCTGATGGATGGATTCCCATTTCGGCACCTGTATGAGGCCGAGGAGCAGGACGGGCAGGGCCGCGACCAGGCCCAGACAGCAAAACAGATATCCCCGCAGGCCGATTCGCCCTTTGCGCGCGGGCGTGTTCAGGTCCTCAGGTTGTTCCATCAAAGATCTCCATCGCCTCGGGGAAGGGGCCCTCACGTGGTTGCGTGTAATGACACACACAATAGCGGCCGTTGCCGGGATTTCTTCCGGGCGAATCGAGAAACGTTTGAAAATTATTAGTGATCAGGCGGCGCGAGGGCGGCCCGGCGGCCCCCTCCTGAGGGGGCGGGGAGTGAGGCGACGTTATGGCGGGAAGGGGCGTGGGGGCGGGGTCCGGGTGATGGTCAGCCGCAGCACTTCTTGTATTTTTTGCCGCTGCCGCAGGGGCAGGGGTCATTGCGGCCGACTTTGGGCCCGGGATTGCGCCGGGTCCCCGGTGTGACCATGGTCCCGTCCGTGTAATACCATGCGCCGTCGTACCGGTTGAACCGACCCACTTCATGATGGGTGTGGGTCACGCCCTTGTCGCGATAGGTGGCGACAAACTCTACGGTACCTTCATCGTCGGCCTCGCCGCCCGCATCCGTCCCGACGATCTCCAGTTGGACCCATTGGGCGCTGTCCGCCCAGCGTTGCGTGGCGGCGGGGTCATAGTCCTCGCGGTGCTCCGGGTGGAGGCTGTCGAGAAGATACCCAATCTCGTGCTTCACAAAGGCGCAATAGCGGGCCCGCATCACGGCCTCGGCCGTCGGTGCGGGCCGCCCCGCGCTGATCAATGGGCCGCAGCAGGACTCATACGCCTGCCCGGACCCGCACGGGCAGTAATCCATGACGTACCTCGATGTAGGTTGAAAGCGGTGAAACATAGCACGGATTTCTGGATTTGGCGAGATACCGCGGGTGGGCCCAGCCTCCTCAACGCCCTATGAACAGAGGCCCGACGGGATGAGAGCGATGCCGGCGGCCCCGTCGCCGCGCAGGACAGACCGGCGCGGGGCGAGGCTGCCAATCGTGCTAGGATGAGCGGATGATGCCAAGCACGGCACTGGTGGGTTTGGTCCTGGTCCTCGGCGGCGGCTGGTACTGGTTCGAGGCCATGCGCGCCAAAGAGCTTGCGCGTCACGCCGGGCGCAAGCGCTGTGACGAGGCCGGCGTGCTTTTCCTCGACGACACCGTGGTGCTGACGCGGCTGCGGCCGCGTCGCGACGACCATGGCCGTATGACCCTGTACCGCGAGTACCGTTTCGAGTTTGCCAGTGACGGTGGGACCCGCTACGGGGGCGAAATCGCGCTCATGGGCGGGCGGGTTACCCGGGTGGAGATGGCACCTTTTCGGGAGGGGGGCTAGGCCCGGCAGGGTGGTGCACAGCCCCGCGCCGCTTTGCCTGGAATCAGCCTCTGTCGACCATGCACCAGAAACGTTATTAGGGTGGGGGCGGCTATGGCGGAATTTCAGTTTGTGACGGTGTGGCGGATCGAGGCGCCTCTCAGCCAGGTGTGTGATGCAGTTTCCCAATGTATTCACTGGCCCCGCTGGTGGAAGGGGGTGGTGTCGGTCCAGGAGCTGGAACCGGGCGATGCGCAGGGGGTCGGCAGCCTGCGGCGCTTTACCTGGAAGGGCCGGCTTCCGTACCGCCTGACCTTTGACCTGCGGGTGACCCGGGTGGTGCCCCTCACCTTCCTCGAGGCCCACGCCACCGGCGAGGTCGAGGGCACGGGGCGCTGGCAGTTCTCCAAGGAAGGCGCCGTGACGGTCGTACGCTACGATTGGCGTGTGCGCACCAACCGATTCTGGATGAACCTCGTGGCACCCGTCGCCCGGCCGGTATTCAAGTGGAACCACGACCAGGTCATGCGCCAGGGCGCCGAAGGCATGGCGCGCCTGCTGGACGCCCACCTGTTGAGTCTGGTGCACAGCTAGCCCGGCTCCGTCACCATAGATAAAACCCTATGGAATTCATTGAAACCAACTATTTTTTCATGAGATATAGGCCTTTAAAAGGGCGGGCATTTGGGTTTCGGCGGTGGCGCGTGTAGGCGTGTGGCGGGATTCGCGGCGTTGTCGGGTGCTGGGAATGGCCGCGTAGCCGTCCGTCGGCAGCAACATGGAGAGGGCCGGAGCCGTACGCTGACAAGACGCATCGGCACCGGCCATTTTCCACGTTTATTTTCCCCGAATACGGTGCTAGGCTTACCTCCACGGTATCAGCTGGCCGGCCCGAGCAGGCGTTTCCGGGTCATCATGGGCGTCCTTGCGAATCCTCCCGTCACGTAGTGGCCGCGGTGCCCCTCGAACGATCGCCGACCCGCCCGAGCGACACGCAGAGTGCTCGGGCAGTCCCTTGGTGAACAAGCACAAGGCAGTTCGGCAAAGTGCCTGATCTTCCACGCCGACCCCTGGAATCGAGGAGGTTTGCCATGCGTTACGAGCTGTTTTACTGGCCGTCCATTCAAGGCCGCGGTGAATTCGTTCGGCTGGCAATGGAGGAGGCCGGGGCCGATTACACGGACGTGGCCCGTGAAGAGGGGCGGGGCCTGGGCGTGGCGGCGATGGTGCGTCTGATGGAGGAACCGGTCCTGGACCGGCCGCCGTTTGCACCCCCCTTTCTCAGGGCCGGTAAGCTGGTGATCGCACAGACCGCCAACATCCTGCAATACCTGGGGCCTGCGCTGGGGCTGGTGGCCAAGACGGAGGCGGGGCGCCTGTGGGCGCACCAGTTGCAACTGACGGTGGAGGATTTGATAGTGGAGACTCACAGCACCCATCACCCCATTGCCAGCAGCCTGTACTATCACGACCAGAAGCCGGAGGCCCGGCGCCGGGCGGGCTATTTCACCGCCGAGCGCGCACCGGAGTTCCTGGAATATTTTGAACGCGTACTTGCCCCCGACGATGCCGGCAAGGGATACATGGTGGGGCGCAGCCTGTCGTACGTGGACCTGTCCATGTTCCAGCTGATCGAGGGGCTGCGTTACGCCTTCCCCAAGATGATGGCCCGCCTGGAGCCGAAGCTGCCCGGCCTGGTGGCGCTGCACGATCGCATCGCCCGGCGCCCCAACATCGCCGCCTACCTGGCGTCGGAGCGGCGCCTTCCCTTCAATGAGGACGGCATCTTCCGGCACTATCCCGAGTTGGAGGCTTAGCCCGCATCAGTCGCCTGTACGGCGGCCGTGGGAGATGGATAGCGGCGCCCCCCCGATCCACGCCGCCGCCGGCCTATTCCAGCAGCTTTTCCAGCCGCTTGGCGGCCGCCTCCCAGATGATCATGGGGCCGACCTGTTCAATCTCCGACTCCTGCCACTCCTCCCTGGCGACTCTTTTGAGCTCCTCGATATGGCGAAGGAGCTGTTGACGGCCCCGGTCCAACTGCTCCAGATCCGTGGTGATCTTCGATGCCTCGGGGTGCTTCGAGCTCTGTTCGCGGGCCCGCCGCCCGAGTTCGTCGATATGCTCGAGGTGGGATTCATACAGTCGGATGTGCTCTTCAACTAACTGATTGGTGCGGTTCATGGGGTTCTCCTGGGATTTCCATCATGCTTCTATTTCATTATCAAGGGGGCCGCGGGTCCATGATATTAATCAAGGATCACCGGTACGGTAGGGGTGAGGGCTCAATTCCTGATATGCTTTAAGGACGAGAATGGGGGACGGCGCAACATCAAGGTCGCTATCGGGGCAACCTGTCCCGACAGGGTGTTCTATTGCCCCCATTTTGGCGCTTTTAGATCAAACTGTGAGGCAGAGAACCTTGACCATGGAAGAAAGCACGGCGTGTCCGTTCTGCGAGCCGGGGAAGCCGGTAATCGCCAACCAGGTGGCTTACGTGCGGTTCGACAAGCACCCGGTGAGCCCGGGACATTGCCTGATCGTGCCGTTTCGGCATGTGGCGAACTTCTTCGAGGCGACACGCGGTGAGATGCTGGCCCTGCTGGACCTGTTGGAAGAGGCCAAAGAGCTGCTCGACAAAAAGTACAAACCGGACGGCTACAATGTCGGCATTAACGTCAATGAATGCGCCGGGCAGACCGTGATGCACCTTCACATCCACCTCATTCCCCGCTATCGCGACGATATGGGCGACCCGCGGGGGGGGGTGCGCGGGGTCATTCCCGACAAGCAGAAATACCCGGCCGCGCAATAGGCCGGTTGCAGGGCGGCACCTGACGGTGAACAGATCCTGGGAGCAGGCCATGTGTGTAGATGAGCTGCATGAGCGTTAACTGATGCGCCTGGTGACATTTGTCGAATCGGAACGGACCCGGGTCGGGGTGCTTGACCCCCAACGCGGGGAGGTGGTGGACCTGAGCGTAACCGCGCCGGGCCTGCCACTGGAAATGTCCGCGGTGATTGCCCAGGGAGAGGCCGGCCTGAGCCTGATGGGCGAGGCCGCGGCATCGGCCGAAGGCCGCCTGCCGGTGGATGCCGTGCGTGTGCTGGCTCCCCTCCCGCGCCCGCCGCGCAATGTCTTCTGCGTGGGCAAGAACTATCGCGATCACGTGACCGAGGTCCGGGCCGCCGGTTCCGCGCTTGGGGGAGGGGATGAGTCAGGCCCGCGGGTGCCGATCATTTTCACCAAGGCGACCACGGCGGTCATCGGTCCGGGTGCGCCGATTCCGGGCTGGCTCGACCCGACACGTACCGTGGACTATGAAGGGGAACTGGCGGTAGTGATTGGAAAGGGCGGGCGCGGCATCACCCGGGGCGAGGCGTGGAGGCACGTCTACGGGTATACCATCGTCAACGACGTGACCTCGCGGTCTCTTCAGGCGAGCCATCAGCAGTGGTTCATGGGCAAGAGCCTGGACGGCTTCTGCCCCATGGGGCCGGTGCTGGTGACCCGCGACGAGATCCCCGATGTGGCGGCGCTGCACATTTGCACCCGGGTCAACGGCGAGCAGCGCCAGGCGGGCGATGTGGGGGACATGATCTTCGATATCCCGGCGCTGATCGAGGCCCTGTCGCGCACCATGACCCTGCAGCCGGGGGATGTCATCGCCACCGGCACGCCCGCCGGGGTGGGCATGGGTTACTCACCGCCCCGTTACCTGCAGCCGGGTGACCGGGTGGCCGTTACCATCGAGGGCATCGGGACCCTGGAGAATCCGGTGCAATAGCCTGCGGCCGGGACGGGGTGCCTACCGGCCGGCGCCCGACAACAGGAAAAAGATACCGAGGACGGTCATGCCCAGCCCGAAGGCGAATACCATCCAGTCGCCGCTGATGAACCCGGGCTCAAGGGTGGCGCGATCGGGGGCGGTGGGGTCGTAATAGACCGGCACCCGCGCCCCCCGGGGATACTTCTCGACGAAGGTCTTGCGGAATTCCTCGCCGGGGACAAGGTCTTTGGGGAATTCCTGGGCGCGCCTGAGGGACCGTCCGTCCACCGTGTAGCTGAATTCGACATAAGGCAGCAGGTCGTTTTCCTCCGACGTGAGCTTGCTTTCCTCGATAATGCCTTCGACAGCGGGCCAGGTCTTGGTCTTTCTCGCCTTGGCGATGATGATCCACCCGTAGATTGTGGCGACGAGCCCGGTCAGCGTGAACAGCGACAGGGTAATCACATAGGGGTTGAATTTGAGCATTGGACCTCCACGTGCCGGGGGCTGGGGTTTTGACGGACATCCGCCATCGTCATTTGGATAAGCCGGGTCATGAATGATATAAGACTACTCATTCATATGAAATTGGAAACGGTCTCAATAATGCCATATCTTGCGCACGTCGTCCTCGGGGCGCGCCCGGCGCCGGGCGCCGGGCATCGGGGCGTCCCGCTCGAGGACACAGGGCGGCGGGCGCCGGGCGAATTCAGCTGACCGGCATGGGGCGCATGGCGAATACCGCATTTTATATCGGCATGATCGGCGGCGGGCTGCTGCTGATCTTTTCCCTGCTCTGGGGGCCGATCTACAGTACGCCTATCGTGTATGGCGGGAGCGAAACGGAGTTTTACTATAGCTTCGTGATCCTGCCGGCGGTTCTGGCGATGCTCGGAGGGCTGGTCATCAATGTGGTGCGGCCGCTCGGCATTGCGTTGCTGGCGCTGGCGGGGGTCGGCAACATCATCGGTTACCTGTTCAACCCCGTAAGCGTGTTCGGGCTGCTGTACCTGTACGGCGGCTACAGCGCCGCCCGGGTAAAAGGCAAGCGGGGAAGGTAAGCGCGGTCCCGCTGCTTTGCTCCACTGTCATGATTAACCCGGACGCCCTTGCAACCCATAAACGCGGACTAGCCTGAATACCTCACCGATGGCCACCATGGGAGGTTGGTGGCGGATGCGGGCTAGAACCAGCGTACGAATCCGGACCGTATACCGAAGGCGGGACTGCCGTCGCTCAGTCCGACGAAGCCGTCGGCCTTGATGACATAATCAGCATTGAGGATGTGAAAGAACCCCAGATCCCACTCCAAGCGGATCCTGGGCTCCGGCAATGGCGGATGTCTGCCCCTGCACGGCGGTGTAGATATTGGTTCGGCCGATGGTGCGCTGAACGCTCACGCCGTAGGGCACAACGTTGTCGTAGCTCACGCCGGCGGGCGAGCCGGTGACGACATAGCCTCCCATCAAGGTGATGATGTTGCCGAAAACCCGCCGATTGAGGCTGATGAAGCCGCCGTAATTGGTGGCGCCCGTCCCCAATCCTTTGTTCTCGTCGCCGGTGGCCAGTTTCAGGGCCACAGCCGCGTTGAGGTCGGTCTTCTCGTCCCGCGAGCGCCAGACCCGCGCGCCGCCTCGAAGCAGCAGGTCCCCGATGCCGCTGTCGGTGGCGGAGACCCCGTCGCCTTCGCTGTGCAGGACCAGCAGGGGCAGTGCGACGCCGACATTGTAGTTGGGGGTCACATACCCCAGCTCAGGGGTCACATCGTAGAGGTCGCTGGTCACAGCGGTGCCGAAGTCCCCGCTGCGGTATCCGGCGCTCAAATCAAGATAGGCATTGCCGCCCGCACCCAGGGCAACCCCGGGCGAAGGCAGCAGCGCCAGGGCCGCGGCCGCGCGTGCCACTTTGAATGCAGCCGGCCGTACAATCCCCTCGACGAGGGAATGGATCGCGCGCGTCAAGGTATCAGCTGCCTGCCTTTTGCTCCATGTCGCGGATCATGTTGCGGATCTGCTCCATGTTCTGCTCCATCTTGCGCATCCGCTCCCGGTCCATGGTGCCGCCCTCCATGTCGTGTGACATGTCACGAAGCTGCTCGGACAGGCGTAGCATGATATGCGACATGTCCCGAGTGCGGTCCCGGTCCATGGTGCGGGTCTTGTCCATGACCTGCATGGTCTGATGCATCATGTCCTGCATCTGATTCATCATCCTGGACATGTTGCGCATCATCTCCTGGTTCATGGTCTGCTGGCGCATCATCTGGGAGCTCTGCTGACCCGCCATGCCGCCCTCGGCGGGTGAGCCGGACCGGGCGCCGCCCATTTGGGCCAGGGCCAGAGAGCTTGCGCACATCGTCGTTAACAGCGCGAAAATGATACGTTTCATGACATCTTCTCCTTATTGCTGAACCATTGCCGGTAACGGGAGGTACCGGGGAAACGCCTTGACACGGGCATTGAACGGGGCGCCTGAAAACGCTACGGAGATGATAATGAACAATGCGCTGTGGCGGGTTTGATCTAAGTCAACGGTATTGGCGGTAACGGCAAATTGTCGTCCGCCGCCCCCATCGGCGACCTCAACGAATTGATTGCCGGCATTCACGGCCGGATGCCCTGTATCGTCGATGCGGGGGATTACGATGCGTGGCTGGGCCCGGAGGTGACCGATCCCGGGAAGGTCTTGCTCTAGCAAAAATCCCGGGATGTTGTCACCAGCCGGCCGAGCAGGGCGCTGTGGTCTTCCAGCTGCGCGGCCGTCAGATGCAGCACCCCGTCGGCCTTTTGAATTACGCCGTTTACCCCCAGCAGCCGCCCGCCCAGCACCAGGGCGCGCCGGCGCTCGGCCAGATCGCTCCACACCACCACGTTGATGGTACCGAACTCATCCTCCAGGGTGAGGAAGGTCACCCCGGTGGCGGTGCCCGGGCGCTGGCGGGTGATGACCAGGCCCGCGGTTCGCGCCCGGCGGCCGTGGGGCAGGCCCTGCAGGGCCTTTGAGGTGACAAAGCCCCGCCGATCGAGATGACCGCGCAGCAGGGCCAGGGGATGGCGTCCCAGGGTCAGTCCCAGTTGGCCGTAGTCCGCCACGATATCTTCCCCTTCGGTGGGGCGGCGCAACAGGGGGCGTCCCTCGGCCACCGGCATCGTCTGCACCATGTCCATCTGCTGCTGTGTCCCCAGCACCTGCCAGCGGGCCAGGTGCCGGTCACTGGCCAGGCTCTCCAGGGCGCCGGCGGCCGCCAGGCACTCGAGATCACGCCGTGCCAGGCCGGCGCACCGCGCCAGGTCCTCGATGGAGGAAAAGGGTCTGGTTTTGCGTGCGGCGATTATTCTCTCCCCGCCGCCGGCGGATAAGCCCTTCACCCTTCCCAGTCCCAGGCGCAGGGCGGGGCGCCCGCCGGGGGTGCGCTCCAGGGTGCAGTCCCAATCACTGCATTGGACATCCACGGGGCGGACCTCCACGCCGTGGCGGCGCGCGTCCTGCACCAGTTGCGCCGGGGCGTAAAATCCCATGGGCTGGCTGTTGAGCAGGGCGGCGGTGAAGGCGGCCGGCTCGTGGCACTTGAGCCAGGCCGAGACGTACACCAGCAGGGCGAAGCTCGCGGCGTGGGACTCGGGGAAGCCGTATTCGGCAAAGCCCTCCACCTGGCGGCAGATTTGCTCGGCGAAGGTCTGGTCGTAGCCCCGGGCCCGCATTCCGTCGCGCAGACGCTGTTGAAAGGGGCCCAGCCCGCCCTTGCGCCGCCACGCGGCCATGGCGCGGCGCAGCCGGTCCGCCTCCCCGGCGCTGAAGCCGGCCGCCACCATGGCCACCTGCATGACCTGTTCCTGGAAGATGGGCACCCCCAGGGTGCGTCCCAGTACGCCGCGCACGGCCTCGTCGGGGTAGCTCACCGGCTCCAGGCCCTGGCGTCGGCGCAGATAGGGGTGCACCATCTGGCCCTGGATCGGCCCCGGGCGTACCAGCGCCACCTCGATGACCAGGTCATAGAAACAGGCGGGCTTGAGGCGCGGCAGCATGGCCATCTGGGCGCGGGATTCGATCTGGAACACGCCGACGGTGTCCGCCCGCCGGAGCATGCGGTAGACCGCCGGGTCCTCCGGCGGGACGGTCGCCAGGGTCAGGCGGCCGCCCCGGCAGGTGTTCACCAGGTCCAGGGCGCGGCGGATGGCGCTCAGCATGCCGAGGGCCAGCACGTCGACCTTGAGCAGGCCCAGAGTATCGAGATCGTCCTTGTCCCACTGGATGACGGTGCGCTCGGCCATGGCGGCGTTCTCGATGGGCACCAGGCGGGACAGGGGCCCTTGGGAAATGACAAAGCCCCCCACGTGCTGGGACAGGTGGCGGGGGAAGCCGACGAGGGTATTGGCCAGGATCAGCCAGCGCTGGATGAGCGGATTGTCCGGGTCGAAGCCCTGGGCCTGCAGGCGTGCCGGCACGACCCGGCCCCCGTCGGCCCAGGCCAGGGACTTGGACAGGCGGTCCACCTGCTGCAAGTCCAGCCCCAGGGCCTTGCCCACGTCGCGCATGGCGCTCTTGGGGCGGTAAGTGATCACCGTCGCCGCCAGGGCGGCGCGCCCGCGCCCGTACTTGGCGTACAGGTATTGAATGACCTCCTCGCGCCGCTCATGCTCGAAGTCCACGTCGATATCCGGGGGCTCGTTGCGCTCCTTGGACACGAAGCGCTCGAACAGCAGGGCCATGCGCGCCGGGTCCACCTCGGTGATGCCGAGGCAATAACACACCGCCGAGTTGGCGGCCGAGCCGCGCCCCTGACATAGAATCCCCCGGCCCCGGGCGAAGGCCACCATGTCGTGCACCGTGAGAAAATAGGGCTCGTAGCCGAGCTCGCCGATCAGTGCCAGCTCGCGCTCCACCAGACCTCGAACCTTGTCCGGCGCGCCTCCCGGCCAGCGGCGGCGCATCCCCGCCTCGGTGAGCCGGCGCAGGTGCGAGGCGGGCGTCTGCCCGGCGGGCACCAGCTCACTGGGATACTCGTAACCCAGCTCGTCCAGGGAAAAGCGGCAGCGTTCGGCGATGGCCGCCGTCTCCGCCAGCCACTCGGCGGGGTAGAGCCGCGCCAGGCGCCCGCGCGGGCGCAGGTGGCGCTCGCCGTTGGGGGACAGGGCCAGCCCCGCCGCCGCGATCGTGCAGCCAAGGCGGATGGCGGTAAGGGTATCCTGCAGGGCGCGCCGGCCGCGGGCGTGCATATGTACATCGCCGGTCGCCACCGGGGGTACCCCGAGCTCGGCGGCCAGGGCCCGGCAGCGGGCGAGGTGGCGGCGGTCGTCGGCCCCGTACAGCCGCTCCACCGCCAGCCAGCAGCGTCCGTCGAACCGCCGTGCCAGCCGGCGTGCCCGGTCCGTATCCATCTCGGCCTCCGGCAGCAGCAGGGCAAGACACCCCGGAACCCCGCCCGCCAGGTCCCCGCAGCTCAGCCGATAGCGCCCCTTGTCCGCGGCCCGCCGGGCCGTAGTGATCAATTGGGAGAGTCCACCGTAGCCGTCGCGGTCGGCGGCGAGCAGCACCAGGCGAGGGCCGTCGTCCAGGGTGAATTCCGCGCCGATGATCAGGTGCAGGCCGTGTGCCTTGGCCGCCACGTGGGCGCGCACCACGCCGGCCAGGGAGCACTCGTCGGTCAGCGCCAGGGCGCGATAGCCCAACCGCGCGGCGCGGCGCACCAGTTCCTCCGGGTGCGAGGCGCCGCGCAGGAAGGTGAAGTTGCTGACGCAGTGCAGCTCCGCGTAGTCGGGCAGCGGCTCAGGCGAAGATGCCATGGAGAAACCACTCCTTGCCGCCGCGCCGCTCGCGAAAGATCCAGTAGCGGCTGTGGGCGGCGTCCCGGGCTACGAAGTAATCCCGGGCGATGTCGCCTCCGTCCCACCAGCCGCTCTCCAGGCGCTCGGGCCCGGCCTCGATGTATAGGCGCGAATCGAGCCAGGGGGCACCATCGTGCAGACTCAAGGGTACCGGCCGGGGCAGCAGCCACAGGGGGCGATACGCGTGGGGCAGGGCCGGTCCCGCCTCCCCCGGCGAGGCGGGGTGCCACGCCCGTTCCGGCCGATGATCGGCCCGGCACTGCAGGCCCTGCACCGCCTCGTCGCCGAGCCGGGCGCGCAGCCTCTCCACCAATTGGGGCCAGTCCTCCGCCGGGGCCGACTGTTCACCGTCCAGGGTCAGGGTGCGGGGCTGCAGGGGATGCATGTCCGCCACCCGTAAGGCAATCTCCTCCGCGGGGCGGTCGAGAGGCGTGCGGGTCAGACGCTCGCGCAGCAGGTTGAGCAGGTGATGGGAGTCGCGGTTGGGTACCGCTAACCCAAGGGTTATGTCTTTCGGCGGCCTTCCCGGATGGACCAGGGTCCAGTGAAGTCGCCGGGTGCCCGCCTGGCGGGCCGCGAGAAATCCCGCCAGCTCCAGCAGCAGGCGCCGGGCGGGGAACAGCAGGGCCTCCACGTCCGCCGTCTCGGCGGGCAGGGCCAGGCGCCGCTCGAAGCGGGGGGGCGGGTCATAGGGCTCGCGGGGGTCGGGGAGGCGCCCCAGGAGGCGGTCCAGATAATCGAGCAGGGCGGGCCCGAAACGCCGCGCCAGGCCGGCGCGGGGCAGGCGCAGCACATCGCCCACCCTGTGCAGACCGATGCCGTGCAGGGTGTGGGCGAGCTTGTCGTTCAGGTCGAGGCAGGCGAGGGGCAGGTCGCGCAGGGCGCCGGGCAGGGCCTCCCTGTCCATGACCGGCGCCGTGACGCGCGCGCGCGCCAGCAGCCAGGCGCTCAAGGGGGTGGGGGCCGCGCCGAGTTCGGTGAGATAGCCCAGGTGGGCGGCGCGGAGGCGCACCCGGGCCAGCAGGTCATCGATGCCCCCGAAGTAGCGCAGGCTGCCCGCGATCTCCAGCAGCAGCGCCCGGGGCGGCGCGAGGCTGACCAGGGAGGTGAACTGCCCGGCCCAGGCGGCGAGGGCTTCCAAGGCCTGACCCTCGGCCAGCTCATCCCGAGGGCGTATCTGCAGGTCGGCACTCAGCGCATGGGCCGCGCCGGGCGCCATGCCCGGGCGGATGCCGAGGGCGGCGGCGGCGCTGTTACACAGGAAAATGGTCTGGCGTGCGCCCTTGCCCTGAATGACGGCCCACGGGGCCTGATCGGCCTGGGCCCGGGAGAAGATCTCCAACGGCAGCTGCGGAAAGTGCAGACACAGCCACAGCATGGCGCAGTCTAGCCTGTCCGGGTAATCTGCCCATGGCGAGGCGAGTGGAATCTCGAGGCGGGATCGGCGATTTTTTGAGGCGCATAGCAGGGACTATGTGATGGGGAATATCGCCGATCCGGATCGAAAAGACACCGCCGCAGTCGCGACATGATTGCTCGGACAGGCCGCTGGAATTAATGGAGATCAGCGGACAGCGGCAGGGATAACTGCGCCGACTCACCGCCAGGGGCGCCGCGGCGCTTGAGCAGGTGGACGACAAGTCCCCCGGCCTGGGGATCCAGCTGCACCCGCACCGCCGCGGGGCTGGCCTGGGCGGCGCCCGGCAGCGGGCGGAACATCACCCCCCAGCTGCGGCCGGCCTCGGCCGCCAGCTGCAGGCGGCGCAGCTGCTGGAACGTGGGCGCCGTGGCCGGCCAGCTGATGACCGCCCCGCAGGTGCCGGCGCGCAGGGCCTGCTCCACCGCCCACAGGTGATCGGCGCAGGTGCGCGGGTGTACCCACAGCAGGTGGGAGAGGTCCAGGCCGCTCGCCTGCCACGCCGGCGGGTAGGGGACATAGGGCGGGGCGATCAGGGCGATCCACTTTTTCTCCCGGTGCAGACGCTCCAGGGCGGGCAGCAGCAGGCGCATCTCGCCGATGCCATGGCGGGGCAGCAGCACCTCCGTGAGGGCCCCGCGTGGCCAGCCGTCACCGGGCAGCCGCACGTCGAGCTCGTCAAAGCCGCTGGCGATGCAGTCGGCGTCCGTCCACGTGCGGCGCTTGCCGCGCCAGATCTGCGAGTGCTGCAGCAGGGTTTCCAGGGCGGTGTTCATAGGGGCTTGCCCTTGCGCAGGATCCCCACGCCGATGCCTTCGATGTCCAGGGACTCGCTCCGCAGGTCCACCACGATGGGCTCGAACTCGGGATTCTCCGGCAGGAGCCGCACGACATGGCCCTGGCGCCGGAAGCGTTTGACGGTGACCTCGTCATCATTAATGCGTGCCACCACCACCTGACCGTTGTCGGCCCGGGCCGTGCGGTGCACGGCGAGCAGGTCCCCGTCCAGGATGCCCGCCTCGCACATGCTCATCCCCTTGACCTGCAGCAGGTAATCGGCGCGGGGGGAGAAGAGGGCGGGCTCGACCCGGCAATGGGACTCGATATGCTCCTGGGCCAGGATCGGCGCCCCGGCCGCCACCCGGCCCACCACCGGCAGTCCGGGCTCGGCCTCCACCAGCACCCGGATCCCCCGGGAGGCACCGGGCAGCAACTCGATGGCCCCCTTGCGGGCCAGGGCCTGCAGGTGGTCGCCCGCGGCATTGGCCGAGCGAAACCCCAGCGCCCGGGCGATCTCCGTACGGGTCGGCGGCATCCCCGTGTCCGAGATGTGCGCGAGAATGAAATCCAGGACTTGGCGCTGGCGGTCGGTAAGCATCGTCTGATCCAGGACTGTTAATAAAAACAGTACTGATAATATACACAGTTACCGGGGGTGTCAAGAGAAGCGACAGTGAGGGTCGGACCTATCCAACTTGCTGAAATATCGATTTATTCACCTTGAAAAACGGGCAATTTTGAGCTTAGAGGCTATTTTTCGACGCTCAAAACAGCCCTTTAACGCGTAAGCCATGAGCCCGCAAAATGACCCCAAAAAGGCTGCTCTAAGCCAAAAAAGCAGGCTTGATCTTCACTAAAATCAATGTAATTCAGTTGCTTGCATAGGTCCGACCCAAGATTACCACGAACGACCATTAACAAATCAATGCTGACGCGGATGGGGTCCAGCGTCACTGTAGCGTCCGGCATAGATGTATTTGACTCGAAGGCGGCCGATGGGGTGATTAGGTTAACCTTTGACGGCTGGAAATATGATAGCCAGTCAGCAAAGGCTGTCTCTGGGAAGATGACTATAGCGGGTACCGATAATACAAGTGTTGTCATAACTCCCGGTATCACAAGTTATGCCGTCGAATATAGCGATAAAGATGGTGTTGTAAGTACCTTCCTGGTATCTGATTAATAGAGATGATCCGTTTCTTAGGCGGGGTCGCGTTTGTCAGGGTGGTGGCCCAGTAGAGTTTGAGGTGCCTGCGGCGTTTAAATATGTTGGCGCAGTGATACAGTGGCAGCCGGGCTCTAATGCGGCTGCTACTCAAAACGGGGTGACGTCGGGGTTATCGCGGACCTGTAATGAGCCAGTAAGCAGGGGGCGCCTCGCTACATGACCTTGAAGTCGTGGATCATCCCGTGGGCTGTGTGGCGCTTGCCGTCCTTGATGTCGGGTGCAAAGCAAAGCAGCGCGTAGTCCCCAGCCGTCAGATTGACGAAGGCCGTATTTTCTCTGCCTGGCGCCATGGCGCTGATCCCAGCAAACGGCATGCCGGGGGGAGGGCCGTGCATGCCGGCATCCACCCACCTCGCCACGTCCTCACCGGTCTTGCCCGGGCCCAGTCGGACGAAGACCGCCTCGTGGGGCTGGGTCCCGTGATTGATGACACGAATGATGCGGTGGCCGGCGCTCAGCGGCCGCGAGAAGGCGAACGCGTAGTCAGTGAGTGTCAGGGTCACGTCGCCGGCTGGCAGCGCCCGGCGCACGGCCGAGGGCACCACGGTCAGCGCCTTGATCATGCCGTCCATCATATGAGGTCTGCCGTCGGGGCCGGGGATCACGCAGATCACGGCGTAGTGACCCGGTGCCAGGTCGAGGGCGGCCTCCGCCTGGCCGCCCTTAGGCGTCGCGGCGTTGGGTCCGCCCACGAATACCGCCCAGGCGGGAGGCGGCGCGTCGGGGGGCAGGGCGGTGAAGTCGGCGAGGGTCTTCGCCGACTCGAGCCTGACAATCGTCATGTGATGGAGCTGGGCGCCGTTGTTGGTGAGCCGGAACAGGGTCGGCCCTGCCGGCAGGGTGTCCGGCATATGGAATCGATAGTCCGTGGCCACTACGTTGACGACATTCGGCGCCGTCGCTACCGCCGCCGAGGCGTCGCGCTCGGACGGTGCCCCAATGCCGATCCAGATGGCCAGGGCGAGCAGCGAAATTCCCGCGCGGTAACCGAACTTGCTCATATGTGTGTCCTTTGAGTTCGCGATGATAGCTGGAGATCGCAATCCCGGGAGAGATTGAAAGGGTAGGGTATTAGTGGTACGACGGACCTTAGCCCCAAGTCCCGGTGTCGTGTCTCCATATGTGATATGTGCAACCCTGCGGCTACATGTATAAGCGCTTGGGTATACGAAGCATACTCCGTAGTTGGGGAAAAGCAACTCGAACGGCGGGCGCCCGAAAAACGAAACGGGTCTGCCTCACTTGATGTCCGTGGACATAAAAAAGGCCCCGGCATCTTGCCGGGGCCTTGGCGGTTGGTGGAGGCGGCGGGAATCGAACCCGCGTCCGCGAATCCTCCGCCTTCGGCTCTACATGCTTATCCCAGTCTTTGCATTTAACCGTCTGCTACCCGACGGGCAGGGAAGACAGACGGCGAGTCCGGTTAGGTTTAACGAATCGGCCCCGGACGAGCCTCATCGCGATCCTGTGTGGGGTCGACGCCTGAATTCCTAACCGCACAGGCACGGTTCGGTCAGACGGCACCCTACTGGGTTTTAAGCAGCGAGTGCGTAGTTGTCGTCGTTGGCAACTATCAGGTTGCAGCAGGATTTACGAGGTCACTGCACCTCGGCATGCACCTAAGGTTTCGCAATCCACGTCGAAACCAGGTCGCCCCCTTAATGGTACGTCGACAGTATAGGGGATGGGAGAGCGCTATTCCAAGCACTGGTTCCGGGTTTGGAGTATTGGTACAGACGTCCCCCTCGGATCTTATATGAGGGAATGAAGGGCGCAAATCAAGGCAGGGCGTCAGGGAGCGCCTTGAACTCCCCCTCACCCCAAACCCTCTCCCCGAAGGGGAGAGGGGGCCAAGACCAGCAAGGTCTGGCGTGTCCGTATCAGCTCGACTTGAACAGGCGTTCCTTTTGGCGTTTCCAGTCCCGTTCCTTCAGGGTGGAGCGCTTGTCATGGGCCTTTTTGCCCTTGGCCAGGCCGACCTTGAGCTTGGCGCGGCCCCTTTTCCAATACAGGGTCAGGGGGACCAGGGTGTAGCCCTGGCGTTCGGTGGCGCCGATCAGCTTGTGCAGTTCGCCGCGGTGGAGCAGGAGCTTGCGGCTGCGGGTCTGGTCGGGGGTGATGTGGGTGGAGGCCGCCGGGAGCGGCGTGATATGGGCGCCCAGCAGCCACGCCTCGCCGTTGCGCACGGTGACATAGGCCTCCTTGAGCTGGACCCGTCCGGCGCGCAGGCTCTTGACCTCCCAGCCCTCCAGGGCCAGGCCCGCCTCGTAGTCGGCCTCGATGAAATAGTCATGGCGGGCGCTGCGGTTGACGGCGATGGTGTTGTCTGCGGGCTTTGGCTTGGGATTTTCTTTTGCCATAATGCTGCGTCAATATCCAACGATCCGGCGGCGCGGCCCGGGGCGGGGGCACGCCCGGTACAAAAATAACTGATTGATAATAAAATGCAATTAAAACAAAATTAGCGTGATCTTGTGATGTCCCCGTTGTCTTCCCAGCAGGCGCGGCCCTGTGCTCGAGATGAGGGGTGAATGAGATTGCGATACCCGCATTATTCTAATTTAAAGTACCGATCCGTTGGGACACCCGATGATGGCAAGAGCCCGCAGACAGAGTATACATGGTCAATGGTCGGGACGCTGGGCGTTTATCCTGGCCGCCACCGGCTCGGCCGTGGGCCTGGGCAACATCTGGAAGTTTCCGTATCTGGCGGGCGAGTACGGGGGCGGGGCCTTCGTGCTCGTCTACCTGCTGTGCGTGGCGGTGATCGGGCTGCCGATCATGATGGCCGAGATCATGCTGGGGCGGCGCGGGCGCCAGAGCCCCATCAACACCATGCTCAGCCTGGCCGAGGAGGAGGGCGGCGGGCGCTGGTGGCAACTGGTGGGCTGGTCGGGGATGCTGGCGGGATTTCTGATCCTGTCCTATTACAGCGTCATCGGCGGGTGGACCCTGGCGTACATCTTCCGCACCGCAGCGGGGCGTTTTCCGGCGCGGATGTGGACACGTCCGCGCGGATCTTCTCCGACCTGATCTCCGATCCGGAGCGGCTGCTGGCCTGGCACACCATCTTCATGGTCATGACCCTGCTGGTGGTGGCCCGCGGCGTGCGCGGCGGCCTGGAGAGGGCCACCAAGGTGCTGATGCCGGCGTTATTCGTGCTGCTGGTGGTGCTGCTCGGCTATGCCCTGAATACGGACTATTTCGATGACGGCATGCGCTTCATGTTCAAGCCCGATTTCAGCAGGATCACCGGCGAGGGGGTGCTGGCGGCCATGGGGCAGGCGTTTTTCAGCCTCAGCCTGGGCATGGGCGCGATCATGATTTACGGCTCTTACCTGCCCCAGCACGACTCCATCACCCGCTCGTCCATTACCATCGCCCTGGCGGATACGCGGTTGCCATGCTGGCGGGGCTGGCGATTTTCCCCATCATGTTCGCCAACGGTCTGACGTCCGCCCAGGGGCCGGGGCTGGTGTTCAAGACCCTGCCCATCGCCTTCGGGCGCATGCCCGGGGGCGACTTTTTCGGCATGCTGTTCTTCGTCCTGCTTGACCTTCGCCGCGTGGACCTCGGCGATCTCCATCATCGAACCGGCGGTGGCGTGGCTGGTGGAGAACCGCGACATGAAGCGGACCACCGCCACGCCTGCTCAGCGGCGGCGCGATGTGGCTGCTCGGCCTGGGGACGATTTTTTCCTTCAATATCTGGTCCGATGATACCCTGTTGGGCAAGACGTTTTTCGACTTTATCGATTACCTGACCTCAAATATCATGCTGCCCCTGGGAGGGTTGAGCATCTCGGTCTTTGCGGTATGGGTGATGGCCAAGGAGGCCAGCCGGGAGGAGTTGGATCTGGCGGAGCGGCGCCGGTTACGCCGTCTGGCGGTTCCTGCTGCGGTATATCACGCCGCTGGCGGTTGCTATCATGTTTCTTCATGCCGTCGGGCTCAGTTGAACTGGAGATTAGGGAGTGAGCAGTGACCACGGTGAGCCGTAACGCCCTGCTGCCCTACAGTGCGGCGGAGATGTTTGCGCTGGTGGATGACATCGAGGTCGTATCCGCAATTTCTGCCGTGGTGCAAGTCCGCTACGGTCCTGAGCCGCACCGAGGACGAGGTGCGCGCCGACCTGGAGTTGTCCAAGGGCGGAATCAACAAGTCGTTCACCACCTGCAACCGCATCAAGAGGGACAAGATCATCGAGATGCGCCTGGTGGAGGGCCCGTTTCATCACCTGGAGGGCTTCTGGCGCTTCGACTCCCTGGGCGGGCAGGCCAGCAAGGTCAGTCTCGACATGGAGTTCGAGTTCTCCAGCCGCCTGCTGAGCATGACGGTGGGACCGGTGTTCAATCAGATCGCCGGGACGCTGGTGGATTCATTCTGCAAACGGGCGGTGGAGGTTTATGGAAAGCGATGAGTTCATCTCGGTGGAGGTCGCCTACGCCCGGCCCGATGTCCAGCTAATCATCCCCCTGAAGGTCCGTCCCGGCACCACCCTCGAGGAGGCCGTGAAACACTCGGGCATCCTCGAGCGGTTCACCGAGATCGATCTGAATACCAACAAGATGGGGGTGTTCGGCAAGCTGGGCAAGCCCCATACCGTGCTCAAGCCGGGGGACCGGGTGGAGATCTACCGGGCCCTGATCGCCGACCCCAAGGAGGTGCGGCGCAAGCGGGCGGCGAAAAAAGGCTAGGGCTAGGGCCGGGGCATGGTCGCGCCGGGGGGCGGCCGCCTGGGGGAGGACGGCAGGGGCTGGCTGTCCGGGAGACTCGCCGTGGTGTTGGTCTTGCCCTTCATGTCCTTTTCGATCCTGCTCAGCGTGCCCTGGTCGTTGAAGTAGAGGGTGACACGGTAGTGGCTGACCACCTTGGCGTCCTTGCTCAGGTAATACTTGTAGTCCCAGCGGTCCCTGTGGAACGGGTCCGTCAGCAGGGGCGTGCCCATGACGAACAGTACCTGGCGCTTGGACATGCCCGGCTGCAGCTGTTTCAGCATGGAGTCATCGACCACGTTGCCCTGCTGAATGTCGAGCCGCTGGACGATGGTGCAGGCCGACAGCAGGCACAGGACGGCCCCGCATAAGATAGTAATGAGACGCTTTAACATGTAAGATGCTGCTTATAGTTGAGTGATTTATTAAACCATTATCATATCCGAACTCACCTCGAATACCGAATCATCCATCATATTTCCACTGGGGGGAAGAGGAACGTCGTGGAAACCTCCGATCTCAAAAAGGCGGGGCTGAAGGCCACGCATCCCCGCATCAAGATTCTGCAGATACTGGAGGGCAGCGATGCCCGGCACATGGGCGCGGAGGATGTCTACAAGGCCCTGCTCGAGACCGGGGAGGACGTGGGGCTGGCCACCGTCTACCGTGTGCTGACCCAGTTCGAGGCGGCGGGCCTGGTGGCCCGGCACCACTTCGAGGGCGGCCACTCCGTGTTCGAGCTCAATCAAGGGGACCACCATGATCATATCCTGTGCGTCAAGTGCGGCCGGGTGGACGAGTTCATCGATGACGTCTATCGAGCGCCGCCAGCGGGAAATCGCGGCCAAGGCCGGCTACACCATGACGGCCCACAGTCACTATATCTATGGTGTCTGCACCGCGTGCCAGGATGAAGAAAAGAACCAATAGGTTCCTTGGCACGATTCGTCGGTGGACCTTTGCCCGCCACGCGGGTCACGCGCATGGTTTCCAAGGATAGCTCGACCGCCCATTGGGCTGTTTTCTCCAACCCGGTTATTACAGCACTCTCGCCAAGACGCTAAGAACGCCAAGGCAACACAGGGACTAATTTCTTGGCGTCCTCGGCGTCTTGGCGAGAGAATACAGGTTCTCTTACGCGCCCACGTGCAGGCAAGATTATCATAAAAACAAATAGATAAATCTGTTCATTTGAGTGATTTATCAATATAAACCACCGGTTCTCAGGCCCGCTCGCGGCCCCGGCCCAGCATCTCCGCGGCGTGGGCCCGGGTCTGCTCGGTAATCTCCAGCCCGCCCAGCATGCGGGCGATCTCCTCGCGGCGCTCAGGCTCCGACAGGGGTTCCACGCGCACCGTGGGCACACTGCGCTTGGTCAGCTTGCTTACCCGGCAGTGATGGTGGGTCAGGGCGGCGACCTGGGGCAGGTGGGTCACACAGATGATCTGGCGGTACCTGGCCAGCTCGCGCAGGTGGTGCCCCACCATCTCGGCGACCCGGCCGCCGATGCCCACATCCACTTCGTCGAAAATCAGCGTCGGCGCCCCGTCCTTTTGTGCGGTGATGGCCTGGATGGCCAGGGATATCCGTGACAGCTCCCCGCCCGAGGCCACCTTGCTCAGCGGGCGCAGGGGCATTCGCGTGCCAGCCGCCACCTGAAACTCACTGCGCTCGAGCCCGTGCTCGGCGATCTGCCCGTCGTCCAGCTTCTCCAGGTCGATGTCGAAACGCCCCTCAGCGATGCCCAGCTCGCGCATGGTGCGGGTGACCTCCTTGGACAGGGTCTGGGCCGCCTTGAGCCGCCGTGCGCTGAGGGCGGCCGCCAGCTCGCGGTAGGCGTCCAGCGCCTGGGCCAGGTGGGCCTCGGCGTCGTTGAGGCGCTGCTCGGTCACGTCCAGGGCGGCCAGCTCGCGTTGCAGCGCCTGCAGGTGTTGGTAGAGCTCGGCGGGCTGGACCCGGTGCTTGCGCGCCATCTCGTACAGGGCGGTGAGGCGCCCCTCAACCCACTGCAGGCGCTCAGGGTCGGTGTCCAGGTCCGCGAGGTAGTGGCGCAGTTCGGTGGCGGCCTCCTGGAGCTGAATCACCGCCCCGTCGAGCAGCTCCGCAATGGGCTGCAGCTGCCGGTCATAGCTCTTTAGCTGGCCCAGGTCCTGGGCCAGGCGCGAGACCTGATCCACCGCCGGTCGCTCGGCGCTCTCGTCCAAGGCCTCCAAAGTCTGGCGGCACACGGACAGCAGCTGGTGGGTGTGGGACAGGCGCTGGTGTTCCTGCTCCAGGGCCGCGAGCTCCTGTTCCTGCAGCTCCAGCTCGGTCAACTCCCGTACCTGGTAACGCAGCAGCTCCAGCTGGGCGGCGCGCTGTTCGCCGGAGCGGCGGATCTGCTCCAGCTCGTCGTGCAGGGCCTTCCAGCGCTGGTGGGCCTCGCGGACCTGGCGCACCAGCGCCAGGTGCCCGGCGTAGGCGTCCAGCAGCTGCAGCTGGACGGGGCGCTTCAGCAGGGACTGATGGGCGTGCTGGCCGTGGATGTCGAGCAGGTGCTCGCCGAGGCCGCGCAGCATCTGCACCGGGACCGGCGAGCCGTTGATATAGGCCTTGGAGCGTCCCTCGCGGGCGACCGTGCGGCGCACATGGCACTCGTTGTCGTCGCCGGCGAGGTCGTGCTCTTGCAGCCACCGGTCGATGGCGCCCTCGGGTTCGACAGTGAAGATGGCGCTGATGTCGGCCTGCTCGGTGCCGTGGCGGATCATGATGCTGTCGGCCCGATCGCCCAGCACCAGGCCCAGGGAATCGATGAGGATCGATTTGCCGGCCCCCGTCTCGCCGGTCAATACCGTCATGCCGTGATCGAACTCCATCTCCAGTTGGTCGATCACCGCCAGGTTGCGGATATGAAGCGTGCGCAGCACAACGAGTCCTTCGCTGATTTATAGGCCCGGCGCCGGGCCCGAACCGGCCGTTATCCCCAATGCAGCTTGGCCCTGAGGATGTCGTAGAAATAATAATTCATGGGGTGGATCAGGCGCACCCGCTGCTCCTTCTTATATATCACGATGCGATCACCCACCGCCAAGACAAAGTTGGTCTGGCCGTCGCTGGTGACCTGGGCGTTATTGGGCGAGGTGTTGCTGACCAGGATTTCGATGCGGCTGTCGCCGGTGAGGATCAGGGGCCGGTAGCTCAGGGTATGGGGGCTCAGGGGCACCAGGGCGAGGGCGTTCATGCTGGGCTGGATGATCGGCCCGCCGGCCGACAGGGCGTAGGCGGTGGATCCGGTGGGCGTGGACACGATGAGCCCGTCCAGGCGCTGGTTGTTGACGAACTGGCCATCCACGTAGGTGGTCAGCTCGATCATGGGGGCGATGTTGATCTTGTGCACCACCACGTCGTTGAAGGCGTTGCTGTGGTTGAGCTCCTCGCCCTCGCGCTCTATGTAGCAATGGAGCAAAAAGCGCTCGTCGGTCTTGTACTCGCCGGAGAGGATCTCGTCCAGGCGCTCCATCATCTCAGGCGGCGAGATGTCCGTGAGAAAGCCCATGCGGCCCAGGTTGATGCCCAGCAGGGGGACCGAATAATCGGCCAGGGAGCGCGCGGCGGTGAGCATGGTGCCGTCCCCGCCCACCACGATGGCCAGATCGCAGCTGCGGCCGATGCCGGCCCGGTCGGAGATCTTCAGGCCGTGGTCGGGCACCGAGCGGCAGCTCTCCTCATCGAGCAGGACCTCCAGGTCGCGGCCCTGCAGATACTGGCCCAGCATGCGTATACTCTCGCAGATGCTGGGGTCCTCGTGCTTGCCGATCAGGCCGATGGTGTGAAATGCATTACTCATGCGTCCGTATCTCCTGCTTCCGTTGGTAAAACGTTAACACGCACCTGTCATGGTGCCAATCTCCCCGTCGTAGGCTTGACACTCAACCGGGCCCTTGATAATTTTCCGTTAGCACTCTATATATAGGAGTGCTAATCACCTAACCGGGAGTGGCGTCAGTCGTGACGATGGAGTTGAACGAGCGTTCACAACATATCCTTAAGACACTGATCGAGTGTTATATTCGTGACGGTCATCCCGTGGGGTCGCGAACCGTCGCCAAGGACTCGGGGCTGGACCTGAGCCCTGCCACCGTGCGCAACGTGATGATGGACCTGGAGGAGATGGGGTTGGTGGTGTCCCCCCATACCTCGGCCGGGCGCGTCCCCACCGCCAAGGGGTACCGCTACTTCGTGGATACCCTGCTCAAGCTCAGGCCCCTGGACCTGCAGAGCAGCGAGGCCCAGACCCTCAAGGGGCTGATCGTACCCAATAACTCCCTCCAGGGCCTGATCTCCTCGGTGTCCACCCTGCTGTCGGGCATCACCCACATGGCCGGGGTGGTCACCCTGCCGCGGCGCGACCACCTGACTTTTCGCCATATCGAATTCATTCCCATGTCCGAGCGGCGCATCCTGGTCATCCTGGTGCTCAGCGAGTCGGACGTGGAAAACCGCATTATCCATGTGGACCGGGACTATACCATTGAACAGCTGCAGGAGGTGGCCAATTACATCAACGCCACCTTCGCCGGCAAGAGTATGAACCTGTACGAGATCCACAAGCGCCTGCTGGAGGAGATGCGGCGCACCAAGGACAGCCTCCATCACCTCATGCAGATGGTGGTGGAGATGGCTGAAAAGCTGTTCCCCCACCGGGTCCACAGCGAGGACTACGTGCTGGACGGCCAGGTCAACCTGATGGAGTTTGCCGAGCTGTCGGACATGGACCGGCTGCGCCTGCTGTTCCAGGCCTTCCACCAGAAGCGGGACATCCTGTACCTGCTGGATCAGTGCATGGTCTCCGATGGGATCCAGATCTTCATCGGGGAGGAGTCAGGGTACCAGGTGCTCGACGACTGCTCCGTGGTGGCCTCCACCTACGGGGTGGAGGACCGGGTGCTGGGGGTGCTGGGGGTGATCGGGCCGACCCGCATGGACTATGACCGGGTCATCTCGGTGGTGGACGTGACGGCAAAATTATTGGGCTCCGCCTTGAATCAACGTCATTGAGCCTCATATGGTAGGTTTGACGCAACGAAGGATCAGGTAAGGGAGTTGGAGGATGTCCAATAAGAACAGCAAGATGAAAGATCAAGATAATGCACAGCGTCCGCCCGTGGGCCAGGAGGCGGCCCCTGACGACAAGGCGGCGGACCCGCCGGCCTCGGGGAGCCCCGAGCCCCAGGAGCTGCCCGAGCCCGATCCGGAAGTGATCGTGCGCGAGCTCCAGGAGGCCCAGGCCAAGGCGGATGACTACTGGAACCAGTTGCTGCGCACCCGGGCGGAACTGGACAACCTGCAGCGACGCAGCCAGAAGGACCTGGAGAACGCCCACAAGTACGGGCTGGAAAAATTCCTCTCCGAGTTCCTGCCGGTCCGCGACAGCCTGGAGCTGGGGCTGAACGCGGCCCACGATCCCCAGGCCGACGTGGCCAAGCTGCGCGAGGGCATGGAGCTCACCGTTAACCTGGTGCAGACCTTATTCGAGAAATTTAATATAAAAGAAATCAATCCATTGGGGGATAAATTTAACCCGGAACATCATCAAGCCATGTCCACCCAGCCGGCCCCGGACGTGGAGCCCAACACGGTGGTGATGGTGTACCAGAAGGGGTATCTGTTGAATGACCGCCTGCTGCGCCCGGCGCTGGTCGTGGTTTCCTCCCAGGACGGGGCGGGCGCGGGCAATTCGGGCAAGATCGACGAATCGGCTTGAAAAGCCGGCCCCTAGCCCCATCTATAAAGCCAAGTCGCTTTGACACATGGTTTGTTTTATTGGTATTTGGCCCAGCTAAGCAAGATTCAGACACAAAGGGAGATAATCTACAATGGCAAAGATAATCGGTATTGACCTCGGCACGACCAATTCCTGCGTCGCCATTATGGAGGGCGGGAAGGCTCGCGTCATCGAGAACGCCGAGGGCGGCCGCACCACCCCCTCGGTGGTGGCGTTTGGCGACGACGGCGAGATCCTGGTGGGCCAGGCCGCCAAGCGCCAGGCGGTTACCAATCCCCAGAACACCCTGTTTGCCGTCAAGCGCCTGATCGGGCGCAAGTATCAGGACAGCGTCGTCAAGCGCGACGCCGACATCTCCCCCTTCAAGATCGTCCCGGCGGACAACGGCGATGCCTGGGTGGAGGTCAACGGCAAGAAGATGGCCCCGCCGGAGATCTCGGCGCGGATCCTGATGAAGATGAAGAAGACCGCCGAGGACTACGCTGGGCGAGCCCATCACCGAGGCGGTGATCACCGTCCCGGCCTACTTCAACGACGCCCAGCGCCAGGCCACCAAGGATGCCGGCCGCATCGCCGGGCTCGACGTCAAGCGCATCATCAATGAGCCCACCGCCGCGGCCCTGGCCTACGGCATGGACAAGAAACGCGGCGACACCAAGATCGCCGTGTACGACCTGGGTGGCGGCACTTTCGACATCTCCATCATCGAGATCGCCGAGGTCGAGGGCGAGCACCAGTTCGAAGTGCTGTCCACCAACGGGGACACCTTCCTCGGGGGCGAGGACTTCGACCAGCGCCTCATCGACTACCTGGCCGAGCAGTTCAAGAAGGACAGCGGCATCGACCTGCACAAGGATCCGCTGGCCATGCAGCGCCTCAAGGAGGCCGCGGAGAAGGCCAAGATCGAGCTGTCCTCGTCCCAGCAGACCGACGTGAACCTGCCGTACATCACCGCCGATGCCTCCGGGCCCAAGCACCTGAACATCAAGCTGACCCGGGCCAAGCTCGAGTCCCTGGTGGAGGACCTGATCGAGCGCACCATCGGGCCCTGCCGCACCGCGCTGAAGGACGCCGAGCTCAAGGCCGGCGACATCGACGACGTGATCCTGGTGGGCGGCCAGACCCGCATGCCCAAGGTGCAGGAGGCGGTCAAGGAGTTCTTCGGCAAGGAGCCGCGCAAGGACGTCAACCCGGACGAGGCCGTGGCCATCGGCGCCGCGATCCAGGCCGGCGTGCTGGGCGGCGAGGTCAAGGACGTGCTGCTGCTGGACGTGACGCCCGCTGTCCCTGGGCATCGAGACCCTGGGCGGGGTGATGACCAAGCTCATCGAGAAGAACACCACCATCCCGACCAAGGCGAACCAGGTGTTCTCCACCGCCGAGGACAACCAGACGGCGGTGACGGTGCACGTGCTCCAGGGCGAGCGCGAGCGCGCCGGGGAGAACAAGTCCCTGGGCCGCTTCGACCTGACCGAGCTGCCGCCGGCGCCGCGCGGCATGCCGCAGATCGAGGTCACCTTCGACATCGACGCCAACGGCATCCTGCACGTCTCGGCCAAGGACAAGGCCACCGGCCGCCAGACCGGTATCGAGATCCGCGCCTCCAGCGGCCTGAGCGAGGAGGAGATCGACAAGATGGTCAAGGACGCCGAGCGCACGCCGAGGACGACAAGAAGTTCCGCGAGCTGGTCGAGACCCGCAACAAGGCCGAAGGCCTGGTCCACAGCGTGGAGAAATCCCTCAAGGAGTCGGGTGACAAGGTCGAGGCGGACGAGAAGAGCCGCATCGAGTCGGCCCTCAGCGAGCTCCAGGAGGCCCTGAAGGGCGAGGACAAGGAGCTCATCGACACCAAGTTCCAGGCCCTGGCCGAGGCCTCGTCCAAGATGGCCGAGCGCATGTATCAGCAGGGTGCCGAAGGCGAGGGTCAAGGAGGGGCCGAGCACGCCTCCGCCGAGGCGGGCGCCGATGCCGATCAGGGCGCCGAGAAGAAGGACGACGTGGTGGATGCCGAGTTTGAAGAGGTCAAGGACGATGACAAGAACAAAAAGACCGGCTGAGCACAGCGCACCGGGGCATCCCGTGAAGACTCGACCGCTGTAACAGTCAAGCGGATGCGAAGGGGCGACCGAGTGCGGTTGCCCCTTCCTGTGTTAGGGGGCTATGACGGGATTTACAGTTAGGCTGCTCCGCAAAAATTATGGGTAGACCTGTACAGGCGGCAAATGCCGCGGGCATGATATTAAACGATATTTGAGCGGCGGGGAGCTTGGGGCGCGTTTTTTCTCGACTCGATTTAGATAATCTCGCCAAGCCGCCAAGAGCGCCAAGGGAAGGGCAAGATGGTGTCAAAGAGCACAATGGCACGTTGATTTCTTGGCGTTCTCGGCGTCTTGGCGAGAGGATATAGGAACACTCTTCTATAGCCAAGAATACTACGGAAGACCCTTAAATCAGAAAAAAGCATTCATCATGGCAAAACGCGATTATTACGAAGTACTGGGGTTGTCACGTAATGCCAGCGAGGCCGACATCAAGAAGGCCTACCGGCGCATGGCGATGAAGTACCACCCGGACCGCAACCCGAACGACAAAGAGTCCGAGGATAAATTCAAAGAGGCCAAGCAGGCCTATGACGTGCTGACCGATCCGCGCAAGCGCGCCGCCTACGATCAGTTCGGGCACGCCGGCGTGGACCCCTCGGCGGGCGCCGGAGGCGCGGGCGGCTTTCGCGCCGGCCCGTCGTTCAGCGACATCTTCGACGACGTGTTCGGCGACATCTTCGGCGGTGCCCGCGGCGGCGGTGGCGGCGGGCGGGCCGGGCGCGGGTCGGACCTGCGCTACGACCTGTCCCTCAGCCTCGAGGACGCGGTTCAGGGTACTACGGTCAAGGTGCGCATCCCGACCCTGGTGCAGTGCACCACCTGCGGCGGCGACGGCGCCAAGCCGGGCACCCGCCCGACCTCCTGTTCCACCTGCGGCGGGGCCGGCCAGGTGCGCATGCAGCAGGGGTTTTTCTCCATCCAGCAGACCTGTCCCGCCTGCCACGGCGAGGGCACCGTGGTGTCCAGCCCCTGTGACACCTGCCACGGGCGCGGGCGCGTCCAGGACCACAAGACCCTGTCGGTGAAGATTCCGCCGGGGGTGGACAACGGGGATCGCATCCGCCTCACCGCCGAGGGCGAGGCCGGCGTGCACGGCGGCCCGGCGGGGGACCTGTACGTGCAGATCCGCATCGAGCCGCACCCCATCTTCACCCGCCAGGGCAGCGACCTGCTGTGCGATGTCCCCATCAGTTTCGCCACCGCGGCCCTGGGGGGTGAGCTGGAGGTGCCCACCCTGGAGGGCCAGGTCAAGCTGAAGATCCCGCCCGAGACCCAGACCGGCCGGGTCTTTCGTATGCGCAGCAAGGGGGTGCGCTCGGTCCACGGCGGCGGCACCGGCGACCTGATGTGCCGGGTGACGGTGGAGACGCCCGTCAATCTGAATTACCGCCAGAAGGAACTGCTGCGCGAGCTGGACCAGAGCGTGGGGCAGAACAGCCACGAGCACAGCCCCAAGGCCAAGTCGTGGCTCAACGGGGTAAAGAAGTTCTTCGAAGATATGAAGTTCTGAGCGTCATATCCTGCTGTATAACTTTAACTAATAGTCATAAAGGGCTGATTGATGGTAAAAATCGCGATCGCAGGCGCCGCCGGCCGCATGGGCCACGCCCTGATCCGGGCGTGCCATGAATCGGACCGGGCGACCCTGGCGGCGGCGTTCGCGCGTCCCGGCACCCCCGCAGTCGGCCAGGACGCCGGCCAGGCGGCGGGCATCGGCGCCGTGGGGGTGCCCATCGATGAGGCGGGGGCCATGGCGACGGCCGACTTCGACGTGCTCATCGACTTCACCCTGCCGGAGGCCACCGAGGCCAACGTCCGGCGCTGTGTCGACGCCGGCCGGCGCATGGTCATCGGCACCACGGGTCTCGATGACCGCCAGCAACGGGCGGTCGCCGATGGCGCCGGGCGGATCGCCGTCGTGCAGGCGCCGAACATGAGCGTCGGGGTGAACCTGTGCTTCAACCTTCTGGCGACGGCGGCGCGGGTGCTGGGCGATGAGGCGGACATCGAGATCATCGAGGCCCACCACCGGCATAAGGTGGACGCCCCGTCGGGCACCGCCCTGCGCATGGGTGAGGTGGTGGCCTCGGCCCTGGGCCGGGACCTGCAGTCCTGCGCGGTGTACGGGCGCCAGGGCCGTACCGGCGAGCGGGACCGGCGCACCATCGGCTTCGAGACCATCCGCGCCGGGGACATCGTCGGCGACCATACGGTGATGTTCGCCGGGGCCGGGGAGCGCGTGGAGATCACCCACAAGGCCTCGAGCCGCATGACCTTCGCCAGCGGCGCGGTGCGCGCCGCCCTGTGGGTCATGGGCCGGGAGCGGGGGCTGTTCGACATGCAGGATGTGCTGGGTCTGCGCTGAACGAATAGACAACCGGGGGGCGAGACATTACAATTCGGGCAATTGATCGTTAACCGGGTCATTTACCACACGAATCGATATCGAACTAGGCGGGAGAACGGCACAAGGCCCTCTCCCGCTTTGTATATCTAGCGCGGAGGATCATTTGAGGGCGCCGGCATTACTTGCCTTAGAAGATGGATCCCTTTTCCAGGGGGAGTCTATCGGCGTTGAAGGGGCAACCGTCGGTGAAGTCGTCTTCAACACCGGCATGACCGGCTATCAAGAGATTCTCACCGATCCCTCTTATTTCAAACAGATCGTCACCCTGACCTACCCCCACATCGGCAACACCGGCGTCAACGAACAGGACGAGGAGTCCACCGGGGTGTTCGCCGGCGGGCTGGTGATCCGCGACCTGCCGCCTCGGCACAGCAGTTGGCGGGCCGAGGTCGGTCTGGAGGCCTACCTGCGCCGCCACAACGTGGTGGCCATCTCCGGCATCGACACCCGCCGCCTGACCCGCAGGCTGCGCACCCATGGGGCCCTGAAGGGTTGTCTGACGGCGGGGGATGTGGACCCGGAGCGCGCCCTGGCCGAGGCGCGGGCCTTCGGCGGCATGCAGGGTCTGGACCTGGCCCGTGAGGTCACCACCTCGGCGCCTTACCCCTGGACCGCGGGCAGCGTCTTTCTCGATCCGGACGGCCCGGCACCGGCCCCGGCCGAGTCATTCCACGTGGTGGCCTACGATTTCGGCGTCAAGCGCAACATGCTGCGCCTGCTGGTGGATGCGGGCTGCCGCGTGACGGTGGTCCCGGCCGCCACGCCGGCCGCCGAGGTCCTGGCCATGGCGCCGGACGGGGTGCTGCTGTCCAACGGGCCGGGGGACCCGGAGCCGTGCGATTATGCCATCGAGGCCTGCCGGGGACTGCTCGATGCGCGCCTGCCGGTGTTCGGCATCTGCCTCGGCCATCAGCTGCTGGGCCTGGCCAGCGGCGCCCGCACGGTAAAGATGAAGTTCGGCCATCACGGCATCAATCACCCGGTCCTGGAGCTCGACACGGGGCGCGTGTTAATCACCAGCCAGAACCACGGTTTCGCGGTGGACGAGGGGGCATTGCCGGCAAATCTGCGGATCACCCATCGCTCCCTGTTCGACAACACCCTGCAGGGCCTGGAGCGCATCGACTGTCCCGCGTTCGGCTTTCAGGGCCACCCGGAGGCCAGCCCCGGCCCCCATGAGACGCGTCATCTGTTCGCCCGCTTCGTGTCCATGATGCGCCGGGCCCGGGAGGGCGGTGACGCGGGGGATCCGGGCGGCGCTGTGCGGCCGCCGGTCAATACGTCAATGAACCAGTAACGCTGTTCCTCTGCCATGCCAAAACGGACTGATATCGGGAGTATCCTGGTCATCGGCGCAGGGCCGATTATCATCGGCCAGGCCTGTGAATTCGACTACTCGGGCACCCAGGCCTGCAAGGCCCTGCGCGAGGAGGGCTATCGGGTCATCCTGATCAACTCCAATCCGGCCACGATCATGACCGACCCGGCCCTGGCCGACGCCACCTACATCGAGCCGGTGCGCTGGGAGGCGGTGGCCAAGATCATCGAAAAGGAGCGCCCCGACGCCCTGCTGCCCACCATGGGCGGACAAACTTCCTTGAACTGCACTCTCGATCTGGTCAACGAGGGAATCCTGGATCGCTTCGGCGTGAAGCTGATCGGCGCCTCCCGGGAGGCCATCGACCTGGCCGAGGACCGGGAGCGCTTTCGCGGCGCCATGGCCGAGATCGGGCTGGCCACGCCCCGCGCGGCCATCGCCCACAGTATGGAAGAGGCCCACCAGGTCCAGGCCTCCATCGGCTTTCCCACGGTCATCCGCCCGTCGTTCACCCTCGGCGGGAGCGGCGGCGGGATCGCCTACAACCGCGAGGAGTTCATCGAGATCTGCGAGCGGGGCCTGGACCTGTCGCCCACCCACGAGCTGCTCATCGAGGAATCGGTGCTGGGGTGGAAGGAATTCGAGATGGAGGTGGTCCGGGACCACAAGGACAACTGCATCATCGTGTGCTCCATCGAAAACCTGGACCCCATGGGCATCCACACCGGAGACTCTATCACCGTCGCCCCGGCTCAGACCCTCACCGACAAGGAGTACCAGCGCCTGCGCAACGCCTCCATCCAGGTGCTGCGCAAGATCGGCGTGGACACCGGCGGGTCCAACGTGCAGTTCGCCGTGGACCCGGATACGGGGCGTGTGGTCATCATCGAGATGAACCCGCGGGTGTCGCGCTCGTCGGCCCTGGCCTCCAAGGCCACCGGCTTCCCCATCGCCAAGGTGGCCGCGAAGCTGGCGGTGGGCTACACCCTGGACGAACTCAGCAACGAGATCACCGGCGGGGCCATACCGGCCTCCTTCGAGCCCACCCTGGACTATGTGGTGACCAAGGTGCCGCGCTTCGCCTTCGACAAGTTCCCCAACGCCAACTCGCGCCTGACCACCCAGATGAAGTCGGTGGGCGAGGCCATGGCCATCGGCCGCACTTTCCAGGAGTCCCTGCAAAAGGCCCTGCGAAGCCTCGAGTCCGGGGTGTCAGGTCTTGACGAGGTCATGGATATCAGCGCAGGCGATGCCCGCGAACGGCTGCGCCACGAGCTGCAGATGGCCGGCCCCAACCGGCTGTGGTATGTGGCCGATGCCATGCGCTGGGGGATGGCCCTGGACGAAATCCACGAGCTGACCCACATCGATCCCTGGTTCCTGGTCCAGGTCAAGGAGCTGGTGGACATGGAAAACGACCTGCGCCGCCAGTCCCTGGAGGGCCTGGGGGCCGCCGAGCTCTATAGCTTGAAGCGCAAGGGCTTTGCCGACGCGCGCCTGGCCGTGCTGCTGGGCACAGACGAGGCGCAGGTCCGGGACAAGCGCTACGCCCTTGGCATCCGCCCGGTGTACAAACGGGTGGATACCTGCGCCGCCGAGTTCGCCACCACCACGGCCTATCTGTACTCCACCTACGAAGAGGAGTGCGAGGCCGACATCGGTGACCGCGACAAGATTGTGGTGCTCGGCAGCGGCCCCAACCGCATCGGCCAGGGCATCGAGTTCGACTATTGCTGTGTCCACGCCGCCATGACCATGCACGAAGAAGGCTACGAGACCATCATGGTCAACTGCAATCCGGAGACCGTGTCCACCGACTACGACATCTCCGACCGCCTGTACTTCGAGCCGCTGACCCTGGAGGACGTGCTGGAGATCATTCATCTCGAACAGCCCAAGGGGGTCATCGTCCAATACGGCGGGCAGACGCCCCTGAAACTGGCGCGCCCCCTGGAGGCGGCCGGCGTGCCCATCATCGGCACCTCCCCCGACGCCATCGACCTGGCCGAGGACCGGGAGCGCTTCCAGCAGCTGATCAGCCGCCTGGGCCTGATGCAGCCCCCCAACCGCACGGCCCGGGACCCGGAGCAGGCGGTGCGCCTCGCCGCGGAGATCGGCTACCCGCTGGTGGTGCGGCCCTCGTATGTGCTGGGCGGGCAGGCCATGGAGATCGTCTATGACGAGGCGGACCTGCGCCGCTACATCCGGGAGGCGGTGCGTGTGTCCAACGAGTCGCCGGTGCTGCTGGACCGCTTCCTGGAGCAGGCCACCGAGATCGACGTGGACGCGGTGTGCGACGGGCGCGATGTGCTGATCGGCGGAATCATGGAGCACATCGAGCAGGCCGGGGTACACTCGGGGGATTCCGCCTGTTCCCTGCCGCCCAACAATCTGGCGCCGCGCATCCAGGCCGAAATCCGCGACCAGGTCAAAAAGCTCGGGCTGGCCCTGGAGGTGGTGGGCCTGATGAACATTCAGTTTGCCATCCAGGGGGGTTCGGTTTATATACTGGAGGTCAACCCCCGGGCCTCGCGCACCGTGCCCTTCGTATCCAAGGCCACGGGGCAGCTCCTGGCGAAGATCGCCTCGCGCTGCATGATCGGCAAGGGGCTGGCCGAACAGGGCGCGTTGGAGGAGGTCCAACTGGACTATTATGCGGCCAAGGAGGCGGTGTTTCCGTTTATCAAGCTGCCGGGGGTCGATCCGATCCTGGGCCCGGAGATGAAATCCACGGGGGAGGTTATGGGGATAGGGCGCACGTTCGCCGAGGCCTTTGCCAAGTCCCAGCAGGCGGCGGGCGTGGACCTGCCCGCGGACGGGCGGGTGTTCATCAGCGTGCGCGACGCCGACAAGGCCGACGCGGTGGCCGTCGCCCGGGATCTGCACCAGGCGGGATTCAAGATTCTGGCGACCCGCGGCACCGCGCGGGTGCTCGAGCAGGCCGAGGTGCCGTGCCAGCAGGTCCACAAGGTGGGCGAAGGGCGCCCGCACATCGTCGACATGATCAAGAACGATGAGATCAGTCTCATCGTCAACACCACGGAGGGCAAACAGGCCATCGCCGACTCGTACGAGATCCGGCGCGCCGCCCTGCAGCGCAAGGTGACTTATACCACCACCCTGGCAGGCGCCAAGGCCATGGCGCTGGTTTACAAACACCCGGAGGTTTCGCAAGTGTATTGTCTACAGGAACTTCACAAGAGGACTGGGCCGTGAGCAAGGTACCGATGACAATGCAAGGGGCCGAGGCCCTGCGCGAAGAGCTCCATCAGCTCAAGTCGGTGGAGCGCCCGCGCATCATCAAGGCCATCGCCGAGGCGCGCGAGCACGGCGACCTGCGCGAGAACGCCGAGTATCACGCGGCCAAGGAGCAGCAGAGTTTCGTCGAGGGGCGCATCTCCGAGATCGAGCGCAAACTGAGCAACGCCGAGGTCATCGACGTGACCACCCTCAACGCCGGGGGCAAGGTGATCTTCGGCGCGACAGTGGACCTGCTGAGCCTGGAGACCGACGAGGCAGTCACCTACCAGATCGTCGGCGACGACGAGGCCGACATCAAGCAGGCCAAGATCTCCATCAGCTCGCCCATCGCGCGGGCCCTGATCGGCAAGGAGGCGGGCGACGTGGCCACGGTGAACGCCCCCGGGGGCGAGAAGGAGTACGAGATCGTCGAGATCCGTTACGTGTGAGCCGCCAGGAGACGGTGTGGTCAACGAGATGAGCAACAAGGTGCGGGTGGGTGAGCGACTGCTGCTGACCCTGTGGGTGGGGAGCCTGTGGGCCATCGGCTACGTGGCTGTGCCCATCGTGTTCTTTACCCTGGACGACCGCCACCTGGCCGGCAATGTGGCCATCAACATGTTCAACGCGGTGCGCCTGATCAGCCTGGTGTGCGGCGGGGTGCTGCTGATCGATCTGCTGTTCTCCACCCAGTCCGTGCCGTGGCGGCGCAACTGGCGCATCTGGGCGGTGCTGGTGATGCTCTTTTTGATCGCCGTCAGCCAGTTCATCCTCCAGCCGCTGATGGAGAGCATCCGCGCCGGGGGGATTGTCGAGGGCACCAAGACCGCCAAGCAGTTCGGCCAGCTCCACGGCGTGGCCTCGATCCTGTACCTGATCACCAGCCTGCTGGGCCTGATGCTGGTGGTCTTCGGCCTGCGCCGCCCGCCGGCCTCGTCCCTCTGATCCGTTCTGTCCGTTCATGCCCGGTCCCAAAAAAGGCATCCGCGTCGCCCCCAGCCCCCTCAACCCGGTGAAGCTGGAACTCGCCCTGGTGATCGTGGGGGCGCTCCTGCTGCTGGTGATCCAGGCCCGCCTCAGCGCCGATCCGCTGGTGCAACTGCTGTGGCTGGGGGGCTACGGCCTCGCCGCCATGGCCTGGCTGGTATGGCGCACCCGGCGGGTTCTAATCACGGGGTCAAAAAAGGGGTCAGACCCGGTTTTTCCGGAAAATGGGAAAAACCGGGTCTGACCCCTTTTTTGCCTTTTTTGGAAACCGTCCTTGACCGATGACCCGCGCTAAACGATCCAAACACTGGCTCCAGTCCCATGCCCGGGACACCTACGTCAAGCAGGCCCAGCAGGCGGGCTACCGCTCCCGCGCCGCCTACAAGCTGATCGAGCTCGACCGCTCCGACCGCCTGTTCAAGCCGGGCATGACGGTCGTTGACCTGGGCGCCGCCCCCGGGGGCTGGGCCCAGGTGGCCGCCGAGCGGGTGGGACGGGCCGGCCGCGTGATCGCCGTGGACCTGCTGGTCATGGACCCCCTCCCGGGGGTGGAAGTGATCCAGGGGGACGTGACCGAGCCCGATGTCCTGGCGTGGATCAAGGACAGGCTCGGCCCGGGGGAGGCGGACCTTGTCATTTCCGATATGGCCCCCAATATCTCGGGGAGGCGTGAGGTTGACCAGGCCAACATACTGTGCCTTAATGAAATGACGCTGGAATTCAGTCAGGAGGTCCTCAAGACGGGCGGCGGCATGCTCGTCAAGACGTTTCACGGGGAGGGGTTCGATGCCCTCAGGGAACAGGCCCGCCGCGGCTTCCGGCGCGTGACGGTGCGCAAGCCCAAGGCATCGCGTTCACACTCCTCCGAGGTGTATCTCCTCGGCCATGAACGGCTTCACGAGAATAATCCCCATTGAATCAATCGCTTAAGTAAATGCCATCGGCAGGGCCGGGCTTCGGGCACGGTATATGCTTGAAATAAAATCTATCGATATCCGAGAAAACAGAGCTTCTTATTATAATTCAGTAGGTTATTTTGATAAACTGGGCGGATGCCCCGGGCCGCGGGGCCCGCGACAGTCAACAGGATGGCGCTGGGTGCCGATAAATCAGGGAATACGGGCGATCGAGAAACAAAGCATTTAAAAACGGTTCTAATAGACATATATTCCTAACTATGCCTCATCGTATTCAGCCATGGACACCGCTTAGCACCGTGCAAGGCTCACAGGGTTCTTATCACGAAATGGAAGGCGTCTTAATTAACTATAGGGGATTCAACCTTGAGTGATATGGCAAAGAATCTCATCTTATGGGTGGTCATCGCCATCGTCCTGATGTCCGTATTTCAGAATTTCGGACCGCCGCAGATTGCCTCCAAGCAGGTCGCATACTCGGATTTCATCTCTGACGTCCACCAGGGAAAGGTGGAGAAGGTGATGATCGACGGGCGTACCATCCAGGGCGTGACCAATGACGGGGATAAGTTCACCACCTTCAGCCCGGGAGACCCCGGTCTGGTGGGGGACCTTCTGGACAACCATGTGGTCATCAAGGCCCGGCCCGCGGAACAGCAGAGCCTGTTGATGCAGATGTTCATCTCCTGGTTCCCGATGCTGCTGCTCATCGCCGTGTGGATCTTCTTCATGCGCCAGATGCAGGGCGGCGGCGGGGGTCGCGGGGCCATGTCCTTCGGCCGCAGCAAGGCGCGTCTGATGGGCGAGGACCAGGTCAAGGTGACCTTCAGCGATGTTGCCGGCGTCGAGGAGGCCAAGGAAGAGGTGGCCGAGCTGGTGGACTTCCTGCGCGACCCGAGCAAGTTCCAGAAACTGGGCGGCAAGATTCCCCGCGGGGTGCTGATGGTCGGCTCGCCGGGTACCGGTAAGACCCTGCTGGCCAAGGCCATCGCCGGCGAGGCCAAGGTGCCGTTCTTCACCATCTCCGGCTCGGACTTCGTCGAGATGTTCGTCGGCGTGGGTGCCGCGCGCGTGCGCGACATGTTCGAGCAGGCGAAAAAGCACGCCCCCTGTATCATCTTCATTGATGAGATCGACGCCGTGGGCCGCCAGCGCGGCGCCGGCCTGGGCGGGGGCCACGACGAGCGCGAGCAGACCCTCAACCAGCTCCTGGTGGAGATGGACGGCTTCGAGGGCAACGAGGGCGTGATCGTGATCGCCGCCACCAACCGCCCGGACGTGCTGGACCCGGCGCTGCTGCGCCCGGGCCGTTTCGACCGCCAGGTGGTGGTGCCGCTGCCCGACGTGCGCGGCCGCGAGCAGATCCTCAAGGTCCACATGCGCAAGGTGCCCATCGCCGACGACGTGGTGCCGAGCATCCTCGCCCGCGGCACGCCGGGGTTCTCCGGCGCGGACCTGGCCAATCTGGTCAACGAGGCGGCCCTGTTTGCGGCGCGGGCCAGCAAGCCCCGGGTGGACATGGAGGACTTCGAGAAGGCCAAGGACAAGATCATGATGGGCGCCGAGCGCCGCTCCATGGTCATGAGCGAGGAAGAGAAGACCCTGACGGCCTATCACGAGGCCGGCCACGCCATCGTCGGGCGCCTGGTGCCGGCCCACGACCCGGTGCACAAGGTCACCATCATCCCGCGCGGGCGGGCCATGGGCGTGACCATGTTCCTGCCCGAGGAGGATCGTCACAGCTACAGCAAGCAGCGCCTGGAGAGCAAGATCGCCAGCATGTTCGGCGGCCGGGCGGCCGAGGAGCTCATCTTCGGCAGCGAGTCGGTCACCACCGGGGCCTCCAACGACATCAAGCAGGCCACGGATATCTCGCGCAATATGGTCACCCGCTGGGGCCTGTCCGAGAGCCTCGGACCGCTCACCTACAACGAGGACGAGGGTGAGGTCTTCCTGGGCCATTCGGTGACCCAGCACAAGGCGGTGTCGGACGAGACCGCCCACGCCATCGACCGGGAGGTGCGTTCGATCATCGATCGCAACTACGAGCGTGCCCGCCAGCTGCTGACGGACAACATCGACAAGCTGCACACCATGGCCCAGGCGCTGGTCAAGTACGAGACCCTGGACAGCAAGCAGATCGATGACATCATGGAAGGGCGTGCCCCGAGGCCGCCCAAGGACTGGATCGATTCCGGACCCAAGTCCGGCGAGCCCCAGGACTCCAAGCCCAAGGTCAGCGGGGACGACACGTCCGACGGCACCATCGGCGGCCCCGCCAGCCAGCACTGACGGCAATCGCGTCGCCCTCAAAGAATCACGCCCCCTCCCGGGGGCGTTTTTTTTGCTCTCGCCAAGGGCGCCAAGATCGCCAAGAAGAAAAGCGAGAAAAGCGGGACAGATCTATTTCTTGATTTATTGCGTGGATTCATCAATTTGCTCACCGGTTTGAGAAACCCAGGGTTGGATGCCTTGGCGTTCTTGGCGTCTTGGCGAGAGAAGATGATCACTCTTTCGGCAATGCGGTTGATGCAGTGGGTCGGGGAAAGTGGGACAGATTAATTTCTTGCATGGCCTAATCAATTTGTTCACCGGTTTAAGCAACACACGGTTTGATGCCTTGGCGTTCTTGGTGCCTTGGCGAGAGAATATGGCCACCCTTTGTTATCGTAACAATGGTGGCAGTCCGGATACTCCGATGACAAGGCGGGTGAAGCAGTGAACCTGGTTTGCGGCGACAAGACCCTGGACCTGTCGCGTCCCCATGTCATGGGCGTGCTCAATGTCACGCCCGACTCGTTCTCCGACGGGGGACGTTACCGGGAGCGCCACACGGCCTTGGAACGGGCCGGGGCTCATGGTGGCCGAGGGGGCCGCCATCATCGACATCGGCGGCGAATCCACCCGGCCGGGGGCGACGCCGGTGCCGGTAGACGAGGAACTGCGCCGGGTCATCCCCGTCATCGAGGCGGTGCGGGCCGCCTACCCGGTGGTGATCTCCGTGGACACCAGCCGGCCCCGGGTCATGACCGAGGCGGTGGCCGCCGGCGCGGGGATGATCAATGACGTGCGCGCCCTGGGGGTGGCGGGGGCGGCGGAGGCGGCCGCCGAAGCCGGCGTGCCGGTATGTTTAATGCATATGCAGGGAGAGCCGCCGACCATGCAGGACCGCCCCCACTACGACGACGTGGTCCGGGAGGTCAAGGCCGCGCTGGCCCGGCGGGTCGCCGCGGCGGTGGCCGCGGGGATCGCCCGCGAGCGGTTGCTGATCGATCCGGGCTTTGGCTTCGGCAAGACACTGGCTCATAATATGGCCCTGTTGCGCCACCTGGAGGCCTTTCAGTCCCTGGGGCTGCCGCTGGTGGTGGGGCTGTCGCGTAAGGCCATGATCGGCAAGCTGCTGGGGACCGCGGTCGGGCAGCGCCTGCATGGCGGCGTGGCCCTGGCGGTCATGGCGGTGATGAAGGGCGCCGCGGTGGTGCGCACCCACGATGTGAGGGCCACCTGCGAGGCCATTACGGCCTGCCACCGGGTGCTGCACGATGATCTGGGTGATGCACAGGAGTGATCATGAGTTCGATAGAAAAGAAACGCTATTTCGGGACCGACGGGATACGGGGCAAGGTCGGTCAGCCTCCGGTCACCGCCGAGTTCATGCTCAAGCTCGGCTGGGCGGCGGGGCGCGTGCTCGCCCGGGGGGGCAAGGGCAAGGTGCTGATCGGCAAGGACACCCGCGTCTCGGGTTATATGTTCGAGTCGGCCCTGGAGGCGGGACTGTCCGCGGCGGGGATCGACATTCACCTGCTCGGCCCCATGCCGACGCCGGCGATCGCCTACCTGACGCGCACCTTCCACGCCCAGGCCGGCATCGTCATCAGCGCCTCCCACAACCCCTTCGACGACAACGGCATCAAGTTCTTCTGCGGCGAGGGCAAGAAGCTGCCCGACGACATGGAGCTGGCCATTGAGGCGGAGCTGGACAACCCCATGATCACGGTTGACTCGGCCCAGCTCGGCAAGGCCGAGCGCATGGATGACGCCCCCGGGCGCTATATCGAGTTCTGCAAGAGCACGGTGCCGGCCAAGATGAGCTACAAGGGGCTGACGGTCGTAGTGGACTGCGCCAACGGCGCTACCTACCATGTGGCCCCCGACGTGTTCGACGAGCTGGGGGCCAAGGTAATCCGGCTGGGTGTCCAGCCCGACGGCTTCAACATCAACGCCGGGTGCGGCTCCACCCACCCCGAGCACCTCAAGGCGGCGGTGGTGGAGCACGGCGCCGACCTGGGGATCGCTTTCGACGGCGACGGGGACCGGGTCATCATGGTGGACGGGCGCGGCGAGGTGGTGGACGGTGACGAGCTGCTGTATATCATCGCCCGGGCCCACCTGCGCCAGAACAAGCTCAGCGGCGCCGTGGTGGGCACGGTCATGAGCAACCTGGGCCTGGAGCAGGCCCTGACGGCGCTGGACGTGGATTTCCATCGCACCCCTGTGGGCGACCGCCACGTACTGGACAGGCTGATGCAACAGGGCTGGACCCTGGGGGGCGAGACCTCGGGGCATATCATCTGCCTGGAGCACACCACCACCGGTGACGGGATCATCTCGGCCCTGCAGGTGGTCACCGAGATGGTCATGAGCGGCCGCCCCCTGCATGAGCTGAAGGCCGGCATGGCCAAGCTCCCCCAGCGCCTGGTCAACGTGCGCGTGGAGCCCGGCTTCGACTTTCAGGGCCACCCGGGCGTCCAGGAGGCCCTGCGCGCCGTGGAGGCCGAGCTCGGCGACCGTGGGCGGGTACTGCTGCGGGCTTCCGGCACCGAGCCGCTGGTGCGGGTGATGATCGAGGGCACCGATCCCGCCCAGGTGGCGCGCCTGGCTGACCGCCTGGCGACAGCCATTTCCGAGGCCCATCAGGCATTTTGCGCCGACGCCTAGCCCGCATCCGACCAATGTTCGTAGCGAGGGCGTCAAGGGCCTGCTGTAAGGGGTGCACGGACGCAAGAGGCGCCTGGCATGGTTGAACACCATGCCGGCCGGCTGAAGGGAGTACGCCCTGTCACAGCAGGCAGATCAGCGGCCGCAGTAGGAGATTGGTGACGGATGCGGGCGAGTAATTGATTTATAGGGTTGGTATCCGGTAAGCTGCGAGGCTTGTTTGACTGAGGGAGGTACGATGCGCCAACGATTGGTGGCGGGAAACTGGAAGATGCACGGCACCCGGGACGGCGTCAAGGCCCTGGTAAGCGCCCTCAAGGCCGGCATCGACTCGATCAAGAACACGCAAGTGGCGGTGTGTCCGCCGTATGTCTTTCTGCCCGAGGTCCGGGACATGCTTCAGGGCACGCCCATCGCCCTGGGGGCCCAGAACGTGTGCCAGATCCCCGACGAGGGGGCCTACACCGGCGAGATCTCGGCCGCCATGCTCGGCGAGTTCGACTGCCGGTACGCGATTGTCGGCCACTCCGAGCGCCGTCACGTATATAATGAGAGCGACACCCTGATCATCGAAAAATTCGTCGCCGCCCGGGCCGGGGGGCTGACGCCCATCCTGTGCGTGGGCGAGACCCTTGAGCAGCGCGAGGCGAATCAGACCGAGACGGTCATCGGGCATCAGCTGGAGTCCCTGTTCGTGCTCGACAAGGGCGTGGACGAGCTGGCCCATGCCGTGATCGCCTACGAGCCGGTATGGGCCATCGGCACGGGCCGCACGGCCACCCCGGAACAGGCCCAGGAGGTGCACGCCTTTATTCGGCGCAGGGTGGCGGACCATAATCCCGCCGTCGCCGAGCAATTAGTGATTCTGTACGGCGGCAGCGTCAAGGCCGCCAATGCCGCGGAGCTGTTCGCCATGGCGGACATCGACGGGGGGCTGATCGGCGGGGCGTCCCTGAAGGCGGACGAATTCATCGCGATCTGCGCCGCGGCCGATTAAATTTATATTTTCCCATAGAGAGTAGTCATGAAGTCGATTCTGTTGGTCATTCATGTGGTGGTGTCCATCAGTCTGGTGGTGCTGGTATTGATTCAGCGGGGCAAGGGTGCCGACATCGGCGCGGCCTTCGGCAGCGGGGCCTCCCAGACGGTGTTCGGCAGCCGCGGCTCGGGCTCCTTTTTGAGCCGCGCCACCGCGGTCCTGGCCACCGTGTTCTTCGTCACCAGTTTGTCCCTGGCGTATCTGACGGGTCATCACGAGCGGCGCCAGAGCGTCACGCAGGTGCCGGCCTCCACCGTGCCCAAGAGCGCGCCCGCCCAGGACGGCGCCCCGGCCAAGCCCGCCGCGCCGTCGGATGTCCCGTCCGATGTGCCCGCCGCGCCGTCCGAGAACAATACCAAGCCCAAGCCCAAGTAACGGGCGACAATCCGGGAACGACTATGCCGACGTGGTGGAATTGGTAGACACGCCGTCTTGAGGGGGCGGTGGCGAAAGCCGTGCCGGTTCGATTCCGGCCGTCGGCACCATATGAACTTCCAGTAACGTCCAGGGAAGTACAGGAAACCCGCAAATATCATTGAGTTGCGGGTTTTTTTGTTCCTGTAGGGTCCGATCCGGTGTCTTGTCATCCGGGGGTGTTTAGGGGTATTTAGGGGTATTTTAGGGGGTATGTGACATACCCCCAACCGGAGATACCCCCAAATGGCCTTGACAGACGTTGCAGCGAAGCAGGCAAAGCCCCGGGATAAGGCGTACAAACTGGCCGACAGTGCCGGACTGCACCTTTTGATCCAGCCGAATGGCGCGAAATACTGGCGGCTGAAGTATCGGATTGACGGCAGGGAAAAGGTATTGGCCCTGGGGGTATATCCCGAAGTGAGCCTGGCTATCGCCCGGGTCAGGCGAGACGATGCCCGGAAGGCCATCGGAGAGGGTATCGACCCCGTAGAAGCCAAGAGGGCGCGCAAACGGGAAAAGAAACTCCAGGCGGAAAACTCTTTCGAGTGTCTGGCTAGGGAATGGCATGAGCAGCAGAAGGGGCGCTGGACGGCCGACCATGCTGCCCGGGTGCTGGAATCGCTGGAAAAGGAGATATTCCCCCAATTTGGCAGCAAGCCTGTCCTAGATGTGACAGCGCCCCAGATTCTGGAGGCTATCCGCAAGATCGAAAAACGGTCTGCCCTGGATGTGGCCTCCCGGGTATTGCAGCGGGTCGGGGCAGTGTTCCGCTATGCGATCCAGACCGGGCGGGCCGAACACAACCCGGCTGTGGATCTAGTAGGGGCATTGAAGACCCGAAAGGTCCAGCACAGGGCGGCGCTGGAGCGGGCCGAACTGCCGGAATTTCTTGCCAAGCTGCAAGCCTATGAAGGGCAACCCCTGACCCGGCACGCATTGCGACTTATAGTCCTCACCTTTGTGCGGTCCCGGGAGTTGCGCGGGGCCAGGTGGGAAGAATTCGACCTGGGGCGTATGGAATGGCGGATACCTGCCGAGCGCATGAAAATGAGCGCCCCGCATCTGGTACCCCTTTCATCTCAGGCCGTGGAAGTCATCGAGCAGATTCGCGCCCTGACGGGTAATTACGATCTGGTGTTCCCGGCCCAAACCAGTGTGCGCAAGCCGATGAGCGAGAATACCCTGCTGTACGCCATGTGCCGTATGGGTTACCACAAACGGGCTACCGTGCATGGTTTCCGGGCAACTGCCTCCACCATTTTGAATGAAACCGGCTTTCCCTGTGACGCCATAGAACGGCAGCTTGCCCATGCGGAGCGCAACAAGGTCCGTGCAGCCTATCATCGGTCAGAATATCTGGGGGAACGCCGAAAGATGATGCAATGGTGGGGAGATTATCTGGATGGTCTTACCAACGGAGCGAACGTGGTTCCCCTCAGGGCGAAAGACCAAACGGTATAAGAGTTAACACATCTAGCCACTCAGTGATTGAATGATTTCCCGCTGCCGCGTCTCGGAAACCGCGCCATAGGAGAAGAGTGTCGTCAACACGCCCTCATGCCCTAAATTTTGGCTCCACGCCTTGAACTGTTCAGCCGTCTGACAGAGCCGTTCGCCCATCTGAGCCAGAGTATGGCGCAGGCTGTGCGGATGGTAGTACGGTAACCCAGCATCCTCGAAGGCCCGACGAAAGATAGCGCGGATCGGGGTAGCATTTGCCCAGTGATCACGCGACAGGTGCACATGTTCGAACTGCCGTGTCTTGCCAATCGTTGTCAGAGTCTTTGGAAAAAGTGGATCATCGTGGCCCCATAGCTTTTCACGGCGCAGGTACTCCTCCCAATCCGTTACAATTCCGCGAATATCATCCCCGACCGGAAAGAACGACGTCGTAAACGTTTTGCTGTATTTGGTCTTAACCTCACGCGCATCCTGATAGAAGCTTCCGCTCACCACGTCTAAATGCTTGAGCTTAGCTGATGCGACGGCACTGTCCCGCGCCCCAGTCAGAAGCACGAACGCCACGACGGCACGATTTCGGCGCTCAATATCGGAGGCTGCCGGCATCTGCGCGATGACATGCCTTACTTGCTCGATGGTCGGAATCTTCTGGCTACGGCGAGCCGTGGCGATTCGAACGTCCTTCTCCGATACGTTGAAGTAATCCGCGTCCGAATACGAGAATCGAGATTTATAGCCGGGTTGCCCGGAAAGCCACTGGAAAAACCGCTTCAGATGGGAGAGCGTGGCATGGAGCGTTGCCTTGCTGAGTGGTTTTCCCGTCACCTCATTACGCTGCTCGGACAGCCATTGCTTAAACGCCACCGCCTGTTGATAGTGAAAGCTTTTGAAAGCGCGGGATCGGGTATACACTTCGAAGCGCGAAAGCGCCGCCGCAACGGCGTCTACACTGGCCTCACTCTGCCGCCGGGCCTCCCTGAGATAGATGAAGTACTCTCGCTTTATGCGCTTATTCGCCGGATTGTGTTTGCGCATGGTTCACGCTCCTGTTTTGAAGTCACTGTTCACGGAGGGGTCACTACTCTCGTCTAATCGGAAAAACGCCTGTCGCGAACGTCCGGCGGGAAGGTGCGCTACGAGCTGAAAACGCCCTATCGCGACGGCACCACCCATGTCATCTTCGAGCCCTTGGACTTCATTGCCCGGCTCGCCGCGCTGGTCCCCAAGCCGCGCGTGAACCTTACCCGTTTCCACGGGGTCTTCGCCCCCAACAGCAAGCACCGCGCGCGGGTGACACCGGCCAAGCGGGGTAAGGGCAACAAGCCCAAAGTGCCCGATGAGGCGCAGACGCCGGGCGAACGCCGAGCATCGATGAGCTGCACCCAAAGGGCATAAAGGCGCAACGGCTCAAGCGGGTTTTCAATATCGATGTCGAGAGGTGCCAAGCCTGCGGCGGGACCGGCCGAGGATCATCGCCTGCGGTCTCACCTGATCGACGACCCAGTGGTGATCGAGAAGATCCTTGCTCACTTGGAGGAAAGGACCGCCCCGGCGGACCCCCTCCAGAGGCCCCAGAGCCGGGCCCCGCCAGCCGGTCTGTTTGACTGACACCCAGAATGACTATTTGACTCAAACGCCACATCGAAACACCGCGGCAGGGATACGGCTTGCCGAATGGTCAGGGGGGTCGTAACTGGACAGAAAACGGGCAGATTTTTTGTCGATGTGCATGGAATTCAGGGTGAACTCAGGGAGATTGGACGGCAACGCAGCGGGCTGTTTTCGGCGAACCATCCTGGACCTGGGCAAAAAGGGCGTTTATTCTTCCTATACGCAATTCATCCTCTGCAATGGTTTAGCACTTTCAACAATTGGATGGACCAAACGTTAAGGCAAAGTGCGGGCGATTGTTCCCAATAGTAACCAGAATCATGGAAATCAGATACCAAGTGCTTGGCATATCCGGACTGCTCGTAGTCTTGGTGGGCGCAATTATGGGGCGAGCCGACGTCGCCAATTTCGGAATGCTGGTCGCGATGACCAATGGCTTTGTTGATTTCGTAAAGATGGTAAGGGGCGGCAAAAGCTTCAGTGCTCCATACGCGCGAGCGGAACAGGCTGTGGGGAGATCCGTTACGGTTTTTTTCGGTACCGCGTCGTACATCGCGATTATATTTGCATTGATCTACGTTCAAATTTCATTTCTACTGCATGATTGATCATGAAGAACGCTAACAGGGGTCAGTACCCTTTTCCTGCTTGCCAGCGTAATAGCTGCGCGGGTTAGTTATTGCTGGTTATGATGCCGGTGCCACCGGGCCGGTTCTGGAACTGCCTTCACCTGCGTGAGCAGAACTGGCCGCAGCCCTTGGGCGACCCGTCAAAGTAACGAGCGAAAAAGGGGGTGATCCCATATGGGGGGCAGGGCGGTTTCCCGGAGGCTGTCACCGTCGGTTTAGGGATGGTATTCTATTCTGGCCGCAGCAGAAGTACCCGTACGATCTTTCGCGCCGTTGTATCAGGTGTGTCCCCGTCCCGCCCAACGGCGCAATAGCGAGTAGTCAAAAATGCTCCCATTGGAACCCATCGGCAAACGTCTCACGCTATTTTTCATTTGTAGCGTTCTGATCGGCGCCTGCGCCACCAATCCGGTCACGGGGCGAAAACAGCTCATGATCGTGCCTGAAAGCCAGGCCATCGCCGCGTCCAAGGAGGCCTACCTCCAGATGCTTCAGCCGCTGAAACAGGAGGGCAAGCTCAATCACGACCCCGCCCTGGATGCGCGTGTCCGGCGCATCACCGGTAAGCTGGTGGCTCAGGCGGTGCGCATCCGCCCGGAAACAAAGGACTGGAACTGGTCGGTAAACGTGATCGACGATCCCAAGACGGTCAACGCCTTCTGCATGGCGGGAGGGAAGATGGCGCTCTATACCGGCCTGATACAGCAAGTTCAGCCCACGGACGCCGAACTGGCCGAGGTCATGGGGCATGAGATTGCCCACGCCCTGTCTAATCACATCGGCGAGAAGATGTCGGTGGCCATGGCCTCGGACCTTGCGGTCGGTGCGGTGGCGGCCGCCGTGAAAGACTCCAACGCGGCGTTGAGCGGCGCAGCCCTGACCGCCGCAATTGCGGTCAAACTGCCCAACAGTCGTACCCAGGAAGCCGAGGCGGACCGCATCGGTATCGAGCTGGCCGCCCGCGCGGGCTACGATCCCCACGCGGCAGTGACTCTGTGGGAGAAAATGAAAAAGCTTTCCGGTGGCGGCGTGCCGGAGTTTCTCAGCACCCACCCGGCGCCCCAGCACCGTATTGAGCACCTGGCTGCGTTGGTGCCGGAGATGATGCGCTACTACCAAAATCCGGGGCAACGGCCTACCTACGACGTCAAGCAAGGCCTCTAAACCAACTGCGAAAAGGGCTCAGTATCCTTTTCCGTCCCGCCGAGGCCATACCTATGGGCGTCAGCTGCACCGCTCATGATGACGGTGTCAACAACGCGGTTCCGAAACCGCCTGCCCTGCTGGCGCGTGGAGCAATGCAGGTTTAATGCGGCCGCCGGCTCCTACCCGGAAGCAGGGAGAAAAGGGTACTGAGCCCTTTTCTCGATCGCCGGCGCCGCCGTGTGTATCTGACTTACACGGCGGCGCCGGTCTTTTCAGCGTAGCCTGTCGGGGCCTAAGGCACTGACGGTGACCGCAGGGGAATATCACGGGGATTGATGTTGCTTTCATCCTCTCCCCTGATTATCACATCTGCATGATCATTTGCCTCAACTGACCCTTGGTTATCTCGTAATCATCGGCCGTTCGAGCTTTCCCCTTTTCGGACGGGCCGGCCCCCGTCTTTTCCAGAGCCGTTACCTCGTTCTCCACCTCGGCCAGGGGCTTCTTGAATGTCCCGTCAGCCTTGGAGTGCGCCCGCTTTAGGAAGGTGAGGGCATGATTCAGCTGTTTTTTCGCCGCCTTGTTCCGCCCTAGAATGTGTGCATCCGTCTCCGCGTAGGCGATATGGAGTTGGGCCTGAATGACCAGTGGTTTGATGGGATCCTGGCCCTGGATGATGTCCCAGGCGGTGGAGTAATTCTCGATGTCTCTCTCGGACAGGGCGTGCACACGCTCCAAGAGGGCGGATAGACGGTCCTCCGTGGGAGAGGTTCGCTTATCGAGTTTGGGAAGCAGGGCCTTGGCATCCTGCGTCAGCTTCCCGGCCATCTTGGCGCTTAACTCATCATTCCCCCGGGACGCCTTGTCGAGATAACGGATGGAGCGCTTGAGCTCCCCCTCGGCCTCGGAGGAATCGCCTTCCATATAATGATCCGTGGCGGCGTCCAGTGCGTCCCTGGCCACGGTAAGGGGTGAAGGCACATCGAGGCTCAAATCGTTTACGCTGTCCTCAGCGCTCTTGAGAACCTTGTCCGCCTCCTTGTAATGCCTGTTCATGATGTCCGTCTCGGCTCGATGCACGTGCTTCTTGGTATAGTGAAGCGGCAGATCCTCCTCGGTATAGATCAACGCTGCGGATGCTGCACGCAGACCACGGCCGGCCTCATGGGGCTTTCCTTTCTTTAAGGCCTTGCGGGCCTCGTTCAGGTGGCGCCGGGCCAATTGCGTGGGGACGAAGTCCGAAATGTCATCTAGGGAGGAATAGATCGGTACGAAATCCGGCAGGACCGTCTTGGTGTTTTCATACTGGAGATGCTTGTGGGCCACCCATATGTGATCCTTGACCTTGGTCGTCGGGAGGCCGTCGGTAATTACCGCCAACAACGTGTCGGCCTTCTTCAATTCAGACAATGCCTGGCTATAGTCCTTGCTATGAAGGTCTCCGCGGGCCTGGGTGATGCGCTTCAGCACCTTGTCGGCGGCTGATGAGATAATGACCTTCTGCTGGGGGCTTATGCGGGATGTGGAAATGTCGGTTACCTTCTCGTGAAGAGTGTCGGCGGCGCCCGCTAGTAACGGCGTGCCCGAAAGGGCGGCGGCGGTCAATATGGCGGTAAAAGAAGAATAGTTCAGAGGCATAGCGAACTCCTTAGCTGAGAAAGACTTCAATACACGTCAACACCCTCTTCCTATCCGAAGGGAATGAAGACGCCGGCCCGCAGGAAAGCGTCAAGAACCGCTGGCATGGACATGGACCATTTCTAGACGGCTAAGGGCCTGACCTGCGCGCTTCGAAGGTCATCCATCCTGCGTTCGTGAATGGGGAGCCTTCCATATCCGACATGGGTGGGGGCGGTAAGTTCTCTTTCGGGGTATCCGAGGAGCAGTGTGCGTGCGTGGATTTCGCTGGCCGGTTCTTCATGGTTTTCTTCATCCCGGACAGGGGTGGAGACAACAATAATATTAGTGACATTCGATAATGACCGTTCATCTACGGGGTCAAGATTTGTAGAAGATTGACGTATGTCATGCACTGTGAAGTTTTTCGCATTCTCCACGGAGTAATCTGTGCTGTCCAGGTGTCACAGAAATCTGTAACGGACAACCCTTACGGTGTTCATCATCAAGGAGTGAAGTATCTATCCGGTGGGGTAATGGCGAAATGCTCCAGGTGCTGCAGGATGCGGCAGCGGGGCGAGTCGAAAATCGAGGAGACCAGCATGAGTGAAACCGTATATAAGAGGCAATGGCAGGACGTGTTCAACTTTATTCTGGGGTTCTGGTTGGTCATCTCACCATGGGTGCTGGGATATGCCAATACCAGGTTTGCCGTCGGGAATTCCGTCATTATGGGGATTGCGACGCTGATCTTCTCTTCAGCGGCGCTGATCAAGCCCGATATCTGGCAGGAATTCATGAGCGTTATGGTCGGATTTTTGACCATGATTTCGCCCGTCACCGTGGGGTATACGGAGCACACCACCGCCGTCGAGGTCAGTGTTATCGCCGGACTGGTTCTAACGATCGACGGGTTGACGGGGCTGAGAAGGCGCTTCAAAGAGCAACAGCCAGGAATCAATATTGCTGCCGGGAGTTGATGCGGTTGGTGATGTCCCCATGGGGTGTAAAGCGCCCCATGGGGGCATCGCCCGGAGCCGACAAGGGGTCAGTATCCTTTTCCGTCCCGCCGAGGGCGTACCTATGTGCGTCAGCTGCACCGCTAATGATGACGGTGTCACCAACGCGGTTCCGAAACCGCCCGCCCTGCCGGCGTGTGGAGCAATGCAGGTTTAATGCGGCCGCCGGCGCCTACCCGGGAGCAGAGAGGAAAGGGTACTGACCCCTTTTCCCGACGGGCAGACATCCGAATACCGCCGGGGGGCGTGCGCCGGCCCCCGGTGTGGAAGGTGGTGCATCGTCTGAATGCCCTGGACTGAATGGGTGTAGCTCAGGCAGCGTGCCTGGCCGGATCGGGCCGGGGGTCGGTAACCCGTCCCGTGCCCGGCAGGGTCGCGGTCACCGGCGGGGTCGCCCGCGAGTCCGGCGGCAACCCGCTGAACAGGGCCTTGACCGGGTCCTGGAACGCGGCGGTCATGGCCAGGTACACGCCTCCCATGTTCAGGACGAAGATCTCGAAGGCGTCGAGGATATAGGCATCCACAAGGGCATCGGCGAGCACGCTGCTCATCGCCGCCGCCCCGGAAACACCGCGCACCAGCCGCCAGCCGGCACCAAGCCGCCTTCTGTACGGGGCCGTCTTGCGCGCACCTTCAGCCGCGGGTCTGCGCAGGCCACGGGGGAGGCGCCAGTCGAGCAGGGCGGACATCACCAGCGTAACGATAGCACCGAAGCGGTGAAGATCCATTCGGGTGAGATCCAGGCGCCGCCGAGAAAGCTTCCGGGGATGAGCAGGCCGAGCACGGCCCGTGCCGTCCGCCCGACCGGGTGGGCGCCCAATCCGCCTTCGATCCGCGCATGCATGTTCATAACCACATCTCCTGTTCGATGGCCGGGCTGTCGCAACGTCGTACGGCGCCCACGGGCCGTTATCGCCCATTTAACGGCGGGAACCTTAAACGATGCTTAGGCCGTTCTTAGGCGGCGCTTAAGGTATTGACAGGACTCGAGAGAGGGGAATAGCGGACAGCGCTGTAACCGCGAGTGCGGCTCTTATGCCTTGGGGCGGGTGTCGACATTCTTTACAGACGGGCGCCGCGGGAGCATGAAGGAGGCCATAATATTCTTGTATACTCATTATCTTGCAATGATTTGCATGGATATTGCTTCACTTCCTCCAAAGCTTACTGAGGGGAGATAGCGACGTGATACCGAGACATTATGGGGCACGTGCCGGCCGGGCTCTGGCGGCGACCATCATGGCCCTGCTGGCAGCCGGCGTGTTTAGCAACCGGGCGTCGGCCCTGGCCATCAGCGACTTTGATCTGAGCCACTTCAGTTTCGATGTCCAGAGCTACGATGTGGGCACCAGTTCCATCGGCCTCGGCGGCGACGCCACCGCCAGCGGGACGAGCAACGGCATCGGCTGGAGCATGAGCCCCACCAACCTGTGGTCCGATCGGACGACCACGGACGGGTCATTCGGATTTTCCGCATTGCCGGTCACGACCGACAATCTTCATCCCAGTGTCGACTTTACCTTGTCCTTCGCCTCCGGCATCGACGCGCTGCTCGTGGCCCTCAGCAACAACAATTGCTGCGACTCGGTCAATTTCGGCATCAATCCGTCCGATACATCGGGGGACGTCGCCGTCGACACCATCACCCATCAGATCACGTTGACCAGCGCCGCGGGGGGACTGGCCCTGTTCACCGGGTTGGGGGGCGCCATCTCTTTGACACACACGGACAACAACGGGGTGAGCGACGGCTTCGATCTGGCCTTCCACGCCGTGGCGGCCCAGCCGTCGGCGTCCCTCGGGCATTCCGGCGCCGGCCACGCTGACCCTGGTCGGCGCCGGGTTGATCAGCCCTGGCGCGTCTGGCCCGCCGCGCGCGGGCCGGGACATAGCCGGTCCCGACGCGCTGCACGGTCCGGCCCCTCCGGGCCGATTGAACTACCGCGCCGGCGGGCGTAGGCGGGCGGCCAGACTGGCGCCGCAAGACCCTGTACACGGCCTTTGCTGGCTCCGGCGAGATCTGCGGCTGCAGGACAACCGCGCCTGCGAGCGGGCGGCCGTGTTCTTTATCTTCGATACCCATACCCTTGATGCCTTGGGGTGCCGGCGGGATCGATGGGTGGTCTTCATCCAGGAATGCCTCATGGCGCTGGACCGGGACCTGCGGGCGGCCGGTTCGGCTCTGCTGTGGCGGCACGGTCCGCCGGAAATGCACATCCCCACGATCGCCGCCGCCCTGGCGCGGACGGGGCCGGGCGCGCGAACCTGGCTCAGCGAGTTGATATGGCGGGATTCTACCAGATGATTCTCGACCGCTTTGCGGAGGTGGAGAGCGAGGCGTTCGTCGCCCGATACTGCGGTATCCGATGGCCGGGCCGCAGGCGCATTTCGAGGTGTGGTGCGAGGGGCGAACCTGCTACCCGATCGTCGATGCGGGCATGCGGCAGTTGAATCAGACGGGGTGGATGCACAATCGCCTGCGCATGGTTACCGCCAGCTTCCTCGTCAAGGACCTGTTGAGCGGTTGGCGCTGGGTCTGTTCAAGGGCCCGGACTGAGCGGGGGTATCCCGAAGGACGGGGCCGGCGTCGCAGCGGGCCGCATTACCCATCCGTAACCTTTTGGCAACCGCCCTGTAATCACCGGGGGGTGACAGTGTAACGTCGCAGCGGTCCCTCGGCAGGTGCGGGGACGAACAGAGAAGATACATTCAGCGGGGGACCGATTTGAACGCAACAGGCATTGAAAGACCGGTCAAAGTGCCGGAGGTGACCCTGGGCTTCTGGATCATCAAGATCGCGGCCACGACCCTCGGGGAAACCGGCGGCGATACGGTATCCATGTCCATGAATCTGGGTTACCTGGTGGGCACCGGCATCTTCGCCGCGGTCTTCGTGATCGCCGTCATCGCCCAGATATCCGCCAAACGCTTTCACCCGTTCCTGTACTGGGCAACGATCATCGCCTCGACCACGGTGGGGACCACCCTGGCTGACTTTGCCGACCGTTCGCTCGGAATCGGCTATGCGGGTGGGACGTCGCTGCTGTTCACGCTGCTCATGGGCTCGCTGCTGCTGTGGCATCGCTCCCTCGGGTCGGTCGCGGTCGATACGGTGGGTTCGCCGAAGTCCGAGCTTTTCTACTGGGTGACGATCATGTTCTCCCAGACCCTGGGTACCGCGCTGGGCGACTGGACCGCCGATACGGCAGGCCTCGGCTATGAGGGCGGGGCGGTGGTCTTCGGAGGCCTGCTGGCCCTGGTGGCCGGCGCGTACTATTGGACCGCCGTCTCCCGCACCGTACTGTTCTGGGCGGCGTTCATCCTCACGCGCCCCTTGGGCGCCGTGGTCGGCGATTTCCTCGACAAGCCCCTCGATGCCGGCGGGCTGGCGCTCAGCCGCTACTCGGCCTCGGCGGTCCTGCTCATGTTCATCGTGGCCTGCATCGTGATGTTCACCCAAAGGAGCGCGCGGCAGGGCCATTGATCCCGAGGCCCTAGGGAACCTCTGCACAGGCCGCTGAAGCGGCGCTCACGGCGTTGCAAAGGGGCTCGGAATGCTCATTTACTACGTGTAAACTGCGCTTCCTCGCCCCTGTGCGCCTTGTGATCATCCCCTTGATCGACCTGTGCAGAGGTTCCCTAGAAGCTGTAAACGAGGGCGATCGACGTTTGGGTGAATGTCTTGGCGATACCGGCCGGTACCGAGGAGGTGTATTCGGCCGTATAGGAAATATTGCTGGCCAGGTTGCCCACGAGCTGTGTCTTCAATGACGTCACCGACCGGCTGACGCTTCTCTTTTCGCCGATGTTGGTGGACAGCTCCTGGGTAAAGGTGGAGCTGTCACTTATCTTCCATTGCAGATTTCCGGCTGCCTGCACCACCGGTTCGTTTTGCGACTCGCCGGTGCTGATGATCTTGCTCTGGCGCATACCGGCGCCGACCTGCAGGTCCAGGGTCAGGGAGGGGCGATTGATGAGGTTGCGCCCGTAACCCGCTATCTCCGTGATGAGGTAGTGGAAACCGCTGAAGCGGTTGTTGTCATAGGTGACCTGGCCGAAGAAATAGTTGTACTTGGTGAAGTTGAACATGCTCTTGCCGTCGGCATAATAGCGTTCGGCCGTGGTCTGCCCCTGGGTCGAGGAATTCAGGGCCGAGGCCTCGAGGCTGTGGTGCCAGCGCCCGGATTCGCCCGGGGCGTAGGTGACTTTTCCCTTGACGTTGATGTTCTTGGTCTTCGTGTTGCCGGTGGTCACGACCAGTCCCATTTCCACGCTGGCCTGCAGGGGGCCCTTGTCTGCGGGAGGGGGCGTGTCGGCATAGGCGCCGTAAGGCATCGACAGGAGGGCGGCGACGGCCCCCGGCAGCAGGAATTTTTTCATTTTATCTCCCCAGGGTTCTGTTGTTGTTTTCGCCGGTGGATCGCACCCGCCCGGCCTTTCGCAAATCTTATCCCCAAAACGACCGTCCGTCACGAAATCTGGAACGTGCAGAACTTGCAGCGTTTCGCCCCCACCGGGATGTCCGACAGGCACTCGGGGCAGGTCTTGGTGTCGGGCGGCGCAGGCGGGGCCTCCTGCTTGGCCTTCAGCCGGTTGATGGCCCTGATCAATAGAAATATCGCCATGGCGACGATGAGAAAATTGAGCAGGGTGTTGATGAACACGCCGTAGTTGATGGTGGCCGCACCGGCCTTCTGCGCCTCCGCAAGGCTGGTATAGGTCTTGCCGCTGAGATCGATGAACAGGTTGCTGAAGTCGACGCCGCCGAGGAGCAGCCCCAGGGGCGGCATTATCACATCGTTCACCAGGGAGGTCACGATCCTGCCGAATGCCGCGCCGATGATAATCCCCACCGCCATGTCGATGACGTTACCGCGCATGGCAAATTTCTTGAATTCCTGAAACATGGTTCGCCCTCCTGTGCTGATGATGACTCGCGAAGGCCCCGAGGCGCCATGTATGCAGGGAAAGGGGCGCGAGACGACATCGGCCTGCAATACCTGACGACATTTCCCGCGGCGCGTGTTTCCCCTACTTGTCCGACACAGGTATAAGGACATTGGCGCGCGGCGGCATTGATCACGATCAAATCAAGCCGTTGTCATGAAAAAGATCACTGCCCCACGGAGTGCAGGGCACAGATCCCGGTAGGGGGCGCTCAGGCAGGGAGGTTGGCCAGCTGCTTGGTGAGAAAACTCTGGGTGGTCTTCATGGTGCCCATGAGGGAGTCCAACGCAGTGTACTGCTTGCGCAGACTGTGGCGCTTGATGTCCAGATTGTGCTGCTCGCCGGCGATCCGGTCCTGAACCCGGCTGACGTCGTTTTGGATGGCCCCGGTCTCGGTGCTCACCAGTCCGCCGGGGCCGGCCAGCTGCCGGGCCATATCGGCCAGACGGGTGGCGAATCCCTGGGTACTGTTCAGGAACAAGCGGGCCGTGCCGCGAGGGTCTGTGTTCAGGGCGTTGTTGAGCTGCGTGCTGTCGATGCCCATGGAGCCATCTTTCTGAATGGCCACCCCGATCCCCGCCAGATAAGAATAGGTACTGCTCACGCCCGATGCCGGCGTGTTGAGTACATTGAGCAGCTGGTTGCGCACGAGCGCGGGGGTATTGTCATTGGACAAGGCGCCCGACTGGAGATTGTCGAGGCTCTTGTTCAGCTTGTTGTAGGCGTCGACGAAGGCATGGATGTGCTTTTTGACCGCTGAGTGGTCGTTGGCAACCGTAACCCGGGTGGTGGATCCTGAGGCGTTGGTCCCCGCCAGGTTCAGGGTCACCCCCTGGATCACGTCGGAAATGGTATTGGTCGAGCGCGTGACCTGCTGGCCATTGACCGTGATGGAGGCATTGGAGGGCGGCTGGGTGGTGCTCAGTGACAGGGGGTCGGTGATGGCGCTGCCGCTGCCGTCGGTAAAGGACGCCGCAAAGGCATTGGCGGTGCCGGTCTGATCCGCGGAGAGCACCAGCTGGTAACCGGCGTTGGTGTGCAGGATCGAGGCGGTGACGCCCTGGTTGCCGGCGGCGTTGTTGACGGCATCGCGTATCCCCTGCAGGGTCTTGCCGCCCATGTCGACGGTGAACGAACGGGACGGCCCGGACCCGACCTGGAGGGTCATCCTGTCGCCGGCAGTGCCGACGGTGGTGGTGCCGGAATCGGTGAAGGCCTTGGACAGGGCCTGTTTGGCCGAGGCCAGGGCGGAGACCCCGATCCGGTAGGTGCTGGTGGCCGCCGAGCCGTTGGCCGTCGCCGTCAATTTAGTTTTATCGGCGGAGGTGGCCGTATGGGCCTGGAGTTGATCGGTGTTCATGCCCTGCATGGCGCCCTGGAATGTCGCCAGGGCGCTCTTGAGTTTGCCCAGGGAGCTGACCTGGTCCTGCATATGGGACTGCTGCGTTTGCAGGGCCTGCAGGGGCTGAGCCTCCACCGTCATCAGCTTGTTGATGATGCTGTTGACGTTCAGCCCCGAGCCGATGCCTGGGGAGCTGGGGGCTTGGAGCTGGGTGTTCGAATTGTGACTGATCGGATTCATGGGCGACCTCGCGGGGGACTCCGTTATCCCGGGGGTGTGAATGGCACGTTACGCTCGCTTCCGGGCCCCGTATCGGCAAGATGCATTGAGGTTTAACCCCGGATCGGGATTTCGTAATCTTCAGGGATATTTATTGCCGGCAGACGTCGCCAGCGGGCGACAACTTACTGTATAATTCGGCGCTTCGATTTTGACCCCCGCCGCCGCGCCTCGAGACAGGAACGCGGGCAGGGGGATGTTGTCCCAATATAATGCCGGAAAGGCGCGCTAAGCCAATGAATTCACGCGCAAAGTATATGTGTTATCAACTTGACACAATGCGACGGACTGGCCTAGACTCGCTACTCTTCTATGTACCTGAAGATTGAGAATTAAATTTGCCACAGGGTGCTCCAATCTCATAGATGCTAGCCAATTATCTTCCCATACTGATTTTCTTGATCCTGGGGGTGTTTTTCGGTCTGGTGCCGTTGCTCGCCGGCCTGGTGCTGGCGCCGCATAAACCCGACAGCGAGAAGCTGTCGCCCTATGAGTGCGGATTCGAGGCCTTTGAGGACAGTCGGATGAAGTTCGACGTCCGTTATTACCTGGTGGCGATTCTTTTTATTATCTTTGACTTGGAGATCGCCTTCCTTTTCCCCTGGGCGGTTGTACTGGATGAGATCGGCTGGTTCGGTTATCTGGCCATGGTGGTGTTCCTGGGCATCCTGGTGGTCGGTTTCATCTATGAATGGAAGAAGGGGGCGCTGGAATGGGAATAGAGGGCGTACTCGAAAAGAACGTGGTCACCACCACGGCGGACAAGCTCATCAACTGGGCCCGCACCGGATCCCTGTGGCCCATGACCTTCGGCCTGGCGTGCTGTGCCGTGGAAATGATGCATGCGGGGGCGGCGCGTTATGACCTGGACCGCTTCGGCGTGGTGTTCCGGCCGAGCCCGCGCCAGTCGGACGTGATGATCGTGGCCGGGACCCTGGTGAACAAGATGGCGCCGGCGCTGCGCAAAGTATATGATCAAATGTCCGAGCCCCGCTGGGTGATTTCCATGGGCTCGTGCGCCAACGGGGGAGGGTATTACCACTACTCGTATGCAGTGGTGCGTGGTTGCGACCGGATTGTCCCGGTGGATATTTATGTGCCCGGCTGCCCTCCCACGGCCGAGGCGCTGTTGTACGGCGTCATACAATTACAGAATAAGATCAGGCGCACGAACACCATCGCCCGTTAAGCAGGAGGATACCAGGTCGATGTCTGATTCCGCTCAGGCGCTTGCCGAGCGCGTAACACAGCGCTTTGGGGATAGCATCCCCGCTTGTAAAGTTGATCGGGGGGAGGTCACGGTTGAGGTAGTGCCCGAGGCACTGCTGACGGTGTGCGCCGCCCTGCGCGACGAGCCGGAGCTGTCCTTCGAGCAGCTCATTGATATCTGCGGCGTCGATTACCTGGAGTACGGGGACGAGCCCTGGCCGGGCAAGCGCTATGCAGTGGTCTATCACCTGTTGTCGATCAAGCACAACCGGCGGCTGCGCCTGAAGGTTTTCGTGGAAGGCGAGCAACCCCGGATCGATTCCGTTGTCCAAATATGGGCCTCCGCCAATTGGTTCGAGCGTGAGACCTTCGACCTGTTCGGCGTGCTGTTCATCGGTCACCCCGATCTGCGCCGCATCCTGACCGATTACGGATTTATCGGCCACCCGTTCCGCAAGGACTTCCCTATCACCGGCAATGTCGAGATGCGCTACGACCCCGAGAAGCAGCGCGTCATCTACGAGCCGGTGAGCATCAGCCCGCGGGTCACCGTGCCGCGGGTGATACGTCACGACCACCGCTATGTCGACGACGACGCCACCGAGCATGGCAAGACAGGATAAGTCATGGCCGAGATACGCAATTACACCATGAATTTCGGGCCTCAGCACCCCTCGGCCCACGGGGTGCTGCGCCTGGTGCTGGAGATGGACGGCGAGGTCATCGAGCGCGCCGACCCGCACATCGGGCTGCTGCACCGCGCCACCGAGAAGCTGGCGGAGAGCAAGCCGTTCAACCACAGCATCGGCTACATGGACCGGCTCGATTACGTGTCCATGATGTGCAACGAGCACGCCTACGTGATGGCCATTGAGCGCCTGCTCGGGGTGACGCCGCCCCTTCGCGCCCAGTACATCCGGGTCATGTTCGACGAGATGACCCGCATCCTCAACCACCTGCTGTGGCTGGGGGCCCACGCCCTGGACATCGGGGCGATGACGGTGTTCCTGTACTGCTTTCGCGAGCGCGAGGACCTGCTGGACTGCTACGAGGCGGTCTCGGGCGCCCGTCTGCACGCCACCTATTACCGGCCCGGCGGGGTCTACCGCGACCTGCCGGCGGCCATGCCCAAGTACAAACCGTCCAAGTGGCACAACGAAAAGGAGGTCGAGGCCCTCAATCGCAACAGAGAGGGCTCGCTGCTGGACTTCATCGATGACTTCCACCGGCGCTTCCCGAAGATGGTGGACGAATACGAGACCCTGCTCACGGAGAATCGCATCTGGAAGCAGCGCACGGTGGGCATTGGGGTGGTGTCGCCGGAGCGGGCCCTGCAGCTGGGTTTCACGGGCCCCATGCTGAGGGGCTCGGGGATCGAGTGGGATCTGCGCAAGAAGCAGCCCTACGAGGTCTACGACCGGCTCGATTTCGATATCCCCGTCGGGGTCAACGGCGACAGCTACGACCGCTACCTGGTGCGCCTCGAGGAGATGCGCCAGGCCAACCGGATCATCGGTCAGTGCGTGGAGTGGCTGCGCGCCAATCCCGGGCCGGTGATGGCGGACAACTACAAGGTGGTGCCGCCCAAGCGCGAAGTGATGAAGGACGACATGGAGGCCCTCATCCACCACTTCAAGCTGTTCAGCGAGGGGTACTGCGTCCCCGAGGGCGAGGCCTATGCGGCGGTGGAGCACCCCAAGGGCGAGTTCGGGATCTATCTGGTCTCCGACGGCGCCAACAAGCCGTATCGCATGAAGATTCGCGCCGCCGGCTACGTCCATCTGGCGGCCCTGGACGAGATGGTTCGCGGCCACATGCTCGCCGATGTGGTGGCCATTCTCGGCACGCAGGACATTGTCTTTGGAGAGGTCGACCGCTGATGGCCGAAAACGACACCAGCCTGCTCTCGGAGCACGCCCGCCGGCATATCGACAAGTGGGTGGCTCAGTACCCGCCCGAGTGGAAACAGGCCGCCGTGATCGCGGCGCTGAAGGTGGTCCAGGACGACAACGGCGGCTGGCTGACCACCGAGCTGATGGACGCGGTGGCCCGGTATCTGGACATGCCGCCCATCGCCGTCTACGAGGTGGCCACGTTCTATACCATGTTCAATCTCAAGCCCGTGGGCCGTCACGTGATCAACGTGTGCACCAATGTCTCGTGCATGCTGTGCGGCAGCGACGAGATCGTCAAGCACCTGGAAAAGCGTCTCGGGGTCGGCCTGGGCGAGACCACCCAAGACGGCCGGTTTACCCTCAAGGAGGCCGAGTGCCTGGCGGCGTGCCACGGGGCGCCCATGTTCCATATCGGTGACGACTATTACGAGAACCTGACGCCGCAGAAGATCGACAAACTCCTCGACAGCCTGGAGTGACAGCCGTGAACGAAGTCTGCTTCGAAACATTAAAATTCGACGAGCCCTGGACCCTGGAGAATTACCTCAAGGTCGGGGGCTATCAGGCGTGGAAAAAGATCCTCAAGAAGAAGGTATCCGCCGATTACATCATCGACGAGCTCAAGACCTCGGCCCTGCGCGGGCGCGGCGGCGCGGGCTTTCCCACGGGCCTGAAGTGGAGCTTCATGCCGCGCACCGTCCCCGGCCAGAAATACGTGGTGTGCAATTCCGACGAGGGCGAACCGGGTACGTTCAAGGACCGGGACATCCTGCGCTACAACCCCCACGCCCTCATCGAGGGCATGGCCATCGCCGCCTATGCCGCGGGGGCCACCGTGGGCTACAACTACATGCGCGGCGAGTTCTCGGGCGAGCCGTTCCGGCGCTTCGAGCAGGCCCTGCAGGAGGCCCGCGAGGCGGGCATGATCGGGCGGAACATCCTCGGCTCGGGGGTGGATTTCGAACTCTATTCCCACCTCGGCGCCGGCGCCTATATCTGCGGCGAGGAGACGGCGCTGCTCGAGTCCATCGAGGGCAAGAAGGGCCTGCCGCGGTTCAAGCCGCCGTTTCCGGCCACCTACGGCGTGTTCGGCCGGCCCACGACCGTCAACAATACCGAGACCCTGGCCTCGGTGCCGGCCATCATGCGCAACGGCGGCAAGTGGTTCCTGGAACTGGGCAAGCCCAACAACGGCGGGACCAAGATCTTCTCCGTGTCCGGCCATGTGAACAAGCCCGGCAATTACGAGGTCCCCATGGGCACGCCTTTCAGGGACCTGCTGGAGATGGCCGGCGGCATGCGCGACGGCAACAAGATCAAGGCGGTGATCCCCGGCGGCACCTCCGTCCCCGTCGTCCCGGGGGATATCATGATGGAGGCCAACATGGACTATGACTCCCTGGCCAGGGCCGGGTCCATGCTGGGCGCCGGTTCAGTCATGGTCATGGACGAGACCACCTGCATCGTCAGGGTCCTGGCCCGCATCGCACACTTTTACTATGCCGAGTCCTGCGGCCAGTGCACCCCGTGCCGGGAGGGCACCGGCTGGATGTCCCGCGTCATCGGGCGGATCGAGGCGGGCAAGGGCAAGCGCGAGGAGCTCGATATGCTGGTCAATATCGCCGACCGTATCGAGGGGCGCACCATCTGCGGGCTCGGCGACGCCGCGGCATGGCCAGTGCAGAGCTTCATCAAGCACTTTCGCGACGAGTTCGAATACCATATCACCCACAAGCGCTGCATGGTGGAGAGCGACTCCGCACCGGCGCGGATATCAGCCTAACCCGAGCAGCACAGAGCTCCAGACGCCATGGTTAAGATCGAGATAGACGGCCAATCGATTCATGCGCCCGACGGCGCCATGATCATCGAGGTGGCGGACGAGGCGGGGATCCCGATCCCGCGCTTTTGCTACCACAAGCACCTGTCCATCGCGGCCAACTGCCGCATGTGCCTGGTGGAGGTGGAAAAGGTCAAAAAGCCCGTCCCGGCGTGCGCCACCCCGGTGACCGAGGGCATGCGCGTGTTCACCAAGACCCCCACGGCCGTGGACGCCCAGCGGGGGACCATGGAGTTCCTGCTCATCAACCACCCCCTGGACTGCCCGATCTGCGACCAGGGCGGGGAGTGTGATCTGCAGGAACTGTCCATCGGCTACGGCAGCGACATCTCCCGCTACCAGGAGAACAAGCGCGTGGTCAACGACAAGAATCTGGGGCCGCTGATCTCCACCGATATGACCCGGTGCATCCACTGCACGCGCTGCGTGCGCTTCGGCCAGGAGGTGGCGGGCCTCATGGAGCTCGGTGCCACCGGACGCGGCGAGCACATGGAGATCGGCACCTACGTGGAGCGCGCCATGGTCTCGGAGGTCTCGGGCAATGTGATCGACCTGTGCCCGGTGGGAGCCCTGACGTCCAAACCGTACCGGTACACCGCGCGGCCCTGGGAATTGGCCACCCTCGACAGCGTCGCCTCCCACGACTGCCTCGGTTCCAACATCCAGGTGCAGGTGCGCGAGGGCGAGGTCATGCGGGTCCTGCCCAAGGAGAACGACGAGATCAATCTGACCTGGCTGTCGGACCGGGACCGCTTCGGCTACCAGGGCCTGCACAGCGATGACCGGGTCACCGTGCCCCTGGTCAAGCGCGAGGGGCGCTGGGAGGAAGCGGACTGGGAGAGCGCCCTGGAGTTCGCGGTTGACGGACTCAAATCCGTGATTACCCGCGGCGGCGGCGACCAGCTGGGCACGCTGGTCTCCCCAAGCGCGACCCTCGAGGAGATGTACCTGCTGCAAAAGCTCGTGCGCGGGCTGAACAGCCCCCACATCGACCACCGCCTGCGCCAGACGGACTTCAGCGACCAAGACATGGCACCGGTCTATCCCTCACTGGGGCAGCCCATCCGTGACCTCGAGTCACTGGACGCCGCCCTGTTGGTCGGCTCCAACATCCGCAAGGAGCAGCCCCTGGCGGCCTTGCGCCTGCGCCGGGCCGCGCTGCACGGGGCCAGCGTCATGTTCGTCAACTGGGCGGACTACAATTTTAATTTCCCCGTCCACTCGCGGATCGTCGTCGATCCTGTGCAGATGGAATACGAGCTGGCCGCCATTGCCGGCGCCATGCTGAAGCTGACCGGGCTGACGCCGCCGCCCGGCTTCGAGGGCCTGCTGTCCGGCCTTGAGCCCAACGAGACCCACAAGGCCATCGCACAGCGCCTCCATCAAAGCAAACGGGGTGCGGTGCTGCTGGGCGACCAGGCCCTGACGCATCCGTCGCTGGCGACGCTGCGCAGCCTGAGCGGCCTGATCGCCTCATGCAGCAGCGCCCGGTTCGGCTACCTGACCGAAGGGGCCAACGCCGCCGGCGCCTGGCTGGCCGGCGCCGTGCCCCATCGCGAGCCCGGCGGGCAGGAAGCAGCGCGCCAGGGCCTGGACGCCCGGGCTATGACCGGCGGCTCGGCGCGCCAGGGGTACCTGCTGTTCAACGTGGAGCCCGAATACGATACGGCGGATCCATGCAGCAGCCTCAATGCCCTGAAGGCCGCGCATTTTGTGGCGGTACTCAGCGCCTACAAGACCGAGGAGATGATGGACTACGCGGATGTCATCCTGCCGGTCACGCCGTTCAGCGAGACCTCCGGCACCTTCGTCAACGTGGAGGGGCGCTGGCAGACCTTTCGTGGCGCGGTCGCGCCCCCCGGCGAGGCCCGCCCCGGCTGGAAGGTGCTGCGGGTCCTCGGCAATTTTCTGAATGTCCCGGGGTTTGAGTATATCTCCAATGAGGAGGTGCTGGCCGAGCTGCGCGGCCAGCTGGGCGATGTCAAGCCCCGCGCCGACAATGCGGCCGCCTGGCGCTGTCCCGCCGCATTGAGCGAGAAAAGCGCCGGCCTGCTGCGGGTCTCCCACGTGCCCATTTACGCTGTGGACAACATCGTGCGCCGCGCCGCCGCCCTGCAGCAGACCGACGACGCCCGTCAGGAGGCGGTCTATATCAACAGCGCCCTGGCCGGGCGACTGGGTCTTGAAGCCGGGCAGCGGGCCGTCGCCACCCAGGGCGAGGGGCGGGCGGAGCTGCCGGTGGTCCTCGACGACGGCGTGCCGGACGGCTGCGTAATGATACCGTCGGGCCTGGATGCGACCCGCCGCCTGGGGCCGAGCACGGCCCCGGTGGAGCTGCGACCGGCGTAGCCCCACGGTGCCGAAGGCGAATGGGAAGCATTCATAAGCGATACCAATTACAATAGATGTGATGGACACGATGCGAGAGATCTGGGACACGCTGCCGATTACCCTGCAAATAAGCCTGAAGATCGTGGCCATTGCGGTACCGATCATGCTCTCGGTGGCCTATCTGACCCTGGCCGAGCGCAAGGTCATCGGCTACATGCAGGTGCGCATCGGTCCCAACCGGGTCGGCCCACGGGGCCTGCTCCAGCCCATCGCCGACGGCCTGAAGCTGCTGCTCAAAGAGATCATCATTCCCAGCAACGCCAACCGCTTCCTGTTCCTGCTGGGCCCGCTGCTGGCCCTGGCCCCGGCGCTGGCCGCCTGGGCCGTGATTCCGTTCGACAAGGGCATGGTATTGTCCGACCTCGACGCCGGCCTGCTCTACATCCTGGCCCTGACCTCACTGGGGGTGTACGGGGTGATCATCGCGGGGTGGGCGTCGAACTCCAAGTACGCCTTCCTCGGCGCCCTGCGCTCGGCGGCGCAGATGGTGTCGTATGAAATCGCCATGGGCTTTGCCCTGGTGGGGGTGCTGATCGCGGGGAAAAGTCTCAACCTGCAGAAGATCGTCCTGGCCCAGGACGGCAGCCTCATTCACTGGTTCTGGCTGCCGCTGCTGCCCCTGTTCCTGATTTACTTCATCGCGGGCATCGCCGAGACCAACCGCGCCCCCTTCGACGTGGCCGAGGGCGAGTCGGAGATCGTGGCCGGTTTTCACGTGGAATACTCGGGCATGTCCTTCGCCCTGTTCTTCCTGGCCGAGTACGCCAACATGATCCTTATCGCGGCGCTGACCAGCATCATCTTTCTGGGCGGCTGGCTGTCGCCGTTCGAAGGGATTCCCGGCGTCCAAGGGGCCTTCGCCTGGGTGCCCGGGATCGTGTGGCTGTTGGCCAAGATGGCGGCGCTGCTGTTCGCATTTCTGTGGTTCAGGGCGACCTTCCCGCGCTACCGCTACGATCAGATCATGCGCCTGGGCTGGAAGGTGTTCATCCCCATTACCATCGTGTGGCTGCTGGTGGTGGGTGTGGCCGTCATCGCCCACGTGGGCCCCTGGTTCGACTAAATCGGAGACGGGTTATGAGAGCCATTAATCGCTATCTGAAGAGCCTGTTACTCTGGGAACTGTTTCGCGGCCTGATGCTGACCGGGCGGTATTTCTTCGCCAAGAAGATCACCGTCCAGTACCCTGAAGAGAAGACGCCCCAGTCGCCCCGTTTTCGCGGCCTGCACGCCCTGCGCCGGTACCCCAACGGCGAGGAGCGGTGTATCGCGTGCAAGCTGTGCGAGGCCGTGTGCCCGGCGCTGGCCATCACTATCGAATCCGAGGAACGGGACGACGGCACGCGGCGCACCACGCGCTACGATATCGACCTGTTCAAGTGCATCTACTGCGGCTTCTGCGAGGAGTCGTGCCCGGTTGATTCGATCGTGGAGACGCGCATCTTCGAGTACCACTTCGAGCGGCGCGGGGAGAACATCATCGACAAGCAGCGGCTCCTGGAGCTCGGTGACAAATACGAAAAAGAGATCGCGGCGGACCGCATGCAGGATGCGCCGTACCGTTGATGTACAGATGAGCGGGACATAGGACACAATCGCCTCTATGGATTTTCAGTCGGTTATTTTCTACATCTTTGCGGCCGTGCTGTGCCTTTCGGCCACGGCGGTCATCACGGTGCGCAACCCGGTTCACGCGGTGCTGTTCCTGGTGCTGGCCTTTTTCACCAGCGCGGCCATCTGGCTGCTGCTGGAGGCGGAGTTTCTGGCCATCATCCTGGTCCTGGTCTACGTGGGCGCGGTCATGGTGCTGTTCCTGTTCGTGGTGATGATGCTCGACATCAACCTGGTGCCCCTGCGCGAGGGGTTCATTCGCTACCTGCCGGTCGGCACGTTCGTGGCCGTCGCCATGCTGGCGGAGATGGCCCTGGTATTAGGCTCCGGTGCGTTCGGGCACGGGCGTTACGCCGCCCCGTTGATGCACGATGCCCACTACAGCAATACCAAAGACCTGGGCAGCGTGCTCTATACAGTGTATCTTTACCCGTTTGAGCTGGCGGCGGCCATCTTGCTCGTGGCGATCGTGGCCGCCATCGCGCTGACCATGCGCAAGCGGCCCTTGACCAAGTATCAGAACCCGAGTGAGCAGGTGGATGTCCGGCACAGGGAACGGATCAGAATCGTGAAGATGCCCGCGGAGCGCAGGGAAACGCAATAAAGGCCGGCGGCGGGCGCAATAAGAACAAACGCAACCGGGGCTTAAACAGCTCAATACACTGTGCACCCGCCGCGCGCCCCGATTGGATTCGGCGGCGGCGAGCGTCCCTCGATCCGCAGGATACGGGGACGAACAGACAACGATAAGCAAGGGGAGAGCGGCAAGGCGTATGTCGATAACACTGACACACTTTTTGATCCTGGGGGCCATCATCTTTTGCATCAGCCTGGCGGGCATCTTTCTCAATCGAAAGAATGTCATCATCCTGCTGATGGCGATTGAACTGATGCTCCTCGCCGTCAATTTGAATTTCATAGCCTTCTCCCACTACCTCGGCGACAACGCGGGGCAGATCTTCGTGTTCTTCATCCTGACGGTCGCAGCGGCCGAGGCGGCCATCGGGCTGGCGATACTGGTGGTACTGTTCCGCAACCGGCGCACCATCAATGTCCAGAACATGGACATCCTGAAGGGATAACGCCGCCGATGATGTCACTGTACCTGACTATCGTGCTTGCGCCGCTGATCGGCGCGATCCTCGCCGGGGTGTTCGGGCGCAGCATCGGCCGGGCCGGCGCCCACTGGGCCACCATCCTCGGCATGAGCGTGTCCTTCGCCTGCTCCCTGGTGGCCTATTACCACATCGGGCTGAAGGGCGAGGCGCCGTTCAACGCGGTAGTCTACGAATGGATGAAAAGCGCCGGCATTCATTTCGAGATCGGGTTCCTCATCGACAAGCTGACGGTCCTGATGATCGTCGTGGTCAACTTCGTCTCTCTCATGGTGCACATCTACTCCATCGGGTACATGCGCGACGACCCTGGTTATCAGCGCTTTTTCAGCTATATCTCCCTGTTCACCTTCTTCATGCTCATGCTCACCATGTCGAACAACTTCCTGCAGCTGTTCTTCGGCTGGGAAGGGGTGGGCCTGGTCTCCTACCTGCTGATCGGCTTCTGGTACCAGAAGGAGTCCGCCAACTACGCCGCCCTTAAGGCGTTCCTGGTCAATCGGGTGGGGGACTTCGGTTTCATACTGGGCATCGCCGCGGTGGTGGTGTATTTCAACAGCCTGGATTACAAGGACGTATTCAGCGCCGCGCCCCTGTTGGCCGGCGTCAGCGTCGAGGTCATCCCGGGCCACGCCTGGTCGGTGATGACCATGATCTGCCTGCTGCTGTTCATCGGGGCGATGGGCAAGTCGGCCCAGGTCCCGCTGCACGTGTGGCTGCCAGACTCCATGGAGGGCCCGACGCCCATCTCGGCCCTCATTCACGCCGCGACCATGGTCACCGCCGGCATATTCATGGTGGCGCGGATGTCTCCGCTGTTCGAACTGTCCGAGACGGCCCTGAGCGTGGTGCTGGTGATCGGCGCCATCACGGCCCTGTTCATGGCGCTGCTCGGCGTAGTGCAGAACGACATCAAGCGGGTCATCGCCTATTCGACCCTGTCGCAGCTCGGCTACATGACCGTGGCCCTGGGGGTTTCCGCCTACAGCGCGGCGATCTTTCACCTGATGACCCACGCCTTCTTCAAGGCCCTGCTGTTCCTGGCGGCGGGCTCGGTGATCATCGGCATGCACCACGAGCAGGATATTAGGCGCATGGGCGGGCTCGGCAAGTACATGCCCATCACCTATTGGACGGCCCTGATCGGTTCCCTCTCCCTGGCGGGCTTCCCCGGTTTCGCGGGATTCTTCTCCAAGGACGCCATCATCGAGGCGGTCCAGCACTCCACCCGGGCGGGCAGCGGATTCGCCTACGTGGCCGTGGTGGGCGGCGTGTTCCTCACCGCGCTGTACACCTTTCGCATGTTCTTCCTGGTCTTTCACGGGGAGGAGCGCATGGACGCCCAGGTGCGCGACCACCTTCACGAGTCGCCTGCGGTGGTGACCGTCCCGCTGCTGCTGCTCGCGGTCCCCTCGGTGCTGGCCGGCCTGTTCGGCATGATGCCGTTGCTGTTCGACGGGTTCTTCGGCAATGCCATCAAGGTGCTCTCACGGCACGACGTGGTCGCCGAGCTCGGCCGGGAATTCGCCACGCCCCTGGCGTTCTTCAAGCACGGCTTCGAGAGCCTGCCGTTTGTGCTGACGGTGGGAGGTATCGCCACGGCCTGGCTCTTCTACCTCAGGCAGCCCCAGCTCGCGGACGCGGTCAAATCCCGCTTTTCCTGGCTCTATGACATCCTCGAGCGCAAGTACGGCTTCGATGAGCTGAATGAGCTGCTGTTCGCCGACGGCGGCCGGCGCCTGGGCCGTCTGTTCTGGAAGGCGGGCGATGAGCTGATGATCGACGGGGCCATCGTCAACGGCACCGCCAACGGCATCGGCCGCATCTCTCTGCTCGTCCGGCGCGTGCAGTCGGGTTACCTGTATCACTACGCCTTCGCGATGATCATCGGTCTGCTGCTGCTGCTCACCGTATACGTCCACGGCTGGCTGGTGGGGTAAACGATGATGTCCGATCTGCCTTTACTGACTCTTGCCATTTGGATTCCCATCGTCGGCGGCGTGTCGGTGCTCATCGCCGGCAGCCGGGGCAGCCAGAGTATGGTGCGCTGGCTGGCCCTGGTCTTTTCGGTGGCCGCCTTCCTGGTGACGATCCCGTTGTTTACCGGCTTCGACCGATCCACTTACGACATGCAGTTCGTGGAGAAGGTGGCGTGGGTTGCGCCGTTCAATATCAATTATCACCTGGGGGTGGACGGCATCTCGGTGCCGCTGATCCTGCTGACCAGCCTGATGACGGTACTGGTGGTGATCGCCGGCTGGGAGGTCATTCAGTACAAGGTCGCCCAGTACATGGCGGCGTTCCTGATCATGGAGGGGCTGATGATCGGGGTGTTCTGCGCCCTCGACGCCATTCTCTTTTACGTCTTCTGGGAGGGTATGCTGATCCCCATGTTCCTGATCATCGGGATGTGGGGCGGTCCGCGCCGGGTGTACGCCACCATCAAGTTCTTCCTCTATACGTTCCTCGGCTCGGTGTTCCTCCTGATCGCCATCCTGTACCTGCGCTTTCAGACGGGTTCGTTCGAGATCCTGCAGTACTACGGTGCCAACCTCAGCCTGACGGCCCAGGTGTTGATCTTCTTCGCCTTTCTCCTGGCGTTTGCCGTCAAGGTCCCCATGTGGCCGGTGCACACATGGCTGCCCGACGCCCACGTGGAGGCGCCCACCGGCGGCTCGGTCATCCTCGCGGCGATTATGCTGAAGATGGGCGCCTACGGCTTCGTGCGCTACATGCTGCCCATCGTGCCGGACGCCAGTCATACCCTGGACTGGCTGATCATCGCCATGTCGCTCATCGCTGTCGTCTACATCGCCCTGGTGGCGCTGGTGCAGGAGGATCTCAAGAAGCTGGTGGCCTACTCGTCCATCTCCCACATGGGCTTCGTTACCCTCGGGTTCTTCGTGGTGTTCACCATCTTTGATCATACCGGCAATACCAAGGACGCCGCCCTGGGCGTGGAGGGCGCCTTGGTGCAGATGATCTCCCACGGATTCATCTCCGGGGCCTTGTTCCTGTGCGTGGGGGTTCTTTACGACCGCCTGCACACCCGCCTGATCGGCGATTACGGCGGGGTGGTCAACACCATGCCCGTGTTCGCCGCCCTGATGGTGACCTTCGCCCTGGCCAACGTGGGCCTGCCGGGGACCTCCGGGTTCGTCGGGGAGTTCATGGTCATCCTCAGCTCGTTCAAGGCCAACTTCTGGTACGGCATGCTGGCGGCGCTGACCCTGGTCCTGGGGGCCTCCTATACCCTGTGGATGGTCAAGCGGGTGATCTTCGGCAACGTGGCCAACGACGGGGTGGCCTCGCTGACGGACATCAACGGCCGGGAGGCCCTGGTGCTGGGGACACTGATCGGGCTGGTGCTGCTGGTCGGCCTGTGGCCGGCGCCGCTGCTCGATGTCATGCACGCATCGGTGCAGCACCTGCTGGAACAAGTGGTCAAATCGAAAATAGCGATGGTGGATTTGCAGTGAATCTGGGCTTTGAGACACCGAATTTTACCCCCGCGCTGCCCGAGATATTCGTGCTGTCGATGGCGTGCGTGGTGCTGATCGTGGATTTGTTCCTCACCGAGCGAACCCGGGTCATCACCTATTACCTGTCGCTCGCGACCCTCGCCGGCGCCGCGCTGCTAACGGTCACGACCAACACCGGCGCCGAGGTGCTGACCTTCAGCGACACCTTCCTCAACGACAACATGGCAGTGGTCCTGAAGCTGTTCATCTATCTGATCACGGCGGTGGTGTTCGTCTACTCCCGGGATTACCTGGCCGAACGCCAGTTGTTCAAGGGGGAGTACTTCGTGCTGGGCCTGTTCGGGGTCCTGGGCATGATGGTCATGGTCTCGGCCCACAGCTTCCTGACGATCTACCTCGGCCTTGAGCTGCTGTCCCTGTCCCTGTACGCCATGGTGGCCCTGCAGCGCGATTCGATGGCCGCCTCCGAGGCGGCCATGAAGTACTTCGTCCTGGGGGCGCTGTCCTCGGGGATGCTGCTGTACGGCATGTCCATGTTCTACGGCGCTACAGGCACCCTTGACCTGTCGTCCATCCACGGCGCCATCAGCCACTCGTCCCATGACCTGGTACTGGTCTTCGGCGTGGCGTTCATCATCGTCGGACTGGCGTTCAAGCTCGGTGCCGTCCCCTTCCATATGTGGATCCCCGACGTGTATCACGGAGCCCCCACCGCAGTGACCCTGTACATCGGCACGGTGCCCAAGATCGCCGCCTTCGCCATGACCATCCGCCTGCTCGAGGACGGCATGCAGGGCCTGCACGGCCAGTGGCAGAATATGATCGTCATCCTGTCAGTCCTGTCCATGATCATCGGCAATGTGATCGCCATCGCCCAGACCAACATCAAGCGCATGCTGGCCTATTCGACCATCGCCCATGTGGGCTTCCTCCTGCTGGGCGTGCTGCCCGGGACGGGGGAGGGCTATGCCGCGGCGATGTTCTACGTCATTGTCTACGCATTGATGAGCCTGGGGGGCTTCGGTATGATCATCCTGCTCAGCCGGTCAGGTTTCGAGGCGGATCGTCTGGAGGACTTCAAGGGCCTCAATCAGCGCAGTCCGTGGTTCGCCGCCGTGATGCTCATCCTGATGTTCTCCATGGCGGGGGTACCCCCGACGGTGGGGTTTTACGCCAAGCTGGCCGTGCTCAAGTCGGTCGTCGACGTAGACATGATGTGGCTGGTAGTGATTGCGGTGGTCATGGCGGTGATCGGTGCCTTCTACTACCTGCGCGTGGTCAAGTTCATGTACTTCGATGATGCGGAGGATACCGCCCCGCTGCAGGCCAGCGCGGACATGCGCATGGTCATGAGCGCCAACGGGCTGGCGATCCTGCTGCTCGGTATCCTGCCGGGGCCGCTGATGGGGATCTGCACCACGGCCCTGGGGATGACGCCCCCTTGAACTCTCGTCCCCGTCCCGCCTGCGGGAAACCCTGATTTTCCCCAACCAGGCGCGGCGGGCCTCACCGGGCCCGCCCGTCGTCCCGCCCCGTCGCCGGCCGGGAACCGCCGCCTGCGTTCAGCCGCCCGTCCGCTACAGGCTATAATCCAAGGGACGACCGGGCCGCGTTGCTGGTATATTTGACCGTTGGACTCCCGACCGACACACGGCCGCAACGCTTGTAGGACACCACATGAAGATACTGCTCAGCAATGACGACGGTTATCAGGCCCCGGGCCTGCAGCTGTTGTACAAGTCCCTGGCCGCGGTCGCCGATGTCACCGTGGTGGCACCGGACCGCGACCGCAGCGGGGCGAGCAACTCCCTGACCCTCGATGTTCCCATTCGCGCCACCCGGACCGAGCCCAACGTCATTCGCGTCGAGGGCACGCCCACCGACTGCGTCCACCTGGCGATCACCGGGCTGCTCGAGGACGAGCCGGACATGGTCATCTCGGGCATCAACGAAGGCGCCAACATGGGCGACGATGTGCTCTACTCCGGCACCGTCGCCGCCGCCACCGAAGGCCGCTTCCTGGGTTACCCGGCGCTGGCCGTATCCCTGGCGGGCCATCAGGCCCCGCTGCATTTCGAGACCGCCGTCCAGGTCGTCCTCAGCCTGATCGGTCACCTGAAGACCGATCCTCTGCCCCAGGACACCATTCTCAACGTCAACGTCCCCAATGTGCCCTGGGAGGAGATCGACGGCTTTGAGAGCACCCGCCTGGGCAATCGCCACAAGTCCGAATCGGTCATCCGGGACACCGATCCCAAGGGGCGCGTCATCTATTGGGTGGGGCCCGCCGGCCCCGAGCAGGATGCCGGCCCGGGTACGGACTTTTACGCCGTGAGGAACAAACGGGTTTCCGTCTCGCCCCTGCATATCGATCTGACCTGCTATTCCGCCATGGAAAAAGTCTCCACCTGGCTGAAGGGCATGTAACACGGCATGAGCGGGCGCCACATCGGTATCGGCATGACGTCCCAGCGTACCCGCCGCCGCCTCATTCAGCGGCTGCAGGACAAGGGCATTCGGGACCTGTCGGTATTGAAGGCCATCAGCGAGGTGCCGCGGCACATCTTCGTGGACGAGGCCCTGGCCAGCCGGGCCTACGAAGAGACGGCGCTGCCCATCGGGTACGGCCAGTTCATCTCCCAGCCGTATATTATCGCGCGCATGACCCAGCTTCTGTTGGGCGCCGGCCCCCTCGACAAGGTGCTGGAGGTGGGCAGCGGTTCGGGCTATCAAACGGCGATCCTCGCCGGGCTCGCCCGGGAGGTCTACAGCATCGAGCGGGTCGAGGCGCTGTTCAAGCAGTTGCGCTACCGGTTCCAGGAGCTGGCCCTGCGCAACATCCGCCTCAGGCATGGCAACGGCTGGGACGGCTGGCCCGAGTACGGCCCGTACAACGCCATCCTGGTGGCGGCCGCGGCCGCCGAGGTGCCTCAGGAACTGCTGCGGCAGCTGGCGCCGTCGGGGCGCATGATCATGCCTCTGGGCAACGACGAGGCCCAGGTGCTGACGCTGATCACCCGCGGAGAAGAGGGCTTCGAGCAGGAATTCCTGGAACCGGTCAGCTTCGTCCCGCTGCTGCCAGAACAGGTCTGAGGCGTTGTTCGGCACGCTGTACTCGAAGGCGTTGCAATGGGCCGGCCACAGGCACGCCCCCTGGTACCTGGCCGCCTTGAGCTTTGCCGATTCGTCGTTTTTCCCCATGCCGCCCGGCGTCATGCTGGTTCCCATGATACTGGCCAAGCCCCATAAGACCTGGCAGTACGCGGCGCTGGTCACGGCGGCCTCGGTGATCGGCGGCATGCTCGGCTATGCCATCGGGCACTTCAGTTTCATCTTCATTGAGCCCGTGCTGCACAGCAGCGGCTACTGGAGCGAGTACCTGCAGGTCAGGGCATGGTTCAACCAGTGGGGGGTCTGGCTGCTGGTGGCGGCGGGCTTCATTCCCATCCCGTACAAGATCTTCACCATCGCCGCGGGGGTGCTGTCCATGACCTTCGCGCCTTTCGTCGTTGCCTCCATCGTGGGTCGTTGCATACGCTTTTTCCTCACGGCGGGCCTGATCCTGTGGACGGGCAAGCGGCTCGATCAGATACTGCTGAGGTATATTGATACTATAATGTGGAGCGTCATCGTGGCCGCGGTGATTGCCTATGTGGTCATTCACCGGTAATTTAAGACCATATACGGCGGCGCAATTGATGACGGGGTGATGCAACGGCCGCAGGCCGGCCCCTGTGGAGGTCAAATCGTGCGAGGATGGTACATCGGATTGGCAATCGCGGGGCTCTTGTTGAGCGCCTGCGGCAGCCTGGTGTATCACCGGGTGAGGGAGGGCGAGACCCTCTATTCCATCGGCTGGGAATACGGCTACGACTATCGTACCCTGGCGCAATGGAACGACATCGCGCCGCCCTATGTCATCAAGCCCGGGGACTGGGTGCGCATCGCGCCTCCGGGCACCGGCATGGCGGCGGCCGGCACTGGGGAGGGGCATTCGCCGGCGCAACACCGGTCGGGCGCCCCGCCGCCCCACGACCGGTCGCCGCCAAAGGTCGCCAGCGCCAAGCCCCCGGCGGCCCACTCCGGCTCCGCGTCCAAGACCATTCGCTGGACCTGGCCGGCGAAGGGCAAGCTGCTGATGAGGTTCTCATCCCACCACCTGATGCAAAAGGGGCTGGACATAGCGGGCACCATGGGCGAGCCGGTTGTGGCCGCCGCCGCGGGCCGTGTCGTGTACAGCGGCAACGGCCTCAAGGGCTACGGCAACCTGGTCATCATCAAACACGGGCAGCACTACCTCAGCGCCTATGGCTACAACAGCCGCCTGTTCGTCAAGGAAGGTGATCTCGTGTCCAGGGGACAGGAGATCGCAGCGATGGGAAGGGCGGGCACCGACCGGGTCAAGCTGCACTTCGAGATTCGCCGTGACGGCGACCCGGTCAACCCGTTGGACTACCTGCCCTTCGGGCACTCCCTGGAGTGAAAAAGGAAAAAGGGGTGGGGAAAAAGGGGTCAGACCCGGTTTTTCGCGGTCTTAAGACTAAAAACGTAGTCGAAAAACCGGGTCTGACCCCTTTTTCCCCACCCCTTTTTCCCCGGATCACCCTAGGGCAGATTCGCCGCCGCGGGCCAGCCGCTGTAAGTCACGTCGTGGAGGCGCGCGTCACGGGCAATCGACTTGGTGATGGCCTCGATGAAGGAGCGCACCCGTGCCGTATGCCGCAGGTCCCGGTGGGTCAACAGCCACAGCTGGGTGTACACCTCTTCGATGGGCGGCAGGACCTGGGTGAGTTCGGGGTCGTTGTCCCCCATCCAGCAGGGCAGGGGGGCGAGCCCGAATCCCTGCCGGGCCCCCACGTACAGGGTCATGATGCTGTTACCGCAGAATACAATCGCTGAATTCGGGATGAATTGCCTCAGCCAGCGTATGACCATGATGTTCGCCAGGGTATCGTCCGTGGAGATGATCCTGTGCTGGCCCAGTTCCTGGGGACTCTCGGGCATGCCATGTTGCTTTATATAGGCCTTGGAGCCGTAAATAGCCCACTTGATGATACAGGCCTTTCGCCCCACCAGGCCCTCGGGCGGCGTGTTGGTCGGGCGGATGGCCACATCGGCCTGACGTTTGGTGATGTTGGAAAAGGAGTTATCGGTAATGAGCTCGATACGAATATCCGGGTACTGCTGGTGGAACTCGAACAGGTGCGGCTGCAGGAAGAAGTGGCCCAAGGAATCCGTGGTCGTGACCCGCAGCACCCCCGTAAGCCTGTGGTCCTGCCCCCGGATCCGCAGATCCAGGGAGGCGATCTCATCATCGATTTGAGAGACGCTGGCGAGCATCTCCTCCCCGGCGCTGGTGAGCACATAGCCCTCGGGCAGGCGCTCGAAGAGGCGGACGCTGAGTGAGTGCTCCAGGGAGGTGATGCGTCTGAAGACCGTGGAGTGGTTCACCGCCAGGTTCCGGGCCGCCTTGGACAGATTGCCCGTCTGGGCAACGGCCAGGAAATAACGAAGGTCTTCCCATTTGAGGCTTTGCATATTTGCAATATTAATTTTCGTTAGTTAGCTATTTACATGCATTTAAGCACGGTTTATTTTAGTTAACAAGGCCGATATGGCAAGAGCGATTACTCCTCACATAGCTCCCATATGTCGGCCTACCACTGGGAGGGGAGCACTGTGGCGGTCACTGGGGGAGGGTAACCTAGCGAAACCACTGACTTTTCCGCGGTGCCGGGTTCGAACCGGCGCCGTGGTCCACGGTGTGAGCGTTGTCATACGCTTTTACGGGGCTGTTTAGCGCCTTAGAGGGTGTCCGATATTGGACACCCTTTTTTTTGTCCGGGATTCCGTCTCCCCGCCGTCGACCCGGCAGCCTGAGTCGTTCATAATCGGCCTGTGGGATCCGTGTTCGGCGGCCCGCGCTCAAGAATGAGAAAACAACGCCTCCCTGAAACCGATGCGATACACGTGTACCGTGTGTCGGAGTAACGGTTTCATCTTCGATTGTTTAGCGCCCTGACAGGGTGTTCTATGCAGCGCCACGGCATAGAACACCCTTTTTATTTCAAATGCCCGTCCGTCGCCCCGACCCCGGTCTCTTCCGCCCCATACTCCCCGGTAACTCGCGGCGGGGCGGCCCTCTAAACGGGATACCTTGGCCGGCGAATCAATTGAAGGTCTTTCGCCGCCGGAAAGTCCGCGAGACAGGTCTTGCAGGGGCCGTGCCTCCGCCGGATTTCAGCATCTCATGACAGACGATCCTCCCTTGGGCGGCCTCGATGGGCGCCGGCGGCACACCTCCTGGCACAACGGATGATCCGCCCATTCCCCCTTATGAGTGTTGGATTTGTATCATTTCTTGCAAAGATGGATATAATATATCATTTTGCATGAAACGCGGTGTGCGGCCGGGGAGGGGTCGATCGGAGACGATCGACAGCCGCGCGAAAAAAAGCACTTTTTATAAGCAAAAAGACACAACAAGAGATCGGTTGCTCCATGGAATCGGCATCCAAAGACATGCCCTTCGGACAGTTCCTGCTGTTCAATTGTGTCGTTGTCACCGGGCACATCCTGGTTCTGTTCAACACGGGGGCCTACCTGCCCATGATCCCTGAAGTCGCCGGTGCGTTTGGGGTAAATCCCGTCTACGCCGATTGGCCGCAGACCGACTTCTTTGTCGGGCTGGCGCTGTCAGGGCCGCTGTCCATCTGGCTCGTGAGTCACCGCGGCGAGGCGAGGGTGTTCCTGGAGGTGTTCGCGGGTTTTGCCGTTGCGTCCGCCGTGTGCGCCTGGACGGACAATTTCGTGGTCTTCTTGGTGGCCCGCTTCTTCATGGGCTTTTTCGGGGGATTGAGCATCCCCCTGTCCCTGGATGTCATGCTCCGCCATTACCGTCCCCGGAGTCGGTCCAGGGGGTTGACGCTGTGGGGCCTTGCCGCGCTCACGCCGTTCACCCTCGGGCCCGTCTTCGGCGGCTGGATTACCGATACGTTGGGCTGGCGGTACCTGTTTTATCTGGATGTCCCGCTCGCCCTGTTCGTCGCAGTTTACGGTTTTGTATTGTTGACGGAAAGGGATCGGCGGCCTGTCGCCAATCCGCTTGATTACGTCGGTCTATTGCTGTTGGCCGGTGCCCTGGGATTCACCCAGATCACGCTGGACACCAGCGAGAAGTATTATTGGATCCTGTCGCCGACGGTCATCGCACTCGGTTGCGCGGCGATCGCCTTTATCGCCTATTTTCTGGTTTGGGAATGGCGGGCAAGGCATCCATTGGTGGATCTGCGCATATTGTGTCGCCGCAATTTCGCCATCGGGGCGCTCGGTATCTTCGGAGGGATGCTGTTCTTTCAGGGGCTGATAGCCCTCTATATCGTCCTGGCGCAGGTGATCTTCGGATATTCCGCGTTTCTTTCCGGTTTCCTCATGCTGCCCATCGCACTGTTATCCAAGCCGGTGTCCAGCATCATGCACGGGGCTGTCCGCCGCGTCGACCCGCGTCTCCTGGCCTTTGTCAATTTCATGGGGTTCGCGCTGTTTTGCCTGTTCGTGGCGTCCTATAACCGGGAAGCCTCCTACTCGGCGCTGCTCTGGCCCCAGATTGCGCTCGGTGTCTTCCTGGGCGGTTTCTTTCCCTCTTTGACCGTCATCGCCCTGTCCGGACTGTCGGGGCCGGCGGAGCTGCGGGGCGTGGGGCTGTTCAATATGATTCGCGTGGCCGCCCAGGGCCTTGGGATCCCGATCGTGGCCACCCTGTGGATCAGACGCAATTATGTGCACCATCATTTCCTGGGTGAGGACGGCGCGCCGCAAAGGCAAGTCCTGGACCGAGCCCTTGGAGTGATTAGCCGGCATCACGTATCGCCCGCAGGGGCGCACGAACTGGTCGCCGCGCGCATCGCCAAGCACGGGGCCATGCTGGCCTTCAACGAACTCTTTTTCGTGGGGGCGTGCGCGTTTTTCATCCTCGCCTTCATCATGCTGCTCGCAAGGCCCGTGGTCTTCGCCGAGCGCGACCCGATGCGGGAACGGGCCGTGGAGGAACTGGCGGAGCCATGAATGCCTACCATCGACGATTTACGGTCGCTGTTCGTGCGGCGGCGTCCCTGCCGCGGGCATTGGGTCTGCTGTATTGTATCGGCGGGTTGGCCGTAACGGCCTGCGCCCCCATCCCGACTGGCGCCCCGGCGCCGCGGATGATCCATCCCCGTGTGAATCACGAAAGTGACTCTCAGGGCAAGGGCGCCTTTACCACCGGTGCCTGGCCGAAGGACACCTGGTGGCGCGCCTTCGGCGACGAGGAGTTGAACCAGCTTGTGGCCCGCGCCCTTGCCGGCAATCCGGATCTGGCGGCGGCCCGCGCCCGCATAGCGGCCGCCCGGGCCGCGGTGCGAGGGGCCAGGTCGCGCCTGCGGCCCCATGTCGGCGCCGAGGCGGGTTTGGAGGGGGAATACTTCTCTGCGACAGGCGAACACTCGCTGCTCAATGGGCGCAGCGTCCTGTTCGGCAAGGCCGAGCCGGTACAGGCGGTCTATGACCCGGACATCTCGGGCCAGAATGCCCACAAGCTGGCGGCGGCGGTCGGCGAGGTCCGCGTCAGCCAGGCCCAGCGGGCGGCGGCGCGACTGGGCATCAGCACCGCCCTGGTCCGGACCTGGTTTGGCGTTGCCGAACTTGATGGGGCCTTGTCCGCCGAGGGTCGCCGACTGGCCCTGACGAAGCGCCTCTATGGCGTGCAGAAGGCCCGGCTGGCGGCGGGTTTGACGGATGCGGACGGGGTCTTCGCGGCCAGGCAAGCCCTTGCGGAGCTGCGGGGTAAGATCCGCCTGGAGGAGGGCGAGCGTACCGGCCTGCTGGCGGCGGTGGCCGCCCTGGCCGGGCAGTCCCCCGCGACGACCGCCGGTTTGAGGCCCCGACCGCCTGCGCTGCGCCGGTTTCCGGTCCCCGAAGATCTGCCCATCGGCCTGCTGCGCCATCGTCCCGAGGTCATAGCGGCCCTGTGGCGGGTTGAAGCCGCGCGCCAGGACGTCGATGCCGCCCATGCGGCCTTTTACCCCCGCCTGAACCTGGCGCTGTTTGCAGGTTGGAACAGCATTCACGTGGCGGATCTTTTGAACCCGGGCAATTTCGCCCGGGGCATCGGCCTGACACTGAGCCTGCCGATCTTCGAGGGCGGGGCCTTGCGCGCTCGATTGGAAGGGGCCCGGGCACGGTATCGGTTGGCAGTCGATCACTACAACGGGCGGGTCCTGGAGGCCGTCAAGGAGGTCGCCGCCGGACTGGCGGCATGGAAGGCGAATCGCGAGGCCCTGGCGCAAGCCCGCAGCGGCGTTGCGGCCGCGAAGGGACGGGTACGGGTACGGGCGGCGGCATTGCGCGCGGGACTGACCAATGCGCTGCCCAGCGTGATGGCCGGTATCGCGGCGGCCGAGGAGAACGAACACCAGGCGCGCCAACGGGCGTCGGCGGGCCAAAGCTGGGTCGATCTGGTTGCCGCCCTGGGCGGTGGCTACCGGGACCGGCACGCACATGGCCCGCCGCCTCCGGGGGATGACCGGGGCGGTTCAAACCCGGACTCCCAAGAGGTGTCGTCGGCGCCGACCCGTGACGCAGGCGAGCCCCGGCGGCCGGGGGGGGAGTGACCATGAGCGCATCACGCAAACAGGCTTCAGAAATGCGCCGGCGCCGCCGCCTGTGGGCGGTGACCGTATTGCTCCTGTCGGCTGGCATCGCCTACGGGGCGTACTGGTGGGCAGTGGGGCGATGGTGGGCGCAAACCAACGATGCGTATGTGACCGGCAACGTGACCCCCATTCAAGCGCAGGCGGAGGGGAGCGTGGCCGCGGTATTGGTGGATAATACCGAATACGTGCGCGAAGGCCAGGTGCTGGTGCGACTGCAGGGCGACCGCGCCCGCATTGCCCTGCAAGAGGCGCGGGGTCACCTCGGGGCGACCGCCCGCAAGGTCAGCCGCATGTTCCACAAGGTCGAGGAAGAACGGGGACAATTGGCCGCCCTGCACGCCGAGGAGACAAAGCTCGGGCATGACCTGCGCAGGTATCGGCAGGCCGCGCCGGACCAGGGCGTATCGGCCATCAAGATTCAGAATACCGAAGACCAGATAGCGATTGTACGGCACCGGGTGACGGCGGCCGCCTCCCGCCTTGCGGCGGACAAGGCCATGGTCAAGGGGGGCACCGTCGCCGGCAATCCCTTGGTCCGCCAGGCCGAGGCCGAATACCTGAAGGCCTGGGTCGACTGGCGACGGCTGACGGTCCGGGCCCCCGTCTCGGGTGTTGTGGCACAGCGGGAGGTCTATCCGGGCATGCTGCTGCACCGGGGAGCCCATCTTCTGGATATTGTTCCCCTGACCCAGGTATGGGTTGTCGCCAATATCAAAGAAACCGACATGGCGCGGGTACGGCCGGGCCAGAAGGTGCAGCTCACCGCCGACTACTACGGCAGCCGGATTCGCTTCGACGGGGTTGTGCAGGGGCTGGCGGCGGGCGCCGGGAGCGCCTTCAGCATCCTGCCTGCGGAAAACGCCACGGGGAATTATATTCATATCGTTGAACGTGTGCCGGTCCGGATCGGCATCGACCCCGGTCAGCTCAAGCAACACCCTCTACGGCCCGGTTTATCCATGGTCGCCCGCATCGCGCTGCACAGCCATGGCCGCGGCATCAACGCGCCGCTGACGGTCACGCCCAAGCGCGGTTACCGCACCGGCATCTATGCCCATCAACTGGACATGGGGCGCCAGTCGGCCGCGCGCATCATCCGAGACAACTCCTGAAAATACGCTACGCAAGCCTGCGGGCACCCGTTACGGTGCCGGTGGCCCTCCTTTGCGCGGCCGGCCCACCCATCAAGCTCCCCGGCGGCGCGCGGGGCGCGGGCAATCAGATCATCAGCAGCGCTGCCGCCACGTTGCGCTCGTCGGCCATGAGGATGTTATAGGTCCGGCAGGCGGCGGCGGTGTCCATCACCTCCACGCCGATCCCGCGGTTCAGCAGGGGCGAGGTCATTGCGTACTCCGGCCAGCGCAGCTGCGGGCCGGTCCCGAACAGCAGGATCTCGGGCTGCAGCTCGGCGAAGACATCGAAGTGCCCCTGTTCCAGCTCCTCGAACTGCTGGGGCGGCCAGTCCCGTATGAGCCTGCCCGGGGTGATGATGAGGCTGTGGTTCAGGGTTTCGTGGCGGTGCGACGGGGGCAGCAGGTCGTCCTGGAGCTCCGCCGGCTCATGGGGGAGTATGACGGTGACCTCGCCGGGCCCGTAGGAACGGATACTATGGGAGAACGGGTCGATTTCGCGGCTGAATTGCATGGCGGGTGCCCTGGCAGTGACGGGTAGGGAGGTTGATTGTCACGTGATTGAGACGTAATTTTCAACCCCGGTATAATGATTGCTATAAAATCGAGCGGTGGGTGAATTGACAAGGCCCGTTACCGTGCTATGTTAGACGGAATTTTACAAAATATTTATTAATCAATTGATAGTACTGGAAAATTGCATTGTTAGATGAATTTCCGAGAATTCGGCGCCTGCCTCCCTATGTTTTTAATATCGTCAACGAATTAAAGGCCAAGGCCAGGCTGCGGGGTGAAGACATCATTGACTTCGGCATGGGCAACCCCGACCGCCCCACGCCGCAGCACATCGTCGACAAGCTGGTGGAGGTTGCTCAGCGCAACGACACCCATCGCTATTCCGTCTCCCGGGGCATTCCCCGGCTGCGCCGGGCGATCTGCGGCTGGTATCAGCAGCGCTTCGGCGTCGAGCTGGATATGGATGAGGAGGCCATCGTCACCATCGGTTCCAAGGAGGGCCTGGCGCACCTGATGCTGGCCACCATCGGCCCGGGCGACGTCGTGCTGGTGCCCAATCCGGCCTATCCCATCCACCCCTATGGCGTGGTGATCGCCGGCGCGGATATCCGCCATGTCCCCCTGGTGAGGGGCGTCGACTTCTTCGAGGAGCTGGTCAAGGCCATCAAGGACTCGTGGCCGCGGCCCAAGATGCTGGTACTCAATTTTCCCGCCAATCCCACCACCCAGTGCGTGGAGCTGCCCTTCTTCGAAGAGGTGGTGGCCATCGCCCGGGAGCACGGCATCTGGGTGGTCCATGACTTCGCCTATGCCGAGCTGACCTTCGACGGCTACCGGGCGCCGTCCATCCTGCAGGTCCCGGGGGCCAAGGAAGTGGCCGTGGAATTCTACAGCCTGTCCAAGAGCTACAACATGCCCGGCTGGCGGGTGGGCTTCATGTGCGGCAACCGCAAGCTGGTCGCCGCCCTGGGGCGCATGAAATCCTATCTCGACTACGGCATGTTCACCCCCATCCAGGTGGCGGCCATCGCGGCCCTGGAGGGCCCCCAGGACTGCGTCGCGGAGATCGTCGAGACCTACCGCCGCCGCCGCGATGTGCTCTGCGAGGGCCTCAACGCCCTGGGCTGGGAAGTGGCCAAGCCCCGGGGCACCATGTTCGTGTGGGCGCCCATCCCGGACCAGTACCGGCACATGGGCTCCCTGGAGTTCTCCAAGAAGCTGCTCCAGGACGCCAAGGTCGCCGTCTCGCCGGGGGTCGGCTTCGGCGAGTACGGCGACGATCACGTGCGCTTCGGGCTCATTGAAAACGAGCACCGCACCCGCCAGGCCATTCGCGGTATCCGGCACATGATCCGGCGCGACAGCAAGGAACACCAAGCGGTGGAGGCAAGAGATTGAACCCTGTCAGCATCGGCCTGTTGGGCCTGGGCACGGTGGGCGCCGGGACGGTCAACGTCCTGGCGCGCAACGCCGACGAGATCACCCGCCGGGCGGGGCGCGGCATTCGGGTTACCCATGCGGCGGCGCGCCACCCCGACCGGCCGCGGGCCTGCCCCACCGATGGGATCTCGCTGACGGCGGATCCCTTTGCGGTGGTCAACGACCCCGAGGTCGCCATCGTCGTCGAGCTCATGGGCGGCGACGAGCCGGCCCGGGAGCTGGTGTTGACGGCCATCGCCAACGGCAAGCACGTGGTCACGGCCAACAAGGCCCTGATCGCCAAGCACGGCAACGAGATCTTCGCCGCCGCTCAGCAAAAAGGCGTCATCGTCGCCTTCGAGGCGGCGGTGGCCGGCGGGATCCCCGTGATCAAGGCCGTCCGGGAGGGCCTGGCCGGCAACCGCATCGAGTGGCTGGCGGGCATCATCAACGGTACGTCCAACTTCATCCTCACCGAAATGCGCGACAAGGGCCGGGAGTTCGCCGACGTACTCGCCGAGGCCCAGGCCCTGGGCTACGCCGAGGCCGACCCCACCTTCGATATCGAGGGGATCGATGCGGCCCACAAGCTCACTATCCTGGCGTCCATCGCCTTCGGCATCCCCCTGCAGTTCGACAAGGCCTATACCGAGGGGATCAGCCACATCACCCCGGAGGATGTGAACTACGCCGCCCACTTCGGGTACCGGATCAAGCACCTGGGCATCGCCCGGCGCACGGGCGGGGGCGTGGAACTGCGGGTGCACCCCACCCTGATTCCCCACCGGCGACTGATCGCCAACGTGGACGGGGTCATGAACGCCGTCCTGGTCAAGGGCGATGCGGTGGGGCCGACCCTGTACTACGGGGCCGGCGCAGGGGCTGAGCCCACGGCCTCGGCGGTGGTCGCCGATCTGGTAGACGTGGTGCGGGTGCTGACGTCGGACCCGGAGAATCGCGTCCCGCACCTGGCCTTTCAGCCCGATGCCCTGGCGGATCTGCCCATCCTGCCCATGGCGGAGGTGGAGACCGCCTATTACCTGCGCATGCAGGCCGTCGATCAGCCCGGTGTGCTGGCCGACATCGCCCGGCTGCTGGCCGACCAGGGCATCAGCATCGAGGCGATGCTCCAGACCGAGCCCGCTTCCGAGCAGACCCACGTGCCGATTATCATGTTGACCCACCGGGTCAAGGAGGCGCAGATGAACAAGGCCATCGCCGCCATCGAGGCGCTGACATCCGTGACCGGCCGTGTGACCCGCATCCGCCTCGAGTACCTGAGCGGCAACTGAGCCCGGCACGGGCCGTCGCGCGTCAGTCATATTCACCCCATATCCGAGGAATTGCCATGCAGTTTCACTCCCGCTATACCGGCCTGATCGAGCGTTACCGCGACCGGCTGCCGGTCCACGACGACACGCGTCTGATCAGCCTCGGCGAGGGCAACACGCCCCTGATCCGGCTCAACAACATTCCGGGCCTGCTGGAGACAGAGGTCGATCTGTACGTCAAGTTCGAGGGCCTGAACCCCACCGGCTCGTTCAAGGACCGGGGCATGACCATGGCGGTCACCAAGGCCGTGGACGAGGGCAGCCGCGCCATCATCTGCGCCTCCACGGGCAACACCTCGGCCTCGGCGGCGGCCTACGCCGCCCGCGCCGGCATCAAGGCCTTCGTCCTGATCCCCGACGGCAAGATCGCCTTGGGCAAGCTGGCCCAGGCGCATGATGCACGGGGCGGAGGTGATCCAGATCAAGGGCAACTTCGACGAGGGCATGCGGCTGGTCAAGGAGATGGCGGACCACGCCCCCGTCGCCATCGTCAACTCCATCAATCCCTATCGCCTCCAGGGGCAGAAGACCGCCGCGTTCGAGATCATGGACGAGCTTGGCAGGGCGCCGGACTATCACTTCCTGCCCGTGGGCAACGCCGGCAACATCAGTGCCTACTGGATGGGCTACCGCGAATATCACGAAGACGGGCTGGTCAACAGCCTGCCGCGCATGGCGGGGTTCCAGGCCAGCGGGGCCGCCCCGTTCATCCGCGGGCGCATGATCGACGACCCCGAGACCGTGGCCACCGCCATCCGCATCGGCCATCCCCAGAGCTGGGACAAGGCCTGGGCGGCGGTGAACGAGTCCGAGGGCTGGTTCGACGAGTGCAGCGACGAGGACATCCTCGCCGCGCAGAAGCTCCTGGCCGAACGGGAGGGCGTGTTCTGCGAGCCCGCCTCGGCGGCCTCCCTGGCCGGCGTTCTGCAGGCCGTCAAGGCGCACCAACTGCCCGAGGGGGCGAAGGTCGTGTGCACCCTGACCGGACACGGGCTCAAGGACCCCGACATCGCCATCGAGCAGGGCAAGCGGGACATGACCTCCATCGATGCCCGCCTCGAGACGGTGAAAAAGGCCATCCTCGACCACCTCGATTGACGACTTCCCCGGGGTCATTGCGTGCAGACGTGGCCGCGCCCAATCACCTGACGCTGCTCGTCCCGGGCCTGCTTGGTCCGTGGGGCATGCCCGGCGGGGCGCTGACCGAGGCCTTGTCGGTGCCCGCGCTGGAGCGGCTGCTGTCCCGCGCCGACCCGGGCGCCGGACAGGCCGGCGCCATGGAGGCACTGTTGTTCCATGCCTTCGGCTACCACGAACCCGGGGCGGACCTGCCGGTCGGGGCGGTGACCGCGGCCGTCGATCTGGGGGATGCCCGGCCCCCCTGGGGGAAGGGCAGGCCCCCGAGGGCTGGTGGCTGCGCGCCGACCCGGTACACCTGCGGGCGGACCGCGACACCCTGGTCCTGACCGCTCATCAGGACCTGGGGCTCAGCGATGAGCAGGCCGCGCGACTGGTCGGTGAGCTCCAGGAGGTCTTTTCGCCCCGCGGCGCGCGGCTTTATGCGGGAGGCGCCGAGCGCTGGTACCTGCACCTGCCCCAGGCCCCGGGCATACGCACGTACCCGCCGTCCCAGGTCCTGGGGCAGGGCATCCGGCCCTACCTGCCCGAGGGAGAAGAGGCAGCCCGGTGGCGCGCCCTGATGAACGAGGCCCAGATGCAGCTCAATCTGAGCCCGGTGACGGGCGAGCGCGAGGCGGCGGGCGCGGTGACGGCCAACAGCCTGTGGTTCTGGGGCGGCGGGCGCGCCCCGCGCCTGCAGCCGCGCTGGAACGCCCTGTGGTGCAACGACCTGGTGGGCCGGGGCCTGGCGCGGCTGGCGGGCGTTCCCTGCCACCCCGTCCCCCAAGACGGCACCTACCGGCCGGCGCCGGACCCGCAGCTCATCGTGCTCGAGGGCCCCGCCCGGGCCCTGGCGGTCAGGGGACCCGGCGGGCTGGCAGGCGGCGGTGCAGTCGGTGCACGACCGGTGGCTGGCGCCGGCGGTGGCGGCCCTCGGCCGGGGGGACCTGCAGGCCCTGACCTTGAGCACCGGCGGCGGGACCGATTACACCCTCACCCGCACCGCCAACCGGCGCTGGTGGCGGCGCCCCAAGGCGCTGGCGCGGTTTCTGGCGACGCCGTGACCGCGCCATTGCTCAAAGGCCTGCCGGGCAGGATAATACGGGCAACGAACACGACCCCCGAACGAGACTAAGCCCTACGATGACAAGGATCGTGCGACGCGAGCCGCGGCCCGGGAGCCTGAGTGCCCTGGACGGGCTTCACCCCCTGCTGGCCCGCATCTACGCGGCGCGCGAGATCTCATCGCCGGATCAACTGGAGTGCTCGTTGAACCGCCTGTCCGGGATTGACACCCTCAAGGGCATCGATGCGGCGGTCGAGCTGCTCCATGAGTGCCTGCGCGCCCAGCGGCGCATCATGATCGTGGCCGACTTCGACAGCGACGGCGCCACCAGCTGCGCCCTGGCGGTGCGGGCACTGCGCCTGATGGGCGCCGAGCATGTCAACTACATCGTGCCCAACCGCTTCGAGTACGGCTACGGCCTGACGCCGGAGATCGTCGCCGTCGCCGCCGGGTGGCAACCGGACCTGATCATCACCGTGGACAACGGCATCTCCAGCATCGACGGCGTGGCGGCGGCGGAGGAGCGCGGCATCGAGGTGCTCATCACCGATCATCACCTGCCCGGGCGCGCGCCTGCCCGAGGCCCGGGCCATCGTCAACCCCAACCAGCCCGGCTGCGGATTCCCCAGCAAGCACCTGGCCGGCGTCGGGGTGATCTTCTATGTGATGGTGGCCCTGCGCGGCCGGCTGCGCGAGGCCGGCTGGTTCGAGGCCCGGGGGGCGGCCGAGCCCAACCTGGCGCAGCTCCTGGACCTGGTGGCCCTGGGCAGCGTGGCCGACCTGGTGCCCCTCGATCACAACAACCGGGTCCTGATACGTCAGGGGCTGGCGCGCATCCGGCGCGGGGAGTGCTGCCCGGGCATCCAGGCCCTGGCCGCCGTGGCCGGGCGGCGGCTGGAGCGGGCGGTGGCCTCGGACCTGGGTTACGCCCTGGCCCCCCGGCTCAACGCCGCGGGCCGCCTCGAGGACATGAGCCTGGGCATCGCCTGCCTCCTGGCGGACGACATGGATGCCGCCATGCCCATGGCCGAGGCACTCGACCGGCTCAACAACGAGCGCCGGCAGATCGAGCTGCAGATGCACGCTCAGGCCCTGGAGGCCCTCGACCGGCTGGCCCTGGACCCCGCGGTGGGCGACATCCCCATGGGTCTGTGCCTGTTCGACGACAGCTGGCACCAGGGGGTGATCGGTATCCTGGCATCGCGGATCAAGGAGCGGGTCAACCGGCCTACCATCGCCTTCGCCGCGGCGGGCGAGGGTGATCTCAAGGGCTCGGCGCGCTCGGTGCCGGGGCTGCACATCCGCGACACCCTGGAGGCGGTGGCGGCCCGCTGCCCGGGGGTGCTGACCCGATTCGGCGGCCATGCCATGGCCGCAGGCATGACCATCCGGCGCGCGGACCTGGAGGTCTTCGCCCGGGCTTTCGACGAGGAGGTGGCCGAACGCCTGTCCCCTGCGGACCTGCAGGGGGTGGTCTACAGTGACGGCGCCCTGGCGCCTGAGCACCACACCCTGGAGATTGCCGAGCTGCTGCGCGACGCCGGCCCGTGGGGCCAGGAATTCCCGGAGCCGGTGTTCGACAACGTCTTCGAGGTGGTCAAGCGCCGTGTGGTGGGGGAGCGGCACATGAAGCTGACCCTCAGGCACCCGGATCGCGACGGCCTGCTGGACGCCATCGCCTTCAACACCCCCGCCGATGAGATGCCCCAGGAGGGCCGCCTGCGTTTCGCCTATAAACTGGACGTCAACGAGTATCGCGGTCAACGCACGGCGCAACTGCTGGTGGAGCACTTTCAACGGCCCTAATGCCCGATCGGGCGGCACCGCGAGCGCGGCGGACAACCCCGATGGCGGGCCCATAGCCTTGGACGTGTCTTATTTTAAGCCGTATATTGTAGTCTACAGCCTGAGTCATATCCGACGATCCAGCGCAGTTCGCCCGTCCACTACAACATGAAAAAGTTGATGCCATGAACGATGAATCACCGTTAGTCGACGCCCAGAAGCGCTTTATAGACGCCATCCCGTTTCGCGCCATGCCGTCCGAGAGCCGCGCCCTGGCCGAGGCCCTGGGGCGTGTCCTGTACGAGGATGTGCTGTCCATCATGGACTCGCCGCCTTATCACCGCGCCATCGCCGAGGGCTTCGCGGTCAACACCGCCGACACCGAGCAGGCCTCGGAGTCCTCCCCGGTGACCTTTACCGTTGCCGGCGAGGTCGCGCCGGGGGATCCCGCCTGCCCCCCCATCGCCCGGGGACAGGGCGTGCGGGTGTCCACGGGGAGCATTTTGCCGGACGACCCGGTATCCGTGGTGAGGATGTGGGACTGCACCGTGTCGGGGGACAGCTTCACTATTACCCGGCCGTTTCCTCCGCGCTTTTTCATCGAGGACCGGGGCTGCGAGATCGCCCGGGGGGACGTACTGTTGTCCGCCGGCATGACCCTGGCGCCCCTGGACCTGGGTAACGCCGCGGCCCAGGGACTGACCCGGCTGCCGGTGGCCCAGGCCCCGACAGTGGCCCTGTTCTCCTCGGGCAACGAGGTGGTCCCCCATACCGAGGCCTTGCGCCCCGGGGCGATCCGCGACAGCAATTCGGTCATGCTCGCGGCGGCGGTCACCGCCGCCGGCGGCATCCCGCGTTTTTGCGGGATCATGCGCGACGAGTTCGAGACCTTCGTCTCTCGCATCAAGCAGGCCCTCGACGAGGCGGACATGGTGGTCATCTCCGGGGGCACGGCGGCCGGCGGCATCGATTTCATCGCCGATCTGGTCAGGGCCGTGGGCGACCTGGTGGTAGACGGCGTGCCCATGCGCTCGGGCAAGCCGCTGATCATGGGCAGCGCCCGGGACCGGCCCATCGTGTGCGTCGCGGGTCACCCCCCCGAGGCGCTGCGCGGCTTCAACCTGTTCGGCTCGGCCGCCCTCAACCAGCTGCTCGGCCGCCAGGCGGCACTGCCGGCGGACAATCCGTAGCGGCGCGACGGCGGGCACTGCCCCATGGGAACACCGGGTGCGAACCGGGGCCACACGCCCCGGCGTTCGCGGTTATAATAGTCACCTTTTCCAACAAGCCGAACGACGATGCTCGATACCAACGCCATCAAGAAAATGATCCAAGACATGCAGGAGCGCGCCGACGCTCTGAGGGGGTACCTTTGACATCGATGAGATGGAAGAGCGCCTCACGGAGGTGCGCCGCGAGCTTGAAGACCCGGAGGTCTGGGGCCAGCTCGAACGCTCTCAGGCCCTGAATCGCGAGCGGTCCCGGCTGGAGGACGTGGTGGATTCCTTCACCGCCATCGAGCAGGGGCTGCGTGAGTCCCAGGAACTCCTGGCCATGGCCGCCGAGGAGGACGACGACGCCACGGTCTCCGAGATCGCGACCGATCTGGAGGGCATCGAGCGCAAGCTGTCCACCCTGGAGTTTCGCCGCATGTTCAGCGGCGAGATGGACGCCAAGAACGCCTTTGTCGACATCCAGGCGGGTTCGGGCGGGACGGAGGCCCAGGACTGGGCCGACATGCTGCTGCGCATGTACCTGCGCTGGGGCGAGCGCCACGGCTTCGAGACCGAGGTCATCGAGGTCTCGCCGGGGGAGGTGGCGGGCATCAAGAGCGCCACGGTCAAATTTAACGGCGATCACGCCTACGGATGGCTGCGTACCGAGACCGGGGTCCACCGCCTGGTGAGGAAATCGCCCTTTGATTCCGGCAACCGGCGGCACACCTCGTTTGCCGCCGTCTTCGTCTCGCCCGAGGTGGACGAGGATGTGGATATCGAGATCAATCCGGCGGACCTGCGCGTCGATACCTACCGGGCGAGCGGGGCGGGGGGGCAGCATGTCAACCGGACCGAGTCGGCGATCCGCATCACCCATGCACCGTCGGGGATCGTGGTCCAGTGCCAGAGTGACCGATCCCAGCACAAGAACCGCGCCACCGCCATGAAGCAGCTCAAGGCCAAGCTCTACGAGATGCAGGTGCAGGAGCGCAATCAGGTCAAACAGGCCCTGGAAGAAAGCAAGTCTGACATCGGCTGGGGCAGCCAGATACGCTCGTATGTGCTGGACCAGTCGCGCATCAAGGACCTGCGCACCGGGGTGGAGAAGGGCAATACCCAGGCGGTCCTGGACGGCGATCTGGACGAGTTCATCGAGGCCAGCCTCAAGGGCGGGCTCTAGAGCCGGATGACCGCTCCCAGGGACGGTTTTTGCAAAATACTTTCAACCTAGACAAATAATACAACAAGCACAGATCATGTCCGAAGAAGAACACAACGAACAGATCGCCCAGCGCCGTGCCAAGCTGGACGCCCTGCGCGAGACGGGCGAGGCCTACCCCAACGGCTTTCGCCGGGACGCCCTGGCCCGGGGCCTGCACGACGAATACGGCGCCGCGCAGACCGAGGCCCTGGAGCAGCGGGGCGTGCGCGTGAAGGTCGCCGGGCGCATGATGACCCGGCGGCTCATGGGCAAGGCAAGCTTCGCCCACCTGCAGGACATGTCGGGAAAGATCCAGGTTTATATGCAGCGCGATGCCCTGCCCGAGGGGGCGTATGCCGAGTTCAAGAAGTGGGACATCGGCGACATCATCGGCGTGCGAGGGGACGGTCTTCAAGACCAAGACCGGCGAGCTGTCCGTACGCGCCGAGGGCATCGAGCTGCTCACCAAGGCCCTGCGCCCGCTGCCGGAGAAGTATCACGGCCTGGTGGACCAGGAGCGGCGCTATCGCCAGCGTTACCTGGACCTGGTGATGAACGAGGAGGCGCGGCGCACCTTCCATATCCGGGCCGTGGTGGTCAATGCCCTGCGCCAGTTCCTCGCCGCGCGCGGCTTTCTCGAGGTGGAGACCCCCATGATGCAGGTGATCCCCGGCGGCGCCGCGGCCAAGCCCTTCGTCACCCACCACAACGCCCTGGGCATGGACCTGTTTCTGCGCGTATCGCCGGAGCTGTACCTCAAGCGCCTGGTGGTGGGCGGGTACGAACAGGTCTTCGAGATCAACCGCAATTTCCGCAACGAGGGGTTGTCGACCCGGCACAACCCGGAATTCACCATGCTGGAGTTCTACCAGGCCTACGCCGATTACCGGGACGCCATGGACCTTACCGAGGCGCTGCTGCGCGCCGCCGCCGAAAGCGCCCTCGGCGGGACCCGGCTCGCCTACCAGGGCGGGGAATACGACCTGAGCGAGCCGTTCAAGCGCATAACGTTGATCGAGGCCGTCCTCGAAGCCAACCCCGGCCTGGATGCGGACGCCCTGAACACCCCGGGGGCGGCCCGGGAGGCCGCCCGCCGCCTGGAGGTCCCGGTGGACGAGCACGACAGTCTCGGCATGATTCACTACGCCCTGTTCGAGAAGACCGCCGAGCACCGGCTGGAAAGCCCCACCTTCGTCACGGCCTTTCCCACGGATGTCTCCCCTTTGGCGCGGCGCAATGCCCGCAACCCCGCGGTGACCGACCGCTTCGAGCTGTTCATCGCCGGGCGGGAGATTGCCAACGGCTTTTCGGAGTTGAACGACCCGGACGACCAGGCGGCCCGTTTTCGCAAGCAGGTGGAGCTCAAAGAGGCGGGAGACGAGGAGGCCATGTACTTCGACAAGGACTACATTGAGGCCCTGGAATACGGCATGCCGCCGGCAGCGGGGGTGGGGATCGGCATCGACCGGCTGGTCATGCTGCTCACCGACCAGGCCTCCATCCGCGATGTGCTGCTGTTCCCGCACATGCGGCCCGCCCACTAGGGCGCCTCTGCACAGGTCGAGCAAGGGGATGATCACAAGGCGCACAGGGGCGAGGGAGCGCAGTTCACAAGTAGTAAAGAGCATTCCGAGCCCCTTTGCAACGCCGTGAGCGCCGCTTCAGCGGCCTGTGCAGAGGTTCCCTAGGGGCCGGCGGCTACGCGCCGGCGGTAAGCAGCTTCTGGATCTCCAGGATGTCCTCGCGGGCCTCGTTCAGCGCCGTGATGCTCTCCTCGGGCCCCAGCCCCAGCTTGCGAAAGGCGGGGATGCCGGTCCAATCCATATGCGCCAGGTTATGGTCGGTGCCCAGGTGGCTGTGCAGGTTGGCCACCATTACCACGTCCACGTAATCGACCCGGTCACCCGAGTCGCGGGACAAGTCCTCGTGCTCGGCCGCCACTTGCACCAGGGTCGCCGGGAAATTCCACGATTCCAGGATGACCTTGCCCAGCTCGGTATGGAGGGTGGTGGCGATCTGCAGGAGGGTCGGCGTGTCCTGGAGCAGTTCGGGGGTGCGCCCGGCCTGGGCGATGATGGGCAGGGTCCCGATGTCGTGCATCAGTCCCGACAGCATGGCGTGTTCAGGATTCAAGGAGGTGAATCGCTTGGCCAGCACCTCGCTGATGGCCGCCACCCGCACGCTGTGGACCCAGGTCCGCTTGAGCAGGGTGCGAGCGCCGTCGTTGCCGCGCTTTTTGTTGAACAGCTGCTGCACGGCAAAGCTGGACACCAGCTCTTTGACGATATTGTTCCCCAGCCGGGCCACCGCGCTCTGAATGCTCTCGATGGTGTCCCGCCCTCGGTACAGAGGGCTGTTGGCGACTTGCAGGAGCTTGGCGGACAGGGCAGGGTCGGCGTTGAGCAGCTTGGCCAGCTGGGCCGCGGTGGCGTTGGGCTTGTCCAGGCTCTGACGCACCCGTTCCGCGACCTCGGGCAGGGTGGGCAGGGTCAGGCGGTTACGCTTGACGTAGAGCTCCAGCAACAGCTGGTCAACGTCGGCCAGTTGGTCGGTCTGTTCCACCTTGACTGGTCCACCCTAGGGCCTGGTTGGACGCCGTGATCGGATCTGTGCCCGGGGCGCGTGGCCGCATCCCGTCGGGGAGGTGGACGGATCAATCCGGCTCGGGCCCGTCGCGGGATTCAGCCCGGCGCCTTGGCCGAAGCACTCCCGATCTCATACGGCATTGTTTTCAAAAGCTAATTCCGGCCCATCCAGGGTGTGCAGGCGAATATTGCCCCGTTGCGCCGCCTCAATGCCGAGGACCGCGAGCAGCGTCTGTCCCGCACCGGGGACGGGCTGGGCCGCCACGACCGTCCCGACACTGTGTTGTGTATCGGCATCCGGGCTGTAAAGTAAATCCCCCGGGCGCACGGCGGCGGCATTGACCTGCGCCAGGTACATGCGCTGCTTGAGCTTGCCCAGGTAGTGCATGCGCGCCACGATCTCCTGGCCCGTGTAACAGCCCTTCTTGAAGCTGATGCCGTGCAGGGCATCCAGGTTGACCATCTGGGGGACGAACTTTTCCTGGGTCTCGGGTCGGATCATCGGGACGCCGGCGCGGATTTCCAGCAATTCCCAGGCCGGGGCGCCCACCGGGACCGCGGTCCCTTGGGCCTCGGACCAAAGCACGCGGGCATCCGCCGGCGGTCCCATCAGGAGGAAGCGCGGCCCTTGCCCGGGGAGCCTGACCGCCGTCATCTCCCCCCGGTGCAGGGCATCGAAATCGGCGCCGGGCACCCCGCCCACGGCGGCCTCGAGCACCGGCCCGCAGGCGGCACCGGCCAGACCGATCCGCACCCAGGTGTCGCCTACGTCTTGCAGTTCGAGCCTGGCCCGGAGCTTGAACTTGTTCAGGCGGGTGATCACCGGCTCGACCAGCTCCGCGGGCAGGCACAGGCAGTAGGCCTGCTGGTGCCTGAAGACATAAAACGACGCCAGCAGACGCCCCTTGGGGTTGCAGTAACCGCTGATCTGGGCCCGGGTGTCGGTGACCGCGTGGATGTCGCCGGTGAGCTGTCCCTGCAAGAAGGCGGCGGCGTCCTCGCCATGGGCACCTATCACGCCCCAGTGGGACAGGTCGGCCATGACACACCCGGCCTGCGCGGACTCGGCCTCCCGTGAGGGATCGCCGTAGCGGGCCACCCGGCCGTGCTCGATCACCGCCCCCTGTCCCATCAGAAACTCTTGCCAATCGTGATTCATCACATCATCCTAACGCGGACATCATATTACTGAAGCCGCCTCTTTGCGTTACACTAATCGTCTATGAAGCCCAACGCCAAGGCGCCCCGTTTCCTCAATCTGCTGCGCATCCACATGCCCGTTACGGCGGTGCTGTCCATCGGCCACCGCATTACGGGGGCACTGCTCGCCGCCGCCATCCCGCTGTCGATCTATCTCCTGGACCTGTCCCTGCAGGGCCCGGCAGGCTATGCGCGGGCGGCCCAGTTCTTCGCCAGTCCCGTGACCCGCTTCGCCGCCGCGCTGGCAGTGTGGGCGCTCGCCCATCACGCCCTGGCCGGGGTGCGCTACCTATTGTTGGATCTACAGCTGGGAATAGCAAGGCCGGCGGCGCGGGGCAGCGCCCGGGCGGTCAACGTGGGGGGCATCGTGATCTTTCTCCTGGCGGCCGGGGCGCTGTTATGAACCGGGCGATCCACGGCCTGCGCAGCTGGCTGCTGCAGCGCCTGAGTGCCGTGTACCTGCTCGCCTACCTGGTGTACTTTTTCATGCACCTGCTGCTCAACCCGTGGACCGGTTATGAGCAGTGGCACGAATGGATGCAGCGCCTGCCGGTGCATATCGCCACCTTGCTGTTCTTTGTAACCCTGTTGCTCCATGCCTGGATCGGGGTGCGGGATATTCTGATGGACTACATTCATCCCTTCGCCTGGCGCCTGTCCATGCTGGTGCTGGTGGGCACGGGCCTGGTATCCATGGGTCTGTGGGTGGTGCTCATCATGGCCTCGATCGACACATGAGTGCGGTGGACGGCATCCCGCATCGGCGGTTCGACACCCTCGTGATTGGCGCCGGCGGGGCCGGGTTGCGCGCGGCGCTGCAGCTGGCCCAGGCGGATGCCCAGGTTGCGGTGGTGTCCAAGGTCTTTCCCACCCGTTCCCATACCGTCGCCGCCCAGGGCGGCATCAACGCGGCGTTGGCCAACGTGCAGCCCGATAACTGGCACTGGCACATGTACGATACGGTCAAGGGCAGCGACTACCTGGGGGACCAGGACGCCATCGAGTACATGTGTCGGGCGGCCGCGCGCTTGGTCTACGAACTCGAGCATGCCGGCGTGCCGTTTTCCCGCTTGGACAGCGGTCACATCTATCAGCGGCCCTTCGGCGGTCAGAGCCAGAACTTCGGCGCCGACCAGGCGGCGCGCACCTGCGCGGCGGCCGACCGTACCGGCCACGCCATCCTGCACACCCTTTATCAGCAGAACATCCGCGCCAAGACGCACTTCTTCGATGAGTACTACTCCGTCGATCTCATCAAGGACGAAGAGGGGGCGATCCTCGGGGCCCTGGTCCTGGCCATCGAGACCGGGGAGCCCCTGGTCATCGAGGCCAAGACCACCCTGCTGGCTACTGGCGGGGCGTGCCAGCTGTACCGCACCAATACCAACGCCCGGATCAATACCGGCGACGGTATGGGCATGGCCCTGCGCGCGGGCGTGCCCCTGCAGGACATGGAGTTCATCCAGTTCCACCCCACCGGGATCGCCGGTAAGGGCATGCTGATCACCGAGGGGGCACGGGGCGAAGGGGGGTACCTCATCAACAAGGACGGGGAGCGCTTCATGGAACGCTATGCCCCCCACGTCAAGGACCTGGCCAGCCGCGATGTGGTGAGCCGGGCCATCGCCATCGAGGTCCGCGAGGGCCGCGGCTGCGGTCCCAAGGGGGACCATGTCATGCTCAAGCTCGACCACCTGGGCGAAGAGGTTATCAGCAAACGCCTGCCGAGCATCCGGGCGATGGCCAAGACCTTCGCCAATGTGGATCCGGTCACGGCGCCGATCCCCGTATTCCCCACGGCCCACTATATTATGGGCGGCATCCCGTCCAACCGTTACGGTCAGGTGATCGTGCCCGAGCGCACCGGGTCGGAGGAGCCCCTGCCGGGACTCTATGCGGTGGGCGAATGCGCCTGCGTGTCGGTGCACGGCGCAAATCGCCTGGGGGGCAATTCCCTGCTGGACATCGTGGTGTTCGGCCGCGCCGCGGGCAACCACATCGTCGAGTACCTCAAGGAACACCGTTATCACCGCCCCCTGCCCGAAGGGTGTCTTGACGCCGCCGCGGCGCGCCTCAGCCGCTGGGACCGCCGCGGCGAGGGCGAGTCCGTGGCCGCCCTGCGCGGGGAGCTCCAGCAGGTCATGGAGCACTATTGCGGCGTGTTCCGCAGTGAGGAGGTGCTGCGGGAGGGACAGGAGCGGGTCATGGCCATCGAGCGGCGCCTGGCGGACGTGCGCCTGACCGACCACAGCAAGGTATTCAATACCGCCCGGATCGAGGCCCTGGAACTGGAAAACCTGGTGGACATCGCCCTGGCGACGGTGACCAGCGCCCTGCTGCGCCGGGAGAGCCGCGGGGCCCATTCGCGCATCGACCACCCGGACCGTGATGACGAGCGATGGCTGAAGCACAGCCTGTACTTCAAGCAGGACCGCCAGGTGGAGTACAAGCCCGTGCACATGAAGCCCCTGACGGTTGAATCCTTTCCACCCAAGAAGCGGGTCTACTGACATGAGCGACACCGTGCGTTTTTCGATCTATCGCTATAACCCGGAGACCGACAGCAAGCCCTATATGCAGGCCTTCGAGGTGGACGACATCGGTCCGGACATGATGCTCCTGGACGCCCTGCGCCGGATCAAGGCCCGGGACGAGAGCCTGTCATTCCGCTGGTCGTGCGGGGAGGGGGTCTGCGGCTCCGACGCCATGAACGTCAACGGGCGCAATACCCTGCCGTGCATTACCCCCGTGCACGGACTGAAGCAGCCCATCGAGTTGCGCCCCCTGCCGGCCATGCCCGTGATCCGGGACCTGGTCGTGGACCTGACCCAGTTCTACCGCCAGTACCGGGCGGTCGACCCCTACCTGATCGTCAACGACCCGCCGCCGGAGGTGGAGTTCAATCAAACGCCCGAGCAGCGCGACAAGCTCGACGGGCTCTACGAGTGCATCCTGTGCGCCTGTTGCTCCACCGCCTGCCCCTCCTACTGGTGGAATCCGGACAAGTTCCTGGGACCGGCGGCCCTGCTGCAGAGCTACCGCTTCCTGGTGGACAACCGGGACCAGGCCAGTGACGAGCGCCTGCGCAATATGGAAGGCCCCTACAAGCTGTTCCGCTGCCACACCATCATGAACTGCACGGACGTGTGCCCCAAGGGCCTCAATCCCACCAGGGCCATCGTGGCCATCAAGGACATGATGCTGAAGCAGCTCTTGTAAATCCGGGTGTTGCGCGTTACTTGCAGGTGCGGAAGCGAACATTTGTTCTCTCGCCAAGCCGCCAAGGGCGCCAAGCCCCCCGTTTTGTTACCTTGGCGTTCTTGGCGGCTTGGCGAGATATAAAGACCGCCGGCGCTCAGCAGGGCCTTGGCGACCGAGGAGGCCGATTTTCGATGACATTGGACCCCCGCATCTATTGGCGCTGCCGACGGGGCATGCGCGAGCTCGAGGACCTGCTGCTTGAGTTCGCCCACGCCCGCTATGCCTCCCTGACTGAGGAGGAGCGCCACACCTTCATGCGGTTATTGGACTACCCCGATCCGGTACTGCTCGAATATACTATGGGACAAGTGATTCCGAGGGACCGGACGCTTGCCGCACTCATCAACAAGATCCGCCGGGGCGCTGCACCTTGAGCCGCGCGCATCACGCCTGCTGGCCCTGTGGGTGGTGCTCACCCACACCACCGCCGCGGCCGCCCTGTGGCTGGCGGACCTGCCCGCCTCACTGGATATCACCCTCGGCGCGCTGATCCTGGGGAGCTACCTGGACGTCTTCACCCGGCACGTACTGCGAATCCGGTCCGCCGCCGTGGTGCGCCTGACGTGGACCGGCCGCGGGCCGTGGCGCCTGGTGACCCGCGGCGGCCGCGAGTATTCCGCCGACCTGCGGGGCGATAGCTGCGTGCACCCGTGGCTGGTGCTGTTGAACTTCGATCGACGCCCCGGGGGCCGCGCCACGGTGGTGCTGCCCCCCGACAGCCTCGACAGCGACCAGCTGCGGCGCCTGCGGGTACTGCTGAGGACCGGCGGGATGCACGGCTGAGAGGCGGGCCGCGCCGCCTCAGTCCGCCGCGGGTGTCAGGACGGTGGGGTGGGGGAGCCCGGCGGTGTCCGGGCGGGGGTAGTCCATGGTGTAGTGCAGGCCCCGGCTCTCCCGGCGGGACAGGGCCGAACGGATGATCAGGTCGGCCACCAGGGCCAGGTTACGCAGCTCCAGCAGGTCACCGGTGACGCGGAAGTTGCCGTAATACTCGTCGATCTCCTGGAGGAGCAGGTCCACGCGCCGCTTGGCCCGCTGCAGGCGCTTGTCGGTGCGCACGATGCCCACATAGTCCCACATGAAGTGGCGCAGCTCGTTCCAGTTATGGGCCACGACCACCTCTTCGTCGGAATCGGTCACCCGGCTTTCATCCCAGGCAGGCAGGGCGCCCGGGGCCGGGATGTCCCGCAGCCGCCGGGCGATATGGCTGCTCGCCGACTGGGAAAAAACCAGGCATTCAAGAAGGGAATTGCTGGCCATGCGGTTGGCGCCGTGCAGACCCGTATAGGCGGTCTCGCCCACGGCGTACAGCCCCTCGATGTCGGTGCAGCCGTTGAGGTCCGTCATTACCCCGCCGCACAGGTAATGGGCCGCCGGTACCACCGGGATGGGCTCGCGGGTCATGTCGAAGCCGAACTCCAGGCACCTGGCATACATGGTGGGGAAGTGGCGCCGGACAAACTCGGCGGGTTTGTGGCTGATGTCCAGGTAGACACAGTCGGCACCCAGGCGCTTCATCTCGAAATCGATGGCACGGGCCACGATATCCCGGGGCGCCAGCTCCCCCCGCGGATCGAAGCGCTCCATGAACGGTGTCCCGTCGGGCAGCAGCAGCCTGCCGCCTTCGCCGCGCACGGCCTCGGTGATGAGGAACGACTTGGCGTGGGGGTGATACAGGCAGGTGGGGTGGAACTGGATGAACTCCATGTTGGCCACCCGGCAGCCGGCCCGCCAGGCCATGGCGATGCCGTCTCCGGTGGCGATGTCCGGGTTGGTGGTATACAGGTAGACCTTGCCGGCCCCGCCGGTGGCGAGCACCACCACCGGGGCGTGGAAGGTGGCCACCTGCTGGGCGTTGCGCTCCAGCACGTAGGCCCCCAGGCAGCGGTCATCGCGCCGGCCCAGCTTGCGCCCGGTGATCAGGTCCACGGCGATGTGGTCCTCGAACAGCTCGATATTCGGATGGGCGCGGGCCAGGGAGTCAAGGGTGGTCTCGATGGCCCGCCCGGTGGCGTCGGCCACGTGGATGACCCGCCGGTGACTGTGGCCGCCCTCCCGGGTGAGGTGATATTCGGAATGGCCGTCGGCGCGGGTCTCCCGGGTGAAGGTGACGCCCTGGTCGATAAGCCACTGGATGGCCTGGGGCCCGTGCTCGACGGTGAAGCGCGTCACCCGTTCGTCGCACAGGCCGCTGCCCGCGGCCAGGGTATCCCGGATATGCAGCTCCACCGAGTCCTCCTTATCGAGGACGACAGAGACGCCGCCTTGGGCGTATAATGTGGCGCTGTCGGTAATCTTGCCCTTGGTGACCACGGCGACGCGGGCCTGACCGGCCAGGCGCAACGCCAGGCTGAGGCCCGCCGCCCCGCTGCCTATGATCAATACATCGTGTTGGTGTTCTACAGCCATTTATTTGTATAGTGAGTGGTGAAAAGGACTTATACCACTTGCAGCATGCCCTGTGCGTTTAAGACTCAATCTAAGCAAAACTTGCATCATAGATGTTGAATATACAACAATTTCTTGTTGATCCCGTGAACTATGTAAGTCGTGTAATGTCTATGGAATTGAGCATAGGGAAGTGTTGCTTCTCTGGGACGGGGAGCCCGCATGGGCAAGAGTAGCGCCGATCTCGAATTGGTTGAGCGCGTACAGCACGGGGACAAGAAGGCTTTCGATATTCTTGTACTGAAGTATCAGCATAAAGTGATAAAGCTGATATCGCGCTACCTGCATGAGCCCAACGAGATCCTGGACGTCGCACAAGAGGCAATGATCAAGGCCTATCGAGGCTTGCCGAACTTCAGAGGTGAGAGTGCATTTTACACATGGCTGTATCGCATCGTCATCAATACCGTCAAGAACTACGTGGTTGCCCAGGGGCGAAGGCCGCTGGAAGCCGACAATACCACGCTGAGCGACGGGGAACCCCTGGTAGACGAGCCCAATTTGAAGGAAAATGCAACCCCGGAGCGCCTCTTGCTGAGAGACGAGATTGAGAAGACGGTATTTAATGTGATTGAAGAGCTACCCGAAGATCTGCGCACCGCGATAACCTTACGCGAGCTGGAGGGGTTGAGTTATGAGGAGATTGCGCAGGCCATGTCATGTCCCATCGGGACCGTACGCTCACGTATTTTCCGGGCACGTGAGGCGATCAACAACAAGCTCAAGCCCTTGCTGGAAGAAGGTCAGTGACATGGGCGCTGGAGAACTGTCATGACAGAGAAATACGCTGAAAAGATCTCGATGCTCATGGACGATGAGTTGAATGACCATGAGACGGCCAATCTGATCCAGGGGATCGAGCATGATGAGTGGCTCAAGCAGTGCTGGGAGCGGTACCATCTGATCGGCGATGCGCTGAAGAACAACCTCCCCGGGATGGTCCAGCACGACCTTGCCGGGCGCGTCTCCGAGGCGCTGAGCGCCGAGCAGGTCTATCACCTTCCCCCCATCAAAAAGCCTCGAGCCACCCCGTCCTTTATGAAGCCCGCCGTAGGACTGGCGCTGGCCGCCTCCCTGGCCGCGGTCGCGGTGATGGTCGTGCCCTGGCACAACGGCGCCGTCACCGCCGGGGCGGGGCAGCCCCAGGCCTCCCTGGCCGCCCCGACGCAGGGCGGTGGTCTGGCCATGGGCGGTCAGATGGTGTCCGACCGTATGGCCGCCGAGCAACCGCCGGTGCAGCAGGCCGCCGTGTCACAGCCGACAACGCCCGCCGTGAGCCGCGAGGTGAAGGTGGAGCCCGTATTGTATGATTACCTGCTGGATCACAACGAGTATACGGATGCGGCGTCGGTGCAGAGTACCATGCTGCCCTATGTGAGGATCGTAGGTTATTCCAGCGGCGGCACGGGCGATCATCGCTGAGCGCCCATGTCCCGGATCGGTACAGCTCCCCGAACGCCAGCCCTTTCCGGCGTTCTCGATACAGAATGAGCTCGACGAACTTAAGGAATAGGCAGGCGTGAAATATTCGTTAAGTTTCAAGATCATTTTCTGCGCCCTGGCGCTGGTCGCCGAGACGCTCACGGTGGCCCGGGCCGGCGTGAGTTCGGACAACGAGGCCCGTCACTGGCTGCAGCGCATGTCCCAGGCGGTGCGCACCCTCAACTACGAGGGCACCTTCGTCTATCGGCGCGGCGACAAGATGATGGGGATGCACATCACCCACGTGGTCGACGGGCAGGGCGCGCGCGAGCGCCTGGTGACCCTCAACGGTGTACGCCGGGAGGTCATCCGGGATCACGACGGGGTTACCTGCATCCTGCCCGACAAGCACCTGGTCGTGGCCAGCAAGAGCGCCATCGACAAACCCTTTCCCGCCAAGCTCCTGGAGGATCCGGCTGCCGTCGATGCCCACTATGACCTGATCGCCGCGGGGGAGAACCGCGCCATGGGCCGCCGCGCGCATGTGATCGTGGTCAAGCCCCATGACAAGTACCGGTACGGCTACCGCATCTGGATCGACAACAAGACCGGTCTGCTCCTGGAGTCGGACGTGATCAACAAGGCCGGCCGGGTCATGGAGCAGATGATGTTCACGTCCCTGAACCTGCTGGACAAGGCGCCGGCGTCCATGGACCGCCAGATCCACGCCATCGTCAACACGGTTCTGAAGTCCACCAAGTCCGTGGCGGTCAAGGAGGACCCGAAATGGCTGGTCGAGGATATTCCCCAGGGGTTCCGGCTCATCGAGCACCGCAAGCGCACGCGGCAGTCCTCCGGCCATGCCGCGAGCCTTGATCACCTGGTCTTCACCGACGGACTGGCCTCGGTGTCGGTGTTCATCGAAGACCAGGCCTCCAAGCCCCAGCCCACCCCCCTGATCGGGATATCCCATCTGGGCGCCGTCAACGCCTACAGGACGGTAGTGGGCGACCACCAGGTCACGGTCGTCGGCGAGGTCCCCTCAAGCACGGTCCGGCTGATCGGTCAATCGGTCAGTTACCGTATCCAGCGCAAGTAGCCCATGGTAGAAGAGCAGGGCGTCGTCGTCGCCGTCGAGGGCAATGCGGCCTGGGTGGAGACGCAGCGCAAGGCCGTGTGCGACACGTGCTCCGTCAACAAGGGCTGCGGGACGGCGGTCATCTCCAAGGCCCTCGGCAACAAGCGCTCCCGCATCAAGGTGCTGAATGGGGATCTGCCCCTGCGGGTGGGCGATGAAGTGGTCATCGGCCTGCAGGAGCAGGCCTTGCTGCGCGGCTCGTTGATCGTCTACGGCCTGCCCCTGATGCTGATGATGGCCGCCGCCTTGTGCGCCGACTACGCCGGCCGGCAATGGCTGGGAATCGCCGCCGGCGACCCCCTCGAGATATCCGCCGGCATCGCCGGGTTTGTCGCCGGGCTGCTGTGGGTGCGGCGCTTCAGCCGGCGCATCGCCCGGGACCCCCGCTACCAGCCGGTGATTTTGAGCGCCAGTACCCCGGCGCAGCCGATTCATGGTAACCTAGCGACCATCCCCACGCGTTTGTTGACTTGAAATGGGAGCGACATGCTAGGACACAGATTGAATCGCAAGGCCGTTACACTCATCGGTATGTGGCTGACCACGGCATGGTTGTGCCTGGCCGCCTCCTATGCCGATGCCGCCACGCTGCCCGACTTTACCGGCCTTGTCAGCAAAGTGGCCCCGGCGGTGGTCAATATCAGCACCTCCCAGAAGGTGCAGATGCCCTCGGGAGGGTCCAAGAACCAGGACATGCCCGACATCCCCAAGGGCACGCCCTTCGGGGATTTCTTCCGACGCTTCTTCGGTGACCCCGATTCCCCGCCGCCGGAGTTCGACTCCAAGTCCCTGGGCTCGGGCTTCGTCATCTCCCATGACGGCTTCGTGCTGACCAACCGCCACGTCATCGAGGACGCCGACAAGATCGTGGTGCGCCTCAGTGACCGGCGTGAGTTCAACGCCAAGGTGGTGGGCAGCGACAAGCGCAGCGACATCGCCCTGCTCAAGATCGATGCCCACGACCTGCCCGTGGTCAAGATCGGCGATTCGGAGAAATTGAAGGTGGGTGAGTGGGTGCTCGCCATCGGCTCGCCCTTCGGCTTCGACCACTCGGTCACCGCCGGCATCGTCAGCGCCAAGGGCCGCAGCCTGCCCAGCGAGAACTATGTCCCCTTCATCCAGACCGACGTGGCCATCAACCCCGGCAACTCAGGGGGACCGCTGTTCAATATGGACGGCGAGGTGGTGGGGATCAACTCCCAGATCTACAGCCGTACCGGCGGTTTCATGGGCCTGTCATTCGCCATCCCCATCAACGTGACCATGAACGTGGTCGAGCAGCTCAAGTCCAAGGGCTATGTCTCCCGCGGCTGGCTGGGGATCCTCATTCAGGACGTGACTCAGGACCTGGCCGAGTCCTTCAATATGAAGAAGCCCATGGGGGCACTGGTGGCCCGCGTCCTGCCGAACAGCCCGGCCGAAGAGGCCGGCATCCAGGTCGGTGACGTCATCGTGGAGTACCGGGGCCATCCGGTCAACAGCTCCTCAATGCTGCCGCCCATGGTGGGCGGTACCCAGGTGGGCAAGACGGTGGACATCAAGGTGATCCGGGATGGCAAGGCCAAGACGCTCCATCTCAAGATCGCCGAGCTGCCCAAGGAAAAGGACCTGCAGCTGTCGAGTAACGAGCCGCGCACCACCCCTCAAAGCGTCACCGAGAGGCGTCTGGGAATCAGCGTCTCCAGCCTGTCCGACTCCCAGCGCAAGGATCTCAACATCAAGGACACGGGGGTCTATGTGGAAGACGTGGACGACGGTCCCGGTCACGATGCCGGCATCCAGCGCGGGGACGTGATCCTCAAGATCAATGGTGTCGACATCAAAGGCGTCGGGCATCTCAACACCCTCGTAGCGGACCTGCCCAAGGATAAATCCGTTCCGGTGTTGATCCAGCGCCACAACAGCCCGCTGTTCCTGGCCCTCAAACTCGGCGATGAGGATTGAGCCGCGTCCCGGCAGGGCGGGCTGACGCCCCCCCTGCCGGGCCCCGTCTTGATAAATGCCTGAAAGCCACCATAAAGAAGTGGTAGTGTGCCCGGCCCCGTATCCTGTCCGTCACGCCCCGCCGGCGATTCGGCTACAATATTGGCACTGAGGCCCGCTACTTTGCGTTCGGTACCAATTCCCGTTCGATGAAACATATACGTAATTTCTCAATCATCGCCCATGTTGATCACGGAAAGTCCACACTGGCCGACAGGATCATCCAGCGGTGCGGCTCGCTCAGCGAGCGGGAGATGCAAAGCCAGATTCTGGACACCATGGAGCTCGAGCGCGAGCGGGGCATCACCATCAAGGCCCAGTGCGTCTCGCTCACCTACAAGGCCCGGGACGGCCACGAGTACCTGTTCAACTTCATCGACACCCCCGGCCATGTGGACTTTTCCTACGAGGTCTCGCGTTCGCTGCTGGCCTGCGAGGGGGCGCTGCTGGTCGTCGACGCCGCCCAGGGCGTAGAGGCCCAGTCGGTCGCCAACTGCTACACCGCCATCGACCAGGGCCTGGAGGTCATCCCGGTCCTCAACAAGATCGACCTGCCCACCGCCGAGCCCGAGCGGGTCAAGAGCGAGATTGAGGAGATCATCGGCATCCCCGCCGAGGACGCCCTGCTGATCAGCGCCAAGACCGGTGAGGGCGTGGACGAGCTGCTGGAGGCCATCGTGCGGCGGATCCCCCCGCCGCAGGGCAATCCCAACGGCGCTCTGAAGGCCCTGATCATCGATTCGTGGTTCAACAAGTACATGGGCGTCACCTCCCTGGCGCGGGTGTTCCAGGGCGAGCTGACCCTCAAGGACAAGCTCATGGTCATGTCCACCAAGGGCGTTCACCCGGTGGAGCGGGTGGGCATCTTCACCCCCAAGCGTCTGGACACGGACAAGCTGCGCTGCGGCGAGGTGGGCTATGTGGTCGCCGGCATCAAGGACATCAACGGCGCGCCCGTGGGCGATACCCTGACCTCGGCGACGGAGCCCGCCGACAGCCCCGTCCCCGGCTTCAAGCGGATTCAGCCCCAGGTGTACGCCGGGTTGTTCCCCGTCGACCCGGAGGACTTCGAGGCCCTGCGCGATGCCCTGGGCAAGCTCGCCCTGAACGATTCGAGCCTGTTCTTCGAGCCGGAGAACTCCCAGGCGCTGGGTTTCGGCTTCCGCTGCGGTTTCCTCGGCATGCTGCACATGGAGATCACCCAGGAGCGCCTGGAACGGGAGTACGGACTCAATCTGATTACCACCGCGCCGACGGTCATCTACGAGGTGGCCACCACCGACGGCGAGGTTCAGCACATCGACAGCCCCGCCAAGCTGCCGCCCCCGGGGCAGGTGGCGGAGGTCCGCGAACCCATGGTATGGGCGAATATACTGGTGCCGCAGCAATACGTCGGGCCGGTGCTGAGCCTGTGCGCCGAGCGCCGGGGCGTGCAGAAAAAGCTCCAGTATCACGGCAACCAGGTGGCCCTGAGCTACGAGCTGCCCATGAGCGAGGTGGTGGCGGATTTCTTCGACCAGTTGAAGTCCGGCAGCCGCGGCTACGCCTCCCTGGACTATTCCTTCAATCGGTTTCAGGCCAGTGACGTGGTGAAGCTCGATACCCTCATCAACGGCGAGCGCTTCGACGCCCTGTCGATCATGGTCCACCGGGACCAGGCCTACCAGCGGGGGCGGGAGGTGGCGCAAAAGATGAAAGAAGTCATCCCCAGGCAGATGTTCGATGTGGCGGTCCAATCCGCCATCGGCTCGCATATAATCGCCCGGGAGACCGTCAAGGCCTTGCGCAAGAATGTCACGGCCAAGTGTTACGGGGGGGATATCACCCGAAAACGCAAATTACTGGAGAAACAGAAAGCGGGGAAAAAGCGCATGAAGCAATTTGGTTCCGTCGAGATCCCTCAAGAGGCCTTCCTGGCCGTACTGCATACCGGAAAAAGCTGATGAAGATTGATTTTCAAACGTGGATGGTGATCTTTCTGGCGCTGTGCGGCGCCATATGGCTGTTCGACCGCCTGGTGCTGGCGCCCAAGCGACGCGGGCTCGCGCCCCAGGGCGAGAAGGGCGAGGACAAAGAGCCGCTCGTCGTGGAGTACGCGCGCACCTTCTTTCCCATCATTCTGGCGGTATTGGTCCTGCGGGCCTTCATCGCCGAGCCGTTTCGCATCCCCTCCGGGTCCATGATGCCGACCCTGCTGGTGGGCGACTTCATCCTGGTGAACAAGTTCGACTACGGCATCCGCCTGCCGGTGATACACAAGAAGGTCATCGCTGTCGGCGAACCCCAGCGGGGAGATGTGGTCGTGTTCCGGTACCCCAAGAACCCGTCCATGGACTACATCAAGCGGATCGTCGGACTGCCCGGCGACAAGATCGTCTATCGCGACAAGAAGCTCACCATCAACGGCAAACCCGTTCCCCAGGAGTGGATGGGGCGCTACACCGGGCCGGAGCACAGCCTGCCGTCCGCCGGCGACATCCTGCACGTGGAACAGCTCGGTGACGTCAAGCATGACATCCTGCTGCGCAGCCGCCAGCCGACCATGGACGGGGAGTACCAGGTCCCCAAGGGCCATTACTTCGTCATGGGGGACAACCGCGACAACAGCAACGACAGCCGTTTCTGGGGCTTCGTCCCGGAACAGAACCTGATCGGCAAGGCGATGATTATCTGGATGAACTGGGATTCGGTGCATGACCGGGTGAGATGGGGGCGGATCGGGACCACCATCAAATAGCGCAGGGAACGCTTGGGCGCGGCGGCGGGGCGCCCCGTGTCCTCTTTCCCGACGAAGCTTTGGGGGAATTCTGCCGATAACCATGCAGAGATGTACCGGTTTCTCGAAAGGAGAAGGCAACGTGAATTCCATCAAATCAGCCCCGTACCGCCAGCGCGGCATGACGACCATCGGGCTCATCCTGGTGCTGGGGACCATCGGTTTCTTTGCCACACTGGTGATCAAGCTGACCCCCGTCTACCTGGAGAGCTTCCAGATCAGCTCCATATTCAAGAGCCTGGAACAGGACATGCCCATGGCCGACGCCACCAACCAGGAGATCCGCTCGTCCCTGGCCAGACGTTTCGACGTCAACAATATCGAAAACGTCAAGCCCAAGCAGGTGGACATCCGACGCAAGAGCGGCAGGGTGACGGCCCTGGCGCTCAAATATGAGACCCGCGTGCCCATGTTCTGGAACATCGACGTGGTGGTCCACTTCGACAAGGACGTCGAGGTCGGCCATTGAGCAAGCTCGTGGACGAGCTGTGCGTCGCCCTCGGCTATACCTTCACGGACCGGGCATGGCTGGAGATCGCCCTGACCCACAGGAGCTTCGGCATCCCGAACAACGAGCGCCTCGAGTTCCTCGGTGATGCCATACTGAATTTCGTCATTGCCGACGAACTCTATAAGCGCTTCCCCCAGGCCAGCGAAGGCCAGTTGAGCCGCCTGCGGGCCAGCCTGGTCAAGGGCGAGACCCTGGCCGCCCTGGCCCAGGCCGTGAACCTGGGCAAGTGCCTCAAGCTCGGCTCGGGTGAACTCAAGACCGGCGGCTATCGCCGCGCCTCGATCCTCGCCGGAGCCTTCGAGGCCCTGCTCGGGGGTATTTACCGGGATGGGGGCTTTCGGGCGTGCCGGCGCATCATCACCGCGATCTATAAGGACCGCCTGGCGGGCCTGTCCCCGGCGCAAAACCTCAAGGACCCCAAGACCCGGCTGCAGGAGCTGCTGCAGGCGCGCAAGAGCCCCGTGCCGGCCTACAAGGTGACGGCGGTGGAGGGCAGGCCCACACCCAGGTCTTTCACGTGGAATGCGTCCTGGGCGACGGCGACGTTACGGTGGGCGAGGGCACCAGCCGGCGCAAGGCGGAGCAGGACGCCGCGCAGAAGGCCCTCGACCGACTGACCGCCAAATAGGCACCACCATTGAATACCAGCGAAGGGGTCACCAGGATGAGTGATACAGAGGCAACGCCGTTTCGCTGCGGCTATGTGGGGCTCATCGGCCGGCCCAACGTGGGCAAATCGACCCTGCTCAACCGCCTGGTCGGTCAAAAGCTCAGCATTACCACCCCCCGGCCCCAGACCACGCGCCACAAGATCCTCGGCATCAAGACCCTGAGTGACGCCCAGGTCCTGTATGTGGACACGCCGGGCTTTCATCCCGGCCATCGACGCGCCCTGAATCGCCACATGAACGCCGCGGTGGCCAGTACCGCCGCCGAGGTGGACGTCATCGTCTTTGTCGCCGCCGAGCTGACCTGGAGGGACGAGGATGAGCAGCTGCTGGCGCAGGTGCGCGAGCACCCACGACTGATCCTGGCCCTCAACAAGACCGACGCGGTACGGGACAAGTCCCTGCTCCTGCCCCATATACAATCCCTGTCCCACAAGGCCGCCTTCCGGCAGATTATCCCCCTGTCGGGGAAGACCGGCGACAACGTGGACCGCCTGGAACAGGAGGTCATCCGCCTGCTGCCCACCGGACCCGCCTTCTACCCCGGGGACCAGGTCACGGACCGCAGCGAGCGGTTTGTCGCGGCCGAGTTGATCCGCGAATCGTTGATGCTGCACCTGGGCGACGAGCTGCCTTATCTGGTGGCGGTGGAGATCGAGGCGTTTTCCGAGCAACCGGGCCGGACAGACATCCAGGCGGTCGTCTGGGTGGATCACGAACGCCACAAGCCCATGGTCATCGGGCGCCAGGGGGCCATGCTCAAGAAGATCGGCACCCGCGCGCGCCGCTCATTGGAGCAGCAGCTGGACACCAAGGTGTTTGTGAAGCTGTGGGTGAAGGTGAAAGAGGACTGGTCGGACGACGAGCGGGTACTGCACCGCCTGGGGTACGATTAGCCGGCCCGCATTCGTTATAATGTCCCCAGTCGCCGAAGGTTTGTATATCTATGACCCAACATCAGTCCCGCGGCACCATGCAGCCCGCCTTTGTATTGCATACCAGGCCGTATCGCAATACCAGCCTGCTGGTGGACATCTTTACCGCCGAGTCCGGGATCGTCGGCGCGGTGGCCCGGGGTGCCCGGCGCCGCCAGTCCAGGATGCGCGGCTTGATGCAGCCCTTTCGCGCCCTGCTGGTGTCGTGGTTCGGCCGGGGAGACCTGGTGACCCTGACGGCCGCCGAGGACCAGGGCCCGCCGTTATGGTTCACGGGACACGTCCTGGCCAGCGCCTTCTACATGAACGAGCTGCTGCTGCGCCTGCTTCAGCGCCATGACAGTCACCCGGCCCTGTACCGCCGCTACGAACAGACCCTGGGGCGGCTCGCCGCCCTCGATATGTCGCCCGCCGCCGATCCGGGCCGCGGTCTGCAACAGATACTGCGCCTCTATGAAAAATTCCTGCTTCAGGAGCTGGGGTACGGGCTGGTGCTGGACCGCGAGGTGCAAAGCGGCGCGGCCATCGAGCCCGACCAGCACTACCACTATTATCATGACCGCGGTCCCGTCGCGGTTACCGCCGGCGACCTGCGCCAGGTCCGCGAGCCCGCCGATGGCCGGGATAGCGGGGGCGTGCCGGTCACGGGGCGCACCCTCATGGGCCTGGCGGGCGATGCCCTGGACCAACCGGCGATGTTAAAGGAGGCCAAGCACCTGATGCGTCACCTGCTGGAGATACACCTGGGCGCCAAGCCCCTTGGCAGCCGCGCCCTGATCGACGTCTACGGCCAACGCGCGGCCGGGGCCCGGCAGTCGGCCGTGCCGGATACCGAGCAGGCGTCATGAGCGATATCCTGCTGGGCGTCAACATCGACCATGTGGCCACCCTGCGCCAGGCGCGGGGGACCCGCTATCCCGAGCCCGTCCACGCCGCCCTGGAAGCCGAGCAGGGCGGGGCGGACAGCATCACCGTCCACCTGCGCGAGGACCGGCGCCATATTCAGGAACGGGACGTACTGATGCTCAAAGACACCCTGAACAGCCGCATGAACCTGGAAATGGCGGTGACCGACGAGATGGTGGCCATCGCCGAGCGGGTCGCGCCCGACAGCTGCTGTTTCGTCCCCGAGCGCCGCGAGGAACTGACCACCGAAGGCGGGCTGAACGTGGCCGCCGACGAGCGGCGCATCGAGGCGGCGTGCACGCGTCTCCAGGGCCGGGGCAGCCGGGTCTCCCTGTTCGTCGACCCGGATATCGGTCAAATCGAGGCGGCGGCGCGAACGGGCGCCGCCATGATCGAGCTCCACACGGGCCATTACTGCAATCTGGAGGCGCCCGCGGCGCGCGACGAGGAGTTCCAGCGCATCGCCGCCGCGGCCGAGTTCGCCCACGGCCTGGGGCTGCAGGTCAACGCCGGCCACGGCCTGCACTACCACAACGTGCAGGCCGTGGCGGCCCTGCCCGCCATCCGGGAACTGAACATCGGTCATGCGATCATCGCCCGGGCGCTGTTCTGCGGGATGCAGGCGGCGGTGCGGGAGATGAAGCGGCTCATGGTCGAGGCGCGCCGCCGTTGATCCACGGCATCGGCACGGACATCGTCCGGGTGGCCCGCATACAGGCGGTCTTTCAGCGGTTCGGGGATCGGTTCGTACGCCGTATCCTCACCGATGACGAATTGGCGGAATTTGCCCACGCCGGAAGACCCGTCCACTTCCTGGCCCGGCGCTTCGCCGCCAAGGAGGCGGCGGCCAAGGCCCTCGGCACCGGTTTTCGCGACGGGACTGCAGTTTCGCCACATCGGTGTCGTCCACGACGCCCGGGGGCGCCCCCTGCTGGCGTTTTACGGCCCCGCCCGGGCCCTCACCCAAGGCCTGGGCATCGGTACGGGTCACCTGAGCCTCGCCGACGAGGAAGACTACGCCATTGCCTTCGTGACCCTCCTGCAAGGGCCTTCCGGCCCATAATCGGCCACCGGGCCACCCGCACGCCGCGCAAACCGCGATATTTCTCTTGCAAGGTACTGAACGGCTTTGTTAAAATCACGTACTGATTTAATTGCGGGGTGGAGCAGCCTGGTAGCTCGTCGGGCTCATAACCCGAAGGTCGCAGGTTCAAATCCTGCCCCCGCTACCAGTTCTGAAGTCAAGCGCCTGATACAGTCGCGTAAGGGTGTAGGCGGCCGGGCGGCGAACGCATTTAGCCCGGACCTCCCCATCGGAACAGGTAAGACAGGCCGCCGCCAATGAGACGGGGCATGAGCAAGGCTTGTCGTGCATGCCAAGGCTTGAAGGTGGCGTGTGCGGGCGGGCTGTTTTGTATTGGACCTTGAAAAAGTGGGCTATAGGCCCACTTTTTATTTAAAGGCTCAAAGCGTGCTTCCCTCGCCATGGGACGTTGGGGGCCGGGCCGGACGGGTATTGAGCGATGCAGGCCACGGAACTGCACAGACTGATTGAGCCGGTGGTCAAGCGGCTGGGCTATGAGCTGCTGGGGGTTGATTTCAAGCCCCAGGGGCTGTTGCGGATCTACATCGATTCGCCGCTGGGCATCACCCTGAGCGATTGTGAAACGGTGAGCCATCAGGTCAGCGGGCTCCTGGATGTGGAGGATCCGATAAACGGCGCCTACACCCTGGAGGTCTCGTCGCCGGGGCTGGACCGGCCGCTGTTTACCCGGGAGCATTTTTCCCGCTTTGCCGGTCACCGGGTGCGGATTCAGCTGCACGGCAAGCAGGATGGGCGGCGTAAATTTACCGGCGTACTGCGCGGTCTGCAACAGGACAGCGTGGTCATCGAGGAAGACGGGCACTTGGTCAACGTGCCGATGGAGAGCATCGCCAAGGCCAATCTTGTGCCGGAGATTTAAAAATGTAGCTTAACGATTTGTTTTAAATAGATTTAGGGTGTTAGATGGCTTTGATGACAATGTGCATCCCGCTCTGCGGGGGCAATCAGCGCGCGAGAGGTTTCAGGGTATGAATAAAGAAATCCTTATGGTCGTGGATGCTGTCTCCAACGAGAAGGGCGTGAGCAGGGAGGTCATTATCGAGGCCATCGAAAGCGCCTTGGCCACGGCCACCAAAAAGCGCTACCCCGGCGAAGTGGATGTGCGGGTGTTCATCGACCGCGAGACGGGCCACTATCAAACCTTCCGCCGCTGGGAGGTGGTCGAAGAGGTCGAAGACCCGGATTACCAGCTTACCCTTGAGCAGGCCCGCGAGCAGCAGCCCGAGATCCAACTGGGCGAATTCATAGAGGAACCCATCGAGTCCGTGGCCTTCGGCCGCATCGCCGCCCAGACGGCCAAGCAGGTCATCGTCCAGAAGGTCCGCGAAGCGGAGCGCTCCCAGATTGTCGACCAATACAAAGACCGCATCGGCGAGTTGGTGACCGGGGTGGTCAAGCGCATGGAGCGCGGCGACGTCATCCTGGACCTGGGCGGCAATGCCGAGGCGGTCATCCAGCGCGACGACCTGATCCCGCGCGAGGCGATACGTCCCGGCGACCGCCTGCGGGGATATCTGCGCGATGTCCGTTCGGAAATCCGCGGCCCCCAGATATTCATCAGCCGCACGGCCCCTCAATTGATGATCGAGCTGTTCAAGCTTGAGGTGCCGGAGGTCGGGGAAGGGCTGATCGAGATCAAGGGCGCGGCGCGCGACCCCGGCCTGCGGGCCAAGATCGCCGTGAAGAGCAACGACGGGCGCATCGACCCCGTGGGCGCCTGTGTCGGCATGCGCGGTTCCCGCGTGCAGTCGGTCTCCAACGAGCTCTCCGGCGAGCGCATCGACATTATCCTCTGGGACGAGAATCCGGCCCAGTTCGTGATCAACGCCATGTCCCCCGCCGAGGTCAAGTCCATCGTCGTGGACGAGGACTCCCACAGCATGGACATCGCGGTCTCCGAGGAACACCTGTCCCAGGCCATCGGGCGGGGCGGGCAGAACATCCGCCTGGCCAGCGAGCTGAGCGGCTGGGAACTCAACGTGATGACCGAGAGCCAGGCCGAGGCCAAGAGCGAGGCCGAGCTCGAGAGGTTGCAGAAGCTGTTCATGGAGCACCTTGACGTGGACGAGGACGTAGCCAGCATCCTGGTGCAGGAGGGCTTTTCCAGCATCGAGGAGGTGGCCTACGTGCCGGTCCATGAAATGCAGCAGATCCAGGAGTTCGATGACGAGATCATCGAAGAGCTGCGCGCGCCGCGCGCGGGATGTGCTGTTGACGCGCGCCATCATGAGCGAGGAACAGCTCGCTTCAGCGGAGCCCGCCCAGGACCTGTTGGACCTGGAGGGCATGGATTCGCGCCTCGCCTATACCCTGGCGGCGCGCGGCATCGTGACCATGGAGGATCTGGCCGAGCAATCCGTCGATGAACTGATGGAGGTCGAGGAGATGACCGAAGAACGTGCCAAGCAGCTCATTATGGAGGCACGCGCCCCCTGGTTCGCGGAAGACAGTCAACAGGGTTGAAGCAGTCGCTAGCAAGGTAAATTCTTATGTCGGAAGTCACGGTTAAACAATTCGCCTCTGTCGTCGGGATCCCCGTCGATCGGTTGCTCATACAGCTCGGGGAAGCGGGGCTGCCGGACAAGGATCCGGACGCCACCATTACCGACACGGAAAAGGTGCAGTTACTCAGCTACCTGCGGGGCATCCACGGGGACGGCGAGGCCGAGGCGGGCGGCAGCGCCGAGCCGAAGAAGATCACCCTGCGCCGCCGCAGCGTCGGCGAGCTGCGCCAGACCGGCACCCAGGGCAAGAAATCCGTCGTCAACGTGGAGTTTCGCAAGCGCCGCACCTACGTCAAGCGCGGCGCGATCGCCCCCGAAGAGCCGCCGGTCGAGGAAGAGCCCCTCGAGGCCGTGGCGGAGCAGGAGCTCGAGAAGGCCCTGCCCCAAGGCGCGGAGACCGCCGAGGAAAGGGCGGTAACCGAGGCGCAAGAGGCCCACGCCGCGCCGGTCGAGGAGACTACCCCCGAGGCCGAGACGCCCCAGGCGGAGCCCCGCGCCGAGGCCGAGCCCGCGGCACCCGTCAAAGAGGCCGAGGCCCCGCCGGCGGTGGAGCAACCGGCCGTGCCCCCGAAGCCGGCCGAGGCGGAAAAGAAGCCCAAACGCCGCGGTGCGGCCAAGGAAAAGGAACGGGACGAGCGCTCGACGCGCTACGGCCGCGAGGAACTGCACGTCACCGCCGACCAGGGCCGGCGCAAGAAAAAGACCCGCAAGGGCCCCGTGAAGGTCACGCCCCAGACGCGCCATGGCTTTGCCCGGCCCACGGCGCCCATCGTGCGCGAGGTCACCATTCCTGAGACCATCAACGTCGGCGAGCTGGCCCAGAAGATGTCGGTCAAGGCCGCCGAGGTCATCAAGCTCATGATGAAGATGGGCAGCATGGTGACCATCAACCAGGTCATCGACCAGGAGACCGCCGCGGTCGTGGTCGAGGAGATGGGGCACAAGGCCAAGCTGATTCAGGAAAACGCCCTCGAGGAAGAGCTGGCCAGCTTGGATCCAGGCCGAGGGGGAAACCGCCCCTCGGCCGCCGGTGGTGACCATCATGGGCCATGTGGATCACGGCAAGACATCCCTGCTGGACTATATCCGCCGCACCAAGGTGGCCGCGGGCGAGAAGGGTGGCATTACCCAGCACATCGGCGCCTACCATGTGGATACCAAGCAAGGGGACGGTGACCTTTCTCGACACGCCCGGCCATGCCGCCTTTACCGCCATGCGCGCCCGCGGCGCCGAGATCACCGATATCGTCATCCTGGTGGTGGCCGCAGACGACGGCGTCAAGCCGCAGACCATGGAGGCGATTCAGCACGCCAAGGCGGCCGGGGTGCCCCTGGTTGTCGCGATCAACAAGATGGACAAACCCGAGGCCGACATCGATCGCGTCAAGAATGACCTGTCCGCCCATGGCGTGATCCCGGAAGAGTGGGGCGGCGACACCATGTTCGTCAATGTCTCCGCAAAGACCGGCGAAGGCATCGATCAACCTGCTCGATGCCATCCTGCTGCAGTCCGAGGTCATGGAACTGACCGCGGTGAAGGACAAGCCCGCCAAGGGCGTGATCATCGAGTCCAGCCTGGACAAGGGGCGCGGACCCATCGCCACGGTCCTGGTGCAGAGCGGCTTTGCTGCGCAAGGGCGACATGCTGCTGGCCGGCAAGGAATTCGGCCGTGTCCGCGCCATGCTCGATGAGAACGGCAAGCAGCGTGGAGCAGGCCAGCGCGTCCATGCCCGTGGTGGTGCTGGGCCTGTCCGGCACCCCCAACGCCGGCGACGAAGCCATGGTCATCGAGGACGAGCGCCGTGCCCGGGAGATCGCCCTGTTCCGCCAGGGCAAGTACCGTGACGTCAAGCTGTCCCAGCGCCCGGCCACGCTCGAGGATGTCTTCTCCCAGCTGGGGAAGGAGACCGTCAATCAGCTCAACCTCATTATCAAGGCCGACGTGCAGGGCTCCCTGGAGGCCCTGACCGAGGCGCTGACCAAGCTGTCCACCGACGAGGTGCAGGTCAAGATCATCGCCAGCGGCGTGGGCGGCATCACCGAGTCGGACGTCAACCTGGCGCTCGCCTCCCAGGCCATCATGATCGGCTTCAACGTACGCGCCGACGCCGCGGCACGGCGGCTCAGCGAGGAGTCCGGTCTGGAGCTTCACTACTACGGCGTCATCTATGACGTCATCGACGAGGTGAAGCGCGGCCTGTCCGGCATGCTGGCACCGGAGATCAAGGAGCAGATCATCGGCGTGGCCGATGTCCGGGAGGTATTCAAGTCACCGAAGATCGGCGCCATCGCCGGCTGCCAGGTCTCCGAGGGCGTGGTGCGGCGCAATGCGCCCATCCGTGTACTGCGAGACAACGTGGTCATCTATGAAGGCAAGCTGGAGTCCCTGCGCCGCCACAAGGATGACGTCTCCGAGGTCAAGGCGGGGACCGAGTGCGGCATCGGTGTGAAGAACTACAACGATGTCCAGGTAGGTGACCAGATCGAGGTCTTCGAACGCGTCGAAGTCGAGCGCCAGCTTTGATGCGCGCCCGGTCCCTTCACACGAGGGAAACACGCTTAAAGCCAATGCCCAAGGAATTCAGCCGTACAAGAAGGGTCGGGGAGCAGATCCAGCGTGAGCTGGCCATGCTCATCCAACAGGAACTCGACGACCCGCGTATCGGGATGATCACCGTCTCCGCGGTAGACGTGGCACCCGATTTTTCCCATGCCAAGGTCTATATCACCCGACTCGGCGACGACGAGGATCGGGACGGCGCCGTCAAGGCCCTCAACCAGGCGGCGGGGCACCTGCGCAGCTGCCTGGCCCACCGCCTGTTCATCCGCACCGTCCCCCAGCTGCGGTTCCGCTACGATCACTCGGTCAGCCAGGGAAACCGCCTCTCGGCCCTGATCGACGCGGCGGTGGCCGACGACCGGAAATCCCACGACCAGTGACACACACGACGCCGCCATTGACCGACAACCATCGTTCAAAAAGAGACGTGCGGGGCATCCTGCTGCTCGACAAGCCGGTGGGCATCAGCTCCAACGCCGCCCTGCAGCGGGTCAAGCGCCTCTACCGGGCGCGTAAGGCGGGCCACTCCGGCAGCCTGGACCCGCTTGCCGGCGGGATGCTCCCCATCACCCTGGGGGAGGCCACCAAGATGGCCGGCTTCGTCCTCGAGGCCGACAAGGTCTACTGGACCCGGGTCAAACTGGGCACGGTCACCACCACCGGCGACGCCGAAGGCGCCACCGTGGCGACCCGGGAGGTCCGGCCGGTGGACGAGGCCCGCCTGCACCAGGTGCTGACGGACTTTACCGGCGCCATCGACCAGGTGCCCCCCATGCACTCGGCGATCAAGCACAACGGCCAGCCCCTGTACAAGCTCGCCCACAAGGGCCTGGAGGTGGAGCGCCGGCCGCGCCGGGTGGTGATCAACGACATCCGGCTCCTGCGCTACGAGGGGGACGAGCTGGACCTGGAGATTGCCTGCTCCAAGGGGACCTATATCCGCACCCTGGCCGAGGATATCGGCAACCGCCTGGGCTTCGGCGGCTATGTGAGCAGCCTGCGGCGCCTGAGCATCGGTCCCTACCAGGCCGCGCAGATGGTGACGGTGGAACAGCTCCAGGCGGCGAGCCAGGAGGGTGACGAGGCTCTCAATGCGTTCCTGCTGCCCATGGAGAGCGCATTGACCCACTGGCCCTCGGTATCCCTGTCGGATGAGCTGGCGTTTTTCATCCGCCGCGGGCAGCCCGTAGTGGTGGGCAAGGCGCCCAAGGCGGAGCTGGTGAAGCTGTACTCGGCCCGGGACCGGTTCCTGGGTGTGGGCCGGGTCATGGAGGATGGGCGTATTGCCCCCCGGCGGCTGGTCAATCCCCAGTAGACCGGTATTGTCCAATATTGTTGCAAAAGTTAAAATTTAACCAAAGGATGAGTAAACCGGAGTTATCCATGTCATTGAATGCAGAGATTAAAGAAAAGATCATCAAGGACTACCAGACCGCCACGGCGGATACGGGTTCCCCGGAGGTGCAGGTGGCGTTGCTGTCGGCCCGCATCACCCAGCTTTCCGATCACTTCAAGGCCCATCCCCATGACCATCATTCGCGCCGGGGCCTGTTGAAGATGGTGGGCCAGCGCCGCAAGCTGCTCGACTACCTCAAGAGCCGCAACAACGAACGCTATCAGACCCTGATTTCGCGCCTGGGGCTAAGGAAGTAACAGGTGGCGACGCACCCCGGCCGTTTTCAAGATCGACGGGCAAGGCTCTGCGCGATACCTCCGGCGACTCCCATTTACACAGGTCGAGTCAACCCACTGTTCTCACAGCGCGCCTGGGCCCAGGCCGATAGAGGCTGTAGTGAGCACCGACAAAATCCGATTATTGCAGGGAATCAAACGTGACATCTTTTAAAAAGAGCTTTCAATACGGTCAGCACACCGTCACCCTCGAGACCGGGGAAATCGCACGCCAAGCCACGGGGGCCGTGATGGTGAGCATGGATGACACCTCCGTGCTGGTCACCGTCGTCGCCAAGAAGGAAGCGATCCCCGGCCGGGACTTCTTCCCGCTGACGGTCAATTACCAGGAACGCACCTACGCCGCGGGCAAGATCCCGGGAGGCTTCTTCCGCCGGGAGGGCCGCCCCAGCGAAAAGGAAACCCTCACCTGCCGCCTCATCGACCGTCCCATCCGGCCGCTGTTCCCCAAGGGGTTCATCAACGAGGTGCAGGTCGTGGCCACGGTCGTGTCCCTCAACAAGGACATCGACCCCGATATCCCGGCCATGATCGGGGCCTCCGCGGCGCTGGCCGTGTCCGGCATCCCGTTCAACGGACCGATCGGCGCCGCCCGCGTCGGCTACGTCAACGGCCAATACGTGTTGAATCCCACCTATGACCAGCTGGCGACATCGAAGCTGGACCTGGTGGTCGCCGGCACCAAGAACGCCGTACTGATGGTCGAGTCCGAGGCCCAGGAGCTGCCGGAGCAGACCATGCTCGAGGCGGTCCTGTTCGGCCACGAGCAGATGCAAACGGCGATCGAGGCCATCGAGTCCCTCGCCGCCGAAGTGAACCCCGAGCGCTGGCAGTGGCAGGCGCCGGAACGCAACGCCAGCCTGCAGGAGCTGTCCGACAAGGAGATCGCCCCCGCCCTCCAGGAGGCCTATCGCATCGAAGAGAAGCAGGCCCGCCAGCAGCGCCTGAGCGAGATCCGCAGCGAATTCGTCGCCAAGCTGTGTGCCGCCGAGGGCGGCGAGCCGGTCCAGTGGAGCGAGAGCGATGTCGTCGCCGAGATCGAGGCCCAGGAGAAGCAGATCGTGCGCGGGCAGATCCTCGACCACAAGCCCCGGATCGACGGCCGCGACACCCGCACGTGCGGCCCATCACCATCCGTACCGGGGTGCTGCCGCGGGCCCACGGTTCCGCCCTGTTCACCCGCGGGGAGACCCAGGCCCTGGTGGTCACCACCCTCGGCACCGGCCGCGACGCCCAGATGATCGACGCCATCGAAGGCGAGCGCAAGGAGCCTTTCATGTTCCACTACAACTTCCCGCCGTACTGCGTCGGCGAGACGGGCATGATCGGCAGCCCCAAGCGCCGCGAGATCGGCCACGGGCGGCTGGCCAAGCGCGGCGTCATGGCGATCATGCCCGGCGAAGAGGCAGTTTCCCTATGTCATCCGCGTGGTCTCGGAGATCACCGAGTCCAACGGCTCCAGCTCCATGGCCTCGGTGTGCGGCGCCAGCCTGTCCCTGATGGACGCCGGCGTGCCCACCAAGGCACCGGTGGCGGGGATCGCCATGGGCCTGATCAAGGAGCGGACCAACTACGCCATCCTCACCGACATCCTCGGCGACGAGGACCACCTCGGCGACATGGACTTCAAGGTGGCCGGGCACCCGCGACGGCGTCACCGCCCTGCAGATGGACATCAAGATCGAGGGCATCACCCGCGAGATCATGGCCAACGCCCTGGAGCAGGCCCAGCGAGGGGCGTCATGCACATCCTGGGCAAGATGGAGGCGCGTTCTGCCCGCGCCGCGTAACGAGATGTCCGAGTACGCCCCGCGCATCATCACCCTGCACATCAACCCGGAGAAGATCCGCGACGTGATCGGCAAGGGCGGCATTACCATCCGCGCCATCACCGAGGAGACCGGGGCATCCATCGACATCCTCGATGACGGCACGGTCAAGATCGCCTCGGTGGACAAGGCCGCCGGCCTGGAGGCCCAGCACCGTATCGAGCAGATCACCGCCGACGTGGAGGTGGGCAAGATCTATGACGGTCGTGTCGCCAAGCTCATGGACTTCGGTGCCTTCGTCACCATCCTGCCCGGCCGTGACGGCCTGGTGCACATCTCCCAGATCTCCGACGAGCGCGTCGAGAACGTCAGCGACAAGCTCAAGGAGGGGGACAACATCAAGGTCAAGGTCCTGGAAGTGGACAAGCAGGGCCGCATCCGCCTGAGCATCAAGGCCATGCCCAGGAGGAAAAAGAGGTCAACGCCCAGTAAGGGTGGGATCGATCTTTGCGGTCGAGAGAAGCCCCGCAAGGGGCTTTTTCTTTTTCAGCGGGTTATGAAATATTGTATGTATCATATGCTTGTGAATCATTCAGGCGTCTAACGCTCTTCATACTCGTTGCGCGCGGATAAGCGCAGAAGGCCAGGGGATGGTCCACCAGACGGTAAGCCCTATGCTAAGAGTTGCGCGATCCTCCGGGACGCTGGGCTGAGCATTGGGGATTGGGTGCATTTGAGGGAGACACCCGAAAAAAGGGGATAGGTCAGGGCGGAAAATGCGCTCACGAAGCCCAATGTGCGGCGGGGCGGCAGCTTATTTGTCAGGGAATAAGGGAAAAAAAACCCCGCTGAGTGTGGGCGGGGCTAAAGTAGCCCTGCTCGGGAGGGAAGGGGAGGGTTGAGCAGGAGAGTGCTTAGCACTCGAACGCAATGTACATGACGCACATACATTACTCTATCAGGGGTTTACTGAATCGTAATATAGTGGGTCGGCCCTCTGTGGCCGGCCCCTCGCAGCATAAAGTGCTTGAAGCGGATAGGAGTTGCCGCGCCCGCCCAGCTAGGAGGGGAAGTAGGTTAAGCGTGGGGAGGTTCCTCGGGCGCGGCATAGTATTTAGCGGCATTTTTGGCATTTTCTTGAACTGAAGAGAGGACCGCGCCAGCCCGCGAGCAGGACCGGCGCGGCGTCCTCCCTGGTTTCATCTGCAATGCCGGACATATTGCAAAAGGCAGTTTTTGAGCCGCCAGGGTATACGCCTTCCCTTCGAGCAACCCCTCAAAAATCATCCTGGATCTCCGGCTCGTCTCTACCACGATGTACAGCCCAGGTGCTACGGACAACTCTTCGCCCGGCCATAAAAAAAGCCGCCGGCATCTCGCAGCCGGCGGCGCACAGGGTGCGATCCTTTCAAGACGGGAGAAGTCTTGGCAAGAATCGTATTGCGGGATACCCCAAATATGGATCTCGGAGCCTGTCCGAGGGATCCGCTTTGAGGAATGGCGCCTCGCGCTGAAGGCAAAGCCGCCATGAGACTCATTAAACCAGCCCCCCGCGCCGGGGAGTTTGATCAATATCAAAGCGGCCCTATTTATCGGCGCCGAGCAGGGCCTTCACTGTATAGCCCCTTGGCCCCGGGCGGTGTCCCGGCGGAGACGCCCTCCCATGGCGCGGGTGACGAGCGCGGCAGCCGGGCGCCCAGGAACGTCAAGATGCGCCCGTCCAGCCAGCTGTCGCGGGCCAGGGCGCCCCCCCTGCTGACGAAGCCTACATGCCCCCCGTGGCGGGTGAGCTCGAGCACGGTGTTCTCCGACAGGGCGGATGGGGCGGGCACGGCCGAGGCGGGCACGAACGGGTCGTCCAGGGCGTGGATAATCAGGGTCGGCACCCGGATGGCATCGAGATAGCCGATGGCGCTCGAGCGACGGTAGTAGTGTTCGGCATCGCGAAAGCCGTGGAGCGGGGCGGTAATGAGGTCGTCGAAGCGCCGGAAGGTGGAGATGTCCTTGACCATGGACAGGTCGATGGGCAGATCCAGCGTGCGCGCCTTGGCATACAGGGCCTGTTTCAGCGAGCGCAGGATATGCCACTGATAGAGCCTGGAAAACCCCTGCATGAGACGGGTAGTGGAGCGGCTCAAATCAAACGGGACACTGACGGCGACGGCCGCGCATACGGGGGCCCGCCGCCCCTGTTCCCCCAGCCACTTGAGCAGCACGTTGCCGCCCAGGGAGTAGCCGACCAGCGCCAGGGGAGTGTGTGGCTCGCGCCGGCGCAGGGTCTCGACCACTGTGGACAGGTCGCCCGTCTCCCCGCCGTGGTAACTGCGGGCGAGCCGGTTGGGCTCGCCGCCGGCGCCCCGGAAATTCATGAGCACGCCGCGCAGGCCCCGGCGGTGCAGGCCTGTCAGCAGGCTCCTGGCGTAATGGGAGTCCACCGAGCCGCTCAGCCCGTGCAGGATGATCACCACGGGGCCGGCGCCGCCCAGGGTCCAGTCGAGATCAAGAAAGTCTCCATCGGGCAGTTCGAGGCGCTCACGCCGCACCCGCACACTGACCCGGTAACGGGCCGCATAGGGCCACAGGGTCTGCAGGTGGGGGTTGCGCAGCCACGCCGGCGGCGTGAAGTCGCTTTCGACGATCATGTTAAGGCATGGGAGGCCGTGGCGCGGCTCAAGGGGGCCGGTCGCGCCGCCGCCTTCACCGGCGCGCTACGCCTTGCCCTGCAACTGGGTGAGGATCGCCTCGTTCTCCAGGGTGGAGGTGTCCTGGGTGATGTCTTCTCCGTGGGCGATCGCCCGCAGCAGTCGGCGCATGATCTTGCCCGAGCGGGTCTTGGGCAGGTTGTCCGAGTAGCGGATGTCCTCCGGTTTGGCGATGGGGCCGATCTGCTCGGAGACCCAATCGCGTAATTCCTTGGTCAGGGCGTCGGCCTCGTCGCCTTCGGGGCGGGCGCCCTTGAGTACCACATAGGCCAGAATCGCCTCGCCCTTGAGCTCGTCCGGGCGCCCGACCACAGCGGCCTCGGCCACCCGGGGGTGGGACACCAGCGCCGACTCGATCTCCATGGTGCCCAGGCGGTGCCCCGACACATTCAACACATCATCGATGCGGCCCATGATCCAGACGTAACCGTCCTGGTCCCGGCGGGCGCTGTCTCCGGTCACGTAATAGCGGTTTTCGAAGCGGTGCCAATAGGTATCGACATAGCGCTGATCATCCCCCCAGATGGTGCGCAGCATGGACGGCCACGGCCGCTTGATCACCAGGTAGCCCCCCTTGTCCGCCTCGGTCAGGGAGCGCCCGTGGTCATCCACCACGTCGGCGTCGATGCCGGGCAGGGGGACGGTGCAGGAGCCGGGTTTGGTGGCCACGGCGCCGGGGACCGGGGAGATGAGGATGGCGCCGGTCTCGGTCTGCCACCAGGTGTCGACGATGGGGCAGCGCCCGCCGCCGATGACCCGGTGGTACCACATCCACGCCTCGGGGTTGATGGGCTCGCCCACCGAGCCCAGCAGGCGCAGCCGGGACAGGTCATACCTGCCGGGGACCTCTTCGCCCAGCTTCATGAGGGCGCGGATGGCGGTGGGCGCGGTGTAGAAGACGGTCACCCCGTGGCGCTCGCAGATGCTCCAGAAGCGCCCGCCATCGGGGACGGTGGGCGCGCCCTCGTACATCACCATGGTGGCCCCCACCGCCAGGGGGCCGTAAGCGACGTAGGAGTGCCCCGTCACCCAGCCCACATCGGCCGTGCACCAGAATACATCGTCGTCGCGGATATCGAAGACCCACTTCATGGTCAGGATAGCGCCCAGCAGGTAGCCGCCGCTCGAGTGCTGGATCCCCTTGGGCTTGCCCGTGGACCCGGAGGTGTACAGCAGGTACAGGGGGTGCTCGCTGTCCACCCAGCACGGCTCGCACTCGGGGGCGGCGGCGGCCATGGCCTCGTCCCAAGCCAAGTCACGCCCTTCATGTAGGGTCATGTCTTGACCGGCCCGGTCGTAGACGATTACCCGTTCAATGGTGGGGCAGCCGTGCTCCAGCGCCTTGTCCACGGCCTGCTTGAGGGGGATGACCTTGCCGCCGCGGTGGCCCCCGTCGGCGGTGATCACCATCCGGGCGGCGGCGTCCTCGATGCGGTTCTTCAGGGACTCGGCCGAAAATCCGCCGAAGACCACCGAGTGAATCGCCCCGATGCGCGCGCATGCCTGCATGGCGACGACAGCCTCGGGGATCATGGGCATGTAGATGACCACCCGGTCCCCCTGGCGAATGCCCTGGGTCAGCAGCACATTGGCGAACCGGCACACCTGCCCGTGGAGCTCCCGGTAGGTCAGGGTACGCACGTCCCCCTGTTCCCCCTCGAAGACAATGGCGGTCTTGTCGGCCTTGTCCTCCAGATGGCGATCGAGGCAGTTGAACGAGACATTCAGCCTGCCGTCCGGGAACCACCGGTAGTGGGGCGCCCGGCTCGCGTCGAGGACCGTCTCAAACGGCTGCTGCCAGGTGATCTCGGAGGCGGCGAGATCCGACCAGAAGCCCTCGTAATCCGCCTTGGCCCGGCGGTGCAATTCGGCAAGGGCCTGCGCATCCAGGCGCGCCTTTTCAACGAACGCCGGCGGCGGTTGAAACAGGCGCTTCTCTTGCAAAGTGGAGTCAATATTCTCACTGGTCGCCATATACGCCCCCAAACTCAGTGCAAATGGATTGTCCCGTCACGACATATCTTTGCCTGACTATAATATAAAGCGTTGGATAGGGGTAGGCGAGGGGCGCCCCCTCAAACGGCGACTTCCTTTGGTCCCTTCGTCCCCTTGGGGGGATTTATGCCCTTCAGAGTGGAAGGTTGGGATGAGGGCGGGGAGGGAAGTGCGGGAAGCGCAGTCCTGCTTCCCGCATAGCGGGACCTATTCCCCCACGCGCCGTTCCCGGATTTCGTCCAGGGTCTTGCAGTCGATGCACAGGGTGGCCGTGGGTCTCGCCTCCAGGCGGCGTATGCCGATCTCCACGCCGCACAGCTCGCAGTAGCCGTAATCGCCGGCCTCCAGGGCGGCCAGCGACTCATCGATCTTCTTGATGAGCTTGCGTTCCCGGTCACGGGCGCGCAGCTCCATGGTGAATTCGGATTCCTGGGTGGCACGGTCGTTGGGATCCGGGAAATTGGCCGCTTCCTTTTGCATGTTGTGAACCGTGCGGTCCACTTCCTCCATGAGTTCCTGGCGCCAGGTGCCCAGAATGTTGCGAAAATGAGCGACCTGGTCGTCGTTCATGTACTCTTCGCCGGGCTTCTCGTGGTAGGGCTCGATGCCGCCGACGATGAGCACGCTGGGGACGGATTGCTTGGCCGAAGCAGGTCCCCGTGACGGGGCCTTTTTCGGGGCAGTGGTCTTCTTGGCGGCCTCTTGCGGTTTGCCGGCGGCTGCCGATTTCTTGGTTGCCGCGGCCTTGGGCTTTTTGGCCGTAGCTGTCTTGGCGGTACTTTTCATCTTCGGTGCTGCTGATGCCTTCTTTGATGGAGTGGATGCCTTCTTCTTCCCCGATGACGCCTTGGCCGGTGCGGCCTTGGTCTTCGCGGTCGATGCGGTCTGTTTCTTGGGCTTTTGCGGCGCACGCGCGGCACTGGCCGCCTTTTTCTTGCTCACGGACTTGGCCGCCGTCTTTTTCTTCGGCCCTGGTGAGGCGGCGCGGGCCGCCTTTTTCTGTGTCGACTTCTTCTTGCTCAAAGCCATCACGCGTCCTCGCGGAATTCGCGGAAAAGTGAATCCGGCATTAATATCAGAACCGTGTCGGAAACGCAACTTCACCAGGGGCTGTCTTTGTTCCCGCCCGCGGCGGCGCGGACCGCCCCAAACGGCGGCGGCGATGGTCCCCGGGGCGGAGCCGACCGGGTCCCGCCGCCTTACCCATAGTTCAAATATATCTTTTTGTTTTTTCGCGCAATCCAATTGAGAGCGGGCATGGACGGGGCGGTGCCGGTTATAATGCCCCACGAAATTCAGACCGCTCCCATCGAGGCCGCCGCCGACAATGCCACCCCATGCTGCGACCCGGGTCGCCGACATACAACCGTTTTACGTCATGGAAATCCTCGCCCGGGCCCGCGAGTTGGAAGGGCAGGGGCGTTCCATTATTCACATGGAGATCGGTGAGCCCGATTTTCGCACGCCGGGGCCGATCACCGCCGCGGGCAAGCGGGCCCTGGACGAGGGCCACACCCACTACACGCCCGCCCTCGGGCTGGCGGCGCTGCGCGAGGCCATCGCCCGTGATTATCACGAGCGCTACGGGGTGACGGTCTCGCCCCGGCGCATCATTATCACGCCGGGCGCCTCGGGGGCCCTGCTGCTGGTCATGGCCCTGCTGGTGAACCCGGGCGATCGGGTATTGATGACCGACCCGGGCTATCCGTGCAACCGCCACTTGGTGCGCCTGATGGAAGGCGAAGCGGCAAGCCTGCCGGTGGGGCCGGACACCGATTATCAAATGACCCCCGAGGCGGTGCAGGCTCACTGGTCGGCCAAGACCGTCGCAGCGCTCATGGCCTCCCCGGCCAACCCCACCGGGGCCGTCGCCGGCCGCGAAGAGCTCGCGGCCCTCGCCCGGGCCGTATCGACCCTCGGCGGCACGCTCATCGTCGATGAGATCTATCACGGGCTCACCTATGCCGGGCGCGCGCCGAGCGTACTGAACATCAGCGACGAGGCCATCGTGATCAACAGCTTCTCCAAGTACTTCGGCATGACCGGCTGGCGTCTGGGGTGGATGGTGGTCCCCGAGCGTTACGTGCCCGACGTGGACAAGCTGGCCCAGAATATCTTTCTGTCCGCGCCTTCCATGGCCCAGCACGCCGCCCTCGCGGCCTTCACCCCCCAGACCATGGACATTCTTGAAAGGCGACGGGTCCAGTTCATGCAGCGCAGAGATTATCTGCTGCCGGCGCTGCGGGCGCTCGGCTTCGATATCCCCGGCACGCCCCAGGGCGCCTTTTATCTCTATGCCGGGTGCGAGCGCTTCTGCCGCGACAGCCACGCCTTCGCCCGGGACCTGCTGGAGAACGCGGGCGTGGCGATCACCCCGGGCCTGGATTTCGGCACCCGCGACGCGCAAAGCCACGTGCGCTTCGCCTATACCACATCGTTGGAGGACCTGAAGGAGGGGGTGAGGCGGCTGGGGGAATACCTGGGCTGAGCCCCTCACTATGCTGCTTTGCCCGCTAGGGGTAAGCGGGCAAGGACAAGTGCTTTTCCGGAGGGCAGAGGGAATGCACGAATAGGCATAGGGGCAGGGCAATCCTGTTCAGTCCCTTCCCCCTTTGGGAAGAACCTCGGGGCGAAGGGCCGCCGTGCCCTTCAGCCGCTCCACCCACAGGGCCGTCGCCCCCGCCACCGCCGCAGGCATGATGATGATGTTGAGCAGGGGGATCGCCGTCAGGCCCAGCACCGCGGCGCCGAATCCGACGGACAGGGCGCGGTGCCGGGACAATACGTGGCGCTGGGCATCGAAGCCTAGGCCGTTGTTGCCCATGGGGTAATCCGTGTACTCCACCGCCAGCATCCAGGCGCTGAACAGCACCCACACCAGGGGCGCCAGGACGTTAACCCCCGGGATGAGGTAGAGCAGCAGCAGGGGAACCGCGCGCACCAGGAAATACCCCAGCTTGCGCGCCTCGTTGGCAAGGGCCTTCAGCGCCCCGTGGAACCACGGCGACCCGGTTTCCTCTTCGCGCTCGCCGGCCAGGAAGTGCTCTACACGCTCGGCCAGGGCCTCGTTGAAGGGCGCGGCGATGAGATTGGCCAGCAGGGAGACCGCAAAAAAACTCAGGATCAAGGCGGACAGGGCCGCCACCAGCCAGATCAGCCAGTGCAGCCACTGCAGCCAGGCGGGCAGGTCGGGGGTCAGGGCATTGACCCATACGTCGATGCGCAGGGCCAGGTAGATCAGCAGGGCGATGAACAGGATCATGTTGATCAGCAATGGGATCACGGCATACATCCGGATCCCGGGCTCTTTGATCAACCGAAGCCCGCGCAGCACATAGGCCGCGCCGTGGAAAGGCGTCATGAGTGGGAAGGCCTCTTAAGTTAATGTAAGTTATGAGAAGAATGATGTAACTTCACGAAATATCCATGGCGTTGTAACCATCACGGCTCAACAGGGCGGCGCCGTAGGCCGCTTCCTGGTGGCGGGCCTCGACCAGTGGCACACCCAGCATGGGGCGACGAATCTGCGCCCAGGCCTGGTTGCGGGCCCCGCCCCCGACGGTCCGCACCGTCGTCGGGTAGGGCGCCCCCAGTTCCTGGAGGCGCCGGTAGCCGTCGTGCTCGATGCGGGCGATCCCCTCCAGCAGCCCCTGGAGGAACCGGGCATCATCGTCGGGGCGCGGCGCCAGGCGCGGTGCCAGGTTGGGGTCGTTGACCGGGAAGCGCTCCCCCGGGCTGTTCAGGGGATAATAGTCCAGCCCCGTGGGCCGGTCCGGGCGCAGGGCGCGGCTGAGGGCGGCCAGTCGGTCGTCATCGAAGTGGCGCCGCAGCACGGCCCCTCCGGTGTTGGACGCCCCGCCCACCAGCCAGCGCTCCCCCAGGCGGTGACTGTAGACCCCGTAGGCGGGCTCGAACACCGGGACATCGGACAGGACCTTGAGCACCAGGGTGGACCCCAGGGAGGTCACGGCCTCGCCCACACCGGCGGCACCGGCGGCGATGAAGGCGGCGACGCTGTCGGTGGTCCCGGCGATCACCTGTACCGGCCCGGGCAGGCCCAGCCGCTCGGCTACCGGCGCCGTCACCGGGCCCAACGCGGTCCCCGGGGGCACCACCCGGGGCAACAGGGCGGCATTCACGCCCACCCGCGGCAGCCAGGCGGCCCAGCGCCGCCCGATGGGGTCATAGCCCAGCTTGAGGCTGTTGTTCTCGTCGCTCACCCCGTAGCGCCCGCACAGCCTGGCGGCGAGCCAGTCGGCCTGGTGCAGGGCGTGCCCGTCGCCCCCCGCCTGCACCTGCTGCTGCAGGTGCAGGAGCTTGGCCAGGGCGGAGCTGGCGCCGTGGGCGGCGCTGGCGGCGGGGGCCACGGCGGCGACCCGCCGGGCCTCGTCGGCACTGCGGCTGTCGTGATACATCAACCCGGGGGTGAGGGGGTTGCCCCGGCTGTCCGTCAACAGGAGGGTCCCGGAGGTGCCGTCCACCGCCACCGCCCGGATGTCACCGGCCGGCACCTGGGCGGTCAGCTGCCCCACGGCGGCCACCAGGGCGTCCCACCACAGCTCCGGGGCCTGCTCGACGCAGCGCCCGCGGGTCTCGGGGGCGGGCAGGGCGGCGCTGCTGTGCCCGCGCAGCGCCCCGGCCTCGTCGATGGCCGCCGCCCGGCACGCGGAGGTGCCCATGTCGATGCCGACGAACAGGGTCACGGCGGCACCGTCAGGGCAACTGCACCGGGTCCGGCTCAAGCCAGCCCTCGCGGCGGTGCTCGGCGGTCACCGTGGTATAGATGCCGCCCCTCACGTTGAACCGCGCCGTGACGCGCATGAAACTCGGGTCGCAGGCGCTGACCAGGTCTTCGAGGATCTGATTGGTCACCGCCTCATGGAACGCCCCTTCGTCCCGGTAGGACCAGATATAGAGCTTCAGGGACTTCAGCTCGATGCAGCGCCGGTACGGAACATAACTGATATACAATGTGGCAAAATCCGGCTGGCCGGTCTTGGGGCACAGGCAGGTGAATTCGGGCACGCGCATGCGGATGGTATAATCGCGGCCGGACTGGGGATTGTCGAACGTCTCCAATGACTTGCTTGGTTTTGTGGCCATAGTGCAACACCTGCCTCAGTGAAATCGGTATAATCGAATCGGGCGTGGGATACTCGATCCCGTAAAAGTGATATAGTAAAATATAACAGATGGAGCGTCGCATGATGTATTGCCAAAGGACGTCAAAAGCTTCCCGATGCGACTGACAAAGATAAAGCTCGCAGGCTTCAAGTCCTTCGTCGAACCCACCACTATCTCTATCCCCAGCCGCCTCATCGGCATTGTCGGGCCCAACGGCTGCGGCAAATCCAACATTATCGACGCGGTCCGCTGGGTGATGGGCGAGAGCTCGGCGAAGTATCTGCGCGGCGACGCCCTCGCCGACGTCATCTTCAACGGTTCCTCGTCGCGCAAGCCTGTGGGCCAGGCATCCATCGAGCTGGTCTTCGACAATAACGAAGGCCGGTTGGGCGGCCAGTACGCCAGCTACAACGAGATCGCCGTCAAACGCGAGCTGAGCCGCGACGGGCAGTCCACGTATTACCTCAACGGCAGCCGCTGCCGGCGCCGGGACATCTCGGACATCTTCCTCGGCACCGGGCTCGGCCCGCGCAGCTACGCCATCATCGAGCAGGGCACCATCTCCCGGCTGGTGGAGGCCAAGCCCGAGGAGCTGCGCCTGTTCCTCGAGGAGGCCGCCGGGATCTCCAAGTACAAGGAGCGCCGCCGCGAGACCGAGAACCGCCTGCGCCATACCCGGGAGAACCTCAACCGCATCGACGATATCGTCAATGAGCTGCAAAAGCGCCTGGACTATCTGCAGCGCCAGTCCCAGACCGCCGAGAAATTCAAGCAGCTCAAGCAGGACGAACGGCTGCTGCGGGGCCAGTTGCTGAGCCTGCGCTGGCAGGCCCTGGACCGGCAGGTCCAGGGGCAGGAGCGGGACATCCAGGTCCAGGAGACCCAGGTCGAGCAGTTCAACGCCGAGCTGCGCAAGATCGAGACCGCGGTGGAGCAGCAGCGCGAGCAGCAGCGCGAGCGCACCGAGCAGTTCAACCACGTGCAGGGCGAGTTCTACAGCGTAGGCGCCGACATCGCCCGGATCGAGCAGTCGATCCAGCACCAGAAGGAACTGCGCGAGCAGCAGCAGCAAGACCTGGCCCAGCTCGAGCACGACCTGGAGGAGGTCCAGGGCCACCTGACCCGGGACAGCCAGCAGGTCGACACCCTGGGCGAGCGGCTCCGGGCCCTGGAGCCCGGCCTCGCCGAGGCGCGCCAGGCCGAGACCGCCTCCATCGATGCCTTCGGCGCCGCCGAGCACGCCCTGAGCGAGTGGCAGCAGCAGTGGGATCAGTTCCACGCCGATACCAGCGAGCACGCCCGCTCCACCGAGGTGCAGCGCACCCGGCTCGAGCACCGGGAGCAGCAGCTCCACCAATCGGAGCAACGGGTACAGCGCCTGCGCGATCAGAAGGCCTCGCTCAACCTTGACGAGCTCCTCGGCGAGATCGATACCCTGAAGGACGACGTCGAACTGGATACCGAGCAGCTGAACGAGGTGCGCCGGCGCCTTCAGGCCCATATCGAGGACATCAGCGGGGGGCGTGAGCGGGTGGCCGGGCTGACCCGCCAATTCGAGGACGACCGGGACCGGCTGCACACCCAGCAGCGCCAACTCGCCTCCCTCGAGGCGCGCCAGCAGGCGGCCCTCGGCGAGGGGCACACCGCCGCCACCCCGTGGCTGGAGCAGCACCACCTGGAGAACGCCGAGCGCCTGGTGCACAGGCTCGACGTGGACAGCGGCTGGGAGCGGGCGGTGGAGACGGTCCTCGGCTTTCACCTGGAGGCCATCGGGGTGGAGGACATCGACGCCCTGGTCACCGACCTGGCCGGCCTTGAGCAGGGCGCCGTGAGCCTGTTCGATATCCGCCAGGCCCCCGGCGCGGGCACCGAGGCGGGGGGTGATTCCCTGGCCGCGAAGGTCCGTTCCCCATGGCGCCTGGAGGCCCTGCTGGACAACGTTCATGTCGCCCAGGACCTGCAGGAGGCCCTGGAGCGGCGCGCGCGGCTGGGCCGCCACGAATCGGTGATCACCCGGGAGGGTATCTGGCTCGGCCGCAACTGGGTGCGGGTCACCCGCGACGACGCCGACACCAAGGCCGGCGTGCTGCAGCGCGAGCAGGAGATCAAGGCCCTGCGTCAGGACATCGAAGAACTGGAGTCGCGCCTGCAGGATCAGCAGGCGGAACTGGCCCGCTCCAACGAGGCCCTCAAGGCCCTGGAGGCCCAACGGGACCAGCACCAGGCCCAGGCCACCGAAAAGGCCAACCACCTGGCCGACCTGCAGGCCCGGCTGAGCGCCAAGCAAGCCCACTTCGAGCAGCTCAAGGAGCGCAGCGACCACCTCCAGCGGGAGATGGACGAGATCGACCAGCACATGGTCGAAGAGCAGGAGGCCCTGGCGGAGGTGCGCACCCGCCTGGCGGAGGCGGCGGACACCATCCAAAGCCAGACCGAGCAGCGCGACAGGCTATTGGAGCGGCGCGACGCCCTGCGCGCCGACCTGGACGAGAAGCGCCAACGGGCGAAGGCCGACCAGGCGCGGGCCCACGAGATCGCCCTGGAGGTCGAGTCCCTGCGCACCCAGCTGCAATCGAGCCAGGAGAACCTGGAGCGTATGCGCCATCAGTTCAACCAGCTGGGCCAGCGGCGCCAGGAATTGCAAGGCACGATGGGCCACGGCGACGAGCCCCAGCAGCAGCTGACCGAACAGTTGAACGACCTCCTGTCCAGGCGTGTGACCACCGAGGAGCGCCTCGGCGAGGCGCGCAAGGCCATGGAGACCATCGACCAGGAGCTGCGCCGGCTCTACGAGGCACACACCAGCGTCGAGCAGCAGCTCCAGGAGGCGCGCACGGCCCTGGAGTCCCGGCGCATGGGCTGGCAGGAGCAGAAAGTACGCCGCCAGACCCTGTCCGAACAGATCGCCGAGACCGACCAGGGCGTGGAGGAACTGCTCGCCAACATGCCCGAAGAGGCTGACGAGCAGGAGTGGGAGCGGCGCCTGGAGGCCCTGGACAAGAAGATCCAGCGCCTCGGACCCATCAACCTGGCGGCCATCGACGAGTACTCCGAGCAGTCCCAGCGCAAGGCCTACCTGGACGAGCAGCAGGCGGACCTCAACGAGGCCGTGGCCACCCTGGAGTCGGCCATCAGCCGCATCGACAAGGAGACCCGCGAGCGTTTCAAGGCCACCTTCGACCAGGTCAACAGCGGCCTTCAGGATCTGTTCCCGCGCCTGTTCGGCGGCGGCCAGGCCTACCTGGAGATGACCGGCGAGAACCTCCTGGAGACGGGGGTCGCGATAATGGCCCGCCCGCCGGGCAAGCGCAACAGCACCATCCACCTGCTGTCGGGCGGGGAAAAGGCCCTGACCGCCATCGCCCTGGTGTTCTCCATCTTCGAGCTCAACCCGGCACCGTTCTGCATCCTCGACGAGGTGGACGCGCCCCTGGACGATACCAATGTGGTGCGCTACTCACAGCTGGTGAACAAGATGTCGGAACGCATCCAGTTCATCTACATCACCCACAACAAGATCAGCATGGAGATGGCCCATCAGCTGATCGGTGTCACCATGCATGAACCCGGCGTCTCGCGCCTGGTGGAGGTGGACGTGGACGAGGCGGTGGAGCTGGCAGTGGCCAACAGCTGATTTGGACAGGCCCCTAGACGCGTCCTGCAGCGATGTCCATACCACAGTCCGCCGCCCGGCGCGCCGCCCGGCTCAGGGAAGAGGTTAATCACCACAACTATCGCTACTACGTCCTGGACGACCCCCAGATTCCCGACGCGGAATACGACCGCCTGTTCCGCGAGCTCCAGGACCTGGAGGCTCAGTACCCGTCACTAGTAACCCCTGATTCGCCCACCCAGCGGGTGGGCGCCCCGCCCCTCGAGGCGTTCGCCCAAGTGCGCCACGAGGTCCCCATGCTGTCCCTGGACAATGCCTTCAGCGAGCAGGAGGTGCGCGAGTTCGACCGCCGCGTGGGCCAGTGGCTGGAGGACGAGCGCGTCGAATACGTCATCGAGCCCAAGCTCGACGGCCTGGCCGTGAGCCTGCTGTACGAGGAGGGCGTGCTGGTGCGCGGCGCTACCCGCGGTGACGGCACCCGGGGCGAGGACATCACCGAGAATATCCGTACCGTCAAGGCGATCCCCCTGCGCCTCCTGGACGGCGAGCACCCGCACCGCCTGGAGATACGCGGTGAGGTCTATATGAGCAAGGCGGGCTTCGAGGCGCTCAACCGCCGGCGCGAACAGGCGGGGGAGCGCCTGTTCGCCAATCCGCGCAATGCCGCGGCGGGCAGCCTGCGCCAGCTCGATTCACGCATTACCGCGCAGCGCCCCCTGTCGTTTTTCGCCTACGGCATCGGGCGCATGGAGGGACAGGACTTGCCCGACCGGCACAGTACCGGCCTGGAGCGCCTGGCCCGCTGGGGCCTGCCCGTCCCGCCCCAGACCCGGGTCATCCACGGCATCGACGACGCCCTGGGTTATTACGAGGAGGTGGCGGCGAAACGGGACGCGCTCCCCTACGAGATCGACGGGCTGGTCTACAAGGTCAACCGCCTGGATCAGCAGCAGGCCCTCGGGTTCGTCGCCCGGGCGCCGCGCTGGGCCGTGGCCCACAAGTTCCAGGCCGAGGAGGCGCTCACCCACGTGGAGGACATCCAGGTCCAGGTGGGCCGGACCGGGGCCCTGACGCCCGTGGCGCGGCTCGAGCCGGTGCACGTGGGCGGCGTCACCGTCACCAACGCCACTCTGCACAACGAGGATGAGGTCAGGCGCAAGGACGTTCACATCGGCGACACCGTGATCGTGCGCCGCGCGGGCGATGTCATCCCGGAGGTGGTCTCGGTCATCACGGAACGGCGCCCCGCCGACGCCCGCGCCTTTGTCATGCCGGCGCACTGCCCGGTGTGCGGCTCGGACGTGGTCCGCGAGGAGGACGAGGCCGTGGCCCGCTGCAGCGGCGCCCTGTCGTGCCCCGCCCAGCGCAAGCAGGCGGTCCGCTACTTCGCTTCGCGCCGCGCAATGGACATCGACGGTCTGGGGGAAAAGCTCATCGACCGGTTGATCGACGGCGGGATGATCGGTGACGCCGCCGACCTGTATACCCTGACAGCCGAACAACTGGCGGACCTTGATCGCATGGGCGCCAAGTCCGCCGAGAATCTGGTCGAGGCCATCGAGGCGAGCAAGTCCACCACCCTCGCGCGCTTCCTCTATGCCCTGGGCATCCGCGAAGTAGGGGAGGCCACCGCCCGGGCCCTGGCGGGTCACTTCGGCGACCTGGACGCGCTGATGGACGCCGACGGGCAGGCCCTGGAGGCGATCCCCGACATCGGACCCACGGTGGCGCGGCACATCGTCACCTTCTTTCGCCAGCCCCACAACCGGCGAGGTGATCGAGCGGCTGAGGGCCCGCGGCGTTCACTGGGCGGCGCCGAGCGCCGCCGAGGCCGGGGGTGCCCAGCCACTGAAGGGCAAGACCTTCGTGCTTACCGGGGCCCTGGAGTCCGCCACCCGTGAACAGGTCAGGCTGCGCCTCCAGGCCCTGGGAGCCCGGGTCACCGACAGCGTGTCGAAAAAGACCGATTACGTGGTGGCGGGAAAGGAAGCGGGCTCGAAGCTGGACAAGGCGCGGCGCCTCAATGTCACGGTGCTCGACGAGGGGCAGCTCAATGAGCTGCTTGAAGGTGTGTCGCAATAGCGCCCCCTCACCCCGGCCCTCCACCCCATTGGGGCATTTATGCCCTCCAGGGTAGAAGCAAGGATGAGGGGGTCAGGGAGTGGGCCCGAAGGCCCCCGATCAATTATTGATCTTGATCTTGGCCTGGTTTCTCAGGCGCTCGATGTAGGCCTTGATCATATTGTTCTGCCAGCGGCTCATGAGCTGGCCCTTCATGTCGTCGAAGGAGGGCGGATCGACCTTGCGGGTGTTGACCAGCTTGATCACGTGCCAGCCGAACTGGGTGTGGACCGGTTCCTTGGTGTAGCTGCCCACCTTCAGCTTGGCTGTCGCCTCGGCGAAGGGCTTGACCATGTTGTCGGGCGAGAACCACCCCAGGTCGCCGCCTGACTTGCCCGAGGGGCCCGTCGACTTCTCCCGGGCCAGCTTGGCGAAGTCCGCACCCCCGTCGAGTTGCGTGAATCACCTTTTCGGCCTCGCCCTTGGTCTTGACCAGGATATGGCTGGCGCGGTACTCGGTGTTGCCCATGGTCTTGACTGCGCTTTCTGTACGCGGCCTTGAGCTCGTTCTCGCTGGGCTGGCGGCCCTGTATCAGCTGCTGGATCACCACATTGGCCAGCAGGTTGTGAGTCTCCTGCTTGATCGCGGCCTCGATGTTGGGGTCCTTATCGAAGCCGCTGTCCACGGCCTTCTGGTACAGCAGCTCGCGGGTGACCAGCTCGTTGAGCAGTGTCTTCTGGTCGGCTGAGGAGCTGCCGCCGTGCCCCCCGGAGCGCTGCTCGGCAAAGGTGTCCAGGTCTCGCTGGGTGATGGACTGACCGTTGACCGTGGCCACGACCTTCTCGTCGGACTTCTGGTCGGCGGCAAGCAGCGCCGTGGCGCCGGTGGTCAGGGACAGGACAACTGCAATGGCCGCAATGGCTCGGGAGACTCTGCGCATAAAGACTTCCTCTTGGTTCGATGCTGGACTAATGGTGTGAATGGGTCTCGTCGGGGGTATAGGCCTTGATGCTGAGGGCGTGGATATCCGTCTCCAGGGCCTCGCTCAAGGCGTCATACACCATCCGGTGACGCTCGAGCAGCGTCTTGCCGGCAAAGGCGTCGGCGACGACGGTCACGGAGAAGTGGCCGCGGCCGGACTGGGCCCCGGCATGCCCCACGTGAAGGTGGCTGTCGTCGGAAATCTCGAGGCGCTGGGGGGCGAGGGCGCTCTCGAGCAGGCGCCTGATGGCCGCCACCCGGTCACCGCCGCTCACGGCAGCACCTTCTTGAACGGCTTGACGTCCACGCGGGCGTAGATGCCGCCCTCGACGTAGGGGTCCTGATCAGCCCACCGGCGGGCCTCCTCCCAGGAGGGAAACTCGGCGATCACCAGCGAACCGGTGAACCCATCGGGCCCCGGCTGCTCGCTGTCGACGGCCGGGTGGGGCCCGGCGATGACCAGCCGGCCTTGGGCCTTGAGCTCCTCGAGGCGCGCCAGGTGCGCGTCGCGGTGGCCCTTGCGTTTTTCCAGGCTGTCCTCCACGTCCGTTGCCATAATCGCGTACAGCATCAGGGTTCCTCTTCCGGTTTGTCGGCGGGTTTGGTGTGCCGGGTGATATAAAACGCCTGCAGGATCACGAAGGCGAAGGTCAGCCCCATCATGCCGAACAGCTTGAAGTTGACCCACGTATCCGTATCGTAGTTGTACACCACATACAGGTTGATGGCGCCCATGGCGAAGAAGAACAATACCCAGCCGAGATTGAGCCGCATCCACACCGAGTCGGGCAGCTCGATGGCGTGGGTCATCATGCGCTGGACCACCGGGCGCTTGCCGATGAACTGGCTGCCCAGGAACACCACCCCGAAGAGCCAGTTGACCACGGTGGGCTTCCACTTGATGAACATCTCGTTCTGGAGGATCAGGGTGAGCCCCCCCATCAGGGTGATAATCGCCAGGGTGATCACATGCATCTTTTCAAAGCGGCGGAATTTGTACCAGAATAGCCCCACCTGCAGGAAGGAGGCCGCAATGGTCACCGCCGTCGCCACATAGATGTCATAGGCGTAATAGGTGACGAAGAACAGGAATACCGGGAAGAAATCAAACAGGAATTTCATGCGAGTGGCGGAATCTCAACTAAGATCTCACTAAGACGGTAACGACAAGCCTGCCCGTTGCCCCCAGGGCGGAATATGGGCGTCGATTATACCCGACCGGCGGGGGGACGTCAGCGCATTTGGGCAAGAAATTGGGCCTATCACGCCCATAAGCGTTTTTTTGCCGGAGGAACATCTATATAATCATAGCTATCCGAACAGGCGCCGGGATCGCCGCGCTGGGACCGCATCACGCCCGCCCCGGCGCAGGCGTTGGCCGGGCGCCAACGACCCGCATGGTCTTTTTTGGGATATCATAAGGTTATAAAGGGCGCAGGGTTCAACAGGCACGGTCATTTATCCGGGGCAAGAATTACAAGACATGCAATTTTTCAAGATCCACCCCGACAACCCCCAGGCGCGGCTCATCAGCCAGGCCGCCGCCATCATCCGCAACGGCGGGGTGATCGCCTATCCCACCGACTCGTGTTATGCCCTCGGCTGCCAGATCGGCGACAAGGCGGCCATGGAACGCATCCGCCAGCTGCGGCAACTGGACAAGGACCACAACTTCACGCTCGTGTGCCGCGACCTGACCGAGATCGCCATCTACGCCCGGGTCGACAACACCGCATTTCGCCTGCTCAAGGCCCTCACGCCCGGCCCTTATACATTCATCCTGCCCGCCACCCGGGATGTGCCGCGGCGCCTGCAGCACCCCAAGCGCAAGACCATCGGGCTGCGCGTGCCGGACAACACCATCGCCCAGGCCCTGCTGGAGGCCCTGGGCGAGCCGTTGATGAGCGTCACCCTGGCCATGCCGGGCGATGACCTGCCCCTGACGGACCCCGAGGAGATGCGCGCCGTGCTGGACAAGAACGTCGATCTGATCGTCGACGGGGGCTACTGCGGCTACGAACCCACCACCGTGCTCGAGCTGGTCGACGACGTCCCGGTGGTCGCCCGCAAGGGCAAGGGAGACATCACCTTTCTCGAGACGAAGATCCTCAATGCCTGAGCGGCCATGCCAGAGCCGGACTGCGGGCCGACCGGGGTGTTTTCTCCCGCACCCCCCCGAGGGCACGCTGCCGCCGGACTAATTGTGACTAGAGACCTTCAACAACACGCCGGCCCGGCCAAGACGGCCGCCAAACGAATCCCGTCCTTCCCGTGCCGTCCGCCCGACCCCGCGCCGTGCGCCGATGGCGTGACGCAGCGGCGATTGACATCCACCCCTCTTGCTGAGAACGAATAGCCGCATGCAGAATTTAAACGTTGCACAGGAAATCATCGTCTGGGCCCTGCCGGTGCTGTTCGCCGTGACTGTCCATGAAGTGGCCCACGGCTGGGTCGCCCAGCGGCTCGGGGACCCCACCGCCATGATGCTCGGCCGCCTGACGCTCAATCCCTTAAAGCATATCGATCCGGTCGGCACGGTGCTGGTGCCAATGCTGCTGCTGCTGATGGGCGGGTTCGTCTTCGGCTGGGCCAAGCCGGTGCCCATTACCTGGGAGAACCTGAGAAACCCCAAGCGGGACATGATCCTGGTGGCCGCGGCGGGCCCGCTGGCCAATCTGGCCATGGCCTTCTTCTGGGCCTTCATCATGAAGCTGGCGTTGGTGCTGCCCACCGTGGGGCCGCCCTTTCAGTCCCTGATATTGGCCATGTTCTATATGGGCGTCGCGGGGATCACCATCAATATACTGCTCATGGTGCTGAACCTGCTGCCCCTGCCGCCGCTGGACGGGGGGCGCGTCCTGGCGGGGTTTCTGCCGGATAAGATGTCCTGGCAATTTAATCGCATCGAGCCTTATGGTTTGCTCATCCTCCTGCTATTATTGGGGACGGGCATCCTGAGACGCATTCTCTCGCCGCCGGTGCAAATGCTGCATTCAATGCTTTTTCATCTTTTCGGTCTATGAACCCCGTTGATCGCCGCCGCGATATGGGAGAGGTAAAGTGAGCTCCATATCGCTACAGCAAGAACGTGTCCTGTCGGGCATGCGCCCCACCGGGCGCCTGCACCTGGGCCATTACCACGGCGTCCTGAAAAACTGGCTGGCCCTGCAGCACCGCTACGAGTGCTTTTTCTTCGTCGCCGACTGGCACGCCCTGACCACCGACTACGAGACCCCGGGGACCATCTCCGAGAGCGTCTGGGAGATGGTCATCGACTGGCTGGCGGTGGGCGTCAATCCCAAGGAATCCAGGCTGTTCATCCAGTCCCGGGTGATGGAGCACGCCGAGCTGCACCTGCTGCTGTCCATGCTCACCCCCCTGGGGTGGCTCGAGCGGGTGCCCACCTACAAGGACATGAAGGAAAAGCTGCGGGAAAAGGACCTGGACACCTACGGCTTCCTCGGCTACCCCCTGCTGCAAAGCGCCGACATCCTCATCTACAAGGCGAGCCTGGTGCCCGTGGGCGAGGACCAGGTCGCCCACGTGGAGCTGACCCGGGAGATCGCCCGGCGCTTCAATTACCTCTACGGTAAGGAGGCGGACTTCATGGAGAAGGCCGAGGCCGCCATCGCCAAGCTGGGCAAGAAGAACGCCAAGCTCTACAAGGAGCTTCGCCGCCGTTATCAGGAAAAGGGCGAGGAAGAGGCCCTCGGTACGGCGCGCGCCCTGCTGGAAACCCAGCAGAACATTACCCTGGGGGACCGCGAGCGCCTCTACGGCTATCTGGAGGGCGAGAGCAAGGTGATCCTCCCCGAGCCCGATTCCCTGCTGACGCCCACGCCCAAGATGCCTGGTCTGGACGGGCAAAAGATGTCAAAATCCTACAACAACACCATCGGCCTGCGGGAAGACCCCGAATCGGTGACACGCAAACTGCGGACCATGCCCACGGACCCCGCCCGCGTCCGTCGCACCGACCCGGGTGATCCTGAAAAGTGCCCGGTGTGGCAGTGGCACCAGGTCTACTCCACCGAAGAGACCCGCCAGTGGGTCTATGAGGGCTGCCGCACCGCGGGCATCGGCTGCCTCGACTGCAAGGGGCCGATCATCGACGCGGTCCTGGCGGAGCAGTCGCCCATCCGCGAGCGGGCCATGGAGTACGTGGAAAATGCCAACCTGGTGCGCACGCTGATCGCCGAGGGTTGCGAGGAGGCGCGTGATGTCGCCAAGGAGACGCTCGAGGAAGTGCGTCAGGCCATGGGCATCAATTACAGCTAACAAGGATTGATGAGCACGGACCCTGCACTCAGCCTGGATCAACCGGTGGACCCGGCGGACGAGACCGTCGCGGTCGTGCGCGGGGTTCCCGTCACCGAGTTCCCGCGTGACCTGTACATCCCCCCGGATGCCCTGGAGGTGTTCCTGGAGACGTTCGAGGGCCCCCTCGACCTGCTCCTGTATCTGATCAAGAAGCAGAACCTGCAGATCCTGGACATCCCCATCGCCGAGATCACCCGCCAGTACATAGAGTACGTGGAGCTCATGAAGGAGCTGCACCTGGAGCTCGCCGCCGAGTACCTGGTCATGGCCGCCATGCTGGCGGAGATCAAATCCCGCATGCTGCTGCCGCGCCCCGATGGCGTGGACGAGGACGAGGAACAGGACCCGCGGGCCGACCTGATCCGCCGCCTGCTGGAGTACGAGCGCTACAAGCAGGGCGCCGAGGCCCTCGACGAGATGCCCCGGGTCGGGCGCGATATCTTCCCGGTGAAGATCCCCGCGCCGGAACGCCCGGTGGTAAAACTGACCCCGACCATCGACCTGAACGACCTGATATCGGCCTTCAGCGAGATCCTCCAGCGCGCCGAGATGTACTCACATCACCACGTCCAGCGCGAGGTGCTGTCGGTGCGCGAGCGCATGTCGAACGTGCTCAGCGCCCTGGAGGAGCGTCAGTTCACCATGTTCTCCGAGCTGTTCACTCCGGAGGAGGGGCGCATGGGGGTGGTCGTCTCCTTCCTGGCGGTCCTCGAGCTGGTCAAGGAGAGCCTCGTGGAATTGATACAGAACGAACCCTACGGTCAAATCTACGTACGCGTGCCGTCAAAGGAGACTGTCGCCCATGGACCCTAAGACCATTATTGAAGCCGCCCTGCTGAGCGCCGGTCATCCCCTGGATGTGGACCGGCTGCTGGCGCTCTTCGATGAGCAGGAGCGGCCCACTCGCGATGATGTACGCGAGACCCTGGACGCCTTGAGCCAAGATTGGACGGGCCGCGGGGTCGAGCTGGTGCAGGTAAGCAGCGGCTACCGTTTTCAGGTCAAGCAAGACATGGCCCCGTGGATCTCCCGCCTGTCGGAGGAGCGCCGGCCCCGTTACTCCCGGGCCCTGCTCGAGACCCTGGCCCTGATCGCCTACCGCCAGCCCATTACCCGCGCCGAGATCGAGGACGTGCGCGGCGTCGCGGTCAGCACCAACATCATCAAGACCCTGCACGACCGGGAGTGGATCCGCGTGGTCGGCCACCGGGACGTCCCCGGGCGCCCCGCCCTGTACGGCACCACCAAGCAGTTCCTGGATCAGTTCAATATCAAGAGCCTCTCGGAGCTGCCGCCCCTGGCGGAGATCAGCGAGTTGGCCCACGCCCAGGTGGAGGCGAATTTCGACGGCGACGAGGGGCAGGAACAAGACCCGCAGGCAGCTGACGCCGGATCACGAGACGCACGCAGGCGAGCCGGATGAGCCAACCGCCCCGGCGCCGCAGACCGAGGCCGAAACGGAAGAGGACACGGAAGGGGAGACAGGAAACCTCGTTTACCCCGGAGGTGCAGACCGAAGAGGAAGCGGAGGAGGAGGAGACCTCATTGCCGGCATCGAACGGCTGAACGGGCGGCGTCCGCCCCGTGGTCATCCGGTCCATTTCCTCCATGAACGTCATCGATGTTGGGTGAACGGTTGCAGAAGGTCCTGGCGCGCACCGGCGATTACGGCTCGCGCCGGGAGATCGAGCGCCAGATCAGCGAGGGGCTGATCCTGGTCAACGGCAAGCCCGCCCGGCTCGGCGAGCGCGTGACCGAGGACGACGTCATCCAGATCAAGGGCCGCCGTTTCAAGCCCCTCCTGCGCAACGCCCCATCCTCCCGGGTATTGCTGTACCACAAGCCCGAGGGCCAGATCTGCAGCCGCCGCGACCCCAAGGGCCGACCCACCATCTTCGACGCCCTGCCGCCCCTGCGCCAGGGTCGCTGGGTGGCGGTAGGCCGGCTCGATATCAATACCTCGGGGCTGATCCTGCTCACCACCGACGGCGAGCTGGCACACCGGCTCATGCACCCCTCGTCCAATATCGAGCGGGAATACGCGGTGCGCGTGCACGGGCCGGTGAACACGGATGTGCTCACCCACCTGCAGCGGGGCATACGTCTGCACGACGGCATGGCCAACTTCGAGTCGGTGCAGCCCCGCGGGGGCGGGAACACCAATCAGTGGTACCACGTGGTGCTGACCGAGGGCCGCCAGCGGGAGGTGCGCCGCCTGTGGGAATCCCAGGGCGTGGAGGTCAGCCGCCTGATTCGCGTGCGCTACGGCCCGATCCTCCTGCCCCGGGGACTGCGCCGGGGCAAGTGCCTGGAACTGCCGGCAGAAGATGTCGAGACCCTGAGGTCCCTGGGCCCGGCAGGTCCATGAGCACGAGGCTTCTGACCATCTATGACCGCTTGCTCGGACACTACGGCCCTCAACAGTGGTGGCCGGGTGATACGCCGTTCGAGGTGATGGTCGGCGCGGTGCTCACCCAGAACACCTCCTGGACCAACGTGGAAAAGGCCATCGCCAACCTGAAGGAAAAGGACCTGCTCGACCCCGAGCGCATCGTCTCGGCGCCCGCCGAGCGCCTGGCGGCCCGCCTCAAGCCCGCGGGCTACTTCAACGTCAAGGCCAGGCGCCTGCGCAACTTGTGCCGCTGGTACCTGGACAACGGGGGCCACGCCCGCCTGTCCCGGTGGGGCACCGACAAGCTGCGCCACGCGCTGCTGTCGGTCAACGGGGTCGGGCGCGAGACCGCCGACGACATCCTGCTGTACGCGTTTCACCGGGACGTGTTCGTCATCGACGCCTACACCCGGCGCATCTTTTCCCGGCTGGGACTGGTGGGTGCCGAGCACGGCTACGAGCACCTTCGCCAACACTTCGAGACGAAGATCAAAAAGGAACGCGGCGCCGGCAACGGTCAGAACCCGCCGGCGAAAACCGAGAAGAGGGCGCTGGTCGGGGTGTTCAACGAGTACCATGCCCTCATCGTCAACCACGGCAAGGACGTGTGCAAGGTGCGGCCGCGCTGTTCGGCCTGCTGCCTGAACCGCCATTGCCCCTCATCCGATCATCCCGAGGCCTGACGCCTGATGCTGAACGTTAACGATCTGCTAGCATGAACAAGCCCTTCGAATTCTTCATCGGCCTGCGCTACATCCGCGCCAAGCGCCGCAATCACTTCATCTCGTTCATCACCTTCGCCTCCATGCTGGGGGTGGCGGTTGGGGTCATGGCCCTGATCACCGTGCTGTCGGTGATGAACGGCTTCGAGCAGGAGCTGCGCGACCGCATCCTGGGGATCGTCTCCCACGCCACCGTCACGGCGCAGGACGGCAACCTCAAGGACTGGCCGGCGATGGTAAAAAGACTCGAGCACTATCCCCACGTGACGGGCCTGGCCCCCTACATCAGCGCCGAGGGCATGCTCAGCAACCGCGACCGGGTCAACGGCACCCTGATCCGGGGCATCGAGCCCGCCAGGGAGGACAGCGTCTCCAACCTGGATGGCAAAATGATCGTGGGGAGCCTGCACGATCTCAAGCCCGGCGCGTTCAACATCGTCCTCGGCAAGGAGCTTGCCTCGACCCTGGGGGTGATGGTGGGCGACAAGGTCACCATGATCACCCCCCAGACCAACATCACGCCCGTCGGGATCCTCCCCCGGATCAAGCGTTTCACCGTAGCGGGTATCTTCGAGGCGGGGATGTACGAGTACGACAGCGCCCTGTCCCTGATCAACCTGCAGGACGCCCAGACCCTGTTCCAGATGGGGGACAAGGTCTCGGGGGTTCGCATCAAGCTCGACGACATGTTCCTGGCGCCCGGCCTGGCCCGCCAACTGGTGCATGACCTGCCCCCCGGCTATCGGATCGTGGACTGGACCCGGCGCCACGCCAATTTCTTCCGTGCGGTGCAGACCGAGAAGACCACCATGTTCGTGATCCTGTCCCTGATCATCGGCGTGGCCGCGTTCAACATCATCTCCACCCTGATCATGGTGGTCACCGACAAGATGGCGGACATCGCCATCCTGCGCACCATCGGCGCCACGCCCGCCAGCATCATGGGGATCTTCATGATCCAGGGCACGGTGATCGGCGTCATCGGCACCCTGCTGGGGGCGGCGGGCGGCATCGCCCTGGCGCTCAATGTGGACCGGATCGTACCGGCCATCGAGCACCTGTTCGGGATCCACTTCCTGTCCCCGCAGGTCTACTACATCAGCGAGCTGCCATCCCAGCTCAAGGTGCACGACGTGGTGGTGATCACGGGGCTGGCCTTCGTCCTGTGCGTGCTGGCCACCATCTACCCGGCGCGGCGCGCCGCCCAGACCCAGCCCGCGGAGGCCCTGCGTCATGAATAGCCCGGCCGACAAAGCCGCCGCCGAGCAGATCCTGCTGTGCAGGGGCCTTGCCAAGCGCTACGAGGACGCCGGCCTGATGGTGGAGGTCCTCAAGGACATCAACCTGGCCGTGGCCCGCGGCGAGCGCATCGCCATCGTCGGGCGCTCGGGGGCCGGCAAGAGCACCCTGCTGCATCTGCTGGGCGGGCTCGACGTGCCCACCGAAGGGGAGGTGTGGATCGAGGGCAGGAACATGGCGCGGCTCAACCAGCGCCAGCGGGGGCGGCTGCGCAATCGGTCCCTGGGCTTCATCTACCAGTTCCACCACCTGCTGCCTGAATTCACCGCCGTGGAGAACGTCGCCATGCCCCTTCTGGTGCGCCGCGAGGCCCGCCAATCGGCCGACGCCAAGGCGGCGGCCCTGCTGGAGAAGGTGGGCCTCGGCGAGCGCCTGCACCACAAGCCCGGCGAGCTGTCCGGCGGGGAACGCCAGCGCGCCGCCGTGGCCAGGGCCCTGGTCAGCTCACCGCGCTGCGTCCTGGCCGACGAGCCCACCGGCAATCTCGATCAGGACACGGCGGAGGGCATTCACCGGCTCCTGGTCGACCTGAATCAGGAGCTCGGCACCAGCCTGGTGGTAGTGACCCACAACACGGCGCTGAGCGAGCTCATGGAGCGTGTCTATATCCTGGAGCATGGGGTGCTGCGGCCCAAGGAGGGCGGGTAAGCGAAGGGAAAGCGGGGGCAGGATTCACGTGACCGCGCCCCTCTCAGCACCCCCTCATCCTGACCTTCTCCCCCTTAGGGGGAGAAGAGATTGGCTTATATTATTCGCGCGGTTCCATACGCTCCCGCCGCGCGGCGGCGCGCCGGCGGCGCTGGACGTAGCGGATGATATGCACCCGCCACAGGCCGCGCATCAATAGATTGCCCACGGCGGCGCTGAGCACCCCCAGAATGGCGCAGCCCAGCAGGAACGGGTGCCACACGGTGCCGAGCTCGTCGGCCAGCCACTGATAGGTGAGCTCGAAGTGAAAGGGCCTGGCCGGCGTATCCAGCACCCAGGTACCCACCTTGTAGGCAAAGTAATACAATGGCGGCATGGTCAGGGGGTTGGTCACCCATACCAGGGCCACGGAAACGGGCAGATTGACCCGCGCCGGGATGGCGATGGCCGCCGCGATCACCATCTGGAAGGGCACCGGAATCCACGCGGAAAACAGGCCCACGGTCACCGCACCCACCACGGAACGGCGGTTGAGGTGCCACAGGTTCGGGTCGTGGAGGAGGCTCCCGAAGATCTGCAGGTGCTTGTGCCCGCGGATCTTCTCGTGATCGGGCAGGTACCGCTTAATGAACTTTTTCGGCATTTAGCGTCGTGTCCGCCGGCTGACCGGCTACGGGTAATGTAAACCCTTCATTATCCACTTTTTTGTCGACCACACAAAGATGCGATTAGGGACGATCGCCTTTTTCCTCGGAATAGTGCTGCTCCAGCAGGTGCGGGTGCTGCCCGCGCCCGCCTGGTGCTGGCTGCTCATCCCCGTGGCGGCCGTCGCCCTGTACCTGCCCCGGGTGCGGCCGGCGGCCCTGACCCTGGCCGGTGCCCTGTGGGCCTTGCTCCACGCCCACCTTACCCTGTCCACGGCCCTTGCCCCGGCCCTGGAGGGCCGTGATGTGACCGTCCGGGGCGTTGTCTCCTCCCTGCCCGAACGGGAAGGGCGCAAGACCCGTTTCGACCTTGAGGTCGCGCGCCTGGCATGGCACGGGCACCCCTACCCAGCCCCCGCCCGGGTGCGCTTGAGCTGGTACGGCCAGGCGCCGCCCCTGCAGCCGGGGGACGTGTGGCGCCTGACCGTGCGCCTCAAGCGCCCCCGGGGATTCATGAACCCCGGCGGGTTCGATTACGAGGGGTGGCTGTTTCGCCATGGGATCCGCGCCACCGGCTATGTGCGGGAGGACGCGGCCAACCGCCGCCTGGGCGCCCGGCCGTACGCCTATGGCCTCCAGCGCCTGCGCCAGACGCTGAGCGCCGCCCTGGCCGAAGACCTGAAGGACAGCCCCTACAGCGGGATCATTACCGCCCTCGGCGTGGGCGACCGCCACGGCATCAGCCCCGCCCAGTGGGCCGTGTTCAGCGCCACCGGGACCACCCACTTGATGGCCATCTCGGGACTGCATGTCAGCCTGGTCGCGGGGATACTGTTCTTCGTGGTAAGGCGGCTGTGGGCGCGCACCGTGCTGCCCCGCTGGCCCTGGCCCGCGCCCAAGGCCGGCGCGGTCGCAGCCTTGGCGGGGGCCGGCGCCTACGCCGCCCTGGCCGGGTTCTCCGTCCCCACCCAGCGGGCGCTGATCATGCTCGGCGTGCTGATGGCGGCGGTCCTGGGGCAACGGCGTTACGCACCCAGCTTCACCTTGTCGGCGGCATTGTTTGTGGTGCTGCTCATGGACCCGCTGGCCGTGATGAGCGGCGGCCTGTGGCTGTCGTTTCTCGCCGTGGCCCTGATCCTGTACGGCATGGGTGGGCGTCTGGCGGGGCGGGGCCTGTGGTGGAAGTGGGGACGCGTCCACTGGCTGGTGACCCTGGGGCTCACGCCGCTGCTCATGCTGTTCTTTCAACGGGCCAGTGTATGCGCGCCCCTGGCCAATCTGGCGGCGGTGCCATGGGTGAGCATGATCGTCGTTCCCCTCACCCTGACCGGCCTTTGCCTGATCCACCTGGCCCCGGGCCTCGCCGGGCTGTGCCTGAACGCGGCCGCCCACGCAGTCGGCCTCCTGTGGCCGTTCCTCCAATGGCTGTCGCACCTGGACGGGGGACCCTGGCTGAACCACGGGGCCCGATGGTGGACCCTCATCCCGGCCGCGGGCGGCACCGCGCTGCTGCTCGCCCCCCGGGGCCTGCCGGCGCGCCACCTGGGGGCGGTCATGCTGGCGCCCCTGTTCCTGGCGAGCCCGCCCGCGCCCCGGCCGGGGGAGGTCTGGTTCACCCTCCTGGACGTGGGGCAGGGCCTGTCCGCGGTGGTCAGGACCCACGCCCATGCCCTGGTATACGACACCGGGCCGCGCCTGAGCGAGCGCTTCGATACCGGGACCGCGGTGGTGGTCCCCTACCTGCGGGACGCGGGGATCGGCGCGCTGGACACCCTGGTGATCAGCCACGGCGACAATGACCACATGGGCGGGGCAGGCTCTATCCTGGCGCGCCTCCCCGTGAGGCGGGTGCTCACCAGCGTCCCGGGGAGGCTGCCGGGGCCGAACACGGACCGCTGCCACGGTGGTCAGGCCTGGGCGTGGGACGGGGTGCGCTTCGCCGTCCTCAATCCCCCCGCCGGCGCCCGTACCCACGGCAACAACGCCTCCTGCGTCCTGCGCATCCGGGACCGCGCCGGCCACGTCATCCTGCTCACGGGGGATATCGAGGAGGAGGCCGAACGGGCCCTGGTGGGCCGGCGGCGCCCGCACCTGGCGGCGGATATCATGACCGTCCCCCACCACGGCAGCGATACCTCATCAACGCGCGCATTTGTGAAGGCCGTCAACCCGCGCTATGCCCTGTTTCCGGTAGGCTACCGCAATCGCTACGGGTTCCCGAAGGACGATGTGGTGGCCCGCTATGCCGCCCAGGGTGCCCGCCTGTACGATACGGCGCATGCCGGGGCGATCAGCTTCCACCTGGAGGCCGGTCACGACATCGCACCCCCGCGGCGCTTCCGGGTGGAGGACCACCATTATTGGCATTCCTTTTGAATGTCGTCAGGGCAGACACCGGCCCGATCGCTGCCGGGGCATCCATGTCCCGCTATCGGGAAATGAAGTATCATAGGCTTATACACTCATGACAGCGAGGTAGATGTGCTTGAGTTGATAGAATCCGGCGGCTGGCTCATGCTGCCCATCATCCTTTGCTCCATTATCGCCACGGCCATTGTGGGGGAACGTTTCTGGGCCCTGCAGCGCAAACGCATCTGCCCCAAGGGGCTGGTGCACCAGATCTGGCTATGGGCCAGGAACAAGCAGCTGGACGCGGCGCGCATCGGTTCCCTGCGCTCGAGTTCCCCCCTGGGGCGGATTCTGGCCGCGGGCCTGGTGAATCTGCACCATGAGCGCGAGATCATGAAGGAGAGCATCGAGGAGACCGGCCGGCACGTGGTGCTGGAACTGGAGCGGTACCTCAACACCCTGGGGACCATCGCCTCCATAACCCCATTGCTGGGGCTGCTCGGCACCGTGTTCGGCATGATCAAGGTCTTCGCCGCCATCGAGGTGCACGGGGTGGGCAATGCCGGGAGCCTGGCGGGCGGCATCTCCCAGGCCCTGATCACCACCGCCGCGGGGCTGTCCGTGGCCATCCCCACCCTGATGTTCTACCGCTACTTTCGCGGCCGGGTGCAGGCCCTGGTAAGCAACATGGAGGAGGAGGCCCTCAAACTGATCGAGGTCCTGCACGGAGAGCGCGAGGGCGAAATACTCGAAGACGACGCGGCGATGAAATGACATGAAGTGGCAACGCATGCAACGGGAAGAGCCCGATATCAACCTGACACCGCTGATCGATGTGGTGTTCCTGTTGCTGATCTTCTTCATGGTCTCGACGACCTTTGACCACGAGTCCCAGATCAGCATCGAGCTGCCCCAGGCCAAGGCCACTTCGAAGCAGGATCAAAAGCAGTCCCTGGAGGTCCTCATCGACGCCAAGGGTCACTTTTACGTCAACGATCACCGCCTGGTCAACACCCAGATCGACACCCTAAAGCGCGCCATCCGCCAGGCCGCGGGCGACCGGAAGAATCCCGTGTTTGTCATCAGCGCCGACGCCAATACTCCCCACCAGGCGGTAGTCACGGCCATGGACGCCGCGCGCCAGGTCGGCATCACCCATATGTCCATCGCCACCCGAAACCGCCAGTCGGACCAGAAACCCTGATGTCCCGAGAGGATGAAATACCCAACGCCGCGCAGGTCTACCGCCGGCTCCTGGGTTACGTCCGCGGCTACTGGAAGGCGGTGGTCGCCGGCGTCGCCGCCATGACCGTATACGCCGCGACGGACACCGGCTTTGCCGCCCTCATGAAGCCCATGGTCGACGGCAGCTTCATCGACAAGGACCCCCGGGTGATCACCATGATCCCCCTGTTGCTGATCGTGCTGTTCTTCACCCGCGGGGCCTCCGGCTTCGCCTCGAATTACTGCATGGCATGGACCGGGCGCAAGGTGATCGGGGACATGCGCCGGGCCATGTTCAACCACCTGCTGGTCCTGCCCAGCGCCTTCTACGACCGGCACTCCTCGGGCAAGCTCATCTCGAAATTCACTTACGATGTGGAGCAGGTCTTTCAGGCCGCCACGAATACCGTGACGGTGCTGATCCGCGACTCCCTGACGGTCATCGGCCTGGTGGCCTGGATGTTCTATCTGAACTGGATGCTCGCCACGGTCTTCCTCCTGGTGGGTCCGCCCATCGCTTATACGGTCAACTTCGTCAATCATCGCTTCCGCCGGGTTAGCAACCGGATTCAGTCCACCATGGGCGACGTCACCCACGCCGTGGAGGAGGCCATCGCCGGCCAGCGGGTCATCAAGATCTTCGGCGCCCAGGCCCAGGAAGCCGAGCACTTCGAGCGGATCAACGAGGCCAACCGGCACCAGAACATGAAGATGATCGCCGCACGGGCCGCGAGCTCGCCGATCATCCAGTTCATCTCCGCGCTGGCCTTTTCAGGCGTGATGCTCATCGCCACCCGCCAGGCCATGACCGAGACCATTACCGTGGGCAGCTTCATGTCCTTCGTCGTAGCCATGATGATGATGCTGGCCCCGATCAAGCGCCTGTCCAATGTCAACGGTCCCCTGCAAAAGGGCATCGTGGCCGCCCACAGCGCCTTCACCCTCATCGACGGCGAGGCGGAGCCGGACACCGGGACGAAAGCGCCGGCGCGCGCCCGGGGCGCCATCGAGTACAAGGACGTCTATTTCCACTACGACCCGGACAAGGGGCACGCCCTGAACGGGGTCAGCTTCAGGATCGAGCCGGGCCGGACAGTGGCCATCGTCGGGCGCTCGGGCAGCGGAAAATCCACCCTGGTCAGCCTCCTCGCACGCTTTTACGAGCCGACCTCGGGGACCATCACCCTGGACGGACACGACACCCGCGAGCTGACCCTCGGTGGCCTGCGCCGGCAGATCTCCTGGGTCGGCCAAGACGTGACCCTGTTCAACGAGACCGTGGCGCGCAACATCGCCTACGGTGCGGGCGACGATGTGACCGAACGCGATATCGTGCAGGCCGCCGAGGCCGCTCACGCCATGGAGTTCATCCGCCACCTGCCCCAGGGCCTGGACACCGTGATCGGCGAGAGGGGGGTGCTGCTGTCCGGCGGCCAGCGCCAGCGCCTGGCCATCGCCCGGGCGCTGCTCAAGGACGCACCCCTGCTTATCCTGGACGAGGCGACCTCCTCCCTGGATACCCAATCCGAGCGTTATATCCAGGAGGGCCTGGAGGCGCTGATCCGGGACCGCACCACCCTGGTGATCGCCCACCGCCTTTCCACCATTGAGCAGGCGGACACCATCATGGTCCTGGAGCAGGGCAGGGTCGTCGAGAGCGGCAGTCACGGTGAATTGCTGGCCCGCAACGGCCCTTACGCCAACCTGTACCGGCTGCAATTCCGCTCGGCGGGCCCCGCCGTCGTCGACCCCCACCCCGCCCAGAGGCAGGGACGCGCGGTGTGACGGCGTCGCACCGCTGGCGCGTTCAGGATTGACGGGCCGCTCCTTGGCGGGCGCGTCCAGGCAGCGGCTCACCCGGTGGCTCGATGCCCAGTGGTACGGCAACAGCCCCATGGGCCTGTTGCTAGCACCCTTGTCGTGGTTGTACTGCACGGTCGCGACCCTGCGCCGGCTCGCCTATAGACTCCATCTTCGCAAGACCCGACACCCGGGCGTGCCGGTAATCGTGGTGGGCAACATCACCGTGGGCGGGACGGGCAAGACGCCCCTGGTCATCTGGCTGGTGCAGCGACTGCGCCGGGCCGGCTACGCCCCCGCAGTGGTCAGCCGCGGTTACGGCGGCCGGGCGGCCCGGTGGCCCCAGCAGGCGAGGGGCGACAGCGACCCCGGCGTGGTGGGGGACGAGCCCGTGCTCATCGCCTCGCGGACCGGCTGCCCGGTGGCCGTGGCGCCCGACCGCGGCGCGGCGGCCGCCTCCCTGGTGGAGTATACGCCGTGCGACATCATCGTCGCCGACGACGGCCTGCAGCACTACGGGCTCGGGCGCGACCTGGAGATCGCCGTCATCGACGGGGTGCGGCGCCTGGGCAACGGGCGCTGCCTGCCCGCAGGGCCTCTGCGCGAGTCGCCGCGGCGGCTGAGGCGGGTGGATTTTATCGTCGCCAACGGCCTGGCGGGGGAGGGCGAGACCGGCATGCAGCTCGCCGCCGCGCCGATGCGCAACCTGCGCGATGAGGGGACCACGGCGGACCGTCATCAATTCACCGCCGGGCCGGTACACGCGGTGGCGGGGATCGGCTATCCGGTACGCTTTTTCGATCAGTTGAGGGGCATGGGCCTTCGCGTTGTCGAGCACGCCTTTCCCGATCATCACCCCTTCAAGCCCTCCGACCTGGACTTCGGCGACGACGCGCCCGTGATCATGACCGAAAAGGACGCCGTCAAGTGCCGGCACTTTGCCCAAGGCCACCACTGGTACCTGCCGGTGGAGGCGCGCATGGACGAGACCTTCGCCGCCACACTCCTCGCGCGCATCAACGAAATCGCCGCCGCCTATCGGGACCGCGGCGCCAGGGCCTGATACCCTTGCGCGCCCTCCGGCGTGCTAAGATAATCACTGCCAAGAGATGAGGCGCTCCACGGGCAGACGGGGGCGCTGCGGTGAATCCCTATACGAGGCCTGAGTCATGGACAAGAAATTGCTGGATATCCTGGTATGTCCCATCTGTAAGAGCCCCCTGGTCTACAAACGGGACGCGGGCGAGCTAATCTGCAAGGCGGACCGCCTGGCCTATCCGATCCGGGACGACATCCCGGTCATGTTGGAGGAAGAGGCGCGCCGGCTGGATGCCGAAGAGGAAGTTTAGTGACGTTTTCCATCGTCATCCCCGCCCGTTATCAATCGACCCGCCTGCCAGGCAAACCCCTTCGGCTCATCGCCGGCAAACCCCTCATCCAGCATGTCTATGAAAAGGCCGCCGCGAGCGGGGCGGGGCGGGTGGTCATCGCCACCGATGACCCGCGCATCGAGCAGGCCGCCCGCGGGTTCGGCGCCGAGGTGTGCATGACGGGAGGGCATCACCTGTCCGGGACGGACCGTATCGCCGAGGCGGTCGGGCAGCTCGGCCTCGGCGGCGATGACATCGTAGTGAACCTCCAGGGCGATGAACCCCTGGTACCCGTGTCCGCCCTGCGCCAAGTGGCGGGCAATCTCGACGCCCACCCCGAGGCCAGTGCCGCGACCCTGTGCGAGCGGATCCGCGACCCCGAGCTGCTCTTCGACCCCCATGTGGTCAAGGTGGTCACCGATCATCAGGGTTTTGCCCTGTACTTCAGCCGCGCCGTCGTCCCCTGGGACCGCGAGGCCTTCGCCGAGGCCGCCATGGGCCTGTCGGTGAAGGCGCCCCACTTTCGCCACATCGGGCTCTATGCCTACCGGGCCGGCTTTGTACGGGCGTTCGTCGAGTGGCCGCCCTGCGAGCCGGAGGTGGCGGAGTCCCTGGAGCAACTGCGCATCCTGTGGTACGGGCACAAGATCCATGTGGCCGAGGCGCTCGAGCCGTGTCCCCCGGGAGTGGATCAGGAAGGGGACGTGCAGCGGATCATGGACCTTCTGGGGGAAGGGCGGGAATGAACCCGGCGGCGCCTACTTCGAACCGGCGTCGAGATCGATGACGCCCAGACTCAGAAAATCCGGGTTCAATTCCGTCTTGTCTTCAGTGAAGATGGGAATGGTCAGGGTATAGGGCACCCAGCGGTGGGCCTCACCATACTGATCGGGCTGAATGGACTGGCCCATGTCGCTTTGCAGGACCAGGCTGGGGCCGTCCTCCAGGACCTCGATGATTCGACAGTCCACGCCGGCATGCCGGACAGCTACTCCGATCAGGCTGCGCAGGCGCTCAACCGTGATGTCTATGCCGCCGAAGTCCATAACGCTAAGAGTATAATGACAAAGTCACGGCAGGCGCAAAACTTTCCCGGAACGCATCATATTTGTTTACAGAGATGAAAAAGGCCAATGGATAAAATCAAGATCTTATTCGTATGCATGGGCAACATCTGTCGCTCGCCCACGGCCCACGGCGTGTTTCGCGGCCTGGTCAGGGCGCGGGATATGGAGCAGCGGTTCGAGATCGACTGCGCGGGGACCCATGCCTATCATATCGGGCACGCCCCTGATGCCCGGGCCCAGGCGGCGGTACGCAAGCGGGGCATCGATATCGGCCACCTGCGGGCGCGCAAGGTCAGCGCCGAGGACTTCGCCTATTTCGACTATGTCCTGGCCATGGACGAGGATAATTACGACAACCTGATGGCCCTGTGCCCCCAACCCCATGCCCACAAGGTGAAGCTGTTCATGGAGTTTGCCCCCGACCTCCATGTCCGGGAAGTCCCGGACCCTTATTACGGCGGCGCCAGCGGTTTCGACCGGGTGCTGGACCTGGTGGAAGCGGCCTCGGAGGGGTTGTTCGACCACCTGCAGGATGGCGACAAGGTCAAGAGAAGAGAAAGGCGCGGGTAGAAGAAAAAGGCGGCGCGTGGTTCACGTCCTCCCCCTCGGGCCAGGGCGGCAATCGACCGTAACACATCCTTTTCCTTTTCGGTGACCCTCGGCCTGGCCTTGTCCCCAAAAGAACAGACATGCACCTCACCCCTCACCCCCTAGGGGGTGAGGAGGGAAAAGAGGGAAGGGCGCCCCTCAGGAAGACTCCTGCTTGGGTGTGTGGTTCGCGTCCCCGCCGCCGGGGGTCTCCCGCGGCTCCTGAGACTTGTCATGGCTTGAAGACCCGGCGTTCCCCGCCGTATCCCGGCCGCCGGCCCCGGAGCGGCGTGACTCACCTCTGGGTCGCGTATCCTGCTCGCTGTCACTCGCCGAGGCGCCGGAGGCGTCGCGCTCCCGGCGCCGGGAGGACCCTTCGCCGCGGCGCCGGTCGTTGCCGCTCGTCCCGCCGTTGTCAGTGGCCGGGGAGGGGCCGTGGCCTTGCCCCGATGAAGGCTCGCCGCCCCCTTGGGTGCGGTTATCGGCATTGCTCCGCTCGGCATCGTTGCGGGCGCCCTCACCGGAGCGCCCGCCGCCGCCCCTGTCCTGAGATCTATCCGGGGACTTGTCCTGGGGCTTGTCCTCGGTCGCAGCCTCGCCGCCTTGGCTGGCGGAGGCGGCATTGGCCCCCTCGGCATTGGAGCCGGAGCGGCTGGCGCCGGAACGCCGCCGGCCGCCGCGCCCCGAGCGCGACGGGCGCTTGCCCTGACCCTGGCCTTGACCCTGGCGATTCCCGCCGCCGCTGCGTCTGGCGGTGCCGTCGCCGCTGGAGGCACGCCGCGATCCCTGCCCCTGGCCTTGGCCTGGGGAGTCGCCCTGGGCACTCCCTTGGGCATTTCCTTGAGGACTCCCTTGAGGACTCCCTTGGGAGCCGCCCTGGGAACCGCGCCTTGACGATTGCGAACGGCGCCGCCGGCCCTGTTGCTGAGAGGAACGTCCCCGGGTACCGCCGCCCTGATCGGTCTTGGGCGGCGTCTGCGAGGCCGGCTCCGCGGCGGGCTTTTCCGCCGGGGCCCTGGACGAGCTGAACAGCCCCTCCCAGAGGCGCTTGATAAAGCCCCCCTCCTTGGCACTCTGGGCCGGCGGCACCTCCTGGGCGTTCTGGCCCGGGAAGGGCGTCAGGGGCGCCAGGGCCTTGACGGCCGGTTCCTGGGCCGGCGGGCGCTCCTTGAGCAGGCTCTCGCCGACGGGCTCCTCGGCCATGGCAGCCAGTTGGTAACTGGGCTGGGCCGACACGGCGGCGGCCTCGTCCTCGTCGGCGCGGTAACGTTGCAGCTCGTAGTTCGGCGTCAGGAAGGAGGGGTTGGGGATCAGGATAATGTTGACCTTGTAGCGCTCCTGGAATTTCTCGATCACGCTGCGCTTCTCATTCAGCAGGTACGTGCCCACCTCCACGGGCAACTGGGCCACGATGCGCGAGGTCTTCTCCTTCATGGCCTCTTCCTCGATGACCCGAAGGATGGACAGCGACAGGGAGGCCACGCTCCGCACGGTTCCCTGGCCCTTGCAGCGCGGGCAGGGATCTGGCTGGACTCGCCCAGGGACGGGCGCAGGCGCTGGCGGGACATCTCCAGCAGGCCGAAGCGGGAGATGCGGCCGATCTGTACCCGCGCGCGGTCGAGCTTCAGCGCCTCCTTGAGGCGGTTTTCCACCTCGCGCTGGTTGCCGCGACGGGGTCATGTCGATGAAGTCGATGACGATCAGCCCGCCGATGTCGCGCAGGCGCATCTGCCGGGAGATCTCGTCCACCGCCTCCAGATTGGTCTGCAGTGCCGTCTCCTCGATGTCGCCGCCCCGGGTGGCCCGGGCCGAGTTGATGTCGATGGAGACCAGGGCCTCGGTATGGTCGATGACCACCGCGCCGCCGGAGGGCAGGCGGATCTCGTGCTGGTAGGCCGTCTCGATCTGGCTCTCGATCTGAAAGCGGCTGAACAGGGGCACGGGCTCTTCGTAGAGCTTGATCTTCTCCAGGAAATTGGGCATGACCTGGTGGATGAAGTCCCGGGCGTAGCGGTAGACCTCCGGGTCGTCGATGAGGATCTCGCTGATGTCCTGGCGCAGGTAGTCGCGCAGGGCGCGGATCACCAGGTTGCTCTCCTGGTAGATCAGGAAAGGGGCGGGGCGGTTGTCGGCCTCGCTCTTGATGGACTCCCAAAGGCGTTTGAGGTATTCCAGATCCCAGCGCAGTTCGTCGGTGGTGCGCCCGCCGCCCGCCGTGCGCACGATCATCCCCATGCCCTCGGGCAGGTCCAGCTGGCTGAGGGCGTCGAGGGTCTCGCTGCGCTCGTCCCCCTCGATGCGGCGGGATACCCCGCCGGCCCGCGGGTTGTTGGGCATGAGCACCAGATTGCGGCCCGCCAGGGCCACGTAGGTGGTCAGCGCGGCGCCCTTGGTGCCGCGCTCGCCCTTTTCGATCTGTACGATCAGCTCCTGGCCCTCCCTGAGGACCTCGCTGATCTTGACCCGCTCGCCCCCTTCAGGCACGGCCTGCCTGAAGTAACTCGGCGCGATCTCTTTGAGGGGCAGAAAACCGTGGCGCTCGGCGCCGTAATCGACGAAGGCGGCCTCCAGGCTGGGCTCTATGTGGGTAATGCGCCCCTTGTAGATGTTTGCCTTCTTCTGCTCGCGGGAAAGGGTTTCGATATCAAGGTCATATAGGTATTGTCCATCGACTAACGCCACGCGCAGCTCTTCCTGCTGCGTAGCATTGATCAGCATTCGTTTCATGTATCCAATCTCTTTGGAATATTATCGTCACGCCACGCTTGGCCGTCAGTGTACGGGGGTAGCGTCGGGGGCGGAGACAGACTGCGCTGCGCAACTGCAGGCAGTGGGAAACGATCCACGCTTCGAGTCTCTTTATCATACCGCTCAACGGTAAACCTGCCTCAGTCAATGGCCTTTCCATCCCAGCTTTGTTTTGTTGTAATGCTCTGGTCCTGACCACTTGGCTTCACAATCGTTTGTGACAAGTCCCTTACCGGTGACCGCACGAGCTCCCTAGCACAAAAGGCTAACATGGCAACTCATCGCACCTGTTCTTTACTCCATTCGCAAGGACCGGCGATGCTTGAGCCCTTGCCCGGAAAAACCAAACCGACGCCTCTGTCGATTCCAACACCCTGAGTCGTCGTCTCGAAAATACGGTATTCTAGGAGCCTGTCCGGGCTGTCACGGCGCCTCGCCCTGCGACGGGCGGGTGACCCGCACCGGCTCCTGCGTGTAACCCGCCTGCGGGTTACGGACTTTGAATACAGGGCATGGAGCGGGATCGTCGCCACGGCGGCTTACGTTCAGCGCCGTCTCCTGATCGACAGGCTGCCAACAGCCCGACTCACACACACCCACTATATATGTAAAACACCCTTTAACATTGCGTATCATAGCAGCATATGATACGCCCTTCAAACCGTAAGCACTTGGTGTTACTAAGAAAGTTATGGAAACGAGCGACACCGGCGGGCGCAGCATTCAAACCGTGATCGTGGATGCCGGCCATGAGGGTCAGCGCATCGACAATTTTCTCCTCGCCCGATTCAGGGGCGTGCCCCGCAGCCATGTGTACCGGCTGCTGCGTACCGGCCAGGTCAGGGTCAACAAGCGCCGCGCCAAACCCGAGTACCGGCTCCAGTCGGGCGATGCGGTGCGCCTGCCGCCCGTTCGTCACCGCGCAGCCGCCGAGGCGCCGCCGGTCAGCGCCCAGCAGCGGCGCCTCGTCCTGGGAAATATTCTCCACGAAGACAAAGGGTTGTTGGCGATCAACAAGCCCGCCGGGCTACCCGTCCACGGCGGCAGCGGCCTGCAGTACGGGGTTGTCGACTTACTCAAGGCCCTGCGCCCGGACCTGCCCTTCATCGAGCTGGCCCACCGTATCGACCGCCACACCTCCGGGTGTCTGCTGTTCGCCAAGGACCGCGCCACCCTGCAGGGTTTGCACACCCAGTTCCGGGAAGGGGAGGTGCAAAAGTGCTACCTGACCCTGGTAAAGGGGCACTGGCGGGGCAAGGAACGCCGGGTGGAGGACCCGCCTGGCGCCTTTCCGCCATTCGTCCGGTGAGCGGCGCATCGGCGTGGCCGAGGGGGGCAAGCCCGCCGTCACCCAGTTCGTGGCGCAGAGAGTTTATAATGACGCCAGCCTCCTGGAGGCCAGCCCCATCACGGGACGCACCCACCAGATCCGGGTCCACGCGGCCCACGTGGGGCACCCCATCGCCGGGGACACGAAATACGGCGACCGGGCATTCAACCAGCAAATGCGCCGCCTGGGCCTCAAACGGCTGTTCCTGCATGCCCACCGGCTCGAGTTCGCGGACCCCCACAGCGGGCGGTGGCTACGGATACCACAGCCCCGCTGCCCGAAGCACTGCAAGCCGTCATTGAGGCACTGGAGCGACATGAACCATCGTTTTGCGCTGATTGTATTTGACTGGGACGGGACGCTGCTCGACTCCGAAGAGCAGATCGTCGACTGCCTGTTCGCCACCTGCGCCGACCTGGCCATGGAGGCGCCCGAGCGCGACACCATCAAGAACACCATCGGCCTGGGCCTGCCCGAGGCCCTGGAGATGCTCTTCCCCGGCGCCGGCCCGCAGGTCCACGGGCGGATCACCGAGACCTACCGCCGCCACTTCCTGGCGAACCGCACCCCGGCCGTATTGTTCCCCGGCGTCGGCGAGACCATCGCCGAACTCCACGCCGCCGGTTATCTGCTGGGCATCGCCACGGGCAAGAGCCGCCGCGGCCTGGAGCGGGCCCTGTCCGAGACCGGCTTTCAACACCTGTTTCACGGCACGCGGTGCGCCGACGAGAGCTTCTCCAAGCCCCACCCCCAGATGCTCCTGGAGCTGATGGACGAGCTGGATGTCGACCCCGGCGAGACCCTGATGGTGGGCGACACCGAGTATGATATGCAGATGGCGGCCAATGCGGGGACCGCCGCCGTGGCGGTCAATTACGGCGTCCATGACAAGGACCGGCTGCTACGCCACGGCCCCCTCGCTTGCATCGATGCCATCGGCGAGATAAAACAGTGGCTGGCCGGTCACAGCGACTGATCACCCCCGACCCACCATTCGCGAACACTTAGGGAAAAGGAAGCGCCATGTCAGATGAAAAACAGCCCCCGTCCCCGGATGAACAAGACCCGTGGCTGAACGAGGGGTCCGGCCCCGGGCGCCCCCGGGCATCGGGGCCGCAGAGCGCCGCGCCGGCCCCTGACCCCCAGGGCGACGCCTCGGAGCAGCGCTGGGAACGGGACGTGCTCACCAAGCTCGCCCTGTCGGCCATACAGGAGCAGCGGCGCACGCGGCGCTGGGGGATATTTTTCAAGGCGCTGTTCTTTGTTTTCATCTTTATGGCCCTGTTCGTGTCCGCGCCGAAGGACTGGGAAAAGGTCGGGGGCGGGCGCCACACGGCATTGGTGGAGCTCGACGGCGAGATCGCTCAGGACAAGCGCGCCAACGCGGACGATCTCATCGACGCCCTGCGCGCCGCCTTTCGCGACAAGAGTACGGCGGGGGTGATCATCCGCGCCGACAGCCCCGGCGGCAGCCCGGTCCAGGCGGGACTGGTCAACGACGAGATCTTCCGCCTGCGCAAACAGCACCCCGACATCCCCGTGTACGCCGTGGTCACCGACATCTGCGCCTCGGGCTGCTACTACATCATCTCCGCGGCGGACAAGATATACGCCGACAAGGCCAGTCTCGTGGGATCCATCGGGGTCTTGATGAACGGCTTCGGTTTCACCGGGGCCTTGAACAAGCTGGGCATCGAGCGGCGCCTGATCACCTCGGGGCGGCACAAGGCCTTTCTGGATCCGTTCTCGCCCCTCAAGGAGCAGGACAAAAAGTTCATGCAGGCGCTGCTGGACAGGGTGCACCGGCAGTTCATCGACGTGGTCAAAAAGGGGCGCGGCAACCGGCTCAAGCCCTCGGACCAGCTGTTCAGCGGCCTGGTGTGGACCGGCGCCGAGGGGGTCAAGCTGGGCCTGGTGGACGAGCTGCGCAGTACCCGGGACGTGGCCCGGGAGGTTATCGGCGCGGAGCGGGTCGTAGACTATACCCGCCACCCGGACTACTTCCAGCGACTGGTCCAGCGCTTCGGCGCCTCCATGGGCCGGCGCCTGGGCAGCCTGCTCGGCCTGCCGGCGGACCCGCTGGAGTAAGCCGGGTTTAATCTGAACTATTCATGAACGACCTGCTGCGGCCGCCGATATACCTGAAAAGGCAGCGCGTGCTCCCTCCAGGTGCTCGACATACTGTCAAGTATGCCTGCGCGCCTTGCGGTCCGCGCCACGCTGTCTTTTCAGGCATCTCAACGCCCTCGCTACGGCAGTTCATTGATAGTTCAGGTTAAGCGTCAGGGTATCTCGACATGCTCATCGCGCAGCATCTCGGTGAGGCGGATCAGCGGCAGGCCGATGAGCGCAGTGGGATCGTCGCCCTCGAAGCGCTCCACCAGGGCGATACCGAGCCCCTCGGACTTGAAGGCCCCGGCGCAGTCATAGGGCTGCTCCCGGGAGACGTAGCGCTCGATCACTGCGGGACTCAACGCCCGGAAGACCACGGAAAAGGCTGCCACCTCCGTGCGGGCCCGGCCGCTGGACACATTCAGCAGGCACAAGGCGGTCAGGAAGGTCAGCCGGCGGCCCGAGGCCCGGGACAGTTGCGCCACCGCCTGGTCATGCCCCCCCGGTTTGCCCAGTACGGCGCCGTCGATGACCGCCACCTGATCGGAGCCGATGATCAGTGCCCCGGGATGGGCGGGGGCCACCGCCCGCGCCTTGGCCTCGGCGAGGCGTCGAACCAGCCGCTCGGGCGGCTCGTCGGCCAGGGGGGATTCGTCCACGTGGGGAACGGCCGCCTCAAAGGGCAGGTGCAGCCTGTTCAGCAGGTCCTTGCGGTACCGGGAACTCGATGCCAAAACCAACGCCAACATGCTGAACCACCGTCTGTTTGATCGGAGCCCGGCGCCGGGGCAGGGCGATTGCCCGGGGTGCACGGGCGTATGGAAAATCGCGGCCACCGCCCCCATATCAGAAAACGCACTCTCATAATACGATTTTTTGACAGTTAATCATAGACATACTAAACTTGCCGTTTTATGGCCGCTGGGTTGCCAGAGTTTATTGATCCGCTGTCGTGGGCCGAGTCGGGACACCGGCTGCAGGGGGCGCTGCGTGTCTCGGACATGTCCCGGCTGAAGGCCTCCCTGCACAGTCCGGACGGTGACGGCGAGATCCAGGTGGATCTGCAGGCGGGTGTCGACGAGCAGGGTGTGCGGTTTGTGCGGGGGCGTATCCGGGGCGTATTGACAGTGACCTGTCAGCGCTGCCTCGAGGCCATGGCGCTTACGGTGGATTCCCGAGTGGCCCTGGGGCTGGTGACGAGTCATTCGGAAACGGACCTGCTGCCCGAGCCCTATGAAGGCCTGGTCCTGGACAGCCGTTCAATCCCGTTGATGAGGATTGTGGAAGACGAACTGCTGCTGGCGTTGCCGATTGTCGCCATGCATGCCGAACCGGCGTGTCAACCCGATGATCGACCGGGGGAGGCGGTGCAGGATGACACGCAGGGGGAGCGCCAGAAACCCTTCGCCGTGTTGGCGCGACTGAAGAAATAAATGTTTATCTATCTTAACTTGAGTGTTGTAACTGATTAGGCAAGGTTTAGGAGTATAGAGCAATGGCTGTGCAACAAAATCGCAAGACCTCTTCCAAGCGCGGGATGCGCCGCGCCCACGACGCCTTACGCCCCACCGGGCTGTCCCTGGAACCCACCACGGGCGAGGTGCATCGCCGCCATCACATCAGCCCGGACGGCTACTACAGGGGGCGCAAGGTTATCGCCACCAAAAAGGGTGACTAAGGCTTGACCCTTACAATCGCTGTTGACGCGTTCGGTGGCGATAACGGCCATGATGTCAGTGTCCCCGCGGTCCTCAGCGCCCTGGCCAAACGGCCCGACCTGAATATCATCCTGGTAGGCGACCAGGCGCTGCTGACGCCCGAGTTGGAACGTCACAACACCGCTGCCGTCGCCGACCGGCTCGAGCTCAAGCACGCCTCCCAGCGGGTCGGGATGGACGAGCTGCCCAGCATCGCCATGCGCACCAAGAAGGACTCGTCCATGCGGGTCGCCATCAATCTGGTCAAGGAGGGCCAGGCCGCCGCCTGCGTCAGCGCCGGCAACACGGGGGCCCTGATGGCCACCGCCCGCTATGTGCTCAAGACGCTGCCCGGCGTGGACCGGCCCGCGATCGTCGCCGCCCTGCCCACCATGAAGGGGCACACCCACATGCTCGACCTGGGCGCCAACGTGGACTCGTCCGCCGAGCACCTGTTCCAGTTCGCCGTCATCGGGGCGGTGGTCGCCAGCGCCGTGGACAATATCGACAACCCCACCGTCGGGCTGCTCAACATCGGCTCCGAGGAGATCAAGGGCAACGAGCGGGTCAAGGAGGCGGCGCGCCTGCTGTCGGCCAGCCACCTCAACTACTATGGCTTCGTCGAAGGGGACGACATCTTCAAGGGGACCGTCGACGTGGTGGTGTGCGACGGCTTCGCCGGCAACATCGCCCTGAAGACCAGCGAGGGCGTGGCGCGCATGCTGACCTTTTACATGCAGCGCGAGTTCAAGCGCACATTCTTCAATAAGCTCGGCGCCCTCATGGCCCGTCCGGCCCTGAACGCCTTCCGCAAGCGGGTCGATCCGCGCCGCTACAACGGCGCCAGCCTGCTCGGGCTGCAGGGCATCGTGGTCAAGAGTCACGGCAGCGCCGACGCCATGGCCTTCGAGCATGCCATCGACGAGGCCGTGGTGGAGGTCACCAAGAACGTGCCCCAGCGCATCAGCAAACAGTTGGAGTCCTTTCTGGTCGAAAGGCGGGTAGTGTGAGGTATTCGCGCATCGTCGGCAGCGGGGGTTATCTGCCGGAAAAGGTCCTCACCAACGCCGAACTGGAAAAGATGGTGGACACCACCGACCGCTGGATCACCGAACGCACCGGGATCCACACCCGCCATATCGCCGCGGCGGACGAGGGCACCTGCGGACATGTCTGAGCACGCCGCCCGGGAGGCGATCAAGGCGGCGGGCCTGACACCCGCGGACATCGATCTGATCATCGTCGCCACCACCACCCCCGACCAGGTCTTCCCCAGCACTGCCTGCCTGCTGCAGCAGCGCCTCGGCATCCACGGGCCGGCGGCGTTCGATATTCAGGCGGTGTGCACCGGCTTCATCTATGCCATGGCGGTGGCGGACAAGTTCATCAAGAGCGGCAGCGCCAGTCAACGCCCTGGTGGTGGGGGCCGACGTGCTGTCGCGCATCACCGACTGGACCGACCGCAGCACCTGCGTACTGTTCGGCGACGGGGCCGGAGCCGTGGTCCTCAAGGCCGACAATACCCCCGGGATCCTGTCCACCCACCTGCATGCCGACGGCCAGTACAGCTCGCCTGCGGGTGTCGCGGGTCCCGGCTCCAGAAGGCGAGGCCTACATGCAGATGCAGGGCAACGAGGTGTTCCGCATCGCCGTCAATACCCTGGGCCGAATCGCCGACGAGGTCATCACCCACAACCGCCTGGAAAAGTCCGACATCGACTGGCTGGTCCCCCATCAGGCCAATATCCGCATCATTCAGGCGGCGGCGAAAAAGCTCAATATGCCCATGGAGCGGGTGATCGTCACCGTGGGCGAGCACGGCAACACCTCCGCCGCGTCCGTGCCCCTGGCCCTGGACGTGGCGATCCGTGATGGGCGCGTCCGGCCGGGCGACACCCTGTTGTTCGAGGCCTTCGGCGGGGGCTTCACCTGGGGCGCGGCACTGGCACGATATTAGGCACGACACTGGATTAATGGAGGAACGGACGGATGTTGAGTAACGAGCTTGCCCTGGTCACCGGCGCAAGCCGCGGCATCGGCCGGGCCATCGCCACGGAGCTGGGCCGGCAGGGGGCCGCCGTCGTCGGCACGGCGACTTCACAAAGTGGTGCAGAAGAGATCGATAACTATTTAAATAAAAATGATATTACCGGCTGTGGCGTGGTGCTGGATGTGACCGACCCGGCCACCATCGAGGATGCGGTGAAGCGTCATCGAGCGGACCTACGGCGCGCCTGCCGTAGCGTCCTGGTGAACAATGCCGGCATCACCCGGGACAACCTGATGCTGCGCATGAAGGAACAGGAGTGGGAGGACATCATCAATACCAACCTGAGCGCCGTTTACCGGCTCACCAAGGCGTGCCTGCGCGCCATGATCAAGGAGCGCCATGGACGCATCATCAATATCTCCTCGGTGGTGGCCTTTACCGGCAATCCGGGGCAGACAAACTATGCCGCCGCCAAGGCGGGCATGGTGGGCTTCACCAAATCCGTGGCCCACGAGGTGGCGTCACGGGGCATTACGGTCAATTGCGTGGCGCCGGGGTTCATCGACACGGACATGACCCGCTCCATCGCCGAGGACCAGAAGGAGGCGTTGTTGAAGCAGATCCCCTGAACCGTCTGGGCCGGGCGGAGGATGTGGCGGCCGCCGTGGCATTTCTGGCCTCGCCCAAGCGCCGCTTACATCACCGGGAGCACCCTGCATGTCAACGGCGGCATGTACATGGGGTGAGCGCGGCGCGCACCCCCGGAAAAAAATAAAATTCCAATTTTCAAATTGATAGAGGCTTGGCCTCAAACCGGGTTAATCGGTAGTATAATGACTGGAATTTGCAACTTGTCACTTAGGCGATAAAATACCGACCGCATCACGTGGTATTTATATTTGTCGGAGGAACGACTGTCATGAATAATAGTGTTGAAGAGCGCGTCAAGAAGATTGTTGTTGAGCAACTGGGAGTCAAGGAAGAAGAAGTCAGCAACGAGTCCTCGTTCGTGGACGATCTTGGCGCAGATTCACTGGACACCGTCGAGTTGGTCATGGCCCTTGAGGAGGAGTTCGAGTGCGAAATCCCCGACGGGGAGGCGGAAAAAATCACCACTGTCCAACAGGCAATTGATTACATCAGCAGCCATACCAACTAGAATCAGCTTGAAGACAAAACGTAATACGGTCTTGCACGAAAACAACAAGTGTAGCCGCCACTGGAATCCGGTTTCCATGCACCCGAACCCTCCAGGCCAACCGCGTCGGTGGACTGTATGTACGATTTCCGCAGGTTCCCGTACAGCCCTTCCGTCTTGCAATAGGCCTCGTTGCCGTCAACGCGATATACACCGACCAGGGATGAAGTCCGGAATACACATACTGAATGGAACCAATGACTTCCAAAAGACGTGTGGTAATCACCGGATTGGGCATCATCAGCCCGGTGGGCTTGACGGTGGACGATGCCTGGTCCGCAGCATACTGGCGGGCCGCAGCGGTATCGGCCCCATCACCCACTTCGATGTCTCCCAGTTCCCGGTGCGCTTCGGCGGCTCCGTGCGGGATTTCGATATCACCCAGTACATCTCCGCCAAGGACGCCCGCAAGATGGACCCGTTTATCCATTACGGCCTGGCCGCCGGCATTAGCAGGCCGTCAAGGACGCCGGACTGGAGGCCACCGAGGAGACGGCGCACCGACATCGGCGTGGCCATCGGCTCCGGCATCGGCGGGCTGCCGGGCATCGAAAAGGGTTATGCCGGCTACCTGGACGGCGGGCCGCGCAAGATATCGCCGTTTTTCGTGCCCAGCAACATCATCAACATGATCTCCGGCAACCTGTCCATTATGTGCGGCTTCAAGGGCCCTAACATCGCCATCGCCACGGCCTGCACCACCGCCACCCACAACATCGGCGACGCGGCGCGCATGATCGCCTACGGTGATGCCCAGGTCATGGTCGCCGGCGGGGCGGAGATGTGCACCTCGCCCTGCGGCCTGGGCGGTTTCTGCTCGGCACGCGCCTTGTCCACCCGCAATGACGATCCGCAGACCGCCAGCCGGCCGTGGGACATGGACCGGGACGGGTTCGTGCTCAGCGACGGGGCCGGGGTGATCGTGCTGGAAGAATATGAATTCGCCAAGGCGCGCGGCGCGCGCATCTATGCCGAGCTGGTGGGTTACGGCATGAGCGGCGACGCCTACCACATGACGTCGCCCCCGGAGGGCGGGAGGGTGCGCGCATGTGCATGGAACGGGCACTGCGGGACGCGCGAATCAACCCCGATCACGTGGACTACATCAACGCCCACGGGACATCAACGCCCCTGGGCGACAAGGCCGAGACCCTGGCCATCAAGTCCGCCTTCGGGCGATCACGCCCGCAAGGTCATGGTCAGTTCGACGAAGTCCATGACCGGCCACATGATCGGCGCCGCCGGCGGCGTGGAGGCCATCTTCAGCGTGCTGGCCATCCGCGACCAGGTGGCGCCACCCACCATCAACCAGTTTACCCCGGACCCTGACTGCGATCTGGACTACGTCCCCAACGAGGCACGCCGGGCGAGGATCGACGTGGCGGTATCCAATTCATTCGGCTTCGGTGGGACCAACGGGACACTGGTATTCAAGAAATTGTCCTGAGTCCATCGGGAGAGACCTTGCTGAATGCGCACTCACCGCGGCGTCTAACCTCCGCGTGCAGCGGTACCCTCCAACTGCCGCGTCTTCGATGTGTACCAGGACCTTCTGCCTCTGCACGAGGCATATCCACAACGCTACCCGCATCTCCTGGAGAGCGTCGTACACGGCCCCGAACATGCGCGCTTTGATATCCTGTTCGCCTTTCCCGGCGCGACCCTGGAACTGACGCACGACTTTCGCCTCAGCGGCGGCACGCCGGCGGTAAGGCAGGACTTTCTCGCCGCCTTCGATCGGTGGTGGCGCAGCGAAAGGGAAGGCAGCGCGCATCGGATGTCTGCGCTGCCGTTTCGCGGCGGCTGGTTCATGTATCTGGGCTATGAACTCGGGACGCAGGTCGAACCCAGCGTGCCGCTGGCGCCCGGCGCCGGCGAGGGCTGCCCCAGGCCTTCGCCATGCGCGTGCCGGCGGCGGTGATCACCGATCACCAGACTGCGCCGGACCTTCCTGATGGCGGAGCCGCAGGCCAGCCCACCTGCTGGATCCCTCGCGGAGGATCTGGCGGCAAGCGCCGTGGACGGGGGGCACGCCACCGGGCGCCATCCCCGCCCCATCCCCGTGACCGAGGACGAGCCGGGCGCTTACCTCGAGGGGGTGACGCGGATCAAGCGCTATATCCGCGACGGCGATGTCTTTCAGGTCAATCTGTCCCGAGCGTGGAGCGGCGCCCATGAGGCCGGCATCAGCCCCGGCGCCTTATACCGGCGCCTGCGGCAGCACAACCCCGGGCCGTTCTGCGGGCTGGCAAGACATGGGGACCTGGCCGTCGTCAGCTCGTCGCCGGAACGCCTGGTGCGCACCTCGAGCGACGGCCTGATCGAGACCCGCCCCATCGCCGGGACCCGCCCCCGGGGGCACGATCCCCGGACGGACCGCGGCCTGTCCCGGGTGCTGATGGCCCACCCCAAGGAACGGGCGGAGCACACCATGCTGATTGATCTGGAGCGCAACGACCTGGGCCGGGTGTGCCGCCCGGGGAGCGTGCAGGTCAACGAGCTCATGGTCCTGGAGTCTTACCGGCACGTGCACCACATCGTCTCCAATGTGCGCGGCCGCCTGAACGACGGGGTCACGCCGGGACAGGTCATCGCGCGCCGTCTTTCCCGGGGGCACCATCACCGGCTGCCCGAAGATACGCTGCATGCAGATCATCGCCGAGCTGGAGCAGACCCGGCGCGGGCCCTATACCGGTGCCATGGGATATCTCAACCGCGACGGCGCCATGGACCTGAATATCCTGATCCGCACCCTGTGGACCGACCGGCGCCGTTTCACCCTGCGCACAGGCGCGGGGATCGTGGCCGACTCGCAGCCCGAGCAGGAACTCGAAGAGACGCGGGCCAAGGCCAAGGGGCTGCTCATGGCGTTGGGCGGGGCGCCTTAGTGTACGAGACCCTGGTCAACGGGACGGCCGCCGCGCACGTCGGCGTCGCGGACCGCGGGCTCCAATACGGCGACGGCCTGTTCGAGACCATCGCCGTCCACGACGGCCGACCCGTGTTATGGGAGCGCCACCTGCAGCGCCTGCAGGCCGGCTGCCGGCGTCTGGCCATCGCCGCGCCGCCCGCCGACCTGCTGGAGGATGAGGCCCGCCGGCTGTGCGGCGGCCTGCAGCGGGCGGTCCTGAAGATCATCGTCACCCGCGGCGCGGGCGGGCGCGGTTACGGGCCGCCCCGCCACGGCGCCGCGACCCGCATTGTGAGTACCCACCCGCCGCCGGACTATCCCCCGTCGTTTTACACCGACGGCGTCGCGGTACGGGTATGCCGCACCCGTCTGGCGTGCCGCCATCCGCTGGCGGGCGTCAAGCACCTCAATCGCCTGGAGCAGGTCATGGCCCGCGGCGAATGGGACGACCCGGATGTCCCCGAGGGCCTGATGCTGGATCACGACGACCACGTCATCGAAGGCACCATGAGCAATGTCTTCCTGGTTGACGGGGATCAATTGATTACACCCGATGTGAGCGGCTCGGGCGTCGCCGGGGTCATGCGCGGCCTGATCCTGGAACTGGCCCCTGACCTGGCCATGACCCCCGTCGTGCGGCCGGTATCCGTCACCGAGCTCGGCACGGCTGCGGAGCTGTTCGTGTGCAACAGCCTCATCGGGCTGTGGCCGGTGAAGGCCGTGGACGGCGACCGCCGCCTGCGGCCCGGCCCCGTCACCCGCCGCCTCGCCGAAACCGTCGCGGCCTCTTCGGGGCTCGGATAGCCGGCGCGCGCCGCCCTTCATGCCCGTTTCGGTGACCCATGACCGTAATGCCGCCGCCTCTCATGTTAAAATGCCTTTTTGATCCGGCGCCTTTTATCTACCCGACGCGATGACCACGTCCAAGGCAAAGTCCCTGAAACCGGCCCGCTGGCTCGGGGGCATCGTTTTTCTCCTCAGCCTGGCGGCGGGGTGGTTCATGATCGATTTCTACATGTTCAAGGAGACCTCCCTGAATATCCCAGCCGGGGGCATGGACTACACGGTGGCGCCGGGCACCAGCATGAAGAGCCTGGCTTATGACCTTCAACGGCGCGGCGTCGTGGACCACCCCGGCTACCTGGTCCTGCTCGCCCGCTGGCAGCGGGCATCGGGCAGGATCCAGGCGGGGGAGTACGCCCTTGCGCCGGGCATGACCCCCAGGGATCTGCTCGACAAGCTGGTCGCCGGCAAGGTGCTTCAGCACTCACTGACCCTGCTGGAGGGTTGGACCTTCAAGCAGATGATGGACGCCATCAACCGGGACCCCGACCTGGAGCACACGCTCAGGGGCCTGACGGGCGAGCAGATCATGACCAGGCTCGGCCTGCCCGAGCACAATCCCGAAGGACTCTTTCACCCCGACACCTACCTCTTCCCCGAGGGCACCAGCGACGCCACCTTCCTGCGCCGCGCCTATGATGCCATGCACGAAGAGCTGGCCAGGGCCTGGCACGACCGGGATCCCGATGTGCCCTACGACACCCCCTATCAGGCCTTGATCGTCGCATCGATCATCGAAAAGGAAACAGCGATCCCCGAGGAACGCCCCCGAATCGCCGGCGTCCTGGTGCGGCGGCTGCGACGCGGCATGCGCCTGGCCGTGGACCCCACCGTCATCTACGGGCTGGGGGATCGGTTCGACGGCAACCTGCGACGCCGCGACCTGCGTCACGACACCCCGTACAACACCTATCTCCATCGCGGACTGCCGCCCACACCCATCGCAATGCCGGGTGTGAAGAGCATCCAGGCTGCGATGCACCCGGCGCAGGGTCAGGCTTTGTATTATGTCGCCCGCGGAGACGGAAGCCACCAGTTCTCGGACACCCTCGCCGAGCACCGAGAGGCCATCGCCCGGTACCAGCTGGGCGAGCGGCCCATGGCGGTCCGATGAGCGGCGGGCACGGCGCGCCGGGGCGGGGCCTGTTCATCACCGTCGAGGGGATCGAGGGCGCGGGCAAGAGCACCAACCTGCCGTTTATCCGGCAAGCCCTGGAGACCGCGGGCAGGGCGCCGGTGGCCACCCGCGAGCCCGGGGGAACGCCCCTCGGCGAAGGCATCCGACGCCTGCTGCTGGAAGGGCAGGGCGAGGGCATGACACCGGTGAGCGAGCTGCTGTTGATGTTCGCGGCCCGGGCCGAGCACCTGGCCAGGGTCATCGAGCCCGCCCTGTCCCGCGGGCAATGGGTGCTCTGCGACCGTTTCACCGATGCGACCTACGCCTATCAGGGGGGCGGGCGCGGCATCGAGCGCCGCCATATCACGTCGCTGGAGGCCTTTGTTCAGGGGCCGACACGGCCCGATCTGGTGCTGCTGTTTGATATCCCGGTCAAGCTCGGCCTGCAGCGCGCCCGGCAACGGGGGGGCGACCCGGACCGCTTCGAGCAACAGGAGCTGGCATTTTTCGAGCGGGTTCGCGACACCTACCTGCGCCTTGCCAACGAACAGCCGGAGCGCTATCGTGTCATCGATGCTCAGCAATCCCTCCCGGCGGTACAGGCGCAACTGCAGCGAATTCTGGACCCATACTTGAAGGATACCCCCCGAACATGACCGGCTTACTGCCCTGGCACCGGGCGCTCTGGCGCCACACGGCCGCCCGCCTTCAGGCCGGGCGCATGCCCCACGCCCTGCTGCTGGGCGGCCCCCGGGGCATCGGCAAGCACCGCTTCGCCGAGCACCTGGCCCGGGCGGCGCTGTGTGAGGCGCCGGATGCACAGGGAGGGGGCTGCGGCCAATGCCGTCAGTGCCACCTGACCCTGGCCGGCACCCACCCGGACTGGCGCCAGGTGAGCCCCGAGGAGGAGGGCAAGGACATCCTCGTGGACCAGGTACGTGAATTGACGCAGCATTTGGGGCTGAAGGCTCAGATGGGTGGGTACAAGGTCGCTGTCATCGAGCCGGCCGACAAAATGAACATGAATGCCGCCAACTGCTTGTTGAAGAGTCTCGAGGAACCGCCGGCGGCGACGCAGCAATACGGGGTAATGATTCTTCTTGTCATCACTGACTCGTACGTATTGCTTAGCGCGATCGCCACGAACACCCAACTCAGGAACCCGTTCGTTCGCCTTCTGACCAGAAACTGCATCGTTCTCAACGAGGCGATCGCCAGGAGGCAGCCTGTCCAGGCAAAGGTTGTGATCAGGCCGATGTCATACCAGAGCGGGATGGGCGGGCGCTTCTCCAGGTGGTAAAAATCGGTCACGATGTACGGAGCGTTCGGGAAGAAGACGAGCCACAGCGCGCCGGGCAATAAAAGGATCAACCAACGGGCCGGGTACATACGATACCACGCGGCAGCCCACAGGCTGCAAACGTAGGGCACCCAGGCCAGGAAGAGGTTCCACGGCAGGTTATCGTAGTACCACCTTCCACTGTAGGCCACACGAAAGGCGAAGAACCCCGCGGCAAGAAGTGTCGACAGCAGGAGCGGATACAGGAACTGGTTTGACAAAAACCGATTGAGATCCGGTAATTTCCGAGGCATACACCACATCCGATCCGGTGTTCTTTCTTTGTAACCGCTTCATTGTATCATTTGTCGGCCAACTTTTCCTCAATGGTGTACATCCGGGTCCGAACCTCGAGAATCGACTCGGTGGACAGCCAGAACTCACCCTGCCCGAGGATTCCGTGCTTACGCCGCTCGCAGCAGAAGGCTTCGTGCAATATGCGGGCTGGCAGGGCCTGCGTTGCCAGGTTCCGTCCCGGGTTCCCTCGGAGATTTGCGCCGGGCGACTCCGTGAGAAAGGCTGTCATGGCTGTGACAGCCCTTCCTTGGCCTTGTAGGGGGAGGGAGAGACGGAGCCCAAGCAAATCGGAGAGGGAACCCGGGACAGTACCGAATGGCGAGCCCGACCGGGTAAACATCCATTTTCTTAAGTCATCGCACCCGATGAGACCGAGCGGCGCCGACCTTATCGATGTACCGCCATTTTCAGGGATTGTTGAGACTGGTCGTAGTAGGAGACGTAGATCGTTCCGGTGTTCGAGACCTCGATGGAAGTGAAGAGACCGGTGTTGCCTTCCGTTTCCACGGTCACCGTTTCCCAACCTGTCTGGGTCCGATGGGCGACCCTTAGGTCTCCACCACCCTGGCAATCGTCATCCGTGCTCCTGCCGCAGTAGTAATAGCTTATGACCGGTTGTCCATCCGGACCGTAGGCGAGGGAACAGTATTCCCCACCTGATTGTGGGACTCGACGGTCTCCCGAACCCAGATGCCGCTCATGTAGCTGGCGTATCGCAGGTCCTCGAATTGCTCGTCGTAGTAGGCGATCCCAAACCCTCCACCGGGGGTGTTGCGGGCGGAAAGGCTCCCCTCCGAGCATTCGGCCATGGAATCCACGGAGTGGATCTCCCACCCGAAGTCTCCGCGGTGGGCAAACTTCACGGACTGATGGTCGTCATCCATATTGCCGCAGTAGGCGATGCCGGGCTGATCGTCCTCATCGAACAGAAGATTCGTGTAGTAGCCGCCTCCGTCGAGATCCACCGTCTCGGTCGTCCAGCTTCCACCCGCCGAATAGGCATACTTCAAGTCCCTCAGATGGAAGTCGTTGTAGTCGATCCCGGTGCCGAGATCCTGATAGCTGATGCCCGCGAGGCCGAACCGGTCAAAGGCTACGGAGGGCCAAAGGCCAACCACCCCTTCCTCATCCACCGTCTCTGTTGCCCAGTCCGCCCCGGTCCAGCTCGCCGTCAGAAGGTCGGACTGGAAGGGCCAGTAGTACAGGGGGGTCCGCTCTCCACCCACATAGGTCAGGAGCGGACTCCCGGTGGGGTCCATGGTCAGGCCGCAGCCCGTCATGGTGTCGGTCTCGTGGACCGTTTCGATCTCCCACGTCCAGCCGTCGTAGGCGGCGTAGCGAATCCAATACACCGTACCGGAGACCACGAAGTACGCGATGCTGGGTTGCCCCTGTCCGTTGAGGCGAAGCTCGCTCAGTTTGCCCACGTTTCCGTTGTCGTCCACCACCTGGATGTCCCAGTCCCCGGCTATGTCCCCACCAGGGATCACATAGCCACCGCCCCCGCTTGTGGTGCCATCACCCACTTCGCCTGTCAGGCTGCCCGTTCCGCAGGCGGACAGCAGAATCCCGACGAAAACCAAAGAGGCGTAACGAACCTTCAGGGAATTCCGCATCGCCATGGTTGTTCCTTATTCTTGTTCCAGGGCTTCGATTTCCGAATGATCGAAGGCAACCACCTCCATCCTTCCGGCCGCAGCCCGGAAATCCGGGTGCACATAGCTGGACTTCGAGGATTCGAGGGCCTGCCGGTCCGCGATCTCGGAAAGGGACTGCCTTGCCTTCTGGAAATTGCCGTATCCTTCGTTGAGGACCACCAGGTTCGCCCTCGCGTCATCCATTCCCGGATCGAGTTCAAGGGCCTTCTGGAAGAACCGATAGGCCTCCTGATCTTCTCCCTTTGAGAGCCGCAGGAGGCCGAGAAGGTTCTGGCTCTCGGGGTCCTGCGGGTTCTTCTCCAGGACGCGGTGCAGTACGAGGGAAGCCAGGTCCTCTTCACCCTGATCTGCATAGGAAACCGCCAGGGACTCCAGAAGAGCAGGGTTCCCCGGGTCCGCGTACAGGGCCTCCAGCAGTGCCTTCGGCGACTGTACCGCACCTCCTTCTCCGGAACGCAGCCTGAGGGAACCCCTTCCGATGGCGGGGGGTCGCGAACCGTTGTTCAGGGCGGCGTAACAGTCGGTCACCTCCGGACAGAAGATGCCCAGGTGATAGGCCTTTTCGAGGGCCGCCTTTCGGTACTGCAGGGCCTTTTCGCGGTAAGGTCGCACCTTGTCCTCTACCAGCTGTCGGTACTGCTGTCTTTGCGCCATGTCGAGCCCCTTCGGCTCGGGCGCCTCGAGGAAGAACCGCGAGATCTCGTCGTTCGCCTCGGCCGCCATCATGAGGGAGGCAATCGTCCATCGGGGATTCGAGTACCGAGCCACCTCCAGCCCGGCGGCCTCGACGGCCTGATGAGCCTTGAGCTTCTTCTGGATCAGGGTGTTCTCGATCTTGTCTCCCTTTATGGAGATCTTCTTGAATGCCGCCATCTCCTGACCGGCCCGGTAGAACCGAGCCTGCGCGGCAAAGGCCCTCTCCTCCGGCGTCACAGCGGCAGGCGCGGAAGCGACCTTCCGGGCGAACTGCTCGTCCACCTTCTTGAAGACCTTTATCGCTTCGCTGCGGTTTCCTTGCTGATAGAGGGTATCTCCGTACAGGAACACCGACTTCATTTCCTCCGGTTCCCGGCTCATCAGTGCGCGGGAGCGGAAAGGACCTGGGATGCGTCCTTGAGTTCCTTGTACTGATTCAGAAGCTCCTTTTCCACGTCCGCCTTCTGCGCGGCGGAAAGCAGGGGCATTGCCTTCTGGTAGTTCTTCACGGCGGCCACGTTATCCCCCATCCACCCCTGGAGCTTGGCGGCCCGCATGAGGTAATCCGCCTGCTCGTCGCCGCCGACCCCTTCGGCCGCCTTTTCCGAGTACGATGCCGCATTCGGGAAATCGCCTGCCTCGAAGTAGAAGTGGGCCATCGTGGCCAGCACGTCCTGCTTGCGCTTTGCGTCCTGCGTTTTGGCCAGGATTTGCCTTCCCCTGTCGAGCACCTTGGGAATGTCTTCGGCTTCCTTGCTCACCACAAAAAGGTTGAACAGGGCAAGTTCCTGGAGCCCGCTGTCCTGGGCTTCCCTCCCAAGGGCGAGAAGGGCCTCATCCGATCCCTCGGCACCGTCCTTGACCTTGACCGTGAGTTCTTCCAGCTGCCTGTGTTCCGCAGCCGCGAGAATGTTGCCCACTTCCTTCCTGAATTTCGGATCGGTGACTCGCTGATTCGCCAGCATGGACCTCGCGTCCTTGATGAGGCCATCCAGGTCGTCCAAGCTCTTGTGGATGTCCAGGACGAGGTGCCCGGCCGCCGATGCCTCCTTGGACCCCGGGTACTCCTGGACGAACCCCTTGAATCCCTCGAGCGCCGCTTTGTAGTCCCCCTGTTCGTACGAGACCCAGGCCACGTTGAAGGCAACCTCGGGCGCCTCTTCCGCGCCCGGAAAGGCGGCAAGATACCGGCTGCCGACCTGACGCAATCCCTGCCTGGCCTCGAGCTTCTGGAGATCATCCAGATCCTCTTGATCCTTCAGGGCCTTGTAGAAAGACGCGACGGAGCCGTACAGGCATTCCTGGGGCGACTTCTGCGGAGCCGGGGGCTCGCTCGCGGCAACCTGCTTCTCCTCGGGCTTCGGAGACTCCTTGGAGGGCGCCTTCGTTCTTCTTGTCCGGAGACGCATCGGCCATCCTCTCCTCTTCCGGGCCTTCGGACTCCCGGGCGGCCTCCGCTTCCTCGACCTTCGGAGGATCGGGTGCGGCCAACTTCTCATAGGCGACGGCCGCCTGGAAATAGCGCCCCCCTCATACAGGGCCTCTGCCTGGTTCTCCAGGATGTCACGCGCCTGTCTGCCCTGCTGGAAGAAATCCAGGTAGTAGGCATAAGCATCCGCTGCCTGGCGGAACTTCTCCTTGTCCTGCTTCTCCGCGGCCAGCAGATGGAGCCGGGTGGCCATGTCCCGGGCATAGACCTCGAACTCCTTGCCCAACCGCTTCTTTTCCTCCGGGTCGGTCCGCCAGGAGTATTCCACCTGCTCCAGGACCCCGACCAGTGCCTGAACGTTCTTTTCCGGGTGCTGCATTTCCTTCGCCCGCTGGGCGCATGCAAAGAGCTTCTCTGCATAGCCGATGTTCTTCTGCGCGTTCCGGGAAAGAGAAATCATCGTGCGGTACACGTCGGCCCCGGCCGCCCAGTTTTCCTTCAGGAAGTATCGATGTCCCAGCTTGTCGAGGACAGCGAGGTAGATAGACTTCGAGTCGCTCAGGTCCGCGAAATACTCCAGGGCCTCCTCAGGGGGCTTGACCTCGGTGTAGCAGTAGGCCAGGTCCATCAGCGCCTCACGGCGCAAGTTGATCCGTTTGTAGGCATCGATTTCGGTCTTCAGCTCGTCATAGCGAGGATCCCTGACCAGTGCCTCGAGCAGCTCCAGGGCCTCCGGAAACCTGCTCCGGTTGATGTGACACCAGGCCATCTTGTACCGGGCCATCCCGTGCACATGGCTTTCTGGCGCGGCGAGGATCGTCAGGTACGCTTCCTCCGCCTTGTCGAGGTTCATCGAGTCGAACTGGTAGTCACCGATCAGCAGGTAGGTCTCCAGCCTGTAAGGACTCTCCGGAAACCGTTCCACCAGGTCGGTGTAGGCGTTCATCATCTTGTCGAACTGTCCCATCTCACGGTACTCGTGGGCCATGAAGAAGATGACCTTGTCCTGGTATGGGTACTCGGAGAATTCGTCCAGGATCTTC
>CAWJPQ010000013.1:0-14504 GCA_963844825.1 uncultured Gammaproteobacteria bacterium
GGATAACCCGGGGCGGTTCAGAACAGATTGTTGGTCTTGTTCCGGACTCAGGCCGAATTGGAGTGTAATTTATTTCGACACCATCATGAACGTCCCCTGTGGGTCAGGAGCAGGCTTTCGATGAGGGTCCGGAACCCGCAACCAATCCCGGTCTTTGGCGCGATTGTGACTCAGTGTCCGCTCAGAGGAGCCGATCAGGTGTCGCCGATAAATACTTCGTCATTGCGCAGTTGAAAGACCCCGCCGATGCGCTCTTCGTTTATCAGGCGCACCTTTCGGCCAATGCAGACCTGGACCCCGCCGTATATTCTCTGGACGACATTGACCTTGGCGTCATTGGCGAGATTCAGCTGCGCCTGCAGTATTTCCTGTTCGCGGACGCAATTGGCGATATCCAACTGATATTTCTCGTCGTCGAGCCGCGCCTTATTTAGCGTTTCGGGGCCGACCGGTTGGTGGTGATGCGCTGCAGAGTCAATTACGAGCGCGCTTTCCCCGCGTAGTTTCTCAATAGCCTGCACTTGTCGGGCAACGGCGTCGATCCTGCTCTTGATCAGAGGATTGACGCCCACTTCGATCTTGGTAGGTACGCCGGCCGGGGAGCCCGCGACAATCGCCTGTACGAGCAGCGTTGCTCGCGTCACGCCGCCGATGATATGCCCCTTCTTGGCATTTTTCTTGCCGACTACGACTCGATTGATGGCGGTAAGCACGCTGCGCTTGACCTCGGATTCAACAGTGATGCAGTTTCCGGCCTCGATCCAGGCGTGCTCGATAAATCGCGCTGAGAGGGACCCGCCACAACGGAGATATGCCGTATTGCGATGCAGCTTGTTCAGGTCTTCGCAGGCTTCGGCGCGGCCGAGAATGCCGCCCCTGATCGAGATGTCGCCGCCAGCCTCTATCTCCGATGCCTCGACTATCCCGCCGATGATCACGTCGCCGGTCGCCTTGATCTTCATGCCGTGGATCACGTCATTCGCCACATGGATGCTGCCGTCGAAGTCCAGGTTACCGCTGGAAAGGTCAACATTCTTCACGGTTATGACGGGCTCGACCGAGACGCCGTTGCGAACGAGAATCGCCTGGCCAGAGATGCTCGCCACAAGCAGATCGCTGTCTTGTGGGTCGACCGCGGCGCCTTTGAGTCCCGGCGCAAAGCGGGTATCCCTCCCGGGCTTCGCCGGAATATTGCCGCCGAGCACGGATTCGCCCGCACTTCCCGCGGTCGCGGGAATGCGCTGCATAAGCGGATCGCCTTTTGCGACCGTGAGAAATTGATCCAGCTCGCGATAGTTGGAAATGCCGTGTTCATCGATACTTGGACGCCGTTCTCTGACGTCCGGGATCAGGCTTCGAAATTCGGCATCGCGGCCATGCTCGGGTGGTTTCCCCCGGGCGATCGGTCTTGCATTGACCTCTCCAAGCGCGAGGGCGGCATCGATTTCACGGTCTTGAACGCCGCTGATGACGCCCGCCGCCTGAATGGCGGAGTCCAATTGTTGGCGGTCTACGGGTTTTCCACCGCAGGGCGCGGTAATGGTTAGGCTCGCGGTCATCTTGTCCGGAGCGATCGTCACGATGGCGGTGCCGTCCCGGCGTTCACCGATATTGAGGGTAAAGGGAGCGGTCCCGGCATTGTATTTTTCAATTACGTCCGCCAGCGCGCGGTCGTTCAGGAAAAGCTCAGCGAAACCTCGCTCGGCCAAGGCCGCTTTAATTGCGGATACATTGAGCCGCCGCACCGTATCGGAAGAGCTCCCGATGGCCTGCAGCGTCCTGCCATCCTCCGCCATCTGGAAATCCAGCCCTTTGATTGCTGTTGATTCGTTCTGACTCACTTAAGCTCTCCCCTCCCCCTGTGCCGGCGCACTCGGCCCTTAAACGACAGGATAACCTACCATCAGATATGTGACGGTGGAAGCATCAGTCTTTTCTAATCATACATGAGCCTGAACAGGGTCGGGAGTTATGCGACCTCGGAAGATGATCGTCATGATTGGAGCTCAGGGGCTACATGGGGCGCGGATTCGTGATTATCCGGCAGCCGACACCTTGGACAGAATGAGCATTCCGAGCCCCTTTGCAATGCCGTGAGCGCCGCTTCAGCGGCCTGTGCAGAGGCTCCCTAGGGGGAGCGCAAGGATGCGCGGGGGCCGCACAAGGGAAATATCCTTGATACCGCTCAGATCACCGGGATCACCCGCTCCAGCACCTGCAGCACCTTCTCCATCCCGGCCTTGACGTAGCCCTGGATGGATTCCATGGAGATCGTGCCCTCGGTCTTGCCGGCGGCCCAGTTGGCCACCACGGCGCAGGCGGCGTAAGGCAGCTCCAGTTCCCTGGCCAGGGCCGCCTCGGGCATGCCCGTCATCCCCACCATGGTGCACCCGTCGCGCTCCAGGCGCGCGATCTCCGCGGCGCTCTCCAGGCGCGGCCCCTGGGTGGCGCCGTAGGTGCCCTCCTCCACGGCGTCCACGTGCCCCTCGCGGCACGCCCGGATCAGGGCTTCGCGCAGGGCGGCGTCGTAGGGATAGGTGAAGTCTACGTGGGTGACGTGGGTCAGGTCTTCCTCGAAGTAGGTATTGGCGCGCGAATAGGTGTAGTCGATGATCTGATCGGGGATGGCCAGGCGTGCCGGGGCCATGTCTTGACGGATGCCGCCGACGGCGGCCACGGCGATGACCGCCCTGACGCCGGCCTGCTTGAGGGCCCACAGGTTTGCGCGGTAATTGATCTTGTGGGGCGGGAGGGTGTGCTCGAGTCCGTGGCGCGCGAGGAAGACCACCTCCCGGCCCGCCAGGATGCCGTGGGTCAGCGGGCTCGACGGAGCGCCGTAGGGGGTGTCGACCGTTTCGCGCCCGCTGGTCCGCAGGCCTTCAAGGGTCGTCAGGCCCGTGCCGCCGACGATCGCGATCTCAGCCATCGTCGGCCACCGCGTAGATACCTGGGGCGTTGCGCAGGTAGCCCTTGTAGTCCATGCCGTAGCCGAAGACATAGCGGTCTTCGACCTCCAGTCCGACGAAGTCGGCCTGATAGTCCGCCTTGCGCGCGTGGCGCTTTTCCACCAGGACCGCGCTTTGCACCCGGGCGGCGCCCAGGGTGCGGCAGGCCTGGTGAATGGCGGCCAAGGTGTGCCCCTCGTCGAGGATGTCGTCCACCAGCAGCACGGTGCGCCCGTTCAGGTCGCACTGGGGCTCGGCCACCCAGCGCAGCTCGCCCCCCTGCGTTGTTCCCTCATAGCGGGTTGCGTGCACGTAGTCGAGCTGGAGGGGAAACGCCAGGCGCGACAGCAGCTTGCCCGTGGGCACGAGCCCGCCCAGCATGACGCACAGCAGGAGCGGGTCCTGGTCCGCCAGGGCCCCGGTGATGGCCTCGGCCATGCGGTCCAGGGCGCCCTCCACCTGGGCCTCGGTGTACAGGACGTCCGCCTGTTCATACACCTGAACGGCGTGCTCGCGGCCCGTCACGGGCGCGTTCCCGCCGGTCTCGGACAGGCGGCCCTCAACGATTCACCTCCGGGCGGGGGGGCAGGGAATTGCCCTGATCCAGCACGCTGAAACCCGGGGTCGTGGGCAGGCGCGGCATGAGCTGCTCGGGGAATTTTCCGGTCAGATCCTTGAGGAACGCCACGATGTCCTTGACCTGCTGGTCGGTGAGGTGCTTTTGAAACTGTGTCTTGGCCATGACCCGCACCGCCTCATCCAGGGTCTTCACCGATCCGTTGTGGAAATAGGGCGCGGTCAACGCCACATTGCGCAGGGACGGTACCCGGAACATGTGCTTGTGCCTGACGTTCTTGGTCACATTGAAGCGCCCCAAATCCTTGAGCAGATCGTATTGCTTGTCGTATTGGCTGTCGGGGTAGTTGGGGAACAGCTCGTAAAAGCCCTCCCCCATCTTGAACGCCAGGCCGGGCACCGGTCCGGACATGTTCACCCAGAAGTGGCAGGCGCCGCAGCCCTCGTCGACGAATTCATGGAAGCCGCGTACCGCGGTCTTTGACATGGCGTGCTTGTCGCCCTGCAGGTAACGGTCGAAGGCATTGTTGCGGGTGACCAGCGTGCGGATGTATGAGGCCAGCGCCTTGGTGACATTGTCCACGGAGACGGGGGCGGACTTGCCGAATACCTCGTGAAACTCGCGCTTGTACTCGGGGATCTCGGCGAGGCGCTTGACCAGGACCTTGCCGCTCGGCATGGCCATCACGGTCCCGTCGAACAGTTGCTCCCTGATCGCCGCCTCCAGGCTCGTCGCCCGCCCGTCCCAGAAATAGATGGTCTCGAAGGCGACGTTCCACAGGGTCGGCGCCGAGCGGATGCCCGGCTTGCCCAGGGCGCCGATGGACAGGGCCCGGCCGTCGTCGCCGCCGGCCATCAGGTCATGGCAGCTGTTGCAGGTAACCGCGCCGTTGACGGACAGGCGGGGATCGAAATACAGCTGCTTGCCGAGGGCGATCTTGGGGGGTGATTGAGGGTTGTCAGCCGGAATGTCCGGCGTCAGGGGCAGCGGTTTGAAGGCATCGAAGGCATTGGCCGCGGTGAGGGCCGTCGCCGCGACAAGCCCGAAAAACGTGAGCAACAGCCAACGCCCTTGCCGTCTCTTGATTCCCATCATTCACCTTTCCCTTATATGCTGAAGTGTGCCTGAGGAGCCGCTCGATTGCAGCGCCTAAAAGCGCTGTAAGATAAGCGCTCGGCGCCGCTTTTGCAACCTCGCGGCCGCGGGGGAGTTGCCGGTTTTCAATCTAAATCAAGGGCCTGTTGACCGATGAGGTGGCGAACCGCCTCCACCGCCTGATGCCAGGCCGGATCATGGGACAGGCGCGCCCGTTCGGCGTGCCTGCGCCCGTGCATGCGCGCCAGGCGCAGGTGAGAGACCGGGTCGTTGCTGATCGGGATGGCATCCAGGGTGTCCGCCGTGTCCTTGTCGGCGGCCGGCCGGCACAGGAGGACCATGTCGCAGCCGCTTTCCAGGGCGGCGCGGGCGCGCTCCGGTATGCCGCCCGCCACGCTCGCACCCGACATGTAAAGGTCGTCGCTGAAGATGACGCCCTGAAAGCCGAGATCCTGTCGCAAGACCTGGCGCAGCCAGAACGGCGAGAACCCCGCCGGCCGCGGATCCACGTCCTTGAAGATGACGTGCGCCGCCATGATGGCCACCAGGCCGTTGTGGATCAGGTGCCTGAACGGCAGGACATCCTCGCCCATGATGGTCGCGTAGGGGCGCTCGTCGATGACCACGTCCGCATGGGTGTCGGCCTCCACGGCGCCGTGACCGGGGAAGTGCTTGGCGGTGGCCGCCATGCCGGCGTGCTGCATGCCCCTGATATAGGCGAGCGCCAGCTTGGCGACGGTGTGCGGGTCGCTGTGCAGGGCACGGTCGCCGATGACGCTGCTGAGGTTCCGGTCGATATCCACCACCGGGGCGAAGCTGAAGTCCACGCCCACGGCGCGCAGCTCCGCGGCCATCAGCCAGCCCAGGGTCTCGCCCAGGTGCAGGGCCTTCTGGGGGTCACGCTCGAAGGCCTCGCCCAGGCGGCGCAGGGGCGGCAGCTGGGTGAACCCGTCGCGCAGGCGCTGCACGCGCCCGCCCTCCTGGTCGACGCCGATGAGCAGGTGCGGGTCACGCAGCCCGTGCAGCCGGGCGGTGAGGGCCTCGAGCTGGTCCGGAGATTCGTAATTGCGGGAGAACAGGATCACACCGCCGATGCCGGGGTGAAGGAGCAGCTCCTGCTCTTCGGGCAGGAGTTCGGTGCCGTTAAGGCCCACCATGACGGGTCCCAGGGACATGGGTAACGGAGCTTCCTGTGATCGTGACGGTTTCAATTCTACCCGCGCCGGGTCCGGACATCCATCCAATCGCGCAATTGGTCCCCGGCCAGATTGATGGACAGCACCACCAGCATCAGGGACACGCCCGGGATGAGCACCATGTGGGGGGCGACCAGCATGAACCGGCTCCCGTCGCGGATCATGCTGCCCCACGAGGCGGCGGGCGGTTGGACCCCCAGGCCCAGGAACGACAGACCCGCCTCGGCGATCACCGTGCCGGCCACGCGCGAAGCTGGCCTCGACCACGATCGGCGCCAGGATAAGGGGGATCAGGTGGCGCACGACGATGCGCGCCCGCCCCGCCCCCAGCACCTCGGCCGCCTGCACGTGCTCGCGGGTCTTGACCGACAGGATCTGGGCCCGCGCCAGGCGGGCGAAGCCCACCCAGCCCACGATGCTCAGGGCGATGACCACGTTGCCGAGCCCCGGCCCCAGCAGGCCGGCCATGGCGATGGCCAGTAAAATGCCGGGAAAGGCCAGGAAGATATCGATCACCCGCACCACGATATGATCGGTCCAGCCCCCGAGGTACCCGCTGACGCTGCCGATCAGGGTGCCCGCCACCAGGGACAGGGACACCACCCACAGGGCCACCGTGAGGGAGGTGCGCGCCCCGGCCACCAGCCGGTCCCAGATGGGGCGCCCCAGGTCGTCATAGCCGAGCCAGGCCCCGGTCCCCGGCGAGGCCAGGATACGGTCCAGGTGGATGGCGTCGGGGTGCAGGGGCAGCACGGCGTACGCGCCGGCCATGACCACCCAGGCGGCGAGGATCACCAGGGGCAGTGCCAGACGCAGCCTCATGAGGCCCCCAGCCGCACGCGGGGGTCGAACCATGCATAGGCCAGGTCCGTCAGGGTATTGACCGTGACGTAGCTCAGGCTGATGATCAGCACGCAGGCCTGGAGCACGGGGTAGTCCCGGCGCTGAATCGCCTCGATGGTCAGCTGCCCGATGCCGGGCCAGGAGAAGATGACCTCGGTGATCACCGCCCCGCCCAGCAGGGTCCCGAGCTGCAGGCCGAGGATGGTCAGCAGGGGCAGCAGGGCGTTGCGCAGGGCATGGCCCAGGATCACCCGGCGCGGCGACAGCCCCTTGGCATAGGCGGTGCGCACATAGTCTTCGTTCAGCACCTCCAGCAGGGAGGCGCGGATCATGCGCGACAGGATCGCGGCCAGGGCGGTGCCCAGGGTCACGGCGGGCAGGACCAGGGATGCCAGCCCGTCGCGCCCGCTGACCGGCAGCCAGCCGAGCCACAGGGAGAACAGCAGGACCAGCATGGGGCCGAGCCAGAAGTTGGGGATGGATACGCCCAGTACCGAGACCCCCATGGCGGCCAGGTCCCACAGGCTGTTGCGCCGCAGGGCGGCGATCACCCCCAGGGGCACGGCGATGAGCAGGGCCACCCCCAGTCCGGCGACCGCCAGCTCCGCCGTGGCGGGGATCCGCTCGGCGAGGATGTCGCTGATGGGCCGTTTCGATTGCAGCGAGGTGCCCAGGTCCAGGTGCGCCAGGCCGTTCAGGTAATGGCCCAACTGCAGGTACAGAGGCTGGTTCAGGCCGAGGGCGGCGCGCAGGGCCTCCCGGTCGGCGGGCATGGCCGATTCGCCGAGCATGACCTCCACCGGGTCACCCGGGATCATGTGGATGAAGAAGAACACCAGGCACGATACGCCCAGCACCACCAGCATTGCGCTCAGCAGGCGCGAGACCAGGAAGCTCACCATCCGACGACCCGTGTCATGAATGCCCCGGGGTCCCTATTCCCTGATGACCACCGGGATGCCCTCCTCCACCAGGTCGAACAGGCGCACGATGTCGTCGTTGCGCATCCGCACGCAGCCGCGCGAGTCGGGGACGCCCATGGGCACATCGTCGGGGGTGCCGTGGATATAAATGTAACGCTGCAGGGTGTCCACCTCCCCGTGCTGGTTGCGCCCGGGTTCGGCGCCGCCCAGCCACAGGATGCGGGTGAGGATCCAGTCCCGCTCCGGGTGCAGGCGGCGCAGGGCCAGGCTGTACTGCTCGCCCGTGGGCCGGCGCCCGACGAACACGGTGTTGGCCGGGTAGCCGCCGCCGATCTTGCTGTGGACGCGGTGCCAGCCCCGCGGCGTGCATTCGCTGTCCAGCTGCTCGCCGGCCCCGTTGCCGGCCGTGGAGACCCGGGCGCCGAAGCGCTGCCGGCCGCCGTCCCACAGGGTCAGGCGCTGGTCCGTCAGGCTGATCTCGATGTAGCGTTGCGGCTCGTCGTCCATTGTGTTCCTCGCCGATACAGGTGCCGTGGGCGCCCCCGGGTCGACGTATCAGGTAGCGTGATCCGGCAAGTGTATGCGATGCACCTGCAGCAGGCCATCATAATCGCCGTCGTTGGCCACCGTATAACCCTCGATATCGTCCCGCGCCGCGAATACGTGATCCTCGTACCACAGGGGCACGTAGGGCAGTTGCGCCAGCAGGATCCGCTGGACTTGCCGGTAATCGCGCGCCTCGACCTTGCGTTGCGGCGCGGCCTGGGCCTCATCCAGGAGCCGGTCGACGGCCGCGTTGTGAAAGCGCCCGCGGTTGGCGCCGTTGGGGGGCACGGACCGGCTGTAGAAGACCGTGCGCAGGATATCGGGGGTCTTGATCCCCACCCAGGACAGACTGTACATCTGAAAACGCCCGGCCTTGATGTCGCCGTAGAACGTCCCCCAGTCGTAACTGCGCACGTCCACGTCGATGCCGACCCTGGCGAGCTGGGACTGGATGATGGTGGCCAGGCGCACCCGGAACGGGTCGCTGGAGGTCTTGTAGGTCAGGTGTACCGGGTGGTCGGGGCCGTAGCCGGCCTCGGCCAGGAGCGCCCGCGCCTTGTCCGGATCATGGGGATAGGGTTTCAGGGCCGGGTTGCCGGCCCAGTGCCCGGGCGGCAGCATGGCGCTGGCCAGGTGGGCCTGGCCGGCGAACACGTGCTCGACGATCGCCTCCCGGTTCAGGGCATAGGCGATCGCCTTGCGTACCTTGAGGTTGCCCGCCAGGGGGTCGCGCATATTGAAGCCCAGGTAGGTGAAGTTCGTGCCCCGGTTGTGCAGGACCCGTATCCCCCGGCGGTGCTTGAGGTATTTGACCAGTTCGAAGGGCAGGTCGTTTTGCAGCATATCGATCTCGCCGCGCAGCAGCTTGAGCACCCGCACCGTAGGATTGGGGACGTGGTCGAACTCGATGACCTGCCCGTCCCGGCGGCGCTTGATGCGCAGGCGGTCGCCCCCGGCCCAGTCGACGAAGGCGAAGGGCCCGCTGCCGGCGGGGGCGTGATTGAAGGCGTGGCCCTGCTCGATCAACGGCGCGGGCAGGATGCCCATGCCGAGCTTGCCCGGGAACAGCGGGTCGGGCGCATCCAGGTAGAAGTCGACGGTCGCGGCGTCCGGGGTCTCGATGCGCTGGATGTGTGACAGGGCGGCGCGAAACGGCGAGCCGTTGGCCGGCTTCAACACTGATTCGAAGGTGGCCTTGACATCGTTCGCGGTGAGGCGCCGTCCGCTGGGAAAGCGGCGCGCCTGATCGGTCAGGTGAAAGCGGTAGTGGCGCGGGGTCAGCTTCTTCCAGCTGGCCAGGGACGGGATCGCCTGGAAGTTATCATTGAAATCCACCAGCCGCTGATAGAGGAGCCTGTCGATGCGCGACGACGCGGCGTCGGTGGCGTAGCGCGGGTCCAGGGTCACCGGCATGGACTGCAGGCCGAAGCGCAGGGCATCGGGGTCCGGGTGCGAGCACCCGGTGAGCAGCGCCAGGGCGAGGCACAGCAGGGGCAGGCGGAGGGTCATGCCGGCCCCCTCAGGCACGGGGCCGGCCGGCGGCGATCCCGGTGCAGCGGATGCGCCTCACCACTTCTTGTAGGGGTGATCGGCGAGATACACACTGTAGTAGCGCGGATCATGGGAGACCTCTTCCCCCAGCCAGTGCGGGCGGTTGAATGGCTCCTCGAGATGGGCCAGTTCGATCTCGGCCACGGTCAGCCCCTCGTTGTCCCCGGTGAAGACATCGATCTCCCAGGTGTGCGAGCCGTCCGGGATGAAGTAGCGCGTCTTTTCCACCAACGGCGAGACGCTCAGGGACTCGAGCATTTCCTCGGCGTCGGCGCGGGGTATGGGGTATTCAAATTCGGTGCGGCTGATGCCGAGCTCGGCGCTCTTGATGTTGAGATGGGCCTTGTCGCCACTGATGCGCACGCGCACGGAACACTTGTCGTTGTTGGCCAGGTACCCCTGGCGGTACTCCTTGCTGGAGGCGGCCTCCCGGCGCCAGTCGTCGCTGCGCACCAGGAACTTTCGCTCGATCTCTTGTGCCATGTCACCCCGTATCGCTGTTGAAATCATCATGGGATATATGCAACTTGCGCGCCCGGTAAGCGCCGGCTGCGCGGCGGGCGCGGGCGCCGGTTCCCTTGCCACGCGCAGGGATTAGTTTAACATGGACGCCTGCCGCGCGCCGCCGGGCCCATGCACCGTATCAGGCGCGCCCCTTGTCTGGAGATCGGATAGCGGTTTACGTCCGTCAGTCATCATGGCCTGCATCAATCTGTTCGTGTACGGTTCATTGTTGACCGGCAGCGGCTTGCCTCATATAGACCGGCTGCTGCCCGGGCTCGGCGATGAGCTGGGCGGTGCCGTCATGCGCGGCCGGCTGTACCTGCTGGACGGCTATCCGGGCGCCCTGCCCTCCCACCGTCGGTGCGATGCGGTCTTCGGTGCGGTCATCCGGCTCCGTGACTTCGGGCGGGTGATACGCCGGCTGGACGAGTATGAAGCGTATTACCCGGCGCACCCCGCCCGCAGTGAATTCATACGCACCAGGACAGTGGTGACGCTGGTATCTACGGAGCGGCGGGTGCCGGCGTGGGTCTACCTGTACAATGGCAGCATCAAGGGCAGGCGGCGCATTCGCGGGGGCGACTACCGGCGCATTTATACGGGAGGGGTCGCACTGCGGCGCCCCCTCCCGTAACCCCTCATCCCGGCTTTCCCCCCTGAGGGAAGCAGGAATTGTTAACCCTCTTCCCCTCGGGGTGAGGGACGGCAACACCCCCTATCCCCTATCGAATACCGCCACCGCCTCCATATGGGCCGTATGGGGGAACATGTCCACGGCGCAGGCGTGGGTGAGCCGGTAGCCCTGCCCGTGCACCAGGTGCCCGGCATCCCGGGCCAGGGTGGCGGGGTTGCAGGAGACGTAGACGATGCGCGCCGGCGCCAGGGGCGCCAGGGCCTCCACCGCCTCGCGGGCGCCGGTGCGCGGCGGGTCCAGCAGGACCTTGTCGATACCGCCGCGCCACCAGGGCTGGCGGGCCATGTCCTGTGCCAGGTCCCAGGTGTGAAAATCCGCGTTGACGATGCCGTTGTGGGCGGCGTTTTCCCCCGCCCGCCGCACCAGCTGACCGTCGCCCTCCACGCCGGTCACCCGCTGGAAGTGCCGCGCCATGGGCAGGGTGAAGTTGCCCACACCGCAGAACAGGTCCAGGGCGTTCTCGTCGCCCCGCGGCTCGAGCAGCCGGATCACCAGGTCCACCAGCCGGCGGTTAACGGCCCCGTTGACCTGGATGAAATCCGTGGGGGCGAAGAGGATCTCGATGTCGTGCCCGGGCAGGCGGTAGCTGAGCCGCGGGTCGGTGGGCCATAGCGGGTGGACGCTGTCGGGGCCGCCCGGCTGCAGGTAGACGGCGATGCCGTACCACTGGCCGAATTCGCGCAGGCGCGCCCGGTCCGCGTCCTCCAGGGGCCGCAGGTGGCGGAACACCAGGGCCGGGCCGTCGTCGCCCACGGCCACCTCCAGTTGGGGGATGTGCTCGAAGGCCTTCAGGCCCGCGATGAGGGTCTGCAGCGCCTGCAGGCGCAGGCCCACCGACGGGTCCAGTACCTCGCAGCGGGACAGGTCGGCCAGGTAGCGGCCCTGGCGCTCGCGAAAGCCCACCAGCACCCGGCCCTTCTTGTAGACATAGCGCACGCCGAGCCGGGCCTTGCGCCGGTATCCCCATTGGGCGCCCGTCACCGGGGGCAGGACTTGCTCCGGGGTGACGTGCCCGACCCGCGCCAGGGTCTCCAGGACCGCGGCCTGCTTGTGCTCGACCTGGGCGTCGCCCGCCAGGTGCTGCAGGCAGCAGCCCCCGCACACGGTGAAGTGATGGCAGCGGGGGCTAACACGCTCCGGGGCCGGCGCCAGCACTTCGTCCAGGACCCCTTCGTCGAAGTGGCGCTTGCGCCGGGTATAGTGAAACGCCACGTCCTCCCCCGGCAGCGCCCCCTCGATAAAGACGGCCTTGTCCGCCACCCGCGCCACGCCCTTGGCCTCATGGTTGAGGGACTCGATGTGCGCCTCGGCGCGGGTATGCTTGACGTCCTTGGGGGGCATGCGACCCGGGACTACTGGAGTCCCGGCGGGGAAAACAGGGTGACGAAGTTGCGGGTGGTGTGCTCGGTCACCGTCTCAAGGGTCTCGTTGCGCAGGTCGGCGATGTACTGGGCCACGTAGTGCACGTAGGCGGGCTGGTTGGTCTTGCCCCGGTACGGCACGGGCGCCAGGTACGGGGAGTCGGTCTCCACCAGCATACGCTCCAGGGGCATGCTCATGGCCACCTGCTGCAGGTCCCGGGCGCTCTTGAAGGTGACGATCCCCGAAAACGAGATATAGAAATTCAGGGCCATGGCCTGCTGGGCCATCTCCCAGTCCTCGGTGAAGCAGTGCATGACCCCGCCCACCTGGTCGGCCCCCTCCTCCGCCAGGATGCGCAGGGTGTCTTCCCGGGCGGCGCGGCTGTGGACGATGAGGGGTTTTTGCGCCTGGCGGGCGGCGGCGATGTGGCGCCTGAAGCGTTCGCGCTGCCAGTCCAGGTCACCCTCGCTGCGGAAATAGTCCAGGCCCGTCTCGCCGATGGCCACGATCTTGGGGGACTGCCCGCTCAGGGCCACGAGTTCCTCCACATCGGGCTCGTGGCCGCGCTGCTCATTGGGGTGCACCCCGACCGAGGCATACACGTGGGGATGGGCCTCGGCCAGGGCGAGTACCGCCGGCAGGTGCTCCAGGTTGATCCCCACGCACAGCATGGTCCCCACCCCATGGTCCCGGGCGTGGGCCATGACCCCGTCGAGGTCGGTGCCGAGGGCCTTGAAATCGAGCAGATCCAGGTGACAGTGGGAGTCGACCAGCAGGGCGGACATTGGGTTATAAACTACTCTAAATATTGCAGTTAATATTATGATTTATCATCATAATATATATCAAATCCAGGCGGTTGTCACATGGTGTGGGTATAGCGGTCGGATTTCAGCGCGCCCGCCAGATAGGTTTCGATCTTATTGCGGGCCACTTCCCCGTCCTGGTCGCTGAACTGCACGCCGATGCCGGCCACGCGGTTGCCCTGGGACCCTTTGGGGGTGACCCAGATGACCTTCCCGGCCACCGGCAGCTTTTCCGTCTCGTCCATGAGGGTCAGCAGCAGGAATACCTCGTCGCCCAGCTTATAGGGCTTGTTGGTGGGGATGAACAGCCCGCCGTTCTTGACGTAGGGCATGTAGGCGGCGTACAGGGCCCCCTTGTCCTTGATGGCCAGGGACAGGATGGCCTGGCGCTGCTGGGGGCCGGACCCTTGGTTCTGAACATCATCCATTGCCGTTTCCCCTAGCCTCGGTGACGGGCGGGACTCGGGGTCCAGGGCAGCAGCAGGTCTTCGAGCAGGAGCTGCTTGTTGACCGGCCTGTCGACCCTGCGCAAGGCCCCTTGAAGTTGATCAAGTCTATGAAATAAAGAAGTAATTTCCATTTTTTCGGCGATCTGGGCCAGTTGTCCCCGGTAGTCCGGGTTGATGCATACGGATGGATTTCCCACCGCCTTTATACGAATCATATCGATGAGCCAGGTATACATCCAATATAACGATGAGTTTATGTTTAGCTTTAACCACTTGGCAGCAATCTGGACCGGGTCCGAGCGCCCCTCGGCCAGGGCCGTGAAGTCGCCCAGCAAGGCCTCGCGCCTCGCCGCCTCTTCCCCTTGGGCCAGTGCCAGGGCTGCCAGCGGCGCCCCCTGGGTCACCGTCAGGGCCAGGCCGGGGTCCTCGACCCCTTGCTCGATGAGCCACGCCAGGGCCTGCTCCCGGGGCGGCGGACCGAGCAACAGCTTTTGGCAGCGGCTGCGGATGGTGGCGGGCAATGACGCCGGGCGCGCCGAGACCAGCACCAGCAGCGTCGCCGCCGGCGGTTCCTCGAGACTCTTCAACAAGCAGTTGGCGGCATTCATGTTCATTTTGTCGGCCGGCTCGATGACAGCGACCTTATACCCGCCCATCTGAGCCTTCATTCCCAAGTGCTGGGTCAATTCACGCACCTGGTCCACGAGGATGTCCTTGCCCTCCTCCTCGGGGCTCACCTGGCGCCAGTCCGGGTGGGTGCCGGCCAGGGTCAGGTGGCACTGACGGCATTGGCCGCAGGCCCCTCCCTGTGCATCCGGCGCCTCGCACAGCGCCGCCCGGGCCAGGTGCTCGGCGAAGCGGTGCTTGCCGATGCCCCGGGGGCCGCCCAGCAGCAGGGCGTGGGGCATGCGCCCGGCCTGAAGGCGGGCGGCCGTCTGGCGCCAGAGCGCCCGGTGCCAGGGCAGTAAGCCGGTCATGTTCGGGGGGTATCCTTCAAGTATGGGTCCAGAATT
>CAWJPQ010000014.1:0-382617 GCA_963844825.1 uncultured Gammaproteobacteria bacterium
ATTATTATGAAAATCGCCACCTGGAACGTCAACTCCCTGCGCGTGCGCATGGACCATGTGCGCCAATGGCTCGAAGCCAACGAGCCTGACATCCTCGCCCTGCAGGAGACCAAGGTCACCGATGACCTGTTTCCGGTGGACGAATTCCAGGCGCTTGGCTACCGGGCCTTGTACTCGGGGCAGAAGACCTACAACGGCGTCGCCATCGTCTGTCGAAGTGAGCCGAAGGAGCCGGTTAAGGATCTGCCGGAGCTGGAGGATCACCAACGGCGGGTACTGGCCGCCACCATCGACGGGGTGCGGGTACTGAACATCTATGTGCCCAACGGCAAGAGCGTCAATGCCCCGGAGTTCAGCTACAAGCTCGATTGGCTGGAAAAGCTGACCCGCTACATCAAGGAGCAGCTCGAGCACCACCCCAAACTGGTGGTGCTGGGCGACATCAACATCGCCCCGGAGCCGCGAGATGTGCATGACCCCGAGGCGTGGGAAGGTCAGGTGCTGTTCAGCGAGCCGGAGCGTGAGGCATTCCGGCGCCTGCTGGACACCGGCCTGACCGACACATTCCGCCTCTTCGACCAGGAGGACAAGTCGTTTAGCTGGTGGGACTACCGGATGGGGGCCTTTCGCCGCAACCGGGGCCTGCGGATCGACCACATCCTGGCCAGCCGCGCCCTCGGGGAACACTGCGCGGCGTGTGTCATCGACAAGGTGCCCCGGGGGTGGGAGCGGCCGTCGGACCATGCGCCGGTCATGGCCACCTTCGAGGTGCGCAACAAGAAATAGGCATGGGTGCGGATCAGGTTTGTATGCTCTGTTTCTCCCCCTCACCCCGGCCCTCTCCCCCGCCGGGGGAGAGGGGGTTCAGATGTAACAGGACAGGTGTTTGAAAAACCTTTTGATGCCATCACCGCGCCCCTCTACCCATAAGGGCACCCATCCCTGAGGGAGAGGGGGTATGTCAGCAAGCGGTCATAGGTGGTTGACCAGCCAGTCAGGGGTGAGTTGAATGAACACCGTATTGAGCATCGAGAACTGCCCGCTGACCAGCAGCGCCCCCACTGCCACGAGAAAGACGCCGCTGACCCTTTGCACCACATGGGCCCGCTTGTTCAGGCGCTTGAGGAACGCGGTCGCGCGGGTCATGAGCAAGGCGGTCAACAGAAACGGCACCGCCAGCCCCAGGGCATAGATCAGGGTGTAGGCCACGCCTTGCGAGGGCTGGGTCATGGACATGGACATCACCGCGCCCAGCAGCGGGCCGATGCAGGGCGTCCAGCCGGCCGCGAACGCCACCCCGATCAGCCCGGAGCGCACGTAGCTCGGCGTCATTCCATGATCCTGTTGCCACTGCTTGGTCATGTTGAGAAAGGGGATGTTGATGAACCCCAGGGTGTGCAGGCCGAACACGATGACCAGGATGCCGCCCAGTTTGGCGATCCAGCCGCTGTACTGGTTCAATGCGGCGCCCACCAGGGTCGCCGGCAGCCCGAAGACGATGGTAAAGACCACGGTGAATCCCGCCACGAAGAACAGCGCGTGGCTGAACACATGCCAGCGGCTGGGCTGCGCCTCCTCGGTGACCGTATTGCCCGACAGGTAGCCCAGGTAAACCGGGACCAGGGGCAGCACGCAGGGGGAAAGAAATGACAGGGCGCCGGCGACGAAGGCCAGGGGCGCGGTAACCGATGATGCATCCATAACAAGAACCCGGGTTTCGTACTGGGGTATTATAGTGCAATTAGCGCCCCTTATCCTCCGTCGGTACGGCGAACCACCGCTAGACACTGGGCAGCACCAGCAGGGTGAGCAGTGTAGAGGTCACCAGCCCGCCGATGACCACCGCCGCCAGGGGGCGTTGATCGTTGGCGCCGATGCCGCCGGCCACTCAGCTCCCGGAGGCCTTGATGCCCCGAAAGGTGCTGGGCTCCAGGTGATAGCGGCGCAGCAGCTTGTACAGTTCGGTGCGGTTGCGCTTGGCGAAGCGGGCCGCCTGGGTGATATTCCCGTCGGTCATCTGCAGCAGGCGCGTCAGGTATTCGCGCTCGAAATCGCGGCGGGCCGCCGCCAGGGACGGCAGGCTGCCGAGCTTGTGGCGCAGGGCCTTTTGCACCAGGCTGACGGGGATGACCGTGGTCGTGGCCAGGGTCACCGTCTGCTCCACCACGTTGTACAGCTGGCGCACGTTGCCGGGCCACGGCGCCGAGATCAGGCACTCCATGGCCTCCGGCGAAAAGGACCGGGCCGGCTTGCTGTTCTGCTCACTGATCTTGGTGAGGAAGTAGTTGGCCAGCAGCGGGATGTCTTCGGGGCGTTCCCGCAGGGCGGGGATGTCGAGCTGCACCACGTTGAGGCGGTAATACAGATCCTCCCGGAAGTGCCCCGCCTCCACCGCCTCCTCGAGATTGCGGTGGGTGGCCGAGATGATCCTCACGTCCACCGGGGCGCTGGTGGTGGAGCCCACCGGGCGCACTTCCTTTTCCTGCAGGACGCGCAGCAGCTTGGCCTGCAGGCTCAAGGGCATGTCGCCGATCTCGTCGAGGAACAGGGTGCCGCCGTCCGCGGCCTGGAACAGGCCGGTGTGGTCCCGTGTCGCGCCGGTGAACGCGCCCTTGCTGTGGCCGAACAGCTCCGACTCCAGCAGGGCCTCCGGGATCGCGCTGCAGTTGAGCCCGACGAACGCCATGTCGCGGCGGGGGCTCGCCTTGTGGATGGCGCGCGCCAGCAGCTCCTTGCCGGCACCGCTCTCGCTCTGGATGAACACGCTGGTATCGCTGGCGGCGACCATGCGCGCCTCCTTGAGCAGCGATTCCATGACGATGCTGCGGCTGATGATCTCGCGTCGCCACTCGTCCTGCTCGTCGTCCGGGGTGGACTCCTCCTGCAAGCCGCCGATGCGCCGCGCCTTCTCGATGCAGTCGAGCAGGACCTTGCTGTCAAAGGGCTTGGTGAGGAAGGTGAACACGCCGCGCTTGGTGGCCTCCACCGCCTCGGGGATCGTGCCGTGGGCCGTAAGGATGATGACCGGCAGCGAGGGATGGCGCTGGTGCACGATATCGAACAGCCCCATGCCGTCCATGCCCTCCATGCGCAGGTCGGTGACGATCACCTGGGGCTGGCCGTTGGTCAACCGGGCCAGGGCCCCCTCGCCGCTGTCGGCCATGTCCACATCATAGCCCGCGGCACCGAGACGAATGGACAACAGCCGGAGCAGGTCGCGGTCGTCGTCTACCAGGAGAATTTTCGGCTTCGTATTCATGGCGGTATTCGTATCACTTCGCGTTTGCTTCGTTCATTGAGTTTTTGCTCAATAGCCTTGAGCTGATTGAGCTTGTCCGACAAGCGCTGCTCGTCCGCTTTGTGTTGATCGAGCTTGTCGTTGAGACGGCGCACGTCGGCCTCGTGCTGGTCGAGCTTGCGCCGGAGGGTGCGCGTCTCCTGCAGGAGCCGGGTGCGCTCGTCCAGCACGTGCAGCAACAGGCTCGCCAGGGGCGCCCACTGGCCGCCCCGGTCGTTGTCCTGCTTGACGTAGTCACGCAGGCGGGTGCGCACGTGGGCGCCGTCCGGGCGGTAGGTGTCGCTCAGCGCCATCAGCAACGCCAACCGCATCAGGTTGTCGGGCGAGCGGCGCTGGCGGTAGCGCTCCTTGACCTCGGTCAGTTCCCGGCGCTGCGCCTCCTCGGTCAAAGACTTATAGCGCTCCCCGTCGCCCAGCAGGCGCGCTACCGTCGGTGTCGGCGGGGGCGCCTCGGCGGCCGCCGCCCCGGGCGGCTGACTGTGTTGCCCATGCATATTCCACACCGTCGCGCACCCGCTCAACATGAGCACGATCGCCAGGGCGGGCGCGCCCTTAGACAGTGTGCTCCAGCCGCGGCTCATCCGGCGCCTCGGCGACCGCCAGGGGCAGCACGACACGAAAATGCGCGCCAACCGTCCCATCGATGATATCAATAGTCCCATGGTGTAACTTGATGAACTCACGGACGATGAAAAGACCCAGGCCGCTGCCCTTGACGTGCCCTCTGGCACGGGTCTTTCCCTGATAAAATGCCTCGTATATCTTTTCCCGCTCTTCCGGGTCGATACCGGGCCCTTCGTCTTGCGCGTCGACGAGCGCGTTGCCGTTGTCTTGCGTTAACGAGATTCTAACCTGTCCGTCGGGTGGTGAATACTTAATGGCGTTGGAGAGCAGATTATCCACAATGATCCTGAGCTTTTCCCGGTCCCCCTTGATCGACACGGGGGTCAGGGAGACCTGCAGGTGAATCGACTTTGACCTGGCGGCCAGCTTGTGGGAACGGACCTGTGCCTCGATCAGGCGCTCCAGCTGCACCTGCTCCTGATGGATGAGCTGGGCGGTGGACTGCAGGGTGCTGAAACTCAACAGGTCCTCGATCAGCCTTTGCAGTTGGACGCTGTTTTGCTTGAGCATCTCGGCGATCTCCATCTGCTCGGTATTCAAGGAGCCCACCACCTGGTCGTTGAGCAGCTCGGCGCCCTCGCGGATGGTGGTCAAGGGGGTCTTCAGCTCATGGGACATATGCTGCAGAAACATGGCCTTTTGCGCCTCGAGCTCCTTGAGGCGCTGGCGCATCCATTCGAGGCGCTCGCCCAACTCCCGCAGGTCATTGGGCCCGGAGACGGTGATCCGATCGTCGAAGTGCCCCTCCCCCAGACGATGGATGCTGTGATCGAGCTGACGCAGGGGCCGGATGATCAGCACGATAAAGATCGCCGAGCACAGCAGGGCGGCGGGGATCAGGGCGAGCACCTGCCAGATGAGCAGGCGCCGGGCATGGGTCGCCAGGGCCTCGATCTCCCCCACATTGTCCTTGATGGAACGGCTGCTCTCCGCCAGCACCTCGCGGGCCAGGGAGTTGAGCACGGGGAACCCCTTGATGGCCTCGCTCACCGACTTGGACAGGGGCGCCGCCTGGCTGAGCCCCTGGTAGATGTCCTGCTCCTGGTCCACCAGCTTGGCGATCAGGGTATCCTGGCGCTTGGACAGGTCGAGTTTGCGCAGCTCCTTGACCGCCCCCTGAAACTGGGCGTGCTGAGACTTATAGACATCGAACAGGGCGTGATCACCCAATACCTGATACTGGCGGGCGTTGCGCTCCATGTCCGTCACGTGCTCCAGGAGCATCAAGCTGGACTGGGTGGCGTTGACGGCGTCGAACACGCTGCGCTGGCCGTGCTTGGTCAGCCGGTCCACGTAGGCGGCCGCCGTGACCAGGGCCAGGATCAACGGCACCGTCACCACCACGAAGCCCACCAATATCAGCTGTAATATCGATCTGGGACGGTAGAGCGCCACCGGTTTCCTGTAGCCGTTAATGCACGTGGTTCGCGGAGTTCATCCCCCCGGAAAACGCTGGGGGACACGGAGCTATGAAGATATCACAGGGCGGGCGCCGGCGGGGACCAATCCCCCCAGGGGGGCCGTCAAACCGCGATCCACTCATAGCGGCGCTGCCCCCGGGGAGGCTGACCCCGGGTCGAGGGCACGCTGTCGCGAAGGTCATAGGTATCCGACGAGGAGGAAGAGGGCTCAGCCGGCGCATCGGACTTGGGGGCCGGGGCCTCGGGCTGATCCTGGGAGGCCGGCGGTGCCGACCGCGTGGGGGCGCGAGGCGGTTGCTGGGACTTGCCGCACCCTGCCAGCATCAGGACGGCGCCGGCCAGCAGCAGCAGCACCGCAGTCAATGAGTCCTTGTTTTTCATGGCGTGCCTCCTTTCAAGCTCGCGCGGCCTGCACCCTGGGGAAAAAAGAGGTGGGACCGTCCAGACAGGCCACTTCCTGTGGCACCCCCTGGACAGTCCCGGTACACCCCACTCGGAGGGTGCTGCTTGGGGAGGGAGGGAGGGGAAGTTAACCGCTGCGATGTCTACGTTTTGATTGCATTGATCGAACTTTTTCCATGGCTTGGTTGTATTCTTGTTGGCTCAGCCAACCGTTGCCGTCCTTGTCTGCCGCGACAAATTCGTTTCCATACAGCACATGGGCGTGATTCGCCTCGTCCCGGTCCACCGCCCCGTCCTCGTTCACATCCACATACTTGAACGAGGGCAGCGGGTTGATCGGGATCGGCACATACACGTGTTGAGCGGCTTGGGTCACACTCAAAACGCCGAATCCCAGAACGCCGGCAACGGTGAGAAGGGTATGTCTCATGACCTTATGCTCCTTTATTATTTGAAACGCCCATCCATGAAAACCCGTCTCTCATGGATTGTAAAGGCAAGGTTTATGCCAGAAAAATAAACGGCTTTAGAATCAATCTATTATCAGGCGCCCCGGGGCAGCCAAGGGCGCTGGGACCGCTATTGTGTCGCTGATCGCCGACACGCTGGCGGCCAATTTCCAGCAAGTCATTGAATTGCTGATAACTATACCTGTCGCCTCCCGGAGACACCCACGGCGGTGCGGCGCGCCCGGGGCGATACGCCCGCCGATGACCGGCATTGTCGACCCATCTCCCCCCTCGATCAAGCCCGCCGGGCCGGTCCCGCCCGGCGTTGAATTTATCCCGGTTTCCGGCTATGGTCAGGGCCCGTTTCGCAGGGCGACCCATAATGAAATACAAAGACCTTCGCGACTTCATCTCGCAGCTGGAGCAACAGGGGGCGCTGAAGCGCGTGGGGGTGGAAGTCGACCCCCGCCTGGAGATGACCGAGATCTGCGACCGCACCCTGCGGGCCCAGGGACCGGCCCTGCTGTTCACCCACCCCAAGGGACACCGTGTGCCGGTGCTGGCCAACCTGTTCGGCACCCCCCAGCGGGTGGCCATGGGCATGGGCGAGGACAGCGTGCAGGCGCTGCGCGAGATCGGCAAGCTGCTGGCCTTCCTTAAAGAGCCCGATCCGCCCCGGGGCATGAAGGATGCCTGGGAAAAGCTGCCGGTCTACCGGCAGGTGCTCAACATGGCGCCCAAGACGGTCAGCCGCGCCCCCTGCCAGGAGCATGTCCTCGAGGGCCCCCAGGTGGATCTGTCCGCCTGGCCCATCCAGACCTGCTGGCCCGGCGACGCCGGGCCGTTGATCACCTGGGCCCTGGTGGTGACGCGGGGGCCCCATAAAGAGCGCCAGAACATGGGCATTTATCGCCAGCAGGTGATCGGCCCCAACAAGCTCATCATGCGCTGGCTGGCCCATCGCGGCGGGGCCCTGGACTTCAAGGAATGGCAGGCCGCCCACCCCGGGGAGCGCTTCCCGGTGGCGGTGGCCCTGGGCAGCGACCCCGCCACAATCCTCGCGGCGGTCACCCCGGTGCCCGACGCCCTGTCCGAATACGCCTTCGCCGGGCTGCTGCGCGGCGCCAAGACCGAGCTGGTCACCTGCATGGGCAATTCACTGCAGGTCCCCGCCACCAGCGAGATCATCCTGGAGGGGTATATCGAACCCGGGGAAGAGGCGCCGGAGGGGCCCTTCGGCGACCACACCGGGTACTACAATGAAGTGGAGACCTTCCCGGTCTTTACCGTCGAGCGCATCACCCACCGGGAGCAACCCATCTACCACAGCACCTACACCGGCCGCCCGCCGGACGAACCCTCCGTGCTGGGGGTGGCCCTGAACGAGGTGTTCATCCCCATTCTGCAGAAGCAGTTCCCGGAGATCGTCGATTTTTACCTGCCGCCGGAGGGCTGTTCCTACCGGGTCGCCGTGGTCAGCATGAAAAAGCAGTACCCCGGCCACGCCAAGCGGGTCATGTTCGGTGTCTGGTCGTTTCTGCGCCAGTTCATGTACACCAAGTTCGTGATTGTCACCGACGACGACGTCAATGTCCGCGACTGGCGGGACGTCATCTGGGCCGATGTCGACGCGCATGGACCCGGCCCGCGACATGACCCTGGTGGAAAATACCCCTATCGACTACCTGGATTTCGCCTCTCCGGTGAGCGGGCTGGGCTCCAAGGTCGGCCTGGACGCCACCCACAAGTGGCGCGGGGAGACCGACCGCAGATGGGGCGAGCCGATCCTCATGACCCCCGAGGTGCGCACGCGGGTGGACGAGCTGTGGCAGTCCCTTGGCATCTTTGATTAGCCCGCACCCGCAAAGTCTGGCCCCCTTTAGCAAAAACCCGCGTTTTGTGGCTATAATAGCCCCCGAAAGGAGGGCTATATGCGAACAATAATGGTACTCAACGCGAAGGGAGGATGCGGCAAGAGCACCCTGGTCACCAACCTGGCCAGCTACTATGCCAGCAAGGGGAACAGCGTCGCTCTCGCCGATCTGGACGAACAGGGCTCGACCATGCAGTGGCTGGCGGCCCGCCAGGATGCCGAACCGGCCATCCAGGGCATCGCCGGCTGGGACGGGCCGGTACGCGCGCCCAAGGACGCCGACGTGCTGCTCTACGACACCCCCGCCGCGGTCCACGGCAAGCAGCTCACCGACCTGGTGCGCCGGGCCCAGACGGTGGTGATCCCGGTGCTGCCGTCCCCCTTGGACATCCGGGCGGCGGCGCATTTCATCGGCGATCTGCTCACCGTCGGGCGGGTCTCGCGCCAGGAGGTGAAGCTCGCCGTCATCGCCAACCGGGTGCGGGAAAACACCCGGGTCTATCACCGGCTGTATCGTTTCCTGCGCAGCCTGGAGATTCCCTTCGTGGCCGTGCTGCGGGATACCCAGAACTACATCCGCGCCGCCGAGTACGGTCTGGGGATCTTCGAGATGGCGCCGTCCATGGTGGCCCAGGACCTCAAGCAGTGGGGACCGTGGTGCGCTGGCTCAACAGCAAGCGCGGCTAGCCGGAATAGGCAGTTACGAGTTGCGCGTTTCGGGTACAGACTGGCCGAGGCGTACAAGCGGTGATCAGCCTCGCCACGCAGGGTGGGCCCGCATCCAGGGTCGGATACTTGAGTTCGGTGCCAGCACCTCCAGCACTTGCGGTTGTCCAGACGCCGTGGACTCCCGCCAGAAGCTGTACATGGCGGGGGTCATCACGTCCCGGGCCGCGCCAGGGAGATCACGGGCGGGCGCGGCAGACCGAAGACGATCGGCGACGCGATTGAAATAGTCGGTCATGGTGGTGGGGTGGCCGTCGCTCACGTTGAACACGCCGTTGGCCGGATCAGCCCTCGCCGAAGGCGACGCAGATCCTGCGCCAGGTCGTCCACATGGATGCGGTTGGTAAACGGCGAATCATTGGCCCGGACCACCGGCTGGCCTTGGGCGATGCGGGCCACCGGCAGGCGCTGCGGTCCGTAGATGCCCGGCACGCGCAGGCGACACACCGGGATGCCCCACGCCCGACCGGCTCTGCACTACCGCCTGCTCGGCCGCCCAGCGCCGGCGGCCGCGGCCGGGGACGCCGGGCTGACCGGCGTCTCCTCCGTCACCCACTGCCCCCGCCGGTCGCCGTAGACGCCGCTGGTGCTGATATAGATGAGGCGCGCCGGCGGGCCCGCCATGTGATCGATGGCGCGCGCCAGCCGCGGATCCCCGTCACCGTCCGGCGGCGGCGGGGCGAAGTAGTATACGACCGCCCCGTCGGCGGGCAGGGCAGGCGACCCGCCGGGGTCATCCAGATCCGCCTCAATGGGACTGATACCCGCCGCCCGCAACACCTCGGCGCGCTCCCTGGAGCGCACCACGCCGCACACGGGATGGCCCCGTTGGCGCCATTGCCGGGCGACGCGGTAGCCCACGTCGCCGCAGCCGATGATCAGTATCTTTGTCACGCGAGCTCTTTACGCCGTCATCGCCGCAAGCCAATCCCCATCCGTCACCGCTCCCCTGCTGCAGCCGCCAAAATCCCGGCAATGGCCGCTGCATCATAGGCGGGCGGGGCTTTGCCGTCTATAATGATAGCGCCGAGCCCAACCGCGCCCGTTCGTCCAACCCAATAGCCGGTGATGACCCGAGATGCAAAAGCCCCATCGTCTGCACGCGCCAACCAAGACCCTGACCTGCCATGTGGAGGCGGTCGAAAGCCTCGGCCGCGACGTGGTCAGGCTGTTCCTGGCCCCGCCCCGCGACACCCCCTTGCAGCACCAGGCCGGGCAGTACATCGACATTGTATTGGATGACGGCGTCAGGCGGAGCTTTTCCATCGCCAACGCCCCCCACCGGGGCAATTTCATCGAGCTGCATATCCGCTACGTCAGCGGCGGGGAATTCAGCGACTTCCTGTTCAACCGCCTGAAGGTGGGCGACGCCCTGGAGGTCAGAGGCCCCTACGGCCAATTCTTTCTGCGCGAGCACTCCCGCCGCCCGGTGATCCTCCTGGCCGGGGGGACCGGCTTCGCCCCCATCAAGGGGATCATCGAGCACCTGCTGAGCGCCGGAACCCGCCGCCCTGTCTACCTGTACTGGGGGGCGCGCACCAGCCGGGACCTGTATCTGCATCAGCTGGCCCAGTCCTGGGGTGAGGAGGCGGATTTTCACTATGTCCCGGTCTGCTCCGAACCGACGGACGATGCCCACTGGCCGGGGCGTCACGGCCTCGTCCACCAGGCGGTCCTGGAGGACTTCCCCGATCTCAGCGGCTTTGACGTCTACGCCAACGGCCCGCGCATCATGATCACCTCCGCCCGCGAGGCCTTCCTCGCCCACGGCCTGCCGGAGGAGCACTTTTTCTACGACGCCGCCTGACGAGGAAAAGGGATCTGACCCCTTTTTGAGGCTAGGGGGCGCTCAGCAGGTGCTGCTGCGCCATGAGCTCCGCCGGGATCACCCGGGGCAGCTTGGCCGTGGGCTTGGCGGTGGTCACCGTCGCCACCAGTGACAGGCCCTGCTTGTAACACTCCATGGCGGCGGCCTTTTCCCCCAACTGGCTGAGCAGATCGCCGAGTTCCTTGTAGGTCTCCGGCTTGGGATCCAGGGCAAGGCTGGACTCCAGATAAGAGCGCCCCTTGCCCCACAGGTTGTCGCGGATACTGATGCGTCCGAGGGTCAGCAGCAGGGTCGGGTCCTGTTTGTGTTCGCGCAGCCACGACTCGGCCCGCGCCAACTGGATGGTCGCGTCTTCGTCGATCAGGCCGTACAGGTAAACCAGGGGCTGGTGCCACTGTTTGCGCAGGGCCTGGTAGACCACCAACTCCGCCTCGGTGTTGGCGCCGCAGATGAGCAGATCCCGCGCGTATTCCTGCAGCAGGGGCTCTTGCTTTTTGAGGTCCTTGGGCACCCGCTGCCAGGCTTGATGCAGACCGTGCAGGTCGTTGTTCCGTGCCGCCGCCGCCATGAGCTCGATATGGGCGGTCTGCTCGATCTTCTCCAACTCTTCGAACTCGGCGGCCTTGTACTTGTGCAGGTCCGGCAGCAGGGCCAGCAACCGCTCCCAATCCTGCAGGACATAATAGAGCTGCATCAGCAGCTTCAGCACGTAGGGGTGCTTGGGCGCCAGATAGCGCAGGTGAGTCAGGGTGGACAGGGCCTGGTCCACCTGGTTGGAGTTGAGCTGAAGCTCGGCATGGGTCAGGCCGATGGCCAGCTCCGACTGGGAGCGATACTGATAGGCCCTGTTCAGATAGTCGTCGCCGCGCTCGTAGGCCCCGAGCTTCTGCGCGGCCTTGGCGGCCCCCAGGTAATTCAGCGCCGGCATGTCGCTGTACTCGATGCGCTTGAGCAGGCGGCTTTCCGCCCTCTCCCATTTGCCTTCCGCCAGGGCGATCATGCCGTTGATCAGCTCCTTGCGCGCCCGGGCCTGGCGGCGCTGCTGGCGCCACTGGCTCAGCCGGCGCGGCATGCGGCCGGTATTGACCAGGAACCGGAGCAGAAGATAAAACACCAGGAACACCACGAGCAACGCCGCGAGAAAGACCACCAACGTGGACTCCACCGTCCAGCCGTGGTAGCCGAGCAGGATATAGCCGGGATCCACTCTCGCCACCAGGGCGAGGACGACGCCGCCGATGATAACGACCAGTGCGCTGATAAGAAAGGTAATCATTATGCCGTCCCCGCCGCCTGGTCGCCGTACCCCCCGCTCCCGAAGGCCGCACCGGACGAGCCCCGCTCATGGCGCGTACTGATTCCGGCCCGTGCAACGGCGTCCGGGCGGCGATCCAGTGAGGCGGTCTTGTTCATATGGGCCGCCCGCCAATCACGCAGCGCCTTGAGGGTGCCGGACAGGTCCGGCAGTTGCGGCTGCAGTTGGGTGGCGGACAATTTCTTCAGGCTCTGGCGCATGCCTTCCACGGCCGGGGCGTCACCCTTGAAGTATTGGCCCAGCCACTGGTCCGCGGTGTCAAGCGCGTCGTGAAAGGCCTTGTAGTCCTGGCGCAGCAGGGCCAGGCGGGCGGCCTCGAGCTTGAGCTTGAGGTTCTCCTTGAGGAAAAAGCGCTGATCCGGCGGGACCAGGGCCTCGCTGGAGCTTCCCTTGTGCCGGACCACCACGAGGCCCTTGAGCTGCGTCCAAAACCGGGCCCAGAACCCGGACCAGCCGTGGCCCTTGGACTGGGACTGGTCGCCGGCGCCCGTGTGTGCCGCCATTACCTCGTCCGGATTGACCCCGGCCACAGGCAAGGTATCGACCTTCTGCGCGAGCCCGCTCAACGTCAGCGCCATGCCGGTGATATCGGGATCGGGAACGGCCTGCAGGGCCACGATGTCGTCGGTGACCTGCTTGCGCACCTGCAGCAGGGAGGGATCACCCATGTCCTTGAGCCGCTGCTCGGCCCCCTCCAGGGCACGAATGGCCGTGTGGGTGTCGGCGGCCAGCTGCAGGCGCTGATTGGCCACGCGGATCAGGTATTCGGCATCATCGGCCATCCACCGGTCGGCGCGCTTGTTCACCTCGTCGTGCAGGTCGGTGACCGATTTGAGCAGGGATTTCTGGGTCTTCTGCAGGGACTGCTGGGTCTTCTGCAGACCGCTGACGGCGCTGGCCAGTTGGGAACTCAGCTTGTCATCCACGGCCTTGATCTGACTGCTGACCGACGTCAGTGAGGACTGCAGGGACTGCACGTTGGTGCCCAGGCTCCCGAGGGTGCCCTGGACGGATTCGATCGTTTGCCGGGTCGTCTTGGCGTCTCCCTGGACGGACGCCACCTGATTCTCCACCGCGGTCACCCGCTTGGCCAGCCCGGTCTGGGAATCGGAGGTGCTCGACTGGATGGTCGATTTCAAGGATTTCACCGTGGCGCCCAGGGAGTCCACGCTGTCTTGCACCGTAGCCAGGCCCTGCTTGACCGAGTCGGCGCTCGACTGGGCCTCTTTCACCTGGTCCACCAGACGCTGCTGTTGGTCCTCGGTCTGGCGCCAGATGCCGAACCCGGCGGCAACGGCGGCGATGACGGCGATCAGGGACAGGGATGCCAGCACGGTGCCGGAACGCGAAGGCGCCGCCGGGGCCGCGGGAGGGGTTGTTTGAGAATCGTTCGATTCGGGCGCTGCGGAGGCGCTGCTTTCACTGGTTTGCCCCGGCTCCCCACCTCCCGCCTGGGCCTGGCTCGACTGCTCGGTACTGTTGGATTGGTCTTCGTGCTCGGCACCGCCATCGGTCTGTTTTGCCCGATGATTGTCTTTCTTCATAGACATTTCCTCATTGGAGCGTTTGTTCTGCTTTCTTATCGCCAGCCCACCAGTCCTTGATCGCCTCGACAATCCCCTCGTCACTGGCCTGGCCGGAAACAACGGGCGGTTGTGTAAACCCCAATGCCCGGGCCGTCTCCCCTATTCTTTGACTGATCACGAGCAACGGCGTGGCCAACATCCGCGCCCTCTCCCCTTCGTCCGCCATGTCATACAGGTTTTCCAGGCCTTCACCGCTTGTGATCACGATAATGTCCGGAAACGGATGGGCTTGCAAGGCCTCCCCCAAGCGGGCCGCCGGCCGGACACGGCGGTACACCTCCGCGTAATCCACATGGGCACCGCGCTGCGCCAGGGTCTGCGCGAGCAGCTCGCGCCCCCCCTGCCCCCTGAAAATAATCACATTTTTCCCTCCGACCGCGTGCAGCTCCCCGGCCGCCAACAAGCTTTCGCTGTTATAGCCGCCGACGGGGCGGATATCCACCCGCAGGCCGTGGTGTTCCAACTCCCGTCCCGTGCGCTCCCCGATCGCCGCGATCCGCGTATGCGCCGGCCACGGCCGGCGGGCCAGCACCATGGGCACCCCCTTGGCCACCGCATTGGCGCTGACGAAGATGCCGATATCATAGGCATGCAGCCGCCCGATCTGCGCGGCGACGGGCCCGGGATCCTCGACATCGGCGATCTCCAATACCGGAAAGCATATCACATGGCCCCCGCGTGACTCGATCATTTCACACAGGGCGCGCGCCTGATGGGCCGGGCGGGTGACCATCACCGTCAGGCCCTGCAAGTCATTGCTGGGCGGCATACAGCTCCCGCAGGATCTTGTCGGCGCCCCGGCTCAACAGCTCTTCGGCCAGCGCCACCCCGAGCGCGGCGGCCTCGCCGACTTCCCCTTCGCGCTCCCCCTGAACCACCTGCCGGCCGTCGGGATAGCCGACGAGCCCGCGAAGCCGCAGCCGATCCCCGGATATGAGCTCCGCATAACCGGCGATGGGCACCTGGCAGCCTCCCTCCAGGCGATGGTTGAAGGCCCGTTCCGCCGTGGCGCGGGTATGGGTCGGGACATGCTGCAACGGCGAAATCATAGCATATACCTCCGGATCGCCCTCCCGGCACTCCAGGCCGATGGTGCCTTGCCCGATGGCCGGCAGGCACAGCGCCGTATCCAGGGTATGGCGGATCCGCTCGGTCAGCCCCAGGCGGCGCAGGCCGGCGGCGGCCAGGATAATGGCGTCGTAATCCCCCCGGTCGAGCTTGTTCAGCCGGGTATCCACGTTGCCCCGCAGGTCGACAATCTCCAGGTCGGGGCGGCGCGCCCGCAGCTGGGCCTGACGGCGCAGGCTGGAGGTCCCGACGCGCGCCCCCTGGGCCAGCTCGTCGAAGTGGGCCAGGCGATTGGAGACGAAGGCGTCATGGGGGTCCTCCCGGGGCAGGACCACCGGCGCGATCATGCCGGCGGGCAGCTCGGCGGGCAGGTCCTTCAGGGAGTGCACCGCGATATCGGCGCGCCCCTCCATGATGCCCTGCTCGAGCTCCTTCACGAACAGGCCCTTGCCCCCCACCTTGGCCAGGGGCACGTCCAGGATCTTGTCCCCCTGGGTCACCATCTTGACCAGTTCCACCTCCAGGCCGGGATGCAGCTCCCGCAGCCGGGCGGCCACATGCTCGGCCTGCCACAGGGCAAGGGCGCTCTTACGTGTTGCGATGCGAATTCTGTCCATAAATACCTGCGATATGAGTAACGTTATTGAATACGCTGACCGGAAGGCCACCATGGGGCGATTCGGGCGACCGATTTAGACCGCATCTATGGGCCCTATCCGGGCTGGGTATGCCCCGTCCGCAACACTGACCTTAAATGGCTCACGTGGCGGCGGCTCACGGCGAGCCTCTCGCCACCCGCCAATCGCACATAATAATGGCCTTTGTGGTCCTTCTCCAAACCGCTGATCAGGTCGCGGGCGGCCAGGGTGCTGCGGTGGATGCGCACGAAGCGTTGGGAAAACTCCTCCTCCAGGGCCTTCAGGGGCTCGTCGATGAGGATCTCGCCCCCGCCATGGCATACCGCGACGTACTTGTCGCCGGCCTGGAAATAGCGGATGTCGCGGACATTGACGAGCTCCACCCGCCCCCGGGAGCAGGCACTGAGGTGGGTACGCGGGGAAGGCGCCCCCGCGACGGTGTGACGGTAGGCGCTCAGCTGGGCGGCGCTCAGCTGCCGGGCCCTTTGCAGGGCCTGGGCGAGGCGCGCCTTGCGCACCGGCTTTAGCAGGTAGTCGATGGCGTGGGCCTCGAAGGCCGCCAGGGCGTGTTCGCTGTAGGCGGTGGTGAAGACCACCGCCGGCGGGTTATCCAGACCGGCGAGGTGGTGGGCGGTCTCCAGCCCGTCCATCCCGGGCATGCGGATATCCAGCAGGATGGCGTCGGGGGTCAACTCATGGCACAGGCTGAGGGCCTGTTGCCCGTCGACCGCCTCGGCCAGCACCTCGACGCCGGCGATCTCCGCCAGCAGCCCGCGCAGCCGTGAGCGCGCCGGCGCCTCGTCATCGGCCACGATCACCCTCATGCCCGGCCCTTGTCATAGGGAAGGGTGAGGGTCACCCGGTACTGGCCGTCCCGGTCATCGATGGACAAGGCCCCCCGCGAGCCGAAGTGGGCGGCCAGCCGCTGGCGAATGTTGTCCAGGGCCAGGCGGTTGCCCTGACGATGGCGGCTGCCCTCCTCCGGCAAGGGGTTGGACACGGTGATGGACAGTGCGCCGTTCGGTTCGCGATGCCCGGCGATGCGGATCGCGCCCCCCTGGGCGAGGGGCTCGATGCCGTGATACACCGCGTTTTCCACCAGGGGCTGGATGGTCAGCATGGGAATCGCGGCGTCGCGGGGGACCTCCCCCAGATCCTCGTCCACGGCCAGCCGCTCGCCCAGCCTCAGCTGCTCGATGTGCAGGTAGCGGCGGGTCAGCGCCAGCTCCTCGCCCAGGGGGATGCGGGTGCGCGCATCGGCGAGATTGACGCGGAACAGGTCGGCCAGGTCCTCCACCACCTCCTCGGCCAGGGCCGGGATCGCTGCGGGTCAGGCTGGCGATGGTGTTCATGCTGTTGAACAGGAAATGGGGCCGGACGCGGGCCTGCAAGGCCTGGATGCGGGCGTGGGCCTCGGCCTGGATGTTCCGCTTGAGCTGGTGCTGGACATAGAAATAACGCAGCACCACTACGGTGACGATGGCGCTGATGGTCAGATTGCGGATCAGGAACTGCCCATGCCAATCCCCCCGGGGGAAGAGGTGGAGGTGGCGCCCGACCCAATAGGCGCCCTCGCTGACCAGCACGGTCACCGCCAGCACCAGGCCGAAGCTGTACAGGGTCGTGGCGAGCCGGGACCAGTGCCGCATCAGGCGGCGGGCGAGGCACAACAGCGCCGTGCTCGACAGGGCGACCCACTGGATGAACAGGGAGGCCATCATCCACCGCTGCCACCTCCCCTCGGGGCTGGGGGACTGGCTGAGGGTCAGCACATAGGCCAGCAGCTCGGCCGCGATCACCACCGCAAAGACCCGGCGTACATTGCACAGATCGGGCAGGTACAGTTGGTCGTACTGGCGGTCGTCGCGTGTATTCATTGGGACAACGGGTTTCGGCTCGCGCATGGGCCCCGGGCGCAAAAGGGCCCTACACCAAGGTTATCGGACAGACAGGGGGAAAGTTTCGGCGGTGCGGCGCCGGGCAAACCGGGCACCGCGGGCGTTCCCTGCCCTCGTGTCCTCTCCCTGTGGCCGCCGGGGAGCCGGCGCGGGCTCCTGACGGGCGGTCAATACTGCTATACTGGCCGCTTCCAGTTTTCAATGCAATGCAGGCCACAGACGTAATGGAGACACAGCCGAAAAAACCGTGGGGCGGGCGCTTTACCGAGACCACGGACGCCTTCATGGAGACCTTCACCGCCTCGGTCGATTTCGACAAGCGGCTCTATCCCTACGACATCGCCGCGTCCATCGCCCATGCCGACATGCTGGCCCATGTCGGCGTCATCACCGACGACGAGAGGCAGGCCATCACCGCCGGCCTGCAGGACATCCTCGCCGACATCGAGCGCGGCGACTTCGCGTGGCTGGCGTCAGCTCGAAGACGTGCACATGAACATCGAGGCGCGGCTCATCCAGCGCATCGGCGACGTGGCCAAAAAGCTGCATACCGGCGCGCTCGCGAAACGACCAGGTGGCCACCGACATGCGCCTGTACCTGCGCGACGAGATCGACGACATCACGCGCCGGCATCACTGGAATTGCAGCGCGCGTACTGCTGGACATCGCCGAGCGGGAGGCGGACACCATCATGCCCGGGTTCACCCACATGCAGGTGGCCCAGCCGGTGTCGTTCGGCCATCACATGATGGCCTGGTTCGAGATGCTGCAGCGGGATTGCGCGCGCCTCCTGGACTGCCGCAAGCGGGTCAATGTCATGCCCCTGGGCGCGGCCGCCCTGGCCGGCACCGGCTTCCCCATCGACCGCGACCGGGTGGCCGGGGCGCTGGGCTTCGACGCCGTGGCCGAGAACTCCATGGACGCCGTCAGCGACCGCGACTTTGTCATCGAGTTCGTTCACTGCGCGGCCCTGACTGATGATGCACCTGTCGCGCTTCTCCGAGGAGATCATCCTGTGGGCGTCGCCGCAGTTCGACTTCATCGATCTGCCGGACCGCTTCTGCACCGGCTCGTCCATCATGCCGCAGAAGAAGAACCCCGACGGCGCCGAGATCGTGCGCGGCAAGACCGGGCGGGTCTACGGCCACCTGATGGCCTTGCTGACATTGATGAAGGGCCAGCCCCTGGCCTACAACCGGGACAATCAGGAGGACAAGGAGCCCCTGTTCGATACCGTGGATACCCTCAAGGCGGCGCTGCGCGTCTACACCGAGATGCTGCCGGCCATGAGCGTCAAGCGCGCCAACATGAAGGAGGCGGTACAAGCGGGGTTCGCCACCGCCACCGACCTGGCCGACTACCTGGTGCGCAAGGGGGTGCCGTTTCGCGACGCCCACGAGATGGTGGGCCGCACCGTGCGCCATGCCGTCGAGCAGGACAAGGACCTTAACCGCATGACCCTGGACGAGTTGCGCGGATTCTCCCCCGTCATCGACGAGGACGTGTACGGCGTGTTGACCCCGGAGGGCTCGCTGGCCTCCCGCGACCACCTGGGCGGCACGGCCCCGAATCAGGTGCGCGCCGCCATCCAACGGGCCCGCCAGACGCTGAGCGGCGCCTGACGCCCGCCTCCCCCGGCGCCTTACAGGGCGCTCACGAAGCGGTCGTTGGACTTCTTGATGTACTTCAATGCCTGCAGGGCGCGACGCAGCATCTTGGCGGCGTCGTCGCCCTTCACCCATTGGGTGACGCCGCAGCGGCCCACCACGGTGATCTCGCTGCCGTCGGCGGCGGTCACCTTGTGCTCCCTGATCCAGCGGCAGAATTTCTCGGCGAGCCGCACGGCCGTGCCCTTGTTGGTCTCCGGCAGGACCATCAGGAACTCGCCCGTGTCATAGCAGCCCACGATGTCCGCCCAGCGGGTCTGGTCCCGCAGCATCTGACCGAGGGAGATGATCACCCGGTCGGTGGTGCTGGTCCCGTGGCGGGTATCCAGCTGGTCGATATCGTCGATCTGCAGGCGAATCACGGATAGCTGATTGCCGTAGCGGCGACTGCGCGAGACCTGCGGCTCCAGACCTTGCATCAATCCCCGGCGGTTGGGCAGGCCGGTGAGCGGGTCACGCACCGACTGCCGGGACAGGTCGTCCATCAACTGGTCCCGCTCCGCCTTGACCTTCCGGTGCTCGGTGATATCGATGTAAAAGTAGATCTCCCCGACAACATCGTCCCCGACACGCAGGGGCAGGTGCCAGCACTTCAGCCAGCGCTTCCCGGAACCCATGGGCAGGGACATTACTTCCTTGGGCTCGAACAGGCAGTCCAGGTCTTCGCCCTGCAGGGCGTCACGTCCTTGCCCCACCAGCCGATCCCCTTCCACATTGAGGAATTCCTCGGCCTTGCCGTTTATCCAGCATACCCGCTTGTCACGGTCGAGAATCAATACGCCAAAGGGAGCGGTCTGCAGCGCCGCTGTCGCCAGGGTCAGGTCTAAGTGCTCGGACATGCTTTTGCGATACTCCAGATGATTTTTATGTGCATGGGCGACGGTGACTTCAGCCCGCCCATTGCGAGCAGGCGCTCGAAACGGCCCGTTCCCTATTTTTCGGTCAATCACGGGATAAATTTAGCCGCGGGGGCCAAAATCGCCCGCCATGGCCGAGGGCGGGGGCGGCGCCCGTATGGTGAATATTTCACCGTTGTTGCCGATATACCCCGGGGGATAAGCGATGCTGAAGATGGCAACGACAGACAAGCTGGCCGACGTATCGGCGCTCAAGAAGCGCTTTCTTGCCCTCAATCGGGAGCGGCTCGAACGCACGCGCTCGGCCCTTCGCGAGCGCCAGCGCGAGTTCCTCGACATGCTGCCGCTGCTGTTCCACGCCAATCACCCCATGCTGCCGGGTTTCATCTCAAAGCAAACGCCGTGCGGGGTCTCCGACTATTCCCCCAGCAAGCGCGTCCTGGACGTGGCCAAGCGTCACGTACGCAGCTTCGATTACAAGCGCCGGGCGCTGCCCAGCTATGACATCCAGGCGATGTTCGTCATGGGCAGCATCGGTACCGTCGCCTATTCCGACAAGAGCGACCTCGACATCTGGCTGTGTCACAAGCCGGGCATAGCCGGCAAGCCCCTGGATGAGCTGCGGCAAAAGGCCCGGGAGATCGAAAAGGCCGCCGACCAGCTGGACCTGGAAATCCACTTCTTTGTCATGGACGCCCAGGCCTTCAAGGAGGGACGCCACGATAACCTGTCCAGCGAGAGCAGCGGCACCGCGCAGCACCACCTGCTGCTCGAAGAGTTCTACCGTACGGGCCTGCTGCTGGCCGGGCGCTACCCCCTGTGGTGGCTGGTGCCCCCCGACCAGGAGGCCGAGTACGAGCGATATACCTATAACCTGAAGCACAAACGCTTCATCCGGGAAGACGAGTGCATCGACTTCGGCGGGATCCCGGCGATCCCCAGCGAGGAGTTCTTCGGCGCCGCACTGTGGCAGCTGTCCAAGGGGATCGACTCGCCGTACAAGTCGGCGCTCAAGCTCCTGCTCATGGAGGTGTACGCCAACGAGCACCCGAATGCGGACCTGCTGTGCCAGCGGTTCAAGCGGGCGATATACGGCGGCGAGACCAACCTCGGCAACCTCGACCCCTATATCATGCTGTACCGCAAGATCGAGGAGTACCTGCAGGGGCGCGGGGAGGCACCCCGGCTGGAGTTGCTGCGCCGCTGCTTTTACTTCAAGGTTCAGGAGAAGCTCAGCGTACCGGTCAACACCCGTTCTCAGACCTGGCAGCGCGAGCTCATGCTGGAGATGGTCAAGGCCTGGGACTGGTCCCACGACGAGCTCGAGATGCTCGATTCGCGGGAACACTGGAAGATCGACGCGGTCGCCGAGGAGCGCCAGGTGCTCGTGGCGCAACTGACCGAGACCTATCAATTCCTGTCCAAGTTCGCCCGCAGCCACGCCCAGCTGAGCCTGATCAGTCAACAGGACGTCAACGTCCTGGGCCGCAAGCTCTATGCCGCCTTCGAGCGCAAGGCGGGCAAGATCGAGATCGTCAACCGGGAAATTTCGGGAAATCTCTGGGAGAGTCATCTCGGCATTCATCACACCGCACACCGCCGCGGCGAAGAGACCTGGCTCCTGCACCGGGACAGCGGCGCCGAGGCGGGGCAGACGCCCCCGTTGAAACGCGCACGCAGCGCGGTTGAACTCCTGTCCTGGTGCTACTTCAACAATCTGATCGACAACGCCACGGTCCTGACCCTGCAGACCGAAACCAACGGCGTGACCACCAAGGAGGTGCGTGAGATACTGCGGTGCCTGCGCCGCCACTTCCCCCTCTATGAGCTCAAGGGCCACGACATGGACGCCCTGACCAAGCCCCCCCGGGTATTGAAATCGGTGGTGTTCGTCAATGTCGGCACGGATCCCCTGTCCGGCCTCACCCGCCAGGGCAAGCACCTGACCACCGTCAAGACCGACGCGCTGAGCTTCAGCGGCCTGGGCGAGAACCTGGCCCTGACCTTCGATCAGGTCCTGTGCACAAGCTGGAACGAGGTCCTGACCTACCGCTACACCGGGGCGAACGCTTTAATGGAGTGCCTGTGCAGCTATCTCCAATGGTTCCTGCAGCGGCGTTCGGGGGTCACCCCCTTTACCGCCTACAGCTTCTCCTCGAGCCGCGGGACGTCCATCGCCCAGCGACTCGAGGAGCTGTTCAAGGACATCGTCACCTGCTTCTTTCACGCCGACCGCCCTGATACGGCCCGCTATGTCCTGCACGTCAAGCACCACTACTACATCGTGTACCTGGACGAAGGCCATTTCAAATACACGCGCGTCGACTCCCAAGAGGACCTGCTGCGCCGCTTTTCCCTGCCGCAGCCCCAATACAGCCCCCTCGTGATCGATCGCCACGCCCTGACCGACAGCCCCCTGCCGGCGCTGCTGACGACGAACAAGCCCGGGGTGATTCAAGTGTATTACGCCCTGGACGGGGCCACGGCCCATGTCTATGTCCTGGACGAGAACGGTTCCCTGTTCGTCCAGCAACAGGCGTACGGGAAACCGGCGGTTCTGCTGAATCAATACACGCGGTTTTTCAGGGCGACCCGCAAACGCCAGCGGCTTCAGCTGTCCATGCACGCACAACCCGACGGCACCGATGAGGCCATCATCTACTATCAGATAAAAAAGGGCGGCAACCGGCGCTGGCGCATCGACCGCCAGAACGTGGTCAACATGGATAACGCACACAGCAACTACTTCGACGTGCAGGTGATCGGCGGCCTGGCGGAGGACAACACCCCGGTGTTCACCTTCTATTGCGAGGGCCGGGAGTTCACCTCCCTGGAACACGGGCAGGGCCTTTACCGGGAGGTCGCCAGGCATATCCTGACGCGCCGCCGTGACGGCGGCGCCTATTCCCTGTACATCACCGACATCGATCTGCCCCCGACCCTGCACGGCGGGAACGTCAACGCCCCCCTGCAGACCATTCATTATCTGAACTACAAGAAGTTCATCGAAGAGCACCTCAACCAGTCTCTGAGCCAGCTCTCCCGCGCCACCGCTAGCCCGTCAGGATAGCGTTCAGCCACACGCCGATATCCCCGATCTCCCGGTCGCACAGGGCGTGGCCCATGGGGTAGTCCTTCCAGGCGACCGAATACCCCAGCGCCTCCAGGCGCTGCTGCGAGAGGCGGCCGTACCCATAAGGGACCACCGGGTCATCGACGCCGTGGGTCATCATGATCGGGGTGGCCGGGTCGGCCACGGGGGGCTCTTGCAGCAGCCGGGCGTGCAGGGGCAGGTAGGTGGACAGGGCCAGCACCCCGCCCAGACGGGGTGCAAAGCGCAAGGCGCCGTACAGGGCGACGGCGCCGCCCTGTGAAAACCCCCCGACAATGATACGCCCGGGGGCGATACCGGCGTCGATCTGCCCCTCGATCAGGCCGTGCAGGGCCGCGGCCGAGGCCTGGATGCCCGGCTCGTCCTCGGGGTGATCGAAGGTCAGTCCGTGTATGTCATACCAGGCACGCATCACCTGCCCGGCGTTCAGGCTCACGGGCCGCAACGGGGCGTTGGGAAACAGGAACCGGATCCGGTCCCGCCCGGCGACCTCGAGCTCCCCCGCCAGGGGCGCCAGGTCGTGGCCGTCCGCACCCAGCCCGTGCAGCAGGATGATACAGGCCGTTGCCTGCCGGGAGGGGTCGATCTCGAGCACTGTCATATGGGTATCCATTCGATTCCGGGGCTGAAGCGCCCTCGCCAGGGTGGAGCTGTGAACTGTTCACAGTTTATACTGTTGGTGAAATCATTTGTTAACCGCCCCCGATGAGGTGCCCGTGACGTTTCAACACCACCGCCGGATTCTTTGCCTGCTGTGCCTGGCCGCCGGCCTGGCCGTGAGCCTGGGCGGCTGCGGTCAGAAGGGCGACCTTTATCTGCCCCACGACAAGCCCAAAGGCATGTTCCAGCCCTGAGCATGCCCGCCATGAACACCTTCCACTATGTGCGGGGAGTCCTGCATGCCGAGGGCGTCCCCTTGCCCGACATCGCCGAGGCCTTCGGCACGCCGTGCTATGTCTACTCCAAGACGGCCATTGCGGACAACTGGCGGGCCTTCGAAGGGGCCTTCGCCGGGCGCGGGCACCTGATCTGTTACGCGGTCAAGGCCAATTCCAACCTGGCGGTGCTGCAGCACCTGGCGCGCCTTGGCTGCGGGTTCGACATCGTCTCGGGCGGGGAACTGGAGCGGGTCCTGCGCGCCGGGGGCGCCCCCGACAAGGTGGTGTTCTCCGGCGTGGGCAAGACCCGCGAGGAGATCGCGCGCGCCCTGGAGGCCGGCATCTACTGCTTCAACGTGGAATCGGCCCCCGAACTGGCCCGCATCAATGAAACCGCCGGCCACAGCGGCGCGACCGCCCCCGTCAGCATACGGGTCAACCCGGATATCGACCCGCAGACGCACCCGTATATCTCCACGGGCCTGCGTGACAACAAGTTCGGCGTCGCCTTCGACCACGCGGCCGACCTGTATCGGGAGGCCGCCGCGCTGCCCCACCTCCGGGTCCAGGGTATCGCCTGTCACATCGGCTCCCAGCTGACGAGCACCACGCCGTTCGTCGACGCCCTGTCGCGCCTGCTGACCCTGGTGGATGAGCTGGACGGCGCCGGCATCCCCGTGGGGCACATCGATATCGGCGGCGGCCTGGGCATCGCCTATCAGGATGAGCGCCCGCCGGCCCCGGGCCAGTACGTGGCCGACCTGCTGAAGGCCCTGGGGGACCGCCCCCACAAACTGCTCATCGAGCCCGGCCGCGCCCTGGTAGGCAACGCCGGGGTACTGGTGACACGCACCGAATACGTGAAGGCCGAGTACGACAAGGGCTTCATCATTGTCGATGCGGGCATGAACGACCTGCTGCGTCCCGCCCTGTACGACGCCTGGCATAACATCATCCCGGTGCGCCCCCGGGACGGGGCCGCACCCACGCCTGGGACGTGGTCGGTCCGGTGTGCGAGACGGGGGACTTTCTCGGTCTCGACCGCACCCTCCAGGTGGGCCCCGGCGACCTGCTGGCCGTGACTCAGGCGGGGGCCTACGGCTTTGTCATGAGCTCCAACTACAACTCACGCCCGCGGGCGGCGGAGGTCATGGTGGAGGATGACACGATGCACCTGGTCCGCGAGCGCGAGACCCTGGAAGACCTGTTGCGCGGCGAGCACCTGCTCCCCTAGCCCGCATCCGTCACCATGGATCTAAATGCAGCGCACCCCCGAACCGGAACTGATGGACAGCGAAGAGCAGGCCCGGGCCTACGCCCGGGCCGACTTCGAGCAGCCCCACAACATGTTCGTGGCGCGCTTCCAGGCCCGGTTCGACGAGCCGAATATGGCGGGCCATGTGCTGGACCTGGGCTGCGGCCCGGCGGATATCACCATCCGCTTCGCCCGCGCCTACCCCGGCTGCCGGCTCCACGGCCTCGACGCCGGCCCGCGCATGCTCGCCTACGGGCGGGAGGCGGTCGAGCGCCGCGGGCCTCGATCCGCGCATCCAACTGATCCACGGCCGACCTGCCGGGCGCCGTCCTGCCCCGCAGCGCCTATGACGGGGTCATCAGCAACAGCCTGCTGCACCACCTGGGCGAGCCCCTGGCCCTGTGGGAGGCGGTCAAACGCTACCAAGCCCCGGCGCGCCGGTGTTCATCATGGACCTGATGCGCCCCGAGAACGTCGGCAGCGCGGCGGCAGCTGAGGAGCAATATGCCGAGGGGGAGCCCGCTATCCTGCAGGCAGGACTTTTTCAACTCCCTGCTGGCGGCCTACACGGTGGACGAGGTGCATGCGCAGTTGGCGCGGACGGGGCTCGGCCACCTCCAGGTGGAGGCCGTCTCCGACCGGCACCTGACCGTGGCGGGATACGCCTGAAACCGGCGCCGACTCAAGGCACAGCGGCCCCCGGGTGACCGTTCTGGCGCCAGGCCTCGTAGACCATCACCGCCACGCAATTGGACAGATTGAGGCTGCGGCTGTCCGGGCGCATGGGCAGGCGCAGCACCCGCTCCTCGCCGCACCGGGCAAGGACCGAAGGCGGCAGGCCGCGGGTCTCCGGGCCGAACAGGAGGGCGTCGCCCGGCCGGTAGCGTACCTCGCTGTACGGGCGCCGCCCCCGGGTGGAGCAGGCGAACAGGCGCGGCGGCGCAAGGCGGGCCAGGCACGCCTCGAGCGAGTCGTGGCTGCGCACGGCGGCGTACTCGTGGTAATCGAGGCCGGCCCGGCGCAGGCGGGCGTCATCCAGGGAGAACCCCAGGGGGCGGATCAGGTGCAGGGATGCGCCGGTATTGGCGCACAGGCGTATGATATTCCCGGTATTGGCAGGGATCTGCGGCTCGAACAGGATCACATGGAACACCTTCACCCCTCCTCATGCACCGACAATGGCGCCCATAAACCGATATAATAAACGGCCCAGTATGCAGCAGGCTGACTACCCATGAGCAACGACTCTCCGCCGGGCACCGCCCGCGGGCCATCACCCCTGGCGATCGAATTCTGCGGCCTGCCCCTGGCCACGCCGCTGGTCCTGCTGTCCGGCTGCGTGGGCTTCGGGGAAGAATACACCCGGGTGCAGGGGTTCTCCCACCGGGAGGTGGGGGCCGTGTGCCTCAAGGGGACCACCCTGAAGCCGCGCCTGGGCAACGCCCCCCACCGGGTATGCGAGACGCCCGCCGGGATGCTCAATGCCATCGGGCTGCAAAACCCGGGGGTCGATCACGTGATCGATACGGTGCTGCCGCGGCTCGACTTTGACCAGACCCGCTATATCGCCAATGTCTCCGGCTCGACGCTCGAGGAATACGTGGAGATCACCCGGCGCTTCGACGACTCGCCCATCGACGCCATCGAGCTCAATATCTCATGTCCCAATGTGAAGGAAGGGGGGGTGTTGTTCGGCAACGACCCGGTCATGTCCGCCCGGGTGGTGGAGGCCTGCCGCCAGGTCACGCGCAAGCCGCTGATCACCAAGCTCTCCCCCAATCAAACGGACATCGCCGACAATGCCCGGCGCTGCATTGAGGCCGGCAGCGACGCCTTCGCCGTGATCAACACCCTGACCGGCATGGCCATCGATATCGAGCAGCGCACGCCCCTGCTCGGCAATGTCCAGGGCGGGCTGTCGGGCCCGGCGATCAAGCCCCTGGCCCTGCTGAAGGTCCACCAGGTGCACCAGGTGTGCCGGGACCATGACGTGCCCATCATCGGCCAGGGCGGTATCACCACCGCGGAGGACGCCGTCGCCTTCCTCATCGCCGGGGCCAGCGCCATCGGCATCGGCACCGCCCTGTTCTACGACCCGCTGATATGCCCCAAGGTCAACGCCGGCATCGCCGACTACATGCTGCGTCACAACATCGCCGAGGTCTCCCAACTGGTGGGCACCTTGGTGACGGATCCGGCCGTCTCTTGAAGGGAGCCGATTCTACAGGATCATTGAACGACGGCGGCCCACTTGGGAGCGTTTTTTCCCAACCCGAAGTTTCATTCTCTCGTCAAGGCGCCAAGCACTCCAAGAGACAGGCAAGAGAGTGACACAGTATAAAATCTGGGCTCCTCCGCAGAATTTGTGGGTCGATGTGGTGTAAATTCGGCGGCGGAGCGGATGATTAGGACAGGCTGAAAGCAGAAACTCGAAAGTCCGGCGAACCGGACAACGTCTGTCAGACCAATACCCAGCTAGAAGACCCCGACCGAGCCAAACTCCGAAACCTTTGCACTAAGGTTGATGTATTTTCTGATGGGGCTAGCTCCTCACCCGGCCTGCTGCTGTCCAGTCTTGCAGGTCGTTCAAGCGCTTAGCTAGGTCCGACCCGTCTCACTCTCAGCATGTCGGTCTTTTTTACAGTTATTCGTGTCATTAGACACATTATTAATATAACTCTTTGTATATTATAAAAACAATATTATGGCACTTTGTTTGCTTATGTGTTCATAAACACCAATAAAAAACTGACGGGATGTATCTACATATGAGAATAGCGAAAGCCATGCTGGCCGGCGTCGCCCTTGTGCTCACCAGCCAGGCGTCATGGGCGACCCCGGTACCCGTAACCGCCAACTTTACCGATTTGGTGCCCTCCGGAGACCACGGTTACGGCTTCAATATACCCGTGACGGTCAGCGGCGTTAAGGCACAGGCCTTTTACTACGACGGAAGCGCCTGGACAGCGACCGAGTTGTGGGTGCGCAACGATGGCGTCAACGACCAAGGGCTCGGTGTGTGTTCCCCCGGTGAAAGCACTTACTGCGTGCCGAGCCACAGCGGCGGCGGCGACTACAACGAGCTGTCCCAATTGAAAAACCGGGAAGTCATCCTGTTGACCCGGCCCGACAACACGTTCTGGACCGGCCTGACCGTTTCGTCTCTGGACGGGGGCGGCTCTGGCGGCAGCGAAAAAGGCACTGTGTTCTGGTCCAACTCCAACGTGATCAGCGACATTCTGGCCGGCACCGGCTTCGGCTTTTCCTATGGAACGGACAGCGCCCATATCAACGGCCATGGGGACATCCTCGGCCTGCCGGGCGCCGGCACCAGCGGCTTTCAAGCCAACGACAGGTACCTGCTGTTCATCAGCGGCGACGCCGCTCAGCTCACCGACGTGGGAAGCAACAACGACTACCTGATCGCGTCGGCCACCGTTACGGATCCCGTACCCGAGCCCGGCACCCTGGCCCTCATGGGCCTCGGCCTGACGGCATTGATCGCGGGACGCCGCCGGCAGATCGTTCGATAGGCATATCACTCTAGACGCGCCGCTGCAGTCAGGACCGTCGGCAGCGCCTCGCCGTCGACCTCCCCGCGAAAAGCCACGGATACACCATTCGGCAACCGGACCTGCCACTCGCTGGCGGTGACCACCGCATCGATCACCTGGGCTCGCTGGAATCGACCGGGCTGCGTCTTTACCAATGCACCCTTGCTCACCAATGCCTTCTTCGCCGAATACATCGTCCACGCATTGAGCCCGTGCTCCGCCGCATAGTCGGCCACTGTCTTGCCCGGCGCCTCACAGGACTGGAGCTGCTCCAGCCAGTACTGCTGGCGCGCCGTCAGTACTTCACTCTTCTTTGTCATGGACCTGCCCTCCAGAATCAAAAGAGGGCAGCGTGCTAAACCCCGAATCAGCGCGCAAGGGTGCCGTTTACGTGGCGCTTACGGCTTTCGAACCTTTCATGGCGCTGAAATCGCTTTGTATCATGCACTTGGCGCTTTACCGGAACCCGAATTCACCCATAGATTTTGCTGGCGAGCCAAAATCTGAAAGACAGTCGTCGACACGGCTGTGTAGATTCAAGGGTTGATTGCTTGGCGTGCTTGGCGCCTTGGCGAGAGAATATAGATGCTCTTCCACACCCCAAAAGATCGCCGAACAGCCCAATCTAGACCGACTCCTCCATCCCCAGCTCCTTGATTTTGCGCGTCAGGGTGTTGCGTCCCCAGCCAAGCAGCTTGGCGGCCTCCTGACGGCGCCCGCCGGTGTGCTTGAGCGCCCCCTCGATCATGATGCGCTCCAGTTTCGGCACGGCCTCGTTGAGCAGTCCCCGGTCGCCCCGCGCCAGATGCTGGTCCACCCAGTGCTTGAGGATCGCCTCCCAATCGTCGCCGCGCGCCCCGCCCGCCTGCTCCCGCAGCTCGGGGGGCAGGTCCTCGATGCGGATCTCCTGGCCCGAGGCCATGACCGTCAGCCAGCGGCAGGTGTTCTCCAGCTGGCGCACATTGCCCGGCCAGGGCAGGGTGGACAGATAGGCGGCGGTGTCGTGTTTGAGCACCTTGGGCTCGACATTGAGCTCGCGGGCCGCCGAGCGCAGGAAGTGGCGCAGCAGCAGGGGGATGTCCTCGGCACGCTCGCGCAGGGCGGGGATGTGGATGCGGATGACGTTGAGGCGGTGAAACAGGTCCTCCCGGAAGCGCCCCTCCTGGACCGCGCCCTCAAGCTCCTGGTGGGTAGCCGCGATGATGCGCACGTCCACCCGGATGGGGGTGTGGCCGCCCACGCGGTAGAACTCGCCGTCGGCCAGGACCCGCAGCAACCGGGTCTGGAGCTCGAAGGGCATGTCCCCGATCTCATCCAGGAACAGGGTGCCCCCGTCCGCCTGCTCGAAGCGCCCGGTGCGCGCCGCCTGGGCGCCGGTAAAGGCCCCGCGCTCGTGACCGAACAGCTCCGACTCCAGCAGGTCACGGGGGATCGCCGCCGTGTTCAGGGCGATGAACGGGCCCGAGGCGCGCGGGCTGTGACGGTGCAGGGCATGGGCGACCAGCTCCTTGCCCGTCCCCGACTCGCCGTTGATCAATACGGTGATATTGGACTTGGACAGCCGCCCGATGGCCCGAAAGACCTCCTGCATGGCCGGCGCCTCGCCGATGATCTCCGTGGCGCGCGAGGACTCGTCGTCCGTGACGCCCACATGGCGGCTGCGGTACTTGGCGATGGCCCGCTGCACCAGGTCCGCCATCTCATCCACGTCGAACGGCTTGGGCAGGTACTCGAAGGCCCCCCGCTTGAAGGCCGACACGGCGCTGTCCAGGTCCGAGTGCGCCGTGGTAATAATCACCGGCAGGTCCGGGTAGTGCTGACTGATCTCGTCGAGCAGCGACAACCCGTCCTGGCCGGGCATGCGGATATCGACGATCATGGCCTCGGGCCGCTGACCCGCCAGCCGCCCGATGACGCCCGCGGCGCTGGAGAAACTGGTCACGTTCATGCCCGCCTGACCCAGGGTCTTCTCGATCACCCAGCGGATCGACCGATCGTCGTCGATCACCCAAACTTGCCCACTATGCATCATCGGACTCCTCCAGCGGCAACAAAATGGTAAACACGGTCTCGCCCGGCTTGCTGGTGCACTCGATGATCCCGCCGTGCTGGTTGACCAGCGATTGAGCGATGGACAGGCCCAGCCCCGTGCCCTGGGCCCGGCCCGTCACCAGGGGGTAAAAGATCTTCTCGAGCAATTCCTTGGGCACGCCGGGGCCGTTGTCGATGACATCGAGCCTGGCCACCAGTTTGTGGTGGTGCGGGCCGATGGTGCACCTGCGCTCCGCCCGGGTGCGCAGGATGATCCGCCCCTTGCCCCCCAGGGCCTGGATGGCGTTGCGCACCACGTTGAGCACCGCCTGAATCAGCTGATCGAAATCGGCGTGCAGGTCCGGGATGCTGGGGTCGTAATCCAGCTCAAACCTGACCTGCCCGGACACCTCGGCCGTGACCAGCTGCCGGACCCGCTCCAGCACCTGGTGGATGTTGACGCTGCGTTTGTGCGGGACGCCGTTGGGGCCCTCCAGGCGCTCCAGCAGCTTTTGCAGCCGGTCGGCCTCGCCGATTATCACGTCGGTATATTCGGTCAATGCCTTGTCCTCGAGCTGGCGCGCCAGCAGTTGGGCCGCCCCCCGCAACCCGCCGAGGGGATTCTTGATCTCATGGGCCAGGCCCCGTACCACCGTGCGGGTCAGCTGATGCTGGGACAGCAGGTGCTCCTCGCGGGCGATGCGCTGATGACGCTCGGTCTGCACCAGCTCCAGCAACAGCCCGCCGGGCATGTGGGATTCGGCCAGCGGCGACACCGTCACGTCCACCATCACCCGCTTGTATCCGGCCAGCATCAGCTCCACCTCCCGTTCCGTGAACGGGCGCCCGCTGGCCACGGCCTGACGCACGTCGACGACGAATGACGGACTGCTGACCAGGGTCTCAATCGGGGCCCCGCGGACCTGGCGAAGGCTGGCCGCCAGCAGCACCTCGCCGGCGGGATTGATATAGGTCAGTCGCAGGTCGGGATCGAACATCAGCACCGCGGTGCTGAGGTTATCCACGATCCGTTGACAGAAATCGGGTTGCATCATGGGCGATAAATCCTGCACCTAATAGCCAAAGCAAAAACCAAACCACTTTGGGCCCCGGCGCCGAGAAATAAAAATAAATCCGGCGCGCGCCGCAGGCAGAAAAACAATAATATATATTACAATGACATAGAGCCCATTGCGCGGCTGGGACCGCCCTGCCCGGGACGGCTCACAGCCCGGCGGGGCCACGATCGATTAGACCATAACGCACCATTTTAGTGCGCCACAAAATAGGGCAAGGGGCGGGCGCCGCCGGCGCCGGGCACGGACTGCACCTACATGGGGGGGACTGAGGGCTTGGAGTGCAGGCGGGAGTGCTGCTTGACGTAGATGGTGACCGGGTCGCTCTTCGCCAGTACCTGGCCGTCCGGGTCCTTGATCAGGGCCTGGAGGGTATGGGTGCCCCGTACCACGCCTTTGAGGGTAAAGTGCGGGTCCTTGGTAGGCCCGTACTCGCGCTTGTCGTCCAGCACTACCGAGATGCGGTGACCGGCCGCCACATCCAGCTTGGGCTTGACCGTGAGGGTCATGTCCACCATCCCCCCGGTGTTGCGGATGGTCTGCTTGTCCTTGGGACTGACGATGGCGAACCGGCTGTAGCTGATCGTGGGCTTGGCGGGCGGCACCGGCGCCACGCCCTGACGGGCCGGCGGCGGGGCATGGTAGGTCTGCGCCTCGGGAAGCTCCAGCTGCTCGGCCCCCTTGCGCGGCTGATCCGAATAGACCACGTTCCCGGTATCGGGGTCGACCCACTTATAGACGGCGGCCTGGCTGCACCAGGGCAGGGCGAGGAGCAATGTAAGCAGGATAAAACGCATGATCATCCGGTCTCCGGGCGAATACCGCAGCCTACAAAAGGAGCGGACAAAAAAATAGCGCCTCCATCACAAAAAGGAGGCGCTATTGTTATCGGCCCGGTACTTAGAGGCTGTAGTACATGTCGAACTCCACCGGGTGGGTGCTCATGCGCAGGCGGGTGATCTCGTCCATCTTCAGACCGATGTAACCGTCGATGGCGTCGTCGGTGAACACACCGCCGGCCTTGAGGAAATCCCGGTCCTTGTCCAGCTCCTCCAGGGCCTGCTCCAGGGAGTGGCACACCGTGGGGATGTTCTTGGACTCCTCCGGGGGCAGGTCATACAGATCCTTCTCCAGGGGGTCGCCGGGCTTGATCTTGTTCTTGATGCCGTCCAGACCGGCCATCATCAGCGCGGCGAAGGTGAAATACGGGTTACCGCAGGAATCCGGGAAGCGCACCTCGATGCGCCGCGCCTTCGGATTGCTCACATAGGGAATCCGGCAGGAGGCGGAACGGTTGCGCGCGGAGTAGGCCAGCATCACCGGCGCCTCGAACCCCGGCACCAGGCGCTTGTAGCTGTTGGTGGAGGCGTTGGCGAAGGCGTTGATGGCACGGGCGTGCTTGAACACGCCTCCGATATAATGCAGCGCGAGGTCCGACAAGCCACCGTACTTGTTGCCGGAGAACAGGTTCTTGCCGTCCTTGGACAGGGACTGGTGCACGTGCATGCCGTTGCCGTTGTCGCCGACCAGGGGCTTGGGCATGAAGGTGACGGTCTTGCCGTAGGCGTGGGCCACGTTCATCACCACATACTTGAGGATCTGCAGCTCGTCGGCCTTGCGCACCAGGGTATTGAAGGCGGTGCCGATCTCGTTCTGACCGGCGGTGGCCACCTCGTGGTGATGCACCTCCACGACCAGGCCCATCTCTTCCAGGGCCAGGCACATGGCGGAACGGATGTCATGCTGGGAATCCACCGGCGGCACCGGGAAGTAACCGCCCTTGACCCCGGGACGATGCCCCATGTTGCCGTCCTCGAAGACCTTCTCGGAGTTCCAGTGGGCCTCGTCGGAGTCGATCTTGTAGAACGCGCCGCTCATCTCGGCGCCCCAGCGCACGTCGTCGAAGATGAAGAACTCCGGCTCGGGGCCGAAGTAGGCGGTGTCGGCGATGCCGGTGGACTTCAGGTAGGCCTCGGCGCGCTTGGCGAGGGAGCGCGGGTCACGTTCGTAGCCCTTCATGGTGTTGGGCTCGATGATGTCGCAGCGAATGATTGCAGGGTGGGCTCGTCGATGAACGGGTCCATCACCGCCGTGTCGGAATCGGGCATCAGGATCATGTCCGACTCGTTGATGCCCTTCCAGCCGGCGATCGAAGAGCCGTCGAACATCTTACCGCTCTTGAAAAAGTCGCTATCGACCGTGCCGGCCGGGACGGAGACGTGCTGCTCCTTGCCCCGGGTATCCGTGAAACGCATATCGACGAACTTGACGTTATTTTCCTTTATCGTCTTCAAGACTTTAGTCGCTGACATCGAAATCCTCCACAAAGGTGCCGTAACATAGCCAATGACCGACGGAGCCGCTGTGGGCCGCGAGGCCCAGCAGTTCCACGGTCGCTGTTTTTTGTTGCACGATTTTGCATCATTTATGCCACAAAATAGAACCTTAAAAACAAATAAGTTGCATGATAATTCCCGGGGCGCTGAAACCGCCCAAATGCACCACGATAGTGCGCATAGCCCATGATCGCACCATATATAGTGCCATCATGCATTCCTCGCTGCCCACCTCGATCAGGATACTGATCAGCGACTGTTGCTCGTCGGTCTCCAGCACCTTGTGACCGTTGATGCGGCACCACACGGGGATGTCGATCACCGCGCCGGGGTCGGTGCACAGGATCTGCAGGCGCGCGCCCGGTGTCAGCTCCTTGACCCGGTTCTGGGTGTGAATCACCGGCAAGGGGCAGAGCAGGCCGCGCACATCCAGGGTATGGCCGCTCATATGTACCACGCCGAAGGGATCTCCTCGCTGGGCATGGGGGCCACCGCCACCGTGCGCGAGGCGCCCCCCTGTTCCGTGACGCTGACCTGCACCTGGTCGGCGCCGCGGCCCTGGCTGAAGCGCGCCGCCAGGCGCGCCGCCAGGGTCAGATCGTCCTCGTCCGCCGCGCCGTCCACCAGGGTCAGCGGGCCATCGTGGCTGACGGGGCGCAGGTGGGTGAACTGATGTCGATACCCCTCGAGAAAGTTGTTTTCACCCTCTTCCCTGGCGATGATGAGCTTGAAATGGGGACGGGGGCGCAGATGGCGCCCCACCTTCAGGAGCATGATGTCATCGAGCTCGTAGTCCCGGCGCCGGCGCGCCTGCCACAGGTCCGCGAGCTTGGCCGAGTAATTGGCGTCGGTCAGAAAACAGCACCCGCCGGCGGGCTGGGAGTAGTCATCGAAGCCGTAGTCCCCGGCCAGGCGCATTTGCTCCTTGCGCGAGCGGCCGCTGATATCGCCAGCAGGCGACTGCGATCGACCCACCCTTCGCGCTCGGGCAGGGTCTCGGGCAGCCGCTGCGCGCACAGCGGGCGCAGCAGGCGCTCACCCGCCCCCGAATCCCGGGCCACCACCGGCATGGTGTCGCGGCGCTGGGACTTGGGGCGCTGGCCGATGACCTCGCCGGTGACGATGAAGTCGAAGCCGTGCTCCTGCATCCAGGCATACGCCCGGCCCACCATGAACCCCTTGCAGTCGAGACACGGGTTCAGATTGGCCCCGTAGCCGTGCTTGGGGTTGAGCACCACGTCCTTGTAATCGGCGGAGACATCGATGATGTGCAGCTTGATGCCGAGCTGCTCGGCCACCCACAGGGCGTTGTTGCGCCTGGGCCGCTGCTGGTCCTTCTTGCGGATGGAGTGGGTATGGCCCTCCACGCAGAAGCCGGTGAAGAAGTTGATGCCCTCCACATGCACGCCCTGCTCCATCATGAGCTTGGCCGCCAGCATGGAATCCAGACCGCCGGAGATGAGCGCCACGGCCTTTCGCCGACCGGTATCAGACATGACAGTTCACTATCACAGTTGGAAGGGCATGCAATGATATCAAAGTTTCCCCGCGGCGCTAAGACGGCCGCGGTGCCGGGCGTGGGAATCCTGACGATTACGCCCGCGCGGGGCGCAGGGGATTAGGACGGGGGCTCAGTGGACGGGGGGCTTTCCCCGCCGGCCGGCCGGCGGCGGGCCCTTGACGGGGACCCCGTCGCTCAGCTCCCGCAGCACGTGCAGCGCGTATCGGCTGTCATTGTCGGACCAGCTCTGGGCGGCGCTCAAGGCATCCAGGCAGGGCCGGCCGAGGCCGATCTCGCGCATCATCTGCAGTACATCCATGAGCGCCACAAAGGCCTGGGCCAGGCGCGCATACAGCTCGCCCGGCCGGTACTCCAGGGACTCGGACAACTGCTGGTAGGCGCTGCGCCCCAGGCCCACGAAATAGCCGATATCGACGCAGCGCCGGGCCGCCCGCTGGGGAAACAGGCCCGAGTAGAGCAGGCACTGGTCGCCCACATCGCGCAGCCGGTCCCGGCGGTCCCGGCCCACGGCGGCCATGCTGTTCAGGTAATCGAGGGCAAGTACCGCATCCACCAACTCGGGGCGGTCGGTAAAGCGCATGAGCAAGAAGACCAGGTAGCTCTCCAGCGCCTCATCCAGGTGACATTCGGCCGCGGCCTGCGCCTCATGAACGATCTGCTGCCACTGGGCGGTCGGTGTCGGATGTAAAAGCAGTGATGGCATAATGCAAGCTCCTGTTCGGCTTGACGCGCTGTCTTTAACATTATCGGCTGTCACCGATAACGTCTTAAACGGGCCCCATGACCCGGCGGGTGTCCCGACATAGGCGCGCAGGACGGGGTTGTCTTGCCGCCGCCTCCACGGCGGCCAAAAATGCACAGCGCACAGACGCCGCGTCGGATATAATAAATATTATAAACAATAACAGGTTATACCATGTTGCGGCGTACCCGCCGCTAAGACATCTTGATGAAACCCAGAAATGTAGCAACATTTCAGGGCCTTATCCTGGCCCTGCAGGACTACTGGTCGGAGCCAGGGATGCGTGATCCTGCAGCCCTACGACATGGAGGTCGGCGCCGGGACCTTTCACCCCGCCACGTTCCTGCGCGCCATCGGGCCGGAGCCGTGGAGCGCCGCCTACGTGCAGCCCTCGCGCCGCCCCACCGACGGGCGCTACGGCGAAAACCCCAACCGCCTGCAGCACTACTACCAATTCCAGGTGGTGATCAAGCCGTCACCCCGGACCTGCAGGACTTGTACCTGGGATCGCTGCAGGCCCTGGGTTTCGACCCGCTGGTACACGACATCCGCTTTGTCGAAGACAACTGGGAATCGCCCACCCTGGGGGCGTGGGGGCTCGGCTGGGAGGTATGGCTGAACGGCATGGAGGTCACCCAGTTCACGTATTTTCAGCAGGTGGGCGGCATCGACTGCCACCCGGTGACCGGCGAGTTGACCTACGGACTGGAACGCATCGCCATGTACCTGCAAGGGGTGGAGAGCGTCTACGACCTGGTGTGGACGGACGGCCCCCTGGGGCGCATGACCTACGGGGACGTGTTTCACCAAAACGAGGTGGAGATGTCCCAGTACAACTTCGAACAGGCCGACGTCGGATCCCTGTTCGCCTGGTTCAATACCTGCGAGGCGGAAAGCCGGCGCCTGATCGAGGCCAATCTGCCCCTGCCGGCGTACGAGATGATGCTCAAGGCCTCCCATACCTTCAATCTGCTGGATGCCCGTCACGCCATCAGCGTCACCGAGCGGGCCCGCTACATCGGCCGCGTGCGGGCCCTGGCCCGGGCGGTGGCCCACGCCTACTATGAGCGCCGCGAGGCTCTCGGGTTTCCCAATGCTGGCGCCGGAACGGTTAAGGCCATGACTGCCCATCACCCAGCAGCGCAGCGCAGACCTGCTTTTTGAAATCGGCACCGAGGAGCTGCCGCCCAAGGCGCTGTCGAACCTGAGCCGGGCGCTGGGGACAGCGTCGTCAAGGGACTCACCGAACACAACCTGGCCTTCGACCCGGACATTCAGCTGTTGCCTCGCCGCGGCGCCTGGGGGTGCAGATCAGGCTCTGGCCCTGATCCAGCCGGATGCGCTCATGGAACGTCGCGGCCCGCCGCTGGCCCGCGCCTTTGACGATCAGGGAAACCCACCCAGGCGGCCCAGGGGTTCGCCCGCTCCTGCGGCGTTGACGTGGACCAGCTCGAACGGCTCGAAACGGACAAGGGCGCCTGGCTGGCCTTCGCCAGCCCCAGCCGGGGCGCCCCACCCGCGAACTCCTCCCGGCGCTGCTGCAGCAGGCCCTGGACCAGTTGCCGGTCCCCAAGCGCATGCACTGGAACGCCCTGGCCTTCGAGTTCGTGCGTCCGATCCATTGGGCGGTGCTGCTGCTGGGCGAAGAGGTCATCGACTGCCGGTTCCTGGGCATCCCCACCGGCCGCGCAGACCCGCGGTCACCGCTTCCATCATCCCGAGCCCCTGTCCGTGGACCGGCCGGGGGACTACCGCTCGCTGCTGGCCGATCACGGCTATGTCATCGCCGATTTCCAGGCGCGCCGGGAGGCCATCCACGCCCAGGTCGCCCGGGCGGCGGACACGGTGGGGGGCCGACCCGTCACCGACGAGGCGTTGCTGGACGAGGTTACCGGTCTGGTGGAATGGCCCGTGGCCCTGGCCGGCAGTTTCGATGAGCGCTTTCTCGACGTCGCCCCAAGAGGCGTTGATCTCGGCCATGCAGGTCCATCAAAAGTGCTTTCCGGTCCTCGACGGGGCCGGCCGGTTGATGCCCTATTTCATCACCGTATGCAATATCGACAGCCGCCGGCCCGACAGCGTACGCGCGGGCTACGAGCGGGTCATACGCCCGCGCCTGGCCGATGCGGACTTTTTCTGGAACCAGGACCGGCGCACGCCCCTGGCCGGGCATCTGGAGCGTCTCGCCACGGTGGTCTTCCAGGAGCGGCTCGGCACCCTGCTGGACAAATCACGGCGGCTCATGCAGCTGGTGGAGACCCTCGCCCCCGCTACGGGCGCCGACACCTCGGCGGCCCGGCGCGGTGCCGAGCTGTCCAAGTGCGACCTGCTCAGCCGCATGGTGGAAGAGTTCCCGGAGCTGCAGGGGACCATGGGGCGCTATTACGCCGGTCACGACGGCGAGTCCGAAGAGGCCGCGCGGGCCATCGAGGAGCAGTACCTGCCCCGCTTCGCCGGCGACGACCTCCCCGCCACCGGCGCGGGCCAGGCCCTGGCCCTGGCCGACAAGCTCGATACCCTGGTGGGGGTATTCGCCATCGGCCAGGCCCCCACCGGCGACAAGGACCCGTTCGCCCTGCGCCGGGCCGCCCTGGGCGTTATCAGGATCATTATCGAGCGGGCGCGTCGACACTGGACCTTAGCCAGGTCATCGACCGGGCCATCCGGATCTACACCGAGGCGGACGAAGGCCTGGCGAGCAATACGCTGCACCCCCAGGTCATGGAGTTCATCACCGCGCGCCTGCGGGTCTACCTCAGCGGCCGGGGCTTCGGCCACGATGAGGTCAACGCCGTGCTCCACGCCGGGGCATCGCGGCTCACCGATGTGGTCATGCGCCTGCAAGCCCTGGCCCTGTTCCGCAAGCTGCCCGAGGCCGAGAGCCTGACCCTCGCCAACAAGCGCATCAGCAATATCCTGCGCCAGGCCGGAGGCCGGGTCCCGGCGCACACGGACGCCGCCCTGTTCAGCGAGCCGGAGGAACGGGCCCTGGCCGGGCGCATCACCCAGCTCTCGGCCGAGGTCGAACCGATGCTGGCGGCGGGCGACTACGAGAACGCCCTGAAGCGCCTGGCGGGGCTGCGCGAGACGGTGGACGATTTCTTCGACCGGGTGATGGTCATGGCGGACGACCCGCAGGTGCGGGACAACCGCCTGGCGCTGCTTCACGCCGTGATGGCGCTCTTTACCAGAATCGCCGACCTGTCGGCCCTGCAGTGAGGCGCGCGCCGGCGTACAGCGAGTCCACGCACGAGCGGCGGCCCATCCCGGGCGGCCTCGAGGCCGTCGACCCGACGGGTGCCGGGGACGGTCTCCCCGGGGACGGCGATTGATGCCCTACCTGCGCGCCCTGTTGTTCCTCATGGGCCAGGTCTGCTCGACCCTGATCTTCGCCCCCTTGTCCCTGCTCACCTACCCCCTGCCCTTCAGGATGCGTTACCGCTTCATCACCCAGTGGACGCGCTTCAACCTGTGGTGGCTGGAAAAGACCTGCCGCGTGCGCTACCGCGTCCGCGGGCGCGAGCACATCCCCGGCACCAACGCCATCGTCGTCTGCAAGCACCAGTCGGCCTGGGAGACCCTCGCCCTGACCCGGATCTTCCCGCCCCAGGTGTGGGTCATCAAGCGCGAACTGCTGTGGATCCCGTTTTTCGGTTGGGGGCTGGCCATGCTCGAGCCCATCGCCATCAACCGCAAGGCGGGGCGCAAGGCGGTACGCCAGCTGGTGGAGCAGGGGCGCCGGCGCCTCGACCAGGGCCGCTGGGTGGTGGTCTTCCCGGAGGGCACCCGGGTCGCGCCGGGGCAGAAAAGGCGTTACGCCCTGGGCGGTGGGATCCTGGCCCAGGAAAGCGGTTACCCCGTGGTACCCGTCGCCCACAATGCCGGCGAGTTCTGGCCGCGGCGCGGCTTCCTCAAGCGCCCGGGCACCATCGAGCTGGTGATCGGCCCGCCCGTGGAGACCCGCGGGCGCACCGCCGAGCAGATCATCGCCGCCGCCGAGGACTGGATCGAGGCCACCATGGGCGAGATCAGCGCAACCGGCGGCGCCTGACCCATCAAGACCCGCTGAGCACGCTCCACGCGGTGTCCCGGGTGGTGTCGACGGTGCCGTCCCCGTTGGCGTCGATCTCGACGGTGATCGACGTGCTGCTGTTGACGATCATCTTGACGCTGGACTTGTCCGTGGCGGTGATCAACATGGTCCCGCCGCTCGGGTCGAAGGGCGAGGTCCCAGAGAAGCACGGCCCCGTCTTGCACGAGGGGGTCTTGATGGACAGCTCGCCGTACCGGGCGCTGTCCAGGGTGGCATTGGCCGAGAACGAATAGGTGAAGGCGGCCCGGTCGTCCTTTTCGTTGAGGGAAAAGTCCTTGAGCACGTCCTGTGCGTTGTTCGCCGTGCCGGTGAGGGACTGGCCGGCAATATCGATGGTCTCCTTCACCCCGTCGGGCGTGGTGGACGAAAAGTCAAACCCGCCGTTGTAGACCCGCGTGGCTTGCCCCTCGGTGACGCTGAGGTTGTCCAGGGTAAACAGGGCGCTCATGGTCCACCCGTTCGACGGATCGTTCTGGGGATCACCGTCGAGCTTGAACTGGGTCAGGGTCATCCGGTTGTTGTAGATCAGGCTGCCGGCGATCCCCTGGACCCCGCAGTCGTTGAAGGTGAAGACAAACGTGTCGCCGGAGGAGAACTTCTGGTCCGCGTCCTTGTCGTCCCATTCGATGGTGCCGCTGCCGGTGCTGCAATATTGGGCGCTCATCTTGGTGACGACGCCGGTGATCACGCTGGAAGGGTACTGCCCGCGCCGCGCGGCGAGCGCCTCGATCTGGGCCCTGGCGAAATCGGCGAGATTGAACCCGCCCGCCGAGGATGTGACCTGTACGCCGGTAACACCGTGATTGCCCAGCCCGGCGAAGGGGATCACCCGGGCGCCGGCGTAGTAGCCGGCCGCCGCCGCCGAGATCCCGTTGGCGTCGTTGATCACGCCGTTGAAGCCGGGCGTCACCGGATTGCTGCACCCGACCAGGGCGGCCAACAGACCTGCAGCGAGGTAAAGACCGATGGACGCGCGTAACCAGCGCGGCACCTTGGGGATATTCAAATGTGGGTCTTCCCCAGTGTTCGTGGGTAGAGAAGGATTCCTATATCCTCTCGCCAAGCCGCCAAGAAAGCAACTATTGAACCTGCACCGCGGTGTTAACGGCCGCATTTGGATCTTACTCTCTGTCACTATCTTGCCTTTCTCTTGGCGGCTTGGCGAGACAACCAAAATCGGATCGAGAAAAAATACGCCCCAAATGGGCCCCGCCAACCGCAGATCATGTTACCAGCCCGTTAAGCGGGTGCGCCATCGCAAGCGCGGACGCTCACTCCAGGCAGTTGCTCAGGCGGGCGAACAGCTCGATGGACAGGGTCTCCGGCCGCGCCGCCGGGTCCACGCCCTGGGCGGCGATCTGCTCGGCGCTCAACAGCCCTTTGAGGGCGTTGCGCAGGGTCTTGCGCCGCCGGGAGAAGGCCTGGGTCACGAGCTGCTGGAAGCGCGCCTCGTCCATGACGTAGCGCCAGGGGCTCGCGGCGCGGCGACAGGCGCACGAACGACGAGGCCACCCGCGGGGCGGGCGTGAACGCGCCGCTGCCCACGTCGAACAGCCGCTCCACCTGGCACTTGTACTGGACCATGATGCCGAGGCGCCCGTAACTGCGGCTGCCGGGGCCGGCGGCGAGCCGCTGGGCGACCTCCTTCTGGAGCATGAAGTGCATATCCTCGAGGCACGCCAGTTGATCCAGCAGGCGGAACAACAACGGCGTGGAGACGTTGTAGGGCAGGTTGCCCACCACCCGCAGCTTTGCGCCGCCCGATGCCAGGGCGCACAAATCGAACCCCAGCGCATCGGCATGATGGACCCGCAGCCGGCCCAGCCCGGCCGCGCGCCTTTCGAGTTCCGGGATCAGGTCGCGGTCCAGTTCGACGGCATCCAGGGTACCGACCGCCGGGAGCAGGGCGCAGGACAGGGCCCCCAGCCCCGGACCGATCTCGACAAAGCGCTCCCCGTCCCGCGGGTGGATCACCGCGAGGATCTTGGCGATCACCCCGCCGTCGTGCAGGAAGTGCTGGCCGAAACGCTTGCGCGGCCGGTGCGGTCCGTCCACCGGCTTAGCCCGCACCCGTCACCAGGTCACGGGCGGTGGCTATCGCGGTCTCCAAACTGCTGCAGTCCGCCTGGCCCGTGCCCGCCAACTCCAGGGCCGTGCCGTGATCCACCGAGGTCCGCAGGAACGGCAGGCCGAGGGTGATGTTCACGGCCGTGCCGAAGCCGGCGTACTTCAGTACCGGCAAGCCCTGATCATGGTACATGGCCAGCACCGCGTCGGCGTCGCGCAGGTACTTGGGGATGAACAGGGTATCGGCGGACAGGGGGCCCTCCAGGTGCATCCCCTCCCCGCGCAGCGCCGCCAATACGGGGCTGATCACCTGGATTTCCTCCCGGCCCAGGTGCCCGCCTTCCCCGGCATGGGGATTCAGGCCGCAGACGAGGATGTGCGGCTCGGCGATCCGCCACCACCGGCGCAGCCCCTCGTGGAGCACGCGAACCACGGCGGTCAGGCGCTGCGCGGTGATCGCCCCGCAGACCTCCCTCAGCGGCAGGTGGGTCGTGACCAGGGCCACGCGCAGCCCGGTGGTAACCAGCATCATCACCACCTGGGGCGTACCGGTCACCTCGGCGAGATACTCGGTATGCCCGCTGAAGGCATGACCCGCCTCGTTGATAACGGCCTTGTGGACCGGGCCGGTCACCATGGCGGCGAAGGCGCCGTCCAGACACCCGTCCACCGCCACCCGCAGGGCCTCGAGCACGTAGTCGGCGTTCGCCGTGTCCGTCCGGCCGCAGGTAACGGGGGCGCCGAGGGTGACCGGCGCGACGCGCAATGTCCCCGGCGCATGGGGACGGGGCGGCTGCGCCGGGTCATACTCGCGCAGGTCCAGGGGCAGCCCGAGGCGCGCCGCCCGGTCGGCCAGCAGCCGGGGGTCGGCGACGGCCACCAGTTCCCCGTCGAAGGGGCGCTGGGCGACCTGAATGCACAGATCCGGGCCGATGCCGGCGGGCTCGCCGGGGGTCAGCGCGATGCGTCGAAGATCAGACACGGTCGTCGGGCGCCTTGCACGGTGATGGGGCGGAGCGGGCGCGGCTACTGGTCAAGGCGGTTGGCGATATAGGCATTATCCCGCAACCGGCGCAGCCATTGCTGATAGGCCTCATCGGTCTTGCGCTTGCGGATGAGTTCGCGCGCCTTGGCGCGGTTGTACTCTTCGGTGTCATCCACGGTTCGCTTGTCCAGAACCTGGGCGATGTGCCACCCGAACCGCGTCCTGAACGGCCGGCTGACCTCGTTGAGCTTCAGCGCCTCCACGACCTTTTCGAAATCGGGGTCCACGTCGCCGGGCTTGACCCAGCCGAGCTGCCCCCCCTTGCCCGCGGAGGCCTTGTCTTCGGAATAGGCCCGCGCCAGCTCCCCGAAATCCTCGCCGTGCTGAATACGCTCGCGCAGGCCCATCAGTTTGTCATGGGCGGCCTGATCGTTCAGCAGGTCATTGGTGGCGAGCAGGATATGCCGCACCTGGTGCTCGGTGACCACGTGGCGCTCGCTGCTGTGCTTGCCCACCAGCTTGATGATGTGAAAGCCGCTGGGACTGCGCAACACGTCACTGACCGCACCGACATGCATGTTCAGGGCCACCCGGGAGAAGATCGAGGGCAGCTCCTTGGCCTTGCGCCAGCCCAGGTCACCGCCGTCGAGGGCATGCCGGCCGTCGGAGTACTCGATGGCCTCCTTTTCGAAGTCGGCCCCGTCCACCAGGGTCTTATGGATACGCTCGGCCTTTTCGCGGGCCCTGTGAATCCGCTCCGGGCCCGCCGACTCCGGCACGGCGATCAGGATGTGGGCGATGCGGTACTCATCGTCGGCGGCATCACCCGCCAGTTGGTTGGCGATGAACTGGTCGATCTCCTGGTCCGTGACCACGATCTTCTTTTCCACCTCCCGCTGCTTCAAGCGGGTGATGAGGATTTGATCCCGAATGTCGTCGCGAAAGGTGCCGAAGTCGAACCCGTCCCGCTCGATGGCGCTGCGCAGCTGGTCCAGGGTCATCTTGTTCTGTGCGGCGATGCGGTTCATGGTCTGGTTCAACGTGGCGTCGTCGACGCGCAATCCGGCCTTTTTCGCCAGCTGCAGCTGCAGCTGTTTGGTAATCAGGCGGTTGAGGACCTGGCTGCGCAGGCGATGCCCCACGGGCGCGTTGACGCCCTGGTCGGTGATGCGCTTTTCCACCGTCTTGACTTCCTGGTCCAGCTCGGTCTCGGTCACCACGTCGTCATTGACCACGGCGACGATGCGGTCCAGGGGGATGGCGCCCTTCGGCGTGACCGCGGCCACCGCCGGCGTCATGGCGAGGGCATACACCAGCGCGCCGACGCTGAACAGGAGCCAGCGGGACAGCCAGTCGAATTTGGGACTAACGTGTTTTGGTATAACCAAGGATACTACCCTCCAGTACGGATGCCACGGGATTGCCGACATCCATCAATCCCTTCAGTACCAATTGCAGCATGATGGAGCTGTTGCTCCCGCCATTGATGCCGGATACGAACTGGCGCCACACGACGCGTGCGCCCCAGCAGCAGCTGTCGTACTCAATGCCTGCCAGGGTCTCCAGGTTGCGCTTGTCCCTGAGCGAGTAATTCCAGCGCCCCACGAAGCGCAAGTTGCGGACCAGGGGCCATATCACCGACAGATCGGTCTGCTTCAGCGCGATCGGCTGGTTCCGGTACCGGTAGCTGACATTGATCATGTGGGAGCTGTCCCGGGCATAGCGCAGCTGTATCGCGCCTTTGTCGAGCTTATGGGTATTGTGGTCCCAGATCAAATCCCCGTAGCCCGTCAACGAATCGGTGAACGAGGCGGAGGCCTGTGCCACCAGGTTCGAGACCCTGTCGGTCAGGGGCGGCTCCCCCGGCAGGGTGACCCGGCGATTGCTGAAGAACACCATCTCACCCACCGAGGCGCTGACGAACTCCCGGCCGCTGGCGCGCTGCAGCAGGCGCGAGGTCACCGCCACGGTGAGGCGGTTGTTGTCGCCGATCCGGTCAATGCCGTTATAGCGGTTGTCACGAAACATGTAGGACATGTTCAAATTGGGCTCGCCCGTATCGACCACCGGCAGTTGGGACTGGTCCACATAGGGCACATACAGGTAAAACAGGCGCGGCTCCAGGGTCTGGACCCAGTGACGGGAGCCCCAGTCCAGGTTCCGCTCCAGGTAGATGCCGGTGTCCACAGTGGTAACGGGCACGGTGCGGGTCTGGTTCGCGGGCAGGGTCAGTCCCTGGCCGGACAACAGGTATTTACTGTAGTGCAGGGTGACGGTAGGCGTAAAATAGCCCGCCTCCCGCTCATAGGGCAGGCTCACCGAGGGCCGCAGGTCGATGCGATTGACCGTCATCCGGCCCTGGCGGTAAAAGCGGATGAATTGGCCGCCGAAGTCGTAGGACTGGTCGATCACCCCGCCCCTGACCATCGGGTTGTAGTCAAAGCGCAGTTCGGGCAACTGCTGGTAGGGCCGTGCACTCGGGGGGATGGCCGGGTCCACCGCCTGATAGGCCTGGGCCCGGCCCAAGATGTAGGCGTTGCCCCGCCGGTAGACCAGATCCACGTGATTGTCCAGGTAAGGCGTACTGATCGAGGCCAGGCCGACGCCGAAGTCCCGCACATACTGCTTGTCGGAGACGTAATTGACCCCGATGTTGGTGCTCAGATAGGGCCCCACCCGGCCCCGGTGATCATAGGTGACATGGGCGCGGGCACCGCCGAACACCCGGTCATTGGGGAGCACCTGCAGGTCGCCCTCCCCGCGGCCGGAGCGGGTCAGGTAACGGAATTCGCCCTCGTACTGCATGCCGCGCTTGGTCATGTAATGGGGCGTCAGGGTGGCATCGTAATTGGGCGCGATATTCCAATAATAGGGCACGGTGAATACCAGCCCCGAGCGGCTCGATGAGTTAAAGCTGGGCACCAGGAAACCGCTCTTGCGCTTGTCGGAAATGGGAAAGGAGATATAGGGCAGGTACATGACCGGCACCCCCTTGAAGTGAAACGTGGTGTTGACCGCGCTTCCCCATCCCGACGCCTTGTCGAGGGTGACATGGGAGGAATCGAGATACCAGACCACGTCGTCCGGGTCACAGGTGGTCAGGGTCGCGTCCTTCAGCTCGGCAACGTGGTCGTTGACCACGATGAGCTCCTTGGCGCGGCCGTGATCCCGGTTGAAATCATACTGATACTTGGCGTTGTCGAGGCGCCCGCTGCTGCTGTCGAGATTGAAGGTGCCCTGGGTACCCTCCACCGCCAGCCCGCCCTGGCTCATGTGAACATTGCCCTTCACGTCCACCCGACTCTTGCCCTTATAATACGTGGCGGCGTCTGCGGAGACGGCTTGATCGTCGTGCCCGAGCTTGACATCGCCCTCCAGCCGGAACAGCTCCTTGTGCTCGGCGAAGGCGTGGTCCGCCCAAATGTGGGTCGAACCCGGGGGCGTCACGGGGCCCGGCAGGGTCGGGCCCGTGGCGAACGACAGGTGCGCCTTGCACAGGGGCATGGCCTGCGCGCTCGACGCGGCCTGCGATTGACGCGGAACGGACATCATCACAACGAGGGCGGTTACAGCAAGGAGAACGGCGAAGCTATGGGAGTTCAAGGAATTCAATCGTTATTATAGCGATATTGAGGAAAAAGTGGGGTATTTTAACCGTTTACCCCGCCGGCGCCCACAGCGCCCGGACCGCCCTCAGGTTGGGCCACGGCCATGCCGTCAACACGATCACAGGCAGACTTTACCGATTGCGCGCATCACCGACCCCCCCGTCGTGCCGTATTGCCCCATGACAGGCTAAGAGACACTAGAATAAGGTATTGAATTGCGAGTTTCGAGTGCTGTAACAGCGATTGTGTGCACCGTCCCGGATATCCCGGCGATGCCGGGCGACTCAGGGCCCTGAGCGATGGCCGACAGATACGAGCTCGTGAACGACTGGCTCCGGGGCGCGCTCGGCTCGTCCGCCTACCGCATCGAGCCGGCATCGTCGGACGCGAGCTTTCGCCGCTACTACCGGGTGGGGCACGGAAACGCCAGCTACATCGTCATGGATGCCCCGCCCGACAAGGAGGACTGCCGTCCCTTTGTGCAGATCGCCCAAGCCCTGGCAGGCATAGGCCTCAACGTCCCGCGGGTGCTCCAGGCGGACCTGGAGCAGGGCCTGCTGCTGCTCACCGACCTGGGGCCGCGCACCTACTTCGAGGCCGTGGACGAACACAGCCATGAGCGCTACTACGACGATGCCCTGAGCGCCCTGTTACTGCTGCAGACCCGGGGGACGGGGGACGACATCACGCTCCCCGACTACGATCACGCCTTGCTGATGGCCGAAATGGGCCTGTTCCGGGACTGGCTGCTGGCCACCCACCTGGGGGTGACCGTCGATGAGGGGCTCGACCGGGCCCTCTCGGAGACCTTCGAGTACCTCGCCGCGGCGGCCCTCGCCCAGCCCCGGGTATGGGTGCATCGCGACTACCACTCGCGCAATTTGATCGCCAGGGAGACCGATAACCCCGGCGTCCTCGACTTCCAGGATGCGGTCATGGGGCCGGTGACCTATGACCTGGTATCGCTGCTGCGCGACTGCTATATCCAGTGGCCCGCCGCCCGGGTCGAGGGCTGGCTGGCCGCCTACCACCGCCGCCTCGGCGAGGCCGGCGTCATCCCCGCCCGGGTCGACCTGGCGCAATTTCGCCTGTGGTTCGACCTCATGGGGGTGCAGCGCCACCTGAAGGCCGCCGGCATCTTCGCGCGGCTCAACCACCGGGACGGCAAGCCGGGCTACCTCAAGGACCTGCCGAGGACACTGGGGTATGTGGCCGACGTCTGCCGCCGCCACCCGCCCCTGGCGGCACTGGACCGGATCATGGGGCGTCACGTCCTGCCGCGCATGCAGTAGGGGCTCGGGAACCTCTGCACAGGTCGATCAAGGGGATGATCACAAGGGGCCCCAGCCCGGGATGGGTCACCAATATCCATCGTGATGGGTGACGCTATGGCGGCGCACATGCACTGGCCGGCGGGGAGGGAGCACGCCCCGCCACTGAGGGCGGAGCGGCGGCCGGAACGCCCCCCGGCTCAACGGCGGGGGCGGCGAGGCCTCATACGTTCGCCAGCCACTGAGCCACCTGCTTGGCATAGTAGGTCAGGATCCCGTCGGCGCCGGCGCGCTTGCAGCTGAGCAGCGTCTCCATGACCACGGCCCGCTCCTCCAGCCAGCCCTGCTGGCTGGCCGCCTTCAACATGGCATACTCGCCGCTGACGTGATAGACGAAGGTCGGCGCCCCGTACTGATCCTTGAGACGCCGCACGATGTCGAGATAGGGGATGCCGGGCTTGACCATGATCATGTCCGCCCCCTCTTCCAGGTCCAGGCCGGCCTCCCACAAGGCCTCGTCGCTGTTGGCCGGGTCCATTTGGTAGGTATACTTGTTGCCCGCCCCGAGGCTGGCGGCCGAACCCACCGCATCGCGGAACGGCCCGTAAAAGCTCGAGGCGTACTTGGCCGAATAGGCGAGGATCCGGGTGTTGATGAAGCCCGAGGCCTCCAGGGCCTCGCGGATGGCCTGAATCCGGCCGTCCATCATATCGGACGGGGCGACCACCTCCGCCCCGGCCTCGGCGTGCGACAGGGCCTGCTTGACCAGGACGCTCACGGTCTCGTCATTCAGGACATAGCCCTTGTCATCCAGCAGCCCGTCCTGACCATGGACGGTGAACGGGTCCAGGGCCACGTCGGTGATCACCCCCAGTTCGGGCGACTCTTCCTTCAGCGCGCGCACGGCGCGCTGCGCCAGCCCTTCGGGATTATAGGCCTCCCGGGCGTCCTCGGTCTTCTTCTCCTGGGGGGTGACGGGAAACAGGGCCAGGGCGGGGATACCCAAGTCCAGGGCTTGGCGGGCCTCCTTGAGCAGTTCATCAATGCTCACCCGCTCGACACCCGGCATGGACGGCACCGCCTGGCGCTTGTTTGTGCCCTCGATGACGAACAGGGGATAGATCAGATCGTCGGCGCTGAGACGCGCCTCGGCCATCAGGCGACGGGAGAACCCGTCGCGCCGCATGCGCCTCAGCCGGCGATGGGGAAACGCCCCCCGATTACACTCCATGGTCACTTGTGCCTCTGCGTGCCGATGCTAAACGGTCACCCTACCACAACGTGCCGGCGCAATCGACGCAAGCGCAGTTCATGAGCCTACTTGGGGAGCGATTTCTTCGCGCGGGACTTCTTCTTGCCGGCCGCGCCCTTGGCGGTCTTCTTCGCCGCGGTCTTCTTCTTTGTGGCGGTGGCGGCTTTTTTCTTTGCAGCCGCCTTGGATTTGGCCGCCGGCCCCTTCTTCTTCGCCGCCGCCCGGGACTTCACGGCCGGCTTTTTCTTCGCCGTGGTCTTTTTCTTTACCGCCGCCGTCTTCTTCGCCGTCGCCTTGGTCTTGGCGGCCGTCTTTTTCTTGGTGACGGTCTTCTTGGGCGCCGCCTTCTTGGCCGTCGCCTTTTTCTTTCGCCGTGGTCGCTTGTGCCGTGGCGGCGGTCTTCTTCTTTGCCGTCGCCGTGGTCTTCTTGGCCGTGGTCTTGGCCGTGCGGCCTTGGCGGTGGATTTGGTCACGCTCGGCTTGCCCTTGGCGGCGGCGGGTTTGCCCGGCTTCTTTTTCGACGCGCCCGCGCTCGCCGCCTTTTCCCGGGCGGACAATACCTTACGCTCCAAGTCCGCCAGGGTGGGGGCGGCCATGTCCGTCTCTGCCTTGGCGGGGGCGCCCTTGGCCGGGGCCGGGGCCTGCCTGGGCTTGGGTTTGGGCTTGGCCTTGGGCAGGGACTCGAGGACCTTCACGATGGCGTTGAAGATGCTGTCGATGTCGCCCACCCCCTGGACCGTGCGCAGCTTGTCCTGCTCACGGTAGTACGCCACCACCGGCGAGGTCTGGGCCTCGTAGACCCGCAGCCGGTTGGTAATGGTCTGCTCATTGTCATCCGCCCGGTGACGGAGGTTGCCGCCGCACTTGTCGCAGCGGTCATCCATGCGTGAGGGGGACGTATAGATGTTGTAGACCTGGCCGCAGGACTCGCACGTGCGCCTGCCCGTCAGCCGCTCCATCAGGACGTCGAACTCCACTTCAATTAGAAGCCCGACCTGCAGCGGCAGACCGACCTCGTCGAGCACGCCGTCGAGGGCCTCCGCCTGGGGAATATTGCGGGGAAAGCCGTCCAGGATGAAGCCGCGCTTGGCATCCTTTTCGGAGAGCCGTTCCTTGATCATGGCCAGGACAATGTCGTCGGAGACCAGCCGGCCGGCATCCATGGCGCTCTTGGCCTGGCGGCCCAGGGCCGTGTCCGCCGTCACCGCGGCGCGCAGCAAGTCGCCGGTGGAAATCTGAGGAATCTTATACTTTTCTGACAATAATTTGGCTTGCGTTCCCTTTCCTGAACCGGGTGCCCCCAGAAGCACTATTCTCATTGTCGTGTCCAAGCTCCCTTAGCAGAATCAACGAATAAATTTTGACCCCGGCAACCGCCCGGGTCAAGTGCAGCCTCCATGCGCATAAGGCCCGCATCGCCGCCTAAGCTACTCTGACTCGCCGCCGTTAGTCAAATGGTTATTTCCCGTTATGGCCCGGCTGTGATGAGCCCGGCATCTCGGTTAACATGTCGACTGGTACCGGTTCATGCACGGCGAATTCGCAAGGAGGACAGATGGTCAGGAAGAATGCGTTCTATGCCCAGAGCGGCGGCGTGACCGCAGTCATAAACGCCACGGCCTGCGGCGTCATCCAAACCGCGCGCCAACACAAAGACCGCATCGGCAAGGTCTATGCCGGACGCAACGGCATCATCGGCGCCCTCACGGAGGACCTGATCGACACGGGCAAGGAGTCGCCCTCGGCCATCGCCGCCCTGCGCCATACACCCGCCGGGGCCTTCGGCTCGGCCCGCTACCGGCTCAAGGACCTGGAGACGAGCCGCGCCGAATACGAGCGCCTCATCGAGGTGTTCAAGGCCCACGACATCGGCTATTTCTTTTATAACGGCGGCGGCGACTCCCAGGACACGGCCCTGAAGGTCTCCCAGCTGGGCGACAAGCTGGGTTACCCCATCACCTGCATCGGCATCCCCAAGACCGTGGACAATGACCTGCCGGTGACCGACAACTGCCCGGGGTTCGGTTCAGTCGCCAAGTACGTGGCCGTATCCATCAAGGAAGCGGGCTTCGACGTGGCCTCCATGGCCAAGACCTCCACCAAGGTGTTCATTCTGGAGGTCATGGGCCGCCACGCGGGCTGGATCGCCGCCGCCGCGGGGCTGGCCGCCCAGGACGAGGGGGATCCCCCCCACATCATCCTGTTCCCCGAGATCCCCTTGGACGAACCGAAATTCCTGCGCCGGGTGGAGCAGTCGGTGAAGCGCCACGGCTACTGCGTGATCGCCGTCTCCGAGGGGGTGAAGAATCAACAAGGGCAATTTCTCGCCGAGGCCGGCAGCCGGGATGCCTTCGGCCATGCCCAGTTGGGCGGCGTGGCCCCGGTGGTCGCGGGCATCGTCCAACAGAACCTGGGCTATAAGTACCACTGGGCCGTGGCCGACTACCTGCAGCGGGCGGCCCGCCACATCGCGTCGAAGACCGATGTGGACCAGGCCTACGCCGTGGGGCGCGCCGCCGTGGAGCTGGCCCTGCAGGGGCACAACGCCGTGATGCCCACCATCGTGCGCAAATCCGACAAGCCCTACCGCTGGACCATCGGCACGGCGGACCTGGCCAAGGTGGCCAACGTGGAGAAGAAGATGCCCCGCAGCTACATCACGGCCAACGGCTTCGGCATCACCGACAAGTGCCGCCGGTACCTGCAGCCCCTCATCGCCGGGCGAGGACTACCCCCCCTATGACAGGGACGGCCTGCCCCGCTACGTGCGGCTGAAGAACATGGCCGTACCGCGCAAGCTCAAGACCCGTTTCAAGGTCTGAGCGGGGCGGGCGTCGGCCCGCCCCGCCGCCGTCGGCTACCCCAGCAGGGGGGCGATCACCAGGCTGACGATCGCCATGACGTTGATCAGGATGTTCATGGACGGGCCGGAGGTGTCCTTGAGGGGATCCCCCACGGTATCGCCCACCACGGCCGCCCGATGGATCTCCGAGCCCTTGCCCCCCAGGTTGCCCTTTTCGATATATTTCTTGGCGTTGTCCCAGGCGCCGCCGGCGTTGGCCATGGTCACCGCCAGCAGCACGCCGGAGACCAGCGCCCCGCCCAGCATGCCGCCCAGGGCCTCGGGGCCGATGCCGAAACCCACCACCACGGGGGCCACCACCGCCAGCACGCCCGGCAGGATCATCTTCCTCAGGGCCGCCCGGGTGGCGATGTCGATACAGCGGTCGTTGTCCGGTTCGGCGGTCCCCTCCAGCAGCCCGGGGATCTCCTTGAACTGACGACGGATCTCACGGATCATGTCGAACGCGGCGTTGCCCACCGCGGTCATGGTCAGGGAGGCCACCAGGAAGGGGAAAATGCCCCCGATGAACATGCCCAGCAGCACCTGGGGGTCGCTCAGGCGGAGGCTGAAGTCGGGGATGCGGTGGGCGATGTCCTGGATGAAGGCCGAGATGATGGCCAGGGCCGCCAGCCCCGCCGCGCCGATGGCAAAGCCCTTGCCGATGGCCGCCGTGGTGTTGCCCAGCTCGTCCAGGGAATCGGTGATCTTGCGGGTCTCCGGCCCCAGACCGCCCATCTCCGCGATCCCCCCGGCGTTGTCCGCCACCGGGCCGTAGGCGTCGATGGCCATGGTAATCCCCACCGTGGACAGCATCCCCACGGCGGCGATGCCCACGCCGTAGAGTCCGCAGAGATCGCTGGCCACATAGATGATCCCCGCCAGGGTCAGCAGCGGGATCGTCACCGAGCGCATGCCCGTGGCCAGGCCGGCGATGATGACCGTGGCCGGTCCGGTCTCGCCGGCGTCGGCGATGCGCCGCACGGGGGCCGCGCCGGTGTAATACTCGGTCACCAGGCCGATGATGATGCCGCCCACGGCGCCGGTGAGCACCGCGCCCCACACGTTGACGGTGATCCCCATGGCCATGACCACCAGGTACGCCAACACCATGAACAGCACGGTGGAGGTGATCGTCCCCACGCGCAGGGCCGCCCCGGGGCTCCGGTTGGAAAAGACCTGCACCAGGAAGATGCCCGCCACCGAGCTCAGCAGCCCGGCCGACGCCAGCGCCAGGGGAAGGAACATGACCTCTTGGCGGGCGGCACCCAGCTGCGCCAGCAGGTGATCCCCCATGGTGGAGGCCATGGCGATGGTCGCGATCATGGCGCCGCAATAGGACTCGAAGATGTCGGAGCCCATGCCCGCCACGTCACCCACGTTGTCGCCCACGTTGTCGGCGATGACCCCCGGATTGCGCGGATCGTCCTCGGGGATGCCGGCCTCGAGCTTGCCCACCAGGTCGGAACCCACGTCCGCGCTCTTGGTGAAGATACCGCCGCCGACACGGGAGAACAGGGCCACGCTGGAGGCGCCCATGGCGAAGCCGTTTATCTTTTGCGCCGTCACCGGGTCGCCGCCGAACAGCAGGTACACGAAGCCCAGGCCCAGCAGTCCCATGGCCGCCACGGTCAGGCCCATGATCGAGCCCCCGTAGAAGGCCACCGTCAGGGCATCCGCCGCCCCCCGCTCGTGGGCGGCCACCGTGGTGCGCACATTGGCCTGGGTGGCGGTATACATCCCGATATACCCCGCCGCCGCCGACGAGGTCGCCCCCACCAGAAAGGCGAACATGGTGCCGAAGCTGAGAAACACCCACAGCAACACTGCGACAACCGCCACGAAGACCGCCAGGGTCGTGTATTCCCGGCGAATAAATACCAGGGCCCCGTGGTGGATCGCCGCGGCGATCTCGGCGATCTTGCCCTCCCCTGCCGGATACGCTTTGACTTTTTTATATATAAAATTAGCCACATACAGGCCTGCGCCGCCCAGGATGGGCGGGATCAGACTGGCAATGCTCATAGGCTCCCCCTAACTGGTTTGCAACCGGACTCGCGCGCTCTTACCCTTGACTGTGGGAATATGGCGGGCAAGGACTCCTCGCCCGCCGCTTGTTGTTGTGCAACCTGTCTCTGTCCTGACGCGGACCCAAATATTACATCAATGGGGGCCGAGACACCATGAATCCCCCCAACCCTTTCAAGTTAAAGATTAGGCAGTTGAGGCATGAGTCTCCTATAATGAAGAGTTTTTGCGCGAGGAAGACAAATGAACCTAGACAGAGTCACCCCGGGCGACCAGACCCCGGATGAAGTCAATGTAATCATCGAGATCCCGGCCCACAGCGACCCGGTCAAGTACGAGGTGGACAAGGAGACCGGCGCCATGGTCGTGGACCGCTTCATGGCCACCGCCATGTTCTATCCGTGCAACTACGGCTACGTCCCCCGCAGCCTCTCGGAAGACGGCGACCCGGTGGATGTCCTGGTCATCACCCCGTTCCCCTTGATCAGCGGCTCGGTCATCTGCTGCCGGCCGGTGGGGATGCTCCAGATGTCCGATGAATCGGGCAATGATGCCAAGATCATCGCCGTGCCCGGCCACGGACTCAACTCCGACTACAGCCACGTCAAGACCCCCCACGACCTGCCCCAGAGCCTGCTCAACCAGTTGTCCCATTTCTTCCAGCACTACAAGGACCTGGAGCCCAACAAGTGGGTCAAGATCGAGGGCTGGACCGGCGCCGAGGAAGCCCGCGAGGAGATCCTCGCCAGCCTGAAGCGCTACGAGGACCTGCCGAGCAAGCCCTATTTCTGAGCAGGCGCCCGCGCCCCTGATACGAAGCCCCTGCGCCATGTCCACCGAGCCATCGACAGCCCATCACGCTCACCACCACCATCACCACCATGGGGGCGGCAAGTCCCTGTTGATGTCGATTTTTCTGACCGTGACGTTCGCCGTGGTCGAGGCCGTGGGCGGCTGGCTCGGCGGGTCATTGGCGCTGCTGGGGGACGCCGGCCATATGATCACCGACGCCACCGCCCTGGGGCTGGCCCTGCTGGCCTCGTGGATCGCCAAGCGTCCGCCCTCGCCGCGCCATACCTACGGGCTGAGCCGGGCGGAGGTGGTGGCGGCCATCGTCAACGGACTGCTGATGTTCGTTATCGTGGCCGCCATCATAGTCACGGCCATCGAGCGCCTGAGCACCCCCGCGCCGGTGGCCGGGGGGACCGTCATGCTGATCGGCGCCTTCGGCCTGGCGGTGAATATCGCCGTGGCACTGGTGCTCAGCCGCGGCGAACGCACCCTGAACACCCGCGCCGCCCTGCTCCACGTCATCGGCGACATGCTGGGCTCGGTGGCGGCCCTGGTCGCGGGCACGGTGATCTACTTCACCGGGTGGACCCCCATCGACCCGATCCTGTCCCTGTTCATCTGCCTGCTGATCCTGGTCTCGAGCGTCAAGCTCATGAAGGACGCCTTGCACGTCATCATGGAAGGGGTGCCCCCCGAGGTGGATCTGAATGAAGTGGGACACGCCATGGCGGGCATCGAGGGCGTGCACTCGGTGCACGACCTGCATATCTGGATGCTCTCATCGAACACCATCATGCTCACCGCGCACGTGGTCGTCGGCGACATGAACCGCTGGGAAGGCACGCTCAACGCCCTGCACACCCTGCTGCACGAGCGATTCAATATCACCCACGCGACCCTGCAGCCCGAGCCCGTAACGCGGGTGGTTCATCCCCTCAGGGAGGTGCGCGGATCCTGACCGAGGTGCCCGGCCGCGGCAACCCATGGTAGACTCTCGGCTACGCAATAGCGGCGGCAGATTGATCGGCGAAGGAGGCCGAATCGCGCACCAAAATGGGCATACACTTTACCAAGATGCACGGCGCGGGGAATGACTTCATCGTCATCGACGCCGTGTCCCATCCGGTCTCCCTGACGCCCGTCCAATTGCGCCACCTCGCCGACCGGCACTTCGGGGTCGGCTGCGACCAGGTGCTCATGATCGAACAACCCTCGCGGCCCGGCGCCGACTTTCGCTATCGAATCTTCAATGCCGACGGCGGCGAGGTCGAGCAGTGCGGCAACGGCGCGCGCTGCTTCGCGCGTTTCGTCCGGGACCGGGGGCTGACGGACAGGGATGAGATCACCGTCGAGACCCTGGGCGGCATCGTCGGCCTGCGCATCCGGCCCGACGGTCAAGTCGCCGTCGACATGGGCGCACCGAGATTCGAACCCGCCGCGGTCCCGTTTCAGGCCCCGGAGGCGGCGCTGACCTATGCCCTGGAGACCGGCGATCACCAGGAGGTCCGGATCGGCGCCCTGTCCATGGGCAACCCTCACGCCGTCCTGGTCGTGGACGACGTCGCCGCGGCCCCGGTCGCTGCCCTGGGCGCCGAGATCGGGCGCCACCCGCGCTTCCCCCGGGGGGCGAACGTGGGCTTCATGCAGATCGTCGACCGGGGCCGCATCAAGCTGCGGGTGTACGAGCGGGGCGTCGGCGAGACGCTGGCCTGCGGCAGCGGCGCCTGCGCGGCGGCGGTGGCGGGTCACCGCCTGGGCCGCCTGGACGAGCGTGTCGCGGTGGAACTGCCGGGCGGCACTTTGACGGTTCAATGGGAAGGGGACGACCGGCCCGTGCACTTAATCGGCCCGGTCACCTACGTCTTCGAAGGGAGGATAGACTTATGAGCACGCAACCCACACACGATCTTGACCAACCGCCGGTCGACGGGCAGACGGTCGCCGACTACCTGCGCGGTCACCCGGATTTCTTTCTGACCCATCCCGGCCTGCTCACGGAGCTGGCCGTCCCCCACGCGAGCGGCGAGGCGGTCTCCCTGGTGGAAAAGCAGGTCGCTGTATTGAGGAACCAGAATCAGCACCTCAAGGAGCAGCTGCAGACCCTGATACACAATGCCCGCGCCAATGAGGCCCTGAGCCAGCGCATGCACACGCTGACCTTGTCCCTGATGGGGTGCGACACGCCCGAGCGGCTGTTCACCGCCTTGTACGACAGGCTGCGCGAGGACTTCGACGCCGATGGTGTGGTCATCTGCCTGACCGAGGAGGCCGCGCAAATCCCCCGGCCGGCGGCGTCACGCCCGTCCCTGGAGGTTCGCCACCTCACCCGGGAGGACCTGCAGCCCTTTGACGACCTGCTCAAGGGTCATCAGGCCGTGTGCGGGCGGCTCACCCACCGCCAAAGGAGTTACCTGTTCGGCGAGCAGGCCGCCGCCGTCACCTCCGTGGCGCTTACGCCCCTGCGCGCGCCTCCCGATGCCGAGGGCCGGGCAGGCATGCTGGGCATGCTGGCCATCGGCAGCCACGACAACCAGCGCTTTCAGTCCGGGATGGGCACGGTCTTCCTCAAGCAGCTGGCCGACATCGTCGCCGCCAAGCTCCTGGGCGAATAGGGACCTGGCATGGAGGGCGGGCTCCAGCACTGGGTGGACGACTTCCTTGGTCACCTGGCGAACGAACGGCGCATGTCGCCCTTGACCGTCGCCGGTTATCGCCGCGACCTGGGCAAGGTCACCCGCTACTGCAGCGCTCATGGCATCCAGGCCTGGTCGGCCCTGAACGCCCACCATGTCCGCGCCCTGGCCGCCTATTTCCACCGCCGCGGCCACGAGGCCCGCACCCTGCAGCGCATGCTCTCGGCGCTGCGCGGCTTTTACCGCTATTTGGTGCGCGAACGGCTGAGCACCCACAATCCGGCCGAGGGAATACGGGCGCCCAAGGCGGACCGCCCCCTGCCCAAGACCCTGGATATCGAGCAGACCGCGCGGCTCGTCGCGTTTGACGCGCACGACCCCCTCGCCACCCGTGACCGGGCCATGTTCGAGCTGATCTACTCGTCCGGGCTGCGCCTGGCGGAGGTCGTCGGGCTGGGGCTGCGGGACATCGCCCTGGAAGAGGCCACCGTCACCGTCACGGGCAAGGGCGGCAAGATGCGCGTGGTGCCCGTGGGCCGGCACGCCATGGCGGCCTTGCGGGCCTGGTTCGCCCTGCGCCCCCGCGTGGCCGCGGCGGACGAGGACGCCCTGTTCGTCGGACGGCGCGGCCGGCGGCTGACACCGCGCGCGGTGCAGCTGAGGCTGCAGCAGCGGGCCATGCGCCAGGGCTTCGACTTTTCCGTTCACCCGCACATGCTGCGCCACTCCTTCGCCAGCCACCTGCTGCAGTCTTCCGGGGATCTGCGGGCGGTGCAGGAGCTGCTCGGCCACAGCAACATCGGCACCACCCAGATCTATACCCACCTGGATTTTCAACACCTGGCCAAGGTCTACGACCGGAGCCACCCGCGGGCGCAAAAAGCGCCGCCGCTGACCGCCCGCCGCCGGGCCCGCTTTTTTATTACCCCGGCGGTTGGTGTACAATCTGAAACCGTCCTTCACCGTCTTATCCATAAGCGAAACCTGGGAGCTCCCCTTGTCACAGTTACACGGCACGACCATCGTCTGCGTGCGGCGCAATGATCAAGTGGTCATCGGCGGCGACGGCCAGGTCACCATGGGTGACATCGTCATGAAACGCAACGCGCGCAAGGTGCGCCGGCTGTACAACGGCCGCGTCATCGCCGGGTTCGCCGGCGGGACCGCCGATGCCTTCACCCTGTTCGAGCGCTTCGAGGGCAAGCTGGAGAAGCACTCCGGCAATCTGGTGCGGGCCGCCGTGGAGCTGACCAAGGACTGGCGCACCGACCGGGTCCTGCGCCGCCTGGAGGCGCTGCTGGTGGTCGCCGACGCCACCACCTCCCTGCTCATCTCCGGCAGCGGCGACGTCATCGAGCCCGAGGACGAACCTGATCGCCATCGGCTCCGGCGGGGCCTACGCCGCCGCCGCCGCGCTCGCGCTCCTGGACAACACCGAGCTGGATGCCCGCACGATCGTCGAAAAGGCCCTCAACATCGCCGCCGATCTGTGTCTGTACACCAATCACATCCTCACCATCGAAGAGCTGGACAGCACCGCGAGCCTGTCACCGCCATGACTATGACCCCCAGAGAAATCGTCGAAGAACTCGACAAGCACATCATCGGCCAGGCGGCGGCCAAACGCGCCGTCGCCATCGCCCTGCGCAACCGCTGGCGCCGCTCCCAGGTCGCCGAGGAGCTGCGCAACGAGATCACGCCCAAGAATATCCTGATGATCGGCCCCACCGGCGTCGGCAAGACCGAGATCGCCCGGCGCCTGGCCAAGCTGGCCAACGCCCCCTTCATCAAGGTGGAGGCCACCAAGTTCACCGAGGTCGGCTACGTCGGCCGCGACGTGGAATCGATCATCCGCGACCTGGCGGACATCTCGGTGAAGATGACCCGCGAGGACGAGATGAAGAAGGTCCGCCACAAGGCCGAAGAGGCCGCCGAGGAGCGCATACTGGAACCTGCTGCTGCGGCCGGCGCGGGGGTGGGACGACGACTGCCAGCCCCAACACACGGAAAGTCGCCCATACCCGCGAGGTGCTTCCGCCAGAAGCTGCGCGAGGGCGAGCTGGACGACCGGGAGATCGACGTGGAACTCAGCATCGCGCCCATGGGCGTCGAGATCATGGCCCCGCCGGGCATGGAGGACATGACCAGCCAGCTCCAGAGCCTGTTCCAGAACATGGGCAGCAACCGCACCCACACCCGGCGCCTGCGCATCAAGGAGGCCTACAAGCTGCTGTGCGACGAAGAGGCCGGCAAGCTCGTCAACGAGGAAGACATCAAGGCCAGTGCCGTCACCAACGTGGAGCAGAACGGCATCGTCTTCCTCGATGAGATGGACAAGATCGCCCGACGCGCCGAGCACAGCGGCCCGGACGTGTCCCGCGAGGGCGTGCAGCGCGACCTGCTGCCACTGGTGGAAGGGTGCACCGTCTCCACCAAGTTCGGCATGGTCAAGACCGATCACATCCTGTTTATCTCGTCAGGGGCCTTTCACCTGTCCAAGCCCTCCGACCTGATCCCCGAACTGCAGGGACGCCTGCCCATCCGGGTCGAGCTGGATGCGCTCACCGTCGGGGATTTCGTGCGCATCCTCACCGAGCCCGACGCCTCGCTGACGGAACAATATACCGCCCTGCATGGCGGCCGAGGGCATGGAGCTGCAGTTCGAAGCCGACGGCATCGCGCGCATCGCCGAGATCGCCTGGCAGGTCAACGAGCGCACGGAGAACATCGGCGCACGCCGGCTGCACACGGTCATGGAGCGCCTGCTGGAGACGCTGTCCTTCGAGGCCCCGGACATCTCCGGGCAGACCGTGCGCATCGATGCCGCTTACGTGAATGAACAGCTGGGCAAGCTGGCACAGGACGAAGACCTGACCCAGTACATCCTGTAACGGCGACCGAGGGGCGCCGCCGCCCCGCGATTCCACCGCTGCAGGCAAACCAACACCCGGCAGAACGATGACTGAGCAAATCACCCCCAGACCGACGGATATCCGGCTCCTGAAAAAGTCGCGGGTCCTGGAGATCACCTTCAACGACGGGGCCGCCTTTCGCCTGCCCTGCGAGTACCTGCGGGTGTATTCGCCCTCGGCCGAGGTCCAGGGCCACGGTCCGGGCCAGGAGGTGCTGCAGGTGGGCAAGGAGCAGGTCAACGTTTCATCCATCGAGCCCATCGGCACCTACGCGGTACGGCTGGTCTTCGATGACGGACACCAGACCGGGCTCTACTCCTGGGCCCTGCTCTACAAGCTCGGCGTCCGGCAGGAGGAGCTGTGGAACGATTATCTGCAACGACTCGAGCAGGCCGGCTATCAGCGCAACCCCGGATAAATGGCGGACACGGCGCAGTCTGATATAGAATTGGGCCATGGCGGCCGCTCCGCAATCCCGACTTTCCCGCGTTGACGACTATGACAGATAACGACCTGACAGACTTCGGCTTCAAACGCATCCCGGCCGCGGAAAAGGCCCGCAAGGTCCGGGGGGTGTTCGACTCGGTGGCCAACAAGTACGACGTCATGAATGATGTCATGTCGTTCGGCGTACACCGGCTGTGGAAGCGCATGACCCTGGGCCTGGGCCACATCCGGCCCGGCCAGCGCATCCTCGACCTGGCGACGGGCACCGGCGACATGGCCGCCCGCCTGTGCCCGCGAGGTGGGCCCCCGCGGACAGGTCGTCGCCAGCGACATCAACGCCGCCATGCTGGACCTGGGCCGGGATCAGTGTGCGGACCAGGGACTGGCGGGCAACATCGCCTTCGTCCAGGCCGACGCCGAGCACCTGCCGTTCCCCAACGACTATTTCGACACCGTCATCATGGCTTTCGGCCTGCGCAACGTCACCCACAAGGAGCAGGCCTTGTCCGAGATGTACAAGACCCTCAAGCCCGGGGGGCAGGCCTTGATACTGGAGTTCTCCAAGCCGAGCAAGTACGTCGGGCCCCTTTACGACCTCTACTCCTACAAGGCCCTTCCCATGATGGGGAAGGTCATCGTCGACGACGCCGACAGCTACCGCTACCTCGCCGAATCGATCCGCATGCACCCCGATCAGGAGACGCTCAAGGCCATGATGGGCCGGGCCGGCTTCGAGCACTGCGATTACTTCAATATGAGCGCCGGCATCGTCGCGCTGCATCGCGGTTACAAGCTGTAAGGCGAAACGAACTCATGGCGGGTCGCGTATGAGCGAGACAAATCAACTCCCCTCCCCGCTCGTCGAGATCATCGAGTTTTCCATCAACCGCTATCTGGGCATGGACCCCGAGGCCCTGGCGCGCATGGGTCGGCTGTCCGGCAAGGTCATCGCCGTCGAGCTGCGCGGCCTGGGGATCACGTTCTACCTGGCGCCCCACCTCAGCGGCGTGCGCGTCATGCCGGCCTGCGACGCCGCGCCCGACACCGTCATGAGCGGCACACCGGGCGCGTTTCTGCGCCTGGGCATGACCTCCAACCCCGTCACGGTGCTGTTCTCCGGCGATGTGGAGATCAGCGGCGACGTGGAGCTCGGTCAGCACTTCAAGAAAATACTCGACGGCATGGAGATCGACTGGGAGGAGCAGCTGTCCAGGGTGGTCGGCGACGTACTCGCGCACCAGATAGGCAACTTCTCCCGCAATACCAGGCACTGGCTGGCCGACTCCTCCGAGACCCTGGGCCGGGACATCGCCGAGTACCTCCAGGAAGAACTGCGCCTGCTGCCCCAGGACTTCGAGCTGAATGAATTCCTCGCCAGCGTCGACACCCTGCGCAGCGACACCGACCGGCTCGAGCAACGGGTCGAACGCATCAGCCGCCGGCTGCAGGAGGACGGTACGTGATACTTCTCCCCGGCCAGATCCTGCGCATGATGTATATCAATCTGGTCCTGCTCAAACACGGTTTGGATGAAATCATCTTAGCGACCCACCTGTTTCGGCCGATTCGCTTCGTTCGCTATTTCGCCCCCTGGAGCTGGTTCCGCCGCCACACGGAATCGCGCGGCGTCAGGATTCGTCGCGCCCTGGAGGACCTGGGCCCCATCTTCGTCAAATTCGGCCAGCTGCTGTCGACACGGCGCGACCTGCTGCCCGATGATATCGCCGAGGAACTGGCGCACCTGCAGGACCACGTGCCCCCCTTCCCCAGCGATCGGGCGCGGGCCATTCTCGAGCGGGTCTACGAGCGCCCCCTCTCGAAAGTCTTTCAGACCTTCGAGGCCTCCGCCTTCGCCTCCGCCTCCATCGCCCAGGTGCACCGGGCCGAGCTGTACGACGGGCGCGAAGTCGTGGTCAAGATCCGCCGCCCCAACATCGAGAAGATCATCCAGCGGGACATCGGCCTGCTCTACACCCTGGCCGAGCTGGCGGAGCGTTATTGGCGGGAAGGGCGGCGCCTGCGCCCCACCGAGGTGGTGGCCGAGTACGAGAAGACCATTACCGACGAACTGGATCTGATGCGCGAGGGCGCCAACGCCTCCCAGCTGCGGCGCAACTTTCCCGGCTCCGAGCTGCTGTATATCCCGGAGGTCCACTGGGATTACACCCACAACAACGTACTGGTGATGGAGCGCATCTCCGGCATCCCCATCAGCAACGTCAAGGCCATCAAGGAGGCGGGCATCGACCTCAAGAAGCTCGCCGAGGCGGGGGTCGAGATCTTTTTCACCCAGGTCTTTCGCGACAGCTTCTTCCACGCCGACATGCACCCCGGCAACATCTTCGTCTCGCCCCAGGGGCGCTACCTCGCCGTGGACTTCGGGATCATGGGGACCCTGAGCACCCAGGACCAGCACTACCTCGCCGAGAACTTCCTCGCCTTCTTCAACCGCGACTACCGGCGGGTGGCCGAACTGCACATCCAGTCCGGGTGGGTGCCCCAGGGCACCCGGGTGGAGGAATTCGAGGCCGCGGTGCGCAGCGTCTGCGAACCGATCTTCGAGCGCCCCCTCAAGGAGATTTCCTTCGGCCGCCTGCTGCTGCGCCTGTTCCAGACGGCGCGGCGCTTCCACATGGAGGTCCAGCCCCAGCTGGTCCTGCTGCAGAAGACCCTGCTCAACATCGAGGGCCTGGGGCGGGACCTATACCCGGACCTGGACCTGTGGAAGACCGCCAAGCCCTACCTGGAGCGCTGGGTGAGCGAGCAGATCGGCCCGCGCGCCTTCATCAAGGGCCTGCGCGGCAATGCCCCCCAGTGGGCCTCCATCCTGCCGACCCTGCCCACCCTCGCCTACGAGGTGCTGCAGCAGGCCCATGAGGGCAAGCTCGCCGTGGAGCTGCGGTCATCCGAGTGGAAGGCGGTTCGCACGGAGATCCGGCGCGCCAACCGGCGCACCTTTTCCGCCATCGCCGGCGCCGCACTGCTCATCAGCGCGGCGGTCCTCCTGGGGTTAGATGGGTTTTCCCCAGCCATGCTGTGGAACGCCCCGGTGCTGACATGGGTATTGGCCGCGGCCGCGGTGGTGGTCCTGGCCTCCAACTGGCCGCCCTACCGGGACTGATTCAGGGAGGGGGAAGGGGTCACCCCCTGACCAGGCCCGCTTCGACCTCGTCGCGTTTGTCCGCCCCCGCCAGCTCCTCGATGAGCTGCAGCGCAAAATCCATCGCCGTACCGGGGCCGCGGGAGGTCGTCACGGCGTTATCCCGTACCACCGGCCGGTCCACGAGCTCGATGCCCTGGGCCTCGGCCTCGGCGGGTGCGATGGCCCCCGGGAAGCAGGTGGCGCGCTTGCCCGCCAGCACACCGGCATGGGCCAGCACCTTGGGGGCCGCGCAGATGGCCGCCACGGCCTTGCCGGAATCGGCCATCTGTTTGACGATGCGGTGAATTCGCGGATCCTCGTCGAGCAGGTCGGCGCCCCGCCCCCCGGGCAGGACCACCATGTCGAAGTCCAGCGCCAAGACATCGTCCAGGTTGGTATCGGGGATCAACATCACCCCCCGGCTGGCCTTGACCGGCTCGTTGTCCAATCCCGCTGTCACCACCTTGACTCCCGCCCGCCTGAGCAGGTCGATCACGGTAACCGCCTCGAGTTCTTCGCAGCCCTGTGCCAAGGGAACCAACACATGCGCCATGAGCCATCTCCTCCGTGACAGGAATTGAAAGCACCCTCACCCCCGGCCGGGGGAGGATCCGTTTTCCATTGTCAAATAAGACTGCAATTGCGGCTGATGGTTTTGCCGTGCCAGGCCGGGCGGATCAGCGCCCCTCGCTGCGCGCCATCCTGCCCGCCGCCCTCGGGTGCACCTGCCAGTCACTGTACTGGTGTATCAGGTATGAGACGGGGACCAGCTTCACGCCCTCGCGCGCCAGGCGGGGAAGTGCCTGCTCGAGGAAAGCCAGAGTCGCGGGGTGGGGGTGGCCGATCGCCAAGGCCCAGCCTTGGCGGCGCGCCAGTACCAACAACCGCTTGAACTGGTAGGCGATAGCCCCGGCCGACAGATCGTCATCGAGGAACACGTCACGGCGCAGGTTCGGCACGCCGTTCTCGTCAGCGACCTGCTGCGCCACGGTCATGACCGTGGTCCGGCTGTCGATGAAAAACAGGTCCCCGTGACGATTGATCTCGTGCATGAGCCACATCATCATGCCCGGGTGGCGGGTCAGCAGGCTGCCCATATGGTTGTTGATGCCTTCCACGTAGGGCACGGCGGCCAGGTCCGCCCTGACGGTATGCTCCACCTCTGCGCGGGTCATGTCCAGGGTGAGCCCGCCCTTGCCCAGGGGACGCCCGTCGACCGCCTCCATGGGCAGATGCAGCATGATTTCCTTATGCCGCCGGTGGGCCATCCGGGCGAGCGGGTGGACAAAGTCCCGGTAGGGGAGAAACGAGTACGCCACGGGGCCCGGCAGGGAGATCGCGCGGCGCCCCTCCTTCAGATCTTCACCCACGTCATCGATGATGATGCCGATGAGCGCAGGCGCGGCGACGGGCCGGGGACCGGCCGCCGGCGTGTCGGTATCGGCCCCCAGCGCGGGGCGGGACAGGATACCGAGCACACCGGCAATGAGTAGAATGCGTTTATACATTCTTCAATGGTTGTCCGGCCAACCCTCCACGGGTAAGAACCAGGCCGACGGGATACCGCCGGGGCGGCTAGGTCCGCTGCTGCAGAATAGCCAATCCCTTCAGTATATTCAGGGCCTCGTAAAGTTCGTAGTCCTTGCCCGCCAGGGACTTCAACTTGGCCTGCTCATCGGCCGAGCCCTTGGCGCCGGCGCCGTCCTTTTCCTTGTCGTTGGCCAAGTGATGGGACAGATTGGACTCCTTCAGCGGCGCCACCCCTTGCTGTGCAAGCGGCTCCACCTTGACCGGCTCCAACGGGATGTCGGGGACGATCCCCTCATTCTGGATGGAACGGCCCGACGGCGTGTAATAGCGCGCCGTGGTCAATTTCAGCGCCGCACCGCTGCCCATGGGCAGGATCGTCTGGACGGAGCCCTTGCCGAACGTCTGCTGGCCCATGATCACGGCGCGCTTGTGATCCTGCAGCGCACCGGACACGATCTCCGAAGCCGAGGCCGACCCGCCGTTGACGAGCACCACGATGGGCGCGCCCTTGAGGATGTCATCGGGCGTGGCGTTGAACTTGAGCTCGGAATCGGGCGTGCGCCCCTTGGTATAGACGATCAGCCCCTTCTTGATGAACGCGTCGCCGACCGCCACCGCGGCGCTCAGGACGCCCCCGGGGTTGTTGCGCAGATCAAGCACCAGTCCCTTCAGGTCACCGTGGTTCTTCTTCTTGAGGTTGTCGATGGCCTTGACCATGTTGTCGCCGGTATGGGACTGGAAGTGGGTAATGCGCACGTAACCGTAGCCCCCCTCCAGCATGCGGCTCTTGACGCTCTTGACCCGGATGATGTCGCGGGTAAGGGTGAGGGTAAGGGGCTTTTGCTCCCCCTCGCGGATGATGGTCAGGGTGATCTTGGTGCCCGGCTTGCCGCGCATCATGTCCACGGCGTCCTTGAGGCTCATACCCTTGACCGGCTTGCTGTCCAGCCGGATCACCAGGTCGCCGGCCTTGACGCCCGCCCGCATGGCGGGGGTGTCATCAATGGGGGAGATCACCTTGACGAAGCCGTCCTCCATGCCGACCTCGATGCCCAGCCCGCCGAACTCGCCGGTGGTCCCCACCTGCAGCTCTTTATAGTCCTTTCTGTCGAGATACGCGGAATGGGGGTCCAGCCCCGCCAGCATGCCGCGAATGGCGCTGTCCAACAGCTTCTTGTCGGACACCGGCTCCACATAGTCCTGCTTGATCTTCTCGAAGACCTCGCTAAAGGTGTGCAACTCGTCCAGGGGCAGGGCCTCGCCGGAGGCGCTGTCCTTATCGGCGAACACCCCCTCGCCAATGGACAGGGACACGCCCAGAGTGATGCCGAGGATCAAAATCAAACCGTTACGCAAATTAAACTTCATGAGCAGGGGCTCCTAGAGGCTACTTAATCTGTACAAATTCTAACACTTAAAATAAAGACAGGCTCAATAAAATCCACCCGGGCGACTGACTCCCGCGCCGGAAACCGTACACGGGACAATGGGATAGATTGCGTGTGCAGGCATGGAAATGGTGGTCGATGATTCAGTTATCGGGGAACCGGGGCTTTTCTTGATCGACGCTGCCGTGATGATAGCGCCCGGTCAGCGCTTACACCATAGCACCGGGTTGGTCGGCACGCCGTTGTGGCGTATCTCAAAATACAGGCCCGGGTGGTTGCGCCCCCCGCTGTTGCCGACGCTGGCGATCACCTCGCCGGTCTCCACCCAGTCCCCCACCTCCTTATACAGGCTTTGGTTATGGCCGTACAGGCTCATATACCCGTCGCCGTGATCGATGATGATCAACAGCCCGAAGCCCCTCAGCCAGTCGGCGAAGGCCACCCGGCCGTGGTAGACGGCGTGTACGTCCGCCCCGAGGCCGGCATCGATCAGGACCCCGTGCCACTTGAGATTCCCCAGCCGCCGGGTATCCCCGAAGCGGTTCTCGATGGCCCCCTGGGAGGGCCACTGCAGCCGGCCCTTGAGCCGCCCGAACGGCTGGCTCCCCGCCGTATCGGGGATATCCGAGAGGGCCTTGCGCAGGTGTTGCACGAGGGTCTCCAGACGGTGCTCGTTGTCCAGCAGGCCCGTCAGGCGTTGGGACTTGGTCTTGACCCGCGCATTGACCTTGGCGAGCACCGCGCCGCGCGCCTCGAGCTGGTCCTGCAAACCCGCCTTTTCCTGACGCTGCCGCCCCTGCAGCCGGTTCAGGGTCTGCACCTGGCGGCTGATGGACGCCTGCAGGGCGTTGATCTGGTCGAGTTCCCGGCTGACGGCGTGAATGCGCTTGGCCCGGGCCCGGTTGAAGTAATCATAGTAGCGAAGGTTGCGGCTCACGGCGGCGGGATCCTGCTGGTCGAGCAGCAGCTTGAGGTACCCCTGGCGGCCGATGACAAACGCGGCCCGCACCTGTTGCGCCAGCTCGTCGCGCTGCTTGCCGAGCTGCGCCTCGTGGCGGCGCTTGTCCTGTTGCAGTTCGGCAAGCTTGCGCCCCTGGCGCTCCAGGGCCTGGGTGGTCTCTTTCAGCGCTCGGCTGATGGCGCCGATCCGCTTTTCCGTGTCGCGCAGCTGTGAGCGCAGGCTGTCCTGCCTGCCCTGGTCGATGTGCAGCTGGTGGCGAAGCGCCTCGATATGGGATTTTAACTGCTTGAGCTCTCTCGCCTTCTTTGACAGGGTGTCGGCGCCGCCCGCGCCGGCGTAGGCCGTTGCCAGGAGCGCCGCGCACAACAACAGCGGCCACAAGCGGCCCCGGCCGGCGCCCCGCCGAACGAAAGACAATGCCCTGCTTGACACCCTGTCGACTGCGGCCGGCATCGACACCTTCCAAGTACGGGTATAAGGGATTACCAGGTTATCACAATAATTTGACGACGCTGGCGCCGGTCATCTCCGCGGGCTTTTCCAGGCCGAGCAGATAGAGCATGGTGGGCGCGATATCCGACAGGCGCCCGCCTTCCGAGACGTCGGCCGGGCGGCCCTTGTAGATCAAGGGCACGGGATTGTTGGTATGCGCGGTGTGGATCTCGCCGTTGTCCAGGCACATCAGCTCGGCGTTGCCGTGATCGGCGGTCACCAGCAGCTCCCCGCCCACCTTGTCCAGGGCGTCGACGACGCGGCCCAGGCACTGATCGACGGTCTCCACCGCCTTGACCACGGCCTCGAAGCGCCCGGTATGGCCGACCATGTCCGTATTGGCGTAATTGCAGATGATCACGTCATAGCCGCCGTGCTCGATGGCCTCCACCAGGCGATCGGTCAGCAGGGGCGCGTTCATCTCCGGCTTCAGGTCATAGGTGGCGACGTCCGTGGGCGACGGCACGAGGATGCGGTCTTCTCCCGGAAACGGCGCCTCTTCGCCGCCGTTGAAGAAGAACGTCACATGGGCGTATTTCTCCGTCTCCGCGATGCGCAGCTGGCGCAGGCCGTGGTCGGCGATGTACTGGCCGAATACATTGGTCAGGCGCTCGGGGGTGAAAGCCACCGGCACGTGAAAGTCCTTGTGGTACTCGGTCAACGTCACGAAGGAACCGAGGCGCGGCCAGCGCTCGCGCTCGAAGCCGTCGAAGTCCTCGTCAATGAAGGCGCGGGTGATCTGACGGGCGCGGTCGGAACGGAAGTTCATGAAGATGACCACGTCCCCGTCGTTCATGATCACCGGCCCGGCGTCACCGTCGGGCACGATGGCCGTGGCCTGGACGAATTCATCCGTCTCGCCCCGCTCATAGGCCATCTCCAGCCCCTGCAGCGGATCCGTGGCGGTGAACGCCGCCTTGCCCTGACAGATCAGGTCATAGGCGGCCTTGATGCGCGGCCACCGGTGGTCCCGGTCCATGGCATAGTATCGCCCGATCATCGAGGCGATGCGCGCCCCCCCCAGGGAGGCAAGCACCCCCTGGGTGGCCTCCAGGGACTGGCGGGCGGAGGCGGGCGCCGTGTCGCGCCCGTCGAGAAAGGCATGCAGGTAAACCGGGGCGGCCCCGCGCTCCACGGCCAGCTTCATCATGCTCTGGATATGCGCCTCGTGGCTGTGCACGCCACCCGGTGACAGCAGCCCCAGGATGTGCACGGCGCTGCCGTTGGCCACGGCCTTGTCCACCGCCTCGGTCAGGACCTTGTTGCGGTAAAATTCCCCGGTCTCGATGGCCCGGGTGATGCGGGTGAGTTCCTGGTAGATCACCCGGCCGGCGCCCATGTTGAGGTGTCCCACCTCCGAGTTGCCCATGTGCCCCGGGGGCAGCCCCACATCACTGCCGGAACCGCTCGCCAGCGCATGGGGACACTGCTCCCACAAGCGGTCCCACACCGGTGTTCGAGCACTGTCAATCGCGTTGCATCGTGACTCCGGGCGGTACCCCCAGCCGTCAAGGATTGCCAAGACCAACGGCCTGCCATTGCTCGCCATTATGCAGCTCTCATCGTGATAATCAGCCCTACGTCGACTTCAAAAGCCATCTACTAAATATATAGATCACAAAAAAACCGCATGATGCGGCGTCATTCGCTCGCTGAGCGCCCCCACCGACTCACCCCTGATCAAGATCAAGACCAAGTCTAGTTCGTCTTCCCGAGCCCCGACATTGTATAATGTTTCCGCCCTGAACACAGCTCCCCGGTCCCGGCGCCGACCGCCGGCGTGGCGGCGATGCACCCGGATAGCGCGGCGGTTCGCCCACGGCCTGAAAAAACGTCAGGATAACATGGAAATATTAGTGAACATTTGGCCGAATCGCCTATCTAATCAAGAGTACTAGGGCGGGGGTCCTCCCCAAAACGAACATTAAGAAGCTGGCATGAAACAATGTTGAATACCCCTAATTCAAATTTGGCTGCTGATTTTGATCTCAATCCTCTGCTGATTCTCGACGACGACGACATTCGTCGTGCCGCCAGGTCGCTCAAGGCCATGTCTCACCCCATCCGGCTGAAGATCCTGTGCACGCTGGGTGAGCAGGAGATCAGCGTCCAGGAGATGGTCGAACGCATCGGGACCACCCAGAGCAATATATCGCAGCACTTGGCCATCTTGCGCGACAAAGGCATCCTGCTGTCACGGAAGGATGCCAACCGGGTCCTTTATCGCGTGGGGGATAGTCGGACACTCAGACTGATCAGCATGATGCGTGAAGTCTTCTGTTCTGATACCCTCAACAGCTACTAACAACTTATAAGATTTAACTTACTGCCCGGCACCGCTCCGGGCGGGGGATGGACATCATCCCCCGCCCGGAGCGGTTGTGCGGTATATATTTGTTGACGGAGGGAAGGCCACCATGGCCCCTATGGACGCGAACGACAGCATGACGGTAATGCAATGGCCAGGATAGGGGAGTTCATCACCCATCATTGGCTCCTGGCCCTGGCGCTCATTGTCATCCTGCTCCTCCTGGTGCTCTCGGAGCTGAAGCGCAAGGTGCTGGGCTTCAAGGACATCCCCACCGACGAGGCCGTGCGGCTGATAAACCGGCAGGACGCCGTGGTGGTGGACGTGCGGGAAGACAGGGAATTCGAACAGGGCCATATCATCAATGCGGTCCACATCCCCCTGGGGCTGATGGACGCCCGCATCAAGCAGTTGGAAAAGCACAAGGGCAAGCCTATCATCGTGTGCTGCAAGCAGGGACAGGATTCCGCCCAGGCGGGCGTCACCCTGCACAAGCACGGATTCAATCCGGTCTATAAGCTGGGCGGCGGCATCAGCGCCTGGAAAAGCGCCAACTTGCCCGTAGAGAAATAGCGGCAATCACGCGGCGTCCTGCTACAATAAGGGTTCGGGAACCATTCACCGGATCACACTATTTGGGACACAGACATGGCGGAAAATGAAAACAGCCCCCCACCGTCGGGCGACGAGCGCCGTTTCACGGTGCAAAAGATCTACACCAAGGATATCTCGTTCGAGACGCCCCACTCCCCCCAGATCTTCACGGGCAAGCAGTGGACCCCCGACATCAACGTGCAGCTGACCAACAAGGGCGACAAGGTCCAGAATGACCTCCATGAAGTCACCTTGACCGTCACCGTGACGGCCAAGCTGGACGACAAGACGGCCTATCTGGTGGAGATCCAGCAGGCCGGGCCTGTTCAATATCGAGGGCATCAGCGACGAGGAGATGCCGGCCATGATCGGCAGTTACTGCCCGACCATCCTGTTCCCCTATGCGCGGGAGGTGATGTCCGATCTGGTCATCCGCGGCGGCTTTCCCCAACTGGTGCTTGAATCCGGTGAATTTCGATGCCCTGTATGTTCAGCACGTCAAGGAGATGCAGGACAAAGCAGGCTGGCGAACAGCCACGACGCATACGACCACCCCCTGCACCATACCGCGGCGGGCGCGAGCCCGTGTCGACCCGGGCTGACCACCGGCAATATCACCGTCCTGGGCGCCGGCGCCTGGGGCACCACCCTGGCCATCCTGCTGGCCCGCAACCACCACTCGGGTGCTGCTATGGGGCCACGACCGCCAGCACATGCGACGCGCTGGCCCAGCCGGCGCTGCAATACACGAGCACCTGGCGGATATCCCCTTTCCCGACACCCTGGCGCGTCACCGCCGGACCTGGACCAGGCGGTCGCCGCCAGGCACCGATCTACTCATCGTCGTCCCCAGCCGCGGCTTCCGGCCCCTGCTGGAGGAGCTGGGCCGCCACCTCCGGCCCGGCACGCGGGTGGCATGGGCCACCAAGGGCCTGGAGCCGGACAGCGGACGGTTCCTGCATCAGGTGGTGGAAGAGGTCCTCGGGGCCGGTGGACACCGGGGTGATCTCGGGGCCCACGTTTGCCCGGGAGGTCGCCCAGGGACTGCCGACGGCGGTCACCGTCGCCTCCCCGTCGCCCGACTATGCGGCGCAGCTCGCCGCCTGGCTGCACAACCCCAGGTTTCGGGCCTACACCTCCACCGACATGATCGGCGTCCAGCTGGGAGGGGCCACCAAGAACGTGCTGGCCATCGCCGCCGGCATCGCCGACGGCCTGGGCTACGGGGCCAATACCCGGGCCGCCCTGGTCACCCGGGGGCTGGTGGAGATGACCCGGCTGGGCATTGCCCTGGGCGGGCAGCGCGACACCTTCAGCGGCCTGGCGGGCCTGGGCGATCTGGTATTGACCTGTACCGACAACCAGTCCAGGAACCGGCGCTTCGGCCTGCACCTCGGTCAGGGGCATACAGTGACCGAGGCCCAGGAGCGGGTGGGTCAGCTGGTGGAAGGGCGCCCCACCGCCCGGGAGGTCATGCACCTGTCACGCACCACCGGCACCGAGATGCCCATCTGCGAGCAGGTGTACCGCGTGCTGTCGGACAACCGCCCTCCCCTGGAGGCCGTGGACGAATTGTTTCACCGGGAGCTGAAGGCCGAGGGCCTGTAGGGCAAGCCTTGCACGAATAACCCCATGACAGCCCATCCGACCAAGGTCATGCTGCTGGCCGCCGGGCGCGGCGAGCGTATGCGCCCCCTCACGGACCACACCCCCAAGGCCCTGCTGAAGGCCGGCGGACGCCCCCTGATCGAACATCACCTGCGGCGCCTGGGCGGTGCCGGCTTCACCGATATCATCGTCAACCACGCCTATCTGGGCGGACAGATCGAGGCGGCCCTGGGCGACGGGCGGCGTTACGGCGTCGATATCACTTACTCGGCGGAGGGCCCCCGGGGCCTGGAGACCGGAGGCGGGATCTTCCATGCCCTGGCGCTGCTCGGCGAGGCGCCGTTTATCGTCGTCAACGCGGACGTCTTCACCGATTACCCCTTCGAACGGCTGACGCACCGCCTCAACGGACCGCTGGCCCACCTGATCCTGGTGGACAACCCGCCCACCACCCCGGGGGGACTTCGCCCTGCAGGGGGAGCGGGTGCTGAACCATGGGGCGGCGCGCTACACCTTCAGCGGCATCGGGGTTTATCACCCGGACCTGTTCAGGGCCGGCCGGCCCGGCGCCTATCCCCTGGCGCCCCTGCTGCGCCGGGCCTGCGATCAGGACCAGATCAGCGGGGAACACTATTCGGGCGACTGGGTTGACGTGGGCACGCCCGACAGGCTGCGACAGCTGGACCGACGCCTGCGCCGGGAAGCGGGTCACAACGGACCCGCCTGACCCGCATCCGCCGCCGGGGCGGCGACCATGAGTGACGGACGCGGGCCAGGGCTTCACCCTGGACGCACCATCCCCCCGGGGACACTGTTCAACCAAAAAATCGCGGACGGAAACGGTCCCTGCCGCAGGCGGCTGCGGCGCCGGACCTCAGACGTTCACTTCGATACTGTTGTGATGCCGCAAGATCGTGTAGAGCCGATCCTTCAGCTTCACCCGGCGCTTCTTGAGCTCTTCCAGGTAGGTGTCGGCGACGGGCTGCATCTGTTGTTCGATGCCGTATATCCGTTTGTCCGTGACATCATATTCGGCGAGCATGCGGGCAAAGTCTCGGTCATGGACCTTAAGGTGCTGGATGGTGCTACGGAACTCCGGGAATTCGTGAATGAGGTTATGGCGCTCTCCATACATTTCTCACCTCCTGGCAGGATCGAGAGGTTGAACGAAGGCGGACATGACCCACCGTCCGTCATGCCCGTCAGTGCGACGCCGAAAGAACCAGTGGACGAGTTAGAATGTCACGACTGACCACCCCAGTCAATAACCGCCCGCGGGGCCCGAACGCGCAGGGAAACGGACGGGCCGCACCGCACTTCGGCGCGAGCAACCGTCGGATCAATTGCATCTGATGCAGTTTAGGAAGGCTGATTTGACCGCAAATCAATCAAACCGGCCCACAGCAGGAGATGGAACGGATGAGGCCTAGGCCCTCAGTTTCGCGGCATCGGCCCCGTCTGCGTGACCCTCTTCGTCGATGGTCATGGACCGTACGTGGTGGTCCTCGTGGATCCTGAGCCTGTTGTCCCTGGCGAATTTCAGTATAAAGTCATAGGCCTGGGGGTTGTTCTCCCGCAGACCCTTGGCCAACACCAGGCATTTGCGTCCGTTGATGACACCGGGGTGGGCCGCCTGGGAGTAGTGCAATCGGTGATCGGGCCCGAAGCTGGCCAGCAGGCTGGAGATCCGTTCCACCCAGTCGCTGGGCCTGAACCGCACGTTGTCCTCGTTGATCCCTTCGATAATCAGTCGATCGCCTGCGTCTGCTTCACTGGACATCTTGCGCCTGTACCTCTTACGTTTGATAACAACAGGGTCGATGGATACCGGCCCGGTACTCGCGTTCCCTCCCACCCCCTCGCGGCAGGCGCCCGTGCGCGCGCCGAACGGCGTGGAGGAATGCGGGTCATTAATGCTATCGACGCGATGGAAGTGAAGTTGAGACGCGCGGGCGGGTATGTACTCAGAGTGTGAAACAGCTGGCAATCAGGCCCGATTCGATCAACTGTTCCTGAAATGCTTATCGTTACGCCGGACCGTCCTTGACGCGGGCGATGGCGGCGATTTGCGCCCGGCGCAACGCCTCGCCCAGGGCCGGACCGGCCACCCCCTGCCCGGCCAACGCCGCGGCGCTCACCGCGCCGGCCGCCGCCAGTGCCGCGCGCAGCCGGTCCGCCTGGGGATAGGGCGTGTCCTCATAGCCGGGGCGCCCCTGGGCATCGGCCCGGCAGGCCAGAAGGAATTGCTCGAAACGCTCCGGGCGGCGAAAGGCATCCACACCGTGCAGCACGTCCCACAGGGTCCCGGGGCGCAGCTCCGCGGCACGGTGGACATGACCGTGATAGCGGGCCACCAGCAGCGCCAGGTCGCGGTAACCCCGCGGGGCCCGCAGACGTCGGCACAGCTGCTGCACCAGGGTCACACTGCGCCCTTCGTGACCCGCGTGGCGGGGCCACTGGTCCCGGGGGGTCTCGCCCTTGCCCAGGTCGTGCAGCAGGGCGGCGAAGCGCACCTGGGTGTCGCCGGTCAAGCGCGCGGCCTGATCCACCACCATCATGGTGTGCACCCCGCAGTCCACCTCCGGGTGGTGCTCCGGCGGCTGGGGGACACCGTAGAGCCGGTCGATCTCCGGGAACAGGCGCGCCAGGGCGCCGCATTCCCGCAGTACCTGGAAAAAACCCGACGGCCTGTTCTCGGCCAGGGCGCGCTGCAGCTCGTTCCATACCCTTTCAGGCACCAGGGCCTCGACCTCTCCCGACTCCACCATGTGGCGCATCAACTCCAGGGTCGGCGGCGCCACCCGAAAACCCAGGGGCATGAAGCGCGCGGCAAAGCGCGCCACCCGCAGGATACGCACCGGGTCCTCGACGAACGCCGGGGAGACATGGCGCAGCAGGCGCTCGCGCAGGTCCCGCTCGCCGCCGAAGGGGTCGATCAGCCGTCCCTCCGGGGTCTCGGCCATGGCGTTGATGGTCAGGTCGCGACGCCGCAGGTCCTCTTCGAGGGTGACATCGGGGGCGGCATGGACCTCAAACCCCTTATACCCCGGCCCGGTCTTGCGCTCGGTGCGCGCCAGGGCGTACTCCTCCCGGGTCTGCGGGTGCAGGAACACGGGAAAGTCGCGCCCCACCTGGCGAAAGCCCTGGGCCGTCATCTGCTCGGGGGTGGCGCCCACCACGACCCAATCGGTATCCACCACCGCCAGCCCCAGGCGCTTGTCCCGCACCGCGCCGCCGACCTTGTAGACCTCCATGGGAGCACCTCTATCAGCGTCGGACGGACCACGGGGCCCGCCCCATTGGTCATTCCGAGCGGCGCAGGCGCCGATAAACCCCGAAGCGTTGAGCGCGCTCGTTATGGTGCAGCAGGTAATACGGCACCACCGCCTCCAATGAGGTCGGGGTCATGCCGAATACGGCGGGGAACTCCCCCTGGCAGGTGCCGCCCGCCTGCATGGACAGATAGTTGTCATAGGTCAACGGCTTGCCGGGCATATGCCCCATCAGGCGCGCCTGCAGTCTCGACAGCCCGTCGCCCAGGCCCACGATCCGCTTGCGCCGCCCGGTGATCCGGGCGGTGTACTCCACCAGTTGGCGCAGGGTGTATTGATGGGGACCGCACAGCTCGTAACGCTGCCCGAAGGTGGCGCGGTTGTCCAGGGCACGGCTGAAGGCGTGGACCACGTCGTCGACGAACACCGGCGCGAAGCGGGTCTCGGGACAGGCCAAAGGCAGGGCCAGCGGGATCAGCTTCAACAGTGCGGCGAAGCGATTGAAGAAGTGATCGCCGGGCCCGAAGATCACCGACGGTCGGAAACTGGTGACGCGAAGGCCGTCGGCGGCATGGGCCAGGTCTTCACCCTGGCCCTTGCTGCGCAGGTAACGGCTGGGCGCCTGCCCGGCGTCGGCATTCAGGGCGCTCATGTGCAGCAGGCGCGTGACGCCGTTGTCCCGGCAGGCCTCCACCAGATGCGCGACCAGGTCCACGTGGGCGGCCTGGAAGGTCTCGCCGGCGCGCCTTCTCTCATTCAAAATGCCCACCAGATTGATCGCGGCATCGCACCCCCGCAGGTGCTCGCCCAGGACCGCCGGATCATGAATATCGGCCTCGATCACATCCACCGTGGGCATGACCAGCAAATCCCGGTGGCGCTCCCGGCGCCGCGCCAGCACCCGCAGGGCGTGCCCCTGCTCCACCAGTTCGTGGATCAGGTGATACCCCACGAATCCCGTTCCCCCCAGGACACAGATCTTGTACTTTTTGCTCATGAGCGAGATATGTTCTCCACCTTTGTCAAACATGGATCAAACACGGCAATTCACGGCCCCTGCCCGGCACGGTCTACCGATTGCCTGGCCGCGCTGATCCGGGCGGGGGAAATGGGCAAATATACCACTGCCAACAACGTTATACTATTCACCACACCCCAAGCCGAAGGAGCACCCCATGGGACTCAAGTCCATCAACCCGTGCGACGGCACCCTGCTCAAGGAATTCGAGCCGTGGCAGGCCTCCCAGATCGAAGACGTCCTCCAGGGGGTAGCCGTGGCGGCCCCCGCCTGGGCGGCCACGGAGGTCCCCCAGCGCTGCCGGCTCATGGGCAATGCGGCGCAGGTGCTGCGCAACAATCAGGAGAAGCTGGCCCGGACCATTACCCTGGAGATGGGCAAGCTCCTCAAAGAGGCCCGCGGTGAGATCGAAAAGTGCGCCTGGGTCTGCGACTACTATGCCGAGCACGGCCCGAGCTTCATCGCCGACGAGCCCATCGAGACCGACGCCGGCCGCAGCCTGGTGGCCTACCAGCCCCTCGGTACCGTGCTCGCCGTCATGCCGTGGAACTTCCCCTTCTGGCAGGTCTTCCGCTTCGCCGCCCCGGCGCTGGTGGGCGGCAACGCGGGGCTGCTCAAGCACGCCGCCAACGTCCCCCAGTGCGCCCTGGCCATCGAGCAGGTGTTCCGCGAGGCCGGCTTCCCGTCGGGGGTGTTCCGCAGCCTGCTCATCCGCTCCGAACAGGTGCAAAAGGTCATCGAGGATCCGCGGGTGCACGCGGTGACCCTCACCGGCAGCGAGGCCGCCGGGCGCAAGGTCGCCGCGGCGGCCGGCGCCAGCCTCAAAAAGATCGGTGCTGGAGCTGGGCGGCTCCGACGCCTTCGTGGTCCTGGAGGATGCGGACCTGGACTGGGCGGTGAAAAACGCCGCGGCCTCGCGCTTTCTCAACGCCGGCCAGAGCTGCATCGCCGCCAAGCGTTTCATCGTGGCCGAGGCGGTGGCCGACCGGTTCCTCGAGGGCTTCAAGCATGCCGTCGAGGCCCTGCACCCGGGCGACCCCCTGGACGAGGCCACCACCCTGGCGCCCATGGCCCGCCACGACCTGCTCGATGAGCTGCACCATCAAGTGGCCGACAGCATCGGTCAGGGGGCGGTGCCCGTCACCGGCTGCGAGCCCCTGCCGGGTCCCGGGGCCTTCTACCGGCCCTCGATCCTCGACGGCGTCAGCGCCGGCATGCGCGCCTACGCCGAAGAGCTGTTCGGCCCGGTGGCCAGCGTCATCCGCGCCAGGGACGAGTCCGATGCGGTGCGCCTGGCCAATGACAACCGCTACGGCCTGGGTGCCAGCGTGTGGACCCGGGACAGCGAGCGGGGCGAACGGGTGGCGCGGCGCCTGCAGGCCGGCGCGGTGTTCGTCAACGGCATGGTCAAGAGCGATCCGCGCCTGCCGTTCGGCGGCATCAAGGCCTCGGGCTACGGCCGGGAGCTGTCCCACCACGGGATCCGCGAGTTCCTCAACGCCAAGACCCTGTGGATCAAGTGATCGGCCGGTGAGCCCGCCGGCGCCACCGGCCCGCCGCCGCGCCCTGGGCCCCTCAACGGGATAGGACCCTTTGGACACCCTGCTGCTCATCCTCGTCACCGGCGCCGTGGCCGGCTTCGCCGCGGGCCTGTTCGGGATCGGGGGCGGGCTGATTTTTGTGCCCGCCCTGGCCTTTGCCTTTGAGGGCCGCTTCACGGGCGGTGCCCCCTTCATGCACATGGCCGTGGCCACCTCCCTGGCGACGATCGTCCCCACCACCGTGGCCGCCACCTGGGCCCATCACCGCCGCGGCGGCGTGCGCTGGGACGACGCAGCCCGGCTGGCGCCGGCCGTCGCCGTGGGGGTGGCCGCCGGCGTGGCAATCGCCGCGCACCTGTCGACCGCCGCCCTGGCCCGGGGCTTCGGGGTCTATGCCCTGGTGGTGGCGGCACAAATGGGGTTCGAGCCGCGCCCCCGGGGCGGCGGCGACCTGCGGCCCTTGCCCGCGGTGGACGGCGCCGGCCTGCTCATCGGCGCCCTGTCGGCGCTGATCGGCATCGGCGGCGGGACCATGACCACCCCCTATCTGCTGTGGCGCGGCCGCCCCATGCGCAACGCCGTGGCCACCTCGGCGGCCTGCGCACTGCCCATCGCCTTGATCGGCTGTGCCGGCTATATCGTGGCCGGCTGGCACGCGCCGGCGCTGCCCCCCTGGAGCAGCGGCTATGTGTACTGGCCCGCCGTTGGGATCATGGCCCTCGTCAGCGTCGTCATGGCCCCCCTGGGGGCGGCCCAGGCCCACCGCCTGCCGGAGACGCTGCTCAAGCGGCTGTTCGCGGTGCTGCTGGCCGGCATCGGCTTGAAGATGCTCCTGGGGTAAACCGTCGCCGGACGCCCGGGGCCGCGGCGACGGACACTGATAAAAGGCACTGCTTTGGGGTATCATTGAGCCTCCCCGATGACACAAAAACACCAGGAGTCAGAATCCATCATGTCGAAACTCGTGACCCCCCATGGCGCCCCCCGGTTAATGCCGTTGCTGCTCGAGGGCGCGGCGCTCGAGCGAAGAGCGCCAACGGGCCAACGGCCTGACGAAAGTCCAATTGAGCTCCCGGGAGGCGGGTGACCTGATCATGCTGGGCATCGGCGGATTCACCCCCCTGGAGGGCTTCATGACTTATGCCGACTGGCAGGGCGTATGCGACGAGTATCGCCTCGCCGACGGCACCTTCTGGCCCATCCCCATCACCCTGTCCACGGACAAGGCCACCGCCGACGGTATCCGCATCGGCGCCGAGGTCGCCCTGGTCGGTGAAGACGGGGAGGCCATGGCCACCATGGAGGTGCGCGAGAAGTACACCATCGACAAGGACCACGAATGCGAATCCGTGTTCAAGACCAAGGACGCGGAGCACCCGGGCGTGCGCATGGTCATGGCCCAGGGCGAGGTCAATCTGGCCGGGCCGGTCAAGGTCCTGTCCCAGGGCAATTTCCCGGAACGCTTCAAGGGCATCTACATGACGCCCGCCCAGACCCGCGCGCGCTTCGAGGCCAACGGCTGGTCGACGGTGGCGGCTTTCAGACCCGCAACCCCATGCACCGCTCCCACGAGTACCTGGTGAAGATCGCCATCGAGGTCTGCGACGGGGTATTGATCCACTCCCTGCTGGGAAACCTCAAACCCGGCGACATCCCCGCCGACGTGCGCAGCGCCGCCATCAGCGCGCTGCTCGAGCACTACTTCGTCGAGGGGACCACGGTCCAGGCCGGCTACCCCCTGGACATGCGCTACGCCGGGCCGCGCGAGGCCCTGCTCCACGCCCTGTTCCGCCAGAACTACGGCTGCTCCCACCTGATCGTCGGGCGCGACCATGCCGGCGTCGGGTCCTATTACGGCCCGTTCGACGCCCAGCACATCTTCGACGAGATCCCCGAGGACGCCCTGCAGACCAAACCCCTCAAAATCGACTGGACATTCTGGTGCTATCGCTGCAACGGCATGGCCTCCATGAAGACCTGTCCCCACGACGGCGAGGGCGAGCGCCTGCTGCTGTCGGGGACCAAACTGCGCAAGCTGCTGTCGGAAAACGGCGAGGTGCCCGCCGAGTTCAGCCGTCCCGAGGTCATCGAGATCCTGCGTCGCTACTATGGGGATCTGCAGGACCACGAGCGGGTGGAGGTCAAGCTGAGCGGCCACTCGGCCAAATAGCAAGGGGTCTTTCGCGGTGTAGCTGTCGGGTGCGGGTGGGCGCAGAATAAAAATCATGTTCTCTCGCCAAGCCGCCAAGCACGCCAAGAAATCAGCTCCTTGATTGACATGCCCGTGTCGACGACCGCATTTGCGATTGCGCTCTCTGTCGCTGTTTTGCTTTTCCCTTGGCGGCTTGGCGAGAGGATAAGAGTCAGGTCAAGAAAAACGCGCTCCCAACGGGCCGCCGCCGTCCCATAAAAAAGGTCATCCAGCCGGAGCCGGATGACCTTTTGCTGCAGGGAACGCCCCGGAAGACACGACCCTCCCGGGACTGCGATCAGTGCTGGATCTCGATCTTGCGCGGCTGCACGGCGGGCTGCTTGGGGATCGTGATCTCCAACACCCCGTTGTGGGTGCGGGCGCTGATCCGCTCCACGTCGGCCGTGTCGGGCAGGGCGAAGCTGCGGTAAAAGGAACCGCGCACCCGTTCCACCCGCTTGTAGCCATTGCGCCCGTCCTTGGCCTCGGCCTCGCGCTGGCCCTTGATTACCAGCACGCCCTTTTCCATGGTGATCTCCACATCCTCGGGCCTTACCCCGGGCACGTCGGCCTGGATGAGGTAATGGTCCTGTTCCTCCTTGATGTCCACGGCCGGCGCCCAATCGCTGGTGACCGCCCGGGTGTTGTCGTCATTGCGCAGGCGCAGGTCGAACAGATTGTTCAACTCCCGCTGCAGGCGGTCAAACTCGCCGCCCACGCCCCATGGTTCATAACGCATTAACGCCATGATGTTTCTCCTCTGTTAATCACGCTCTATACCTACTTGACCGGCTTGTTGCGAGGCGGCGTCATACTGCCGCTCTGGTGGCATAGATAGGTGCGCCGACCCGCGTTTTCAATAGGCTTGCGTTTGGTGAGGACCCTGCTATAGTGGTGCGCCCCGCGCCCCCCAGGGCGGCAGAAACGCCCCTTCGATCCTCCCCGGACAACCACAACATATTGTGTTTATTAGATTTTCATGCATTCCCTCCCCGGTCGTCGCAAGCCTATCGGGGGAGTTATTTTAACTATATGTTTTAATTGGATTATTTTTGTTTCGCGGGGGCTCGCCCCAGGTATTGACAGGGCCGCGCAAGAGGCATAATCTCTTTCGCACGCACACAAAATATTGTGTCTTCATTATCAGTAACCGGGCCACCCAGCTGCCCCCTCACGTGACCAACATTTCCATCATGCTGCCCCCTGGCGCGTGATGCCGGTTAATTAAAGATCAAAGACAGGACACAGGGAGAACAAGGAGCATGAAAGCCGCACCGCTAACAGCCGCCACGACCACCACCATCGATATCCCCTACCAGCCCGCCTCCATGGATATCTGGGACAAGAAATACCGCCTCAAGACGAAAGACGGCACGGTCATCGACCACACCATCGACGATACCCACCAGCGGGTCGCCCGCGCCCTCGCCGACGTGGAGACCAGCCTGGAAAAGCGTGAGGAATGGTTCGAGAAGTTCGTCTGGGCCCTGCGCTACGGCGTCATACCCGCCGGGCGGATCGTGTCCAACGCCGGCGCCCTGGACCACAAGCCCGCCACCTCCACCATCAACTGCACGGTCTCGGGCATCATCAGCGACTCCATGGACGGCATCCTCAAGCGGGTGCACGAGGCCGGCCTGACCCTCAAGTCCGGCGCCGGCATCGGCTACGAGTTCTCCACCCTGCGCCCCCGCGGCGGCTATGTCTCCGGCGCCGGCGCCTACACCTCGGGCCCCCTGTCGTTCATGGACATCTATGACAAGATGTGCTTCACCATATCCTCGGCCGGCGGGCGCCGCGGCGCCCAGATGGGGACCTTCGACGTGGGTCACCCCGACGTGTTCGAGTTCATCCGCGCCAAGCGCGAGGACGGGCGCCTGCGCCAGTTCAACCTGTCGCTGCTCATCACCCGGGAATTCATGGAGGCCGTCAAGCACGACCACCCGTGGCGCCTGGCCTTCCCGGTCACCCCCCGGGAAGTGGAGCTGGAGCACATCGACCTGCGCGACCCGGATCAGGTGATCTGGCGCGAGTGGCCCATCAAGAAGGGCTATGTCTGCAACGACTCGGGCCTGGTGGCGTGCAAGGTCTACAAGACCGTCCGCGCGCGCCGCCTGTGGGACGTGATCATGAGCTCCACCTATGACTACGCCGAACCGGGGTTCATCCTCATCGACAAGATCAACGAGTTCAACAACAACTGGTTCTGCGAGAACATCCGCGCGACCAATCCCTGCGGTGAGCAGCCCCTGCCGCCGTTCGGCTCTTGCCTGCTGGGTTCGATCAACCTCACCAAGTTCGTGCTCGACCCGTTCACCGACAAGGCGCGCTTCGACTGGGACAACTTCCGCAAGGTGGTGAGCGTGTTCACCCGCATGCTGGACAACGTGGTGGAGATCAACGGCCTGCCCCTGACCCAGCAGCGCGGCGAAATCCTGCACAAGCGCCGCCACGGCATGGGCTACCTGGGCCTGGGCTCCACCTTGACCATGCTGTGCATGAAATACGGCGACCAGGACTCCCTGGCGTTCACCGAGCAGGTCACCAAGGAGCTTGCCCTGGCCGGCTGGGAAACCGCCCTGTCCCTGGCCAAGGAGAAGGGCCCGGCCCCCATCATGGAGGAGACCTTCACGGTCACCGCCGAGATGCTGCGCAAGCGCCCCGAAATGGCGGCCGACGGCTGGCAGGTGGGCGACCTGGTCAAGGGCAAGGTGCTGCACGCCAAGTACAGCCGCTACATGCAGCAGCGTCGGCGAAGAGGCGCCGGCGCTGGTGGACGAGCTCGCCCGCGTCGGGGCGCGTTTCACCCACCACAGCTCCATCGCGCCCACGGGCACCATCTCCCTGTCCCTGGCCAACAACGCCAGCAACGGCATCGAGCCGAGCTTCGCCCATCACTACTTCCGCAACGTGATCCGGGAGGGACGCAAGACCAAGGAGAAGGTGGGCGTCTACTCCTTTGAACTGCTGTGCTACCGCGAGCTGATCAACTCCAGGGCCCTGCCCGTTCTCCGAGGACCCGGAGGAGCAGCTCCCCGACTACTTCATCACAGCCGACGATGTCAGCCCCAGGCAGCACGTGGACATCCAGGCGGCGGCCCAGAAGTGGATCGACTCCAGCATCTCCAAGACGGCCAACGTCCCCACGGAGTTCTCTTATGACGCGTTCAAGGACATCTATCTCTACGCCTACGAGTGCAATCTCAAGGGCTGCACCACGTTCCGCTTCAATCCCGAGGCCTTCCAGGGAGTACTGGTCAAGGGCAGCGACCTGGAGAACACCACCTACCGCTTCACCCTCGATGACGGCACCGTGGTGGAGGCCAAAGGCCATGAAGAGCTGGAGTACGACGGCGAGCTGCACACGGCGGCGAACCTGTTCGATGCGCTCAAAGAAGGCTACTACGGGAAGTGGTGAACAAGGGTCTGCCCGGAAACTGGATACCGCTGGGATTTCGGGTTGCAGGTATTAATGAATACGGAGACAAGCCATGACCATCAAGATCGATAAAAAGATCGTCGGTTACAGCGTCGTAAAGCCGGATGATGCCGGCGCCGACGCGGCACAAGCACCCCAGGAGCCGGCCGAGGCGCAATCCAATGTCATCCAGCTGCACGAGAAGATCGGCCGACCCCAGACCCTGCAAGGGGCCACCTACAAGATCAAGACGCCGCTCACCGAGCACGCCCTGTACGTGACCATCAACGACATCATTCTCAACGAGGGGACCGAGCACGAGCTGCGCCGCCCCTTCGAGATCTTCATCAACTCCAAGAACATGGACCACTTCCAGTGGATCGTCGCCCTGACCCGCATCATCTCCGCCGTGTTCCGCAAGGGCGGCGACGTGACCTTCCTGGTGGAAGAGCTGCGCTCGGTATTCGACCCCCGGGGCGGCTATTTCAAGAAGGGCGGCAAGTTCACCCCGTCCCTGGTGGCGGAGATCGGCGACGTCATCGATCACCATCTGCGCATCATCGGCCTGATCAAGGACGATGATCTGGACGAGCATCAGAAAAAATTCGTCCAGGAAAAGCGCGCCGAGTACCAATCGTCCCGCGGGATGGACACGCGGGACGACGCCGGCGAGCAGGCCCAGAGCGATTACCCCGAGGGCGCCACCCTGTGCATCAAGTGCAACACCAAGGCCATGATCATGATGGACGGGTGCCTGACCTGCCTCAACTGCGGGGATTCCAAGTGCGGCTGAGCCCCGCCGATCCGGCACCCGCCCTTCCGTAAGATCACGGCGGCGTCCGGCAGGGACGTCGCCGTGTTTTCACCCTCGTCCGGACCTTGCCTCGCGTCAGCGGATGCCTTATGGTCTGGACATCGTCCGGCATTCGCCGACACCCATCCGCAACGCCCGTGACAGAGGAAACGCCATGTTGTTCTGTGAGCTGAACCGCAGCAAGTGCAAGACCTACCTGATCGCCTGCGAGCATACCCGCAAGGCGGCCCTGGTGGACCCGGTCCATGAGCAGATCAATCGTTACCTGGCCATGCTGGCCTATTACGGCTGCACCCTCGAGGCGGTGTTCGACACCCACACCCACGCCGACCACCGCTCGGCGTGCGCCGACCTGAGCGATCTCACCGGCGCGCGCATCCACATGCACGAGAACGCCCCCCAGCCCCGGGTCCATGTGCACCTGCACGACGGTCAGGAGCTCGCCGTCGGGGACATCGCCATCAAGGTCCTGTACACCCCGGGGCATACGCCGGACAGCGTCAGCTATTGCCTCCGCGACCGGGTACTGACCGGAGACACCCTGCTGATCGGCGGCACCGGCCGCACCGACTTCGCCGGCGGCGACGCGGGGGACCAGTACGACAGCATCACCCAGCAAGCTGTTCACCCTGCCCGACGAGACCCTGGTGTTCCCGGCCCACGATTACCGCGGCAACACCCAGTCCACCATCGGCGACGAAAAGCGCGCCAACCCGCGCATCAGGGACCGCACGCGGGAGGAGTACATCGAGCTCATGAACAGTCTCGACCTGCCCCTGCCCGAGCGCATCCAGGAAGTCCTGCAGATCAACCAGACGGAGCTGGACGACGACGCCCTCAAGTTTCCGTCCATCGCCGAGCTGAACCGGGTGCGCCTGCTGGAGCCGGAGCAGATGCAGGCCATGCTCCAAAACCGGCCGCCGCCCCTGGTCATCGACGTCAGGGAACCCCATGAGTACAGCGGCGACCTGGGCCATATCCCGGGCAGCCGTCTGCTGCCCCTCAGGCAATTGCCGCAACAGGCCCAGGCGCTGGGCGCATCCAAGGGCCAGCCGATCGTGCTGGTGTGCCGCGCCGGCGTGCGCAGCACCACGGCCGCGGCCCTGCTCACGGGCTTGGGCTTTGAGCGCGTCTATAACCTGCACGGCGGCATGCTGGCCTGGAACAAGGCACCACCTGCCCGTGGACCGGTGACGCCCCTGACAGCGGCGCTCAGGCGCCCCTGACCCCGCCTTCGCGGCCGACGCGGACCGCATAACGCCCCGGGCGACACCGGCGGCCCCCTTAAAACCGGGCCGCATTTGCTGTATTTTAATATTCATCCAAGCGAATTACCTCACTCACCGGATAGGCGCAGCGCCCGCATCGGCGCATGCCGGTGATTTTCTATTGCGCCTCGAGTTTTACGGAGAGCAGCAGTGAACAACGGTCGGGCTTCGACAGCAAACGCCGCTCAAGGGGCCAATCCTGACGCGGTGGGCGCGGCGGAATCATCGGTAGTGGTCAAAGACCTCTACAAGATCTTCGGCGCCGACCCCCAGGGCGCATTGGACATGCTGGACCAGGGCCGGACCAAGGCCGAGATCTTCGACCGGACCGGGATGACCGTCGGGGTGCGGGACGTGAGCTTTACCGTCAACCCCGGCGAGGTGTTCGTCATCATGGGCCTGTCCGGCTCCGGCAAGTCCACCCTGCTGCGCATGATCAACCGCCTGATCGAACCCACCGCGGGACAGGTGTTGCTGAACGGCCAGGACGTGATGCAGATGTCCCGCAAGGACCTCATCGAGCTGCGGCGCCGGGAGATGGGGATGGTGTTTCAGTCCTTTGCCTTGATGGAGCACCTCAAGGTCTGGGAGAACGCCGCCTTCGGCCTGGAAGTCGCGGGCGTGGGCACGGCCGAGCGCCGCAAGCGGGCCATGGAGGCCCTGGAGCAGGTGGGCCTGGGGGCCTATTGGGACTCCCTCCCCGACCAGCTGTCCGGCGGCATGCGCCAGCGGGTCGGCCTGGCGCGCGCCCTGGCGGTCAACCCGTCGCTGATGCTCATGGACGAGGCCTTCTCCGCCCTCGATCCGCTGATCCGCGCGGAGATGCAGGACGAGCTGCTGCGCCTGCAGCGCGACAGCCGGCGCAGCGTGATCTTCATCTCCCACGACCTCAACGAGGCCATGCGCATCGGGGACCGGATCGCCATCATGCACGACGGGGTCGTCATGCAGATCGACACGCCCAAGCACATCTTCCAGGCACCGGCCAACGACCTGGTTCGCTCGTTCTTTCGCGGGGTCGATCTCGCCGCCGTCTACACCGCGGGCGACATCGCCCGCCGCGACAACACCCTGATCCTGGACGCCCGGACTGCGGACCTGCGCGGGCTCATCCCGCAGCTGCGCAAGGCCGAGCACCAGACGGGCTACGTATGCGGCCCCGACGGCGCCTTCCTGGGCGTGGTGTCCGCCCCCTCGTTGATGTTCGCCGTGGAGAGCCAGGCCGAGTCCCTGGAGGCGGCCTTTGTGCAGACCGCGCCGGTGGCGGCGGACGCGCCCCTGCGGACCGTCATCCAGGCGGCGGCCCAGTCCGACCACCCGATCCCCGTGACCGACGAGGACGGAACCTTCCGCGGCGCCATCTCCCAGGGGCAATTGCTGCAGACACTGGATCAACAGACTGACCATGAGCATTGAGACAGGCCACATCCCGGTCGGCGGCGCCATCGACGCCCTGGTGGCGTTCCTGCTGGATCACTTTCAGCCGCTGTTCGACGGCATCACCTTCACCGTCGGCTGGCTGACCGACTCCCTCGGTGCCGTGCTGCTGTGGTTCCCCGCCTGGCTGCTGACCGCGCTGCTGGCGGCGCTGGCCCTGTGGCGGGTAGGGTGGCGCTTCGGGCTGTTCACCCTGGCGTCCCTGGCCCTGCTGACGGGGATGAGCCTGTGGGCCGAATCCATGGACACCCTGGCTCTGGTCCTGGCGGCCACCGTGGTGAGCCTGCTGTTCGGGCTGCCCCTGGGCATCTGGTCGGCGCGCAGCGACGCGGTGGACAACCTGGTGCGGCCGGTACTGGACTTCATGCAGACCATGCCGGCGTTCGTCTACCTGATCCCGGCGGCCATGTTCTTCGGCCTGGGCAGGGTGCCGGGCGTGATCGCCACCATCATCTTCTCCATGCCGCCGGCGGTGCGCCTGACCAATCTCGGCATACGGCAAGTGCCCAAGGAGCTGGTGGAGGCGGGCCTGGCCTTCGGCTGCACGCCGGCGCAGCTGCTGTTCAAGGTGCAGATCCCGACGGCCAAAAAATCCATCATGGCCGGCGTCAACCAGAACATCATGCTCGCCCTGTCCATGGTGGTGATCGCCTCCATGATCGGCGCGGGTGGCCTGGGCAAGGACGTGCTGCGGGGCATCCAGCGGCTGGAGGTGGGAACGGGCTTCGAGGGCGGGATCGGCGTGGTACTGCTCGCGATCATCCTCGACCGCATCACCCAGAGCTTCGGCGACACGCGTCAGCGAAGTGTCAAAGAGCGCCTCAAGACCCTGTTTTCCCGGTCACCGAACCCCTAGGAGCAAGCGCGCGTGTCAACTACCGTCAAGTATGCATTGAACAGCCTGTTCGCGGTCCTGGCATTGGCCCTGTTCGTCTATGTGTACGGCACGCCCGGGCCGTCGACCGGTGCCGGTCCCGCCCCGGCGGGCCGGTCGGCCACCTCCGGCGGCGCCGACACACCGACGACACCGCCCGCACGCCTTCCGGCGGCCGCAAGACCATCCGCATCGGCTGGACGGCGTGGGCGGACGCCGAATTCGTCACCAAGCTGGCCAAACGCCTGCTGGAACAGCGCATGGGCTATACCGTCGACCTGGTCATGTCCGATATCGGCATCCAATACCAGGGCGTGGCCCACGGTGACCTGGACCTGATGCTCATGGCCTGGCTGCCCACCACCCACCGCAATTATTGGCGCAAGGTCTCGGACAAGGTCATCGACCTGGGACCCCTGTACCTCGATGCCCGCCTGGGCTGGGTGGTACCGGACTACGTCCCCAAGGACAAGCTGGATTCCATCGCCGACCTGGCCGACGCCGGCGTCGCGCGCCGGCTCAACCGCCGCATCTACGGCATCGACCCCGGCTCGGGTCTGATGCAGGCCTCGGAAAAGGCCCTCCAGGGCTACGGCCTGTCCAACTATGAGCTGGTGGCCTCCAGCGGGGCGGGCATGACCGCGGCGCTCAAGCGGGGCATACGCCGCCACCGGTGGGTCGTCGCCACCGCCTGGAGCCCCCACTGGATCTTTCAGAAGTGGCACCTGCGCTACCTCAAAGACCCCAAACACCTGCTGGGCGGGCGCCAGGAGATCCACGCCGTGGCGCGCATGGGGTTCAACGACACGTTCGACCCCCGCCCTGACGGCATTCCTGACCCGCATGTTCATCCCCATGCCCGAGTTGGAACAGGGCATGCTCAACGCCCGCAGCGACGGGGTGGAACAGGCGGTCACCACCTACATCAAGAATCACCCGGCGCGCATCGATTATTGGCTGCACGGCACCCTGGCGCCCACGCAGCATTCGTAAAGCCCCGCCGGTTGACACTACAGCAGCTACAATACGGAGACACATCATGATATTGCGACTGGCACTGAGCTCGGGCCTGGTACTGCTGGGCTATTACATCGGTCGGGAAGTCGGCAGGACCGAGCCGATACGGCGGGAGATGCGCGAATTCCGCGAGCAGCGGCGCGGGCGGGACCGCGGGACAAAGCACCCATGAGCCGCGGCGCCGGCGAAGCCCGCCTGTCCCCCTCACGAGGCGCGCCCCTCCTGAGGGGGACGGCCCCGGGGCTTGCTCATCATGCCCGTGATTCTGGGACGGGTTTCAAGCTTTCTGGGGAATAATGATCATCCGTCCTTTAGTTTTGCGGGACGGCTTCCGATATGAGACTGGAACACCCCTGACAGCCGCTATGCCAAGAATCAAGATCGAAAAACACGAGCTTTGCGTTGGGGTTGCCCTGCCATGGGCCGCTTACGATGACCAGGGCCGCATGCTGCTCAACAAGGCCGAGACCATAGACTCCCCTTCCCAGCTCGACGCCCTGGTGGAGCACGGTATCTACCGGGATGACGCCGGGGTGGTGACGCCCGCCCACGGCGCCCGGGACCCCGACCCACGTCATCCGTTCGATGCGCTCACCCGCATCGCCTTTCAGCTGGGCCAGGCATTTACCGCGCTGTACGCCCGCCGCACCGCGGCCCGGGAGGAGCTGGCCAGGGTATGCGATGACCTGCCGGCCCTTTGCCAACGGGATACCGACGCCATGCTGGGCGCCATTCACCTGTTGAACAAGACCCCTTACAGCGTATGGCACGCCATTGACACGGCCTTGGTGGCGGAGGTGCTGGGGCGCCGCCTGGCGCTGGACCCGCCGCGCAGACGCACCCTGGTCGCCGCCGCCCTGACGAGCAACATCGGGATGCTGAAGCTCCAGGAGGCCCTCTACAAACAGAGCACGCCCCTGACGGCGGCACAACGTCAGCAGGTGCGCGAGCACCCGCAACGCACAGTGGAGATACTGCGCTACGCCGGCATCGATGACGAGCGCTGGCTCACGGCAGTCCTGCAGCACCACGAACGCATCAACGGGGGGGGGTATCCCAAAGGGCTGAAGGGCGTCGAGATCGGCCTCGAGGCGAGGATCATCGGCCTGGCGGACGACTACGCGGCCCTGGTCTCGGACAGGGCCTACCGGAGCGCCCTGTCGCCGTTTGACGCCCTGGGCGACTACTTACCCGAGCAACTCGACGAATTGGACCCGGAACTCGTGCAGCACCTGAGGCAGGAACTGGGCATCTACCCGCCCGGCACCTTCGTCCGCCTGCAAAACGGCGAGACCGCGGTGATCATCAAGCGTGCCCAGGGGGAGGCGAAGCCCGTTGCCTGCAGCCTCCTGTGCCCGCGGGGCGAGCCCTATGCACACCCCTTTCAACGGGACTGCAGCCTGGACGAGTTCGCCATCAAGGCCCACAGCACCCCCCAGGCGCCCCTGCAGATCGACCCGCCCCTGTTGTGGGGCTATGTCCCGTGCGGCGAGGACTCGAACAATAATACCTAGGGCCTGCAGTCACTCCCCCTGGACGGTGACCACGATCGAACGGGTGGAACCCTCGTAACGGTGCTCCCACAGGTAGATCCCCTGCCACACGCCCAGGGCGCAGCGGCCCCGGCTCACGGGGACGGTCACACCGGCGCCGGTCATCACGGTGCGGATATGCGCCGGCATGTCGTCCGGCCCCTCGGTGTCATGGGCAAACATGGGATCTCCGTCCGGCACCACATGGGCCATGAACCGTTCCATGTCCTTGCGCACCTGCGGATCGGCATTCTCGCACAACATCAAAGAGGCGCTGGTATGCTGGACAAAGACGTGGCACAGACCGGTCTCGACCCCCGAGGCCGAAACGATGCGCTCAACAGACTCGCTGACGGCCGTTGTGCCGCGCCCCTTGGTATCGACGGTCAAGCGCTCCTGCACGATCATGATCACCTCCGCGATGGCGCCAAAGGCGCACCCAGCACCGCTGGCCTCACGCGACCCGCCCCAGCGAGTGCGCGCTCATGTGCTCCAAGGCCTGCTCGAGCACGGCCAGGCCCGCGTCCGGCCGGTGGGCGTTGTCACTGAGAAATCGGCGCCAGGCGCGCCCGCCCGGCCTGCCGCGGTACAGATTCAGCAGATGGCGGGTCATGGTGTTCAACCGCACCCCGGCGTTCAGCTCCCGGGCCAGATGGGGGAACATCCCCCGCACCACCTCCTCGCGGCCGGGCACGGGGCGCTCATCGCCGTAGAACAGGCGGTCCGCCTCGCTCAACAGATAGGGATCGTCATAGGCCGCGCGTCCGATCATCACCCCGTCCAGCACCTCGGTGAGACGCCGTGCCTGTCCCAGGTCATTGAGGCCGCCGTTGACGATGATCTCGAGATGGGGAAAGTCCCGCTTGAGCCGCACCACCCGGTCATAATCCAGGGGCGGGACCTGCCGGTTCTCCTTGGGGCTCAGCCCCTTCAACCAGGCCTTGCGGGCATGGACGATGAATGTCCGGCAGCCGGCGGCGGCCACCTGCGCGACGAAGTCCCGCAGCACCTCATAGCCGTCGTGATGATCGACCCCGGTGCGGGTCTTGACCGTCACCGGGACGGTCACCGCCGCGGCCATGGCCGCGACACACTCGCTCACCCGCGCCGGCTCGAGCATCAGGCAGGCGCCGAAACGGCCCGCCTGGACCCGCTCGCTGGGGCACCCGACATTGAGATTGACCTCATCGTAACCCGCCTCCTCGGCCCACCGGGCGCAGCGGGCCAGGGCGGCGGGGTCATCGCCGCCGAGCTGCAGGGCCACCGGGTGCTCGGCGGGGTGAAAGCGCAGCCAGCGATCCCTGTCGCCGTGCAGCAGGGCCTGGGCCGGCACCATCTCGGTATACAGATAGGCGTGGCGGGAAATCAGGCGCAACAGGTACCTGAAATGGCGGTCGGTGCGCTCCATCATGGGGGCGACACAAAGCCTGCGGGGGGCGTTTGGCTGCGGCATGCTGTCGACGTGATTCAAAGCCGGTGAGGTAACGGCCTTCATTCTAATCATTGCGCCAGGCGCTGTCATCCGCCCTCAACCGCCGGGCGCCGCGGTCGCGCTCGCATAACGGGCCAAGGTCGGGGATAATTCCGGCAGGCGGCACCCCGCAAATACGGCATTCGAGCGTGTAACGTTTACGGAGGCGGCATGGAAAGACACGGCAAGCACACCCCCATCAGCATCCCCAAGTGGGACATCGCCCTGGAGGCCCTGGTCAACGACGAATACAAGAAGCTCGGGCGCCCCCTGACCCTCGATGATTTTCGTCGCCTGGGCCAGGCACACCAGATCCGTCTGCATGACATCATGGCCACCGTCTATCAGCTGGAGCGGCATGGAAAATGGCGGCATGAGGGTCGCGACGGATCGGGCCAACCCGTAGCGGACCATGCGCTGGAGGGGCTGTACAGCCACGGGCGCCTGGATGAAGACACCGCCGAGAAGTACGCGGTCGCCTGGGCGCGGCAGTGACAGCACGGAACCGGGGCCCCGCCCGCCGCTAAAGTAAGGCCGGGACGGGCCGACTCTCTTGGTCATAGCCGCACGGAATCCAACCATGCCCCAAAAGGGAACCACGGGACCCATGGGACCGATCAACAGCACATATACACAGGCCGACCGCGCGCCCATGGCGCGCGTCAAGCGCTTGGACCGGTGTGCCGCCGGCCCGCGACCGGCCGCCATGCAGGGAAGGTGCCGTGAAAGCTGACTTCATCAACCCGTTTCTGGAATCCATGACCAACGTCCTGTCCACCATGGCGACGCTGGACGCCAGGGCGGGCAAACCCCTGATCAAGGACAGCGAGACCGCCTGGGGTGATGTCACGGGGGTCATCGGCATGACCAGTGCCCAGGCCAAGGGCTCCCTGGCCATCACCTTCACCGCCCAGGTCCTGCGGGAGATATGCAAACGCATGCTCGGTGAGGAGCCGGACGGTGTTGACGGGACGGTCACTGACCTGGCCGGCGAGATCACCAACATGGTGTCCGGCGGGGCCAAGAGGCTGCTCGGGGAGAAGGGGTACAACTTCGACATGGCGATCCCCGCCATCGTCTCCGGCAAGAACCACTCGGTTCACCACAAGACTACGGGGCCCAAGATCATCATCCCCTTCGAGACCGACCACGGGGCGTTCTTCATCGAGGTGTGCTTCGAGACCTGACGCCGGGCGAGCCCCTAGGGAACCTCTGCACAGGCCGCTGAAGCGGCGCTCACGGCGTTGCACAGGGACTCGGAGCTCAGTTACTCCTGGTAAACTGCGCTTCCTCGGCCCCGTGCGCCTTGTGATCATCCCCTTGACCGACCTGTGCAGAGGTTCCCTAGCGCCGGAAGAACAACCACAATATCAGGCTGAGGACGATGCTGATGATGATTGACGTGGTAATGGGGAAGTAGAACCGGAAGTGATCACGCTCGATGGCGATATCACCGGGCAGGCGGCCCAGGCCGAGCTTCTGGATGACGGGCCACAACAGCCCTACCGCCACCAGCACCACCCCGATCAAGATCAATAGACGTGAAATTGACATGGCTCATACCCGCTGCGGGTCTGGCGGCCTCCCGACAACCGGGCTCGCCCCCTCAGGTGACGGTGCGGACCCCGTCCTCGGTCCCCAGGATCAACACATCGGCGGGCCGCAGCGCGAACAGCCCGTTGGTGACCACGCCGGCGATGTTGTTCAGCTCGGCCTCGAGGGCGGCGGCATCGGCGATATTCAGGTCGTGCACGTCCAGAATCACATTGCCGTTGTCGGTGACAAATCCCTCCCGCCACACCGGCCGCCCGCCACGCTTGGTCAGCTGGCGCGCGACATAACTGCGCGCCATGGGGATCACCTCCACCGGCAGGGGGAATTTTCCCAGCACCTGCACCAGCTTGGAATCATCGGCGATGCACACGAACTTGTCGCTGGCCGCGGCCACGATCTTTTCCCGGGTCAGCGCCCCGCCGCCGCCCTTGATCAGCTGCAGGTACTGGTTGGACTCGTCGGCGCCGTCCACGTACAGGGAAAGGGTCCCCGTGGTATTGAGATCCAGCACCGCGATACCGTGCCCGGCGAGGCGCTGGGCGCTCACCTCCGAGCTGGCCACGGCGCCGTCGATTTTCCCCTTGACCCGCGCCAGGGCGTCGATGAACGCGTTCGTGGTGGAGCCGGTGCCCACCCCGACGATCATGCCTGACTGCACGTACTCCAGTGCCGCCTCGGCGGCGCGTGTCTTCTTTGCTTCTGCGGACATGGTCTGATTTCCTTAGTATGCGGGACGAAGCCAAGATAATACCGTTGCCGGGCGCCGCATGAAAGGGCAAGCCGCCCCCCGTGTCGCGGCAAACCGGCCAGCGGCGCACGACAGCGCCTCCTTGTGTCGACTATAATCGAGATTCTGATTCACAGAGCGGGCACGCCCCACGACCGTCAACATACATGCCAAAACGATATATCGAAAAGATCCTCAAGGCCCGCGTCTACGATGTCGCGCGGGAGACACCCCTGGACGACGCCCCCAACCTGTCCCGCCGCCTCGGCAACCGGGTCCTGCTCAAGCGCGAGGACATGCAGCCGGTGTTCTCCTTCAAGCTGCGCGGGGCGTACAACAAGATCATCAACCTGCCGGAGGAAAAGCGCCGGGCCGGGGTGATCGCCGCCTCAGCGGGCAATCATGCCCAGGGCGTGGCGCTGTCGGCGCAGAGACTGAGGATCAAGGCATTGATCGTCATGCCCAAGACCACGCCGCCGATCAAGATCGAGGCCGTCAAGAATCTGGGCGCCAAGACCGCCATCCACGGCGACACTTATGACGAGGCCTACGCCCACGCCCTCAAGCTGGCCGAAGACCGGGACATGACGTTCATCCATCCCTACGACGACCCGGACGTGATCGCCGGACAGGGGACGGTGGGCATGGAGATCCTGCACCAGCACACCGGGGATATTCACGCCATCTTCGTGCCCGTGGGCGGCGGCGGGCTCATCGCCGGCATCGCCGCCTATACCAAGTACCTGTACCCGCAGATCAAGGTCATCGGCGTCGAGCCCGATGAGGCGCCGAGCATGTACTACGCCTTGCAGAAGAGGCGCCGGATCAAGCTTCCCCAGGTGGGGATCTTCACCGACGGCGTGGCCGTGCGCCAGGTGGGCAAGGAGCCGTTTCGCATCGCCAGGCAATGTGTCGATGAGGTTATCGTGGTCAACACCGACGAGATCTGCGCCGCCATCAAGGACATCTTCGACGACACCCGCTCCATCGCCGAACCGGCCGGCGCGCTGGCGCTGGCGGGCCTGAAAAGGTATGTGGAGCGGACGGGGGTTCAGGGCCAGGGCCTGGTGGCCATCGACAGCGGCGCGAATATGAATTTCGACCGCCTGCGCCACGTGGCGGAGCGCGCCCAGGTGGGCGAACACCGGGAGATGCTGGTCGCCGTCACCATTCCCGAACGCCCCGGCAGTTTCCGCGATTTCTGTCAGGCCCTGGGGCACCGCAACATCACCGAGTTCAATTACCGCCTGTCGGACCCCGAGCAGGCCCATGTATTCGCGGGGATCCAGCTGAATCAGGGCGAAGACAGAGCGTGAGGACATACTGACCCAATTGAAGGCCACGGGATATTCGGTCACCGACCTCACCGATAACGAAATGGCGAAGCTGCACATCCGTTACATGGTGGGCGGCCACACCCAAAGGGCCGATAACGAATGGATCTATCGCTTCGAATTCCCGGAGCGCCCCGGCGCGCTGCTGCGCTTCCTCACCCGTATGGGGCGGCGCTGGAACATCAGCATGTTTCACTACCGCAACCACGGGGATGCCTACGGCCGGGTATTGGTGGGCATCCAGGTGCCTGCCCACAACCAGGAGCAATTTCAGGCGTTCCTGACGGAATTGGGCTACGCCTTTGAAAACGAGTCTGACAACCCTGCCTACGGATTGTTTTTGAGCTGAGCGCCGCAGCGGACCCAAAGGCATTCGCCGCGCAAGGGTTTTGGGGCGCCTCCCGGCACGGCGCATGCGCTGGAAGGCGGTGCCGGCGCAGCGGCGGATAAGGGGCGGGCGGGGAGCCGGAAGGGGCCCGGCGCCAGCGGTCAGAGAAGGGATCCGACGCCCCGAAAATCGGGGGCCCATAAAGCAAAAGGCCTGTTTTCACAGGCCTTTTGCTTTTAGCAGGTTGGAGATCTCTCGAACCTGCTGTGCTCTCCGTCCCGGTTACTTCTTGGGGGCGACTTTCTTCTTAGCTGCAGACTTCTTCTTAGTAGAAGACTTCTTCTTCGCAGTTTTCTTCTTTGCGGAAGACTTCTTCTTCGGAGCAGCCTTCTTCTTAGCAGCTGCCTTTTTCTTCGTGGTTGACTTCTTCTTTGTTGCCATAGACTAATCCTCCAAGGTGTTGTCCGCGAATAAGTATAAACATCTTTCAACATAATGCTAGTATTAATTGCAACTTTTTTACTAGCGTTGGACTGTGTATCGGCACCCGGATAATCGTACTTTAACAACTAAATTCACTCTTCAATGCGCACGTTTTTGCGCGCGCGGAAAGTGAACCGCTTCTCCGGTGAAGCATGTGCGGCGCACTGCATACGCAGTTCACGACGGCATCAACAGCGCTGCGCGAACGACCGTAATATCTCGATCCGCATTCATTGCGGCGAGCCATCATCATGGCCGGGTACGCGATTGACGATGAACGATGCGGGCCGGCTGCATCGCCTTACCAACATCCGTCGCGGAGGCGCCGCACGCGCATACAGGGGGAAACAGGCGGCGCGTCACCGGCCCGCCGCCGCCGATCGCCTGCTGCACTCGCCGCGGCATGGATAGTGTTAACAGGCCCTAGGGAACCTCTGCACAGGTCGATCAAGGGGATCATCACAAGGCGCACAGGGGCGAGGGAGCGGAGTTTACAGAGCATTCCGAACCCCTTTGAAACGCCGTGAGCGCCGCTTCAGCGGCCCGTGCAGAGGCTCCCTAGCATTCAAGCGTGAGTATGTAGCGCCATTGCTCCGGGGTTACCGGCATCACGGAGAGCCGATTGCCCCGTCGCAACAGCGGCATCTGCGCCAGCTCGGGGCACTGCTTGAGTCGCGCCAGGGGAATAACCTCGCTGAGCGCGCGTTGATACCGCACATCGACGACGTACCAACGGGGATTGGCGGGATCACTCTTGGGATCATAGTGTTCATCGGCGGGATCAAAGGCCGTCGGATCGGGGTAGGGTCGGCTGACGACCTCCATGACACCTGCAATACCCGGTTGTGCGCAGCTCGAGTGGTAGAAGAAGGCGAGGTCACCGGGCTGCATCTGGTCCCGGATAAAATTGCGTGCCTGGTAGTTGCGCACCCCGTCCCACGCGGCCGTACCGCCGGGCGCCTGCGCCAGGTCCTGCAGGCTGTAGACGCTTGGCTCGGACTTCATGAGCCAGTGCCTCAAAGCAGGATCTCCCCGGTGCGGTAGACTCGCTCCTCCGTGACGACCGCCTGCAGGGGCACATCCCAACCGTAGGGCCGCAGCGATGCCGACTTCTGAAATTCGTAGGCCACGCCGACGAGCCTGGGTCTGTGCCATGCATGGCGATGATGGAGAAACGCCAGGGTCTGATCGTAGAAGCCGCCGCCCATCCCGATCCGGTTGCCTGCCTCGTCAAATGCAACCAGGGGCATGATGATCAAATCCAGGGCACGGGCGTCAACCATCCGCCGCGCCGACAGTTGCGGCTCGGGGATGCCGAAGCGGTTAGCCGTCAGCTTGCTCCCCTCCTGGACGGCCGCAAACCACAGGCGGCGCTTCTTGATGCGGTACAGCTTGGGCAGATAACAGCGCTTGCCCATGGACCAGGCGCGCCGCAGCAGGGGAAAGGTATCCACCTCGCCGTCGCTGGGGTAGTAAAAGGCGACCCGGCGGCTGCGCTGGAACAGATGGGTGGCGGCCAGGCGCAGGGCGATCGCGCGGGAGGCCTCCATCCGGTCGGCGTCTGACAGGGAGCGGCGCCGCGTCCGCATGGCCTTGCGCATTTGGGCCCGCGAGGTCATGGTCACCGAAACAGGGGTCGTACTGCACGCAAACGGGGGAACGGCGCAAAAAAGGACAAAAGAGAGCATCCTCCGCGAGTGCCGGTGCGAATCTTCGACCTTGAACCAATAGGCTCAAGTGGGGACATCGGTGATGTATCAGGCTTTCCGCTAGAGGCGGACGTGCACAACAACATCAGCAGCTCTGCCCCCTGGGTCGTTATTTAGGATCAAGGCAAATTTCCAATCCGCAATCGAACACCGCAGGGGATGCTGACGCTATTCTAACGCCACCAGCCTCAGAGTTCCATTTGCTTGCTCTTATTGATGGCATTTTCGAGCTTTCCGCGCAGGAATTGAATCTTGGTATTGACAGCCTCGGTCTCCTGGCGGGTGCCCGCCTGGCTCTGCAGCACCTCGTGGGCCAGGTTCAGGGCCGCCATGACGGCGATGCGGTCGATCCCGATGACCCGCCCCCTGTCACGGATTTCCTGCATTTTCCCGTTCAGGTAACGGGCGGCGTCGAACAGGGCCTGTTCCTCTTCCGGCCGGCAGGCGACCCGATATTCCTTGTCGAGGATATGGACGGTGACCTGCCGGGCGTCGCCTTTCACTATTCGAGCTCCATGGCCTTGAGGCGTGCGATCATGGCCTCGAGCCTGTTGCGCGCATCATCCGCCCGTTCCTGCAGTCGCGCCCGCTCTTCCATCAATACGGCGTGCTCCGCCCGCAGGGTGCGGTTCTCATTGACCAGTCGTTCACAGACACCGATCAACTCCTCGATGTAGAGCTCGAGCCGGTCCAGCTCCGCCCCTGTGATACGAGACATTTTGTCCATCTCTTGCGCCATTCGGTCACTATATGAAGGTACGCGCGGAAGGTCAATGGGATTGGCGCGTCGTGCCGCCGGCGCCCCGCCCTGAGGCCATGCGCACACCAATGATATAATGGCGGCCGCCAACACCAATATATAACGCAATCGACGGAGCACCCCATGGTCCAGTGGCAGCAACTTCACTTCGAGGAGATATCCGACCTACTGCAGGGCCTGGGCTCGACGGGCAATGCCGCCGAGGGCCATGGCGTACTGTGCGGCCTGCTGTGCTCGAAAGGTTACATCAACGGCCAGATGTGGGTCAGCCGGATGGTCAGCCGCAACGACCAGAGCGAGACCGAGCACACGCCGGCCCCCGACGCCGTACCGCCCCTGCCCCGCCCCTTACTCGACCTCCACAGCGAGACCGTGCGCGGAATAAACGATATCAATTATGAATTTCGCCTCATGCTGCCCGATGACGACGAGGACCTGGAGATACGCGTCGAGGCCTTGACCCAGTGGTGTCAGGGGTTCCTGTACGGCATGGGCGTGGGCGGGATACAGGATTTTTCCAACCTGCCGGAGCCTGTCGTGGAGATCACCCACGACGTGATGGAGATCTCGCGGGCCTCCTCCGCCACGACGGGATCGGAAGAGGACGAGACGGCATTCTCCGAGCTGGTCGAATATATCCGGGTCGGTATTCAGCTCATCCATGAAGAACTTCAGCCCGTGCCCCCCAATGCCGGACCTCAGCATAAGCCGACCCTTCACTGAACAACGGCCGCCGCACGCGCGTCCCGATACATTACGCCGGGAGACACCCATGCAGGAACACACCGCCGACTCAAAGACAGCCGTCCAGGACGCACGCCCCCATGGATAGACAAGAATTCGCCAAACGGCGCCGGCGCCTGTTGCGGGGCCTGGAGGCCAACTCCATCGCCATCGTGCCCACCTCCGCCATGCAGCTGCGCAACCGGGACGTGGAGTATCCCTTTCGGCCGGACAGTGACTTCTACTACCTCACCGGATTCCCCGAGCCCGAGGCGGTGGCGGTGTTCCTGCGCGAGGGGCGCGGCGGGCGCTTCATACTCTTTTGCCGCCCGCGCAACCCCCGGGCCGAAGTGTGGACGGGCAGGCGCACCGGCCCGCGGGACGCGCAGCGCCTGTTCGGCGCCGACGAGGCCTTCCCCATCGACAAGATGGACCGGATTCTGCCCGACCTGCTGGCCAATCGGGAGCGTATCTATTACACCATGGGCCGCCGGCCCGAGTTCGATGACAGGCTCATGCAGTGGATCAACAAGGTGCGCGACCGCGCCCGGACCGGCGCCCGCCCGCCGGCGGAGATCGTCGACCTGGACCAGCCGCTGCACGAAATGCGCCTGCACAAGACCCCCGCCGAGATCGCCACCATGCGCCGGGCCGCCCGCATATCGGCGCGCGCGCACCGGCGGGCAATGCAGGTCTGCCGGCCGGGCATGATGGAATACCAGGTGGAGGCCGAGCTCCTCCATGAGTTCAATCGCTCGGGATGCCGGTCGACGGCCTATCCGTCCATCGTCGGCGGCGGACGCAACGGGTGTATCCTGCATTACACGGACAACAGCGCCGAGCTGCGCGACGGCGACCTGCTGCTCATCGATGCCGGCGGCGAATACGACTGCTACGCCTCCGACATCACCCGCACCTTCCCCGTCAACGGGCGTTTCAGCCCCGCGCAGCGGGCCGTCTACGACATCGTCCTGGAGGCGCAGCTGGCGGCCATCGAGCAGGTCGCACCGGGCAAATCGTGGAACGCCCCCCACGAGGCCGCCGTACGGGTACTGACCAGGGGTCTGATCAAGCTCGGACTGCTCAAGGGGACGCCGCGCCAGCTCATCAAGGACGGCGCCTACCAAGCCTTCTTTATGCACCGAACCGGCCATTGGCTGGGCATGGACGTCCACGACGTGGGTGACTACATGGAGGGGAACCGGTGGCGCAGACTGGAAGCGGGGATGGTCCTCACCGTCGAACCGGGACTGTATATACCGGCGCGCCAAAAGGGAGTCGCGAAGAAGTGGTGGAACATCGGCATCCGCATTGAGGACGATGTACTGGTCACCCGCAACGGCCACGAGGTGCTGAGCCGCGATGCCCCCAAGACAGCCGAGGAAATTGAGTCCATAATGGGCCGTTGACGGGAAACATCACATACCCATGAGCATACACCACGACTATGACGTACTGATCGCGGGGGGCGGCATGGTGGGGGCCAGCCTGGCCTGCGCCCTGGGCGGCCAGGCGCTGCGCGTGGGCGTCATCGAGGCGGTGCCGTTCAATAGCGAGGGCCAGCCCAGCTATGACGACCGCACCATCGCCCTGGCCTATGGCACGCGCCGGATCTTCTCCGCCATGGGGGTCTGGCCCCGCCTGCGGCAGGATGCCAACCCCATCGAGAAGATCCATGTCTCCGACCGCGGCCACTTCGGCGCCCTGCGCATGGACTGCGCGAAGGAACACGTGGAGGCCCTCGGATACGTGGTGGCGGGCCGCGCCCTGGGCGGGGCGCTCATGCAGACCCTGGAGGGGCACGCCAATATCACGCTCCTGTGCCCGGCGCGCCTGGAGGGCCTGGAGACCACCGCCGAATCGGTCCACGTCACGCTCGACCAGGGCGGCGAGCGCCGTCACCTGGCCGCGCGCCTGCTGATCGCCGCCGACGGGGGAAACTCCGCGGTGCGCGATATGCTGGGCATCCCCACCCGGCAGTGGGACTACGGCCAAAGCGCCGTCATCGCCAATGTCACCCCCGGCCGCCCCCACGGCAATGTCGCCTACGAGCGCTTTACCGAAGGCGGTCCGCTGGCCGTGCTGCCCATGACCGAAGGCCGCTGCGCCGTGGTGTGGACCGGCCGCACGGAGGACGCCGAGGCGAACATGGCCCTGGACGACAGCCGGTTCCTGGCCGCCCTCCAGGAACACTTCGGTTACCGGCTGGGCCGGTTTATCAAGGTGGGGCGGCGCAACATTTACCCCCTGCAACTGATCCGCGCCCGGGAACACACCCGCCAGCGCATCGCCCTGATCGGCAACGCGGCCCATACCCTGCACCCGGTGGCCGGGCAGGGGTTTAATCTCGGCCTGCGGGACGTGGCCGCCCTGGCGGACCTGCTGCTCGCGGCGGCCGGGCAGGGGCGGGACCCCGGCGGCCCGGAGGTACTGCGCCAGTACAGCCAGTGGCGGCGCCGCGATCACCTGCGCGCCATCGCCTTTACCGACGGCCTGGTGCGCATCTTCTCCAACGGCTACGCCCCCCTGGTGCTGGCACGCAACCTGGGCATGACGACCCTCGACCTGATGCCGTGCATCAAGCATGGCGTCATCGCCGCGGCGATGGGGGTCTCGGGGCGCCTGCCGCGCCTGGCAAGGGGATCGTCCCTGTGACCGACGCGCCGCGCCCCCTGGACGAGCAGTACGACGTGGTCATCGTGGGCGCCGGCATGGTCGGGGCCGCCTGCGCCTGCGCCCTGTCCGCCGCAGACCTGCGCATCGCGGTGATCGAGGCCAGGCCGCCGGCCACGACATGGCCCCAGGACAGCACCGACCTGCGCGTGTCCGCCATTACCCTCGCCTCGCGGCAGATCTTCACCGCCCTGCATGCCTGGGAGGCCATGACCGCCCAGCGCGTCAGCCCGTTTCGCGAGATGCACGTATGGGACGCCGGCGGCACGGGCAAGATTCACTTCGACTGCACCCAGACGGGACAGGAGGCTCTCGGATATATCATCGAGAATCGCGTAATCCAGCGCGCCCTGCTCGAACAACTGCAGCACCGCGAAAACGTGACCCTGCACTGCCCCGCCGCCATCTCGTCCCTGACGACCGGCGAAGACCATGTCCAAGTAGACCTGGATACCGGCGCCGCACTGACGGCGCGGGTGGTGATCGGTGCCGACGGCGCCGAGTCCAAGGTACGCAAGCTGGCGGGCATTACCGTGCAGCGCCGGGACTATGAGCAAAAGGCGGTGGTCTCCACGGTGACCACGGCGCTGCCCCACCGGCAAACGGCCTGGCAGCGCTTTTTGCCCACCGGACCGCTGGCCTTTCTGCCCCTGTGGGACGGGCGCTCATCCATCGTGTGGTCGACCACACCGGCCGAGGCCGAGCGCCTGTGCGCCCTGGATGCGCAGGCCTTCAACCGGGAACTCGAGGAGGCCTTCGACAGCGCCCTGGGGGCCGTCGAGCACAGCGGCCCGCGCGCCGCGTTCGTGCTGCGGCGCCAGCACGCGAACCGCTACACCGGGGCGCGGCTGGCCCTGATCGGCGACGCCGCCCATACGGTTCACCCCCTGGCGGGCCAGGGGGTGAACCTGGGTCTGCTGGATGCGGCCGCCCTGGCGGAGGTGCTGCTCGAGGCCCACGGCGCCGGCCGGGACCCGGGCGCCGCCGCCGCCCTGCGGCGCTACGAGCGGTGGCGCAAAGGGGACAACCTGCTCATGATGAGCGCCCTCGACGGATTCAAGCACCTGTTCGGCGCGCGCCAGGGGCCCGTCCGGCTGTTGCGCAACCTGGGCATGAACTGGCTCGACCGCTCCGACCTGATCAAGGACCGCCTCATGCTGCACGCCATGGGGCTGAAGGGGGACCTGCCGCGGCTGGCGCGCTGACCCACGAGACCGCGGCGCAACAGGGGCCGCCCGTCCCTCGATCACCCTGGCGCCCGAGGCTGAAATGAACCTGTTCCAGATCATCGCCGTCCTGCTGACGCTCTCCGCCCTGTTCGGCTTCATCAACTATCGTTACATCCGCCTGCCGACCACCGTGGGCATCATGGTCATCGCCATGGTCATGTCCCTGCTGTTTCTCATCGCGGGGAAACTGGGCCTCGGGGCGCCCACCGACAAGGTCGCGTCCCTGCTGCACGCCATCAACTTCGACAAGACCCTGCTGCACGGCCTGTTGAGCTTTCTGCTGTTCGCCGGGGCCCTGCACGTGGACATCAACAAATTGCGCCAGCAGCGCTGGCTCATCGCCCTGCTGGCCGTCGGCGGGGTCATCCTGTCCACCTTCATCATCGGCCTGATGATCTGGAAACTGTTCGCCTGGCTCGGCATCCGTCTGTCCCTGGTCTATTCCCTGTTGTTCGGCGCACTGATTTCGCCCACCGACCCGATCGCCGTGTTGGGGATCCTCAAGAAGGCGGGCATCCCCAAGCGCCTGGAGGTCAAGATCGTGGGCGAGTCCCTGTTCAACGACGGCATCGGTGTGGTGCTGTTCGTCGTGCTACTGGAACTGGCCACGGGCACCCGCCAGATCAGCGCCGGTCACATCCTGGGGTTGTTTGCCGAAGAGGCCCTGGGGGGCATCCTCCTGGGATACAGCGCAGGGCTCCTGGCCTGTTGGCTGCTCAGGCAGGTGGACAACTACCAGGTGGAAATCCTGATTACCCTGGCCGTGGTCACCGGCGGCTACGCCCTGGCCGACGCGGTTCACTTCTCCGGCCCGATCACCGTGGTGATCGCCGGCCTGTTGATCGGCAACCACGGGCGGCTCGCAGCCATGTCGGAGCGCACCCGGGAGCACCTGGATACCTTCTGGGAATTGATCGACGAGATCCTCAACGCCATTCTGTTCGTGCTGATCGGATTGCAGGTATTGGTCGTGCCCTACAAGCCCGAGTACCTGACCGGCGGCCTGCTGACCATTCCGGTGGTCCTGCTCGCCAGGCTGATCAGCGTCGGGGTACCCATCAATGCCCTGCGGAGCCTGCGGGCATTCACCCCCAATGCGGTCATGATCATGACATGGGGCGGCCTGCGCGGCGGCATCTCGGTGGCCCTGGCCCTGTCCCTGCCGCCCGGCAGCGAACGGGATATCATTGTCACCATGACCTATATAGTGGTCGTGTTCAGCATCCTCGTGCAGGGCCTCAGCCTGGGGAAACTGCTCGCCAGGCGGTGACCCCCGCACCCGAGGCGCCGGCGGGGCCGTCACGGCACCCCTGCCGGCCTCTATGGCTAATAATTTTGAGATCAGGGACATACGCGGCGCGACACTTGGTTTTGCGGGCTATAGCAGGTATAGTGTTTCGCACACGTCAACTGTGGGAGAGCTTCCGTCACCCCTGACCCCGTGAACCGATTCGCAAATTGAATCATTCGGGGAAGGCGGGATCGGGACGCCGAAGGCGCAACTTCCGCCCGGAATCGCTCAGGCAAAAGGACCGCAGGCAGACTGATACTCTGGAGAGATCCCGTCACGCACCCATGATCCAATCGGCATGGATGGAGTGAGCGGGGCACCGAAGGGGCTAAAGCTCTCAGGTGAAAGGACAGAGGGGCGGCAAAGGCATTGCGTCTTTGCCGTCCTAATGTGATTTTCCTGACGAGACTATGCTATGGCCCAATCGAACTCCAACACCCCCGTCTTCGATCATTCCGCATTGCCCAATGCCGGGCGCATGCCGCGCTGGATCCGCCAAACCCTCGGGGACGAGACCCAATTCGCCCTCACCCGGCAATCGGTCACCCGCAACCGCCTGAACACGGTCTGCGAAGAGGCCCGCTGCCCCAACCGCGGCGAGTGCTGGAGCCGCGGTACCGCCACCTTCATGCTGCTCGGCGAGACCTGTACCCGCGCCTGCGGCTTTTGCTCGGTCAAGACCGGCCGCCCGTCGTGGTTCGACGACGACGAGCCGCGCCGGGTGACCGAGGCGGTCCTGGCCATGGGGCTGGATTACGTGGTACTGACCTCGGTCAATCGCGACGACCTGGCCGACGGCGGGGCGGCGGTGTTCGCCGAGACCCTGCGCCTGCTGCGCGGGGGCAGGCCCGACATCGGCCTGGAAGTGCTCACACCCGACTTTCACCGCTGCCAGGGAGCAGGCGGTGGACACAATCATCGACGCCCTCGACGAACGCCCCGGCACGCGCCTGGTCTGGGGGCACAACGTCGAGACCGTGCCGCGCCTGTATCAGACCGTGCGCAAGGGGGCTCAATACCAGCGCTCCCTGGACCTGCTGGCGCGGGCCGCCGCGAGCGCCGGCGTCGAGGCCAAATCGGCCCTCATGCTGGGGCTCGGCGAGCGCCGCGAAGAGGTCCTCGCCGTCATGCGCGACCTGCGCACCGCGGGGGTGACGCGTATCGCCCTCGGCCAGTACCTGCGCCCCACCCGGTATCACCTGCCCGTTGAGGCATACCTGCCGCCGGCGGTGTTCGACGACTATGCCCGCGAGGCGCGCACGATGGGGTTCACATGGGTGAAGGCGGGGCCGCTGGTGCGGTCCTCCTACCACGCCGAAGAGTAGACAATCCAAGACAAAGGGAACCATATGGGCAAGCGAACCCCCTTATACGAGACGCATGTGGAACTGGGCGCCAAGATCGTCGATTTCGGCGGCTGGGACATGCCCCTGCATTACGGCTCACAGATCGAAGAGCACCGCCAGGTGCGCACCGATGCCGGTCTGTTCGACGTGTCCCACATGACCGTCGTGGATCTCAGCGGCCCCGGCGCCCGCCCGTTCCTCAGCCACCTGGTAGCCAACAACGTGGACCGGCTGCAGCGCGCCGGCAAGGCCCTCTATACCTGCATGCTCAACGATGAGGGCGGCGTCATCGACGACCTCATCATCTTTTACGTGGGGGACGACGCCTACCGGGTCGTGTTCAACGCCGCCACCCGCGACAAGGTCATGGCCTGGGTGACCAAGCATGCGGCGGACCAGACCCTGACCATCAACGAGCGGGACGACCTGGCCATGATCGCCGTGCAGGGCCCCCGGGCCCGCGACCTGGTGCACCGCCTCCTCGACGAGGAGGCGCGCCAGAGCGTCGCCGCCCTGGCCCCGTTCTATGGCGTGGCCCTGGGCGACGTGTTCGTCTCACGTACCGGCTATACCGGCGAAGACGGCTATGAGATGATCGTCCCCAACGACCAGGCAACGGCCTGGTGGGGACGCCTCATGGAGGCGGGCGCCAGGCCCTGCGGCCTGGGCGCCCGCGACACCCTGCGCCTGGAGGCCGGCATGAACCTGTATGGCACCGACATGGACGAGGCCACCAGCCCCCTGGAGGCGGGGCTCACCTGGACCGTGGCCTGGGAGCCGCAAGACCGCGACTTCATCGGCCGCAAGGCGTTGGAGCAGCGCCGCCAACGGGGGCACTGCCCGCCTGGGTCGGCCTGGTCCTGGAGGGCAAGGGCGTGCTGCGCAATCACCAGGCGGTTTTTCACAACGGCGAGCAGATCGGAGAGATCACCAGCGGCAGTTTCTCGCCGACCCTCGGCAAGGCCATCGCCTTCGCCCGCATGTCACCCGCGATGCGCCCGCCGAGTGCCAGGTGGACATCCGCGGCCGGCATGCTGCCCGTGCGGGTCGTCAAGCCGCCCTTTGTGCGCCACGGCAAATCACGTTACAGCGATATTTGAGTTCCCCCAACGATAATCACCACGAAGGATTCGGCTATGAGCAATGTTCCTGACAATCTCAAGTACAAAAAGACCCATGAATGGGTGCAGCCCCTGGACGACGGGACACTGCGCGTCGGCATTACCGACCACGCCCAGGACCTGCTCGGCGACATGGTATACGTGGAGCTCCCCGAGGTCGGACAGACGTTCCAGACCGGCGAGGAATGCGGGGTCGTCGAGTCGGTCAAGGCGGCCTCGGACCTGTACTGCCCCGTCGCCGGCGAGATCGTCGAGGTCAACGAGGCCCTGGCCCAGAACCCCGAGGCCCCCAACAAGGACCCCTACGGGGACGGCTGGATCATGCGCATCAAGCCCGACGACGCCGACGAGGTCAACACCCTGATGGACGCCCAGGCCTATCGCGACATGATCGCCTCGGACTCCGATTGAGTCGCCGCGCCGCGGGGATGCTCCCCGGCCCGCAGGGGCCGCCGCCAGCGCGGCCCTGAGCCGGTGAGCCCCGGCGCAGCACTCTACCAACCCAAACAGAAGATCAGGACCATGCCATTCATCCCACATACCGAACAAGAGATCCAGGACATGCTGCAGACCATCGGCGTGTCCGACGTCGATGCCCTCATTGACGAGATTCCCAAGGAGATGCGGCTCAAGCGCCTCGAGAATATCCCCGAGGGCATGAGCGAGATGGAGGTCGCCAAGCTCATGCGCGACAGGGCGCGCCCAGGACGGTCACCCCCTGTGCTTCCTCGGCGCCGGGGCCTATGAGCATCACATCCCCGCCGCCGTGTGGGAGATCGCCACCCGCGGGGAATACTACTCCGCCTATACCCCGTATCAGGCCGAGGCCAGCCAGGGGACCCTGCAGCTGATCTATGAGTATCAGACCATGATGGCCAACCTCACCGGCCTGGATGCATCCAATGCCTCCCTTTACGACGGGGCCTCGGCCCTGGCCGAGGCGGTGCTCATGGCGGTGCGCGCCAACCGGCGCTCCAAATCCAAGCGCGTGCTGATCCCGCGCACCGTCCATCCCGCCTACCTCAGGGCGGCCAAGACCCTCGTGGGGAACCAGGGCATCGCCCTGGAGACCCTGCCCTTCGACCACAAGACGGGCAGCACGCCCGTGGACGCCCTGCCCGCCTCCCCCGGGAGATATCGCCGCCGTGGTGATCCCCCAGCCGAACTTTTTCGGCGTCCTGGAAGACGTAGATGCCCTCACGGACTGGGCCCACACCCATGGGGCCCTGGCCATCGGCCTGGTCAACCCCATGGCGGCCGCGCTGCTCAAGCCCCCCGGCCAGTGGGGCGCGAAGGGCGCGGACATCGCCTGCGGGGAGGGCCAGCCCCTGGGCATCCCCCTGTCGTCGGGCGGGCCGTACTTCGGCTTCATGTGCTGCCGCAAGGAGCACATCCGCCAGATGCCGGGGCGCATCGTGGGCCGTACCCGCGACCTCAACGGCAAGCGCGGGTTCGTGCTCACCCTCCAGGCCCGGGAACAGCACATCCGCCGTTCCAAGGCCACGTCCAACATCTGCACCAATCAGGGCCTGATGGTCACCGCCGCCACCATCTATATGGCCTTGCTGGGGGGGCAGGGACTGCGCCGGGTAGCCATGGCAAGCCATCACAACACGGCCGCGCTGGTCCAGCGGCTGACGCGCCTGCACGGCATCGAGCGCGCCTTCGACCGCCCTTACCTGCACGAGGCCGTGCTGCGCCTGGACAGGCCCGTAGGCGACGTCCTGGCGGGCCTCGCCAAGGCCAACCTGCTCGGCGGCTACGACCTGAGCAGGGACTATCCGGAGCTCGGCCATAGCATGCTAATCTGTGTGACGGAGACCAAGACCGAAGCGGATCTTGATGTCTACGCCACGAACCTGCAGCGCGTGCTGGATGGGCGCAAGGTCGCCAACAGTTAATCCAAACCTCAGTAAGGAGGGCACGATTATGGCCACGATCACTCTCAAGGGAAATGAAATCCATACCAGCGGGGAACTGCCCGCGGTGGGGAGCAAGGCGCCCGAGTTGCACCTGGTGGACAAGGATCTCAATGATGTGTCCCTGGCCCACTTCAAGGGCAAGAAGAAGCTGCTCAACATCGTCCCCAGCCTGGATACGCCGGTATGCGCCACGTCGACGAAGAAGTTCAACGAGTATGCCCACGGGCGCGACGATGTGGTCATGCTGGTGGTCTCCGCGGACCTGCCGTTCGCCCAGGCGCGCTTCTGCACCAGCGAGGACACCACCAATGTGGTGCCCCTGTCGACCATGCGCTCGGACAAATTCTCCAGGGACTACGGGGTATTGATTACCGACGGGCCGCTGGCGGGGATCACGGCCCGCGCCGTCGTGGTGCTGGATGAACAAGACAAGGTCATCTACGCCGAGCTGGTCCCCGAGATCGCCCAGGAACCCAATTACGAAAAAGCCCTGGCCGCCCTCGGTTGAGGCTGTGCCGTGCACGGCACGACCGCGAGGGGTCGGCCTCTTATAACAACCACAGACTGGATAACACACTATGCTGATCTTTGAGCACTCACAGCCTGGCCGCGACCACTGCGCCCAGGCACCCCGGGGGAATGAGGCGGACATCGCCGACCTGCCCCGGGAATTGCTGCGACAGGCGCCGGCCGAGCTGCCGGAGGTCTCCGAGCTCCAGGTGGTCCGCCACTACACCCGGCTGTCGCAAAAGAATTTTTCCATCGACACCCACTTCTATCCCCTGGGCTCGTGCACCATGAAGTACAACCCGCGGGCGTGCAACAGCCTGGCGATGCTCGACGGGTTCACCGGGCGCCACCCCCAGAGCCCGGTGGAGTTCGGCCAGGGCTTTCTCGCCTGCATGCATGAGCTGCAGGAGATGCTCAAGGAGGTCACCGGCATGGACGGCGTATCGCTGGCCCCCATGGCGGGCGCCCAGGGGGAATTCGCCGGGGTCGCCATGATGCGCGCCTACCACGAGTCCCGGGGAGACAGCCAGCGCACCGAGATCCTGGTGCCTGACGCGGCCCACGGGACCAATCCGGCCTCCGCCGTCATGTGCGGATACAAAGTGCGGGAGATCGCCACCGACGCCGAGGGCGACGTGGACCTGGACGGCGCTGCGCGAGGCGGTGGGGCCCCAGACCGCCGGTATCATGCTGACCAACCCCTCCACCCTGGGGGTATTCGAACGCCGCATTCACGAGATCGCCCGCATCGTCCACGAGGCGGGCGGCCTGCTGTACTATGACGGCGCCAACCTCAACGCCATCCTGGGCAAGGTGCGGCCCGGGGACATGGGCTTCGATGTGGTCCACCTCAACCTGCACAAGACCTTCTCCACGCCCCACGGCGGCGGGGGGCCCGGCGCCGGCCCGGTGGGCGTCAACAACAAGCTGCTGCCCTTTTTGCCCGTGCCCATGGTGACCCACGACGGCCAGCGCTACGACTGGCTCACCGACCGGGAGCGCCCCCAGAGCATCGGCCCCCTGGCCGCGCACATGGGCAACGCCGGGATCCTGCTGCGCGCCTATATCTATATGCGCCTGCTGGGACGGGAGGGCATGGAGCGCGTGGCCGAGTTTTCCACCCTCAATGCCAATTACATGATGAAGCGCCTGGTGCAGGAGGGCTTCGACGTGGCCTTTCCCTCGCGCCGCGCCACCCACGAATTCATTGTGACGCTGAAGCGACAAGCCAAGGAGCTGCACGTCAATACCATGGATTTCGCCAAGCGCCTCCTGGACTACGGCTACCACGCCCCGACCACCTACTTCCCGCTGCTCATCCCGGAATGCCTGCTGATCGAACCCACCGAGACCGAATCCAAGGAAGAGATCGACGGATTCATCGCGGCAATGGTGCAGATCCAGGAGGAGGCCGAGAACAGCCCCGAGGTGGTACGGGGCGCCCCCCACACCCTGCCGGTCCACCGCCTGGACGACGTCCTGGCGGCGCGGGACCTGGACCTGGTGTGGCGGCCGGCGAGCGGCACCGCCCACTGACCCGACGACGAGGCAAAGGCCCGCGCCCGGCGCAAGGGGCGCGGGCGCGACGGCCGTCTCGCCCGGTGTCGGGCGCGATCAATCACGATGCCGCGGCATGCGCGGCATCAGCAAGCTACCAATGACCTCAAACTGAAACGAAAAAGGAAAAAGCGATGAACGCACTCATTTGCGGCTCGATAGCCTACGATACCATCATGGTCTTCAACGACCGTTTCAAGAATCACATCCTCCCGGACAAGGTGCATATCCTGAACGTCTCCTTCCTGGTCCCGGAGATGCGCCGCGAGTTCGGCGGCTGTGCCGGCAACGTGGCGTACAACCTGAATCTGCTGGGCGCCCCCGGCCTGCCCATGGCCGCCGTGGGCACCGATTTCGAGCCCTACGCCCGCTGGATGGATCAGTGCGGCATCGACCGCCAGCATGTGCGCACTATTGAGCAGGCCTACACGGCCCAGGCCTATATCACCACTGATCAGGACGACAACCAGATCACCGCCTTTCACCCGGGCGCCATGAACCACGCCCATGAGAACCGGATCGCGGATGCCGACGGCATTACCCTGGGCATGGTCTCGCCCGACGGCCGCCAGGGCATGATCGAGCACGCCGAGCAATTCGCCGAGGCCGGCATCCCCTTCATCTTCGACCCCGGTCAGGGCATGCCCATGTTCGACGGCAACGACCTGCTGCGCTTCGTCGACCAGGCCACCTGGGTCACCCTCAACGACTACGAGGCCCAGCTGATGCAGGAGCGCACGGGCATGTCGCCCCACGAGCTGGCCGAACGGGTCGAGGCCCTGATCATCACCCGCGGCGGCGAAGGCTCCCAAATCTACACCAAGGGAAAGCGGCACGACATACCCCCCGCCAAGGCAAGCCAGGTGGTCGACCCCACGGGCTGCGGCGACGCCTACCGGGCCGGCCTGATCTACGGCCTGCTGCACAACCTGGACTGGGAGACCACCGGCCGTATCGCGGGCCTGATGGGAACCATCAAGGTAGAGCACAGCGGGACCCAAAACCACCGCTTCACCCGCGCGGACTTCGACGCCCGTTTCAAGGAGTGCTTCGGCTACGCGCTGTAGCCCGCGTCTTCAAGGAATTGCTTAATTCTTCTTCCCCCCTCCCCCAAGGAGGAGGGGGTTGGGGTGACGGCGGGGAGCGCCCCCGCCGTCAGTCCTGATCGGATGCCTTTTCCATCCCCTCCACGAACGTGACCGCGTCGAAGTGGCGCTTGAGCAGCTTGCTGTAGAAATCCCCCATCACCACGCCGCGGCTGTAGCGCAGGTGATCCCCCTTGTGCAGGTCGACGCGGGGGCCGGCCAGCCACAGGCTCTGATAGCCGTTGTCCACCTTCACATAGCTGTAGGCCCCGGCCTGAATCACCTGGGTTGCCACCCCTTCGTTGGGCATGGTCAACGCCGAGGCCTTCTGGCGCGCCTGCTGGCGCTTGCGGTAAGCGGCGGCCTCCTTGGGGCTGGCCCAGAATCCCATGTCCCCCTGGTCATTGAATACGGCCCGTTCGACGCTTTTGAAATAGTTGCTGTAGTTCGTGCCGCCGATGACATACATCCAGTTCTTGTAGACCACGGTGCCGAGGTTGGCCCGCGGCGAGGAGAGCTTCGTGGTGGCGGCCCAGGGCTTCAGTGATCCGTCCGTGGCGACCTGTGCCTTTTCTACGGTCTGCAGGTAGGTCGGCCCGTTGAGCCCGCCCAGGGCATACATGTAGCCCCGGTGGGCGGCGGTGGCCAGGGCGTACCGGCCGGTGTTCATGGACGCGGTCAGGCGCCACGGGGCGTTTGCGTCGTGCACCGGTCGCCACTCCACCTTGTCCTGTCCGTTGCCGCCGCTGTCACTGTGCCCGCCGATGACGTAGATCCCCTTGCTGTTCTTGCGCAGCCCGTGGATGTAACGGGGCATGGTCAGCTTGTTCTTTACCAGGGACCACGGACCCACGTGGCCGTCGTCATGGATCGTGGCCCGCTCGATGGTGTCCTGGAGCACGCCGCTGAATCCGCCGATGGCGTACATCTGGTCGCCCACCACCACCAGCTCGGCGCAGCGCCGCGGGAAATTGAGCAGATTCTGCTCCTTCTCCCACTTGCCCAGATCGCCGCGCGGCGTCACGCGGGCCCGTTCCACCGACCTGAGCAGGTGGTGACCCGACGGGCCGTTGCCGCCGCCAACAATGTACAGATAGCCCCGATGATAGGCCACGGCGAAGAAGCCGCGCTTTTCGTTGATGGGCGAGGTCAGCTGCCAGGGCTCGAGCGTGCCGTCGATCTTGATGCGGCTGTATTCGGCGGTGCGCTGGAAGTCGTTGCCGTCCACGCCGCCGATGGCGTAGATGACCCCGTTGACCTCGATCACGGCCGCCCCGGCCCGCGCCTTGTTCATGGGCGTCATCTCCTGCCAGCCGGGGACCCATTCCGTATTATGGTTGGCGCAACCCGCCAGCGCGGCGGCGAACAACATGACAGCGACAAAGCGTTTCAACATCTATCCAACATTCCTCTTCGAGCATCCCCCGGAACAATCTCACCCGTGACCCGGCGCAGTGCGCCCCGACGGCCCGCTCACAGGGGTTTTCTCAATCCCGCGCGGACTCGGGGCGGTGATGGGCCGGCCCGCCGCCGGTGCGGGCTTCCGTTTGACCGAGTACGGCATCGAGCTCCTCGAGGCGCGTGACCGGCGCGGAGCAACTCAGGTCCCGGCATATGTACGCCACCGCCTCCGCACGGGGTGCGCACTGGGCCAGGTGACCGACCAGCTCCCCGGCCTGCGCGGGCACGGGAAACATCAGCCGCCGCGGGTTATAGTGTAACCGACATCGAGCCAGCCATGGCCCGATTTGCGCCGGGGTCCCGCGCAGTACAATCAATTCGGGCGGCGACAGGACCTCGTCGAGGGCCAGCAACAGGGTGTTGTGGGCATAGGGGATCTGCATGACGGACGGCCATGCCCCTTTCAGGGTCCGCTCGGCGGCATCCAGGTAGCGGGGCTCCCCGACCAGGTGACCGAGCCGGCCGAAGACCAGGGCGGCGACGCCGTTTCCCGAGGGCAGGGCGTCGTCGCTGACCGGCTTGGGCCGCTGGATCAACTGTTCGTGGTCGTCGGCGGTGAAAAAGAATCCGCCGGCCTCGTCCTCGAAGTGCTGCAGGACCACCTCCGCCAGCGCCACCGCGAAACGCAGATCGCCGTCCCGCCATCGGGCCTGAAGCAGCTCCAGTACGCCGTCGATCATGAACACGTAGTCGTCGAGATAGGCGCCGTGGCGCGCCCGCCCGTCCTTGTAGACCGCCAGCAGGCGCCCGTCCCGCCACAGGGTCGACTGGACGAAGGTCAGAGCCCGCTCGGCCGACTCGACGTAGGCGGGGCGATCGAGCAGGCGTCCCGCCATGGCCATGCCCTTGATCATCAGCCCGTTCCACGACGTCAATATCTTTTCGTCCCGCCCGGGGGCAATGCGCTCGCCGCGGGCCCTGAGCAGCTTTCCCCTGGCCGAGGCCAGCAGGCCCTCGGCCCGCTCCCGGGACATGCCCAGGGAGCGGGCCAGATCGTCCAGCGTCTCGCGGACCTGAAGGTGCCACCGGCCCTCGAAGTTCGGTGCCTGCTCCAACCCATAGTGATGGGCGGCCACCCGGTATTCCTCTTCACTGAGCAGTGATGCGAACTGTCCCCCGTCCCACAGGTAGTACTCGCCCTCCTGCCCCTCGGAGTCTGCATCCCGCGTGGAAAAATACCCGCCCTCGGGGGATTGCATGTCGCCCATGACCCAGGCCGCGGTCTGGTGGGCCACCCGGGCATAGGCCTGGCTGCCCGTGGCCTGCCAGGCCTCGCTGTAATTGGCGAGCAGCTGCGCGTTGTCGTAGAGCATCTTCTCGAAGTGGGGAATGGTCCAGTGCTTGTCCACCGAATAGCGGTAAAAGCCGCCCCCCAGGTGATCGTACAGGCCGCCGTCGGCCATGCTGTCCAGGGTCAGGGTCACCATCTCCAGGGCCATGTTGTCCGGCTCATGGGCCAGGGCGGTAGCGGCCCAGTGCCTCAGCAGGAAACCGAGGTGAGGAGGATGAGGGAACTTGGGCGCCTCGCCGAATCCGCCGTGCTGCGCGTCGAAGAGTTGGCCGAGCTGATTGCGCGACAGGTCCAGCGGCTCGGCGGACAAGGCCGTCTCCGACGACGGCGAGCCGGGATTGATGCGGCTGAGCGCCTCGCTCATGAGTTCATTCTGGCGTTCGATCTCGTCGCGATGATCACGGTAAAACTCCGCGACCCGCCGCAGCACCTCTTTGAACTCGGGCAGCCCGTGGCGGCTGTGCCGGGGAAAATAGGTCCCGCCGAAGAAGGGAATCAGAGTCCCGGGGGCCAGGAACATGGTCAAGGGCCAGCCGCCGCCGCGCTGAGTCAGGATCTGATGGGCCAGCTGGTAAACCTTGTCCAGGTCCGGGCGCTCCTCACGGTCGACCTTGATGTTGACGAAACGTGCGTTCATCACCTGCGCCGTCTCCGGGTCCTCGAACGACTCATGGGCCATGACATGGCACCAGTGGCAGGCCGAATAGCCGACGGACAGGACAATGGGCTTGTCCTCGCGCCGCGCCCTGGCCAGCGCCGTCTCACCCCACGGGAGCCAGTCCACCGGATTATGGGCATGCTGCAGGAGATAGGGACTGGTCTCGTTGGCGAGACCGTTGATGTGTTCGGCTGTCATAATGAACGCCAATTCGTTGCTGCAGTGTGATGGACGGGTCTGCTGTCGTGCTCGGTGTGCCGGACCTGGGGGCCGGGCTCGGGGTCAAGGGACGGGCGTCATGCAACCTGAGATCTGGCGGATGGGGTCCGGTCGCGTCCCCCGCAGCCGGGCGGTGGACTATCGGCGCTGTGCCGGTATCGTACCATGTGATAGTAAAAGAGTTTTCTAATCCGAATCAAGTGGCGCCGGCGCGGGGCCGTCTCATGGCATACTCCGGCGAGCGGCAGGCCGACAACCAACAGGAGAGGACAGGCAATGGCACAAACTCGCCGGCAGCGCCCGGCCCCGTCACCCTCACCCATCGCAGGGTCCCTGTGGCGGATGCGGCGGCACAGGGGGACACCCGATGCGGGCTAGCCCTTGGCATTACTGGCTGGTGCCCGCCGTGGCGATGATCCTGTTGGGGACCGTGATCGCGGTCCAGGGCAATCAGACGCTGTTTCTCGGCATCAATCAGCTCAGCCGCTATACGGGAGACACACTGTGGGCGGATTTGACCATCTTCGGCAACGGCGTGGTGATCGTCGGGTTGACCCTGCCGCTGATAGGCAAGCGGCCCGAGATGATCCTGCCGGTGCTCATCGCCGCCCTCATTACCGCCCTGACGGTCAACGGGCTCAAGGCCTATTTCCATGCGCCGCGCCCGCCGGCGGTGCTCGCCGCCGACCTGTTTCACGTCATCGGACCGGCCTACCGGGGCGGCTCCTTTCCCTCGGGCCACACCGCCACGGCCTTCGTCTTCGCAGGGGTCGTCAGCCTGACCTTCGCACGCCTGTGGGTCACCCTCGCGGTAGTGGCACTCGCCACGGCGGTGGGCGTGTCGCGCATGGTGGTGGGGGTGCACTGGCCGGTGGATGTCCTGGCGGGGGCGGCGCTGGGGTGGGCATGTGCCGTCGCCGCCTCCGTGGCCGGCGCCCGCTGGCACCGCCGGGCGGGCGACCCGCGGGTGCAGCTGTGGCTCAGTGTACCCCTGTACCTCACGGCCCTCGCCCTGTGGTGGCCACATGTCACGGCCTATGAGGCGGCGCGGCCGGTGCAGTACGCCGTCGCCCTGTTGGCCTTGATTGCGGGGGGCGCCGCCGCGCCGCGCCTGATCCGCCGCGCGAGGTCGGGCGGGCGACGCCCCATGGAAGACTAGACCAGGGTGCGCCGCTTCTCCATCATCTCGTGGACGATGGGATTGAGGATGACTTCCATCGCCAGGCCCATCTTGCCCCCCGGCACCACCAGGGTGTTGGGGCGGGACATCCACGAACCGTGGAGCATCTGCAGGTAGTAAGGGAAGTCGATCTTGTTGGGATAACGGAACCGGATGATGACGAAGCTCTCATCGGGGGTGGGAATATCCCGGGCGATGAACGGATTGGAGGTATCGACGACGGGCACCCGCTGGAAATTGATGTCGGTGCGCGAGAACTGCGGCGTAATGTACTTCACGTAGTCCGGCATGCGCCGCAGAATCGTGTCGGTGACCGCCTCGGCCGAATAGCCCCGCTCCGCCGTATCGCGGTGGATCTTCTGTATCCACTCCAGGTTGACGATGGGCACCACGCCCACCAGCAGATCAACCCACTTCGCCACGTCCACGTCGCCCGCCGCGACACCGCCGTGCAAGCCCTCGTAGAAGAGCAGGTCCGAGTTCTCCTCCACGGGCTCCCATGGGGTGAACGTCCCCGGCGACTGCTTGTACGGTTCGGCCTCGGTCTCGTTGTGGAGGTACTTGCGCACCATGCCGGTCCCGTTCTCACTGTAGGTCTTGAACAGCTCCTCGAGCTTGTCGAAGACGTTGCCTTCCGGTCCGAAGTGGCTCAAGGTCCTGCCCTGCTGCCGGGCCTCTTCCACGGCCTTTTTCATCTCCTGACGATCATAGCGATGGAAGCTGTCGCCCTCGACAAAGACCGACTTCAGGCCCTCGCGGCGGAACATATGGACAAAGGCGTTCTTGACCGTCGTGGTCCCCGCACCGGAGGAACCCGTAACAGCAACAACGGGATGCTTGAGAGACATATAATTCTCCTTAGGATGTCTTGGAATCGTCGACCAGTTGGTAACGGCCTAATTATTATTGATATCTCCGTCACGGCGGGCAGGGGACGGGGCGTTGCCGGGTACGGCGGTTCGGTCCCCCCATCAATCAATACGCGCATTATAAATGACCCGGCAGATGAGGCAAACCACTGTCTGCGCCAACCCTGCGCCACGCCGCCCCGGCGGATCGCCCGCGCGCCGCCGGGCGTGGGTCACGGCGCACCGCGCGGCCGGCAGACAATTTATCGACGACTCAAGGAGTTATCGGGAAGCCGGGGAAAGGTGCACACAACAGGGCCGGCGCGCCGCGCGAGGCCGTGCCCACGGGACGCCGTTGTCCCCGCAGGACACCGGCCGCGCGGAGGGGGTTGGACGCAAACAGGGGAATGGGGCAAACTAAAGGGAACCGGGGCTGGTATAATCAGGCCCACGTAGCGTTGGACGCGATGGCATAATAAATAATAAGGGAAACTCAACGATGGGGATTGCTGCACGATACGGCCTTGTCCTGGGGGTATTCCTGGCCGTGACGGCCGGGCTGCAGAGCTGCAGTCTCCTCCCCGGCACCCGCGTCGACGCCACCAACCCCCAGTTGGTCGGCACCGAGGACCAACCCTACGCCAAGGTCTATTTCATCCGTCCCCGGACCGAACGCAGCATGGCCGAGGCCGACAACGAGCTGACCGTCGATCTCGACCACCAGCGGCTTCTGACCCTGGTCAAGGGGGAATACACCCTGGCCAAGCTCAAGCCGGGTAAGGTCACCCTCACCGTCACGTCCACCACCTCCATGTATATCAAGACCCCCACGCTGCACCGGATCAGCCGCAGCCGGGACTTCGAGTTCGCCCCGGGCAAGACCTATTACATCGTCATGCAGATGGTCAACGGCGAATTCCGCGGCGTCTACAACGTGCCGGTGCAGGTGGAGGGCATGAAGGCGAGCCGTATCGTCAAGTACCTGCGCCCTGTGGGCAAAGCCAAGCACGACCCCATCAACCCGGCCTGACCCGCGCCTCACCCGCGCCCTCGGCGTACCTTCAGGTGACGTATCCGGGCGCCTGGCCCGTATTCAAAGCCGGGGGTTTGACGGTAAGATAGGGCCCGTGAATGCCATGGCCGGACCCAACACCCCCGAACACGAGGAGCCTCGATGAAAGTCACGGAATTGCTCGGACAATGGGAAACATCGGCGCGGGTCGCGTTAACCGATGAACAATACGCGATCAAGCTGCCCCTCCATGACGCGGCGCGCATCGCCGCCCTGGCCGAGATCTACCCCCGCCTGAACGAGCAGCAGATCATTACCGACCTGCTGTCCGCCGCCCTGGACGAGGTGGCCGCGTCCCTGCCCTACATTCAGGGGGAGAAGGTCATCCGCGAAGATGACTACGGCGACCCGATCTACGAGGATGTGGGACCCACCCCCCGGTTTCATCAATTGACTCAGCACTACACCCAGTTGCTGGAGCAGCGCTCCAAGCAGGACAAGTCCTAGGGCCTGTTAACAGGGTACTCCCCCCTGCGGCTTGGCGCCGTGTTCAATGACGCCGGCCGCCTTGCGCCCCGCCACGGACACCGTTGACGGATCCGGGCCAGGCGTGCCCGCCCCCATTCAGCCGGGATTCAGCTTGATCGCGGTAATTTGAATCGACCGGCGGCGGAGCGTCACCCGGCCCACGGGAGACGGCCGCCCCGCATCTTTTTGCCACAAGATCAACATGAGGTTACGCCAATGAAACGTGCAATCCTTACCCTGGCCGTGGCGGTCCCCCTGGGACTGGCACTGTGCGCCCCCGCCCGAGCCGACCGCGCCGCCGGCCTGGAGCTGGCGAAGAAAAGCGGCTGCCTCGCCTGCCACAGTATCGACAAGAAGGTGGTCGGGCCTCCCTGGATGACGGTGTCGAAGCACTACCAAGGCGACAAGGGCGCCAAGGAACGCCTGGTCAAGAAAGTCACCAAGGGCGGCAAGGGCAATTGGACCAAGATCACCGGCGGCGTCCCCATGCCCCCCTATGGCCCCCGGGTCGCCCATGAAGATATCGAGAAGCTGGTGGAGTTCGTGCTCTCCCTGGCCAAGGATCAGTAAACAGCCCGTTACCGTTGGCAGGGCCCGGTCCTGCCAACGGTAACGGCCCTCAACGTCAGGGAAGCAGCGCCGTCGTGGGTGGGGGCGATGCCGGGCAGCCATGTTGCCGTTCACGCTCAAGCTGATATACGATGGGGCCCATGTCCAACACGGTCGGGGCGTATGCACCCTTTCCCGCCTGTCTGCCTGCCTGCTCGCCATTGCCTTCATCTACGTCGGAGGCGCAGTGCTCGTCGCGACCCCGGCCTACGCCCTCGCGCCGCGGCCGGCTCAGTTCATCTCCCACAAGGCGGGGGAGGCCGCCCACGCCTTTTCCCTGGGGGAGGCGGTGGCCAAGGTGCGCCGCGAGGTGGCCGGCCGCATCCTGTCGGCACGCACCGTCCGGGACGAACAGGACAACGGCCGCATCACTCACCGCATCAAGGTGCTGACCCCCCAGGGCCGGGTCATTGTGATACGCATCGATGCACAAAGCGGCAAACGCCTGCCGTAGACTCCCGCTAGCCCCGTTGGGCGCCATTGCCGATGCGCGTACTGATCATCGAAGACGAACTGCCCCTGCAGGCCCAGCTGGCCGCCGCCCTCACGGACAAAGGGTATGCCGTGGATTGCGCCGGCGATGGCGAAGAGGGGCTGTACCTGGGCACCGAATTCCCGTTCGATGTGGCGATTATCGACCTGGGCCTGCCCAAGCTGTCCGGGATCAAGGTCATCGAGCGGCTCCGGGAGGCGGGCAGGCGCCTGCCGATCCTGATCCTCACCGCCCGCGGGCGCTGGCAGGACAAGGTGGAGGGCCTGGCGGCGGGGGGCGACGATTACCTGGTCAAGCCCTTCCACATGGAAGAGCTCATCGCCCGCATTAACGCGCTGGTGCGCCGGGCCGCCGGTTGGACGAGCCCGCGGCTGTCCTGCGGACCGGTCACCCTGGACACCGCCACCCAGTCGGTCACCGTCGACGAGCGTCCCGTGGAGCTGACGGCCTATGAATACCGGGTCCTGGAATACCTGATGCTGCACGCCGGGGAAGTGGTCTCCAAGGCGGAGTTGACCGAGCACATCTATGCCCAGGACTTCGACCGGGACAGCAATGTCATCGAGGTGTTCGTCGGGCGGCTGCGGCGCAAGATCGATCCCCACGACCGTCACAATCCCATCGAGACCCTGCGGGGCCGCGGCTATCGCCTCAACGTCACCCCCGCGGGCGGTCCCCGCTGATATGTACTCCCTGAACACCCGCTTACTGCTGGCCGGCGGCGTCGTTCTGGCCTGTTTCCTGGGCGTGACCGGCGTCACCCTCGATAATGTCTTTCGCGACAGTGCCGAAGACGCGGTCAAGCAGCGCCTCCAGGCCCATATCTATGCCCTGATCGCCGCCGCGGACATCACGGACAGGGGTGACATCCACATGCCCCCGACCCTGCCCGAGGCGCGCTTCAGCATCCCCGCCTCAGGGCTCTACGCCCGCATCGAGGGCAATGTCGGCCACCACCGCTGGCAGTCCCCGTCCATGATGGGGATCGGGATCCCCTTCGCCTCGGGCCTCAAATCCACAGTCGAGCGCTTCGGGCGCCTGAACACCGACGGGGGCAAGGCGGTGTTCGCCATGAGCCTCGGCATCTCCTGGGACCAGAGCAACAATCCGGCGAAGGATTACACCTTCAGTGTCGCCGAGAGCGTGGAGGGCTATAACGCCCAGGTCAGCGCCTTCCGCCGCAACCTGTGGGGCTGGCTCGGGGCGGTGGGGGTGGTGCTGTTGGCGGTGCAGCGGTTCATCCTGCGCTGGGGGCTGGCCCCGGTGCGCCGCGCCGCCCGGGACCTGGAGAGGATCGAGGCCGGCCAGCGCCGGGAGCTGGAAGGCCCTTACCCCAGGGAACTGCGCGGCCTCACGGACAACCTGAATGCCCTGCTGCGCAGTCAGCGTGAGCACCTGGACCGCTACCGCCATACCCTCGACGAGCTGGCCCACAGTCTCAAGACGCCCCTGGCGATACTGCGCGGCTCCGTGCAGAAGGGACAATCCGTCCACGCGCTCCAGGAGGTTATTCAGCAGCAGGTCGAGCGCATGTCCCAGATCGTCCACTATCAATTGCAGCGCGCGGCGACCTCCGGGCGCAGCGCCCTGGCGGCCCCCGTGCCGGTCAAGCAGACCCTGGGCAAGGTGACCGCGTCCCTCAACAAGGTGTATGCCGACAAGCACGTCAGCGTCAAACTGGACGTCAGTGAACAGGCGACGTTCCACGGCGACGAGGGCGATCTCATGGAGGTCCTCGGCAATCTGGTGGACAACGCCTATAAGTGGTCCCGCCGGCGCGTCAGGATCAGCGCGTACCGCGACCCGGACGGCGATGCAGGGCGCGCCTACCTGGTGCTTCAGATCGATGACGACGGCCCGGGGATCGCCCCTTCCCTGTCCCTGGCGATCCCCCGGCGCGGGGTCCGCGGCGACCCCACCACCGAGGGCCACGGCATCGGCCTGGCGCTGGTGCAGGATATCCTGCAGATCTATCACGGCGACCTGAAAATCGAGACGAACCCCTGGGGGGGTGCCCGACTCACCGTGCGCTTCCCGGCATGAGCGCCGGAAAGGCGTCGACGTTACCAGTGGCCGGAGAAGGAAAGGGAGATATAGGGGTCCAGCATGACGGCGGGGGTACGATGGTTGGACAAGCGCAGCATCATATCGATGCCGCCGTTGCCCGTGCCCTTCACCATGGGCAGATTGTAATGCAGGCCCGAGTCGCCGGTGTTCCCCAGCCTGCCGAAGGCCGGATTGACGGGGTATTCGCCTACCGGCGCGGCGGCGTCTGTCGTGGGCCCGCCGAATATCCGGCATAGCAGGCCGCAACTGTCCTTCGGCGCCGAGGAGTGGCCTGACAGTGTCACCTGTCCGGCGGCATCACCGGCCGGGGCGGCCTGCACCGCAGTGGTGGCAAGGATGCCGATCCCCACCAGGAGTGTTAACAGGATTATGATATCGGGCTTGTAACGGCGCATATTGATCGGCCCTCTTGCATTCGGGGCTCAGCCATGAGTCTTGATAACGAGTATGGCGCAAATGGCGCGCGCCTGCTGAGAATAGGGTCTCAATCCGCCGAGACCGGCTATTGTGAAATGTCTTCAGGGAACCCGGGAGAAGCGGCGCTTGTCGCTGTACAGCTCCATCTGCCCCGCCGCCAACCCATACCATCGGTTCAGTGGTCAGGCCTCAGTGGCCTACCGGAAGGCAGTCCCTAGAATGTAACTATTCGCCCCGCTTGTAAAGCGAAATTTGGCCGTTCCCGGGAAAAAACAGGTCCATTTTCGTCAACCGCGCCATGGACCTATTCCAGATCGTCACTTTCTCCCCGCGCCGGCGAACTGTTAAATTATCCATCCGCCAATCAACCACCGGGAAACGCGCGTGACACGGATCTGGCAGCACATCGGCACCCATATCGCCGACACATTGAACAAGCCCTTCTCCATCGACCGTCACGACAGCGTCGGCGGCGGATGCATCAGCCGAGCCCATGTGGTCAGCGGTGCGCACGGGCGGTACTTCGTCAAGCTCAACCAGGCCGACATGGCCGCCATGTTCGAGGCCGAGGCCGAAGGGCTGAAGGAGATCGCCGCCACCGGGACCGTCAGCGTCCCCCGACCCCTGTGCTGGGGCACCGTGGGCGAGACCGGGTATCTGGTGATGGAATACATGGACCTGGGCAGGGAAGGCGGCGACGCGGCCGGGACCCTCGGCCGGCAGCTGGCCGCCATGCATCGCGTGACCGCTGAGAGCTTCGGCTGGCGGATCGACAACTACATCGGCTCCACGCCCCAGGTGAACACACCCGAGACCGACTGGGCGAGGTTCTGGCAGCGGCACCGCCTCGGCCATCAATTGTCCCTGGCGGCGGCGAACGGCTATGGGGGACGCCTCACGGAGCGGGGGGAGCGGCTGGTGCAGGCGTTACCCGCCTTCTTCGACCACTACGCGCCGGCAGCGTCATTGCTCCATGGCGATCTGTGGTCGGGAAACTGGGCCGGCGATCGCCGGGGCGCGCCGGTGGTCTTCGACCCGGCGACCTATTACGGGGACAGGGAGGCGGATATTGCCATGACGGAACTGTTCGGCGGATTCCCCGCCGCCTTCTATGAAGCCTATCAGGCCGAGTTCCCCCTGGAGGCCGGTTACGAGGTCAGAAAGGACCTCTACAACCTCTACCACGTAGTGAACCACCTCAACCTGTTCGGCGGCGCCTACCTGCCCCAGGCTCAGCGCCTGGTGGACAAGCTGCTGGCGTCTATTTGAGCTCCATTTCCAGCATCTTGCCCCCCGTCTTGCTGGCGAGCTCCTTGTAGGAGGCGGTCAGCTCCGGGTCCGAACGGCCCAGGGCCAGGGTGAATACCGGGCTGGGAATGTCGGCTGTACTCAATCGTGTCGTTGGACTGTTCGTCGCCGATGACCAGATAGGCCGCCGGGGGGCGGGGCATTCTGCTCGGCGATGCGGAACGCCTTGCCGATGGTCTCCATGCTCCCGCTGAACGGCGCGCCCTTCATCAGCTGGTCAAACATCTCGCCCATGGAGCCCACATAGGTCTCGGCGTTGTAATCGCTGAACCAGGTGATGGCGTCCAGGCGCTTGCCGGAGCGGGCGAAGATGACCCGCAGGATCGGGATGAGAAAGGCCGACACGCTGTGCATGGAGCCCGTCGCGTCGACCACCAGGTGAATATCGTCGCCGCGGATGTCCTTGAGGCCCTTGATGAACAGGTCAAAATCCTTGCGCCCCATAGAGGCCTGCTTGAGGATCTTGTCCAACTGATCATCAGGGGTGTCCACGACCACGTTCTTGAGGTCCTTGGCGAGGCGCTTCTTGTCCGTCTGGGCGGACTGGATCTGCTTTTGCAGCGATTTGATTTTCGCCTGCAACTCGGGCACCTGCTTCTGTTCGGACAGGCGGGTGGTAATCATGATGGAGACGAACAAGAAGATAAATGTCGCCAGGGTCAACAGCGCCACGTCGGCGAAGCTTTCATGAATATTGGTGGTCGACCGCTTCTTCCTGGTCATGTGTGCTTACCTCGTTAGACTGGCAAAACGCGCCGTTTCGCAACCTTCACGCGCTGAAGCCCCATCCCGGCGTCAGCGTGCCGCCCGCATGGCGCGGCGTATGCGCACCCACCAGGACTTGTTTATCTTGTTCATGAACTTGACCTCTTCCTGGAGCAGGCTCGAATAATACTGCTGCAGCACCACGGCGTCCCTCAACGAGACCCTTTCGCCGTCCTCGGTGGTGCTCAACTCATTCAGCCGCACGGCCTCGTTGCGAAAGTTAGACAAGGCCGTCAGGGAATCGTTGAGTGCCGCCTGCACCACCCGCGCCCGGTCCCCCAGGTGCTCGAGCTCGATGTTGAGGGTGCGCACCTCGCGCTCCACCGAGGGTCTCGTGTCCGCGGAGCAGTACACCAGGACGATCTTCTTCAGGGCGTCCCCCACCCCCTCGATGCCATGCTCGGTGATCAGGGCGAACACCCGCAGCAACACGCCGCCCAGCACCGAGCCGAGCAGGGTGGTATAGAAGGCCGTGCCCATGCCGCCCATGGCCCGGCGCAGGCCCGCCAACAGCCGAGTCTGGTCATTACCCAGCGCATCCAGGGAACTGGTCAGACCCGCCAGGGTAAATGTCAGGCCCGCCACGGTCCCGATCAGGCCCAACGTAATCAACAGGTTGCCGATCAACTCCACGGCCCGGCTGGTCCGGTCATACGGGGCCAGCTCCACGTTGAGCAGGGTCTCCACATCCAGGGGCCCGTTGGCCTTGATGATCTCCTTGATGGAGTGGAAGAAGCGCTCGACCGCGCGCTTGTTGGAGGTCAGTTCCAGGAAATACAGGCCCTTCTTGCGTACGACGTTGCCCAGATAGACGGCCTGGACCGCCTCCTGGGTAATGACCATGGTCAGGAACAAGCTGATCCCCACCCCCAGGATGAACAGGCCCATGATCAGCCATGTGATCTTGCTGGGGTCCTGCTTCATGAAACTCCACAGGTTGGTATCGAGATAGAGGGCCATATACGACCCGAGCGCCATAAATGCCCACGCCAGCCACAACAACAGCGTCTTATAGGCCTTTTCTTGCATGCGAATCACCTTCGTTATTGATAAGCCACCCCCGTCCCTCGGCAGGAAAGGGCCCCGCCCCATTTAACCAATTGAAAAAACAACCTTTATGGCGGACTTCTCCAACGGCATCCGCGGTCGCCCCCACGGGACGGATATCGCACACGAGTTAAGCCTCGACAAGGTCGCGGGCCCAAAGCAGAATCTCCGCTTGCCGCGGCTTCAATAGGGACTGCGCCTTGAGGTAGCTTAACCAGCGGTATTCATCGTGTTCCGGACGGCCCAGTTCTTCGCTCACCGGGAGCATGATCTCCGCCGTCCGGGTCTCGGCAAGGTAATAGCGGACCACCTTCCCCCGGCTGTTTGGCCCGCTTTCACGATAGCAGTAGCCCCAACTGAACTTCAAGTCAGTGACTGAGGTTTCCTCCTCCGTTTCCCGAACCGCCGCCTCGAGCGGCCCTTCGCCGGGCTCGACCATGCCCTTCGGGAAATCCCAATGACTGTAGGCTCTCAGCAATAAATACAGCCAGTTATCAGCTTTCCGCCGCACGACGATGACACCGGCAGAGAGTATCTTGGGTTTCATGTCTCTATTATAAATATAGGCGAGGTCCGGGATTCACAATAATCCGCCGTCCGTGGCGAAAAAATGCAGCGCGTTCATGTCGATGGACAAGGACCGCGGGTCGCCGGGGGCCACGGGATCCTCGGGCCGGCAGCGGGCGGTCAGGGTGGCCGCCGCCCCTTCCTGGTCCGCCCGCTCGCGGGCGGACGGGTCCACTCCCTTAGTCCCTCGGCACTCGAAAAAGATCACTTTTTCGTGTCCCAGGTTCTCCACACCCGTGACTCGGGCCTCCACGGCGACGCCATGGGGGCCGTCGCCGGCGTCACAGGCGATCGCCTCGGGGCGGATGCCGATGATGACCGGCTGGCCGGTGAGCCGCCCCAGCGCCGGCCGGCGCGCCGCCCATTCGACGGGCAGGGGCAGGCGCTGGCCGCCGAGCTCGACGCTCAGGCCCTCCCCGTCCCGGTGCAGAACCGTATGAATCAGGTTCATGGGCGGGCTGCCGATGAACCCCGCCACGAACGTATTCGCCGGTGCCTCGTACAATGCCCGGGGCGTGCCCACCTGCTGCAGCCGGCCGCCGCTCAATACCGCCACCCGGTCCCCCAGGGTCATGGCCTCCACCTGATCGTGGGTGACATAGGCGGTGGTCGTGCCCGTGCGGCGCTGCAGCGCGAGAATCTCCGAGCGGATCTGTACCCGGAGCTTGGCGTCCAGGTTCGACAAGGGCTCGTCCATGAGGAATACGGCGGGGTCGCGCACCAGGGCCCGGGCCATGGCCACCCGCTGGCGTTGGCCGCCCGACAGTTGTGCGGGCCGCGCCTCCAGCAATGGCTCGAGGCCCAATAGCGCGGCCACCGCCTGCAGGCGCTCGCGCGCCTCGGCCTTGGGCAGTTTCATCATGCGCAGGGGAAACTCGATATTCCCGCGCACCGTCATGTGGGGATACAGGGCGTAGTTCTGGAACACCATGGCGATATTGCGCTGCTGCGGTCCGAGTTGGTTGACCACCCGGCCCCCCACCTCGATGTGACCTGCGGTGACCTCCTCCAGGCCCGCCAGCACACGCAGCAGGGTGGACTTGCCGCACCCGGACGGGCCGACGAACACCATGAGCTCGCCGTCGTGAATGGTCAGGGACAGATCGTTCAGGGCCACCGTGCCGTTGGGGTAACGCTTCTCGAGATGACTCAACCGCACCTCAGCCATCGCTCAACCCTTGATCCCGGTGGCGACCACGCCCCTCACGAACCAGCGTTGAAAGAGCACGAACACCGCCAGCACCGGCGCCACCATCATCACGCCGAAGGCCATGATATCCCCCCATTTAAGCGGGGGCAGGGTCTTGAACTCGGCGATACCCACGGGCAGGGGCCGCACCGCCTCGCCGGTGGTCACCAGCAGGGGCCACAGGTAGGCGCCCCAGAACATCACAAAGGTCAGGATGGTCACGGTGGCGAAGGCGGGCCTGGCGTTGGGGGCGATGATCCGGAAAAAGGTGTAGAAGAAACCTGCGCCGTCCACCCGGGCGGCCTCCTCCAGCTCCCGGGGCATGCCGAGGAAGAAGCTGTAGAACAGGTAAATGGAAAAGGCGTTGGCGATAAACGGGCACGATCTGCACCGCGTAGGTGTTGCGCCAGCCCAGGGCGGTAACCACATAGAACAGCGGGACCGCGATCGACTCGAACGGCAGGATCAGCAGGGCGAGCACCAGGGAAAACAACGCGTCGCGCCCGTACCAACGCATGCGGGCAAAGGCGTAACCGGCCAGGGAGTTCACCACCAGCCCCCCGGCGACGATAGCGCCCACGATGACGACGGAGTTCAAAAAGTAGCGGGGGAAATCCACCCGCGCAAAGACATCCGCGGTAATTCTGCCAGCGAGGCCTGGTCCGGGACCAACGCCCGCCACCGCCGGCCTCGGCCAGCACCCGGGCATCGGGCTTGAAGCTGCCCACCACCATGAACAGCGACCGGAGCGGTGAACAGCCAGCGCCAGGGCCCCCAGGGCCAGGGCGTAGGCGCCCGCCTTGAGCCGCGCCGATGCGGACTTGGCCGCCATGCTCAGCCCACCTCCCGTTCCTGGCGCACCAGGCGCCGCTGCACCCAGGTAATCGCCAGGACGATGATGAAAAACACCACCGTCATGGCGCTGGCCCGCGCCACCTGCTGGCGCTCGAACACCGCCTGCACCGCCTCGAACATCACCGTGGTGGTGGCGTCGTTGGGCCCGCCCTGGGTCATGATCTGCACCTGATCGAACAGGCGAAAGGCCAGGATCATCGTCACCAGGGTGACGAAGATCAAGCGGGTTGCGCAGCTGCGGCAGGGTCACATACCGGAACTGCTGCCAGCGGCCGGCCCCGTCCATGGCCGCCGCCTCGTACAATCCGCCGGGATCGCCTGCAGCCCCGCCAGCAGGATCACCATCTGGAAACCCACCCCCTGCCAGACGGACAGCAGCATAATGGCGGGCAGCGCCCACAGCGGGATCGTGCAGAAAATCCCTGCGGCTGCCCATGCCCCCAGGGTGATGAAGCGCAACAGCGCGTTCATCATGCCGTTGGGCCCCGGCGCATAGATCAGCACCCACACCACCGCCACCAGCGACATGGGGAAGACCACCGGCATGAAGAACAGGGTACGCACCACCGCCAGCCCCGCTGAAGGGGCGGTTGAGCAGCAGGGCCAGCATCAGCGCCAGGGTGGTCTGCAGGGGCACGGCGACGAACGCGAACACGCGCGTTGTTGAGCAGGGCCCGCCGAAACCCCTCGTCGCCGAAGATGCGCTGATACTGCTCCGCCCGGCGAAGGTCCACGGGCAGCGGCGAACCCAGGCGCAGGTTCGTCAGGGACAGGCCCACCGCCAGCAGGAACGGCAAGGCGACGAACAGGGCCAGTCCCGCCAGCGCCGGGGCGGCCATGACACCAGGCCGCCGAGGCCTCGCCCCGGGCCGCCGCGGACCGCCGGCCGAGTGCCCTAAGGCGCGCGATAGCCGTCATTGTCCTGAATATCCCGGTCGATCGCGGCGACCGCCTTGTCCAGGGACGGCTTTACCCCGGCGCCGTTGCGGATATCCTCGAAGGCCTGCTGGAAGGCCGAGGTGATGACCGGATAGGCCGGTGTGCGCGGCCTTGCCACCCCATAGCCGTTCAGCAGCTGATCAGCGAACAGGCGCAGGGGCCCGCCGGGTCCGTATAATTTCGAGCGCTCCACCGCCTCCCGGGTGGCGGGGACCGCGGCGTTGGCATCGCACATCTTCAGCACCTCGTCGGGACGCAGGAGGAACTCGAATAAAGGCCGCGGCGGCGCGGGGGCGCTCGGCGTAACGGGTTATCCCCCAGTTCCAGGAGCCCTGCCCGGTGCGCGTCCCGTGGCCGAAGTCCGGCAGCGGCAGCACCACCAGGTCCTTGCCGTAGGCCTTGGCATACCGGCGATACTCCCAGTGGCCCGCCCAGGACAGGGCGACCCGCCCGCCGACGAAGGCGTTGTCGTCCACGTCGGGATCCACGAGGCCCTTGTCGATCCAGGCTTGAATGCGGGTCATGGCGCCCACGGCCGCGGGGCCGTTCAACACGCCCGCGGCGGACTGAAAGTCACTGCGATCGATCAGGTCCCCGCCGGCGGACTCCACAGGCGGGGAGAACGCATAGGTGTACCACTCGTGACGGTAATTGAGCTTGAGGTCGAGCACCCGCCCGTCCGGGTCATGGTCAGCCAGTTTTTGCAGCACTGCCTCGAACTCCGGCACCGACCAGGCGTCACCCGGTCCGGCGGGGATGCGCGCCCCCACGGCCTCCAGCAGACTGCGCCGGGCGTACAGCCCAAGGCCCGAGTCATAGACGCCCACCGAATAGAGCCTTCCCCGGTAGGTCCCCTGCTTGACGATGGACGGCAGCAGATCCGCCTTCAAGTCCCGGGGCAGGTAGTCCCCGATGGGCACCAGGTGCCCCTCCCAGATATAGTTGTACAAGAAGGGGCCGTCGAACTCCAGGACATCGGGCAGCTCGCCGGCAGGGCGGCGGCCTGCACCTGGGCGTTATAGGAACCCTCGGGGATGACGGTCAGGGTCACGCGGACACGTTCCTGGGAGCGATTGAAGCGCGCGACCTGGTCCTTGATCGTGTCGCGCTCGGCGGCGCGCCCGGAGTGCACCCATGCCTTGATTTCGATGCGCTGGTCCTTGCGCCCCGAATCGCCCTTGTCCTGGCCGCAGGCACCCACCAGCACACCGATGGCGGCGAGAAGGGCCAGCGTGCGGGCAACGGCTCTGTTCATGGTTGATCAATGCGCAAACGATGGACGGGAGCGGCCCCGCCGCAGACGAATTCATTATGAATTCCGAGTCTGACAAACAACCCCCCGGATTGGAAGAGGCGCCGCCCGGCCGGGACAGCTTGTAGGCGCCCTTACAGGCGGTTACGCTATGGAGATCTCCAGGGCGCGACGCCTTGGCATTCACTCCGGCCCGGGGAGGCGGCCTCTATGTTCCCACGCACCATCGCGCTGCTGTTGTTGGCCACCGCCGCCTATGGCGCGGATATCCCGCCGCCGGCCGCCGGCAAGGGCGCACCGGTCATTTCGGACCTCGGCATCGACCCCGCCGCCGGGCCGGCGGGCACCCGCTATACCGTCACGGTGCGCGTCACCGACCCCCGGGGACCGGAGGACATCGACGAGACGCTATATCAGGTACGCGAGCAGGTGGAATCCATCCCCCTGCCCATCAATGACCGGGGGGTGGACGGCGATGCCGTCGCGGGCGACGGCATCTATACGGCCGTCACCCGCGTGCCCCCGAGCGCCGCCGGCGGCACCCACACCTTCGCCGTATTCGTCAGGGACAAGGCGGGGCGCCACAGCAATACGCTCGTGTATCAGTTCACCGTCCTGAAGGGGGGCGTCGTGGACAACACCGGCGGGCTGACCCGGCGCCTCGGCTGAAAGCGTTCCCTGAGTTACCCGCTCCTGCCCTGGGCCCGGCTGCCGCGCCGATCGGCGTGCGCCGCCTGACCCTGGAAGCCGCCCAACGGGAAACGCACCTCGATCTGCAGCCCGCCCAGATGGGATCGCTCCAGGTTGAGGGTGGCATGATGGAGCTGCGCGATCCGCCGCACGATGGACAGCCCCAGGCCGCTGCCGATGCCCGACGACCGGGTCGAGTGGGAGAACCTTTCGAGCACCAGGACCCGCTCCTCTTCGGGAATCCCCGGCCCGCTGTCGGCCACCGTCAGCACGGCATCCCCGTCGCGCTCCTCGACCACCGCCTCCACGGTACCGTTTCGCGGGGTATAGCGCAGGGCGTTGTCCAGCAGATTGCGGATCAGGACCTTGATCGCCTCCTTGTTGGCGATGACCTCCTTGCCGCAGTGATCCACCACGCTGAGCTCGATGCGCTTTTCCAGGGCCAGGGCGGCCTGGTCCGCGGCCACCTCCGAGACGAGCCGCCCCAGGTGGAGCGGCACCGGGTCGGTGACACCGGTCTCGGGGTCCAGGCGCGCCAGGGTCAGCAGCTGCTCCACCAGGTGGCTGGTGCGGTCCACCGCGCTGATCAGCAGGTGCAGGGACTGGCTGCGCTTCTGATTGTTTTCCTCGCGCAGGGCCACCTGCGCCTGGGTCTTGATCCCCGCCAGGGGCGTGCGCAGCTCGTGGGCGGCATCGGCGGTGAAGCGGCGCTCGTTCTCGAGGGTGCTCTGCAGACGGACGAACAGGGCATTGAGGGCGTCCACCATGGGCATGATCTCGTTCGGCGCATCATCCTCCCGGAGGGGATCGAGATGGGTGGGCTTGCGGTTCTTGACCTCCCTCGCCAGGCGGTTCAGCGGCATCAGCGCCCGGCCCACGGAGAACCACAACACCAGGGCCAGGATCGGCACGATCACGAACAGGGGGACGAGCACCCGGATGGCGATGGTACGCGCCAGTTGCCGTCGCCCGGCGTAATCGTCGGCCACCGAGACCCGCAGATTGTATTCGTCATCGGAAAGCGTGAACACCCGCCAGTGTTTTCCGTCGACATGCGCATCACTGTACCCATAGGAAAGCTTCGATAGCGGAGTCAGGGGCGCCTGCTCCGAACGCAGCGCCAGTTCCTCTCCCGGCGGGGCCCAGACCTGGAAGATCAGACGGTTTTCGTACTGATGCGTCACCTGTTTGGCGCGCGGGCTGTTGAGATCCTCCTTCAACGCGCCCTTGCTGGCCGTCAGAGCGCTTTCCTCGGCCTCGTGCATCGCCAGCAGCATGAGCACCTTGGCGGCCTGGGCGAGCTGCGCATCGAACACCTCGCCCTGCTCGTGCATGCTGTCGAAGTAACTGCTCGCCGCACTCGCCAGCCAGGCGATGACGACGGTGGGCAGCAGGATGACCAGCAGGCGGCGGCGAATGGAAGGATTCATGGAGACGATCGGCCGGCGTTACTTGTCCACTACGTAACCGACGCCCCGTATGGTACGAATCAACGTGGAGCCCAGCTTCTTGCGAAGGTGGTGCACGTGGACCTCCACCGCGTTGCTGTCGACCTCGTCCTTCCAGGAATAAAGGCTTTCCTCCAGACGCTGGCGGGACATGACCCGGCCCTGGTTCTCGAGCAGCATGCGCAGCAGGGCGAACTCCTTGGGCGAGAGCTCGATCGACTCTTCGTCGCGGGTGACGGTGAACGAGGCGGGATCCATGGTGATGTTCTTGTACTTGATCACCGACTCGCTGCGCCCGCTGCGCCGGCGCGTCAAGGCGCGCAGACGGGCGGACAGCTCGTCCAGGTCGAAGGGCTTGACCAGGTAGTCGTCCGCCCCGCTGTCCAGCCCCTGGACCTTGTCCGTCGCGCTGTCCCGGGCGGTGAGTATCAATACCGGGGTATCGCTCCCCTGGGCGCGCATGTTCTTCAGGACCTCCATGCCGGACTTCTTCGGCAGGCCCAGGTCCAGGATCAGGGCATCGTACTCCTGGGACTGCAGAAACAGCTCCGCGGCGTGGCCGTCCTTGGCCCAATCGACGGCGTAACCCGATTGAGTCAAACCCGACTGAACACCGTTGCCGATAATCTCGTCATCCTCTACAACCAACAAGCGCACTGGGCCGCTCCTCTGTGAAACCGCATGGGCATCCGCGATGGCTCCCCACAGGGACATCTGTGGCATCGACCGGCGTCAGGATATCCTACTACCACCCACGCGGTTATCCAACCACCGGGCGCCGCGACGCAAGGCGCTCAGGCCGCCCGACTCTTGGCCGCGGGCCGCTTGGCGGCATGGGACCGCCAGGGACGCAGGTTCACCACATCCGTGGAACGCCGCAACGGGAAAGCGGGGGACGGGCTGCGCCGGGTGCCCAGCCTCAACAGGGCATACACGGGGTCCCACGCGATAATCGCTGTCATGCCGGCATAAAAGGAAATCAGCATGAGAATAAAATAATCCAGTGTATCCAGCATCATGGTGATACCGCCCATCACGCTGCTCATCATGACCAGCGCCGTCGCCCCTCTGGCCACCCGGTCCCAGCCGCCGATGTTCAAATCCATGGACACCGGCTCGTCCGGCTCGCGCCTGCCGAGCAGGCCCGCCAGGGCACTCAGCAGGCCGCTCCCGATGATGGCCGACATCATCAGGTAGATGCTCAGGGTGGAAAAGGCAAAAATCCAGCCGGGGGATACCCTGTATCCCACCAGATAAGTCGAGAAGGCACAGACGGCCAGCATCCCGCGCAGGGCCCGCTTGTGCATGTTTACGACCAGCCCAGGGTCGCCATACCCATCGGATCTCATTCTCCCTCTCCTCATATTAAAGCTATATCTTTCAATAGCCTGTGTTAACCGCCCCTCATTGCGGCAACGACCATTTAACTACTCCCAGCTTAAAGCTGCCTTAGCCCCTCCTTAAGAAACGCTTAAGCCAAAAAAGGCGCACGCGGCGGCTACCACGTGCGCCCTGCTTCGTATCCCGGACCGTTTGGAGCCGCCTACGCCGCCTCTTTATAGGTATCCGGCCCGGCGTGGCGGGTGGTGACCGCCCGCTGCATGACCGGCGCCTCGGGACGGGGCACCGCCTGCTTGAACACGCCCGTCAGTCCCTCGCCGAGGATGGCCGTGATGGTCAGGTAGATGCTCAGGACGGACAGGGAGAACACCCAGGCGGGCTGCACCAGGTAACCCACCAGGAAAACGCCCGTTGCGGCAACGCCGAGGCCGGCGCGACCGAGCCGCTTTGCGAGATCCGTATTCAACCTATCGTCATTACTGTATGTCTTCATATCAAAAGCTCCTGTAACCGTACGTCTGATCGTTCACCGCCGGCATGGGGGCTGTCCCCGCCGTATTGGCAACCATTTAACGACGTCAAGCTTAAAGCGCCCTTAGGGATTACTTACCTGGAGCTTAACGTGCGCCCCCCGCAGGCATCACCGGAAGGGGCGGCCCCGTCCGGCCTGGGCAGTGTTCATTTAACGCGGATACGCTTAATATTAGGTGGCGACGGGCGCCGCTCCCGGTCGGCCGGAAACTCGACTCAGCCAACGACAACGGACCGCGGCTCACACTCCATGCCTGACCCATCCCCCGGTGAACAGCCACAAGGCGCGGCACTGCAGACACTGCGCCCGGTGCTCGCCTTTATCCGGCCCTATCGGGGCGCGGTCATCGCCGCGGCCGCGGCGTTGGTGGTTGCGGCGATGACGGTGCTGGCGGTGGGCCAGGGCCTGCGCCGGGTCATCGACAATGGCTTCGGTGCCGATGACCCGGCGGCGTTCAACAGGCTGTTGCTGGCGCTGTCGGTGATCATCATGATCATGGCCGTGGCCACCGCCCTGCGCCATTACCTCATCTCGTGGCTGGGCGAGCGTGTCACGGCGGATATACGCAAGGCGGTGTTCGATCACGTCATCACCCTCGAGCCGGGATTTTTTGAGACCGCCCGCACCGGGGAGGTGATGACCCGCCTGACCACGGACACCACGCTGCTGCAGACCGTGATCGGCTCATCGGCGTCGGTCGCCCTGCGCAACGCATTGCTGTTCGTGGGGGGAAACGTCATGCTGATCATCACCAGCCCCAAATTGACGGGGCTGGTGTTGTTGGGGGTACCCCTGGTCATGGCGCCGGTCATTTACTTCGGCCGCCGTGTACGCCGGCTGTCCCGCGCGACCCAGGACCGCATCGCCGATGTGGGCGCCTATGTGGACGAGTCGCTCCATGCCATACGCACCGTGCAGGCCTTCTCCCATGAGGACATCGACAGGCGGCGCTTCGGCGCACGCGTGGAAGACGCCTTTTCCACCGCCGTGCACCGGGTGCGGATGCGCTCCCTGCTGGCCGGCAGCGTGATCATACTGGCCTTCGGGGCGGTGGGGGCGGTGTTCTGGGTGGGGGGCCACGACGTGATGGCCGGACGGATCAGCGGCGGCGAGCTCGCCGCCTTCGTCTTTTACGCCGTCCTGGTGGCGGGCGCGGTGGGCGCCATCAGCGAGGTGGTCGGCGACCTGCAGCGGGCCGCCGGCGCCATGGAGCGGCTCATGGAGCTGCTGGCCACCGAGCCCCGCATCAAGGCGCCGGCCGCGCCCGCGCCCCTGCCTTCACCGGTGCGCGGCGAGGTGGCCTTGACCGAGGTGGTCTTTCGCTACCCCTCCCAGACGGCGGCCAGCGCCCTGGAGAGCGTCTCCGTGCATGCCGCCCCAGGGGAAAAACTGGCCCTTGTCGGCCCCTCGGGCGCCGGCAAGAGCACCGTCTTTCAATTGCTCCTGCGTTTCTACGACCCGGATTCGGGAACCGTCACCCTCGACGGGGTGGACCTGCGCCGCGCCGACCCCGCCGCCGTGCGGGCGCACTTCGGACTCGTCCCCCAGGATCCGGTGATCTTCGGCGCCGACGCCTGGGAGAACATTCGTTACGGCCGGCCGGATGCCGACGAGGCCCAGGTGCGGGCGGCGGCGGACGCGGCCTTCGCCAGCCCCTTTCTGGAGCAGTTGCCCCATGGCTTTTCGACGTTTCTCGGTGAGCGCGGCGTGCGCCTGTCCGGGGGGCAACGCCAGCGCATCGCCATCGCCCGCGCCATCCTGCGCGACCCCGCGGTGTTGCTGTTGGACGAGGCGACCAGCGCCCTGGACGCCGAGAGCGAACGGCTGGTCCAGGAGGCCCTGGAGCGCCTGATGGCGACCCGCACCACGCTCGTCATCGCCCATCGCCTGGCCACCGTTCTGAAGGCCGACCGGATTCTGGTGATGGACCGGGGACGGGTCGTCGCCCAGGGCACCCACGGGGAACTGATCCGTCAGGACGGCCTCTATGCGCGGCTGGCGGCGCTGCAGTTCAGCGAGGCGCAAAGCCCGTGCGCGCCGCGGGTGGCGGGGGCCGATTCCCAGGGTTGACACAGGCCCTGGCCGCTGCGGGCACGGACGCCCGCCGGGGGGATGGGGGAATGAGCCAGGCATCGGCGCGGCAATGCGTCCGCGCCCGCCTCCACACCAGCCGCGCGGGGCGATGATGCCTGGATTTAAATAGCCCGGCGCGGGATGCGTTGCCGCCCCATCCCGCCGCCGAGGCGTTATTAAATCGAAATATTAGTATCGTGACCGGCGCTGCGGGCGTTCGCCTCGTGGCTTTGCTTGGTTAACCTTGACGTTTCGGCCTTTAAAGTCGGTGTCGTTCAATGCCTTGATCGCTGCGTCTGCCTCGGAATTGTTGGGCATCTCAACAAAGGCGAAACCTTTCGACTGACCGGAGAACTTATCTGTGATGAGATTGGCGCTCATGACCTCCCCGTATTGGGCAAAGGCCTCCCGCAGATCGTCCTCGGTCACACTATAGGGAAGATTTCCGACATAGATATTCATAAAAGCAATCTCTCAAAAGAGTGCGCTGTCCGCAACTTTGCCATCTAATTAACCAAGCGCACGAATCACTTAGACAGCTACCAGCCAACCATTGGCCAATTCCTTTAGACATCCGTCTCGACCCGGGACGGCTCGAGACGGATATCTTACAATGGAACCCCGTATCTAGCTATCCCGATGTAGACCGTCGAACAACCCGCCGGCTCAGCGACGCCGGTGAAAAAATCCTGCAACAGTCTGTAACAGATTAAGACTATAGCACGGCGAATCGAATCACCAAGCCAATGAATCACAAAAATTGATTTTGCTCAAAGCGCATGGTTCCATCTGCTGTAAGCTCGAGAGAAGCTTTACGGAGGGCGCCGCATGGGAAGCCACGACTCACAAGCACGGACCGCTGCGTCATAATTGCGGGGATAAGTTCATATGCCGCGCCCGCGGGATATTTTCGACGAGAAACGGGGGAACGACCGACGATGATCCAATTGGAGTTGACCGACGACGAGCAGGGGATCCTGAAAAAGGCGCTGGAAAGTTACATTTCCGATCTGCGCATGGAGATCGCCGATACGGACAACATGGACTTCCGTAACAAGCTCAAGGAGAAGGAGCAGGTACTGAACAAGGTGGTGGAACGCATCGCGCCGGGCACGGCCGCCGGCTGAGCCGTGCCCTGTCGCCTCGCCGTGAGCGCGCCCCGCCGCCCATGCCCCAGCGCCCGCGCCTGCTAATGGATGACGGCGCAGTGGGGCAAGGGGAAGTGATCTAGTGGGCTGGGGCCACCTGTTAGGCCTGCTCGCCTCACTTGCCGGTATCGGGTACGCCGTGTGGTGCATGCGCTGGGTCTTGCGCCAGCCCTGCGGGGCGCCGCCGCTGCAGCCGCCGTTCAACGCCATCCGCGAGGCGGCCCATGTCTTTTTCATTACCCAGTACCGCGCCATCGCGGTGGTCGGGGTCATTCTGTTCATCGTCCTGTGGGTGGCCCCGGGCTTCGGCGGGCTGACCGCCCTGGGCTTTGCCGTCGGGGGCCTGTGCTCGGCGGTGGCGGGCGCGGTGGGGATGGCCGTCGCGGTGCGCGCCAACGTGCGCACCGCCGCCGCCGCGGCGACCGACGGCCTGTCGCGGGCCCTGCAGGTGGCGATCCGGTCCGGGGCGGTCACCGGTTTCCTGGTGGGTGCCCTCGCCCTGTCGAGTGTCAGCGCCTTCTACCTGCTGCTCTGGGCCCTCAATGACCAGTGGGCCGGTGGACCTCAAGCCCCTGCTCGGCCTGGGCTTCGGCGCCTCGCTGATCAGTATCTTCGGCCGGCTCGGCGGCGGCATCTTCACCAAGGCGGCGGACGTGGGTGCCGACCTGGTGGGCAAGATCGAGCACGGCATCCCCGAGGATGACCCGCGCAACCCCGCCACCATCGCCGACAACGTGGGGGACAACGTGGGGGACTGCGCCGGCATGGCCGCCGACCTGTTCGAGAGTTACGCGGTCACCTTGCTGTCGGTCATCCTGGTCGCCGCCTGGTCCATGCCGGACGCGCTCCCCGCCCGACACTACCCCCTGGCCCTCGGCGCCGTCGGGCTGATCGGCTCCATGGCCGGCATGACGGCCATGGGCCTGTCCGGCGGGGAATCGGTGATCCGCGCCCTGGCCCGGGGCGTGGCCGTCAGCGCCTTGTTGTCGGTGGCGGGGAATTACGCCGTGACGGCGTGGCTCATGGACGGCGTCTCCCCCTACGCCGTGCCCGCCCTGTTCGGCGCCACCCTGTGCGGGCTGGGCGTGGCGCTGGGGCTGGCCTGGGTCACGGTCTATTACACGGACACCCGTTTCAAGCCGGTGCAGCGGATCGCCCGGGCCTCGAGCTCGGGCCACGCCACCAACCTGATCACCGGCCTGGCGGTGGGCATGCGCGCCACCGCCCTGCCGGCGCTGATCGTGGCCGGCGGGAGTAGTGACCGCCCACGCCCTCGCCGGTCTGTACGGCATCGCCATCGCCGCCAGCGCCATGCTGGCGCTGACCCCTATCGTGCTGTCGGTGGACGCCTACGGGCCCGTCACCGACAACGCCGGCGGCATTGCGGAAATGGCCCACCTGGCGGAGGACGTACGGAGCGTCACCGACGCCCTGGACACGGCGGGCAATACCACCAAGGCGGTGACCAAGTCGTTTGCCATCGGCTCGGCGGGCCTGGCGGCGTTGGTCCTGTTCACGGCCTTCGAGATCGAGCTGTCGGTCCGCGGCGAGGCCCTGCGCTTCGCCATCGACAATCCCTACACCCTCGCCGGCCTGTTCATCGGCGCCCTGCTCCCGTTCCTGTTCACCAGTTACGCCCTGGATGCGGTGAGCGACGCCGCGTCCCAGATCGTCGCGGAAGTACGTCCGCAGTTCAAGCAACGCCCGGGCATCCTCGCCGGAAGGGAGGCACCCGACTACGGGCGGGCGGTGGCCATCCTCACCCGGGCCTCCATCCGCGAAATGCTCTCGCCGGGCATGATCCCCGTGCTCGCGCCCCTGGCGGTCGCCTTCATCTGGCTGCCCTTCAGGCACACCAACCATGACTTTCAAATGATGGGCGGGATGCTCATCGGCGCGGTGGTGACCGGCTTCCTCCTGGCCATCTCCATGTGCACCGGCGGAGCCGCCTGGGACAACGCCAAGAAATACATCGAGGCCGGCCACGAAGGCGGCAAGGGCTCACCCGCCCATCAGGCGGCGGTCACCGGTGATACGGTGGGCGACCCCTATAAGGACACGGCGGGACCCGCCATCAACCCCATGATCAAGATCCTGAACCTGGTGGCGCTGCTGCTGGTGCCGATCATGACCTGACGTCCCCGCGTACGCCCTGAGCCTACAGCCAGCCCTTGCGCTTGAAAAACCAATAGGGCGCCAGGGCGCTGAGGATCATGAGCACGATCGCGGCCGGATAGCCCAACAGCCAGTGCAGTTCCGGCATGAATCTGAAGTTCATGCCGTAGATGCTGGCGACCAGCGTGGGGGGCAGAAAGACCACGGCGGCGATGGAGAAGATCTTGATGATCTGGTTCTGCTCGATGTTCACCGAGCCCATCATCGCGTCCATGAGGAAGTTGATCTTGTCGAACAGGAACGCGGTGTGAGGCAGCAGGGATTCCACGTCACGGGAGATCTCCCGCGTGTTCTCCACCTGCTCGGCGCTGAGCTTGACGTTGCGCAGCAAAAAGGACAGGGCCCGCTGGGTGTCCATCAGGCTCAGGCGGGACTTGCCGTTGGTGTCCTCGTACGCCGCGATCTGGGACAGCAGGGCCTCCATGTCTGTTGTTGTTCCTGGCGAGCACGACTGGCCCACGACTCCAGCCCCGTGTAGACCTGCTCCAGCACGTCCGCCAGGCGCTCCACCTTGGCCTCGAACAGGGACAGCAGGATCGACATGGCGTCGGTGACCATCCCGGGTTGGCGGCGGGCCTGAAGGCGGAACATGCGAAAGGTGGCGAGCTCTTCGCCGTGCAGGGTGAACAGCCGGTTGTCGCGCAGGGTGAAGGCCACCGTGAGATTGACCGGCATCTCCTCAAAGTCGTGGAGGAAAAAGGAGTGGATATGCAGGCCGTCCTCGTCCTTGTAAAAGCGCGCGGTCTCCTCGATGTCGCGCAGCTCTTCCGGGGTCGGCAGGGGCTGCTGGTACACGTCCACCACCCGCTGGCGTTCCTCCGGCGAAGGCGCCACCAGGTCCACCCAGAGCACATCCGCGGGAAGCTGGTCCCCGTCGGCCAGCGGCGTCTGCACCAGCCGCCCGTTATCCAAGGAAAATACCGCCAGCATCCCCCGTCTCCATGACCATAGTGAACCCGTCCGGACCACGGCCCCCAGCCGTCGCCCCGGTGGCGGGGCGGACAGGCGCCGGGCCCGCGGCGGCCTATTATGGGCGAAGCGTCAGGGCTTGCCAAATCCACCGGGGCCGCGGGGACACCCGGGCGCACCCAGCGCCTGCAGGGCCGCCCCACCCCCGGATTGACAAAAAAAGTAGGCAAGGCGCCCCGGTAATGCGATAATGGGCACTGACACCGCAGGATATCCTTTTTATAACCCGTTGTATTCTCGAGGGTAAGCCCCTTACCCCCGCTACTTCCCCCACGGACGGCCCCCTTGCAGGTGCAAGCCCCGGCTCGGCCCGTGGACTGGGACGCTCACCGCCCCCGGCAGATGAAAACGGCCCCCGCGCCGATACAACGGGAGAGCAAGAAGACGTTCGGCCCCGGCCTGGAAAGCAGATGTATGAATAAGCCCCTCTCGCGAACCGCCTGGTGCACACTTGTCACCGCCTCCTTCGTGCTGGCGGGCTGCGGCGGCAGCAGCCCCCCGGTCGTCCAAAAGATCGACAAGTCGTCCCTGCCCAAGGTCTCGGTCAGCGGGGGCTTCGCCAGCCTGCCGCCCAACACCGGCGGCGGCGTCAATTACGGGGACGTCAGTGTCGGCATCAAGTTCAGGGTCACCTTGAGCGCCCAGCCCAACGGCGTCGCCACCGTGGGGTACAGCGCCGTCAACGGCATCGGCGGCGGCGCCGCCAAGGGCGGCATCGACTTCACCAAGACCGTCAAGGAAGGGAACACCATCACCTTCCAGCCCGGCGAGACCAGCAAGATCATCGACATCTCGATCATCGGCGGCGGCAGCCGCCATCCCCATACGACCCCCGTCGACAAGAGCTTCTACATGGTGCTGCAGAATCCCTCCGCCAACATTACCCTGGGCACTGCCCGGGCCGTGGGGACCATCATGTACGCGCCGGGGCTCAATGACACCGGCATCATCACCTGCGCCATCGTCCGCGCCAAGGGCCTGCCCTGCGAGGACAGCGCCACCGGGACCGACCAGTACCCGGTCCAGGACGCCGAGTTCGGGCGCGACATCATCGCCGAGGCCCGGCTGCTCAACAAGATCGGCGCCGGAGACGCCGCCTTCGACTTCACCCGGATGGTCAACGGCGCGCCCCTGACTCATCAGTCCACCCCATACGCCACCACGCGCTGGGACTGTGTGCGGGACAACGTCACCGGGCTGGTCTGGGAGGTGAAGATCCCCGACACCGCCACGGGCTATGACAAGCATCACGCCGGGAATACCTACACCTGGTTCAAGGCCGGCAAGACCAGCAACAAGCCCGACTACGGGACGCCCGGCGGCACCATCACCTGCATGGGCAGCACCTGCGACACGGATCACTATGTGGCCGCCGTCAATCAGGAGGGTTATTGCGGCTACAGCCGCTGGCGCATGCCCACCGCCGATGAGCTGCAGTCCCTGCTCAACTACGGCGCAAACAGCGGGCCCGCCATCGATACGGGCCAGTTCCCCAATACCCAGGCGGGCCGCTACTGGGCGGCCTCCCGGACGGCCGATCCGGCAGGCAACAGCGCCTGGGCCGTGGACTTGAGCGACGGGTCGATCGTGCGCCAGGATACCGCCACCCCGGCCCACATACGCCTGGTATACACACCACCATAGGACGATCGAGTGCAGCACAAAACAAGATACACGGCATGGCTCATCGCGGCCCACGTGCTCGCCCTGCCCGGCGGCGCCCACGGGGCTCAGATTTGCGACACGACCATCACGCCCACCTCGCCGGACAGCCGGTTCAATGCCGCCCTGCGCGACGGCACGGTAATCGATAAAATCACCGGGCTGACCTGGAAGAAGTGCTCCGAGGGGCAGACCTACAACGTCGACGCCAACACCTGCAGCGGCAACGCCGTCCCCTACACCTGGCCGAAGGCCCTGCAGCGGGCCCGGGACGTGAACCAGGGCGGCGCCGGCAAGACCGCGGGCTATGCGGGCTATACCGACTGGCGGGTGCCCAACATCAAGGAGCTGCGCTCCCTGGTGGAGCAGGCCTGCCAGGACCCGGCCATCAATCCCTCCCCGACAATCTTCCCCCTCTCCCCATCGGCCCTGTACTGGTCGTCGTCGCCCTTCGCCCGCACCGTGGGAGAGGCCTGGGGCGTGGATTTCACCTCAGGCGAGGCCACGTTCGAGCCCATGGCCAACCCGGGCTTCGTGCGGCTGGTGCGCGGGGGCCTCTAGGCGCCTGTCCGAGCAATCTGCGCGTAGCGAGGCGCATGGGATTTCGATCCCCGATCTGGACCGAAAGAACACCGCCGCAGTAGCGTCATGATTGCTCGGACAGGCGCCTAGCGACGGAAAAATTCCACGAAGAAGCGCACGGGACCCAGGGGCTCGACCCGGTGGCGGACCTGGGGCACGATCACCCCCGCCTCTGACGGCTCCACCACCTGCTCGCGGTCCGCCTCCTCGAGGCGATACTTTAGCCGCCCCTCCAGGACGTGAATCTTTCCCCACACCCCCGCCTTGGTGGCGTGATCCTTGAGCAGCCCGGCGGGGATCGAGGCCTGGTCGAACTCGGGCGTGCGCTTGTAGGCGCTCATGCCCGCGGGCCACTCGCCCCGGTCACACCGCAGGCAGTCCCGGTGCCGTCCCACCATGGCGGCACGGCCCTGCTCAGAGGTCACCCACGGCCGGTTGGTGAACGGGGGCCGGTGCCTGACGTGCAGCCCGTGGCCGCAGTCCAGTTCCGCCACCCAATCTCCCTGGTCATCCCGGTGAAAACCGGTAATCGTGCGATCCACGGTACACCTCCTTCGCCTCCGGTCGTGCCATGGGCAGGCAACCGCCCCGTCAGCCCCAGCGCACCTGCCCGGCCCATTGCGCCAGGGTGGTGGGCGCAATGCCCGACTCCGCGGCCCGCGCCCCGATATCCGCGTCGTAGCCCACGCTGTCGAACCACGCCATCATCGCGGCGATCTCCTCGCTGAACTTGCGCACCGTATCCACGGGGACATGCTCATACGCCACGGGCCGCTGCGCCGCGGCGCTGATGATCCCGGCGGCCTCCGGCATGGTCTTGGCGTCACCGGCGATATCGATGGCCCGGCCGTTCAGTGCCGGGGACTGCTCGAAGGCCCAGCACGCGTACCGGCCGATGTCCGCCACGGCGATCATCTGCACGACGGTCTCGGGGGCGACGGCGATGATCAGCTTGCCCTGATCGATGCCCGGCTTGAACCAGGGTGACAGAAAGTTCTCCATGAAAAACACCGGCCGCAGGATGACGGACGAGGGGAATCTATACGCCTGCACCACCTCTTCCACCCGCCGCTTGTTGTCGAAGTGGGGGATGCCCGTGTCACGGTCGGCCGAGGCCACGGAGCTGTAGACAAACGCCTCCACCCCCGACTTCCTGGCGACCTCCGCCAGGCGCTTGCCCTGTTCCTCTTCCATTGCGACGCCCGCCTCCCAGGTGTTCTGCACCGAGAACACGCCCCACGCCCCGCGAAGTACCCGCGCCAGGGAATCGGCGTCGTCCAGATCCGCCTGGACCACCGTCACGCCCAGGTCGAACAGGTCCCGCGCCTCGTCGCCGTCGGGCCGGCGGGTCATGGCCCGCACGTGATACCCCTGCTCCACCAGCGCCCGGGTGACGGCACCGCCCTGCTGGCCGGTGGCCCCCGTCACCAGGATCGTCTTCTGATCGGCCATCAAGAGCCTCCTTTTCCGTTGTCCGTGGTCTCGCCGGTGTCACCGTCGGGACAGTCACCGATCCACTTGGCGGTAATGGTCTCCGTCCAGTGGACGTGTTTGCCGTTGACGGTGCCGTCGGTCTCGAACCTGGTGTGATAGCCGACCTCCCCGCTGACCTTGGTCACCCGCCGGGTGTTGAGCTTGGCCCGCCACATGGGGATGGTGCAGTCACTGGAAGCCGTATAGGTATCGCCGTGGCGCTCCAGCGCCGTAAAGTTGCACAGATCCAGCAGACGATTGTTGGGATCGACGAACAGGTCGCCCGCCTGCTCCGCGCACAATTCGGTGGTGGAGGTAATCGGCTTGTCCAGGGCATAGATGGGATCAACGGGGGCCTTGCGGGTAATCAGCCACACCCCGAAGCGCATGGCGGGCCAATCGGCCGCCGCCGCGGCGGCCGAGAAGGCGAGCGTGAACACGACGGCGCACCCGACGGCGGTGCGGGAACGCCCCCGGCGTACCGGCTCCCGGCCGCCGCCCGGGGGGCGGGCCGCAGGGGGATGCGGCGCGGTCATCCGATCCTCAACGAGCGCATGGAAATGGAGCCCATGGTCACCCGCTCGGTCTGAAAGGTTGCCGCCTCGTCGCGCTCCTGCACGGCGAGTACGTACAGGAGCGGCAGATAGTGTTCATTGGTGGGCACCGCCAGCTTGGCGGCCTGACCAAAGCGCCGGTAATCGATAAGTGATTCATGGTCCCGGGCCAGGATCAACTGCTTGATCCGGTCATCGAACTCCACGGCCCAGTCATAGGCCGTGTCCTCCCAAGCGACGGTCCTCAGGTTGTGCACGATATTGCCGCTGCCGAGGATCAGTACGCCCTGGTCCCGCAGGCCCTTGAGCTCCTTGCCCAGCTCATAGTGGGCCAGGGGGTCCTTGTTGCGATCGAGGCTCAGCTGAATCACCGGGACATCCGCCCGGGGGTACAGGTGACACAAGACCGACCACGCGCCGTGATCCAGACCCCACTCGTGATCCAGGCCCACCGCCGCCCCGCGCACACTGTCCCTGACCAACCGCCCCACCTCGGGCGCCCCGGGGGCGGGGTAGCGCACCTCGTTGAGCGCCGCGGGAAAACCATAAAAGTCATGAAGGGTCTTTGGCCGGTCCATGGCCGTGACGCAGGTCCCGTCACGCTCCCAGTGGGCGGAGATGCACAGCACCGCCCTCGGCGGGGGCAGGGACCGGCCGATCTCCCGCCAGGCCCGGCTGAACTCGTTGTCCTCAATGGCATTCATGGGACTGCCATGACCGAGGAACAGGGCCGGCATCCTGCCCGCTGCGGTCTGAGCCGTTTGCCCCGATTCTGGTGCCTCATGGACCATCAGTGGTGCTCCTCACTCGACCCGGCCCGCGAACCCCAGTCCCGTCAATCACCGCCTTCGGCGGGCGCGGGGGGCGGCAGGCGAAAGCCCACCCCGAGCCGGTTCCAGCCGTTGATGGCCACCACCGCCAGGGTCAGATCCACCAGGGTCTGTTCCCCGAATTGCGCCAGGGCCTGTTCATACACCTCGTCGGTCACCCGGCTCTCGGCCACCAGGGTGATGCTCTCGGTCCAGGCCAGGGCCGCCCGCTCCCGCGGCGTATAAACGGGCGACTCACGCCACGCCTCCAGCAGATAGAGCTTTTGCTCTGGTACGCCCTTGGTCCGGGCCTCGCGGTAGTGCACATCAATGCAATAGGCGCACCCGTTGATCTGGGAAGCGCGCACCTTGACCATTTCCAGCAATACAGGGTCCAATCCCCTGTGGTTCACCGCCGCCTGCAGGGCGGCCATGGCCTTGAAGGCCGCGGGGGACGCCTCTTTATAGTCCACACGGGTGCCCATCAGCAACCTCCTATCGACTGATCGTGATGCCCTTGGCGCCCGGCCGGCACGCCTCAACAAGCAGGCGGGGCGCACGCCTGCACCCGCCACCATAGTGATCTATCTTGCCAGAGATATTGAAAAATAGAAAATGGCATCTGCCACTGCTGGCCCACGTATTGCATTGCCAACCACGGGGCGGCCCCGCGTGCAGCCCAAGGACAAACACGGCCGGGGCCGCCGGCCGTTACAATAGATGATGCCCCAAGGCCGCAGAGTCGCCGATGAAAAGCCAGAACCGTTACGAAACGCTGATCAACAACCTGAATGTGGGCATCTTTCGCGTCGCCCCCGACCCGGACAGCCCCCTGCGCGAGATCAACCCGGCCATGGTGCACATCTTCCAGGCCCCGTCGCGCGAAGCCCTGCTCAGTATCCCGCGCAGGAAACTGTTCGCCGATGAGCAGGCCACCGCGGCCAGCGCGGGCCGGTTACTGAAGACCGGCGCCAAGGTGGACGAGTTCATGGAATTCAGGCGCTACACCGGCGAGACCTTCTGGGCCTCCGTGACGGCGGTCAAGGTAACGGACGACGAGGGCAATGTCTATTTCGACGGCGCCCTCACCGATGTCACCCCGCGCAAGCACGCCGACGAGGCCCTGCGCGACAGCGAACACCTGTTCAGGGGACTGTTGGAATCAGCCCCCGACGCCGTCTTAATCGCCGACCGGGCAGGGCGGATCGTGCTGGTCAACCCGCAAGCCGAGCGCCTGTTCGGCTATGAAAAGGGCCGGCTCGCCGGGCGGACGGTGGAAGACCTGGTGCCAGGGCACCTGGGCGACCGTCATGCCGACCAGCGCCGCAGCTATTTCGCCGCCCCCCGCACCCGGGCCATGGGCGGCGATGTCGTGCTTTGGGGCAGACGCAAGGACGGCAGCCAGTTCCCGGCGGAGATCGCGTTGAGCCCGGTCGAGACCAAAGGGGGCCTGCTGGTCATGAGCGTGGTTCGCGACATCACCGAGCGCAGCGCCACCGAGGCGCGGTTTCGCGCCGTCGCCGAAACCGCCAACGACGGGGTCGTGTCCATCGACAGCCGCGGCGATATCATCTACTTCAACAAGGCGGCCGAGCGCCTGTTCGGCTATGACAACGCGGAGGTGATGCGCCAGCCCCTGACCAGGCTCATGCCCGAGCGCCATCGCCCGGCCCACCGGCAGGGGCTGCAGCGGTTCATCTCCACCCGCGCCCCGCGCATTATCGGGCGCAGCGTGGAGATGGAGGGGCTGCACAAGGACGGCCATGAGTTTCCCCTGGAGCTGTCCATCTCCCATTGGCAGATCGGGGAGGACATCTGCTTTACCGGCATCGTACGCGACATCACCACGCGCAGGTACAACGAGCAGCAGATCATCGACCTGAACGAGCGCCTGTTGCGGCGTACCGAGGCCCTGGAAAACGTCAACCAGGAACTGGAGGCATTCAGCTATTCGGTCTCCCACGACCTGCGCGCGCCCCTGCGCGCCATCGACGGATTCAGTCAGGTCCTGCTCGAGGACTACAGTCAGGGACTGGACGAGCAGGGACGCCACTGCCTGAACCGGATACGCAGTAACGCCCAGCACATGGGCGCCCTCATCGACGACCTGCTGAAGCTGTCCCGGGTCACGCGGGCGGGGCTCAATCCCCAGGACGTGGATCTCAGCGCGCTTGTCCGGGAGGTGTGGGACGAACTGACCACGCAGGGACCGGCGGGTCAAAACGCAATCACCGTCATGCCCGGACTGCGCGCGCGAGGGGATGCACCGCTGCTGCGTGTGGCCGTGCAAAACCTGCTGGAGAACGCATGCAAGTTCAGCTCCAAGCGCGACGACCCCCGCATCGAGTTCGGCGCCGCCCAGCAGGACGGTGACACCGTCTACTACGTCAAGGACAACGGGGTGGGCTTCGACGAGCGTTACGCGGACAAGCTGTTCAGCGCCTTTCAGCGTCTGCACCACGCCTCGGACTTCCCCGGCACGGGCATCGGCCTCGCCACCGTCAAGCGGGTTGTGGTCAGGCACGGGGGCAAGATATGGGCGCACAGCGCCGTCGGCGAGGGGGCGGCGTTTTACTTCACCCTGCACGCCAGCTGATCCCGACGGATGCGACCGCCATCCTGGGAGGGAAAATAAGCGCCCGCCCTCGACCCATCCCCGAGGCCGGCGCCCGCACGGATTAACAGGCGACGCGCACAAGGGATACAATTGGCACAGGGCGGCCCGGTCACCCGGTCGATGCCCCACGAATGCCACGCCCATGGATGATCAGCAACGACGGACGCGCCCCATGAGACAAATCCCCTCCACAATGAAGGCCATGGTCCTGGAGCGCCGCGGCGAGCCCCTGCGCGAAAGGGAGGTGGCGGTCCCGGCGCCGGGGCCGTCCCAATTGCTGATCGAGGTCCACGCCTGCGGGGTGTGCCGCACCGACCTGCATATCGTCGACGGCGAGCTCACCGAGCCCAAGTTGCCCCTGATCCCCGGTCACGAGATCGTCGGGACGGTGGCAAAAACCGGCGCCGAGGTGGACGGCTTCAAGCCCGGCGACCGGGTGGGCGTTCCGTGGCTGGGTTATACCGACGGCACCTGTCGCTACTGCCGGCGGGGGCAGGAAAACCTGTGCGACAACCCCCGGTTCACCGGTTACACCATCGACGGCGGTTACGCCGAGTACACCGTGGCCGATCACCGGTTTTGCTTTCACATGCCGGCGGATCAACCGCAGGCCGAACTGGCCCCCCTGCTGTGCGCGGGGCTCATCGGTTACCGAACCTACCGCATGGCGGGCGAGCATGTGGAACACCTGGGCATCTACGGCTTCGGGGCCGCCGCCCACATCGTGGCCCAGATCGCCGTCCATGAAGGGAAAAGGGTCTACGCCTTCACCCGCCCCGGTGACACCCGGGGGCAGGCGTTCGCCAGACGCCTGGGGGCCGTATGGGCGGGTGACTCCACCCAGGCGCCGCCCCGGCGGCTGGATGCGGCGCTGATCTTCGCCCCGGTGGGCGCCCTGATCCCGGCGGCCCTCGAGGCCTCGGACAAGGGCGCGTCCATTGTCAGCGGCGGGATCCACATGAGCGATATCCCCTCTTTCCCCTATAAACTGTTGTGGGAAGAACGGGTTGTCCGCTCCGTGGCCAACCTCACCCGGCGTGACGGGGAGCAGCTGCTGGCGATCGTGCCCCAGGTCCCGGTCAGGACCCGGGTGCATGAAATGCCCCTCACGCAGGCCAACGAGGCCCTGTCCCGGCTGCGCAACGGCGAAATCGACGGGGCGGCGGTACTGGTCATCGGGCGCGACGAACTCCCCTGAAGGGGGCTTTGGGCCCCGCCCGTCTCGCGCCGCCAGCGCCTGGGGCGCCCTCGCCAAACGTGTTCAAGCCGCTGATTTCCTGTAGAATACCCAAAATAATGTCAAGCCATGGGCTCACCGCCATGGCGCACAAGTCCAGGGGGAGCACCGTTGCCCGATGACGGCGCCGCGCAACAACACTGCAGTCATTGAGCTCAGCCAGCTGAGAATCGCCTGCAAGGACTGCAGCCTGTTTCAGCTGTGCCTGCCCCACGGCATCAGCGAGGCGGACCTGGCCCTCCTGGACGATATCATCGACCGGCGCCGGCCGCTCGCCCGGGGCAAGTACCTGTTCGAGGTGGGGGGCCCGTTCCGCTCGATCTACGTGGTGCGCTCGGGCTCGGTCAAGACCTTCGCCCCGACGCCCGACGGAGAGGAACAGGTGACCGGCTTTCACCTGCCCGGCGAGCTGGTGGGCCTGGACGCCATCAGCACGGGCACCCACCCGTGCTCGGCGGTGGCCCTGGAGACCGCCAGCTTCTGCGAAATCCCCTTCGACCAGCTGGAGGACCTGTCCGAGGAGGCCCGCGGCCTGGGCCGCCAGCTGTTGCGCATCCTCAGCCGGGAGATTCATGACGACCACGAGCTGCTCAAACTGATGGGCAAGCACTCGGCGGAGGCGCGCCTGGCCGCCCTGCTGGTCAGCTTCATGTCCCGCCTGGAGCGCCGGGGCCTGTCGGGACGCGACTTCCATCTCAGTATGTCGCGCCATGACATCAGCAACTACCTGGGGCTCGCCGTGGAGACGGTCAGCCGGGTCTTCTCCCGTTTCCAGCAGGACGGACTGCTGACGGTGGACCGGCGCCACGTGATCATCAACGACGTGGAACGCCTCAAGGCGGTCGCGGGACCGTAAGCCCCCGGACGGCCGCGCGCCGGCTTCCTACCCCCTTCCCTCTTTCCCGGCTTTAGCTGACATATGTCATTTGTGTGCGGCGGCCTTCGCGACACACTAAGTACCCAATGCTATCGGACATACGTCGCTAAACACTTTGTGGAGGAGGGAAACGATGGGTAAAAAAACAACGCTGCGCCTGGCGGGCGCCGTGGTGGCCTGCGCGCTGACCCTGGGAAACGCGAGCGCCTTCGCCCTGAGCAAGGGGGACTGGCTGTTCCGGGTGCGTGGGATCGACGTCATCCCCAACGACAGCAGCAGTGAAATCACGCCCGCGGGCAGGGCTGCGGTGCCGGGGTCCGAAGTATCGGTCAACAGCGCCGCCACCGTGGAGGGCGACATCACCTACATGGCGACGGACAGCATCGGCATGGAGCTCATCGTCGCCAATACCAGGCACACCATCACGGACAACGGCGTCGCCACCGGCGCCCTGAAAAGGACGCTCCGACATCATCGGGGTCACCGACGTCCTGCCCCCTACCCTGCTGGTCCAGTACCACTTCATGCACGCGGGAAAAATCCGGCCCTATGTGGGCGTCGGCGTGAACGGCACCGTGTTTTATGACACCAAGTCGGGCATCAACGGCCTGGGGCTGAAACTCGACAACTCCATCGGGTACGCGGGCCAGGTGGGCTTGGACATGGACGTGACCAAGCGCTGGTTCATCAACCTCGACCTCAAGTACATCAACCTGGAGACCAAGGCCAAGCTGATCAACAGCAGCACCGGTGCCACCGCCTACACCACCAACGTCAAGATCAATCCCTGGGTGGTGGGCCTGGGGATCGGCACAACCTTCTGAGCCCCCACCCTTTGAGGCGCGGGTCACGGCCGCCCGGTCGTTCCCCGCGCCTCCGCTTTTCGAAGCGCCATCGCAGACCGCAATGCCTCGCAGGGTTGACCCCGGACACGACGCCAACCGCCGCCACAGCGGCCTGTTCTCCATGAAGTCCCCGGGGGGTCCGCTGTGGTCAGCAGTGATAACAGTGGGGGTTCGCCAGGTACACCGCGATCGACCCGGCAACCATGATGATCACGAACACTGCAACTATGATCCACGTGAGATGTTTGGCTTTCATCTTTTCAACAAACGCGCGGCCAACAGTCCTACTACCAATTCGAGTCCTCTCAATGGGAATCGTTTCCAGAAGAGTCCCTCCCCCGCCCCGAGTTCAACGGCGGCCCGGACGCGTCGCGGCCTTCGCCCACGGCGCCCATGAGGCCCAGCCTGTCGGGGATGTGCCTCCCATTGTAAGCCAAAAGGGCCCTGCCGTTCGAGTCACTCCGACCTGAATCCGCCGCCAATCTCCGGCGGCGGCCGCCGGATCGGCCCCCTGTGACGAACACCGGCGGCGAATACCGGCGACTGATGCGGGCTAGGCTGCGCGCCGGCCGAGTTCACGCATCTTGGCGAGCCACTTCTCCCGCCGGGCCCCATTCGGGGACTCCACCAGGCCGATCAGGCTCTCTTTGATGGGCGCGATCCCGCAAAAGCGCAGGATGTTGCGCTCCAGGCTCTTGAGGCTGTGGGCGCGGAAATACCAGCGATAGAACAACGCCGGCATGCCCATGGTGACCACGACCCGTGCGGACTTTCCGGTCAGTCGCTTGTCCCACTGCTTGGCCGATTGGGCCTCACCGATGGCGAACCCCGGCCGCAGCACCTGCTCCAGGAACGCCTTGAGCAGGGCCGGCATGGTGCCGAGCCACAAGGGGTACAGGATCACCAGGTGGTCCGCCCTGGCGATACTGTCCTGGGCGAGCCGGATCACCTCCGGCGGCTCACCGTGCTGCCAATCCTCCTTGCGGCGCAGCAGGGGAAAATCCAGGGCCGCCACCTCGATGGTCTCAACCGCGTGCCCCCCCGCCTTGGCCCCCTCAGCATAGGCCTGGGCCAGGGCATGACCGAAGTGCCGGGCCTGGTGATCGGGGTGACCTTGGACAATGAGGATATGTCTGCCCATTTCCGTGACCGTGGCCCCGGAGCGGGGCCGCTTGATGCGCCGACGGCGCGCCAAAGACAAGTAAAATCCTTTGACGGCCGCCGGTCAAGCGCCGCCCTCCCGGGACCGGGCCCTGCTCGGCAGCCCTCAGTACCGCGCGCGTCGCCGGCGCCATCCGGCCCAGGCCATGACCGCCAGGGACACGGGCCCCACGGGGCCGCTGCCATCGGCGTTGTTAGTCACCGTCAGGCTGAAAGCCGGCAGCGAGGCCTTGAGACCGGTTTGCTTATCCTTCACGGAGATCACAATACCCGTTGTTTTGGTCCCCGCGTCGCCGCTCCCCGGAAAACCCTCCAGTTTACCGCAGGCATAGTCGAAGTGGGCCCAGGAGGGCTTATTTGTGATGCTGAAGACCAGGTTGCCCTGCGCGCCACCACACTCCGCGCTGTATCCGTTCTGGTCGGTGGCCCGAGGCACGAGGCTGTAATAGGTGGTGGCCTGGGTGGTCTGCTCGGTGGAGAAGTGCGAGGCGGTGATCTGCGGAGACCGGGCGGAGGTGCTGGTGAAGGTCGCCGAGACCACCGGGCCCACGGCCACCATCATGTTGTTGGGCGCCGCCAGCCCGCCAATGGACAGGGTGGTGGTCGTGGAGCGGCCTTGCTGCGCCGCGGCCGTGTGCCCGACGCTGAACTGATCGCCGTTCTGCGCCCAGCTCGCGACATTGTCATAGGTTGTGGCGTTGCCTTTGCTGACCTTGCCGTTGCGCACCAGCACCGGCACCATCAGACCGCTGCCGAGCCCCTGGATGGGAGCGGTCTGGGATGAGGGCTTGAAGGTGCCGGGCTCGACCTCGGTGACGTTGTCCAGGCTGAATCGGGCCGGCTCCAGCTGCCAGGCGGTATCGGCCGCCGAATAGCGCGCCAGCAGAAAATCCTTGTTGCTTACCCCACCGTCTTTAGCGCCCGCCACGACGATCTTGGCCTTGGGATCCAGGGCCAGGGCGTAAGCGAGGTCGTTGCCGGAGCTGACGAGGGTGCCGGCGTTACCGAACGAGCTGTCGAGGGCACCCGTGCCCGTATAACGTGCCAGTGCCATTTCACCTGCCGCGCCGGGGTTGACGAACCCGGCCGCCACCAGCATGCCGTCGGGCTGCTGGACCAGCCCATGGGCCTCGGCGTTCCCGCCGAACGAGGTGGTCACGATCCCCCCTTGACCGAAGCTCGTATCCAGGGAGCCGGTGATATCGTACCGGGCCAGGAAGAAATTGCTGTCGGCCGTCCCCTGTTTGGTGCGCCCGGCCACCACGATCTTGTCATCGAACTGAGTCAACAAGGCATAGGCCTGGTCGTTACCGCCCAGGTCCTTGACCAGGATGCCCTGGGTGGGCCCGCCGGGGTTGAACGTGGTGTCCAGGGTCCCGTCAGCCTTGTAGCGCACGAGGACGAAGTCGTCAGTGCCGTTGAGGCTGCGATAGCCGGCCACCAGGATCTTGCCGTCCCGTTGAATGACCACGGCCGTCGCATAGGCGTCCCCGTCCAGGTTTTTATCGACGAGCGTGCCCGGCGTGGTGCCTCCGGCGTTGAAACCATTTTTGTCCAAGCTCCCGTCGGCGTTATAACGCACCAAGGCGATGTGGCTGTTGCCTGAATCGTCGGCGGTACCCGCCACCACCAGCTTGCCGTCGGACTGCAGGGCCAGGGCATTGGCCTCGGCATCGCCGGGGAAGGCGGTGGTGACAGTCCCGCCCTTGGATCGATTGGAGCAGGGAGACGGATCAGGATTGAGGCAGGGATCCAGGGTCCCGTCGGTCTGATAGCGGACCACGGCGAACACGTTCCGGGCGGTGCCGTTGACCGTCACGTTGGCGGTGCCCGCCGCCACCAGCTTGCCGTCGGACTGCACCACCAGGGCGTTGGCCTGAGCACCCCCTTCGAAAGCGGTGGTTACGGTGCCCGGCACAGCGCCCGAGACATTGAAATACGGGTCGAGGCTGCCGTCGTTCTTATATCGGGCCAGGGCGAAGACATTCTGGGTGCCCTTGCCGCCCACCGTGGCGGCGCCCGCCGCCACGATCTTGCCGTCGGGCTGCAGGGCCACGGCGTTGGCCTGATCGTCGGTGGCCGAACCGAAGTTGGTAGTGACGGTGCCGGGTACGTTGCCCTGCCGGTTGAAGCTGGTGTCAAAATCCCCGGGCGCCGCAGCGGCGGCCGCTGCGGCCACCCCCCCCACTAACAAGAGCGCCAGGCGGTGAACGACGCTCGCACGTATCCGGTCTCCCATGCTTGTCCCCCCGATCAAGGTCGTATTCTTTAGATTATTGGCGAGTGACCCGGCGCCGCCGCAGCGATCGGGCGTCCGTAGCCCCTGGCCTTTGTTGTTTTATGGAGATTATCCAGAAGATGAACCCAGATATCCAGGAACCCGCGGATTTTCCCCATGGCCGTCATGGTCTACTCAGGACCCCCGCTGCAGATCCTTGGCGATCCAGATGCAGTCTTCCCTGCCCCTATAATAGCCCCGAATCACCTGCATCTCCTTATACCCAAGCCGCCGGTAAAAGGCCAGGGCGCCACGGTTGGCGGTCCGGGCCTCCAGGCGCACCATACCGATCCCCGCCGCCAGGGCGGGCGCCTCGAGCCACCCCACCAGCGCCGACCCGATGCCCCGGCGCCGGTGCGACGCCTGCACCGCCAGCAGCAGCAGATGCGCCTCCTCCTCCCGGTAGACCATGATGCCGAATCCGGCCAGGCGCCTGCCGTCCCGGGCCACCGCCACGTTGGTGGCCCCATCGCGGATGCTGTCGAGTATCCTGTCGGGCGTCCAGCGCCACCCCAGCCCGGATTCCACCAGATCCCGGGACATCAGGGCGATCGCCGCGGCGTCGCCGGGCAGGGCGAGCCCGATATCATAATTGGTAATCAAAAGGTTAGCCTCACCGCCGGCCATGCCTGCAAAGGCGTACGGCCACCGGGCCCATTATAAACAAACCGCCTCGCTACCGCCCCTCCGGATCCGGCGTGTGCACGTCGGCGCCGGCCTCTTTGGCCCTGCGTCCGGGAGGGGCCAGCCACTTCAGTCCCGGGACGTGGGACAGCTTGGGGCCCGTGTAATGGCTCAGGATGATGATCAGGCCGATGGTGGTCAGGTGCAGCTCGGGGTAATGGACCAGCAGCTCGCCCAGGGCCTCCCAGGTGAGGATGAAAAAGCAGCCCAGCGCCACAACGGCCGTCCACGCCAGGCGCAACAGGGCGGCGCGCAGGCCGTCCTCATCCACCACGGTATAGATCCGGTCCACCACCGCCGTCAGGATCACGATGGGCAGCAGCACCACGTGGGGGTCGGCCAGCAGCCCGAAATAGGCCATGATCGATACCGCCAAGGACATGCTCAGGGCCACCATGGTGAGCACGATGGTCAGCCGCGGGGCTCGGCTCAGTTTCAGGCCGGGCAGCATATACCGGCCGAAGAAGGCGAACACGAACACCACCGCAAAGACGGTCACCGCGGTGACCCACGCCACGTAGGTGGCCGCCAGGGCGAGCAGCGCCGGGGTGAACGTCCCGTAGGTCCTGACCCCCACGACACTGCGCACGAAGGCGTTGAGCAGCGCCCCCAAGGGCAGCAGCATCAGCGTGGCCAGGGTGGTGCGCGTCAACAGGGGCAGGCGGTCCATATCCAGGATGGCCACCGGGCTCGCCCGGGTCACACCCGCCAGGTGAACGGGCACATCGTGCTCGCTCAGGTCATAGGTCACGCCGCGCAGGCGCGCCCCGTTGAGGTCCAGCAGCGGGCCGTTATGGGTGAAGGCGGCATAGGTGGGCGGCAGACCGTCGGCATGACCCCGGACCGGATCGAACCCCACCCAGCGGGCGTCCTGATAGACCTGAACCCAATGCTGGGGTCGGGCCGGGCGGCGCTCCTCCAGGATGAACCCGGTCACCACCCGGGCGGGCACCTGCAGGGCCCGGCACAACGCCACCATGGCCCGGGCCTGGGCCAGATCATCGCCCCGCCCCCGCTGCAGCGTGTCACCCCCCGAGCCGTCGGTGCCCTCCCTGGCGAAGGCCACGTGGGCGCGGACATACTGGAAGATCCGCTGGGGCAGGGCGCCGGGGGCGGGGCCGGCGCTGATGTGCCCCGCGGCCCGGGAGACCGCCGGGCTGTCCGGGTCGATGCCCGCCTGCCGGGACAGATACAGCTGGCGCTCGGCGGCGGTCAGCTTGGTCTTCTCCCGCCCCTTGGCATCCGGAAAGAGATGGACGATGAAGTCCGCCTCCAGCCCTACCACGCCCGCCCGCCGTGCAACGGTCAGGATGCGACGCTCGCTGCGACCCTTGTCCCGGGTGGGCCGAAACCTCAGGCCGTTCAAGGTCAGCTGCTGGCTGTACAGGCGCACCCGGGCGCTGTCCAGGGGCGGGGCCAATCCCAACTGCATGCCGGCCTTCGGCACCTGCAGCGTGTAGACCATATGGATGCGCCAGGCCATCCCCGCCTGCGCCGAGGGTTGGGCGGCCTCGCTCAGAACCCGTACGCCGCCGATCAGGATGGTCAATCCGATGAGCATCAGGGTGATCCAATGAAACCGCGTGATCCGCCCGCCGTTGCCCGCCGCCGTCGCCATGCCCCTCCCCGGCGCTATCCGCCCGGCTTGCAGTCGGGCGGTGCCAGGAAGGTGCGGCCCGGGTCGATCAGAAAGTCGCCGGCCAGGTAGCGGCGCCCCACCAGGAACTGATAGTTGAAGCCGGTCCTGTCATTGAGCCCCACCTGGGTGCGCTTTCTCACGGGACCGAGGCAGATGTCCAGCATCACCACGGGGACCTGCTCCACCCGGCCGCCCTCGCGCTTGATACGGACAATGCGGACCACCGGCTGCTCAAAGACCACCGCATGGCCCTTCGTATTGGTCACCTTGAATCGTACCCACGGCCGGCTGTCGCGGCTAAACCGCTCCATGTGCGCCACGTGCAGGGATGATGTCTTGGCCCCGCTGTCCATCTTCGCCCTGACAATCAGGCCGCCGGGATAAAGCGCCACGTTCTGCACCCAGCCCGTCACCTGCTTGGCGGTCGCGGTCCAGGCCAGGGGGCACGTGACGGCCATCACCAGGCACAGGGCCATGGCCGTCATCCGGCCCACCGTCTTTGACTCCCCCGTTGCTGTCACCTTGTCCCCCCGTGAATTAGCCTCCCGCGCCGCTGCCGTGCCCATCTACTTGGCATGCAACATGCAATCGCCCCCTTAGACGGATACCCATGACACGTCGACCGGCAGGGGCATCCCGCGGCGCGGGGCCGGCGCCCTCCAGGACCCGGCGCTCAGGCCGATATAAATCAAGGACATCTGCAAACTGCATCACGGAAACATGCCATGGCGAACCCTATCATGGCCTTCATGGTCAGGAGATTACACCTAGGCTCGACGGCCGCCCGCACGGGCCTGGCGGGCCTCGCCGCCGTCTGCAGCTTCGTCGTCCTGTTCGGGTTCATCGCCACACACATGACGGTCTATGCCAGCGCGCCGGCAGGCGGCCGGGGCGCTGGCGCCATCGCGGCCAAGTGGTCTCCATCGCCCCCCGACCCCTTCACGGCCTTTCAACGGGGCCGCTTCGGCGAGGCCTTCCACGGCTTCAACAAGCTGGTCGCCGCCGGCAAGGATACCTATCGCGTCCGCTACTACCGCGGCCTTACCCAGGAGCTGTTTCACCGCTACGGCGACGCCCTGACGGACATGCTCGCCGCCATCCGGCACAACCCGGACCTCATCCAGGCCTACAAGCATGCTAATTGGCTGTATGCCCGCCAGCAGCGCTGGCCCAAGATCATCGCCCTGTGGGACGGCTATCTCGCCAGGCACCCCCATGACGGCGAGGCCTACCTGGCCCAGGCGGGCGCCTACAGGCGCGCGGGGGATATGGCGGCCTCGCGAGCCGACCTGGACAAGGCATGTCAATACGGCGCCGACCTGGCATGCGCCATCCTCTACCCCCTGAGTTGACGCCCGTCACTTGTCCCCGCGCCGGGCCTCCTCCCGCGCCTTCTTGTAGTCATCGTAGGTCACGCCGTTTACCCTGTCCAGGCACTGCTGCACCTCGTCCCGACTGATCTTCTTGTAACACTGCTGGCGCTGGGCCGCCTGAAAGCCCGCGTACCAGGCCCGGGACGTGCAGCCCTGGGCGGCGAGGCAGGCCGCCGCCGTCAGCACCAACAGGATCGATTTGCGATTCATTGCCCTTCCTTCACACAGGCAGGTGCCCCACCTTGACCCAGATGACGGTTTCCTCCTCCACGTAGGGGTGGTGCTCGCTCATGTGGGGATTGCGCAGCCACGTCCCCCTGGGATAGCGCCCGTGCTCGTCCCTGAACTCACCGGACAGGACGAAGATCTCCTCACCGCCGAAGTGGCGATGAGGCTGAAAGCGCTCGCCCGGCGGCCACTTCACCAAGGCCACATGCTCGCCTTCGAAACCATGCAGCGGCATCACCCGCAGATTCCCCTGTCCGGGCAGCCACTCACCGCGGGCGGTATCGATGCGCACCTGCTCCCGGTCCTCGGGCAGGAACTGGTCGAGCTTGACCAGCAGCACGCACCCCGTTTCACTGAACGGGGCATGGCGCGAGCCCGGCGGGTTGCGCAGGTAGGTCCCGGCACCGAAATCGCCGTGCTCATCGGAAAAGACGCCTTCCAGCACCAGGATCTCTTCGCCCAGGGGGTGCTCATGGGCGGAGAAGGCCGCGCCGGGCTCATAACGCACAATGCTGGTGGCCCGGCCCCGCTCGGCCTCCTCCCGCTCCAGGGGCTTGCGCAGCACGCCCCCCGCGGGGCTCGGCTGCCACGGCCGGGCGGTGGTATCGACCACCACCCGCTGATCGAGCTGCATATTGAGCATGGGGGACGTTCACCGCTGGTATCGACGATGGAATCAGCATATCAATTTTCGGGGGAAAAACCAGTCAGCCCCCCGTACCCCGACCCCGGAACCAAGCCAGCGGCTATCTGTTCAGGCGCCTGGGGAACCTCTGCACAGGCCGAGGTTCCCTAGCGGCCCATATCCACCACAGTCCTGCCCTTGAGCGCGCCGCGCAGCATAGCGTCGATGCGCTGTCCCAAGGTCTCCAGGGGGACCGTGTCGAAAAGCCCGGCAAAGGCGTCGAACCGCCACTCGCCGGCCAGCTTGGTCCAGATGGCCTGCCTGTGGGCCATCGGGCAGTTCTGGGAATCGATCCCGGCCAGGGTGACGCCGCGCAATATGAACGGATAGACCGTCAGGTCCAGCCGCGGCGAGGCCACGTTTCCGCAACACGTGACGAGCCCCAGGGGACGGGTGGCCTTGACGGCGGCGGCCAGGACGTCACCCCCCACCGTGTCGACGACCCCTGCCCAGCGCGCCTTCAGCATGGGGCGTTCCATGTCTTGCACCGCTTGTTCGCGAGGGATCACCTCCGTCACCCCCAACCGCGCCAGAAACTCACCGGCACCGGCCTTGCCCGACATGCCGACAACGGCATAGCCCAACCGGCACAGGATCCCGGCGGCGATGCTCCCCACGCCCCCGGTGGCCCCCGTCACCAGGATCTCCCCCTGGTCCGGAGCCACGGCCGCGATGAGCTTGTGCACCGACATGCCAGCCGTGAAACCGGCGGTCCCCAGGGCCATGCTCTGCTCCAGGGTCAACCCCGCCGGCAGGGGCAGGACCCAGTCGGCGGGCACGCGGATGAGTTGCCCGAATCCGCCCGGGGTGTTCATGCCCAGATCATAGCCGGACACGATCACCTGATCCCCCCGGCGAAACGCGGCCGCACGGCTGTCCTCCACCACGCCCGCCGCATCGATGCCCGGCGTGTGGGGATAACACTTGGTGACGCCCTTGTTGCCAGAGGCGGAGAGCGCGTCCTTGTAGTTCAACGAGGAGTAGCGCACACGCACCAGGACCTCGCCCGCGGGCAGGCTCGAGACCGGCCTGGTCTGGACGCCCCTCGTAAAGGCGCCGTCCGCCGCCTCTTCGACAACGAGTGCCTTGTAGGTGCCGTGCTGCATGAACAACCCTCTGCGCCCTGCGGGTGTACCGGAGCGATCCACGCGGATCCGTTTCAGGGCACAAGCATATCATTCATGCACGCCGGCGTTGATACCTCCAGTGCAATCGACCGCGTAGAGGAATCCGTCCGCGGGCGGCGCCTACCTGGCCTCGATCTCACGGTAGCGGAAACAGTCCACCTGGTGGTCGTTGACCAGCCCGCACGCCTGCATGTGGGCGTACACGATGGTGCTGCCGACGAACTTGAAGCCGCGCCCTTTCAGGTCCTTGCTGAGGGCGTCGGAGGCCGGGGTGGTGGCCGGGATCGCCTGGCCGCGCCGGCGCCGGTTGAGGATCGTCCGGCCGCCCACGAACGACCAGATATAATCATCGAAGCTGCCGAAGGCCTCGCGCACCCGGAGAAAGGCCTGCGCATTGGTCACGGCCGACTCCACCTTCAGGCGGTTGCGGATGATGCCCGGGAACGCCAGCAGGGTCTCAATCTTCTTGGCATCGAAGCGCGCCACCCGTTCCGGGTCGAAGCCGGCGAAGGCCCGGGCATAACCGGCGCGGCGCTTGAGGACGGTCGCCCAGCTCAGCCCGGCCTGCGCCCCCTCGAGGATCAGAAACTCGAAGTGCGTCCGGTCGTCGTGCACGGGCACGCCCCATTCCGTATCGTGGTACCGCTCATACTCGGGAAAGGTGTCCCGCGCCCAGGCGCAGCGGGTCTGCGGCACGGTCGTCATGTCAGTCGCGGGGCACCTCATCGAAGAACTCCACAACCCCCGTATCCAGGGAGTACTCGGCACCGACCACCATCAGCCCCTCCTCCTGGCTCAACTGCTCCAGGATTTCCGAGCCGTAGCGCAAATGGCTCACCGACACGCTCACGTTGGCCCGCACCGCATGGCGCACCAGGGCGTCGCGGTCGTGCCGCAGCTCGGTGCTCAGCAGCGCCTCCACCGACGGCCGCACCCGGTCCACGATCGAACGCAGATTGCGTGACTGGTTTTCCGCCGGGCGCTGCAGTTCGTCGATCGTCGCCAGGACGGCGCCGCACTGGGAATGCCCGAGGACGACCACCAGCCGGGTCCCGTACCGGGATGCGGCGAACTCGACGCTGCCCACCTGGGAGGGGGCGACGATGTTGCCGGCGACCCGGATCACGAACAGATCGCCCAGCCCCTGGTCGAACACGAGCTCCGCCGGCACCCGCGCGTCCGAGCAGCCGAGAATGATGGCAAAGGGCGACTGCTCCTTCACCAGCGCGGGCGGGCGCGAGGAATTGAGCGCGGCCGCGCCGCCCCGGATGCCGGACACGAAGCGCCGGTTGCCCTCGCGGAGGCGCTCGAGCGCCTCCGCCGCCGATATCATCGCCCCGCCCCCGCCATCGACTCGATGCTCATTGCACCCGCCCGGCGGGATATTCCCGGCGCACCGCCTCGAACAAGGAATGCGGCTCCTTTTCCGGCACCGGTCGATCGTCGAAGCTATAGGGCATCCACCGCTCGGCGAAGGGCTTATGAATGGGGTGGTCCGGCGATGCTTTTTCTTCAGACATAACCGCTCCTGTCGATCCTTGTGATGGCTGGTGGCCGCGATCGCCCGGCGGGCCTGGCCCCAGGGGGAAGGCGGCCCTTCGGCAAGGGACAGGCGGCCCGGCGCAGCGGTTAAAAATCGAAGAGAATCGCGTCGTGCGTACTCTATCACAGCGACGATCCCGGGAGCGAGCACCGGGCCGGCCGGTTCTAAGTCCGCTCCCAGGCTTCTATATCGCCCCCCACGCGCTTGAACAGCGGGTGCGGCCTGATGCGCTTCACTGCCTTCAGCCGCTCAAAGCGGCCATGATCGCGGACGCTCAGCTTGTTCAGCAAATGCTCGAATTCATAGTGGATCTGGCCGCCGGTGACCTTGATTTGGGACTGAATGCGCCTGTTTGCGATCTTCGTCCTGTCGAAGCGGTAACCGCGCCGATGACCTTCCTCGGCCACCGCCCTCAGGTAACTGGCGATGGCCCCCACGGCGTTGCCGGTCCGCGTGAAGCGCACGAGCTGGGGATGAGCCGTGTACCCCTTGGTTCCGCCCCGAAGAACCCGCTGGGCCAGCAGCCCCTCCCGCCACAGGGCCACCAACCCTTTGGCGTCCAGGTACGCCGGATGGATGGACCATAGTCTCATCGGTCTCGCAGGCAGCCCGCTCGATCGGAGCGGGCCGGTTACACTACTCGTGAGCGATGGGTTTGTCGGTGAACAGGTAGTCCTTCAGCTCGCCGTTGAATTTGGGGTCCCGGCGCCGAATCCACTCCAGGACCATCGCGGCATGTTCCTTTTCCTCATCCCGGTTATGGGCAAGTATCGCCTTCAGCTCTTTGTCCTTGCAGGCGTCGACCCGTTGGTTATACCAGTCCACCGCTTCAAGCTCCTCCATGAGAGACGTGATCGCCCGGTGCATATCCCTCGTGGCATCGGTGAGTTCGTCAATCGGTTCGTGATAGCCCTCGTTTGCCATCTTCTTCTCCTGTGTTGAATAATCTGACTGTCCCGTACAAAGGACAAAGGTTCCCGGCGAGCACCTTGATCGCCTTCAGCCGGCCGACGGCGCGGATTGATACTCCGGCAGCAATATCAAGTCGGTGACACCCGGATCGATACCCGTCTGGCTGAGGACTGTGGTCGCTTCTCCGCGGTGATGGGTCTGATGATTGAAGAAGTGCATCACCGCGAACCAGAACGGATATTTTCGCGATCTCGGGCTCACCGTGCTGGTGTAGGTGATCTCACTGTCCAACTCATCCACGGTGAGGGACTCGGCCCACGCAATAATCCCCTCGTCCTGTTTCTGCCGCTCGGCGCGAAGCTCAGTGAAATCGGCGCAGAGTTCCTCGTCGAGCGCCCGGAACTCGACCGGATCCCCCGCGAAACGGCCCATCCAGACCCGGTCCGCAACGAGGATGTGATTGAGTGTACCGTGGATGGACCGGAAGACCGCACCCACGTCACGCTTGCGCTCTTCGTCGTCAAGCGTAGCGCAGGCATCGTATATCCGTTGATTCATCCAGTGATTGTAGCGCGACATCGTCTGAGCATAATTGATCAGTGAATGCATAGCCTTACTCCCTTCCCCTGTCTGCCGGCGACCCACGCCGGCCAACCGCTTTGGCGTCCTGTCACGGCAATGACAAGCACCATCCTAGCATGCCAGGACTGCAGCACTCATCAGCCTTCAGTGGGATATATTAACCCGCTGCCGGCACACCGACGCAAGGCCGCGGCGGCGGCGCCCGGGGTCGGGCCGCGCGGCCCGCAACCGCCGGGTCCCTATGGCGCCACAGGGTCAATCGTCCTCGTCGACCAGTTCGTACGCACACAGGTCTTCGACGATGGAATGGAACTCGACGTCAAACCACGCCCTGAACATGGCGAAGGTGCGCTCTTTGGGCCAGTCCGCCTCCTCCGTATGCCAGCTCCATAGCTCGTTCTCGAAAATTTCCTCGTAGATTCTCGCCAGAAGCTCCCATGCCTCCACGTCATCGGCATAGTTGGGGATCAGATAGACGGTGGCCTCATCCGCCGGGTCCGGCACCTGGCCGCTGTCGTCCAGGGTCTGCGCCCAGTCGATATAGGGCTTGGCGGGGCGAACAATCACCGCAGCGCGATTAATCATTTTTTCTCCTTATGGCCAAACACTGGCAATCATTCATGATGTCTAGAACGAATCAGCGGCGCGGCCGCGACGGCCATCGCCTCACCCCTGCGTCTCGATCCCTTTACCCGCGCACCATGCCTGTAGCTGCGCGCTCCCACCGTTGGATTCACCGGTCATACCCGGCAATCATACCCCGCCCTTCGGCAAGAGCACTGAGTCGAAATCGGACCCTCCTTTCCGTGCAGCACCCGCTCATCGTTTCAGCCCCCGCTCACGGGCAGCAGTCCGGGGCCCCGCCTCCTTGAACCGGCGGGCACGGCACCGAGCCGTACGAGCAGAAAACGCAGCAATCGCCGGGCTTGGGCCTGATCAAGCTGCCGCACCCCTTGCACTCATAGAACCACTGGCAGGCGTCCGTGGGCATCGTCTCGCATTGCTCGCGGCCGCATACCGGGCAGGTGATGACCGATTCCAGAGTGGGTGCGCTTGGCATGGCATTAGCCCTCCTGGCCGGGGCCGGCGAATGTCCCGCAACTCCTGCCCCGGCATTACGATATCCGCCATTTTTCACCCTCGGAACGTCTCTTTCAATGAAATTTTTCGCACGCCGGACCGCATTGCGGGTCGCGCCCCCGCACCGGCCCGGGGTTCGTTCGCCGCAGGGACCGCCGTCAACTCGACTCGTCCCGCGAAGGCAGTTTGCGCATCATCTCCCGGGCGGGATGGTGCCGCCACTCAGGATGCTGTTTTGCCAGGGCCTTCGCCATGCGCAGCGACTTGAGGATATCCCGCAGCCCGGGGAGGCGCGGCGTATGGGCGAGTTCCCAGCGAATGCCGGTGGGGTCGACGAAAAAGACCGCGTAATAGCCGGGGGCATAGAGGGGGTACTCCTCGGGTCGGTCGGTGACGGTCACGTCCTCTTTGAGCAGGAACTCTTGATGGAACCGGTCGACTTCCCGCCGGCTGCGCGCCCACAGGGCGATATGGTGGATCCCGGGGGCGTGATCGTCATGATTCAGCCGGCCGCCGGCGGCGGCCGGCTGGATGCCGATATAGCTGTGGGGCCAAGGAAACCGGGCCATGTAATACGTGGAACGGTAGCCGATATCCAGGGTCCAGAAGCTCTTGTACCCCAGCCAGCCGAACATCCGGTCGTAGAACTTGACCGAGCTTTCATATTCCAGGACGGAAAACTCCACATGGTGAACGCCGCGAAATCGCATTGGCTCCCTCCCTTGTGTTCTGGTTGTACCCGTCCGGGGCTGACGGGGCGTTGGAGATCACAGGGTCGCGCAATCGGCTCCCTTGGGGCAAGGCGTCGCCCTGCTACTGGCAGGGGCCACTCATAACAGGGCCTTGATAAGGCATGATGGTGACAGGTTTGTGACACGCCAGTTATCCCTAGCACCGCCGGCGCAAGACCGGCTGGCGCGGCGCTAAGGCAGACCGGCGCTTGTCTTGAAAAGCCGTTGATTTTCCGGATGCTATAGCACTCTGGGGGCGCTGCTGCTGACACGCATGAATGGGCCGCTTAGCGCGAACCGTCTTGTGCCCCCTTTTTTCCGCCGGCAAGACGGAATGTCCGCCCTGTAGCCATGCGGTACCCCGCCTCCACGACAAACGCCAGGGCTATCATTGCCAGTGGGATCCACAGCTGCTGCGGGGCCCGCTCGGCCGTCTCCCAGACAAGCGCGGTCAGGGCGCTCAGGCAAAGCCCGACCCCGATGAGCGACAGCCACTTCTTGCCCCCGGTTTCATGGGCCAGCCTGGCATTCGCCCCGTTGACGGCGGCGAAGATCAGCAGGAAACCCACGCTGCCCATGGTCGAGATGCTGGAAAGATCCACCAGGTTCGCGATGAGCAAAGTGGCGCCCGAGGTAATCAGCAGGCCGCCGATGGGCTCGTTCCAGACCTTCCTCTCCAAGATCTGCGGCAGTTCCCCGTCCCGGGCGATGATGAAGCTGAGCCGCGCGGCCCCGTAGACCGTGGCATTGATCGCGGAGGCCGTCGAGAGCATGGCCGCCACGGCGATCAGGGTAAACCCCGCCTGGCCCAAGAACGGCCGTGCGGCCTCGGCAAGCGCATAGTCCTGGGCGGCGACGATCTTGGCCACCGGCAGGGTCCCCACCGTTACCGCGGCGATGAGCACATAGAGGACGGTGACGAAGCCCGCCGCGGAGTAGAAGGCCCGCGGCAGCGTGGTGCCGGGTGAACGCACGTCCTGGGCACTGTTGGCGATCAGCTCGAACCCCTCGTAGGCGAGGAAGATGATCATGCCGCCGGCCACCACATTCAGGGGCGGGGACCATGCCGCCGGCGCCAGCCGGGCGCCGTCGACGGACCCGATGCCGACGGCGATGAAAAAAAGCAGGATGAGCAGCTTGATCAGCACGACCCAATCCTCGACTTCGCCGATGTACCGGGCGCTCAGCAGGTTCAGCCCAGTGATGCCGATGACGCTGGCGCTGATCAGCACGTGTTTCCAAAACTCACGGGAGTCCGGCGGGAACAGCGAGGCGCCGTAACTGCCGAACGCATAGGCGTAAAGGGACAGCATGATGACATAGCTCAACAGGAGCAGCGTGTTCGCGCTGCCGGTCAGCAGGTTGGAGCCGTAGGCCCGGTCCAGGAACGCCACCGTCCCTCCCTGGCTCGGGTAGGTGACGGCGAGCCGCGCATAGGCATGGGAGGTGACGAGCGCAATGATGCCCCCGAGCAGGAATGCCAGCGGCGCCCCTCCGTGGGTCAGATCCACCGAGAGCCCGAGGACGGCGAAGATACCGCCGCCGACCATCCCCCCGACGCCGATCGCGGTCGCCTCCCAGTAGCCGATCTTCTTGGTATCAGATTCGCTCATCCCGGCGGGATCGGACCGCGACCCCCGATCGCCTCGAGACCGAAGCTGGAGGGGGCGGGACCTGGTTAACCTTCTGAATTAACGTGATTGGCAGTCAAACTCAGGCCATTGTTCACCCTTAAAGCATCCATTTCAATGGCCATCTGCAGGCAGGATGCGCTTTGCGGCTCTCCGTCCATGCCCGGAGGGCTCGGCCATCCAGATCACCCCAGCGCGGGGAAGGCCGTCACCGTTGATCGCTTACCTTGCCCTTTTCACCCCTGAAAAGGGCACTTTAAGCTCGAATTACCGGGAGTTTTAGCGAGAAAATGTCTTTGTTTCAAAGGCTTCGGGAGGTCCGACCCCGGCTGCGCCGGCGGGTCAGGAACAGGGCCAGGGCGAGCAATGCCAACGGGCTCAGTTGGCCGCCCCCGGAGCTGCGCCCCGCCAGGACCGAGACCACCGAGGATTGGGGCAGGCCGGGGGCCAGCTTGTGCGCTTCGATGCTGTCCAGCTGCGAGGTGACCGTCACGTCGGATGTGGTCAGGTCGGCGCGGTACTGGACATAGCGGCGAGTGCCGAGACTGGAGATATCGCCGTTGACGGGCACGCTGGTCCAGGTGGTCCAGGCGCTGTCCGGCGTCGCGGTATCGCCCGCGCGGATGTAGACGGTGAGCGTGGTGTACTCCGGCAGTCCCACGGCATAGGACAGGGTGGTGTAGCCGCCGTGCACGCCGGCATCGATGACGTTCGACAGGTAGGTGCCCGAGGTGACATAGGGCACGGCGGTGCCGTTCTTGAAGGCCTTGTCGGTGCCGGCGTTGTCCACCAGGATATCCGGCCGGCCGTCGCCGTCCAGATCCCCCACCTCCGGTGCCGTGCCGGTGTTGCTGCCCGACCCCAGCCCCGTCACATCCCAGGAAACATGGGCCGTCCACGTGGGCGACGTCGCCGTGCCCGTGTTCCGGTAGCCGAAGACCTCGCCCCCGGCGCTCTGGCCCTGCATCAGGTCGATCAAACCGTCACCGTCCATATCGCCCAGGGCCACCACGTCGCTGGCCGGCGCATCCCACGCCGAGTTGCGCGTCCAGGCCGGGACCGTGGTCGAGCCGGTGTTTTCATAGGCGGCCCCCTTGATCATCAGGTCCGGCTTGCCGTCGCCGTTCAGGTCTCCCAGGGCCACCGTATAGAAGCGGTTGAGGGGCAGCGATGTCAACGCCCCTTCCCAGGTGGAGTTGCGAGTCCAGGTGGGCGACGAGGCGGTGCCGGTGTTCTCGTAGATGCACACCCCTTGACGGGTGCCCACCACCAGATCAGGGATGCCGTCCCCGTTGAGGTCCGCCAGCCGCGGTCTGGAATACTGGGCCTGAGTGATCCCGATAGTGCACTGCTGGGAGGTCGTGGTGATTTCCCAGGCAGGCTCTTCGGTCCACGCCGGTGCCGTGGCCGTGCCGGTGTTTTTGTACGCGTAGACATAGGCATTGGCGTTCGCGGAACCGGTGACCAGATCCAGCAGCCCGTCGCCGTCGATATCGCCCAAGCCGTAGTTGCCGCCCGGCGCATTCCAGGCGGATTTCGCCTGCCACTGGAGGACGGTCGTGCCGGTATTCTTTGCCAGGGTGACCGACGCCGGGTCTCCGGTACCGGACACGGCGACGTTCTGGGTCGAGATGGCGTTCACGGGGTCGCTGACCGCCAGTCCCGGATTGAAATCCGTATCGCTGGTGAGCAGGACGTTGTTGCCCGCCGGCGCCTGGAGCACGGCGCTGTTGTTGGTCTCGTCGGCCTCGACCACGTTGTTCTGATCATCGGCGATGGCGCCGATGTAGTACTGACCCGGCGCCAGGGTGTTGGCGGGAATGGTCACCACCGTCGTGTCGTCGCTGAGACCCGCAATAGTGCTGATCGTGTACGAGCCGATCAAGGTATCCGAGGTGGTGACGGTGGCATCGGGATAGGCGGAGGCATAGATCCCCACCCGGAATGGTGTGGTCGGCGGCGTGGCGCTGGAGACGACATTGCTGACCGTGACGGTGACATCGAACGACTGGGTATGGTCCATGCTCGTGGGCGCGTCGATCTTGCTCACCGTCAGATCGGGAGCGGCCAGGGCGATGCTCGAAGAGGACACCAGCTGGTTGTTGGTCTCGTCCGCCTCCACGACCTGATGGGCGGCGTCGGCCAAGGCCACCAGGAAGTAGTCCCCCGCCGCCGTGGCGGCCGGGATGGTCAGAGTGGTGGTCTGCGCATCGGACGCCCCGGGGGTGATATTGCTGATGCTGCGCGTGCCGATCAGGGTGAGCTGACTCAGGTCCGGCGAGCCGCTCACACTCGGGGCAAGATAGAAGTCGACGGTGAAGACCCCGAGTCGGCATAGATCTTGTTGGCCAGGTCGGCCACGTTCAGCACCGTGTTGGCCACGCCGATGGTGCCGTTGATCACGCCGCTCGCCGGACCGCTGAGCTGGGTCATGGTCAGGTCGGGCTGGGCCTTCTCGTAGCGCACGGTCTCGATGTGGGTGATACCGGTCGCGTTATCGGAGCTGGTCCCCGTCACGTAGGCGGTTGTGTCGCCCTGGGCGTCGACCCCCAGGGCCAGCGCGGCCGGGGTATCGGCAACGGCGGAGCCGTCATAGGTAATGGCGTTTTGCGCCACGCCCGCCCCGTCGTACTTCACCGTCACGAAGTCCGAGTTCCCCTTGACCGACGTGAGGGTGCCGAGCACGTAGACATTGCCGTTCGCCCCCAGGGCCATGTCCACGCCCCGGTCATCCAGGCCCGAATTGCCGTAGGTCTGGGCCCACGCCAAGGTACCGTCGCTGAGGTATTTCAGGGTCACCATGTCCTGGTTCGTGACCTGTCCGGTCCGGCCGGTGACGTAGACGCTGCCGCCGGCATCGACGACCATGGCCGCGGGCAGGGCCCGGGTGTTACCGCCGCCGTAGGTCCTGACCCACAGGGGCGCGCCGCCATTGGGCCCGTATTTCAGCACCAGGAGGGCGGGGCTGCCCGCGTTGGGACTGAAGCTCGTCCCGGTCACAAAGCAGTTGCCGCTGCTGTCGACGGCCAGGGCCGTGGCGCCCTCGTTGGAGCCCTTGTCATAGCGGGTTTCCCACAGCTGCGTCCCGGCGCTGTCGTACTTGATGGTCACCATGTCATCGCTGGTGCCGGCGCTGCGCCCGGTGACGTAGACGTTGCCGGTACCGTCCACCTGAATGGCGGTGGCCTCATCGTCGCCGCCGCCGTCATAGGTCTTGGCCCACAGCCGGTTGCCTGCGCCGGCGCCGAACGCGACGGTGGCGTAATCGCACGCGCCGGTGGTGGCGCACGAACGGCCCGTGACATAGACATTGCCGCTGCCGTCCACGGCCAGCCCGGTAGGCACGTCGTCCCGGCCGGCGTTGTCGTAGGTCGCCGACCATAGCAGCGTGCCGCCGGTGTCGTACTTCAGGACGACATAGTCGTTATCGGTGCCGTTGTAGCTGCGTCCGACGATATTGATGTTGCCCGAGGCGTCGGCGGTCATGGCCACCGCCTGATCGTCGTCGCCGCCGTCATAAGTGACCGGCCACGGGGAGACGGGGGTACCCGTGTCGTCGTACTTGACGGTGACGATATCGTAGTTGGTACCGCTGTTGAAGGTGCCCGTGACATAGGCGTTGCCGGCGGCGTCCGTCAGAATATCCGCGGCCGAGGCCATGTTGTCCGTGCCGCCCGCCGTGTAGCCCGCCGACCACAGCTGGGCGATGTCGTTGACCGCCACCGGGGAGCCCGCCGCCGAAGTGACATTGCTCACCACGACATTGTCGATCTCAGCAAAGGGCTGGTAGGAGGCGGAAGTGTCATTAAGCCTGAAGGCGACGGTAATATAGGATGTGCTCGGGACCAGGTAGTTCTGCCCGACCAGATCCGTCTCCTGCCAGGGACACCACTGACCGACCGCCACGCCGGCGCAGGTGCCGGAGGTGCTGCTCGAACTGCTGTAGTAGTTTTTAATTGCCAGCAAATCCGACCGCAGGGGGACATTGGCCGCGTCCGTCTGACCGTAGGGGCTGGTCACCCGGCCGTCGAACACCATGAAACTGTAATACTCACCGCTGCCGGTATATTGAGCGCGCACATCGGCCTTGATGACCTGGACCGGCACGCCCGGCTGCACGGGGAAGCTCTTGAGCAGCCACAGCACGCCCGCCGGTGCATTGCCCGGCGCGGTGTTCATCAGCGCGGCGCCCGAGGGTGTAGCGGAGGCGGCGGAGGGTCCGTTGGCGGAGCTGTCGAGGGTGACGACGTTCTGGTCGCCCACAGGCCCGGCATACAAGGGACTGGGTGCCAGGAGCGTATTCCTCATGTCCTCCGCATAGGCGGTCCAGCCGTCGCCGCAGTCGCGGGAATAGGAGCTGTTGGGCCCGCTCGGATCGGGCTGCCAGCTGCCGGGGCAAGTGAAACTGTCAAAGCTGTCCGTCACCACGCCGGTCACCGGCGGCAGCCCCGACGTATTGCCCGCCGACCCCATGCCCGAGGGGCTTTGCTGGTAGATATCCGTGCCGGCCGCGGAGCTGCGCACCAGGTCGGGCTTGCCGTCCGCGTTGAGATCGGCCAGGGCCACGCCGGTACTGGCGGACGCGCCGCTGGGCAGGAGGGTCCAGCCGGGGGCGTAGGTCCATTGAGGCGAGGTACTGCTCCCCGAATTCTGATAGGCATAGACGTAGCCGTCGGAGCCCACCGTTTCCACAAAATCGGTCGTGCCGTTCCCGTCCAGATCGGCCAGCGCCAATTTCGGTTGCGTGCCCCGGGGCCTGCGGCTCGGGGCCCAGGCGGGTTCCTCGGTCCAGGCGGGGGCCGCGGCGGTGCCGGTGTTCTTATACGCCGCAAGATCATTGGTCTGGTTGAGCACCATCAAGTCCAGTTTGCCGTCGCCGTCCAGGTCGCCGAAGGCCGGCGTATATCGGCGGTTGGCCACCAGCCCGCTCAGGCCCGTCTCCCAGGCGGTATTGCGGGTCCACACCGGCGGATCGCCGGGCGCGCCCGTACCCGTGTTCTGGTACATGCACACGAAATCGTGGGAACCCACCACCAGGTCGAGAAGCCCGTCACCGTTGAGATCGACGAGGGTCGGCATATAGACGCCGTTGGGATCACAGACCGAGAAGGTCGTCCAGCTTGCCGGGGCCGCGGTCCACGCGGGCGAGGCGGCGGTGCCGGTATTGCGGTAGGCCGTCACGAGGCCGCTCGCGGTGTTGTGGCCGAACATCAGATCGGGTTTTCCGTCGCCGTCCAGGTCGCCCACGGTCACGGAGCCGTTTTCGGGGTTACTCCAGGTGGGCTGCGCGACCCACGGGTCGGCCGCCAGGGCGGGCCGGCAGAGGGCAAACGCCGCTGCCAGGGCGACGACCGCCGTCGCCGCGAATGCCGCGTGCCCGGCCGGTCGTCCCCATTGCGTTTATCCACCTGTTCAAGATCATGTCATTACTGTCGCTCGTACACCGCCCGTCGCGCCGTCATCCCCGCCGGCGCTCTCAAGGCTTGTTGAAGCAGCTTCCGCCGAAATTGCCGCTTTGATCGCGGACAAAGCCATTTGATGAGACAGGCGCACTGCATGCCTGCGCATTCTGTGCGTAATTGAACATCTTCGACCAATCGACGCTGAGCGGGTCAAAGCCCTGCCCGCCGGCGTAGTTGTAGGTGCCGAACCCGAACGTCGAATCCGTGGAGTCCCAGCCGTTGGTCGGGTCGTTCCAGCCGGCGCCCGGTGTGTAGGTAAACCGCCCAGCGGTGACCACGGACTTCTGGGTCTGGGCCATGGAAAAGTCCCCGGCGCCCGCGCCGGGGATGGACGGGTCGTTGATCACCAGGGTATTGGTCATCGGGGCGGCGGTGCCGCTCTGATGATAGTTGAGGGCTCGTTCGTCGACGACGAACACCGAGCTCATCGCGCCGTCCTGGACCGTCTGGGAGATCTTCGGCTTCTTGTCGAGGAAGGGCTTTGACACCTCCATGGACATGTCGCCCTTGGCGCTGGTCATGACCATGCGCAGCACCGTATGGTCGGGGGCGTTGCCGCCTGTGCCCGACACGCGGTAATCCCCTAAGGGATTGGCGCTGTTCAAATCATTGTGCAGGACATCGGTTGTCGTGGGTGTCCTGCTGCCGGTGAAATTGCCGATCACGGTGGTCAGATTGCCACCGCCGTCAGGCGAAAACGACCCGCCCGACTGGCCGATCTCGCTATTCGAAAAGGTCAGATTGCGCGCGGCGGCACGATTATAGGATTCGATGGCGAAACCCGCGGCGGGATCGCCGACGATGGTGTGAAAATAGGTAACGCCGCCTACCGTGACGAGGGTCTCGGCAAAGGGGGTCGGATCGGAGTTTCCCTTCTCGCTGGCGCACTGGCCGTAACCGCATGAACCCGTATCCTGCGTCGTCCACCCGCTTATATCCGGCTGAAAATTCAGGGGAAGGCCCGCAGCGAGGACACCCGTTGCCGCCAACGGGTTGAAGACAATGAAGGACAGCAACAGCAGCCCAAGCCGCCGGCGTAGTTCGGCCTTGGGATGAGGCAAAAGAGAAAAGAGGCCGCGGAAGTCCCGAAAAACTTGAGCTGCGTCTATGGGCCTTCTCGGCGCATCCAGCAACCCCCGGGAAACTGACTGGATGAGGTATCTCATATTATATTTATGCCCTCAGTGCATTGCCTGTTTGGCGTTTTATAATTTATGGCATAGACAGGGGCATCACCTCCGCACTCAATACCCCTGCACCATCTAGCACTCGCGCAACGGACCGAAATTCAAGTCGGTTGGTTAGCTAATGTATCGGCCTCTCCGGAATATTCTGCAAACATATCGGGGGCCACAGACCGCCAACCCGGAATCCTCCCATCTTATCCAGTTCGGAGTTTAGCCCGGGGCGACTAACAAATTACTAACAGGGCGGCGGAACAGCGGGAAGTGCCCAGGGCGCAAGCGTTTTCAGAGGCGGCCGCGCCCCGTTTCGTGAGAGACAATACGGCGCCATACAGGCCGAAAAACGCCCCTTGGAACGGTTCTTATTGCCCGAGGGCGTCACTGGACTGCACATCCTGCAGGTACGCCCGGCACCCCGGGTCAATCTCCAGGGCTCGCCGCCGGACGCCCGAGGCCCGGTCCGCCTCACCGGTCTCGTCCATGGACCGGCAACACCGGGCCACAAACCGGGCGAACTTCGAGCGCATCCGCTCTCGCATCGGCTCCACCCAGCCACCGTCCTCATCATTCAAGAACGGGCCCTGATAGAGGGTCATGACCCTGTCCAGCAGCCCGCAGTCCCCCGTCCCGGCTCCTCCTCCGTCGTTCCTGTCCGCATCCCCCAGGTGATACTCCACGGCCCGGGCATCGACCCAGCACAGCTTTTCGTTCAGGCTCAGGCGTCCGTTCTTCACCCGGACCGCCGTCTGCCCGATTATCTTGCGCAGCCGCGCAAGCGTGGTGGTCAACGTGAACAGGGCCGCATCGGCCTCGGCGTCCGGCCACAGCACCTCCGCCAGCTGTTCCCGCCTGACGCCCGTCCCGCCGAGGGCCACCAGTACCTGCAGGAGGTGAAGGGGCTTGCTTTGACCCCGGGTATGCACATCGAACGGCTGGTCGTCGATGACCAGCCTGAATCGGCCGAGGGTATAGACCCGCACCGGCCAGTGCCAATATTCGTCGTCGGCGTCCTCGGGCGCCAGGCCGCGCTTGCAGATCAGCTGCCGCACGTAGTCAACTTCGATATCCGCCCGCAGCGCCTCGGAACAAAGTCGCGGCAGTATCCGTTCGACCCAAAATCCATTTCCCCAATACCGCCGGGCGCTGCCCTCGGCAAGCGCCTCGCGCAGGCGGGCATGACAGAGCTCGGTCTGCTGTTGCATCAGGTAGGCGTAGGACTCGATCAAGGGGACATGAAAACGCATTCGCGGGCTGTCGCCCACACCGGACTCTTTGGGACTTGCCAGGTACTCGAAGGCCTCCCCCGGCTCGCCGCGTTCACAGCATATGATCGCCATGATGCAGCAGACCTCCAGCCGGCTGATGGTCGCCCCAACGGCGCCATGCGCTCCAAGGGAGTCCTGACCGCATTTTTGCGCCAGGGGCAGATCGCCCCCGGCCCGGGCATGGAGGCATTTCACCATCATGAAGATCGCCATATCGATGGATTGCGAGCTTGGCACCAAGGCGGCCATACGCTCGAGCAGCGGACCGGCGGCATCTACGTTGCCCGAGTGCAAGTGCACCAGCACCGCGTAGTAGCTCATGATGAACTCCAAAGGCGACAGGTTGTTGTCGTCCAGCATTGCACGCAAGGTCCCATCCCTCACCATCCCGAGCAGCCAATCCACCGGCTCCTGCGCCGCCGCGGTCCGGCAATCGGCGAACAGGTATGGCAGGACGGATGAAATCCGCCATACAAAACCGCTCGCAACCGTCAGCCCCGGGCTGTCCTGCAAGGATCGTGCTTGGAGCAGGATCCGCTCGCAGGCCTCGGCGTCGCCGTTGATCACCGCATGATAGATAGCGAGTCGACCGGCCATCACCATCTTCTCGTTGACGTCCAGGTCCGCCTCGAGGAGCGTGGCAAGACGTTCGGCATAGTGACAAAGGCGGGGATCACCGGGCCGCATCAGCTCAAGCATGGACAGCAGACTGGAAAGCACCCGGGCCTCCATCGCCGGCGACGGAAACCGGGGCTCGGTCTCCAGGTGCGCCTGCAGCACCTCCAGCCAGGGCGCCGCCGACAGCAGGCTTGCCCTCATGACATACACGATATCGATGATCCCGGAGGCGGCGAGCAGCTGGCCGGTGGTATTCTTTCCAGCCTCAAAGCCGGCGTACGCGCGCTCCAGCCCCGTCCGCGCCTTGTCCGGCTCGAGGAATTGCCCGCCCATGCCCTGCCAGTACAAGAGCCATGGATCCGCCTCCACCTTCTCCTCCGGAAGCTGCCGGACCCAGCCCGCCAGCGTCTGACCGCGACCCTGGGCCAGCAGCTGGGGCGCCTGGCGCAGGATCAGGGGCACCGCCGTCTGCCAGTCCCGCGCGTGCAGATACAGGCTGACCGCGTCGGCTTCCCAGCCATAGAAATCCAGCGCCTCGGCAGACGCCTTTGCCAGGGCCAGGTATTGCGGCAGGCTGTACATCTGCATCGCCCTGGCCTGAAGAAATTCGCGGAAAAGCGCATGGTACTGATAGGTGAGCTCTGCCAGTTCCAACCGGTTGATGAAAAAGTGGCGCCGGTGAAAATCGGCCAGGATCTCGGCGGCATGGCTGTTGCCGCTCACCTCTTCGGCCATGGCGGCCGTCATCCGGGGCAGCAGGGCGGTCTTGAGCAGGAAATCACGGGTATCCGGGGGGAGGTGATCAAAGTATTCACTGGCAAAATAGTCGAACACCGTCTCCAACGCCCGGCGCCCGGGGGCCCCGCCCGCCGGACCCCGCGCCCCGACCTGTCCCAGGAGCAGGGTCAGTCCGGCCGCCCACCCCTCGCAGCGCTCATGCAACGCCTCGACCGAAGCCTGATCCAGATCCCCGACGCCGGCGGCAATGCTCGCCGTCTCCTCCAGGGTCAGTCGCATGGTTTCCCAGCTGAGGACTTCCAGCATCCCGGCCACTTGGTGGCGGGCGAACTGGGGCGGCGGGCTGGAACGGCTGTTGACGAGGAGGTTTCCGCCTTCCGGGATCTCCGAGACGGTGCTGTGCATAATGGAATCGAACAGACCGTTGTCCCCGAGGTCCTCGTAATTGTCGAGCACCACCAGGGTGCCCGGCGGCAGGAGCGCAAAGAGCTCGCGAAAGTATCGGCGTGCAAAGCCCGGCACATCCGGGAGATACTCCGGCGTCAGCAGGGGCAGGGAGAGGGCCTGATCGGACGTCGCATGCCTGGCGGCGATGCCGAGGTAGTAGAAAAACGTGGCGGGATCGGCGTCGTCCCGGTCCAGCTGATACCAGATATAAGGGAGTTGACGCTCGGCCAGGTACGTCGCCGCCAGGGTGGTCTTGCCCGCCCCGCCCGGCGCGGTAATCCATATCCCCGGCTTGCGCCGCGCGGTATCCAGCAGGTCAAACAGGCGCCGCCTGGCGATGCCGTTTGCCAGGCGCGGAATGCTGAGCTTTGCAAGCGGCGCCGGGTTACCCACGGATGGCACCGCAGGACGTTAAAGCCCCTTCCCGGTCATTAACCCCAACCCCCATCGATCTCACTTCTTATTATAAAAATTATTAAAACTGCGACACTGCCTGGTATTCCGCCCGACCAGCCGACCGACAACTTGGGGGCAAACCACTTTAGAGTTCGCTAATAGACAATATAGTAGCCACAAGGACCACACAGGTGTCAACTCATTCGTGCCGAAGCGACGGGAATCGAGCCGCGGGCGCGCCAAAGTGTGAAATTTTGCCCAATTCACCGGGATACGGGCGACCTGGTCCGCCGGGTTGAGCTGATTGTCTAGGGACTCAACTCCGGCAACCAGATGAGGTCCGTCACGCCGTAGTCTTTATCGCACTGGCTCAGAAGGGTGGTGAGCTGACCCCGGTGGTGGGTTTGATGGTTGAAGAAGTGGGCCACGGCCACCCGTATGTCGCAGGTGCGGGGCGCCGGACTGACCATGCTCTCATAATGCAGCGTTCCGGACAGGATCGCGTCCGTCAGGCCGGCCGCCCACTCGTCGATACGCCGGTCGGTAAGTGCGCGTTCGGCCTGCAGCCCGGCGAAATCCTCGCATAACGGCTCGTCAAGACGTTCAGCGCGAAACGGCACCCCCTGGAACCGGCCGAGCCACAGCTTGTCGGCGAGCAGGAGGTGATTCAGGGTGCCGTGGATGGACTTGAAGAACGCCCCGCGGTCCCGCGTTCGCTCGGCCTCGGGCATCTGCCCGCACACGCCGTACAGCCGCTCGTTCATCCAACGGTTGTAGGACGCCATGAGTCTTGCCAGTTCCGGTGTCATGGACTCCCTCCTGCGGATTCATCGTCAAGGAGCGAGCGGTGCCGCAACCGGGGAGGAGACGGCCGCGGCGGACCGCCCAGACCCCTAGGGTCTTTTGATACGCTTGTAACCGGTGATCATGGCCGTCACCAGGTCCTCGCGGTGGATGGCGCTGCCGAGCAGCACCCCCGCAATGTGAAACATGGCGAGGACCAGGGTCAAATCCGCCAGTGCCTCATGCACTTCCTCCCAGTACCCCTCCCCCTGCCCCCGGCCCGCTTCGTCGCCGTTGGCCGATGCCGGCGGGATAAGCTGAGAGGGCGCTGCGGCGAGCGGACCGTGTCCCTCCGCGCCATACACCTCGAGGCCGCTCCAGCTGACGCCAATGAGGGACAGCAGCAACGCCACAACCATCCAGCCGCCGACAGGATTGTGCCCCAGATAATGCTCCGGCTTGAACGCAACAAGCGATCTGACGTACCGCGCAACGGCTTTGGGCCCGTAAATAAAATCCCTGAACCGCGCATGCTCGGTGCCGATCAGCCCCCATACCAGGCGCAAAGCAACGATGGTTGCCACGCCATAGCCCGCATAGACATGCACGAGGCTTTCTTCATCGCCGCTGATGTAGGCAACGAAAAACAAGACAACCAATGACCAGTGGGCGCCGCGGACCGCGGCATCCCAGACTCTGATGCGTTCCTCTCCCTGCATCGCCTCCCCCTCTACCCCGGCAAGCCCCTGACCCGCGCCGCCTGGCGGCGGTGCGGCGGACGCGCTATTGCTTGGACGCCCAAATCGCCAGCTTGTGCCTCATGGCCTTCTGGGATATCTGGTCCTCGGGAATGGCCTGTATCACCTTGTCGTGGACGAGCAGACGGTAGATGTACTCGATCTTCGCATCCGCCGAGTCCGTGGCCTCGAACTCGACGACGCCACGGTCCTCCCCGTATCTCACGCCCGCGGCGATCGCCTTCTTGACCAATTCCTTCTCATTCTTCAGCTTTTTCATAAAGACCTCCGAACACCGGTTCGTTTGCCTGTCCATCTATTATGCCGGTTGCGCCCGCGGATGTCGTGCATCTTGACGCAGGCGGGCGAACCCAACGCCCATTCCGCAGGCTGCGCTTCCCGGCGACCGGCGGCGCTGACCGCGGGACCAACTCGCAATGCCTTGGGGCCGCAACGCTCAAGCCCGTTCTATATCGAAGTCCGCCAAACACCCCAATCGCCGGTCACGTCGGCGTCGCTGCTGACCTGGGGCGTCAGGTCGGCCAGCTCGAAAGCCCGCAGCGCCCCAAGGACTGACAATCTTTCCGCCCCCTTTCCCTAATTCTTTTCATCCTTGAACCCTATGTGCCAATGAGTGCCGTCGCAGAATGGCTTGTTTTTTGATCCGCCGCAGCGGCAGAGCGTATAGTGCTCCATTGACGCCCCTTCCCCACGCGGCTGATCAACAAGCTCGATACCGCCGGTAACCGCATACGGGCCGTCCTTCGTCACCGTCACCATCGGCCTTCGGTCCTGGTCTCGATGCTCAATATTATCTACCGTATAACTCAGCGCCCCCGACGGGCATTTGTTAATTGTGCTGATAATGTCTTCAGGCGCGGCGCCGTCGGGGTCGATCCACGGCTCTTCACGCAACTTGAATACCGAGCTGAGATTATCCGTGCAGTGTCCCGCATGGGCACAGATCCCCCGGTTGTCATGGATCGTAATGTGCTTGCCCACGTAATTGTCACGCTTGTTGAGCGCCCCATCCGACAGCCTCTTATCGGAGAATCCGTTCTTTCCATGGGTACCGTCACAGAAGGGTTTGTTGCCTGAACCGCCGCAACGGCACAGCGCCACCCCGGTGACCGTCGCACAGGGGTCGCCTTTGGATGTTTGAATGTTGGGGATTACCCGTGGAGTAAGATCGTTAAACAGATAATAGGGCCCGTTCGGAAGGCATGCGATTTTTGGCTTTTGCGCGCTCATCCCAATACTCCTATACTGTTGCCTGGCGTATGACGACGTACATGTACGCGACCGGGACGTCGGCGGCAGGGCGTCGCGCCCTGAAACGCCAGTTAGGGCCGGCTGCCCAAGCTTAATGCAGATTACCAGATTGAGGGACACCAGACATATTTGGTGCACGCATCTATGCCGCCGGCAACTGAGCACAGCCGCCTATATTCCCCTCGCCAATGACCCGTCAGGCCTTACATGTCCCTCAAGCCATTCCACGACCCCACCTGCGTTTTTATCAGGCGGGACAACCGGATAGACCCAAATCTTTCATTATGAGGCCTGACGGACAACGCGAGGGGCGCGCAACCAGCGAACAACGCTTGCCTGCGGAGCGTCTCTGTGCACCGCACTGCCTGCCATCACCACGCGCCAAGGACAGAACGCAGCGCCTCGCTTCCCGAGGATGAAAACAGCCAACCCAGCGCGCTACAATTTACAACAGCCGTAGTCCAGAAAACGACTTGAAATGACCGCTTCTTGGTCTTGTGACGAACAATCCGCTGTGCGACTAACGCGCCCGGCCACCCCCCGGCCAATGCGAAAAGGTGCAGCGTACTCTCCCGGACTCGCCATCGATCATTTCTTGCGGCCGACTTGTCAAATGCATACGCGGCAAAGGCCACGACGCCGGCAATCAGATACAGCCAAAGCACTGCGATGGGCAGCCTGCCGGCATAAACAGAGCCCGCTACAAATACTAGAAACGTTACAGCCAGTATAATAGAGACGTTGCTGTGCCCCGATGCCTTGACCAATGGCACTCGCTTACCGGCGAATACCACACGATCAGCTCGCAATCTCCCCTTGTTATCCGTCTTGAGCTCGTAGGTAACGGCTTCGCCTCCGACTGGTCTTCGTTGCCGGTTCGAAAACGCTTTGACATGAACGAAGACCTGGCGTCCGCCACCATCCGGCGCAATGAACCCAAAGCCTTTTTCATCTTTCCAATTGGATAATTTTCCTTGATAGCGCATCCCGCGCCTCCGCAAGGCCTAATGCCCCTTAGCCACGCCGCTTTATGGCCCCGGCTTGACGGGACTGTTATATCTTATTTTTACACCTACTGGAATTTTACCGGACTTTGGGGCTGAGTGTTTATGGTAAGTGTAAACACATCCGGTCTTGAATAATGCCCCGCCACATCAAGCGCTCTTTTAGCTGTAGCCGCCCGACTTGAATCAATCTCCGCGTAAAGCAATCCTTTTTTCTCTCGCATCGGCCCGGCAATAATCTCACCGCCAGGCGCAACGACGACAGAATCGCCCGCATTTATCCACTTTTCCGTATCCGGATACAGCCTTTCCCTTTCTGGAAAATCACATGGGATATCGCTGTACGTCAGCGCAACCCCGCTGCCGATGACCCAACATCGACCTTCGCGCGCAATGTGTTGCATTGTGCCAATCCACCCATCACCACTGTCGTACGTGGGCGCGACATAGACTTCGACACCTTGGGCATAGAGTGCGTATCTCGCCAAGGGCATGTAGTTTTCCCAACACACCAATGTGCCAACCCTTCCAACCGGCGTATCGACCACTTTTAACCCTGAACCATCGCCAAACCCCCACACCATCCTTTCAGGGTTTGTTGGCATTAGCTTCCTGTGACGATTCAGGATGTTCCCATCTTCTCCTATAATCACCACAGTGTTGTAAATCGTCGCCCGGCTTAGGTTTCCGTCTTTTTCATTCAATCCGCAGACAATTGTAATCTTGTTTTTCCTGGCAGCGTCACAAAGTGGAAATAATTCATTTTTTTCCAAATCGACGGCGCTGTTTATCAAGCGCGCGTGCAGCTCTTCGCTTATTGCCCCGTCACCGCCAGGACGAAGACGCCATATCCATGCCGGGTAGCCGGAAATAAACGCCTCCGGAAATACCGCCAATTTGGCACCATTTTTGGCGGCCTGCTCTACAAGCCCAATGGCCAGTTCAATGGTTTTATCGCGATCCAATAATATAGGTGACTCTTGGATGATCGCCGCTTTTGGCATAGTGATTACTCTGAGTTTTTCTGAAATCCATGCCCTGCATTCATCGGTCCTGCGCGACTTGTTAGCGCGAGGACGATGGAATGACGGGGGAAGCGTACGCCCTTACCTCCAATTCCGGCCGTAACTGGTAGTAACGCCTTGGGGGCGCCGGCCGCGCGGTTACTCATTTCACCCGAAAGACGCCTCTGACAAGGCGAATCTGGCCCTCTTGAAGGCTCCGCCGCGCGTTCCCGGCTTTTTGCGCGAGATTGTCGACGTATACCCCTAGGGTCAGCGGACTCGGCACGGAGTCTTCGGTAGTCCTGCTCAAATGAGCATCGCTGGTATCCTCGAACAGTTCAGCGATGAATCCACTCTCGCCGAGAACCGATTGCATCTCTTCGATAGAAACAAGGAAGCTGTCGCCAGGGTCAGTTGCCCACGGAAGTGGAAAATACGAAACGGCCGCTTCCCCTGCCGCCATCTCCTGGAAGGCGAACCCGCCGCCCGGCTTGAGGACCCGGCGGATCTCCCGGTAGAGCCTGCGCTTGTCCGCGATGTTCATCCCGACATTTTGCATCCACACGGCATCAAATGAATCGTCAGGGAAAGGCAGCTCCAGAGCGCTGCCCGTGTGCACCGCGATTCGGTCCTCAAGGCCTGTCAGCTTGTTTAGCAGTACCGCACCAGCGCAGTAATCGGGCGACAATTCGAGGCAATCCACGTGGCAACCGCGCACCGACGCGAGCAGCCGGGCGGAACCCCCAAGCCCGGCCCCAATATCGAGCACGTTATCTTCAGGCCCGAATCTTCGCCAGCTCCAGCAACTCCCGCGAGGCGCGAAGCCCTCCCGTGTGGAAATGGTCAAGTGCCCCCAGCTCTTCGGGCGACAGGCGTTGATCGGGATTCAATCCGGCCGCCCGGAGGGCCTCCAGGATTCGCGCCTCGATGTCCCGGGCGGAGTAGTGTGCTGCAATACCAGTCATAAACAACTCCTCCTCAAGACCCGAAGGGTTCGCGGGGTTACCGGCGGTCCGTATTGAGTTCAGGGTTTGGGCCGTGGCACACACCTAAATCTATTGTGAGTAGCGTATCGCAACGCAGCCAATAAGCAAAGCGACTGCCAACCCCCACAAGATAAGCGTGGTGCGAGGGAAAAATAATCGGCAAAGCAGCCACTTCGCTTCAAATGCACCTATGCCGCGCAAAGCAATGAGATACCAGGTGATCAGGCTAGAAGCGAGGGCTTCTCTCTATGTCAGCGGGGTTGGCAGAACCGGCACCTGTCAGTCTATCGCCGGGCTACGGCGCCCCCATGCCGTCGCGGCCCAGAGAATAGGCCGAATTGTTCATATAAAACCGAACAGAAATACTTCAAGATTCTGGCGATAAGCTGTGGGGCCCAAGCCGAGGCGCGCCAAGGCGCGCCGAATGGGCGCATTGTGACGCCTAACTCAACTAATGCAGGCCCGGCTTGAACTCGATCTTCCCTCCCCCATAAATGACAAACGAATCATCAAGCTCCATTCCGCTTGTTACATAACCATACTCTCCATGAATTATAGAGCCGTCGCTTAACCGGCCATTCAGGCTATAGTGAGAATCATGGAGGCCCTGAAACATTAAATTTGTACTCTCACCATTCCGTAAGTTTTTTATCGTTTTCTCCTGGCCTGAGATTCCCACTGTGAGTGATCTTATTTGCCACCCGCTTTTATTTGAGACGACAACCGCAGCTGTCTTACTCCCCGCGCAGGACATAGTTAAGCACGCCAACAGCGCAATTGATATGTGTTTGATCCTCATCTTATCTTAGGCTCAACGCTCCAGTTCGGCGGTGGCGCGATAGCGTCCGTTGAAATCGGTTGTCAGGCAGGGACTACCCTTTGAACTTGGCTTTTGCATCACTGACGGCAGCCTTTAGCGAATCCCATGCGGAATCTACACCCTCTTTGATTGACTCCCACGCATCTTCGCCAGCGCCCTCAATTTCAGCAAGCTTAGTCTTTTCTTGCTCTATCTTGCCTTTCAGTGCGCTGATCTCCTTGTTCAACTCCAGTTGAACATTGGCACTGACTCCAGACGCCTTAGCCTTCAACCCGTCGACCTCTGCTTCCCATTCGTCCAACTGGGCCTGCATCTTCTGTAGATACAGTTCTTTATTGCTCATCGTTTTCTCCTTTCGTTACTTTGATGTTGCACCACCCTCAGCAGAAGCAAGATCAGTTTGACTGTTTTCATCAGCCCCATTCTTCTGCTGACACTGCGCTCGACTATCCATGCTGCCTAACGTTGCGCCTGAGCGGCGCGACGACAAGGCCCGTCCACCTCCAAACGCTCGTTAGGCATTCTTGCGTACAAAGAAACTGATCAGTGTTCGCCTCCAGATGAACCCAAACACGATCGTCAGAGAGGCAAAGATACCCCCTCCGATCGCACACGCAATGCGTACCTTCCTGACCAGCCTCAACTGTTCCCGCCCGTGACTCAGCTTCAGCTCGCCTGCATGAAGCCGCCTTTCCCCGGCGTTAACCTTGCGCTCTCCTTTGGCAACCTGCTTTTCTCCCTCGGCGATCTTCTCTCTACCCTCTTTGAAGCCCTTTCCCCCTCTCAGCAGCTTGTCGGCTAGCACGAAGAACAGGTTGTCTTGAGCTTGCGCATACTTCTCTTTGCCCTTTGACAAATCTCGCTTGCCGCCGGCCAATTTGGCCTTGCCTTCCTCCATCGCAGACTGCCCTTTTTCCAGCTGCCGTTGCCCTTCGGCTATTCGGATTTCCCCGGCAGAAATGATTTTGCCGAGAAACAGATAGCCACCCACCGACGCAATAGCCGAGAGAAATAACAACAGCAGCACGAGCATCCTGCCCATGATATCCCCCTCTATGTTGCTATTGGCCTAGCGGATAGCTTCAGCGGCGCGGCTTCGCCGAGCCCGCTGTAAGCCATGGTTAGGCGACTAACACATGAGCCAAGAAATAAATCTGTCACCTTTTTCCGTTCAATCCTCAGCAAGTCATCAAAACATAGCGATAACAGTAATCTTAACGGTGGATTCCAGATCCGAACACAAATCAGCTAGTGGTTAAATCGGAAGGTGGCCGTCCGGAGCTCGAATATACGCTCAGCGCGGTCACTGTGACTAATATCAGCCCCATACCCACAATTTGCGGACCAACCAGGTTTTCGTTTAAAACCACGACGCCGAACAGGGCGGCGGTGACCGGTTCGATCATTGCCACAATGGAGGCCACGGCCGGCGCTGTATGTTTCAGCCCGATGATATAAAGAACGAACGACAATCCCGCGCCGAGCACACCCAGTCCCACGAACAAGGGCCAATCCGGAGTACTCAGGGCGGCAACGGTCTGGTCGGCATCGCCCGGCCAGATCAGGATGATGGCAAGTACCGCAAACGCTATTGAGAGAATCGCCTGCGGGCTGCCGTGCGCCGCCGCATATTTGAAACCGAAAATGAATATGGCGTAGGACAGCCCGGCAAGCAGCCCGGCCCCCACACCAATCGCCGTGACGCCGCTCGCACCGATGTCGTAAATCTGTGTAAGCAATACGATACCAAGCATCACTACCGCGATCGCGGCCCACTTCAGCGGGGTGGGGCTTTCAAGCTTCAGAGCGAATGACACGAGGTACACGAACACCGGTGCGCAGTACATCAACGTAACCGCAACCGCGACGCTTCCCTGCCCGATGCTCACGAAATAGAACGCGAAGTTACCTGATACGCCGAGACCGGCGATCACCGACCAGAACCATAACCCGCGATTTGCCAGTCCACTGCCGTGCGGGCGCAGCATTAGCCATACGAGGACGCACAGCAGTCCGATCGCGCCCCGGTAGAATGAAACGACAAACGCGTCCCAGCCATCGGCCATAAGAATACCGCCCACCCCGCCAGATAACCCCCAGAAAAGAGCCGCCAGCGCAATGAAAGCTGTACTCCCGCCCACCATTTGATCCCCCTTTTTCATGATTAAATAAAGACGGTCCGCGACGGCGAGCGTCGAACCGCCACGCAAGTCACTGATCATCAGTCCCTATCGGGGACTGAACCGCCGACCATACCGGTAGACAGCATATGCTTCGCACCGCCAACTCACTGAGTCGGCAATACATGTGCACGCCCAACGACCAAGCTCACTAGCGGCAATGAAGCGCAGCGCAATTGCCGTCAAGCGCAGTGCCTTGTTCGACCTTGTTAGATGAGTATATAAATGCATATTGCAAGTGAAGCGGCGGACAATCCTAATGAGCCGGCGATAATTACTTTATAGGTAGATATTTGCCTCTGAGCATCTTGACCTGCGCTCTCTATACTTTGAATCGCCTGCTGAAGTTTCTCGGCGAGCATATGAATTGACTGTGCATTTTGTGTGGCGGCCTCTTGCAGTTCTTGAATCTGCTTGGCTACGACCTGATCTGTTTTTGCCGCCTCCGACTTAGAGGTAAATGCTGGTATTGCGGCCGTTGCCACTTGGGCAATGTAAGGTGCCACAGCCTTAATTATAGGTAGGAACTGGACTGCCATTGATTGACTCTCCCATTTTATTGTTGAGGTCTAACGCTCCGCATGAGCCGTCGGACTCGATGCGGTTATTAGCGCTTATTGTCGCCTGAAATGAGTTCAATGCGATTACCAAATGGGTCGAAGGTGAAAGATCGAATAACTTCAGGTGGTGAAGTGTCCTGAACCACCTTGTAGCCAGCGACCGAGAGGTTTTTGAGTAGTTCGGCGTAGCCCTCCACCAACAGAGCCGGATGGGCTTTCCTTGGAGGGCTAAATTCTGGCTCAATACCAAGATGAAGTTGCAGGCTCCCGCATTCAAACCATATCCCTCCTCGCGAAGCGAGCTCTGAGGGTTTCTGAATCTCCCGCAATCCCAGGATGCCGCCATAGAATTCGCGAGCCCGTGATTCGCCCTCACGGGGAATCGCTAATTGCACGTGGTGCAAGCCGACGACCTTCATGGAGCTGAGCCCTTTCCTCTATCTTTTGGCGCCAACACTGCCCCGAAGCCGCGCTCACGAAGCGCAGTGGGCGGCGGCTTGATGGGCTGATTATGCGGCACTCAACGGTTTGATACGAGCCACTTCTTTCTTGATTACCTTGGCGGCGCCCTAAAGATCCACAGCTCACTGGGCGTTGAGCAACAATTCTGGTGAGTTGCCAAACAGGCGCGCCAGCCGCGGGCCATCTCCGGACTTACGCTACGACGCTCTCGTAGTAGTTCATTAATCGACTGCCGTGAGACACCCACTGCTTCAGCCAGACCGAAAACGGTAAGCCCATTATCGGGCAGAAACTCTTCGCGGAGCATCTCGCCCGGTTGGCTCGGCTGACGCTTGATCCTGGTTGACTTCGGAATACTCATATTTACCGCCTCGTTCAGTGGCAATCACAAACCTCAACATCGTAGACGTCGCCGTCGACGAATCGAGAACAGATGCGCCACTGGTCGTTGACGGAGATTGAGCACTGACCTTTGCGGCTGCCTTCCAACGCATGAAGTCGATTTCCAGGAGGAACCTTCAGATCGTCAAGCCGCGTCGCCCGTTTAGCAATACTCGCCTTGCCTTTTCGGTGGCGTATAGCTCCTGGGTCCGCCGATCCGTGAACATCTTGATCATTCATCAAGCGTAGACTGTCACGTGGCGCTTGTCCATAGCCCGCTGCATGACCTCATAACTCTCGCATTTGCGGCTGGTTTGGAGCATGGCGGAAACTCGGTCCGACAACATGCGCCTGTTATGCCAGTCAGAGTACCTCCCACCGCTCAAACAGAGCACGAAGTCTGTTCCAGGAATATTTCCGGTGTCCCCTAGGGATTCTAATACTCCGAGAGCTCATGATTCGGCCTGATTCAGGAGTCTCGCTGAGGGAACTCCGATCACTCCAGGGCACTAAAAGCCGTACTCACGCTCCACGCGGCATACACGGACACGAAACGAACTGTACCAGTCTTTGGCTCTCGCCTGAGCTTGGCGGTGGGGCACGTTTGCTTTCCACGACGCAATAGCCGCCAGAGATTCCCAGTAAGAAACTGATATCCCGATATCTTGGCGCGCAGTCTCGAACCCTAAAAAGCCAGGTTGGCTTGAAGCGAGTTCCAGCATCTGTTCCGCCATTTCACTATAGCCGTTATCGCCGTCGGTACGGACAGAGGTAAAAATGACGGCGTAGTACGGTGGCCGTGGTGTTGTTGCGGGTGATGGCATTTGCGTTCCTATAGCTGCCCAGCGTTCCGCTTGAGCCGGCGGACTCGAAGCCGTAGTTAGGTGTCAGTTTACTCGCACCATTGACCATCATCATCCGCCCCGGGCCACGGGTAACCCAGGTGATCTATGAGGCCTTGTGCTATCTCCGGATAGAACTGAGGCTCCGTTTCTGCCTCCCAACAATATATTTCTGTTCGTTCAGGAGTCCCGGTTTTCGGCTTTACCAGGATCAGCGAACTCTCTTAAGCTTCCACCCAAGTAGTTTTTCCAACGCCTCCTTCGTAGCGGAGCCCACCCTGAGTCTGGGGTCTCCGGACCAAGGCTGGACATTGAGGTCTAATTCGTCAGATAGACTATTTAATCGCTGTGTTGCGTGATCGTAATCAGTCCCTTCCGTGAAGCGTACAGTAATTTGGACCAGCGGTACGCCATTTGATACGGCCCGTATTAGTCCGTTGACCCCCATCTATTTATCACCTAACGCTGGAGTTAAGCTGCCGCCGAGCGAAGCAAGAGAACCCAGGCGCCGCGCAGCAGCCACTGGGCGGCCGGCTTTAACGACTTGTTAGGGATTACGCTCCACAAGAGGCAGCAACCGTGAGTCTTCAAGTGCCGCAGTACGGTGCGCCAGTCCGACCAGATATCCTTGGTTGGACGCGAACGCCAAAAACGAATCCATACTGGACTGACGAACCAACATTGCCGCATCCCACCGCTCATCGCTTGGGCCTATCAGAAATCCTCCTCCATCCCCATAGAACAGCAGCTCACCACCCGATTGCCTGAGATATGGCAATGTGTGTTCCATGTACAAACGGTAGGCAGCCTCTCCCGTAATCGGAGATTCTGGCGCCAAATGTGGAGCGGCCGAATAGTCGGCGGTCGGGCGAAAGCGCATAAGATTGAGCATAACCACAGCGCCAGAGATCTGGCGACTGAAGAATGCTCGCCCAGATTCCTGAGATGGCTCCAAATACGTCTGCTTATTGCTGGACGGCATCAACTAAAGCTCCTTTTCTTGCCTAACGCCTGAGCTCAGGCGCGTGTGAGGCGACGCCTGCTTTGCGGCAGCAAAGCAGGTGGCGGGTCAAACATCACCTGCAGCAATCTGTTTGGCAGCATTTGCACCACGCTTGCTCGCTATAAATATTCCCACTCCCCCAAGGATTGCAGCCGATGAGACCGCCAGCCTCAGAGTAAAGGGTTCAGACAAAAGCATCACGCCGCCTCCGGCGGCAATGGCAGGAACAGTCAGTTGGACAGTTGCCGCAGTGGTGGCTCTTAGGTGAGGCAACGCCATGTACCAAATCGCGTATCCCAGGCCGGACGCAAGAGCGCCCGAAGCAACAGCGTAAACAACCCCAAGGGCTTTGATATCCGCGCTAGAGAAAAACAAAACAGCTAAGACCGCAGCCATAGGCACAGCGCGAACAAAATTACCTGCCGTTTCGTATGTTGGATCACCTAGTCCGCGACCTCGTAGGGAATACACACCCCAGGCCACTCCAGCCCCGAGCATCAGTAGCGCACCGAGCAACGGCGGTGCCTGAATCCCCGGAAGCATGAGAGCTACTAAACCGGCGACCGCAAACATGACACCAATGATTTGGCGTCTATTAAGACGCTCGCCGGACCAAATTCCAAAACCAATCATTGTGACCTGCACCGCGCCGAACAACACCAGTGCGCCCGTCGCAGCCGAAAGATTTATGTAAGCAAATGAAAATCCCGCTGCATATGCGAACAACGCAAATGCCGACAACCAATTTCCCCCGACGGAACGTCCCTTATGTTGGTAAACGAGCAAGGCAACAAGGATACCAGCACCCGATAAAATGCGTAGTAATGTGAAACTTGCAGCATCAATCTCGCTGGCTGCTAAAGCTACCCGACAAAGCAGGGAGTTCCCCGCAAACGCAACCATTGCGACCACCGAAACGAAAAACAACCGGGTACTAGGCATATATTCAGTCTAACGACCAAGGTCAGCGGCGCGCCGATTATGGCGCGTCCGCTGCAGCGTGTTGTTGGGCGGCGATCTCTATTCCCGCCGCTTTGTATGCTGCCTCTGGATCCTCTCGTCGGCTTCTATACCCCAAGCGTGTTAGCTCCGCATCCTCTGCCTTTAGGATCCACACTACTCGCAGTCGATTTTTCAGAATATCCAAGACATCTCTCGAGGACGTCTGATGCAAAGCGGCATGTCGTATAGACGAGACAGGTACAATGTGCTCAAAGTGGAAAATTTTTCTGCCCTTATCAAATGAGGGCTGATCATGCCAGTTCTTTTGTGTTAGATCGATTCCGCGGTGCGCCGCCTCCTTCATTGCAGCCATGCTTACCTCTGGTATGACGAAATTGCTGCATTTTTTAATGTCGTCTGATATGGACTCGAGAACGCGCGCTTCCAAGTTAGAAGCTAGGTCCATTTGTCGGACCGCCTCCGATTTGGCATGTATCGCCACGGCGAATGGCCATAGCAATTTAGAGAGTTCCGCCATGCCCTCTACCTCTAGGTGCCCAACGATTGAACTCAATCGCGCGAGGCACGAGCGTCGATTGGAGTGAATGGTTAGAGTCCAATTAACTAGCTTCCTTCAACGATTCTACTTCTTCATCAAGCCGTGTACCTAACCGGTCCTTTTCAACCTCAAGGTCATACCTGGTCTGCAGGTTCATCCAGAACCTGTCTGTCATGCCAAAGAACCGGGAAAGACGCAACGCTGTATCTGCGGTAATCGCTCTCTTGCCGTGCACAATTTCATTGATTCGACGTGCAGGTACGCTTATGGCTTTGGCCAGGCGATACTGGCTGACATCCATCGGCTTCAGGAATTCCTCCAGCAGAATCTCGCCAGGATGAATCGGGGGTAATAATTTATTGCTCATCACCTTCACCTAGTGGTAGTCGACAATTTCAACATCAGTAGCATGTCCTGACTTCCAGTAGAAACAGATTCGCCACTGATCATTCACCCTGATGCTGTATTGACCCCGCCTGTTCCCGGAAAGCTTCTCTAATCGGTTTCCCGGGGGAACTCGCAGGTCTTCAACCGCATCAGCACCATCAAGCAGATCAAGCTTGCGTTGTGCAAGTTTCTGTATTTGAATCGAAAATCGTTTGACCCGCTCACGCTTGAAGATACTTTCTGTATCTTTATCTCGAAAGGTCTTGATCATAGAATCAAATAGTAACGCCGCTCGTTAGTAACGTCAAGCGTTACTGTTGGCGTGTTTGGGCTCTAACGTTTCACATCACCGGCAGCAAAAAGCAGAGCGAGGAACGAGCGGCGCTTTTTGCTGTCCGAGTGCATGTGATTGTTATGTTCTTTTGCTTACCAAAAAACGGGGTCATTGAATTCCTCAACGCACGCGGGACGTTCATGAATGGTTGGGATTGACTCTCCTGTTAAAGATTGACCGAGCCAGCCGATAGGCATTGATAGCTTTAGCGGAGCCTGAATTACGTCTTGAATTCAACTCGTAAGTGCAACTCTACCAAAGCGGTAAGAGGGCAAGCTGCGGTACCATCGTGGCTTTTCTCACCGCCAAGTAAGAGGAGCACGAATGAGCTACACGCAGCTTACCCAAGAGGAACGATACCAAATTTACATCCTGAAGAAAGCTGGAAATGAGCAGGTGACGATCGCCGAGCTGCTGGGCCGTGATAAATCGACTATCAGTCGGGAGTTGCGGCGAAACCGGGGTCTGAAGGGGTACAGGCCCAAACAGGCTCATGCTCTGGCGCTGACGCGGCGCGCGGCCAAACCCCGGTCCCGGATCGATCATGAGAACTGGCTGCGTGTCGAGGCGCTGATCCGCCGGACCTGGAGCCCAGCGCAAGTTGCGGGGCGACTGAGGCGAGAACAGGGGGTATCGATCAGCCATGAGTGGATTTACCAGTATATCTACGCACAGAAACGTTCAGGTGGTGATTTGCACAGCTTTTTGCGTTGCCAGAAGGCACGGCGCAAACGCTATGGGTCCTATGACCGTCGTGGCATCATCCCCAACCAGACCTCTATTGATGCACGTCCGGCCATCGTGGCGGCCCGCCGGCGCTTCGGGGATTGGGAGGGCGACACCGTGATCGGAAAAGGCCATCGTGGCGCCCTGGTGACCTTGGTGGAGCGAAAATCCCTTTATACCGCCATCCGGGCCGTCCGACACAAGAGCGCCGAGGCGACGCGAGAGGCGGTCAACAAGGCGCTCACGCCACACCGGGATCGGGTTCTCACGATCACCTATGATAATGGGCGCGAGTTCACCGACCACGAAGGTATGGCCAGTGACCTTGATGCCAAGATCTACTTCGCTCATCCTTATGCCTCCTGGGAGCGCGGCGTGAACGAAAATACCAATGGCCTTATCCGCCAGTTCTTCCCGAAAGACCGGGATCTGACGACCGTTACCCACGAGGAGATCGAGCACGCCATGAACCTGCTCAACCATCGACCCCGAAAGTCCCTGGGCTTTCGGACACCACATGAGGTCTTCTTCAACACCAGGACCTCGTTAACCGTTGCACTTCAAAGTTGAATCCGCGTGACTTATCATCTAGTGCTAATAACCCATTTCCATGCCGAAGAGACAAGACCATAAATCCTTGAACGGCATTGTGGAGAGAAATAACTACCCACCGCCAAAGCTTTAGGTCTCTTTCCAGCCCATCAGCAACTTTGGATGCCATGCAAATAGCTTCTGCTGCTTCAGCTTCTTCATTGGTTCGTAAATACATGTGTTTTGCAGCTAACGCCTAGCTCAGCCGAGGAAGGCCGCGTCGCGGCCTGACGTCGGCTGGAGCAACGTGTTATATGCGCTCAAGCACATCTCTGAGCCCCTTTCCATGGCAATGCTTATACTTATTCCCACTCTGACAAAAACATTGGGAATTTCTAGTTCCTCCTTGCCTAATTAGCGCAAGCACTTCTGCCTTTGTCTGCTGAAGCGCTGAGTACAGCTGCGCTTCCCGACCAGATAATGACAATTTATATTGAAATGCACGTTCGCCCCGATTTTCTATTCTAAAAATCGCCTTAGCGATATCGATAAATTCATCGACTAATTTGTTATCTGTAATATTGATACGAATATTATCTACTGACGCACCGTTATATACTGCCGCTGGATCAGGCAGGAACAATATCCGTGGAATGCGTATCTGCTTTGGTGTGATATCTCTTAACTCACCGTCCGGCGATTTCCAGACGGCATGAAATTCTGCTTCAACTATGAGGTTTGTTTTCCAGATTTGCCAACCAAGCTCTTGGGTGCCACCATCTCTACTTATCTTTTCCTGGACAGCGGGGAAGCACTCGACTACCTCAGCATAGGGCTCTGGCGTTACATCAATATAAACAGGGCGCGACTTAGCATCCATCAGCCGAATGAGGCGTTGTACGTCACTATCAATTACGTCGGGAGTCACATGACCCTCTCAAGCATATAACGATAGAGCTCAGCCGCGCGCGTTAGCGCGTCGGACTGCAGCGATTTGTTATGTGCTCTTAAATTCACCGCCACTCGCCTTTAGATTTCCCATCTTCCGGCCCGATATAACTTGTGATTCTATCTTTTAATATTGATTTTTTCGCCTCACTTAATGCCTCTGAGTCAAATACAAAAGGATCATCCCAAACGGTTGAGTTATTAAATTCATCCTCGATCTCTAGCATCCAAGCAGTCTCGCCTTTCAAGCGGTATATCTCTACGTTAACCGTCCTGCCACCACTCGTAATTGATTGAGATAAAGGAGATCTTTCAATTTCCGGTTCATCGTTCATCTTTATTACTTCCGCTTTTGTCTAATGCACATAACGGGGCCCATAAGCTGCGGCCACGAAGCGCAGCGAAGTGGACGTCGGCTTGATGGGCTGGTTATGTGAAAAGATTCCACCGGCCCAGGGTAGACCGTGGACGCTGGAGAGCCAGTCGCCGCGAACGCTTGTCAGGCCAGATGACACATAGATCCGCGGCGCCCCTGAACAGAAGGAGCGAAATGCGGGCCGCCGTTCAAGCAGCAATGTGCGGACCGAGCTGCGCAGCGGGCATTGGAAACCGGGAAAGCTGCGCCCGCATTTTGCCCAACGGCTGTGGGTCATATCCCCGATGTCTCTGAGCAATGTCGCCAACCTCGACATGATCTTAAGGAGTTACCTCCTTATACATAACGTTGAGTAGACAGAGTGATTCTGTGTTTAAACACGGACGTGGGCGGTATATTCTTCACGCACTGACCTCAACTTGCTGAGTTACCTTTGTCTTGCGTTCGTGTTCTTGTAAAATCACAGACTCCTAGCCGGAAACACTGCCAAGGAGGGCTGCGATGGCTAAATCCCCGCTACTCGAGCGCCTGCGCGAGGCGATTCGCTTACGTCATTATAGTATCCGCACCGAACAGGTCTACCTGCACTGGGCAAAGCGGTTCATTCTCTTTCATGGCAAACGCCACCCGGCCGAGATGGGCGCGGAGGAAATTGCAGCATTCCTGACCGATCTTGCCACCCGCGGAAAGGTCTCGGCATCCACACAGAATCAGGCGCTTAACGCGCTGAATTTCTTCTATAAGGAAGTTGTCGGCCGGGAGATCGGCCTATTGTCCGGGGTGATCAGGGCGAAGCGCCCGCAGCGCCTGCCGGTGGTATTAAGTCGCCCGGAAATTACATCTTTATTGAACCAGCTCAGCGGACACCACCGGCTGATGGCGAACCTGATGTACGGCTCGGGACTGCGGCTGGTCGAGTGCCTGCGGCTGAGGGTAAAGGACCTGGAGTTTTTTAATCACAGTATTGTTGTCCGTGAGGGTAAGGGGAATAAGGACAGGGTCACGATCCTCCCGGACCGGCTTATGCCCCAGTTGAAGTCACACCTGGAAATGGTCGGGTTGATTCATCGCCGCGATCTACAGGAGGGCTTCGGCCGCGTCTACTTGCCCGATGCGCTCGAGCGCAAATACCCCAACGCGGCAAGGGAGTGGGGATGGCAGTATGTGTTCCCCGCCGGTCATCGCTCGCGCGACCCGCGTACGGGCGTCGAGCGCCGCCACCACTTTCATGAAACCGCAGTGCAAAAGGCGATGAAGGCGGCCGTGCGCCGGGCCGGGATTCACAAGCCCGCGAGTTGCCACACCCTTCGGCATTCCTTTGCCACTCATCTGCTAGAGAGCGGCTATGACATCCGGACGGTACAGGAGCTGCTCGGGCACAAGGACGTGCGCACGACGCAGATCTATACCCATGTGCTGGGGCGCGGGGGGAATGCGGTGGTGAGCCCGTTGGACGGGGTGGGGGTTGGGTGAGGTTGGCGTGGTGGTATTGTTCACCCCTCACCCCGGCCCTCTCCCGAGGGGAGAGGGGGGAAGATTGAGGGAAAGGTGGCGAGGGTTATACGGGGAAACCGCGGCTGCGCAGGAGGTCCTTGGCCTCCAGGGACAGGGTGGCCATCTGCAGGTCGAGCTCCCAGTCGTAGGGCTGGAGCACATCGGAGGAGACGTCCACCTGCAGGTCGTGGTAGGGCGTGTCGGCGTAGATCTTGACCTGGCGGGTCTCCTCGATGCTGGGGGTCAGGTCCGGCCACACTTCGTAGAACATGTCCTTGGGGCGGGTCACCGACCAGCTGTCGATGAGCTTGTACTCGGGCGGCAGGTCGGTGAAGGCCTCGGCGGTGCCGGTCTGGTGGCGGCCGGTGCTCTCGTCCACGTGGTCGGTGTGGATGTAGACCATGAGCTTGGGCTTGTGCTTGATGATCTCGGGGGTGACGTTGACCTCCGGGGGCATCCACGAGGAGAAGGCCACGTCGAAGGGGAAGTCGATGTCGGCCGGCTTGCCGGTGCGCAGCTCGTACACGTCCGGGTCATAGAAGTCCGGGATCTGGTTGGGCTTGTCGTCGGGGTCGCGCAGGCCGATGACCTTGACGCCCTCGCGGGCCAGCAGGCTGCCGATGAATCCGTTGCGCGCGTGCAGGTCGGCCACCACCGGCGCCTCGCTCACGGCCTGGGCGTAGCGGGCGATCTTGAGCATCTCATGGCGCTGGGGATAGTAGTGCACCACGGTGGGCCCGGTGGTCTCCGGGTCCCGGTCGGGGTTGCTGAACACCAGACAGTGCAGGGGCAGGCCCGCGATGCGCTCGGCGAAGGGCTTGTCCGGGTGCCAGGCCGGGTGGGACTTGTCCTGGAACTCGATGATGCGGTTGAACATCTCGTCCGTGAAGGTATCCATGTTCTTCAGGATTTCGTAGCGGGACGGATCAAGATTCATGGTGTTCTCGGCTTACTGTATATAGAGTGAACTAGTCGGTGTGGTATGGGCCGCTGAGCTCGTGCACCGCATCGATCATGGCCTTGACGTGCTCGGGGTTCATGCCGGGGTGCACCCCGTGGCCCAGGTTGAACACGTGGCCGTGGCCCTTGCCGTAGCTGGCCAGCACCGTGGCCACCTCCTCGCGGATGCGCTCCGGCGAGGCGTAGAGCATGCACGGGTCCATGTTGCCCTGCAGGGCCACCCGGTCGGCGACCCGGGTGCGGGCCGTGGCGAGATCCGTGGTCCAGTCCACGCCCAGGGCGTCGCAGCCGCTGTCGGCCATGGCGTCCAGCCACTGCCCGCCCCCCTTGGTGAACAGGATCGCCGGGACGCGCCTTCCCGCGTGCTCGCGGGTCAGGCCGGCGACGATCTGGTTGAGGTAGCGCAGGGAGAATTCCCTGTAGTCCCGGGGGCTCAGCACCCCGCCCCAGGTGTCGAAGACCATCACCGCCTGGGCGCCGGCGGCGATCTGGGCGTTGAGGTAGCTGGTCACCGAGCGGGCCAGCAGGTCCAGCAGGCGGTGCATGGCGTCGGGGCGGTCGAACATCATGCCCTTGACCAGGGCGTAGTCCTTGCTGCCGCCGCCCTCCACCATGTAGGTGGCCAGGGTCCAGGGGCTGCCGGAAAAGCCGATCAGGGGCACCCTGCCGTCGAGCTCCCGGCGCACCAGGCGGATGGCCTCCATGAGGTAGCCCATGTCGTCCTCGGGGTCGGGCACGCCCAGGGCCTTGATGTCGGCGTCGGTTCGCACCGGCCTTTCAAAACGCGGCCCCTCGCCCTTGGCGAAGTGCAGCCCCAGGCCCAGGGCGTCGGGGATGGTGAGGATGTCGGAAAAGATGATGGCCGCGTCCAGGGCGAAGCGCTCCAGGGGCTGCAGGGTCACCTCGCAGGCCAGCTCCGGATTCTTGAACAGGGCGTTGAACGTACCCGCGCGGGCGCGGGCCTCCCGGTACTCGGGCAGGTAGCGGCCCGCCTGGCGCATGACCCATACGGGGGTCACGTCCACGGGCTGGCGCAGCAGGGCGCGGATCAAGCGGTCGTTTTTCAGTTCGGTCATTGGTGGAAGCTGCTCCGTGCCCTCAGACACCCAGGTAGTTGACGATGCCCATGGCCGCCTCGCGGCCCTCGAACACGGCGGTGACCACCAGATCCGAGCCGCGCACCATGTCGCCGCCGGCGAAGACCTTGGCGTTGCTGGTCTGGAAGGCGTAGCCGCCGTTCTTGTTGGTGGCGATGCGCCCGCCCGGATCGGTGTCGATGCCGAACTCGGTGAACCACGGCGCGGGGCTGGGGCGAAAGCCGAAGGCGATGATCACCCGGTCGGCGGGGATCACCTCCTCGGTGCCGGGCACCGGCTGGGGGGTGCGCCGGCCGCGGGCGTCGGGGGGACCGAGCTCGGTGGTCACCACCTTCACCCCGCGGGCGTGGTCCTCGCCCACCACCTCGATGGGCTGGCGGTTCCACAGGAACTGCACGCCCTCTTCCTTGGCGTTGTGGACCTCGCGGCGCGAGCCGGGCATGTTGGACTCGTCCCGGCGGTAGGCGCAGGTGACGCTCCTGGCCCCCTGGCGGATGGCGGTGCGGTTGCAGTCCATGGCGGTGTCGCCGCCGCCGAGGACCACCACCCGCTGGCCCTTCATGTCGATGAACTCCGCCGGGCTGCGCTCCAGCCCCATGAGACGGTTGATGTTGGACACCAGGTACGGCAGGGCCTCGTAGACGCCGGGCAGGTCCTCGCCGGGGAAGCCGCCCTTCATATAGGTGTAGGTGCCCATCCCCAGGAACACCGCGTCGTATTCGTCGAGCAGCTGCTGGAAGGGAATGTCGCGTGCCGATGTCGGTGTTGAGCCGGAACTCCACGCCCATGCCCTCCATGAGCTCGCGGCGGGTCTGCACCACTTCCTTTTCCAGCTTGAACGGGGGGATGCCGAAGGTCAGCAGGCCGCCGATCTGGGGGTAGCGGTCGTAGACCACGGGGGTGATGCCGTTGCGCGCCAGCACGTCGGCGCAGCCCAGGCCCGCAGGACCGGCGCCCACCACCGCCACGCGCTTGCCGGTGGCCACCACCCCGGACATGTCCGGGCGCCAGCCGGCCTTGACCGCCTCGTCGGTGATGTACTTTTCCACCGAGCCGATGGTGATGGCGCCGAAGCCGTCGTTGAGGGTGCAGGCCCCTTCGCACAGGCGGTCCTGGGGGCACACCCGGCCGCACACCTCGGGCAGGGAGTTGGTGCGGTGGGACAGCTCGGCGGCCTCGAACAGGTTGCCCTCGGCCACCAGCTTGAGCCAGTTGGGGATGTAGTTGTGGACCGGGCACTTCCACTCGCAGTAGGGGTTGCCGCAGGCGATGCAGCGCCCCGCCTGGGCGGCGGCGCCGCGGCTGTCGTAGTCGCCGTAGATCTCGCCGAATTCCTTGATGCGCACCTCGGCCGGCTTTTTCTCCGGGTCCTGGCGCGGCAGGTCTAGAAACTGAAAGTTGTTGGCCATCGTCTCGGTTCTATTCTAGGACTCGTTGTGTTCCGGCCGTTCGCCCGCCCTGCCGTGGGGCGGCCCGACGGCCGCGCGCGTCTCGCGCATGGGATTGCATCCTATCATGGGAATCTCAAGCCGCGCGGCGCAGGGTGTCCAGCAGGGTCTGCAGGTCGCTGGCCTTGGGCTTGATGAGCCAGAAGCGTTCCACCGCGTCGCCGAAGTCGTCCAGCAGCTGCCGGCCCCAGGCGCTGCCCGTCTCGCGCACGTGCTCCTGGATCATGTGGCGCAGGTAGTTCATGTGCTGCTCCATGTCCTCGGTGTGCAGGCGGTGGATGTCGATCAGCTCGTGGTTGTAGCGGTCGACGAAGTCGTGGTCCTGGTCCAGCACGAAGGCGAAGCCGCCGGTCATGCCGGCGCCGAAGTTGATGCCGGTGGGGCCGAGCACGGTCACCACGCCGCCGGTCATGTACTCGCAGCCGTGGTCGCCCACGCCCTCCACCACCGCGTGGGCGCCGGAGTTGCGCACGCCGAAGCGCTCGCCGGCCGCGCCCGCGGCGTACAGCTGCCCGCCGGTGGCGCCGTACAGGCAGGTGTTGCCGATGATGACGTTGTCTCGTGCGCCTCGAAGGTCGCCTCCCGGGGCGGGTGGATCACGAGCTTGCCGCCGGCCATGCCCTTGCCCACATAGTCGTTGGCGTCCCCTTCCAGGTACAGGTGCAGGCCGCCGGCGTTCCACACCCCGAAGCTCTGCCCGGCGGTGCCGGTCAGGCGCACGGTGATGGGCGCATCGGCCATGCCCTGGTTGCCGTGGCGCCGGGCGATCTCCCCGGACAGGCGCGCGCCGATGGAGCGGTTCCAGTTGTGCACGGCGTAGCTGAACTCGCCGCCGGCCTTGGCCTCGATGGCCGGCAGGGCGTCTGCGACCATCTGCTCGGCCAGCTCGCCCTTGTCGAAGGGGGCGTTGGACGGCTCCAGGCAGAACTGGGGCTTGTCCTCGGGGATGCCGCCGTCGGACAGCAGGCCGCTGCAGATCCAGGCGGCGCTGCTTGTCGGTCTCGCCGGGCAGCAGCTCCAGCAGGTCGGTGCGGCCGATCAGCTCGGCGAGGCTGCGCACGCCCGAGCGGCGCCAGCAGCTCGCGGGTCTCCTGGGCGACGAAGCGGAAGTAGTTCACCACCATGTCCGGCAGGCCGATGAAGTGCTTCGACCGCGCAGCACGTTGTGCTGGGTGGCCACGCCGGTGGCGCAGTTGTTCAGGTGGCAGATGCGCAGGTACTTGCAGCCCAGGGCGACCATGGGGGCGGTGCCGAAGCCGAAGCTCTCGGCGCCGAGGATGGCGCGCCTTGATCACGTCCAGGCCGGTCTTGAGGCCGCCGTCGGCCTGCAGCGCGCACCTTGCCGCGCAGGTCGTTGGCGCGCAGGGTCTGGTGGGTCTCGGTGAGGCCGAGCTCCCACGGGCGTGCCGGCGTACTTCACCGAGGTCAGCGGGCTGGCGCCGGTGCCGCCGTCGTAGCCGGCGATGGTGATCAGGTCGGCATAGGCCTTGGCCACGCCGGCGGCGATGGTGCCCACGCCGGCGATCGGACACCAGCTTCACCGACACCAGGGCCTTGGGATTGACCTGCTTGAGGTCGAAGATCAGCTGCGCCAGATCCTCGATGGAGTAGATGTCGTGGTGCGGCGGCGGCGAGATCAGCGCCACACCCGGGCGTGGCATAGCGCAGCCTGGCGATCATCTCGTTGACCTTGTGGCCGGGCAGCTGGCCGCCCTCGCCGGGCTTGGCGCCCTGGGCGATCTTGATCTGCAGCACTTCGGCGTTGACCAGGTAGTGGGGGGTGACGCCGAAGCGGCCCGGAGGCCACCTGCTTGATCTTGGACATGCGCTCGGTGCCGAAGCGCGACGGGTCCTCGCCGCCCTCGCCGGAGTTGGAGCGCCCGCCGATGCGGTTCATGGCGATGGCCAGGGCCTCGTGGGCCTCCGGCGACAGGGCGCCCAGGGACATGCCGGCGGTGTCGAAGCGCGGCAGGATGGCCTCCACAGGCTCCACCTCCTCGATGGGGATGGGCTTGGCGTCGCCGCGCAGGGCCAGCAGGTCGCGCAGGGCCGTGACCGGGCCGCTCGTTGCACCAGCGTGGAAAACTCCCGGTACTTGTCGTAGTCGCCGGACTGCACCGCCTCGTGCAGGGTGCGTACCACGTCCGGGTTGTAGGCGTGGTACTCGCCGCTGTAGACGTACTTGAGCAGGCCGCCCTGGCGGATGGCTGCGCGCGGGTTCCACGCCTCGCCGGCCAGCACGCGCTGGTCGCTCTCCAGGTCGTCGAAGTGGGCGCCCTGAATGCGGCTGGTGGTGCCGGTAAAGCACAGGTCCACCACCTCGCGGTGCAGGCCCACGCTCTCGAACAGCTGGGCGCCGCGGTAGCTGGTGATGGTGGAGATCCCCATCTTGGAGATGATCTTGTACAGGCCCTTGTTGATGCCCTTGCGGTAGCTCTGCAAGAGCTGGCCCGGGTCGCCGTGGCGATCTCGCCGCTGCGCGCCATGTCCGAGCAGGGCCTCGTAGGCGAGATAGGGATAGACCGCCGTGGCCCCGTAGCCGATGAGCACGGCGAAGTGATGCGGGTCGCGCGCGGTGGCGGTCTCCACCACGATGTTGGCCTCGCAGCGCAGGCCCTCGCGGATCAGGCGGTGGTGCACCGCGCCGGTGGCCAGCAGCGGCGTGGATGGGCAGCTTGCCGCGGCGCCACGTCCCGGTCGCTGAGGACCAGGACGGTCTTGCCGCCGCGCCACGGCCTGCACGGCGCGGTCGCAGACCTGCTCGATGGCGCCGCGCAGGCCCGTGCGCGGGTCGTAGTTGAGGTCGATCACCGCGTGGGCGTAGTCCGGGTCGTCCAGGGCCAGCAGCTGGTGGAACTTGTCCTCGGACAGCACCGGCGAGGCCAGCACCAGGCGCTTGGCGTGCTCGGGGGTCTCCTCGAACAGGTTGCGCTCGCGGCCGAGAGCAGGTCTCCAGGGACATGACGATCTGCTCGCGCAGCGGGTCGATGGGCGGGTTGGTGACCTGGGCGAACTGCTGGCGGAAGTAGTCGTACAGCGAGCGCACCTGGCGCGACAGCACCGGCAGGGGGGTGTCGTCGCCCATGGAGCCCACCGCCTCCTGGCTGGACTCGGCCAGCACGCGCAGGACCTGGTCGCGCTCCTCGAAGGTGACCTGGAACAGCTTCTGGTAGGTCGTTCAGCCGGTCCGCGGCCATGGGCTCGCTCGCCGGCTCGCCGTCGCCGTCCCAGCTGGGACTCCAGGTGCGCGGACATTGGCCTTGAGCCACTGCTTGTAGGGCTGGCGCGACTTGAGCCGGTTGTCGATGTCCTCGGGCAGCAGCAGCTCGCCGGTGGTGGTGTCGGCGGCGATCATCTGGCCGGGCTTGAGGCGGCCCTTGGCCACCACGTCGGCGCGGGGCGTAGTCGTAGACGCCGATCTCCGAGGCCAGGGTGATGTGCCGGTCCCGGGTGATCACGTAGCGGGCCGGGCGCAGGCCGTTGCGGTCCATGATGCAGGCCGCGTAGCGCCCGTCGGTGAGCACGATGCCCGCCGGGCCGTCCCACGGCTCCATGTGCATGGAGTGGTATTCATAGAAGGCGCGCAGGTCCGGGTCCATGACGTCGACGTTCTGCCACGCGGCGGGGATCAGCAGGCGCATGGCGCGGAACATGTCCATGCCGCCGGCCAGCAGGGCCTCGAGCATGTTGTCCAGGCTGCACGAGTCCGAGCCGCTCAGGGACACCAGGGGGCGCACCGCGTCCAGGTCCGGCAGCAGCGGGCGTGGCGAAGGTGTGGCCGCGGGCCAGGGACCAGTTGCGGTTGCCCTGGACGGTGTTGATCTCGCCGTTGTGGGCGAGATAGCGGAACGGCTGGGCCAGGCGCCACTGGGGCCAGGTATTGGTGGAAAAGCGCTGGTGGAACACGCACAGGTCCGATGACCAGGCGCTCGTCCTTCAGGTCCGGATAAAACACCGGCAGGTTGGCCGGCATCACCAGGCCCTTGTAGGAGATCACCCGGCTCGACAGGCTGGGGATATAAAAGGTGTCGTCGTCCTCTTCCAGGGCCTTTTCCGCCTGGCGCCGGGCGACATACAGGGCGCGCTCGAAGGCGGCCTCGTCCATGCCCGCGGGGGCGTTGACGAATACATGTTCGATGCTCGGGCAGGCTCTTGAGGGCCTCGGCGCCGCAGGCCTCGGGATTGACCGGCACCGGCCGCCAGCCGCCGACACTCAGCCCCTGGGCGGTCAGGGTCTGCTCCAAGCGGGCGCGCGCCCGGGTCTGACGGTCGCCGTCCCGGCTCAGGAAGACCATCCCGGCGGCGAACAACTCGTTGAGCTTTATATTGTTTTCATCGGCGACCGTGCGCAGGAACGCGGTCGGGCGCTTCATCAGCAGGCCGCAGCCGTCCCCGGTCTTGCCGTCGGCGGCGACCGCGCCCCGGTGGGTCAGGCGCGCCAGGGAGTTGACGGCCGTTTCCACCACCCAATGGCTGGGCTTGCCGTCCATCTGGGCGATGAGGCCGAATCCGCAATTGTCTTTTTCAAACGCGGGGCGATACAACCCCCGCAGGTTACTGCGTCCCGTAGTCATGGCATGTCTCGAAGTTTCAGTGGCCGCCCGCACTCGGGGCCTGCATTGACGCCGGCTCCCGGATTTGTCGCGGCCCTCGCCGAAGAGGGCGTCGACAAATCCGGGCTGGCGCCGCGCCGAGGGTGTAATGATATATCAAACCGTGCCCATGATGACACATCCATTGCGTTAAGACACCATGAACTCAAGGGGTTAGTCGCCGCCCCCGCCGTCGGCGGGGGCGCGGGCGCAACGCCGGCGAAAGGACCCGGCGGCGGGGGCTTCAGCCCGGATGGGGGTCGCTCACGGGTGAGTCTTCTGATACTGGCGGATGGCGGCCTGGACATCGCCCAGGGGGCGAATCCACGGCTTGACGCCGCGCAGGGCGCCCGGCAGGTGCTTGGCCTTGGCTTCGGCCTGCTGGCGGGAGGCATAGTGGCCGTAGAGAAGCACATGCCAGCGCTTGCCACCGCTGACCTTCTGGAATTGGGCAAAGTCGCCGGCATCGAGACCGCGGCGGTGGATGAACCGGTCGATGCCGGCGGGCGTATGGGTGGCCATGACCTGCATGGTGAAGTGGTGCGGGTCCTGGGCCAGCACCCACTTGGCGTCCTTGACCCCGCCGGCCGCCTTGGCGCCGCCGGTCGGGGCGGCCTTGGCCACCTTGGCGGGGGCCGGCTTGGGCGGGGCAGACTCGGCGGGCGCTGCCTGGCGGGAAGCCGCGGGCGCCTGCCCGCCGGCGGCGGCCTGGCGTCGGCGGCGGTGCTGCGGCAGGCTTCGGCGCGGCGGCCTGTTCAGGGGGCGCATCCGCCCCTGGCGGGAGGCTCGGCGCCGGCGAGGGGACCGCGGCCTCGGGCGCCGGCGGCGTATCACCCGCGGGGCCGGCGAGCTCGTCCCGGCCCGGGGCCATCGCGCCCTGGTCCGCGAACGGCGCCCCCTGGTCCTGGAGCCCGGAGCCGCTGTCGGTGGGGGCGGCAGGGGCCGTATTGTTGGGCAGGGACAGCGGCACGGTCTCCTGGTCCCCGTTTCGCGCAATGGGGGCCTGTTCCGTCACCCCGCCGGACGGCGGGGTATTGACGCTGTGCAGCAGGTAGAGCACCACCAGGATCAGGATAGACAGGGCGAGCCCCAGGGGGATGAAGCCCTTCCACCCCTTAGCGTCGCGCCCGCCCTTGGCGTCGGGCTGGCTCTGCAGGGAGGCCCCGCCCCCGGCCTTGTTGGCCAGGACCACTTTGGCCAGCTCGTTGATCTTGGCGGGCTGGCCCTGGGAGGTCTTGTGAATCATGGCGACTACCGTCTCGGTGAACAGCTCCTGGCCGCCGACCCCGGCCACCTTGAGCCGGTGCTGAATGTAATTGGCGGTCTCCTTCTCGGAGAACGGAGGCAGGTTGAAGGTATGGCTGATACGTTCCTGGAGGGCCTCGAGCTCGGGGATGGAGATGGCCTCGCGCAGCTGGGGAGCGGCGAACAGGACGATCTGCAGGGGCTTTTCGTGGCTGTCCAGGGCCTGGAACAGCTGCATCAGGGCACCCAAGGCGCCGGCGCCGAGCAGGTGTGCGTCGTCGATCACCACCATGGGCAGCAGGCTCTTGCGCTTCAGCGCCACGCAGTGGCTCTTGAGCCGCTGCAGTTTTTCCATGTCGCCGTCGCCCGGCTGGGCCTGAATCCCAAAACCCTCCATCAGGGCATCGAGCAGCTGGTCCTGGTCGAGCTGTTGATGGGCGGTGACCACGCACAGGCGCCAGGTATCATGGGCGCGCTCGACGAACTGCTGCAGCAGGGTGGTCTTGCCGCTGCCCGGCTCGCCGGTGACGATGAGCAGCTCCCCGTAGGGGGCAAGGTGATGCAGGAGCTTGAGGCGCTGGCTGCGGGTCTGCTCGGCGTAGAAATAGTCCTTGACGGCCGGCTCCGGCGAAAAGGGCTCGCGCTGCAGGCCCAGGGTCACCTGGACGCCCGAATCGTGATCCGGATCATTCTCATTGAGTGGGTATATCGAGTTCATCTGTCCGTGCACCCTCTCGGAAGGGTAATGGGAAGCCGTTCCATATTGATCAGAATAAACAGGATTGGGACCCTGCGCAAATCATTGCGCGCAATTTCAATGGGGTCAGACTCGTTTGGTCCGCGCAGCGCGGACCAAACGAGTCTGACCCCATTGAAATTCTTGATAGTAAAGGCTAAGTCAGCTGCTCCGGATCGAACACCCGCGCGTGTTCGCGCAGGACGTAGCGGTCGGTCATGCCGGCGATATAATCGGCCACCCCGCGGGCCCGGCCGGACGCGCCGTCACCGGCCTCCATGGCCCGGGCCTTGTCCTGATGCTCCTCGGGCATCAGGCGCACATCGTCCATGAACGCCTCGAACAGGGCCTTGATGATGCGGCCGGCCTTGACGCTCATGCGCCGCACCCGGTAGTGCTGATAGAGCTGGCTGCGCAGGAAGCGTTTCAGCTCCAGGTTACGGGCCACCATCTCGTCGCTGAAGCCGATCAGCGGCGCCGGCCCGCCGCGCACCGCCTCGATGTCCGCGGGGCCGTGCCGCCCCAGGCGCGCGCTGCTGGCCTCCACCAGGTCAGTCACCAGGCGGTTGATCATGCGCCGGATGACCTCGTTGAGGATACGCTTGTCGGGCAGGGACGGGTAGCGTTCCTTGACCGGGCCGTACTCCTCGTCGAACAGGGCCACCTCGCGCAGCTGGGCGATGGTGATCAGGCCGGCGCGCAGCCCGTCGTCCACGTCGTGATTGTTGTAGGCGATCTCGTCGGCCAGGTTGGCCAGCTGGGCCTCGAGGCCGGGCTGGCGCTTGAGGATGAAGCGCTGGCCCAGCTCGCCCAGCGCCGCGGCCTTGCTGGCGGAGCAGTGCTTGAGGATGCCCTCCCGGGTCTCGAAGGTCAGGTTCAGGCCCTGAAAGTCGGCATAGCGCTCCTCCAGCTCGTCGACCACGCGCAGGGACTGCAGGTTGTGCTCGAAGCCGCCGAACTCGCGCATGCACTGATTCAGCGCGTCCTGGCCGGCATGGCCGAACGGGGTGTGGCCCAGGTCGTGGGCCAGGGCGACGGCCTCGGTGAGGTCCTCGTTCAGGCCCAGGGTGCGGGCGATGGAGCGGCCGATCTGCGCCACCTCGATGGAGTGGGTCAGGCGGGTCCGGAACATGTCGCCCTCGTGATTGACGAATACCTGGGTCTTGTATTCCAGGCGCCGGAAGGCCGAGCAGTGGACGATGCGGTCGCGGTCCCGCTGGAACTCGCTGCGGTACGCCGGGCCCGGCTCCTCGAAGCGGCGCCCGCGCGAGCGGGCCGGATGGGCCGCGTAGGGGGCCAGCGCGTGGGCGGGCTGATGCTCTTTGGGGACTGTCTTCATGCCTGTACCCGTGTAAGTGGCGACGCCGGTCAACGACCCGCGCCGCAGATCCCGCCCTTGCAGCGACGGGCAACCAAACCCAATCCATGGCCTGCGGGACGCCCGTTCAATGAACGGCCCGATCCCCGACCGGTCCCTCACCCGGCCAGGGACTCCTGCAGCACCGCCTCCAGTGGCCCCTCGCCGTAATCGGCGGTCACCAGGGCCTCGCCGATGCCGCGCAGCAGCACCAGGCGCACCCGGCCCCCCTTGACCTTCTTGTCCACGGCCATGAACTCGCGCAGGGTGGCGGCGCTCAGCTGCGGGGGGGCGAAGGCGGGCAGCTCGGCCCGCTTGATCAGCCCCTCGATGCGGGTCAGCGCCTCCACGTCCAGCCACCCCAGGGCCCGGGACAGGCGGGCCGCCATGCACATGCCGGCGGCCACCGCCTCGCCGTGGAGCCAGTCCCGGTAGCCCAGCGCCGCCTCGATGGCGTGGCCGAAGGTATGCCCCAGATTGAGCAGCGCCCGCACCCCGCCCTCGCGCTCGTCCGCGGCCACCACCTCCGCCTTGTTCAGGCACGAGTGCTCGATGGCGTAGGCCAGGGCCGCCGGGTCGCGCCGAAGCAGCTCTTCCATGTTGGCGTCCAGCCAGGAGAAAAAGGCCTCGTCGCGGATCAGGCCGTACTTGATGACCTCCGCGATGCCGGCGCGCAGCTGGCGGTCGTCCAGGGTGGCCAGGGTATCGGTATCGATCACCACCGCCCGGGGCTGATGGAAGGCGCCGATCATGTTCTTGCCGAGGGGGTGGTTGATGCCGGTCTTGCCGCCCACCGAGGAGTCCACCATGGCCAGCAGGGTGGTGGGCACCTGGATGAACGGCACCCCCCGCTGATAGCAGGCGGCGGCAAACCCGGTCATGTCCCCCACCACCCCGCCGCCCAGGGCCACCAGGGTGCAGTCCCGGGCGAAGCGATGGGTAAGCAGGGCGTCGAAGATCTTGTTGAGCTCGGTGAAGTTCTTGTATTGCTCGCCGTCGGGCAGGATCACGGACTCGCACCGGTCCGCCCCCAGCCGTGCCAATACCGTCTCGAGATACAGGGGCGCCACGGTCTCGTTGGTCACCACCATCACCTGGCGCCCGTCGATGTGGGGGGCGAACAGATCCTCGCGGGCGAGCAGGCCGGCGGCGATGTAAATGGGGTAGCGCCGGGCCCCCAGCTCCACATGGACGGTCTTCATCGGCTGTTCGTAGGCTCCGTGCATCAGCCTGTATGGCTATTGGGCTTATTATAATCGGAAACCGGGCGCCTCTTTTGCTTGGGGACAAGTTTGGTGATCAACGCCTTGACGGCGCCGCGCACGGTGTAGCTGCTGGTCACCAGCACGATGTCCGCCAGGTCGCGGTAGAGGGGCTCGCGCTCCTCCAGGATCTGGCGCAGGCGCGCCTTGGGGTCAGGCGTTTGCAGCAGCGGGCGCTTGCGGTCCTTGGCGGTGCGCTGCACCAACAGCTCCAGATCGGTGTGCAGGTACACCACCACCCCCCGGCGCTTGAGGTAGTCGCGGTTTTGCGGGGCCAGCACCGCGCCGCCGCCGGTGGCCAGCACAATGTTCTCCCGTTGCGTCAGCTCGTCGAGGATTTCGGTCTCCCGGCGGCGAAACCCCTCCTCACCCTCGATGTCGAAGATCCAGGCGATCTCGGCCCCGGTGCGCCGCTCGATCACCTGATCGCTGTCGATGAACTCCATTTGCAGGGACTTGGCGAGCTGCTTGCCGATGGTGGTCTTCCCCGTGCCCATGGGGCCTACGAGGAATATATTGCGCGGTTTGTCCATGCCCGGAACATACGCGGATACCATCAGCAAAATCAAGCCTGGCCGGCGCGCCGGCCCCTTTGCCGAGCCGCGCGGCCGGGATTGACCGGGTATGAACAGTAAAAGGGGAGAAGACGAAGCGGGCCCTGGACAAGCTGCCTGTCCAGGGCCCGCCCGGGGAGCGGGTTATTCCTGCATGCCCTGGTCGACTTGGTTGAGGCTCTGCTTGAGGATCTTCGGGGTCACGAAGACCAGCAGCTCGCTCCTTGTTGTTGACCTTCTGGGTATTCTTGAACAGATGCCCGATCAGGGGCAGGCTGCCGAAGAACGGCACGCTGTTGACGCTGTTCGTGTTGGTGTGCTCGAACACGCCGCCGAGGACCACGGTCTGGCCGTTGTTGACCAGCACCTGGGTGGAGATCTCCCGGGTGTTGATGCTGGGCACGCCCAGGAACACGGTCCCGACGGTGTCCTTGGTCACCTTCAGGTCCATCACGACGCGGTCGTCGGGGGTGATCTGCGGCGTGACCTCCAGGCTCAGGGTCGCCTTCTTGAACGAGACCGAGGTCGCGCCGCTGGAGGTCGCCTGCTGATAGGGGATCTCCACGCCCTGCTCGATGAGGGCCTTGCGCTGGTTGGCGGTGATCACCCGCGGGCTGGAGATGACCTCGCCGCGGCCCTCGGCCTGCAGGGCGGACAGCTCCAGGTCCAGCAGGTAGTTCTTGCTCAGGATGGCGAAGGCCACATTGGCGGCGTTGGAGTTCACCACCGGCAGATTCACGTTGAAGCGGTTCGCCTGGGACGGGAGCGTTGGCCGGCGTCGAGGCCCCGCCGCCGAGCAGCGTGCCGCCGCCGTTGACGATGGTGTCGTTGCCCGCGGCGGTGCCCGTGGTGGAGACGATGTTGCCGTTGCCGGCCTTCTGCGCGAACGTATTGCCGAAGCGCACGCCCAGGTCGCGGCTGAAGTCGTTGTTGGCGATCACGATGCGCGACTCGATCAGCACCTGGCGCACCGGGACGTCGAGCTTGGCGACCAGTTTCCTGATCTCGGTCAGCTTGTCGTCGGTGTCCTGGACCAGCAGGGTATTGGTGCGCTCGTCGATGGTGACGTTGCCGCGCTCGGACATGACCGAGTTGCCCTTGGCCTTGAGGATCTTGGTGATGTCCGAGGCCTTGGCGTAATTGATCTGGATCAGCTCGGAGTGCAGCGGGCGCCAGGTGCCTGCATCTGCTTCTTGGACTCCAGCTCCTGCTTCTCGTGGGCGGCGATCTCCGTGGCCGGCGCCACCAGGATGACGTTATCCGTCTTGCGCATGGCCAGGCCCTTGGTCTTGAGGATGATGTCCAGCGCCTGATCCCAGGGCACGTTCTGCAGGCGCAGGGTCAGGTTGCCCGTGACGCTGTCGCTGGTGACAATGTTGAGATGGGTGAAGTCGGCGATGATCTGCAGCGCCGCGCGCACCTCGATATTCTGGAAGTTGAGCGACAGCCGCTTGCCGGTGTACCCGAACTCCTTTTTCTTGTCGGCCTCCTGCTCCTTCTTGGTGACGTGCTTGACTTCCAGGGTGAACGCATTCTTGGTCTGATAGGCCAGCTTGTCGAACGGCGCCTTGGCGTCGATCACCATGCGCGCGGACGAATCGGACTGGAACAGGTCGATGGTGTGCACGGGCGTGGCGAAATCGACCACGTCATAGCGCTTGACGAACTTCTTCGGGACCTTGGTCTCGAGGAAGTCCACCACGATCTTGCCGTCCTCCTGGCGCATGTCGATGGGGGTCTGGGGGTTGGACAGCTTCACCACGATACGCCCCTCGCCCGCGGGGCCGCGGCGGAAATCCACCCCTTCGACGCCGTTGCGGGGGCCGTCCTGGGCCTTGGCTTCGGCATTTGCCTTGGCCGCGGGGGTCAGGGTGAACGGCGCGTCGGCCGCCGCCTGGCTGTTGAGGATCAGAAAGACGCTGTTGCCCTTGACCTGGACATTGAACGGGACGGTCTGGGTCAGGTCGAGCACCACGCGGGTGCGCCCGTCGGCCTGCACCGCGGTGATCCGCTGCGCCGCGCCGATGCTGATGGCGCGGGTCTTTTGCTTGACGCTGCTTCGGGTATTGGGAAAGTCCAGGGCGATGCGCGCCGGGTTGTCGATGGTGAAGGTGCTCGGCTTGGCGGGCGGCTTGTCGAGGACCAGCTCGATCTGGGCGCGGTTGCCCCCCAGGGGGCTGACGTGAATCGACCGGAGGGTGTTCTTCGAAGCCTCGTCGGCGCCCTTTGCCACGGTGGCCAGGCACGGCAATATCAGGGCCAGGAGCAGCACCAGCAGCCCCCGGTAACGGGCCGAGTTATAAAGGAGACTCGACGACCACATTCTCTCGTTACAATCCATTTCCAACCGCCTCTTTGAGCTTGCCTCGCGCATAATTATTTATTGAGGGCCAAGAACGCCGGACGCTTTTCCCAACCACCCAAACCATTGGGGACGATCTCCCGCAACATCACCTTGCCCCCGCCGATCTTCGTGACCTTGCCGTTGTTCTGACCCATGTAGCCACCCGCCTTGATCCGGTAGACGATGCCGTCGGGCGCCTTGACGGCCGCCCACGTGGTGTTGTTGAAATCCAGGGTCCCCACCATGTGCAGGCTGTCCAGGGGAAAGGCCTCGAGGGCCTCCTTGCGCCGGTGGAAGTTGGGGTGGACCCCGTTCCCCCCGTTGGCGAGCTTGGACTCGGTGCTCCAGGGCTCGAAGGGATCCTTCGCGCTCGAGTCAGTGTAGGCGAACGTCTCGAACGGCTTGAAGGTCGGCAACGGCTTGATATGCCCCTTTTGCGTGGCGCGCACATGGTTGACGTAGCTGCGCAGGTCATCGAGCTTGCCGCCGCCGCTGCAGCCCGCCACGACCAGGCAAAGGGTAGCCAACAATACCTTGCAAAACCGAGATGCATTGCGCATATCCGCGACCCCCGGGGTTCCCGGCCCTTGTCCATGGAAGGAGTTCAACGCGCTCACTTGGACTCTCCCTCTTCGAGATAACGGTACGTCTTTGCCGTCGCCTCCATCACCAGCCTGTCCCCTTTGCCCTTCTTGTCGTTGACCGGGACGATATTGATATCGTGCAGGGTAACGATGCGCGGCAACGCGGCCACCTTGCTGACGAATTTTCCGAACTCGTGATAGGTGCCCGTGACCTTGATCTTTATCGGCAGCTCCGCATAGAACTCAGCCGGCTTTTCCTTCTCCGGCTTGAACAATTCAAAATCCAGGCCATTTTCGATGCCGGCCTGGGAGATATCCACCAGCAGGTCGGCGATCTCGGTCTTGCCCGGCAGCTGACGCAACATGGCGCCGAATGACTGCTTCATCTTCTCCATCTGGGCCCGGTAGGCATCCAGGTTGGCCGCCTTGCTCCACTTGTCGGCGAACACCGACTTGAGCTGGGTCTCCTTGTGCTGGGCCCTGTTCAGCTGCGCCAACTGGCTGCGGGTGTCGAACCAGTAGCCCAGACCGAGGACCGCGGCGCACAACAGGACGATGGCGGTGACCTTGATCGGCAGGGGCCAGCCCCCGGCGTCGTTGAGATCCAGGCTGCGCAGCTGTTCCAGATTCACTTTTTCTTCTCCGACTTGTCGCGCACCTTGTCATCCGGCGCAATCTGCTTCACCTGCAGGGTGAATTTGCTCACACGGGCCTCCTCCTGTTTGGTCTTGTCGGCCTGAATCACGTCCAGGCGCGGTTTGGTCAGCCACTTGGAGGCGTCGAGGTTGCGCATGAATGAAGAGACCCGGGCGTTGGACTGGGCCGCGCCCATGACCTCCAGGGAATTCCCCGTTTGCTTCATGCGGGTCAGGTACACGCCGTCGGGGAGGGTCTTGACCATCTCATCGAACAGGTGAACGATCTGGGGCCGGTTGCTCTGCAGCTGCTGAATAATGTTCATGCGCGCCAGCAGCTTCTTGCGTTTCGATTCCAGATCCTTGATCTCCTTGATCTGCGCATCCACCTGCTTGATCTGTTTCTGCAGGAATGCGTTGCGGCCCTGCTGGTGGTCGATAAGACCGTCCATGTGCATATGGACGTACAGGATAATGGCCCCCATCAGCACCACGGCGCCGAAGGCCACGGAGGCGAATTGACGCCGGCGCTCCTTGCGCTGCATCTCCCGCCAGGGCAGCAGATTAATGCACGTCATACCTTCTCCTTGTCAAAGCTGCGCAGCGCCAGGCCGCAGGCGATCATCAAGGCCGGGGCATCGGAGCTCAACACGTTCTGCGGGATGCGGGACGATGTCGCCATGTCCGTAAAGGGATTGGCCAGGGTCGTGTGGGTCTCGGTCTTTTCCTCCACCAGCTCGTCCACGCCGTCGATGGCGGCGCAGCCGCCTGCCAGCACGATATGGTCCACGTTGTTGAACTGACTGGAGGAAAAGAAGAACTGCAGGGAGCGGCTGACCTGCTGGGCCATGGCCTCCTTGAACGGCTGGAGCACCTCCCCGAGGTAGTTGTCGGGCAGCCCGCCCTGCTTCTTCGCCAGGCCGGCCTCCTCGTAGGACAGGCCGTAGCGGCGCTGGATCTCCTCGGTGAGCTGCTTGCCGCCGAACACCTGCTCACGGGTATAAAGAATTCTGAAGTCCTGAAGCACGTTCAGGGTGGTCATGGTGGCGCCCACGTCGACGATCGCGATGACCTTGTCCTTGCCGCCGTTGGGCAATTGGGGGGTCAGCAGGCGGCAAGCCCCTTCCATGGCGTAGGCCTCCACGTCCACGACCTTGGCGTTCAGCCCGCCCAGCTCCACGGCGGCCACCCGGACATCCACGTTCTCGCTGCGCGAGGCCGCCAGCAGGACGTCCACGGACTCGTTCTCATTCTCCGTGGGCCCCATGACCTCGAAATCCAGGTTGAGCTCTTCCAGGGGGTAGGGGATGTACTTGTCGGCCTCCAGGGCGATCTGGCCCGCCATATCGTCATCGGACAGCGACGGCGGCCATGGTGATCACCTTGGTGATGACCGCCGAGCCGGCCACCGCCACCACGGCGTTCTTGGCCCGGGTGCCGGATTTTTTCACCGCCCGGCCGATGGCCGCCCCGACAGCCTCCACATCGGTGATATTCTTCTCCGAGACGGCGTTGGCCGGGAGCGGGACCACGGCATAGCTCTCCACCCGGTAGCGGGAGCCGCTGTGACTCAATTCCAGGAGCTTGACGGCCGTCGAGCTGATATCGAGACCGATCATTGCCTTGGAACTGGCATTGAGGAAGCGCACGTAGCTCATTCCCTTGGCTCTTGGCGCGTCTGCCGTCCTGGCGTCGCGTGGGTCAATTGTGAGTTCACTATAGTTCAGCCGATCCTGGTTCACAACATGGTTACACTGTTCAGCCTAGTTATCGTCTAGAATCAGGAAAAGTTTTATACTACGTAGGCCAATAGTTTCATGACCCAGTTCACATCCCCTGCAGCTACCCTATGAAAACCCTCCTCAAGCTCGTCCGTTTCACCCTGATCGGCATCATCGCGCTGGGGGGACTGGGACTGCTGGGCGCCGGCGGCGCCTACCTGTATATCGCCCCCGGCCTGCCCTCAGTTGACTCCCTGAAGGACTTCAGGCTGCAGGTGCCCCTGCGCATATTCACCCGGGACGGCAAGCTCATGGCCGAATTCGGCGAAAAACGGCGCATCCCGGTACGCTATAAGGACACCCCCCCGCGCATGATCAAGGCGGTGCTGGCGGCCGAGGACGACCGCTTCTTCGAGCACCCCGGGGTGGACTATCAGGGACTGATCAGGGCCGCCTACCACCTGGCGCTGACCGGCCACAAGACCCAGGGCGGCAGCACCATCACCATGCAGGTGGCCCGTAATTTCTTCCTGAGCCGGGAAAAGACCTATTTTCGCAAGCTCAGCGAGATCATCCTGGCCCTCAAGATCGACCACGAGCTCACCAAGGAAGAGATCCTGGAGCTGTATCTCAACAAGATCTACCTGGGCCACCGCGCCTACGGCATCGGGGCCGCCGCCCAGATCTATTACGGGACGGATCTGGACCACCTCACCCTCCCCCAGCTGGCCATGATCGCCGGGCTGCCCAAGGCGCCGTCGGCCTACAACCCCATCACCGACCCGCAAAGGGCCATCAGCCGCCGCAATTACGTGCTGCGCCGCATGCACGAGCTGGGATTCATCGACGACAAGGCCTATCAGGAGGGCCTCGCCACGCCGGTGACCGCCTCCCTGCACACCCTCTCCCCGGAGGTGCAGGCGCCCTACGTGGCCGAGATGGTGCGCTCGGACCTGGTGGCCCGCTACGGGGAGGACGCCTACACCGCCGGCTACAAGGTCTACACCACCATTGATTCCGACAAGCAGGCCTACGCCAACCAGGCCATCAGCGAGGCCCTGCTGGAATACGACCGGCGTCACGGCTACCGGGGCCCGGAACAGCACATCGACCTGGCCAAGTACAACCAGCCCCGCCAGTGGCAGGACCTGCTGGGCAAGATGCCCACCGTGGGGGGGCTGAGACCGGCCCTGATCACGGCGGTCCAGGACAAGACGGCGAGCGCCGCCCTGGACGACGGGTCCACGGTCACCGTCCCGTGGAGCGGCCTGTCGTGGGCCAAGCCCTATATCGATGTCAACGCCTACGGCCACGACCCCCGGCAGGCCTCGGATGTGGTCGCACCGGGGGACGTGGTCCGCCTCCAGCCCCTGGCCGGCGATAAGTGGCGCCTGGCCGAGATCCCCCAGGCCCAGGGCGCCCTGCTGTCCCTGCGGCCCCGGGACGGGGCGGTGGCCGCCCTGACGGGGGGGTTCGACTATTACTACAGCAAGTTCAACCGGGCCACCCAGGCGGCCCGCCAGCCCGGATCGAGCTTCAAGCCCTTCATTTATTCGGCGGCCCTGGACAAGGGGTTCACCATGGCCAGTCTGTTCAACGACGCGCCGGTGGTATTCAAGGACGCGGCCCTTGAGAGCGTATGGCGGCCCGAGAACTACAGCGGCAAGTTTTTCGGCCCCACGCGCATGCGCGAGGGGCTGGTCCATTCCCGCAACCTGGTGTCCATCCGCCTGCTCCAGGCCACCGGGGTGGACTATGTGGTCCACTATTTGAAGCGTTTCGGCTTTGACACCGCCGACCTGCCCAAGAACCTGTCCCTGGCCCTGGGCAGCGCCTCGGTGTCGCCGTGGCAGCTGACCAAGGCCTATGCGGTATTCGCCAACGGGGGCTTCCGGGTCGAGCCCTACTACATCGACCACATCGAAGACATCAACGGTCAAACCGTGTTCATGGCCGACCCGGCGGTGGCCTGCGCCGAGTGTGAAACGGACGCCGAGGCGCCCGCCCCCCGCACCCAGCCCGTGGCTGCCGGTGACGGGGACGCCGCCGGCAGCAGGGGCGGCGCCGATGCCCTCCTCCCGCCGGCGCCCCAGCCGAGGCTGGCCAAGCGCGCCATCACCCCGCAAAACGATTACCTCATCACCTCCGGCCTGCACGACGTCATACGCCGGGGGACCGGCCGGCGCGCCCGGGTCCTGGGCCGCCACGACCTGTCGGGCAAGACCGGCACCACCAATGATCAGCGCGATGCCTGGTTCGCCGGCTACAACACCGATCTGGTGACCGTCACCTGGGTCGGTTTCGACCAGACCGCCTCCCTGGGCCGTTATGAGACCGGGGCCCGCGCCGCCCTGCCCATGTGGATCAAATACATGGGCAAGGCATTGAAGGGCGTGCCCGAAAAGCCCCTGCCCCAGCCGCCCGGCCTGGTGACCGTGCGCATCGACGCCGAAACCGGCCATCTGGCGAGCGCGAGCGACTCCCATGCCATGTTCGAGATCTTCCGTACCGACCATGTCCCGACACAGCACACGGAGACCGAGGCCGGCAGCGGCAGCGGCAGCAGCGCCAACGGGACCAAGAAAACCGCCGTCTCACCGGAACAATTATTCTAATATTCTAAGGACCGACAAGAGGACAGGGACCGACAAAACAACCATTCCAATGGCCATAACCTTGGGGGGCGATCCCATGAAAGCGAAGTCGACCAAAGACCGGCGCATGCGCCACTGGCTCACCCTGGAAGCGGCGCGCCTGATGGCGGACGAAGGCATCGCCAGTTATTACAAAGCCAAGTGCAAGGCGGCCGAGCGCCTCGGCGCCACCGATACCCGCAACATGCCCGGCAATCATGAGATCGAGCAGGCCCTGATGGAGTATCAGCGCCTGTTCAAGGCTGACACCCAGCCCGCCGCCCTGCGCCGGCTGCGCGAAGCGGCCATCAAGGCCATGCGCTTCTTTCACGCCTACAATCCCCGCCTGGTGGGGCCGGTACTCACCGGGACCGCCGACGAGCACTCGGATGTCCAGCTCCATGTGTTCACCGACACGCAGGAACAGATCAGCCTGTTCCTCATGGAGGAGAAGATCCCCTTCGAAATGCACGAGCGGCGCCTGGTCGTCAACAAGAAGGGCGGCGCCGAGACCTACCCGGTCTACCGCTTCCTGGCCGGGGATGTCACCGTGGATGTGACGGTGTTCGCCGTGGACGGCATCCGCCAGGCGCCGTTGAGCCCGGTGGACGGGCGGCCCGTCAAGCGCGCCCAGGTGCTGGCCGTGGAGAAGCTGCTGGAGGAAGAGGTCCCCGCCGTGGCGGAGCTCGGGGCGGCGCCTCTGGGGTAGCCCGCGCCCGTCACCAAACGCGGCGGGCCGAACCCCCTCACATGCGCTTGTCGATGGGGAGATAATCGCGCTTGGGGGCCCCGGTATAGACCTGCCGGGGACGCACGATGCGCTGGTCGGGGTCGGCGATCATCTCCATCCACTGGGCCACCCAGCCCACGGTGCGGGCGATGGCGAACATCACCGTGAACATGTTCACCGGTATGCCCAGCGCCTTGTAGATGATGCCCGAATAGAAGTCCACGTTGGGGTACAGATTGCGCTCGATGAAGTACTCGTCCTTGAGGGCGACCTCCTCCAGCCGCAGCGCCAGCTCGAACAGGGGGTCGTCCCCGCCCTCGAAGCGCTCCAGGACCTGGTGGGCCATCTGGCGGATGATCCGCGCCCGGGGGTCGTAGTTCTTGTACACCCGGTGGCCGAAGCCCATGAGGCGGAAGGGGTCGTTCTTGTCCTTGGCCTTGGCCAGGAACTTGTCGATGTTCTTGGCGTCGCCGATCTCCGTCAGCATGCGCAGCACCGCCTCGTTGGCCCCGCCGTGGGCCTGGCCCCACAGGGAGGCGATCCCCGCCGCGATGCAGGCGAACGGATCGGCGCCGGAGCTGCCCGCCTGGCGCACCGTGCTGGTGCTGGCGTTCTGCTCGTGGTCGGCGTGGAGGATGAATATCAGGTCCAGGGCCTTCTCCGCCACCGGGTCGATCTCGTAGGTCTCGCTGGGCACGGCGAACATCATGTTGAGCAGGTTGGCGGAATAGCTCAGCTTGTTGCGCGGGTAGACGAACGGCTCGCCCACCGAGTGCTTGTAGCTGGCCGCGGCGATGGTGGGCATCTTGGCGATCAGCCGGTGCGCGGCGAGTTCCCGGTGCCCGGGATTGGTGATGTCCGTGGAGTCGTGATAGAAGGCGGACAGGGAGCCCACCACCCCCACCATGATGGCCATGGGGTGGGCGTCGTGGTAAAAGCCCGAATAGAAGCTCTTGAGGCTCTCGTTGAGCATGGTGTGATGGAGCACGATGCCGGCGAAGTCGTTCAGCTGGTCGGCGGTGGGCAGCTCGCCGTAGAGCAGCAGGTAGGCCACCTCCAGGAAGGTGCTGTGCTCGGCCAGCTGTTCGATGGGATAGCCCCGGTACATCAGCACCCCCTGCTCCCCGTCGATGTAGGTGATGTTGCTGTTGCAGCTGGCCGTGGCGACGAAGCCGGGATCGAAGGTGAAATAGCCCAGTCCCTTGTACAAAGAGCCGATGTCGATGGCCGACGGGCCCATCACGCCGTCGGTCACCGGCAGCTCGACCTGCTTGCCCGTGGCATTGTCGGTAATGGTAACGGTGTGTTTCGCCATTGGGATGCCCTCTGTGCCTGAAGGTAAGATGTTGCGGTGAATCAACGGGACGGCGACAGGTGGCCCAGGTCCGCCTTGACCTGGCCCACCGAGTTGCCGAACAGCCGGGTCTCTTCCGGGGTGAGGGGCAGCTCGATGACCCGCTCCACCCCCTGTCGCGACAACACCGCGGGGATGCCCACGGCCACATCATCCTGGCCGTACTCCCCCTCCAGGACCGCCACGCAGGGCAGGATACGCCGCCGGTCGTGCCCGATGGCGTCCACCATGACGGCGATGGCGGCGGCGGGGGAGTCATTGGCACTGCTGGTCTTTTTCAGGGCGAGGATCTCGGCGCCGCCGTTGCGGGTGCGGGTCTCGATGCGCGCCATGGCCTCCCGGTCCATCAGGTACTCGATGGGGATGCCGTTGATGGTGGTAAAGCGGGGCATGGGCACCATGCTGTCGCCGTGCCCGCCCAGTACCATGGCGGTGATATCCTTGATGGAAAAGCCCGTCTCCAGGGCGATGAAGCTGGCCATGCGCGCCGCATCCAGGACCCCGGACAGGCCGAATACCCGGTTCCTCGCCCAGCCGGTCTTCTTCCACGCCATGTAGGTCAGCACGTCCACCGGGTTGGTCACCATCAGGATCATGGCGTCGGGGGCATGCTCCATCACGCCGTCGACGATGCCGCTCACCACCCGGACATTGGTGTCGAGCACATCGGAGCGGGACATGCCGGGCTTGCGCGGCACACCGGCGGTGATGATCACCAGGTCCGAACCGGCGATCGCCTTGGGGTCCACATCGCCCGTGACCTCGGTGTCGAACCGGAACAACGGCGCCGACTCCTGGATGTCCAGGGCCGTGCCCCGGGCCATGCCGTCGGCGATGTCGACCAGGACCACCTCCCGGCACAGCTCCTGATTGGCGAGGATTTGCGCCGTGGACTCCCCTACCCGGCCGGCGCCGAAGATGCTGATCTTTTTCATACCGCTCCTTCAGCCTAATATTTATTCATATCATACTCTTATCTAAATGCCAGCACACGGCGGCGGCGCCCCGCCCCGGGGGCGCCGGTGCGCATCGGATCAGATCTTGGGATAAAAATCCGGATACGGCGCCCGCGCGACTCCCGTCTGCACCGCGGCCCGGGCCACGGCGGGGGGCACGAAGTCCAGCAGCCGGGCGTCCAGGGGCTTGGGCAGAATATAACCGGGACCGAACCCCATGGCCGTAAGGCGGTAGGCCTTCAAGACCTCCTCGGGGACCGGCTCTCGCGCCAGGGCGCGCAGGGCCTGCACGGCCGCGATCTGCATCTCCACGTTGATGCACGAGGCGCGCACGTCCAGGGCCCCGCGGAAGATGAACGGGAAGCCCAGCACGTTGTTGACCTGATTGGGGTAATCGCTGCGCCCGGTGGCCATGATCAGGTCGTCGCGCACCGCCTGGGCCAGGGCCGGGTTGATCTCCGGATCGGGGTTGGACAGGGCGAAGATGACGGGCCGCTCGGCCATGGCGGCCACCATGTCCATGGTCATGACATTGGGGGCGGACAGGCCGATGAACACGTCGGCCCGGTCCAGGGCCTCGGCCAGGGTGCGCTTGGGGGTGTCGGCGGCGAATTCCTGCTTGTAGACGTTCAGGTCGTCGCGGCCGCTGTGGATCACGCCGCGGCTGTCCAGCAGCAGGATGTTGTCCTTGGTGGCCCCCATGGCCACCAGCAGGCGCATGGAGGCGATGCCGGCGGCCCCCGCCCCGATGCACACGATGCGCGCCGCCTCCAGGGACTTGCCCTGCAGCTCCAGGGCGTTGAGCAGGCCCGCCGCGGTGATGATGGCGGTCCCGTGCTGATCGTCATGGAACACGGGGATATCCAGCCGTTCGATGAGCGCCTTTTCGATCTCGAAGCAGGCCGGCGCGGCGATATCCTCCAGGTTGATGCCGCCGAACCCGGGCGACACCCGCGCCACCGTGTCGATGAATTCCTGGGGCGTGTCGCTGTCGATCTCCAGGTCGAAGACGTCGATGTCGGCGAACTTCTTGAACAGCACCGCCTTGCCCTCCATCACCGGCTTGCTGGCCAGGGCCCCCGAGCGCCCCAGCCCCAGGACCGCGCTGCCGTCGGTCACCACCGCCACCAGATTGCCCTTGGCGGTGTAGCGATAGGCCGCCTCCGGGTCCTCGGCGATGGCCCGCACCGGTTCGGCCACGCCGGGGGTATAGGCGAGCCCCAGCTCGTACTGGGTAGTGCAGGACTTGGTGATGGAGATGCACACCTTGCCCGGCTTGGGGTCGGCATGGTAGCTCAACGCCGCCCGTTTCAGCTCTTCGGGAAGCAGCCTGTCGGTGTCAGATGACATCACGATAACCTCTCAACTTGACCGGGCCCACAGTATAGCGGGGATCCATGGGTAATTCGCAAAATCGGGGTCGGACCACAGTTTCTCAGGGCGGGGCCGGACCCAGGGCCGAATGGTGGCGGACCCGCATCCACAAGCCCCCATGGCGGTGGGCATGGAGCCAGCCGCGGGCGATCACCCGCCGGTGCAGCAGGGTATCCGGGTCCAGGGGCTTCAAGTAGGGCAGGTCGCGCTTGTCGATGCGCAGCTCCACCTTGGGACCCAGGTGCACCCACACGGCATGGGCGCTGTGGGCGATGCGCGTGACCCGGCCGCTGATGATGTGATAACCGCGGCTGTCCTCGGCCAGGCGGGCGACCGGGGTCACCTGATACTTGGGGTGGTGCCAGATGCCGCGCCGCCGGTCGCGGGCGGCCCGTTCCGCCGCCGCGTAACACGCCGCGTGCCCCACGTTGGGGGGCACGACGAGCAGCACCGCCAGACCCCGGGTCAGCAGCCGGGCCTCGACGCTGCGCCGGCCGTCCACGTAGACATGGGCCAGGACCCGGTGATACTTGTCGAAGTGCTCCCGGCCGTAGGCCAGGGCCACCCGGTTGCCATGGGCGTCCAGCAGGCGGATCAGGGCCTTGCGGGCCGCGACGGCGAACGGCTGGGAAGGCTTGCCGTGGTGGCCGATCTCCGGGGTGTCGATGCCGATCAGGCGTATGTGGCGCCCGTCGTCCAGGCGCACGGTGTCGCCGTCATAGACGTAGGCCACGTGGGCCCGGGCATCGACCCGGGAGGGGCCGCAGGTGTCGGCGCCGGCGGTGGCGGCCGCCGCCGCGCACCACAGGGCCGCCAGCCACCGCAGCCGGGCGGGCCGCGGCGACGGTCGCGGGGTATCGAAGGAGTCGTTGGAAACGGCCGGCGCAGGGGAGCCGTCCGGCCGCATATTACTTGTTGGCGGCCTTTCTGCCGTACTTCTGGCGGAACTTGTCCACGCGGCCGGCGGTATCCACCAGCTTTTGCTTGCCGGTGAAGAACGGGTGGCACTGGGAGCACACCTCGATATGCAGCTCATGGCCCGCGGTGGAACGCGTGGTAAAGCTGTTCCCGCAACTGCAGGTCACTTTGATTTCGCTATAGTCAGGGTGAATTTCCGGCTTCATTTTACGAACCTCTTGGCATAAACGTCGTCATACCGCCACCCGGGTCCCGCCCGGGCACCGTATGAGGCGCTCAATAGTACGCGAATCGCCGCCGCCCGGCAAGGCGATGACGGCTGCAAACACACTGTTATGGCCGGTGAGGCGGCAAAAGGCGGACTTTGGCTCCAAAATTGCATTTTACCCACCCGGACAAGTGCCGATATAGCTAGGGCCTGTTTACACTGTCCAAACCGCGGGCCCGGGTGCCGTGCCGCCTGTCCCGGCCCGATCACCGCCAACCAACACGAGCGAGTCATGACCCGATGGATGCCAAGAACCGAAGCCCCGTGGACCTGCCCCTGAATGTGGATGCGCTGGGCCTGGACAAGGAGTCCCTCAAGCGCTCCCTGGCCGACCGCCTGGAGTACACCGCCGGCAAGGACACCATCACCGCCACCACCCGCGACTGGTTCAATGTCTGCGCCCACGTGGTGCGCGACCGGTGCATCGAGCGGTGGATGCAGACCATGCGCACCTACTACAACGCGGACGCCAAGCGGGTCTACTACCTGTCCCTGGAATTCCTCATGGGCCGCACCCTGTCCGACAGCCTGCTGAACCTGGGCTTCTACGACGCCCTGCGCGAGACGGCTGGAAGAGGCGGGGCTCGACTTCGAGCAGATCTGCGCCATCGAGTCCGACGCCGCCCTGGGCAACGGCGGGCTGGGGCGGCTCGCCGCCTGCTTCCTGGACTCCATGGCCACCCTCGGCATTCCCGGCTACGGCTACGGCATCCGTTACGAGTACGGCATGTTCAACCAGCGCATCGAGAACGGCCAGCAGGTGGAGCAGCCCGGACAACTGGCTGCGCTACGGCAACCCCTGGGAGTTCCCCCGCGCCGAGGTCCTGTACCCGGTGAAGTTCGACGGCCGCGTCGTGGAGTACCCGGACGAGCACGGCCGCCTGCGCCACCACTGGGTGGACACCGAGCGACGTCATGGCCATGGCCTACGACACGCCCATCCCCGGCTATCGACACCAACACCGTCAACAACATGCGCCTGTGGGCGGCCAAGTCCTCGCGCGACTTCGACCTGAGCTACTTCAACCAGGGCAACTACATCAAGGCGGTGGAGGACAAGAACGAGTCGGAGAACATCTCCAAGGTGCTGTACCCCAACGACTCCACCACCATGGGCCGGGAGCTGCGCCTGAAGCAGCAGTACTTTTTCGTCTGCGCCTCGCTGCAGGACATCCTGCACCGCTACAGGAAATTCCACGACTCGTTCGACCAGCTGCCCGACAAGGTGGCGATCCAGCTCAACGACACCCACCCGTCCATCGCCATCCCCGAGCTGATGCGCATCCTGGTCGACCTGCACCACCTGGACTGGGACCAGGCCTGGGACATCACCACGCGCACCTTCGCCTACACCAACCACACGCTGATGCCGGAGGCCCTGGAGACCTGGCCGGTGAGCATGTTCGAGACGCTGCTGCCGCGCCACCTGCAGATCATCTACGAGATCAACCACCGCTTCCTCACGGACGTCATGCACCGCTACCCGGGCGACACGGCCCTGCTGCGCCGCATGTCGCTGATCGACGAAGACGGGCGAACGCCGCATCCGCATGGCGCATCTGGCCATCGTCGGCAGCCACAAGGTCAACGGCGTGTCCAAGATCCACACCGACCTCATGCGCCATACCATCTTCGCCGACTTCGACCGCTCTGTTCCCGGAAAAATTCATCAACATGACCAACGGCATCACCCCGCGCCGCTGGCTCAACCAGGCCAACCCCGGCGCTGCGCGACCTGATCACCGCGCGCATCGGCGACGACTGGCTCACGGACCTCGGAAGACTCAAGGGCCTGGTCGCCGCTGGCCGAGGATCCCGACTTCCAGCAGGCCTTTCGCCGCGATCAAGCGCGCAACAAGGAGCGGCTGGCCGGGCATGATCCGCGCCAACGGCTCGGCATCAGCGTCGATCCCGAACTCCCTGTTCGACGTGCAGATCAAGCGCATCCACGAGTACAAGCGCCAGCTGCTCAACGTCCTGCACGTCGTCACCCTGTACAACCGCCTGCGCGCGTGACCCCCACGCGGACATCGTGCCGCGCACGGTCATCTTCGCCGGCAAGGCGGCGCCGGGCTATACGACGGCCAAGCTGATCATCAAGCTGATCAACGACGTGGCGGACATCGTCAACCACGACCCGATCCGTCGGCAATCGCACCTGAAGGTGGTCTTCATTCCCAACTACGACGTCTCCACGGCCCAGGACATCATCCCCGCCGCCGACCTGTCCGAGCAGATCTCCACCGCCGGGACCGAGGCCTCCGGCACCGGGAACATGAAGCTCGCCCTGAACGGCGCCCTGACCATCGGCACCCTGGACGGCGCCAATATCGAGATACGAGGAAGAGGTGGGCGAGGACAACATCTTCATCTTCGGCCTCACCGCCGACGGAGGTGCAGCGGACTCACGGACAGCGGCTACGACCCCGTGGGACTACTGTCACAGATCAACCCGGAGCTGCAGCAGGCCCTGGACATGATCGGGAGCGGCTACTTCTCACCGGAAAACCCCGAGCTGTACCGGCCCGCTGGTGGAGTCACTGACCAACGGCGGCGACCCGCTATCTGCTGCTCGCCGACTACGCCTCCTACATCGAGTGCCAGGAGCGCGTCGCGGCCCTGTACCGCAAGCCCGATGAGTGGACGCGGCGCGCCATCCTCAACGTCGCCCACATGGGGCGGTTCTCGAGCGACCGCACGATCCACGAATACGCCGGACAGATCTGGGAGACCCAGCCGGTACCAGTCCATATCGAAGAAGATCGGGGGCGCTCACGCGGTAAGTGAGCGCGGGCGCGGAGACCGAAGGGCGGCGTTAACGCAAAGTTCGCCGCCGGCTCAGCGTTTCATGGAGTCGAAGAACTCTGCGTTGGTCTTGGTGGCCTTGAGCTTGTCGAGCAGGAACTCCATGGCCGCCAGGTCTTCCATGGCATGCAGCAGCTTGCGCAGTATCCACATCTTCTGCAGCTCGTCCGGGCTGGTCAGCAACTCCTCACGGCGCGTACCGGAACGGTTGATGTTGATGGACGGGTAGATGCGCTTCTCGGCGATCTTGCGGTCCAGGTGCAGCTCCATGTTGCCGGTGCCCTTGAACTCCTCGTAGATCACGTCGTCCATGCGCGAGCCGGTATCGATCAGGGCCGTGGCGATGATGGTCAGGCTGCCGCCTTCCTCGACGTTGCGCGCGGCGCCGAAGAAGCGCTTCGGCCGCTGCAGGGCGTTGGCGTCCACGCCGCCGGTCAGCACCTTGCCCGAGGACGGCACCACGGTGTTGTAGGCGCGCGCCAGGCGGGTGATGGAGTCGAGCAGGATGATCACGTCGCGCTTGTGCTCCACCAGGCGCTTGGCCTTCTCGATCACCATCTCGGCGACCTGCACGTGGCGGGCCGCCGGCTCGTCGAAGGTGCTGGAGATCACCTCGCCGCGCACCGAACGCTCCATCTCGGTCACCTCCTCCGGGCGCTCGTCGATCAGCAGCACGATCAGGTAGCACTCCGGGTGCTTGGCGGCGATGGACTGGGCGATGTTCTGCAGCATCATGGTCTTGCCCGCCTTGGGCGGCGAGACGATCATGCCGCGCTGGCCCTTGCCGATGGGCGAGACCAGGTCGATGACCCGGGCGGTGAGGTCCTCGGTGCTGCCGTTGCCGAGCTCCATGGTCAGGCGCTCGTTGGCGAACAGCGGCGTGAGGTTCTCGAACAGCACCTTGTTCTTGGCGTTCTCCGGGCGCCTCGAAATTGATCTGGTCCACCTTGAGCAGGGCGAAGTAGCGCTCGCCCTCCTTGGGCGGGCGGATCTTGCCGGAGACGGTATCGCCGGTGCGCAGGCTGAAGCGCCGGATCTGGCTGGGCGAGACATAGATGTCGTCGGGGCCGGCCAGGTAGGAGCTGTCCGCCGAGCGCAGGAAGCCGAAGCCGTCCTGGAGTATCTCCAGCACGCCGTCGCCGTAGATGTCCTCGCCCTTTTTCGCCTGGGCCTTGAGGATGGCGAAGATGATGTCTTGTTTGCGTGAGCGGGCCATGCCCTCGAGACCGAGGGTATTGGCGATGTCAATCAGTTCTGATGCGGACTTTTGCTTCAGTTCGGTAAGGTTCATGCATGGATTTCTCGTAGTGTAGTATACAGGTAACATAGGGTGTATTCACAAGACCGCCACACGGCTTGGGCAAGCTGAAATTGCCGACTAGGTTATTGTTTTTATGCCTTCATATTCCTGATCGTGTGAGCGCGCGTGCTCCTAAACCCCGGCTCAACACATTCCGACGGCCGTTGTGCGAATACAGCGCATTGTGTAGATACGACCGCCTTGATGATGTGGCGCTCGATTCAAATATTGCTGTCTATAAATGCCGTCAATTGCGACTTGGAAACCGCGCCGACCTTCGTGGCCTCAACATTACCGTTCTTAAATAACATCAGGGTGGGGATACCTCGAATGCCGTACTTCGGCGGGGTGGCTGGGTTGTCGTCGATGTTCAGCTTGGCAACCTTGATCTTGCCAGCGTACTCCGATGCGATCTCCTCGAGTACCGGTGCAATCATCTTGCACGGTCCGCACCACTCAGCCCAGAAATCCACCAGGACCGGCTCTTGCGCCTTCAATACGTCACTCTCAAATGCGTCATCACTGATTTGGATGATATTGCCGCTCACGTTACCTCCGAAAACGCTTGCAGATGAAGGAGACAACTTAATCTGGGTGTGCCCGCTAAAGCTCCCGGATCAGAGGATGTGCCTTCACCTAAGGAATGGTATACAGGGGTATGCATTTCAGTTCGGCTGCAAGACAAACTTCTTGAGCCGTCTTTTAAAATGAAGCCTAATCCGCATATCGGCAAAAGTCAACACTTGTTAAATTCTGTTATCCTAGGTGTTTATGACTAATTCATCACATTTGACGGATACCGACTTTTCAGCCTTCTCGCTTCCCGAGTCGCTCAAAAGAGGCATAGCCGAGGCGGGTTTTTCCCACTGCACCTCGATCCAAGCCAAATCCCTGCCCCTGGCCCTGGCCCATGTGGACATCGCGGCCCAGAGCCAGACAGGGACGGGCAAGACCGCGGCCTTTCTCATCGCCCTGATGGAGTACCTGCTGACGGTCCCGCCCCTCAAGCAGGCCAAGGCCGAGCACCCGCGCGCCCTGGTGCTGGCACCGACCCGGGAGCTGGCCATCCAGATCCACAAGGATGCCCTGCTCCTCGGCAAACACACCGGCCTGCGCCTGGGGTTGATCTACGGCGGAAGCAGCTACGACAAGCAGCGCGCCGCCCTGCAAGAAGGTGTCGATATTGTGATCGGCACGCCCGGGCGCATCATCGACCTGTTCAAGCAGAAGGTGCTGATCATCAAGGACGTTCAGGTCCTGGTGATCGACGAGGCCGACCGGATGTTCGACCTGGGATTCATCCGTGACCTGCGCTACCTGATACGGCGCATTCCCCCGCCCGACCAGCGCCTGAGCATGCTGTTCTCCGCCACCCTGTCCCTGCGGGTCACCGAGCTCGCCTACGAGCACATGAACAACCCGCGCCTGATCAAGGCCGGCGCCCAGGGCATCATCGCCGACAACATCGAGGAGACGATCTATTACCCGGCGACCGAGGAGAAGGTGCCCCTGCTCATCGGCCTGCTGCAGAAGATCCAGCCCGATCGCTCCCTGATCTTCGTCAACACCAAGCACGGCGCCGACCGGGTCAAACGCTACCTGGAGGCCAACCACATCGAGGCAGAGGTGCTGTCCGGCGACATCCCCCAGAGCAAGCGCCAGAGCGTGCTCAAGCAGTTCCAGCAGGGCAACCTGCCCATCATCGTCGCCACCGACGTGGCGGCGCGCGGCCTGCACATCCCCAACGTCACCCATGTCTTCAACTACGACCTGCCCCAGGACGGCGAGGCCTATGTGCACCGCATCGGCCGAACGGCCCGGGCGGGCATGCGCGGCGCGGCCATCAGCTTCGGCTGCGAGGACTTCGTCTATTCCCTGACGGATATCGAGGAGTTCATCGGCCACAAGATCCCCACCGCGTCCGTGGACGGGGAGCTGCTCCCCGCGATCAACCGCCCCGAGCGGCGGGCGCCGCGGGCGCGCCGCGAGGGACGCCCGCCGCCGCGCAAGGGGGCGGGGCACCGGCGCAAGAAGCCGAACCTAGGGCACCTCTGCACAGGTCGATCAAGGGGATGATCACAAGGCGCACAGGGGCGAGGAAGCGCAGTTTACAAGGAGTAAATGAGCATCCGAGCCCCTTTGCAACGCCGTGAGCGCCGCTTCAGCGGCCTGTGCAGAGGTTCCCTGGGCGCCGCCCTTTATCTGCCCGCGGCTCTGCAGTAACCTAACCGTTCAAGCAACTTCATAAGGGTAGGGACGCTTATGGCCTCGATGATATTCCCCGACAACAGCCGCACCTACGACCTGGCCACGATTCAGGACACACTGGGCCGCATCGGCGTCACCCTGCGAGACTGGTCGGTCCCCGCCCAACCCAATATCAGGGCCCTGTTGGACAAGGCGTCCCTGGACGATGCCGAGCAGCAGGCCGTGCTGGATGCCATCGCCCATCGCCTCGAGGAGCTGAAACAGGCCCACGACTACCGCACCTGCGACATGGTCGTGATGCACGAGCACACCCCGGGGCTGGCGGACATGCTCGCCAAGTTCGAAAAGATCCACTACCACACCGACGACGAAGTGCGCTATATCGTGGCCGGCAAGGGCTACTTCGGCTTCGTCGATGACGGCGGCGCGCAATTCATGCTGGAGGTCACGGCCGGCGATTACATCAATGTCCCCGCCGAGACCGAGCACTGGTTCACCCTGGGCGACTCCGCCCGCATCAAGGCGGTGCGCTACTTCACGGACAGGAGCGGCTGGACGCCGGTGTACACCGAGCGGCCCTGCGCCTTCGGCGACGGCCGGCCCCGGACGGAGCGGGCGCGGGGCAGCGCCGCTTGAGCGCCGGCGCGGCCCGGTGAACACCGGGCATGGAGGGCATCACGCCCGGCGGGGCGGAGCATTGCAATGGGTGATCAACGCTCATGATCGAGGTGACCTACCGCTTTCCCGCCCGGGTCGACGCCGCCAAGCAGGCCCAAGTCATCGCCGTCGGCCAGACGGCCGGCTCCTGGGGCGCCCGGTTCGCCCACCGCGAGGCCCGGCTGCGCGCCCACCTGGGACAGGTCCTCGAGGTGAGGCTCGGCGACGGGGACCGGGCCCTGGCGCGGATCGGCTACCCCGAGCATAACGTCGAGGGCGACATCGCCACCTTGCTGACCATGATCTTCGGCAAGTACAGCCTCGCGGGCCCGGCGCGGATCGTGGCGCTGACCCTGCCCGAGGGCTATGGCACGCCGCCCAAGCTCGGCATCGAGGGGCTGCGCCGCCTGACCGGGGTCCGTGACCGGCCCCTGTTCATGGGTATCTTCAAGCCCGCCCTGGGATTGAGCGCCGCCGACCACGCGGCGCTGCTGGAACAGGTGGCCCCCGCGGGGCTGGACATCATCAAGGACGACGAGATCCTCGGCGACCTGCCCGAGGCCCCCGCCGTGGAACGGGTGCGCGCCTGCCGGCGGGTGATCGACAGGGTCAAGGGCGATACCGGCCGGGAGCTGCTCTATGCCGTCAACCTCACCGGACGCGCCGACCGGCTCAACCCCAACGCCCACCGCCTGATCGAGGCCGGCGCCAATGCCCTGCTGTTCAACGTGTTCAGCTACGGCTTTGCGGCCCTGGAGGCCCTCGCCGCCGACCCGCGGATCCAGGTCCCGATCTTTACCCACCCGGCCCTGGCGGGGGCCATGGGGGGCGCCACCGACGACAGCGGCGACTACGGCATCGCCTACCCGGTCCTGCTCGGGACGCTGATGCGCCACGCCGGCGCCGATGCGGTCCTGCACCCGGCCCACTACGGTTCGCTGCCCTTTCCCCGGGACACGGAGTTTCGCATCCGCGATCTACTGCGCGCCCCCGAAGGGCGCCTGCCGCCGGTCATGCCGGCGCCCTCGGCGGGCATGCACCCGGGGGTGGTGGGGCGTGTCTGCCGGGATTACGGCGATGACGTCATCATCAATGCGGGCACCGCCGTCTTTGACCATCCCCTGGGCCCTGCCCAGGGGGCCACGGCCTTCTTCCAGGCCCTGGCCCTCACCCGTCAAGGCCTGCCCCTGACGGCGGATAATTGCAGCGACGAGGCCCTGCGGGTCGCGTTGGAAAAATGGGGCGGCGAGTAACACCTCCCGCCCCGCCCCTTTACAGACCGGAATACGATTATGAGCGACGACCTGTTCGACCACCCCGATCCGCGCCGCACCCTGGCCGCCGCCGCCCGTGACTTCCACGGCCGCGGCTGGATGGCCGGCACCGCGGGCAACCTCAGCGTCCGCCTCGACGACGCCCGGGACGGGGGGAGCCTGTGGATCAGCGCCAGCGGCCGGGCCAAGGGCCGGCTCCGGGAGGACGACCTGCTGCGCGTGGCCCTCGCCGACGGCACGGTCATCGAAACGCCGGAGCCGGCCCTCAGGCCGTCGGCCGAGACCGCCATTCACAGGGCGATCTATCAGCTGTTCCCAGAGGCGCGCGCGGTCTTTCACACCCATACCGTGGAGGCCTGCCTGGCCGCCGCGCTGGCCCACGAAGGCGCCGAGACCCTGCGCCTGCCGCCCCTGGAGATGCTCAAGGGATTCGGCCGGTGGGAGCAGGAGCCCAAGGTGAACCTGCCCCTGTTCGACAACCTGCCGGACATCGGGGAGCTGGCCGAACGGATCAAGGCGCGCTTTACGGGCCAGGCGCCGGATATCCCGGCGTTGCTGATTCACGCCCACGGGGTCACGGTGTGGGGCGACAGCCTCGAACGGGCCTACCACCATGTGGAGCTCATGGAGTTCATCCTGCGCTACATGGTGATGTACAGACAGATCAATCACTGACGGGCCGCAACGACTCGGCCCGCGTCGGCGACTATGGACAACGCGCAGATAACAGTGGCGGTACGCTTGCTGCTGGCCGTGATTGCCGGCAGCATCATCGGCCTGGAGCGCACCTATCACGGCCGGCCCGCGGGCTTCCGGACCCATACCCTGGTATGCACCGCCTCGAGCCTGCTGATGCTGCTGGTGCTCGAGCAGTGGCAGCACATGCCCGCCGTCGCCACCGAGACCATCCGCCTGGATCCGACGCGCATGGCCCAGGGCCTCATGACCGGCATCGGGTTTCTCGGCGCCGGCGTCATCATGAAGGAGCAGTTCACCATACGCGGCCTCACCACGGCCGCCTCGATCTGGACCACCGCCGCCATCGGGATCGTGATCGGCATGGGGATGTATTTCGCCGCCGCCCTGGCCACGCTGCTCACCCTCGGGACGCTGGGGGTATTTCGCTGGATCGAGAGCAACATCACCATGTCCCACTACGGGCGCCTGATGATGCGCTGCGGCCATGAACAACGCCTGTCCGAGCAGAGCGTGTTCGACCTGCTCGCAAGCCATGACTTCCAGGGCGGGAACCTCAGCTACCACGTGGAGAACGAAAGGCAGACCATTCAGTACCGGCTGTCCATCCATACCCTGGACACCCGCAACTTCGCCCGCCTGTCGGACACGTTGTGCCAGATGAAGGGCGTGAAGGAATTCAGCATCATCCGCTCGGCGAGCTGAGCGCCTGAGGCTTGCCCCCCCTCATCCCAACGCGGCGGCGGATGACGGATTCGCTACAATGGGACACAATGGGCCGGGCGCCCTGACCCGTGAACCTCGTGCCACAGCCGCGGTCTGACGCGGTACCATCACGGCGCCGCCGGCCGGCGGCGCCGACGTACAATCAAGGAAGGAGCACACACCATGCCTCTAGCCAACCAGAAGTGCATCCCCTGCCAGGGCGGCATCCCGCCCATGACCCGCGACAAGGCCGAACAGTACCTGGCCCAGACACCGGGCTGGACCCTGGACGATGAAGGGATACGGATCTCCAGGCACTTCAAGTTCAAGAACTTCAAGCAGGCCCTGGCCTTCGTCAACGCCCTCGGCGAGGCGGCGGAGGGCGAGAGTCACCACCCGGACATGGCGCTCGGCTGGGGTTATGTGACGGTGGATTTTTTCACCCACAAGATCAAAGGGCTGCACGAAAACGACTTCATCATGGCGGCCAAGGCCAACGCCCTGTACGACCAGGCCGACAAGGCATGAACCGCCTCGGCCCGCCCGGGTGAGCGCCGCACGGGCCACCCGGTCCCGGGCCGTGGGGCGCTGTCGCCCTATGAGGCCAGCACGCGCTCCAGGGCGGCAAACGTCTTGGCCACGTCGCCCACCTCGATCTTGGTCCCCAGCTGCTTGCCGATCTGGGTGGTCGAAAACAGCCCCCGGACATACTGCCCGCCAAGCTGGCTGTCGTACTCCACCACCAGGGTGTGCTGGCGGCCCACCTCCTTGAGGGTCGCCACGATGTCGCCCACCCGCGCCTTGTGCACGTCGGCCATATTCAGGACCTGGAGAGACGCCTGGGGCGTCATGAGGTCCTTGACCAGGATCTCGCCCCGGGTGCCGCCCATCCGCTGGATATGGGCCATGGGCTTCTCGCCGAGGATGTCCGTCGCCGTGACAATCCCCTGGAACTTGAGCTCGTCGTCGGTCACGAACAGCAACCGCACGCGGTGATCGATCATCTTGCTGTTGGCATGCTCGATGGTAATGTCCGGCCCGACCGTCACCGGCGTGATCCTGTACAGGTCCGTCATGACTTCGATCGCCGGGCTGTCCGCCGTCACCTTCAACTGGGAAGCCTGATAGGGCCGGGTCAAGGTCACCGACGACGGCAACGGGGCATGGCGCAAGGTTGTGTATTTTCGCAGTGTCATCAATACTCCTTTCTCAGGGGGCTATATACAACAAAGACCGCATTCACAGGGCATGGTTCAGGCCGGCGCCGCCCCGACCAGCGCCCCCGGGCCCGAGCGGCCGCGAATCCGTATTGCCGCCGCCCGAGGGCGTTTCTCTTCCCCAATTAGCATGTTAACAAACTTGCGCACGCCCGGGCGCTGCACAATTCATCGGCATTCACGGTTATCATTCCGCGCGCGGCCGGCGCTGTCAAATCCCCCCATGGGCGGCCGGCGGGCCCCGGACTGTGTCCCCTTTTGACGCGGACGGCGCGCATTGTCGGCGAGCGTCCCGCAACGGGCGGGCTAGAAACCGTCCCCATTGTCCGGTACCCTAAGGGCCGCCGGCATCCGTGTGCAGGGCCTTAATGATAAAGAACGCGAGTCGCAAAGCCCCATGCTCAGAGTGATTCAAATCTACTGGAACATTTGCATGTTGCGCGCCGGTCCGCAAGACCTGCCCGCCTCCCATGTCCTGCTGGCCGCAGCCTTGCTGGCCTACGCCGCCGTGGCCGTGCTCATCGCCCACACCATACTGCCGAACTACTCCGCCGCCGCCCTGGCCGCGGCAGTGGACACCCTTTTGCTGGCCGTCCTGTCCCGGGGGCTGCTGTGGGCCCGCATGCTCACCAAGCGCTGGAATCAGACATGCTCCGCCCTGGCGGGCACCGGGTGCATCTTCGAGATCATCCTGTGGCCCATCAATATCTGGCAGCACGCCATCAGCAATTCGGAGCCGAGGTTCAGTCTGCCCCTGGTGCTGGTGCTGACCATCCTGGTCTGGAACGTGGCGGTCATCGCCCACATACTGCGCCATGCCTTGACCACGTCGCTGTTCAACGGCGCCCTGCTGGCGGTGCTCTATACGTATGTCACCATCAGCGCCTTCCGCGGGTTGTTCATCGCCGCCGGCTAGCTGCGCATGCACGTCCACATCCTAGGCATCTGCGGTACCTTCATGGCCGGTATCGCGCGGCTGGCCAAGGCCCGGGGCTGGCGGGTCACCGGCTGCGACGCCCATGTCTATCCGCCCATGAGCGATCAGCTGCGCGACGACGGCATCACCGTCATCGAAGGCTACGACCCGGCCCAGCTGCAACCGGCCCCCGACTGCGTGGTCATCGGCAACGCCCTGTCACGGGGCAACGAGGCCGTGGAGTACACCCTCGACAACGGCCTGGCCTACCTGTCCGGACCGGAGTTCCTCGCCCGCCATGTCCTGCCCCGCTACAAGGTGCTCGCCGTTGCCGGCACCCACGGCAAGACCAGCACCTCGAGCATCCTGGCGTGGCTGCTCGAGGCCGCCGGCCTGGAGCCGGGCTTTTTGATCGGCGGCATCGCCCACAACCTCGGCGTATCGGCCCGCGCGGGCAACGGCCCGTTCTTCGTGGTGGAGGCCGACGAATACGACACGGCGTTTTTCGACAAGCGCGCCAAGTTCGTCCACTACCGGCCGCACACCCTGATCCTCAACAACCTGGAGTATGACCACGCCGACATCTATCCGGACATGGCATCGATCCAGTGGCAGTTTCACCAGCTGCTGCGCATCGTGCCGGGCAACGGCCTGATCATCGCGCCCCGCGAGGACGAGCATCTGCAGCAGGTCTTGCAGCGCGGCTGCTGGACGCCCGTGGAGTACCTCACCCGGTCCCCCGCGGCGCACGGCTGGTATGCCCGTGACATCTCGCCCGATACCCGGGAGTTCAACATCGCCTTCGGCGACCGGGACTTCGGCCGCGTCCGCTGGGGTCAGACCGGCCGCCACAATATCCACAACGCCCTGGCCGCCGTCGCCGCCGCGCGCCACGCCGGCATCGACCCGCCCGCGGCGATTGCGGCGCTGGCGGATTTCAAAGGGGTCAAGCGCCGCCTGGAGGTGATCGGCAGCGGCCGCGGCATCACGTTATACGACGACTTCGCCCATCACCCCACGGCCATCGCCACTACCCTGCAGGGGCTGCGGGGCACGGTCGAAGACGGCGGGCGCATCATCGTCATCCTGGAGCCGCGCTCCAACACCATGCGCTTGGGCGTCCATCAGCAGGCCCTGGCGCCGGCGCTGAGCGGGGCCGATGCCGTGATCCTGTATCAGCCCCCCGACCTGCCCTGGTCGCTGCAGCCCGTCGCCGCGGCCCTGCCGTGCCCGGCGAAGATCTATGACACCATCGAGGCCATCGTCGCCCATACGGCGCAGACTGCCAGGACGGGCGATCGCATCGTCATCATGAGCAACGGCGGCTTCGGCGGTATACACGCACGGCTCAAAGAGGCATTATTCAACGATGACGCGTGACACCATCGCCCTCGCCATGACCGGGGCCTCCGGCGCCCAATACGGCCTGCGCCTGCTGGAGTGCCTGGTCAGGGCCGACAAACAGGTCTTCGTGATGATCTCGTCGCCGGCGCGGGTGGTCATCGGCATGGAGACGGACCTGAAGCTGCCCGGCCGCAGCGCCGAACTCCAGGCCTTTCTCACCGACCGCTACAGCGCCCGGCCGGACCAACTGCGGGTATTCGGCAACGACCAGTGGACCGCGCCGGTGGCGAGCGGCTCCAACGCCCCCCGCGCCATGGTGGTGTGCCCGTGCACCAGCGGGACCCTCTCGGCCATCGCCCGGGGCAACAGCGACAACCTGCTGGAGCGGGCGGCCGACGTGGCCATCAAGGAACAGCGCCGGCTGATCATCGTCCCCCGCGAGACACCGTTTTCCGCCATCCACCTGGAGAACATGCTGGCCCTGGCCCGCCTCGGGGTGACCATCCTGCCGGCCAATCCCGGCTTCTATCACCAGCCCCAGGGGATCGATGACCTGGTGGACTTTATCGTGGCGCGGATCCTCGATCACCTGGACATCGAGCACGACCTGCTGCCGCGGTGGGGCGACGACGAGACCTAGCCGATAAGACAAAAAGGAGGTCGGATCCCTTTTTCCTTTTATCAAGATGATCAGCGGGCCCGGCTGGTGAGGGCCATGTGGCCGATATCGGTGAGGACGTCCCAGGCGGGGCCGGGGAACTTGTGCATCTGCACGAGGACATCTTCGAACGCATCCAGGAACCAGCGCGCGTCCTGCTCATCGATGACCAGCGGGGGCAGCAGCTTGATGACATCGATGTGGTGGCCGGCGACCTGGGTGATGATATGGTGCTTGTCCAGGAGCGGAATGATGGCCGCCTGGGGGAACAGGCTCTTGTCCAGCCTGTGAATGATGGACCACGCCGTCTTCAGGGCGAGGGACCGGGGCGGCCCGAACTCGATGCCGATCATCGAGCCCGCGCCAGCGCACTTCCTTGAGGAATTCGAAGCGCGGCACCAGGGCCTCAGGCCCTCGCCGATCAGGTTGCCCAGGGTCTCGGCCCGCGCCACCAGGTCTGACGGTCCATGACGTCGAGGGTGGCGAGCCCGGCGGCCATGGCGAGGCTGCCCATGCTGAAGGTGGAGCTGTGCACCACCGAGCGCTGCATGCTGGAGAAGACCTTCTCGTGAATCCAGCGCTTGCGGTCAGCACGGCGCCCACCGGCACGAACCCGCCGGACAGCGTCTTGGCGAGCACCACGATGTCGGCATCCACCTCGCCGTCGTGTTCAATGGCGAGGAAACGGCCGGTGCGCCCCATCCCGGTCTGGACCTCGTCGTCGACGAGCAGCGCCCCGTATTGGCGGCACAACCGGGCGGCGTCCCGCAGATAGCCGGGGGAGGGCAGATTGATCCCTTTGCCCTGGAGCGGCTCCACGACAAAGGCGGCCACGTCCCCCCGGCGCAGCTCGCGCTCGAGCGCCTCCAGGTCGTTGAAGGGGACCTCGCGGCAGTCGGGCATGAACGGCTCAAAACCGCTGCGGAAGCTGTCGTCGCCGTTGAGGGCCAGCGCCCCGCAGGTGAGACCGTGGAAGGCCTTGCTGCAGTAGAGGATCGCCGGCCGGCCGGTGGCGCAGCGGGCATACTTGATCGCCGTTTCCACCCCTTCGGCGCCCGAGTTGGTGAAGAACACCCTGTCCAACTCGTTGGGCATGCGCTTTTTCAGCTCCTCGGCCAGGAGGCCGGCCAGCAGCGGCGCCTCCATCTTCACCAGGCTCGGGTAGCCGCTGTCGAGGAACTCCTTCAGGACCCGGGCCACCTCCGGATGATTCCGCCCGAGGCCGAACACGCCGTAGCCCGAGAGCAGGTCCAGGTATTTCGCCCCCTCGATGTCCCACAGGTGAGGGCCTTCGGCCCGGATGTAACAGCGGTCGAATCCGATGGTCTTGAGGGTGCGCACATTGACCGGATTGATGTGGGCGCTGTGCAGGTCATAGTTTCGCCCTTCATGCTCCTTGAGCAATGCCTGGATATCCAGCCCGCCTGTCATTTCAGTCATATACGCCCGATTCTGTCATCAGCGCCACGGTCCGCCTCTTCCGCCACAGTAAGAGAACAATAAGGAACTTATGGACAATACGCAACTGGGAGCCTGTCCTGCTGGGGCCGCCGAGGTGACGTCAGCGGTGACGAATGCGGGCTAGGGCAACAGCACCGCCACGAGCATCAGGCCCCCTACCCAAAGGGCCCCCAGACTCAGCAGCAGCACCGCGGCGGCGGCGCAATCCTTGACCAGCTTGATCCGCGGGTGCTCGTCGGGGTGCAGGTGATCCGCCAAATGCTCAATGGCGGTGTTGAGCAGTTCCAACGCCAGCACCAGGGCGATCATGCCGCCGATCAGCGCCCACCAGATGGGCGGCGGCCGCAGCCAGAGCAATACCCCCATCGCGGCCACGGCCATCCCCGCCTGGATCCGCAGGCTCTGCTCGCTGCGCCAGGCCGAGGCCAGCCCCGCCAGGGCATAGCCCAGTCGCCGGACAAAGGAGCTATTTTTCAATGTGGCCGCCCCCCGCGCTGGCCGCCGGTTGCGCCAGCAGCACCTGGCCGTCCCACCGGACCTGCCTCTCGGCGCGGCGCACGGCGCCCGCCTTCCGTTGCGCCGCCCGCCATTTCAATCCCTCCAGGTACACCTTCAGGCGCTGCAAAGGCTGATCGAACTCTTTCTCCGACAGCGGCAGGGACAAGAACACCAAGGGTTCCTTGATCACTTGGTAGGTCACGTAGCCGATCCACAGAGAGGCGTTTGCCGGGCCGTCGCGCAGGGCGACATTGGCCCTCCACAACCGCAGCACCAGCTGCCGGCCGGGCGTCCCCGTCTTGTGGACCAGCAATACCCGTTCATAATGGCCGTCATGGACCTGGGGCAGGACGGGCAGCTCCCCGATGCGGGGATGGGGCTTCAGCCACAGCAGCATGTTGACCAATGTCAGTTTGGGCGGGGGCGCCCAGCCCTGGCGCTGCAGCCAGGCGATCACATCCCCGCGCTCGCCTATCCACTGCACCGAAAAGGGCTGCTTCAAGTGGCCGATAAAGTCCACCCGGTGGGACGGCAGGCTACGCCAGCCGTCCGACCACCAGCGCGCGGGCGTCAGGTCGTGGGGCCGCACCATGGGCGCGGGCCGGATGGCCACCTCGCCGACACGGCTGAGGTGCCAGGTCCCCGCCGCCAGGAACATGACCAGCGCCACACCCAGCGTCCCCGACACGTGGAGGCGGGCGGGGTTGTGGCGCCGATAGGCCACGCCGAGCAGGACCAGCCATGCCAATGACAGGACCATGGTGACGAGCAGCTCCGAGAAGGCCTGCACGCCGAAGTACAGGCGGGCGAACGACACCGCCAGGATGATCAGGCTGGCCCCCAGATAGGGCACCCACCGCCACGCACTGGCCAGCTCCCGCGCCACGACCACCGAGACAAATCCGTAGCACATGGCGACCATCACCGGGTGCCCCCAGATACCGCGCTCGCCGGCGGCGAGATTGGCGGCCGGCGCCTCCAGCAACTCGAGCCACCGGTGGTAGACCACGATCAGCAGCAGGCCGAAGGCCAGGGCCGATATCCAATGGACGATCGCCGGCCAATTGCGCTGCCAGGCCCACCATGCCACCACCGTGGCAATGACCACCGCGGTCACCGGCGCATCCCCCAGACGACTCAGCAGGCTCATCAAGCGGTCGGCGAGGGGGGTGCTCAGCTCGCGCATGGCGCTGAGCAGGGCGTAGTCCACGCCGCTCTCGGGGATGGTGGTGGCCAGGCTCGCGATGAGCATCCCCATGACCACCGTGATCACCATCAATATGGCGGCGAACAGCAGCAGGCCGCGGCTCTCGGACTGGTAGGGATCCAGCACGGCGGTCACCATGCCCCCCAGGAAGCGGTGGCCGCGGCTCCACTGGAGGATGGCCGTGATGAGGCTGTTGGCGCGTACTTGCAGAAAGCCCACCACCCGCCGCACCAGCCAAACGGTCAGCCACAGCAGGGCGATGAGCACCACCAGCAAAACCGCCAGACGCGTCGCCACCTGGGCGGCCAGACCCAGGGACGCGGCAAAGACCACCCCGGGCAGGATGTACGCCGGGGCCCAGGCAATGGCGGCCAGGGTATCGATGACGATAAAGCGAACCAGGGGCATGCCGACCATGCCGGCAATGGCGGGGACGATCGCCCGGATCGGCCCGACGAAGCGCCCGAGCACCACGCTCTTGCCGCCGTGGCGGTGAAAAAAGGTCTCGCCGCGGGTCAGGACCTGGGGATAGCGGCTGAGGGGCCACATGAAGCGCAGGCGCTCCTTGAAGTGGTGACCCATCCAGTAGCTGGTCACATCGCCCAGCAAGGCGCCCGTGGCGGCCGCCACCAGGGTCACCCCCAGGTCCAATGTGCCCACCGCCACCAGGGCGCCGACGCCGAACAGCAGCACCACCCCGGGCACGAAGAACCCGAACACCGCCACCGACTCGGTATAGGTGATCAGGAACACGATGAAGCTCGACCACTTGGGGTGGGCGCCGATCCAGTCCAGGAAGGGTTGGAGAAATGCGATATCCATTGGCGCGATTATAATTCATACCCCGTCGCACGCCGCACAAGGGCGCGCCGGCGGGGCGGGTTAACGGTCCGCCGCCTGGGGCCCATCGAGCTTCACCAGGGCGATGCCGTTGTTGAGGTACAGCAACCGGTAACGGCCCAATCGGGCGAGGTTCGTTGACTTGGTCACCACCAGCTCGCCCGGCCGGGGCTCGCGCCGTACCACGGGGTGCTCGCTGTACACGCCGAAGCTCGGCCGGTCCAGCCCCCACATGACCACGCCGTCACCCCGGGCCTTGGCGATGAGGGCGGCCTCCTTGACCGGCTGCTGCTGAATCGCGGCCGCGACCGGCAGCACGAACTGGGATACTCCATAGGAAATCAGCAGCCCGCAGATCAGCAGCCGGCTCGCCTGTAACAGGCGCCGGTCGAACACGAAATAGACGGTGAGCAGCAGCGCGCCCAAGAAGAACAGGCGATACCCAAGCGAGAAGTAGCGGTCATGATCGGCCAGCATGACGACGGCGAACTTGTCATGGACGGCCGGCATGACCAGGGTAATCAGCTCCGGCAGGAGGGCCAGGACCGTCAGGCACAGGATCGCCGGCAGGAATGCGAGCCAGGGGCGCCGCAACGGGACGAAGTGCAGGGCCGACAGGATGAACACCGCCGGCAGCCCATAGATAAGGTAGTGGGGCAGCTTGGTGCTCGACAGGGAAAAGAAGACCAGCACGAAGGTGAACCACAGGATCATGTACCGCCCCAGGTCATCCTTCATTAACGTCCCCGCCCGCGCACCCACCTTGAGGAATACCGCGGTATAGGGCACCGTAGCGATCAGCGCTACAGGGATATAGTACAAGTATCCGCCGCCGTGGCCCTCCATGGTCCCGGTGAAGCGGCCGATGTTGTGGTGACCGAAGAACCCCTCGATAAAGCCGCTGCCCCTGGCCAGGTACTCCAGCACATACCAGGGCAGGGCGATCACCGCGAACAGGATCAGCCCCCGCGGATTGAAGGCCGCGCGGAGCCAGGTGCGCAGGTCCCGCTGCAGGGCGAAGAACAGTCCGCTCACCACGAACGGGATCAACACCGCCACGGGTCCCTTGGTGAGAAAGCCCAGCCCCATGAAGGCAAAGGTCCAGTACACGTAGCCGGCGCGCCGTTCCCGGTAGAACAGGTAGATGGTCAGCATTGCGCAGGTCACGAACAGGTTCAGCAGGGCATCGGCGGTCGCCGCCTTGGCGATGATCGGCACCCCCAGGGACGTGGCCATGAGGCATACGGCCAGCAGCCCCTCGCGAAAGGCGCCCAGCCGGGCGAGGAACAGGAGGATGGCCAGTGCCCAGAGCGTCGCCGCCACCGCCGACGGCAGGCGCAGGGCGAGCTCGTTGAGGCCCAGCGCGGAGACGCCGGCGGCCTGCAGCCAGTAGATCAGGATGGGCTTGTCGTAGCGGGGCTCGCCGTAGAGCATGGGCGAGATGTAATCGTGACGCACCATCATCTCGCGGGTGGTCTCGCTGAAGGCCCCTTCATCCACGTCGAACAGGGGAATCGACCCCAGATTGTTATAGAACCCGATGATCACGGCGAGCAGCGCCGCGAACAGCAGGCCGCGCCTGGAAGGAAGGCTGGTCATCTCGGTGTCGTGCCGTCAATCGCCCCGTGCGGGATCATGTCCGTTGGCCCTCCCTGACGCCCGCCGGCAAATATCAGGAAACGTTGATGAGACGGGTGCGCGGTGGTCTTGCCGGGTCTGCGCCCGGCGCCCCTGTTTGGCGCGATCTTACCACACCGCCGGCCCCACCGCCGGTCAGTCGGGCCCGATCTCGATGGCACTGACATCCAGGGAGCTGAGATCGAGCGCCTTCAGGCTGGAGGCGCTGAAATAGGCGCCCTTCAATACGGCGCCGTCGAACCTGGCCCCCGTCAACACCGCCCCGTACAGATTCGCATCGGTGAGATTCGCCCCCCTCAGGTCCGCCCCCGAGAAGTTCACCAGGCGCAGGTCCGCGCCGGTGAAGTCCACGCCGCTCAGGTCGGCCCCGGACAAATCGCACTGCACCAGGTTGGCGTCACGCAGGGCCATCCCCGCCAGGCAGGCACCGCGCAGGGCCGGCGCCTCCACCTGGGCGATCACGTGAAAGCCCTTCTTGTCGAAGATCGTGATCACGGCGCCCCCCCGACCCGGGCCTGCGCCGGGAGATCGAAACCCGTCCGGCCGCACTTGGCCCCCGCCAGGCGGCACCCCCGCTCAAGGGCGTCTTCCAGACCGCGCCCCGTGGCCAGGGCGTCGATGACCCCTGCATTGAAGGTGTCCCCCGCGCCCACGGTCTCCACCAGCTCCTCCGGCGGATAGGCGGGACGGTGCAGCATCCGCCCGTCATGCCCCATGGCATAGGCGCCCCGGTCCCCCCAGGTGGCGAGGAGGCGGGCGCCGGGCAGGCGCCGGTGCAGGTCTTGGAGAAACGCCCGGGGCTCCGTGTACCCGCTCGCCTGGACATAGTCCCTTGAAAAGAACAGTACATGGGCATACTCGAACAGCCGCTCGATGTGCGGCCGCGGTTTCTCGATCTCGACGGAGCAGGTCACATCGCCATACTCGCCGCGGGTGTGGGCCAGCATGGCGGCGGTGTCCTCCACGTGGCGTCCCTCGAAGTGGGCCCACTGGTAACCGGCCAGCCCGAGACGGCGAAAGTCGCCGGCGCCGAATTCGGGCAGCTCCCGGAAGTGGGCGATGGTGCGCGAGCCGGTGGCGAGGCTGTACAGGATATAAGAGGTGGGCGTCTGCGCCTCGGGATAGGTGCGGCAGCCCCGGGTATCGATCCCGGCGCGGTGCAGCTCCGCCAGGATCCAGCGGCCCTGATCGTCCCCCGCCAGGGTACCGCCCCAGGCGCAGCGGTGACCCAGCTGGCTCAGCACCACCAGGGTATTGGTGACGTTGCCGCCGCGGGCGGTACGCCGGGCGCGGACCCTGATCTTGGCGTCTTCCGGGGGATAGGCGTCGACGGAATTGACCACATCATAGGTGGCGACGCCGATACCGAGCACCGAGACCAAAACCGCGTGCCTTAATTCACGGACCGGGAGGCACTCACGTGGCGGCCGGTTTGGGCTTGAGCATCACCAGGGGCACGAACAGCACACTGAGCACGTCGAAGATCAGCCAGGTGACCGCCAGGTATACCAGGTAGGTCATGTCCTCGGTCATATAGGCCAACAGGACGAACCACGCCACCACCTGGACATAGCCGAGGAAGTGGAAGGCGCCCAGGATGATGGGGTTGTCGGCCATGCGGGCGTGGCACTTGGGACAGTACACGTCCTGCCACAGACCGGCCTTGTATTTGGAGAAAAGCGATATCGTGGGAGATTCGCAATGCTTACACTTGAACATTGGAAGGATCCTCAGCGGTAAATACCGAACCCTAGGCGCTGAGCCTGTCATTGGCGTTGACTGTGAATTTAACACAATGGGCGGTCTAAACTCATGCTCCGACGATAATAGTATATGATAAACAGGTCCACGGCGAACTCTTGCGAAAGGCGACAACGCACGTCAACCTTATGAAATTCACCAAACTTTTAAAAACACGGGCGCTTGCGGCCGCGCTGTTGCTGGGCGCCGGCCTGGTGGCGGGCTGCGACGGCAACACCGCCCTGATGAACCAGGTCATCGACGGCAACCGCGGCAAGGTCGAGCAGCTGCTCGACCACGGCGTCGACGTCGACGCCCGCAACAACTATGGCTGGACGGCGCTCATGCAGGCCGCCCGGGTGGGCAACGCGCCCCTGGCCAACGTATTGATCGGCCACGGCGCCAAGGTGGACGCCCGCGACAATGACGGCTGGACGCCCCTGATGAAGGCGGCCATGAACGGCCATGTGCACACGGTCAAGCTGCTGATCGACCATGGCGCCGCCGTCAATGCCGAGAACAAGGCCAAGTGGACGCCCCTGCTGTGGGCGGTAATGGGGGGCCACAAGGACATCGTGAAGCTCCTCATCGATCACGGCGCCGACCTGGACCATAAGAACGACCAGGGCCAGACCGCACGCATGCTCGCGGGCAAGCAAGGCTACGGCGAGATCCTGTTCATGCTGGACAAGGCCGGCGCGGCGCACTAGGGAACCTCGTGCACAGGTCGATCAAGGGGATGATCACAAGGCGCACAGGGGCGAGGAAGCGCAGTTTACAAGGAGTAAATGAGCATCCCGAGCCCCTATGCAACGCCGTGAGCGCCGCTTCAGCGGCCTGTGCAGAGGTTCCCTAGCGCGGCGCAGGCGATGGGTAACGCGGGCGCACTGGCCCTGGCCCCGCAACTGGGCGATAATGGCCCAGGCTGATGCGCCCCTGAATCCGTCATTGCGCGGCCCGCCGCGCCAGGCACGAGCCCCCGCCGTTGCTGCGCTCAGTGGAGCCGATCCAATCCAACACAGCCATCAGAACCGAAGAACCGAACAAGCGAGCCGAGCATGCCTTTGTTGAACCACAAAACGATTATCTGCCTGCTGTCCGTGGTCGTCCTGACGGTCACGGCCTGCGACTCCGACCACCACCAGGCGGGCGCCAAGCCCACCAAACCCGTTCCCATCGGCAGCCACCACGCCCTGCAGCAGCTGGCCGGCGCCTTCAAGGCCCTGTCGGACAAATTCCCGCGTAACCCCATGGACATGCCGCCGCAAGAGCGCAAGGCCTTTGTCGAGCAGGTCTTCATCAATGCCGGCTACAGCTATGACGCCACCCTCCACGAACTGGCCACCCACAAGGCCGATTACGGCAATAACGACGTCGGCGACCTGGTGGACCTGCTGACGCTGCCTCACCGCAATACCACGTCGGTGGAGGACTACCGGCACATCTACCGGCCCCAAGAGTTGAAGGACATCAAGGTGATCGAGGAACGCTCCACCCGATGAGCGCCGCGCCGGCATGCGGATCCGCGCCCTGCACCCCTGGGAGGTAACGCCCAAAGAGGCGATCGAGATCCAGCGGCGCCTGGCCCCGTCGGTCATCACCGAGGGGCGCGTGGCCGCGCCAAGCCGCTTGGCCGGGATCGATGTGGGCTTTGAACAAGGCAACACCGTGACCCGCGCCGCCGTGGCGGTACTCGGCTACGCCGACCTGCACCTGCAGACCAGCACCGTCGCGCGCCGGCCCACCACCTTTCCCTACGTCCCCGGCCTGCTGTCGTTTCGCGAGATCCCCGCCGTGCTGGAGGCCCTGCAGGCGTTGACCGTCGCCCCTGACGTGCTGCTGTGCGACGGTCAGGGCATCGCCCACCCGCGGCGCTTCGGCATCGCCTGCCATCTCGGCCTGCTCACCGACCTGCCCGCCATCGGCGTGGCCAAGTCCCGGCTCATCGGCGACTTCGAGCCGCCGCCCCAGACCAAGGGGGCGTGGCGCCCGTTGACCGACAAGGGCGAGCGCATCGGCGCGGTGCTGCGCACCCGCGCCAATACCCGGCCCCTGTTTATCTCCGTGGGGCACCGGCTGGGCCTAACCGAGGCCGTCGAGATCGTCATGCACTGCACCACCAAGTACCGCCTGCCGGAGACGACCCGCGCCGCCCACCGCCTGGCCTCCGGGCCCCCGTAAAGGCCCTGCGCGGCGGGCACCGAACGGTGCCGGCGGCGCCCCCGGTTCCACTGGATAGGGATTTCCCATACACTACAAAGCCGGGGGGAATTCAATCCTTGCGCTATGCCATATAACTAGAGACGCCATAATGCCGTTGATCCGTTCGCTACGCTTCAAGACTCTGACAGGAACGCTCCTTATTACCGCCGTCACGCTGGCCGCACCCCTGAGCCACGGGGCCGCCGACCCGCAGCACAAGAACATGGTGTTGATCCCGGCGGGTGATTTCCTCATGGGCAGCAACAAGGTGGACAAATCGGGACGGGGCAAGGAATTCGGCACCGCCAAGCCCTTCTATCTGGACGAGCATCCCCTGCACAAGGTCCACACCAAGGCCTATTGGATCGACCGCTACGAGGTCACCAATGCCCAGTACAAGGCCTTCGTCATCGGCGCCAACTACCAGGTGCCGGACCTGTGGCGGAAAAACGGCTATCTGCTGTCGCGCAAGGTGCTCAATGTCGCCGACACGGCCAAGCTGCGCGACCTGGCGGCCAAGCTGTTCAAGCTCGACATGGACACCCGCAAGATGACCAAGGGCCAGCTCCTCGACGCCATCGAAAAGGACCAGAAGGGCTACGACGATCTGCCCGTCACCGATACCTCCTGGTACAACGCCAACGATTACTGCCGGTGGGAGGGCAAGCGCCTGCCCACCGAGGCCGAGTGGGAGCGGGCCGCCCGCGGCGATCACCCCCGGGTCTACCCCTGGGGCGACAAGTGGAACGCCAAGAACCTCAACGCCGGCGACGACCCGCGCTGGACCCACGGCGTCTCGCCGGTGGGCTCATACCCCCAGGGCAAGTCCCCCTACGGCGTCTACGACATGGCCGGTAACGTCATGGAGTGGGTCGCCGACTGGTATCGCCCCTATCCGGGCAACACCTACAAGAGCAAGGACTTCGGCGAGAAATACAAGGTCCTGCGGGGCGGCGGGTGGGGCGGCATCGGTCACTACGCCATCCATCACTTTTATCGGACGGCGTACCGCTTTTACATCGACCCGACGGATGCCTTCAACGACGTGGGCTTCCGTTGCGCCGCGGACGCCAAGTGACGGGGAATCAAGGGGTCAGAGTCGTTGATCGCGCCTTCTCCGATCAACGACTCTGACCCCTTGATTCCTCAGGACTGATTGGGATCGCGGTTGTTCCGGTACAGGGACGCGGGGAAGGGCGTGATGTTCTCGGCCCCCGGCACGGCGGTGATCCTGGCGACGCCTTCCTTCTCGACCTCGTCGATCCGGATGATGGCGTGGATGGGGATCGACACCTTCTTCACCCCCTTGAACTCCGACTTGAGCTGCTCCTCCGAGGGGTCGACCACCAACGCCGACTTCTCGCCGAAGACCAGTTCCTCCAGCTCGACGAAGCCGTACAGCTCCCCCTGATACACCCGCCGGGCATACAGCTCGTACTGCCTGCCCTGACTGAAAAACAATACCTTGTAGATGTTGCGTGCCGCCATGGACCGTCAACCTGCACTGGGACCGCAAACGAGCTTATCACAACGGACACCGGCCCGCATTCGTCAAGCGCATTCCCCCGCGGCGGGCGCGGCATCGTCAATAATGTATCGTATTTCCCGCCCACAACTCTTACCATTACAGCGTCAACAACGACCAAGAACCAGTATGGACGTGTCATCTATGGATATCATCTCCTTTGCAGGCAAAGAGCGTGTCAGTGCCCGTTCACTGCTGGTGGGCGAGCGCATTGACCTGCGCTCCATGAAGGGCCAGCCGGGGATCGCCGCCCCTCACATGCCGATCATCACCAGCGCCGGCGAACACGGCAGCGCCGTGTTGTTTCGCTACGGCGTGGTGGTATTTTTCAACGTCAGCGCCGTGGAGGAAGAATCGTTCCTGCGTTATCTGCGCGACTTCATCCAGGAGCCCTACGAATACCCCGAGAGCGAGGACGCGGTGCTCGGCTTCAGCGACCAGACCAGCGAACGGGTGGACAAGGAGGGAACCATCTGGCTCAACGAGCCCCAGGCCGAGCGGCTGCAGATCGTGGCCGATATCCTGGCCAAGAGCGTGGTCTTGTCCTTCTACGAGGCCAGCACCGCCAAGGTCTTCGACCGCATCGAGCCCCTGGCCGCCGAGCTCAACCGCCGGGGCAAGGCGGCCCAGGGGGTCAAGGAGCTGCTGCGCCAGATCGGCAGCACCCTGCTGGTCCAGCACAAGACCGTGGGGCGCGTCGCCGTGGAGGAAAAACCCGAGCTGCTGTGGGACTACCCGGAGCTGGAGCGCCTGTACCTGCGCCTGGAGGACGAGTACGAGATCCGCGAGCGCCACCTGGCCCTGGACCGCAAGCTGGAGGTGGTGTCCCGCACCGCCGAGACCCTGTTGGACCTGCTCCACCACAAGCGCAGTCTGCGGGTGGAGTGGTACATCGTGATCCTGATCCTGGTGGAGATCCTGCTCACACTCTATCAGATGTCGGTGATGATCTGAGGCCGCCCGTGGGGGGAGGCCGGCGGCTCGGCGCATTAGAAATATCTGCTATAATTCGGGGTAATGAAGCTGCTGATTCGCGGGTGGATTCACCGCCCGGCCGCAGGTTTGATTCCGTCACAGAGTTGCTCCAGGGGGGGCACAGACCATGAAAGCAAAAGACCGCCGTCTCGCCTCGTTGAAATCCGCCATCGTTGAGATCACGCCGGAAGAGGCCCTCAAGCTCCAGGCCCAGGGCGCGGCGCTGGTCGATGTCAGGGAGCGGACGAGATCACCCAGGGCAGCCCCCACGGCGCCTTGCGCCTGGGCCGCGGTTACCTGGAACTGCGCATCGAGGATGCCGTGGACGACCCCGGGCGCACCATCCTGGTCATGTGCGCCGGCGGCACCCGCTCCCTGTTCGCCGCCGAGAGCCTGCGCCAGATGGGCTATGAGGACGTACGCTCGGTGGGCGGCGGATTCAATCGCTGGAAGAACAACGGCCTGCCCTATGAAGTGCCGCGCCAGCTGGACGCCGGGGCCCGCGAGCGCTACTCGCGCCACCTGCTGCTGCCCGAGGTGGGCGAGGCGGGCCAGCTCAAGCTCATGGACAGCAAGGTGCTGCTCATCGGCGCCGGCGGGCTGGGATCGCCGGCGGCCTTTTACCTGGCCGCCGCCGGGCGTGGGGACCCTGGGGATCGTCGATCACGACGTGGTGGATCGCAGCAACCTGCAGCGCCAGATCCTGCACACCGAGGACCGGCGTGGCCACCCCCAAGGTGGCGTCAGCCCGCCAGGCCCTGGAGGCGCTGAACCCCCAGGTCAAGGTGATCGGCCACGAGACCAAGCTCGACAAGGACAACGTGGAGGAGATCCTGTCCGGCTACGACGTGGTGGTGGACGGCACCGATAATCTGCCCGCCCGATACCTGATCAACGACGCCTGCGTGAAGCTCGGCATCCCCAACGTGCACGGCGCCGTTTACCGCTTCGAGGGCCAGCTGACCGTGTTCTGGCCCGCCAACGGCGCCCGCCCCGGCCCCTGCTATCGCTGCATGTTCCCCGAGCCGCCGCCGCCGGAGATGGCCCCGTCGTGCGCCGAGATCGGCGTGCTGGGGGTGCTGCCCGGCGTGGTCGGGCTGCTGCAGGCGGTGGAGACCCTCAAACTGCTGCTGGAGATCGGCGACCCGCTGATCGGGCGCATCCTCTACTACGACGCCCTGGGCGCGCGCTTCTCGGAGTTCAAGGTGAGCCCCAATCCCGACTGCCGCTACTGCAGCGAGGGGGCCGAATTCCCGGGGTACGTGGATTACTCCCAGGCCTGCGCCACGCCGTAGGATATCGTCCCGTAAAGTGGACGGGGGCTTCGGCAGTATTCGTGGAAAACTTTGTATAACTCTCGCCAAGCCGCGAAGGGCGCCAAGAAGGCAACCCTTGTATTGTTCCTTGGCGTCCTTCGCGGCTTGGCGAGAGTAAAACAATCCAATCGAGAAAAACGGTCCCCAAAGGGGCCCCGCCATCCGGTCAGCCGACCGACGTAGCTCAGATCACCCGCTCGTTGCCCCCGTCGATGGGGATCTGCGCGCCGGTGGACTTGGCGAACAGGGGCCCGCACATGGCCGCCGCCAGGGCCGCCACGTCGGCGCTGGTCACCTCGGTCTTGAGCAGGTTGTTGGTCTTGTACTCCTCGACGCTCAGGCCGTAGTGGGCGGCCCGGGCCTTCAGCACCTCCTCGGTCCAGATGCCGGTGTCGAACACCGCGTTGGGGTGCAGGGTGTTGACCCGGATGCCGTCCCCCGCCCACTCCAGGGCGGCGACCCGGGCCAGCTGATTCAGCGCCGCCTTGGAGGCGGAGTAGGCCGCCGCCCCGATCCCCGGCGCCGGGACGTTCTTGGAGCCCATGACCACCACCCGGCCGCCGTTGGGCGCGCGCTTGAGCAGGGGGTGGGCCAGGCGCATGAGGGCCAGGTTGGCGTCCACATTCAGGTGCATGACCGGTCCGCCACTCGCCGCCGTCCAGCTCCTCGATGCGTCGGCCGGGCGGGAACATCCCGGCGTTGAGCACCAGCATGTCGAGCCCGCCGAAGGCGCCCACGGCCCGCTCCAACGCCTCGTCCACGGCCGCCTCGTCGGTGACGTCGCAGGCCAGCCCGAGAAAGTCCGGGCGCCCCTCGTGCAGGGCGGCGATCTCGGCCCGGATGTCCAGGCCCACCACCGCCGCGCCCTCGGCCAGGAAGCGCTCCACGCAGGCCCGCCCGATTCCCGAGGCCGCGCCGGTGATCATCACCACCTCCCCGGTGAGCGGCGGGGGCTTGCCGCCCTGCTTGAGCTTGGCCTGCTCAAGGTCCCAGTACTCCACATCGAAGATGTCCCCGGCGGGCAGGGCCCGGTAACCCCCCAGGGCCTCGGCCTGGAGGATGATGTCGATGGTGTGGCGGTAGATGTCGCTGACCACCGCAGCGGCCTTGGCGTTGCGGCCCACGCAGCACATGCCCAGCTCGGGATCGAGGATGACCCGCGGGGCCGGGTCGAGCATGGTCTTGGGCTGTTTGGCGCCGGGGGCGTGGGCATCGAAGTATTCCTTGTAGGCCCGGGCATAGGCGCCGGTGTCGCGCCCCACCAGCGGGACACGCTTGGTGCGGATCACGTGGTCCGGGGTGGCGGGCCCCTGCTGGGAGAGGGTCGCGACTTGCGGGTGGCGGGCGAAGCCCAGGGGCCCGGCGTCGGTATGGGAGGCCATGATCACGGGGGCCCCCACCAGCCCCGACAGCTCGGCGCGCAGGTCTGACAGGCCCAGGCGCCGGGAGGCGGCCGGCGCCTGGGCCGGCGGCAGGGAGATGCGCTGCGACCCGGCGCTCTCCAGGTACTGCTCGGCCATCTCCACCAGGGAGATCATGCGCTCGTAGGACTCCCGGGCCGTCCCGCCGAAGGAGAAGATGCCGTGGTTCATCAGGACCATGCCCAGGGTGCCCTCGTGGGCATCGGCGGCGAAACGCTGGGCGCACAGGCGGGCCAGGTCGAAGCCGGGCATAATATAGGGGATCACCACCACCGCATCGCCGTAGACCTCCTCGATGCGCGCGCGACCGTCCGCGGTATTGGTCACCGCGATCACCGCATCGGCGTGGGTGTGGTCCACGTAGCGGTAGGGCAGGATGGCGTGCAGGATGGCCTCCACCGAGGGGGTGGGCGCGGAGGCGCGGGTCATATGGGTCTTGAGCTCGTTGACCATCTGCGGGTCGGACAGCTCCTCCAGCTGCGCCAGGCGAATCAGGTGCGCCAGGCGCACCGGCGCGAAACCCGGGGCCTCGATGGTCTCCAGGTCCCAGCCGCTGCCCTTGACGTACAGGAGCTCTTCGGCCTCGCCGAGGATATTGGTCTCGGTGATCTTGACCGAGGTGTTGCCGCCGCCGTGCATGACCAGGCGCTTGTCCCTGCCCAGCAGACGCGACGTATAGACCCGCATTCCCAACTCGCCTTCGTACCGCGCCGCTTCGCGGTCATCCCACAGGCTGTCCATATCTTCCCCTGCCCAATTGTTCCAGCACCCTAAACACAGACGGGGAAGCCCGCTGAAGGCTCCCCCGTCGCTTCCCAACACCCGGCGTGCCGGCCGGCACGCCCGCTTCGCTTAGATCTCGATGCTGGTGGCCTTGAGCTGATGGGCGTTTTTCTCCTTCTCGTACTTCACCAGCACCTTGGCCCGCGTCATCAGGCGGTGCATCATGTCCGGCGAGACGCTGAAGGTGATCAGACGCTGGGTCTGGGCGTCACGGATAGTGAAGCTGTGAGCCTTCTCATTGATCTGGGTGATGACGCCCACGTGGGCGTTGGGGCCGGCCATATCGCAGGCCCAGAGGCTCATGGGGGCCGCACTCAGGCCGAGCACCAGGGCGGTGGCGGCGGCAACAGTCTTGATCTTCATGGTCTGCTCTCCTTTCGTGGGAAGGTACGTCACCCGGCCTAGTGTAGGATTTAACCCGGCAAAAATAAAGCCGCCCGGCCGGCGGCCTTTCTCCCTGAAAACCATGGGGTTTTGGCCCGACGGGCGCCGTTCAATCCACCCGGTTGCGGCGCCCGCCGGCGATAAAGGCCCGGATGTTTTCCGCCACCTCGCCGATCAGGCGCTGGCGGGCCTCCAGACTCGCCCAGGCGATGTGGGGCGTGACGATCAGGTTGGGGATATCGGGGGCGAGCAGGGGGTTGCCCGAGGCGGGAGGCTCCTCGGTCAGGACATCCACCCCGGCCCCCGCCAGGGCGCCTGCGCCCAGGGCCCGGGCCAGAGCGGCCTCGTCGACGATCCCCCCGCGGGCGGTATTGATCAGCACGGCATGGGGAGCCATGAGGGCGAGCTCGCGGGCACCGATCAGGCCCCGGGTCTCGGGGGTCAGGGGGCAGTGGAGGGTGAGGACATCCACCCGGGGCAGCAGGGCCTCCAGGGACAGGCGTTCGCCTTGGGCGGTCCCACCCGGGCGCGCCGCGATGAGCACCTGCATGTCGAAGGCCTCGGCCAGGCGCGCCACCGCCCGTCCCAGCTCCCCGTAACCGACGATGCCGAGCACCTTGCCCGCCAGCTCGTGGATGGGGTAGTCCAGGAGGCAAAACAGTTCACTGCGGGCCCAGCGCCCCTCCCTGACCGCCCGGTGATAATCGGGCAGGCGGGTGTAGAGGGACAGGATCAGGGCGAACACCAGCTGGGCCACCGAAGGGGTGGCATACCCTTGCACGTTGCACACGGCGATGCCCAGGCGGCGTGCCGCCGCCAGGTCCACGTTGTTGGTGCCGGTGGCGGAGATGCACACCAGTTTCAGGCGGGCCGCCCGTTCCAGGGCCGCGGCATCCAGGGCGACCTTGTTGGACACCGCCACCTCCGCGTCCCGGAGGCGGTCCGCCACCTGATCCGGGCGGCTGTTGGGATGGAACCGCCAGGCAGGCAGGACCTGTTCAAGCCCCGTGTAATCCAGGCCCTCGGTGCCGAGGCTGGCGCGATCCAAAAAGACCCCTTGCATGGTGGACCCCTGTTACGGTCGCGCCGGGTGCGCGCCGGCTATCGGCGGCGCCTCCGGGCTAGCGGGCACTGTCCGCCTCCGGCATGGCTGCATGGCCCACATTGCCCGAGTGCACGGGCCACGCATACATGCCGAAGATCTTGTTGACCTCGCGCTGATCGCCGTAGCGAAAATCAAAGTACATCACGCTATTGTCGTCGGTTGGGTCCTTCGTGGCTGTCCAATAATAGTTGGACTTGATATGGGAGAAGGGACCGGTGTTTTTGAAGGTGGTGGCAATGTTCGAACAATTGCGCGATGCGCCGCAGACATCCGGAAGGCCCCGGTTGCCCAGCACGTTGTAGAACAGGTTGCCCATCTCGCTGCCCGTGCAATTGAAGCCCCGGGAGATACCCGCGATCTGCCTGCTGCAGGCGGGATCCGGTTGCGCGGAATCCGGCAGCCGCCAGCCGGTAATGCCATTGATATTCAGCTGCTTCACCCAGGCCAAGGCCTGCGACCAGGTCATGGGGCCGTTCGCGTTGGCATTGGCCAGCCATGTCAAATCGGCCGCAGGGTCATAATAGGCCTGGTAATCGGTGCCGCCCGGTGTCGACGGCAGAACGCCGATCAGCGTCCCCTGACCCGCGCCGGCCCCCGCAGAGATACCCCACAGGAGCGTCCCAAAACACAGCCGCCAAAACCGAGCTCCCTTGTGCATCCTAATCAACCCTCATCGCTCACCGGTAGTTTGATCTATGGCCTCCGTCCGATTTGATGCCACAAACAGGGTGGCGCCTTCATCGTCCGGGACCTGACGCGTTGAATCGCAGAAAAAATGAAAAATAACGAAGCGCGACCACGCACCATGTCGGCGCGCCGCCGCTTGCCGCGTAATATACGGGAGCATCCTCCCCAGAACCACGGAGAGTTTGAAGGGTTATTTTCCGGGACAGACGACGGGGATGGGCCGGTACAGGTCGATGGACCGGGGCGAGACCCGGGCACAGTAGGCGATGGCCTCCACACCGGCGTCAATGGCCTGGCGCAGGGTGCGTCCGTAGACGGGATCGATGCTGTCGGCCGGCTGCACCCGCTGGACATCGTCCCGTTGGACGCAAAAGCACAGCACCGCCCGATGACCCTCGGCCACCATGGCCATCAGCTCCTGCAGGTGCTTGGTGCCGCGGGCGCTCACCGCATCGGGGAACACCGCCGTCTCCCCCTCCACGGCCGCCGTGACGTTCTTGATCTCCACGTAGCACCGAGTCCCATCGCCGCCGCTCAGCAGCAGGTCCACGCGGCTGCCCTGGTGGCCGAAGCGCACCTCCCGGCGGATGTCGTCATACCCCTGCAGCTCGTCGATCACCCCCTGGTCGATGGCCTCGTGCACCAGGCGCGAGGTGACGCCGGTATTGATCCCCACCAGGGTGTCACCGGGCACCTGGACGATCTCCCAGGTCAGGGGGTACTTGCGGGCGGCGTTCGCCGAGCGGCTCAGCCACACGGGGCTGTCGGGGTCGCAGCAGCCCAGCATGGAACCGGTATTGGGGCAGTGGGCGGTCACCTGGGCCCGGTCGGCCAGGGTCACGTCGGCCAGAAAGCGCTTGTAGCGCTTGACCAGGACGCCGCTGATCAGCTGGTCGTTGAACTGCATGCCGCGGTTTGGATAGTGTTATCAGGCCCTAAGACAGGATCCCCAGGACATTCTCCGGGGGACGACCCAGGGCCGCCTTGCCGTCGACCACCACGATGGGCCGTTCGATGACAACAGGGTGCTCGACCATGGCGCGGATCAGGGTGTCGGCTCAGGGCCGGGCCGTCCAGGCCGGCCTCCTTGTACTCCTTTTCCCCCTTGCGCATCAGGTCGCGTGGCTCCATGCAGCATCTCGAGCAGGGTTTTCAGTGTGCGCGACCAGGCGGGGACTTCAGGTACTCGATGACCTCGGGTTCGATCCCGCGGGCGCGCAGCAGCTCCAGGGTCTGGCGGGATTTACTGCAGCGCGGGTTGTGATAAATCGTCACTTTCATGATAAGGTTGTCCATTTTCTTTAGTTATCTTAGCGTTCGAGCGCGGGCGGAGGCGGCCGGCTCGAGCAGGGGCCGGGCGTCGCGCAGCCGGCGGCGCAGCTCCCTGGCGCTGGCGCCGCCACGGCGCCCGCCCACGGCAGGCCCGGCTTCATCAGGCCGCGGCACAGGCGCCACTGGCCGCGGATGTCATCCAGGTGCACGAACTCGGGGGCCGGCCCGCGGGGGCGGCGGCAGTCGGGGCCGCCTTCAAAGCCTTCATTGTGATAATTGCCCAAGGGCACCGAGATGCCGATGGACGGGCAGGCCGTAGACCGTGGCGGCGGTGGCCTCGCACACGCCGCCCTCCATGATCCGGCGCTGATGGCCCCCGGGCAGCACCCGCTCCGCCAGCTCCGATAAGACCTTGAGCGCGCCGGCATCGAACACCGTACGCCGGTCGCCCAGGCGGACCACCGGCCCTTTGCCGACGACGGCGCCGGGCAGCGTCCGCGAGGCCTCCAGGCTGACGCCGACCACCGGCCGGCGCGCCTCGATCCAGCCAGCCCAGCTCAAGGTGACCCACGGCGCCGATGAAACCCACTTCCTCGGCCCGGGTCAGCAGGCCGATGAACGGCGGCCGCGGCCCCGGGCGGCGCGCCTTGCCGAACAGCTCCACGGCTGTGGCGCAGATGGAATAGACCCCCACCAGGTCGTCGGCGGCCTTGGTGTACAGGCGCTTGCCGGCGCGCCATACCGGGGCGCGAAAGCGGAATCCGCCGTATAGGGAACGGCGCCGGCAGGCGGCGCACCCGGGCCAGCTCGGCGGCGCTGAAACGCACCTCGGCGCTGTCCATGGCGCGGCGCGCGGTCGGCGAGCTTGACATTGGTCAGGGCGCCGGCGGCGACCTCCCCCAGGCGTCGGCCAGCCACACCGGCGCGCCCGCCAGGTGGCGGGTGGGCGAGCCCCCGTGCCAGCGGATGCGCAGGCGCGAGGCCCGCGTCCAGTGCGTGCCGTGGAAGCCGGGGTGGTCCATATGGGCGATGAACAGGCGCACCGGGTCGGCGTCGTCGCCGTTCACCAGCTTGCCATAGGCGCGGCGAGTCCTCGACGCCGATGACCAGGTTGCCCACCGGGTCGGCAAAAAACGGCACGCCCGCCCGCGCCAGGGCGTCGCTCACGACGGCGATCACATGCGCCTCACGGTAGGGCGCCGTGGGCTGGCGGAGGAGTTCCAGCAGGAAATCCATGCGGGGAAATGCGGCCATCTGCGCTTTGCCGGGCGGGCCCGCCCGTCAGCCTCTACTCATTTTTGTTCGTATCAAGCGGGGGGAACTTGGCCACCATGTCGATGCGCTTATTGTCGCGCATGACCACCATGGGCAGCCAGGTCCCCGGCAGGATGTCGTGCACCTTATCGATGACCTCGGCCACACTCTTGACCGGGCGGCCCGCCATTTCCACGATGGCGTCGCCGCGTCTTGATGCCGGTCTTCTTCGCCACGCTGGGGGAGATGACCTTGGCGATCTCGGGCCTCCTTGTCGCCGGCCTTGAGGTAGACCCCCAGCAGGGGCCGGTCATGCCCTTTTTCGGCCGCGACCGGCGCGCGGACGCCGAACACCACGTCGGCGAACTTGGGGTCGAGGTCCTTGCAGTCGAACCGGCCGTCCCACGGGATCAGTACCGCGCTGTCGCTGATCCCCAGATCGTCCAATTGGTGGGGGATGCCGTAGTGATAGATCAAGTGACCGCTGCCCATCAGCCCCACCACGAAAGGCGGGTCGGGCTTTTTGGCCTGCTCGGCCAGGCCCGAGGCCATGACCCGGTCCCACCACAGTTGACCCTCCACGAACATGTGAAAGTGTTTGTCTTCTTTAAAGAGCTGCGGCGGCGGCAGGTCCTTGTGGGCGGGGACGCCGTGTTCCTGGTAGATGTCCTTGAGCATGTCCAGGTAGCCGTCGCTGGCCGGCGCCGGCTTGGTCAACCCGGCGCGCTGGTCTGCGCTCAACGCGCTCAGCCCCTCGGTGCGCAGGCGGCTGATCAGCTTGCCGTCCAGATTGATGGCGATCATGGGGATGCGGTTCATGCGGGCGAAGTTGAAGATGGGCATGTACAGCTTGGGATTGAAACTCCATACCGAATCCCAATCCGTCTGCTTGAGGAACTGCTTTTCGGTGAGCTCGCCGCGCACCCAGCGGTCCAGGACCGGCTGCACCCGGCGCGGGAACATCTCGAAACCGATGACCATGTTGGGGTGCTGGCCGTACAGCGCGGCCAACGTCTGCAGCTGCCAGCGGTGGTGCTCGGGATTGTCGTGGTGCTCCCCGAGGAGCACCACCCGGGTGCCCGACAGACGCTGCAGCGCGTCGTGGAGGGTGAGGGGGGCGTTATCTTTCCCGGGAAACACCCACTTGGCGACGGGGACGCATGCCCCGCCCTGTTCGTCCCCGGCGGCGGCGGGCCGGCTGTACAGCCACGGCCAAAGGGCCGCCGCGATTAACAAGCCGCCGGTGAGGACACGCCTAATCGCTGAGAATCGTTGCAAGTCGGGATCTCCCTTGTGATTCGGACGCCGTGCTGCAGCCTGGCCGGATCCATCCTACCACAGGCGCCGAGAGGCGCCTATTGAGGCGGCCGGGCCCCGGCGGCGCGCTCTAATGGGTCCCGTCGTCCTCGCTGTCAGGCCCGCCGATCCGGCGCGGGTCGGGGGCCGGCGGCTCCGCCCCGCCCGCGTCGCGGTCCTCCCCCCGGTGAATGCGGTGCTTGTGGCGCATGCAAAAGTCGACGAACGGCTGCTCTTTGAGGGTCCATCGAACCGGCAGCGGCAGCCGACCGTGCACCGTGCGAAACACCTTTTGCATCAGCGCGTCGTTGCCCATCACTTCCTTGGACTTGGCCCCCATGGAGCTGATGATTTCGTTGTATTTTTCTTCTATGAGCGGCAGGTACGGGGCGACGGCCTCATCGACCTTCTGCTTGAATCCGGAAAACACCATGGCACATTCACCTTGTCGGCTGACTTGAAAGATCGGTCCCGTTCGCCGGGCGCCCCCTGCGACGGCCCCATTAAAGCCCAAATGCTCGGCGGGGCACAAGCAACCCGCCCGGATCCGTCGCCGACATCCCCGGGGCAAGGCGCAGGAGACGCTTTGTTATGATACGCTCTCGCGTTCCGTGTCCGTTCAAGCCGGCGGGGCGCTGCGGCGCCGGGCTTTTGCATGCCGGCTCACTCACTCACCGACTCCGGGGCCGTTATGCGTTGGGTCTTATTAGCGATACTGGCACTGATCATCTCCTCGTTGGTGCTGAGGTTCAGCCGCCTGGCGGCCGCGCTCATCGTAGGCATTGTGTTCGTCATCGGCGGCTTCGCCTGGTATCAGCAGCACCAGCTGGAGGCATCCAAGGAACGCATTCCCCACGATCAGATCGAGCTGGTGGACTTCAAGCTGGCCAATCCGTCTCTCAACACCCACGCGGTGGTGGGCAGGATACGCAATCACTCAAAGCAGTATACGGTGGAGGAAATCGGCCTGAAGATCCTGGTCGATGACTGCTACAACGGCCATTGCGACACCGTGGACCAGACCCAGGTGATCTTCAGCAACCCCATCCCCCCCGGCCAGGCCCGGGACGTGCACACCCGCATCGTGTTGGACGCCCTGTTCAAGCCCAAGGGCGAGCTGGTGCCTCACTTTCGTATCGCCTACGTCAAGGCTGACTGAGGGGCTTCAGGGGGTCAGTAAACAGGCATGGACTTATCTACCTCCCTGGCCCAGGCGTCGATGCCGCCGGCCAGGTTCACGATATTCTCCATGCCCTGCTGGGCCAGGAACGAGGCTACCTGGGCGCTGCGCACCCCATGGTGACAGATCACCACCACGTCCCGGGCCGTATCGATCTCGCTGTAACGCTGGGGGATCTGGCGCATGGGCAGGGAGTGCGAGCCGGCGATATGGCAGATCTCATACTCCCAGGGCTCGCGCACGTCGAGCAATACCGGCGCGCCGGCGCCGTCCATACGTTCCTTTAATATCTGCGGTGTAATCTCTTTCACAGGGTTCTCCTTGCCGTGTCGTCCCGGCTGTCGCGGGGCCCCTGAGCGCCGCAACGGCCGGCGAGCATATGGGTCAACAGGGCGGTATCGACGAAGGTATGCCCCCGGGCGTCGCCGTCCAGCACCGTGAAGGGCTGCCCCGGGCCTCCCAGCTGGTCCACGACCAGCAGGGCCCCCGGGAAGTCGTGACTGCGGGTGTAGTCGTTCACCGTGACCACCGTCTCGATGCCCGCCCCACGCGCCGAGCGCAGTCCGTTATCGGAGTCCTCGAAGGCGATGCACTCGCCGGGCGCCAGGCCGAGGCGCTCGAGCACCAGCCGGTAGATGTCCGGCGCCGGCTTTTTGGCCGGCACCATGTCCCCGGCGGCGATCAGATCAAACCACGATTCCGCCTCACTGTCGAGGCAGTGGCGCAGCAGGCCCTGGACATTGGGCAGGCTGGTGGTGGTGGCAATGGCGAGGATCAGCCCGGCCGCGCGCGCCTCCTCGAGCAGGCGGCGCACTCCCGGGCGCAGGGGGATCTCCCCGTGTTCCAGCATGCGCACATAGCGGCGCGTCTTCTCGGCGTGGAGGCGGGCGATATACTCGTCCAGGTCACCGGGCGCCGTGAATGCCGGGGTATAGTGGTCGATGTAATAGCGGATGCGCTCCTTGCCGCCCGCGACCTTGAGCAGCTCGCCGTACAGCGCATCGGACCAATGCCAGTCCAGACCGAAGTCGGCGAACGCCTCATTGAACGCCACGCGATGGCCGTCCCGCTCCGTATCCGCCAAGGTGCCGTCCACATCGAACACCAACGCCTTGAGTGTCCCCATCAGTTCTCCTCTGCACAGATAAAAGATCGCTATTCTACTATTCATCGCCCCGGACGCGGGCGCGGATTAGGCCCCGCCGGGGAGGCGGGTGTCGGAATTTCTTACACCTTCCGAGCCGCGGCCTGCGGGCTTCGCCGGGCGCCTGCCGCCCCCTCAAAACCGACTTTTTATCATAACAAACAGTCGCTTATCAAAAACCCGGCCGGCGTCATAAAATTGGCGGAAACGGGTCCGCGTTTTCGTGTATAGTATGGCCTGCGCTTGCCACGCGGCTGACGGCGGCGCCTTCAGCCGCACACATCAACTGGCCGACACAACTTGTAACGGGAGAACGGTTAAGCAGCGTAAGGACGGTTTAGTGCCTTCGTTGCCATCCTCCAAGGTGTCCCTTTTAACCTCTCCCGTCGGATAGTTGGGATGTGCGCAGCGTATTTTTCAGGCCGGTGGTGCCAGTTCCCCCGGCCTGACCTTCTTTTCTGACATTCCCCTTCCCGAGCCTCGACCCTGTTGCCCCCCCGGGCGCACCCTTCAATGTTGCGTGGTATCGATGAGCCGGGTCAACGGCCGGCGGGGCGCCAACGCCGCCATGGGTACCGGCCCGCTGCCGGCGTTGATCACCACCGACATGGGCGAGTGCAGCACCGGCCACATGCCGCGGTCGGTGTTGCGCGGCGCCTCGCCCTGAAACACCAGGTAGCTGTACTTGGTGTAATGGGGCAGCTTGCGCGCCAGCCCGGACAGGGCCTTGGGCTCGGTGGTCACCAACCAGCCCAAGGGCGCACCATGAGCGTGCGTCGCGGCCATGACCAGGGAGCGGCCCGGCGCCGGGAAGCGCTGGCCGGCCACGCGCAGCTGCCCGTCCGGCGAGAGCTGCACCGACGTCATAGACGGCCACGGCCTTTTCGGCCTGGGACCTGAAGCGATTGCGCTGTCCGAACAGCCATACCGCCCGGTCCTCGGGCAGCGCCTCGAGGGCGTCGTCCATAACGATGCGGGCATGAAAGGCGGGACTGTCCTGCCAGGCCTCGGCCAGGGCGCGATAGGCCTGCCCCAGGGCCTCGGGGGCCCGGCTGGGCAGGACGATCAGCACCGACTCGGCGCCGAACAGACCGCTGAGCGCCGGGGGGATCTCCTCCTTGGACAGGCGCCGGAACACATCGAACTGGGGGTCCACGTCCACCCGCAGGGGGGAGGCCGGCAGGGCCAGGGTGAACGCCTGATGCTTGTCCGCCATGGCCAGGGTGGTCTGATAGGCCTGCGCCCTGCCCTGGAGGGTCACGGCGACGGGGACATTGAGACGGTAGGCGGGACCGGGCTGGGCCTGGGCCAGAGTCAGCTGCAGCCGGTGGCTGTCACCCGAGCTGACATCCTTTACCTGCGCCACCTGCAGGTCGGGGGCCCCCGTGCGTCGCACCCACTGGTCAAAGGTCGCACCCAGCTTATCGCCCGTCACCTGCTCGAAGGCCTTTTGCAGATCATCGTAGGTGGCGTAGCGGAATTTGTTGTCCTTGTAGAACCGGCGCAGACTCTTCACGAACGGCCCGTCGCCAAAGCGGCGGTGAAGCATGTGAAAGAACATCAGGGCCTTGCCGTAACCCACCGCCTCGCTCGCCTGACTGTTGCGGGCCGTGAAGTCGGTCAAGGGGAAATCCTGGTCGCCGGCCACGAAGTCCACGTACTTCTGCAGCAGCTCGCGGCGATAATCGGCCCCCTTGCCCTCCTGCACCTTGACCAGGTGATCCGACAGGTAGGCCGTCAGGCCTTCACTCCAGTTACCCTCGTCGAAGTTGACAAATACCCCGTTGCCCCACCAGTTGTGAAGGATCTCATGGGGATACGAGGTGTAGATGATGAACGGAAAGCGAATGATCTGTGAGCCCAGCAGGGTAAACGAGGGCATCCCGTAGCCGCTCTGCCAGAAATTCTCCACCAGGGCGAACTTGTCGTAGGGATAGGGGCCCAGCAGGGTCTGATAACGATCGATGTAGCGCCCTGCGGCGCGGATATAGCGCCGGGCCAGCGCCTGATCGGGGGAGCGCAGAAAGGCCTGGAGCTGGATCCGGCCGTGGGTGCGGTGATATTCATGGAAGCGGGCCGCCACCAGGTAGATATCGTCCTGGGGTTTGTCACAGGCCCACAGGACCCGGGTGAAGGCGCCGGTCTTGTGGTGCTGGCGGCGCCGGCACTGGCTCACCGCGTCCCACCCCCCGGGCAGGCGCACGTCCAGGGAAAACGTCACCAGGGCGTCGTCAATGACGGGAAACCATAGGCTCGACGAATCGAGAAACGTCCCCTCGGCGTCGATCAGGCCGGCGGTCACCTTGAACTGGCGCTCCTCGCTGGGGACCTGGGCCAGCGGGTGATGGATCTGGCCACCGTAGCGCAGCTCGAAGCTATGCCGGGACCCCTGCAGGGTCACGCGATAGCGCTGCATCGGCACCATCGCGTCCGCGGCGGACGGGACCGGTTCCAGGGTCGCCCCCGTGACCTGAGGCTGCAGCCCCTGGTGCAGGCTGAACGTCACCTGGTCAGGGTAGTCCCGCGGAAGGCTGACGGTATCCTCCACCTGGAAGGTGTGCTCGTCGGGGTGCAGCCTCACCTTGAGGGCATGGTGCACCGCCTCCCCCGCGCCGAGGGCGAGCGCAGGACAACCCAAGACCAGCACCAGCAGCCACGCCGCCACGCCCCTTGGCACACTCATCGCGCGCCCCGTTGATTCAATGATTCCACCGCTTGCAATCCCTGTTTTCACCCTGATTAATAGTACTCTATGATGGTGACTTTAACCGCCTGCCCGCCCCCATGATACGCGAAGCCACCCGACACGACATCGACGCGCTGCTGGACATCGAAAACCGCTGCTTCAGCGGCGATAAGCTGTCACGCCGCCGGTTCCGCTACCTGCTGACCCAGGCCCACGCCGTCACCCTCGCCGAACAGACCCACGGCACGATCCGCGGCTACGCCATGGTGCTGTTCAACGCCGCCACGTCCCATGCCCGGCTCTATTCGCTGGCGGTCGATCCGGCGCACCAGGGTCACGGTATCGCAACGGCACTGCTCGCGGCAAGCGAGCAGTGCGCCGTCGATCATGAATGCATCTCCCTGCGCCTGGAGATCAGGCACGACAACACCCCTTCGATCCAATTGTTCCTCAAGAGCGGCTATCGCCAGTTCGGGGTCATCGACGACTACTATGAAGACCATATGAGCGCCCTGCGTTTCGAAAAGACCCTTGCCCCTCACCTGCAGCCCGATATGGTGAACGTGCCCTACTACCGCCAGACCCTGGAGTTCACCTGCGGACCGGCCGCCCTGATGATGGCCATGAAGTCCCTGGATCCCGAACTCGCCCTGGAGCGCAAACTGGAGCTGCGCATCTGGCGCGAGTCCACGACGATCTTCATGGCCGCCGGCCACGGCGGCTGCGGCCCCTACGGGCTGGCCCTGTCGGCCTATCACCGCGGCTTCGACGCGGAGATCTACGTCAACGACACGGGGGCCCTGTTCATCGACTCGGTGCGCAACCCGCGCAAGAAGGACGTCATCCGGCTGGTCCAGGAGGACTTCGAACAGGAGCTGCAGGACCACGGCATCCCGGTGTTCTACAAGTCCCTGCACGCCAATGCCATCCAGGAGAAGTTCGACCAGGGCGGGATCCCGGTGGTGCTGATCAGCTCCTACAGGATCTACGGCGAGAAGGAGCCCCATTGGGTGGTGGTCACCGGCTTCGATGAGCATTACATCTACGTCCACGACCCGTTCGTGGACTCGGCCAAGGGCAAGACGCCCCTGGACTGCATCAACATGCCTATATTAAAGAAGGATTTCGAGCGCATGGCCCGCTACGGCAAGGCCGGCCAGAAGGCGGTGATCATCCTCAAGGAACGCCCGGCGCAGGCGGGGAAAAAAGCGATGGCGGCCCGCTGAGCGCCCGGTTATATTGACGATCCCGCACCCGCGGCCATGACATCACCAATGCAACTGCTCCATGTCTAGGCACCTTATCCTCATCGAAAACGAAAAGGACTGGCGGCCCCATTACCCCCAGTACGAGGTAGTCACCGCCAGGGCCTACCTGGGTCAGTCCCTTTACCTGAAGGCCAAGGGCCTGCGGATCATCAACCTGTGCCGCGGCTACCGGTACTTGAGTCTGGGCTATTACTGTTCCCTGCTCGCCGAGGCGCGCCAGCACAAGATCATCCCCTCGGTACGCGCCATCGTCGACCTCAGCAGCAAGGCCATCTACAGCCTCAATTTCGAAGACTTCGACGAACTCATCCAAAGGAGCTTCAAGAAGAGCGCCGCCTTCGCCTCCGGGCAACGCCTCGAGTTGCATATCTTTTTCGGCCAGACCCAGGCGGAGGGACTCCAGGACCTGGCGCGCCAGCTGTACGACCTGTATCGCTGCCCCCTGCTCAAGGTGGAGTTCGACTACAACGGCAAGTGGGGCATCTCGTCCATCAAGCCCGCCGCCCTGAACAGCCTCGACGCCCGGCAGGAGGCCTTTTTCATCGAGGCCCTGAACAGTCACCTGCACCAGCGCTGGAAGCGGCCCAGGCCCCGGAGTATCTCCAAGTACGACATCGCCGTCCTGCACAACCCCCGCGAGACGCTGCCCCCGTCGGATACCGCGGCGCTGCGAAAGTTCGCCAAGGCGGCCAAGTCACTGGACGTGGATGTGGAGCTGATCGAGCGCAAGGACTACGCCCGGCTGGCCGAATACGACGCCCTGTTCATCCGCGAAACCACCTCCATCAACCATCACACCTACCGTTTCGCCAAAAAGGCCGAGAGCGAGGGCATGGCGGTGCTCGACGACCCCGACTCCATCGTCAAGTGCACCAACAAGGTCTACCTGGCCGAGCTGCTGGCCGTCAACCGCATCCCCGCGCCCCGGACCGTGGTGCTGCAAAAGGGCAGCCTGGATGCCCTCGAGGAGCAGCTTGCCTACCCGATGGTGCTGAAGATACCCGACGGTTCGTTCTCGAGAGGGGTCTACAAGGCCGGCGACCGGGGTCAGATCGCCGACATCGCCGCCAAGCTGTTCCGCGAGTCGGACCTGATCCTGGCCCAGGAATTCATCCCCACCGAATTCGACTGGCGCATCGGCGTGCTGGACCGCAAGCCGTTATTTGCCTGCCGATACTACATGTCCAAGCACCACTGGCAGATCGTCAAGCGCGACGACAAGGGGCATATCACCCAGGGCGGATACAAGGCCTATCCCATCGAGGACACCCCCCCGGCCATCGTCTCGGCGGCGGTGTCGGCGGCCAACCTCATCGGCGACGGCCTGTACGGCGTCGACGTCAAGGAGACCGTCCACGGGCCCTATGTCATCGAGATCAACGACAACCCCAACCTGGAGGCGGGGGTGGAGGATGCGTGCCTGAAGGACGAGTTATACCGGATCCTGGTCAACGACTTCATCCGGCGTATCGAACAGCGCAAGAACCGCTAACGCCGTGCGGGCGCCGAGGCGCCCGTGGCAGGCCCTTGTGACGGGCGGATTAGTTCGCCGCCTGAGCGTGAATGGCCGGGCGGGCGCTGGGCGAGGCGTCCTTGGCGCAGCGAAAGCCGAGGTCCGAGTGATAGGAATCCGGGTCGAGATAGAACCGGTAACCGCCGCGGACGAACTCGGTCAGGTGGTAGTGGCCCTCGCGACCCCACCCGGCGCCGCGAATCACCTTGTACTTCTTGCCGAACTCGTTGCTGTGATAGTCGGAGCCCGGGTACGGCTTGTACCAGCTCTGTACCCACTCCATGACATTGCCGGCCATGTCGTAGACCCCGTAGGGTGACTTGTCCTTCTTGTACGCGCCCACCGGGGCCACGCCGTCGTCCCACGACTGCTCGCCGGTGTTGCTCAGGCCCTCCTGCCACTTGTTGCCCCAGGGAAACTGCTTGCCGTCGGGTCCCCGGGCCGCCTTCTCCCATTCCGCCTCCGTCGGCAGGCGCTTGCCCGCCCACGCGCAATAGGACTTGGCGTCATACCAGGAGACATAGGTTACCGGCTCCTTGCCCAGGGCCACGTAACGCTTGTCGATCGCCTTATACAGCTGCGCCTTGCTCATCTTGCGGGTATCGATGTCGAGCCTGAAGACCCGCGCCACCAGGTGGCGCAGGGTCCTCAGGTTGAGGTGCCTGACCTTGTCCCGGGTGGTGCTGAGCAGGTAGCCGTTCATTACCCAGCTGCGCGGCGGGCGGTAGTCGGTGGCCAGGACGAATTTGCGGTACTGGGCGTTGGTCACCTCGTACTTGTCCATGTAAAAGGCGCTCAGCCGCACCTTGTGCTTGGGGTGCTCGTTGTCGTAAAAGGGCTTGGAGGTCGTGTACTGGTCCTTCATGGAGGCGTCGGTCTTGTCACTGCCCATGATGAACTTGCCGGCGGGGATCAGCACCATGTCCTTGCTGTCGCTGGCGGCGCTCCCGTCGCCGCGCCGCTTCAAGGCACCGAAACCGTGGCGCACGGGGATGAACATCACCGCCACGATGGTCGCCGCCGTGAACAGGGTGTAGTGCCATCTATGGGATTGGATCATTTTTCACCGCCTTATGGTTTGTCAGCGTCTTTGGCGCAGCGGAAACCAAACGACTTGTTCTTGGTCGTGCGCAGGAAGAATGAGCGGTTGAATACCGGTGCCGACACCCCGCAGCGGTAAAATGAACAATCGAACCACGACCCGCCCTTCAAGACCTTGTACTTCTCGCCGTAGTTCTCCGTCAGGTGATGATTGCCCGGATAGGGCTTGTACCACGACGAGGTCCATTCCCAGACATTGCCCGACATGTCATACACCCCGTAGGGGCTGACCCCGGCGTCGAAGGCCTCCACCGGCGTGGTGCGGCCCTGCATGTGCAGGACGCTCCAGCGGATGGGCGTGTTGGCGGCATTCACATCGAACTCATTGCCCCAGGGGAACATGCGCCCGTCGGTTCCCCGGGCGGCCTTTTCCCGCTCGGCCTCCGTGGGCAGGCGCTTGCCGGCCCATTTGCAATAGGCCTCGGCGTCATACCAGCTGACGAAGGTAACCGGGTGATCCACCGTCCCGTCGGGATAGGTGCGGTTGATGAAGTCCCTGGGCGAGCGCCGGTGGGTGGCGTCGATGAATTTCTTGTACTGGCCGTTGGTGACCTCATACTTGTCTATATAGAAGGCCTTCAGGTAGACCATATGCTGGGGCCCTTCGTCGGGGAAGCGGATATCGGTGCCCATGATGAACTTGCCGGCGGGGATCAGGATCATGTCGTTGGGATCGGTGCCGACCCGCGTCTGGTCGTAATACAGCGGCACGCTCATGCCGGAATTGACGCTCAGCTTGGACTTGTCGATGCCCTTGACGATGGCCTTCTCGTCCGGGAAGCGCTCGGGCTTCGCCGGGTCCTTCTTGGAGGCATCCTGTGAAGCTTGCCCCTGGCTCACCGCGCTGAGGGCCACCTTGGCGCTGTGGCAGGAGGTGCAGTCGGAAGAGGCCAAGGCCACCTTGACGCTGGTGTGCTTGGGCTCGGAATGACACTCGACGCAATCCGAGCGGGTGGCGACGGGATGGTCCGCCGTCAGAGAGGGTCCGGCGTAGGCCGGTGATGACGACTGGGCCGCGACGACGGCCATCATCAGTGACACCCCGAACAACGTTAGCGCAACGGCCAGCGTCGCACGTCTCTTTATCATGACATGGTCATACTTTGCATAAGTGCAAGGCCGCTTGGCTTTCCCTTCCCCCTGAAGGAAATCGACGCCTCGTGGGACGTCCATTATAGCCCCTCAGCCAACCACCGCAATCCCATCGGCCCATGAATTATCGAAAAATATCCATGCGATTTATAACAATATATCAGTGTGTTTTCATGGAATTGCGCCACCGGCGGGCAACGTGCCGGCGTGTTCGCACTGCGCAACGCCCGACCCTTTGCGTCGCCGATTGGCAACACCCGCGGGGACAATTCTCAATATATAATAGATAATTGAAAGAATCCGGTTGCTTGACAGACACTGGTTAACGTGGCATAAAAACGCAGTCTTTAAAGACTATGACTGGTGAAAAGCAGGAGAATAAATGCTTTTCATTACTGTACTGTTGGTATGGGCCGCAACTCACGGGCGCCTTAAGTTTCTAGGGGGAGAAGTTGCGGTCCTACATATGTAATCCAACATGGAGACAATAAAGGAGAGAACTATGAAAATGCGTTGGTTAAGCATCCCGGTAGTAGCGGGACTGTTAATGATTGTCGGGGGGCAAGCCTACGCCGCCGACGGCAAGCCTATGGTCGATCAAAAAGGATTCCTGGCCATTGCCAAGAAGAGCGGCTGCCTGGCATGTCATAGCATTCCCAAGAAGATCGTTGGACCGCCGTGGAAGCTGGTTTCCCAGGACGAGAAGAACATGAGCTACGCTGATGCCATGAAGCGTGAAGAGCATCAGATCATTCACGGCGGCAAGGGCAAGTGGACCGCGATCACCGGCGGCGTGCCCATGCCTCCCTATGGTCCGCGTGTCTCCGACAGCGATCGGAAGAAGCTGGCCGACTTCATCGTCAACTACGCCAGGGTCAACAACCTGCCGTACAAGAAGCGTCCGTAAGATGTCTGCTTCCGGCTGACCGCCGGAAGGCATCGCGGCAGTACAAAGACAAAAGCCAGCATATGCTGGCTTTTGTCTTTTGTGCCCTTTAAAAACCGCCCGCGCCGGATCAGATCTCCATCATTTCGAAATCGTCCTTGCTGGCGCCGCACTCCGGGCACACCCAGGTCGGCGAAATATCCTCCCAGCGGGTCCCCGCCGGGATTCCCTCCTCAGGACACCCTTCGGCCTCGTCATAGACGAACCCGCAGATAACACACATGTACTTCTTGTAGCCCTGATCTACTTCCGTCTGCGGTTGGCTATTCTCCACACCAACTACCCCTTAAGTTATTAATTCAATATGATAGGCCTACGAATTTTCTCATGTTCCCGGCCCATGTGAAACAAGGATTTTGCCACCGCCTGTGGGGCGCCCGCGGGCCGTATGACAGGCCCCGGGGTTATGATATGCTCATCCACGGCGGATCATGAGGCGGGCACGCGGTCCGCTCAAACCCTGGTATCGTAACGAAACGCCCGCCGCCTGCGCGGCGCCTCAAGGTATTTTGCACCGTTTCACGAACACGCCATCACACCTGACGTAAATGGACGGACAAAAAGACATTCCCGTAGTCATGGTCTTTGCCGGCAACGATCCCACCGGCGGCGCCGGCATTGCCGCCGACATCGAGGCCGGGATCAGCATGGGCTGCCACGTGGCGCCCGTGGTAACGGCGATCACCAGCCAGGATACCCGGCGGGTAATCGATTACACCATGCTCAATCCGGCGCTGCTGGTGGAGCAGGCACGCCCGGTGGTGGAGGACATGCCCGTCAGGGCATTCAAGATCGGGATGCTGGGCAGCACCGAGAATGTGGAGGTGCTTCACACCCTGCTGCGCGACTACCCCGATATCCCGGTGGTGCTGGACCCGATCCTGTACGCCGGGGACGGCTCGCCCCTGGCCGACGCCGAGGTGCAGGCCGCCATGGTGTCCCTGCTCTTTCCCCTGACCACCGTGCTCACCCCCAACACCGTGGAGGCGCGCCTGCTGGCGCCCAATGCGGACACCCTGGACGCCTGCGCGCAGCAACTGCTGGAGTTCGGCTGCGAGTTCGTCCTGATCACCGGGACCCACGAGAAGACGCCCAATGTGACCAATGCCCTGTACGGCAATCGCCGCCACCTGGAGTCCTTTTCCTGGGAGCGGCTGCCGGGCAGCTACCACGGTTCCGGCTGCACCCTGTCCTCAGCCATCGCCGGGCTCCTGGCCCAGGGCATGGAGCCCCACACCGCTATCCGTGAGGCCCAGGAGTACACCTGGGAAAGCCTCAAGAACGGCTACCGCATCGGCGCCGGGCAGTTGCTGCCCAACCGCCTGTTCTGGGCACGTGGCAACGAGGCCCAATGAGCCCGCACCGGCGCCTCGGGGGCTTGTACGCCATCGCCGACAGCGCGCTGCTGTCCGGCACCCGACTCACCCACGGGGTGGCGCAGGCCATCACCGGGGGCGCCGCGGTGATCCAGTACCGGGACAAGGGCGCCGATCCGCGCCGGCGCCATACCCAGGCCCTGGCCCTGGCGCAGCTGTGCCGGGTCTATGACGTCCCTCTGATCATCAACGATGACATGCTGCTCGCCCGCACCGCCGGGGCCGCGGGCGTGCACCTGGGCCGCGGGGATCCGTCCGTCGCGGCGGCGCGCAAGCTGCTCGGCCATGACGCCATCATCGGCGTATCTTGTTACAATAATCTGTCTATGGCCGTCGAAGCCCAAGCCCGCGGCGCCGATTACGTGGCATTCGGTGCCTTTTTCGCTTCTCCGACCAAACCCGATGCGGTTCGGGCGGACGCGGGCCTGTTGCGTCAGGCCAAATCACAACTCCAATGCCCCATCGTGGCCATCGGCGGCATTACCCCGGACAATGCAGCGGCGCTGATCGAGGCCGGGGCGGACGCCCTGGCGGTCATCAACGGCGTATTCGGGCAGGACGACCCCGCCGCCGCCGCCCGGCGGTTTGCCCGGCTGTTTCCACCCACGGCCCGCCAAACCGGCATACCGGGTTAGGACACCGCCGGCATCCGATGTCGATCAATAACGCAAGAAGGACGCAACCGTGACACGTTCCCAACAACTGTTCGAGAAGGCCCAGCAATTCATCCCCGGCGGAGTGAACTCGCCGGTGCGCGCATTCCGCGGCGTGGGGGGAGAACCCTTGTTCATCAAAGGGGGGGAGGGGCCGTACCTCATCGACGAGGACGATCAGCCATATATAGACTACGTGGGATCATGGGGACCCATGATCCTCGGCCACGCCCACCCCGCCGTCATCAAGGCGGTACAGGAGACCAGCGCCCGGGGCCTGGGCTTCGGCACGCCCACCGCCCTGGAGGTGGCCATGGCGGAGAAGCTGCACCAGCTGATGCCCTCCCTGGACATGCTGCGCATGGTCAACTCGGGCACCGAGGCGACCATGAGCGCCATCCGCCTGGCCCGGGCCTTTACCGGCCGGGACAAGGTGCTCAAGTTCGAGGGCTGCTATCACGGCCACGTGGACTCCCTGTTGGTGAAGGCCGGCTCCGGCGCCCTGACCCACGGCGAACCCTCCTCGCCGGGCGTGCCCAAGGCCCTGGCCGAGCTCACCCTGACCGCGACCTACAATGACCTGGCATCCGTCGAGGAGGCCTTCAAGCAGGCCGGCGGGGAGGTCGCCTGCGTGATCGTCGAACCGGTGGCCGGCAACATGAACTGCGTCCCGCCGGTCGAGGGCTTCCTCGACGGCCTGCGCCGCCTGTGCGACGAACACGGCGCGGTGTTGATCTTCGACGAGGTGATGACCGGCTTTCGCGTGGCCCTGGGCGGTGCCCAGCAGTTCTACGGCGTCACCCCGGACCTGACCGCCCTGGGCAAGATCATCGGCGGCGGCATGCCCGTGGGCGCCTTCGGCGGACGGCGCGACATCATGGAGATGATCTCCCCCCTGGGGCCCGTTTACCAGGCCGGCACCCTGTCCGGCAACCCGGTGGCCATGGCCGCGGGACTGGCGACCCTGAACGAGCTGACCCGCCCCGGGTTCTATGAGCAGCTGACGAAAAAGACCCAGCGCCTGGTGGAGAACATCACCGATCACGCCAAGGTCACGGGCATCCCCCTGACGGCCAACACCGCGGGCGGCATGTTCGGCCTGTTCTTCTCCGACGCCCAGCCGGTCACCAGTTACCAGCAGGTGATCAGCAGCGACACGGAGATGTTCAAGAATTTCTTCCACGGCATGCTCAAGGAAGGCATCTATCTGGCCCCCTCGCCGTTCGAGGCCGGCTTCGTCTCCGCCGCCCACAGCGACGAGGAGATCGACCGCACCATCAAGGCGGCCGCCAAGGTCTTGAGCAGCCTCAGCTGAGCAGGGAGCCACGCCGATGATCTACCGCCGCTTGGGCCGCACGGACATCCAGGTCAGCGCCCTGTGCCTGGGCACCATGACCTGGGGGGAGCAGAACAGCGAGGCCGAGGCCCACGAGCAGCTCGACGCCGCCCTGGCGGCGGGCATCAACTTCATCGACACCGCCGAGATGTATCCGGTCCCGCCCAAGGCCGACACCTACGGGCTGACCGAGCAGTACATCGGCAACTGGCTGCAAGCAGCGCGGCAACCGCGACAAGGTCGTCCTCGCCACCAAGGTCCTGGGCCGCTCCGACTCCCTCGACCTACATGCGCGACGGCCACCCGTGCCTCGACCGCAAGAATATCGAGGCCGCCCTGCACGACAGCCTCGAAGCGCCTGCAAACCGACTACGTGGACCTTTACCAGCTGCACTGGCCGGACCGCCGGACCAATTTCTTCGGCCAGCTCGGCTACACCCCGGCACCGGACGAGCACAGCGGTGCCCATCGCCGAGACCCTGCAGGTGCTGGGCGACCTGGTCGCGGCCGGCAAGGTGCGCTGCATCGGCCTGTCCAACGAGACGCCCGTGGGGCGTGATGACCTTCCTCAAGCTCGCCGAGCAGCTCGACCTGCCCCGGGTGGTGAGTATCCAGAACCCCTACAACCTGCTCAACCGCACCTTCGAGGTGGGACTGGCGGAGATCGCCCACCGCGAGGACGTGGGCCTGCTGCCCTATTCGCCCATGGCCTTCGGCGCCCTGTCGGGCAAGTACCTCAACAACGCCCGGCCGGCCGGTGCGCGGCTCACCCTGTTCACGCGCTTCTCCCGCTACCTCAACGAGCAGGGGATCAAGGCGACCGAGGCCTACGTCGAGCTGGCCCGCGACCACGGGCTCGACCCGGCCCAGATGGCCCTGGCCTACGTCACCCACCGCCCCTTCGTCACCAGCAACATCATCGGCGCCACCACCATGGCGCAGCTGCGGGCCAACCTGGACAGCCTCGATCTGGAGCTGCCCCAGGCGGTGCTGGAGGGCATCGAGGCCATCCACACCCGGCACCCCAATCCCTGTCCGTAACCGTCCGTGGACCGCCACAACGGGGTGTTCCTGCCCGCATGCGCCTGATACCCCCTCAACGGGCCAGGGCGTGGATCGGCGGGTTGATGATCGCCGCGGCGGTCTCGCCCCCCGCCCTCGGCGCGCCGGGGCGGGTCAAGGCCACGCCCGATTCGATCGTCGCCGGCAAGGCCACGCAGATCACCCTGCAGGTGCCGCCCGGCAGCGCCGGGGTGGCCGTGACCCCCTGGCAGCCGGTGATCGCCAGGACCGTGGCCGTCAAGGGGCAGGGCCGCGCGGTGGCCGTGACGCACGGGGACGCTGGTGGTCGCCGGCGACAACGGCGTGACGCTCCTTGCAGCCGACTAAGCGTCGGACAAGGCGGTGGGGCGGTTTCCCATCGACGACACCTGCCCGGGCCTGCGGGTTCGCGCCCAGGTGGCCTACGTGGCCTGCCGGGACACCGGGCTGTGGCTGTTGGATATCCATGATCCCCGCGGGCCGCGACAGCTGGCCCGCATCCGAGTACGCGTCGGTCACCGATTTCGCCGTCGCCGGTGATTACCTCGCCGTGCTCCACGGCAAGCGGCTCACCACCTACAACATCGCCGACCCCAAGGCCCCCAGGCAAACCGCCGAACGGACCCTCGAGGCGCCGGGCCGCGCCCTGGCGGCCGACGGGCGCCAGCTGTTCGCGGCCCTGGGGCCCCGGGGCCTGGCGGCCTTCCAGCTTCAAGCCGACGGGCGGCTCGCTGCCCGGGGCCGCTATCCCACCACGGCCGCCGCCGTGGACGTGGCGGTGGACGACGGCCTGGCCTATGTGGCCCTGGGAGAGCGCGGCGTGGTCATCGTGGACGCGACCGATCCCTCACACCTGCACTGGCGCGGCAGCTATCACCGCCTGGGGCGGGTGGAGCGCCTGCGGGTAGCCGGTGACCGCCTCTATGCGGCCAATGAGGCCTCGCGGGTCTACCTGCTCAATGTCCGCCGGCCCGCCCGCCCGAGCATCGCCGCGGCCCGGCGCTTCGCCGGCCCCGTGCGGGACGTCGCCGTGGCGGGCCGCGGCCGGGCGTGGGTGCTGACCGCCGACGGCCCTGGACCTCACGGACTTTTCCGGACCGGTGCCGGAGTACTCCAACGAGAACTTCGACGTGGGGGAGGGCGTCAACTTCGGCGGCATCCGCCGCGGGGTCATCCGGGGCAACGTGGTCTACACCGCCGACTGGTTCTCGGGCATCCACCTGTTCGACATCAAGGACCCGACGCACCCGCGCCTGCTGTCCAGCCTGCACATCCCCGGCTCGGCCAAGGGCATCGTGGTCAAGGGCGACTACGCCTTCGTCGCCGACGACGACCACGGCCTGCAGGTGGTGGACATCAGCGACCCGTTCCGGCCCACCGTCGCGGGGCGGGTGGACACCCCCGGCCTGGCCTATATCCCGTTCCTGGCCGGCAACCGCCTGTATCTGGCCAGCCACGGGGGCGGCTTCCAGATCATCGATGTCAGTGACCCGCGCAAGCCCGCCGTGCTGGCAAGCCAGCCCACCCCCGACCGGGCGTGGGCCATTCGGGTCCGGGGCGACACCGCCTATGTGGCCGACGACCGCGCCGGCCTGCTGGTCTTCGATGTCCATGACCCCAAGCACATTCGCCGGCTTGGCGCCTTCCGCCCGGGGGGCTACGCCGAGGACGTGGCGGTGCACGGCGATTACGCCCTGGTCGCCTTCTTCGACCAGGGCCTCTATATGGTCGACATCCGCGACCCGCGCCACCCCCGGCAGGTGGCCCACCTGGCCCTGCCCGGCAACGCCCGGGGCATCGACATACAGGGGGACACCGCCTATATCGCCGACTGGCTGGCGGGCGTGCAGACCGTGGACATCGCCGACCCGCGCCGACCCCGCCGGCTGGGGGGCTACGACACCGACGGCGCCGCCTGGGGCGTGCGTGTCAAGGGCACTATGCCTATGTCATGGACTGGTGGGGGGGGTTCACGGTACTGGACGTGGCGGATCCGGCGCGGCCGCGCCTGGCCGGCCGCTACCATGATCGCGGCCGCACCCGCCAGGCGGTCCCCGGTGGGAAATTCCTCTACGTGGCGTCGGGGCGGGGCGGCCTGCAGGTCTACGACCGCAAGACGCCCCTCAACCCCATCTGGGTCACGGGCCTGGACCTCAAGGGCCGCACCAGCGCCCTGTGGCTGCACCGTCCCTACCTGTATGCGGCCGGCAAGGGCGGCGGGCTGACGGTGATCGATGACGCCAATCCCTACCAGCCGCGCCCCCTGGGCCATCTGGATCTGAACCTGGACAGCCCGCTCCTGGCGGGGGACGGCCAGGGCCATCTGTACCTGTACAGCCGCGGCACGGGCATCTCCGTCATCGATGCCTCCCATCCCCGCAGCCCTCAGCGGGTGGCCGTGGTGGGCACCCCCGCCAACGGCCTGTGGGTGATGAACGAGACCCTCTACGTGGCCACCCCCCGCCACGGGGTCCAGGGCTACGACGTCAGCGACCCGGCCCAGCCCCGGCCCAAGGTCATGTGGGCCGCCCCCGGGCCCGCCACGGCGGTGACCGGCAGGGGCGCGCGATTGTTCCTCGCCGTCGCGGGTAAGGGACTGTACACCCTCGAGGTGAACGGCAATGCCCTGACCCAGGCGGCCTTCTTCCCCCTGCCGACGGACGTCGCGGACATGGCCATCGCGGGGGATCACCTGCTCGTCACTCAGCGCCGGGGCGGCCTGTGGGACTTCGCCATCGAATCGGACGGGCGTCTGCGCAGTACCGCCTTCTATCCCATCCTGCACCCCGCCACCAGGCTCGGCGTGGCCGGCGCCGCCGCCTACGTGGGCGGCGGCACCACGCCCACGGCGGTGTCGTGGTGGCCGGGGCTCAAGGTCTCCCCGTCAACGGAGGGCAGCCTGGGTCTGACCCTGCCGGCCACCCTGCCCCGCGGCGGTTACGGCATCCTGCTCATGGGCGCCGACGGGCGCCGCACCCTCACGCCCCTGGCGTTTCGGATACACCTGCCCCAACGCAGCGATCATCCGTTCACCATGAAAGACTTCAGGAAGGCGTATAAGAAGTGGCAGCAGACCCACCACTAAGGAAGGCATAAAAAAGGGGCGGAGTCACGACTCCGACCCCTTTTTCTTGCGTGGCCGCTTAAGCCGCGCCGGAGGCGCGCTTGGATTCACCCTATTTGTGGTAGGCGGCCACCCGCTCCACCTCGTTCTTCGAGCCGAGGATCACCGAGATGCGCTGGTGCAGGCCCTTGGGCTGCACCTCCAGGATGCGCTGGTTGCCGGTGGTACTGGCGCCGCCCGCCTGTTCGACGACGAACGACATGGGGTTGGCCTCGTACATCAGGCGCAGGCGCCCTTCGCGGTACTTGGGCCGGCTGTCGCCGGGGTACAGGAAGATGCCGCCGCGGGTCAGGATGCGGTGCACTTCCGCCACCATCGAGGCCACCCAGCGCATGTTGAAGTCCTTGCCGCGCGGGCCTTCCTTGCCGGCCTGGCACTCGTCGATATAGCGCTTGACCCGGCGTCCCAGAAACGGGATTTGAGGCGTTGATGGCGAACTCCCGGGTGTCTGCGGGGATGGTCATCTTGGGGTGGGTGAGGACGAACTCGCCGATGTCCTTGTCCAGGGTGAAGCCGTTCACGCCGCTGCCGGTGGTCAGCACCAGCATGGTGGCCGGGCCGTAGAGGATGTAGCCCGCCGCCACCTGCTTGGTGCCGGGCTGCAGGAAGTCCTTCTCGGTGGGGGCGCTCACCCCCTCCGGGCAGCGCAGGACGGAAAAGATCGTGCCGATGGAGATGTTCACATCGATGTTGGACGAGCCGTCCAGGGGATCGAAGATCAGCAGGTACTTGCCCCGGGGGTACTTGTCCGGAATGGCATAGAGCTCGTCCATCTCCTCGGAGGCCAGGGCCGCGAAGTGCCCGGTGGACTGGTTCACGTCCACCATGACTTGATTGGACAGCACGTCCAGTTTCTTCTGCGTCTCACCCTGCACGTTCTCGCTGCCGGCGCTGCCGAGCACGCCCACCAAGGCGCCCTTGTTCACGGCGTTGGAGATGATCTTGCACGCCGTCACCAGGTCGTTCATCAACCCCGTGAAATCGCCGGTGGCCTCGGGGTGATGACGCTGCTCTTCGGTCAAGAACTGAGTGATTGTGATACCATGCTCCATAGTGGACCTCTTTGAACTCTTATTCGTTACTGGGGACGGACTGAAAGGCTTGCAGTCGCAATGAATGAGAAAAAAACACGGCACACCACGACTCCCTTCAGAGCCCCGCCTGCCGATACTCCCTGGTCGTATTATCCCCGTTCGGGCTGTCAAAATAAAGGGAAACCACCGGCCGCATCCACCGACTAGAACGGATTCCCCATGTGCGCCGCCCCCTCACACGAACCCGCCGTGAAGCGCCGCTCACGCCGCGTCGCCGAGCCCGCGTACCTGGTAGGCGGGATGATCCTGCTGGCCTTCATCGGCTTCGTCCAGTGGTATCTCGGCTGGCCCCGGCTGCTGCGGCCCTGGACCGCGCTGTCCGGGCCGGCCGTGGCGGTGGCCGCCGCCCTGATGATGGCCAGCTACGGGGCGCGGGCGGGGCGCCTGTGGGACTATTTCCGCGCGCCCATGGCGGGGCGCTTCCCCGCGGCCCTGCGCCTGACCCTGCAGCACAATCTCTGGAACAATTTCCTGCCCATGCGCGCCGGCGAGGCCAGCTTTCCCCTGCTCATGTCCCGCTATTTCGGGATCCCCCCGGGGGAATCCCTGCCGGCGCTGCTGTGGTTCCGGGTCCTGGACATGCACACCCTGGTGGCCAGCGCCCTGGCGGCCCTCGGCGGCCTGTGGTTCAACGCCCCGGCGGCGGCGGCCCTGGCGGCCCTGTGGATGACCCTGCCGTGGGCCGGCTACCGTTGGGGCAGGCGGCATGCCGCGCGGCCCCGGCCCAGCGCCGCGGGGCGCCTGGCGCGCCTGGCGCACCAGGTCCTCGCGGGCCTGCCCCCCTCGGGCGGCGCCTTCTGGCGGGCCTGGGCCTGGACCCTGGTCAACTGGGGGCTCAAGTTCGCGGCGCTGGCGTGGGTGCTGCGCCAATTCGTCCCCCTCCCGCCCGCCGCGGCGGTACTGGGCGTGATCGCCGGTGACGCCACCAGCGTCCTGCCGATCCACAGCGTCGCCGGGGCCGGCACCTTCGAGGCCGGGATCATGGCGGGCCTGGCCGCCTCGGGCGCCGCGCCCGCGCCCCAGACCGCCCTCGCCGGGGCGGTCAATGTGCACCTGTTCATCCTCAGCGCCGCGGTGATCGGCGCCGCCGCCGGCTGGTGCCTGCCGGGGAGAGCCCGCCGTGAATGAGGCCCTGCTGCTGTGGATCAATCAAGCCTGGGCCAATCCGTGGGCGGACGTATTCTTCACCTGGGTCTCCCAGAAGGACGCCTTCGCCTTTCCCCTGCTGGGGGTAATCCTGGTGTTGTGCGCCGCGCGCTTTCGCGCCGACGGGGTCAAGCTGTGGATCCTGCTCCTGTGCGTGGTGGGTATCGCCGACGCCACGGGCAATGCCATCAAGCACCTGACCCACCAGCCGCGGCCGTGCTTCGCCATCGCCGAGCAGGTGCGCACGCCGGGGCTCGACGCCCCCCGCCGGTGCGGCGCAAACCTGGACGCCATGCCCTCGAACCATGCCATGAACTTCTTCGCCGCCGCCGTGTTTCTGTCCTTCATCATCCGCCTGCGCTGGGCCCAGGTGGCGCTGCTCCTCATCTCGGCGGCGGTGGGGCTGTCGCGTATCTACATGGGCAAGCATTACCCCAGCCAGGTGGCGGCGGGGCTGGCGCTGGGCACCCTGTGGGGCTTGGTGGCCGCCTGGACCAGTGTAAAATATATGTCTTTCGTCCAAAGGATCCGTGCCCGATTCCGATGAATGCGCAACCACCCCTCCAGGCCATGCCCCGGCAGCAGCCATCGGACATGCCCCATCACCTGTCCGTGGTCATCCCCATGTACAACGAGCAGGACAATGTCCTGCCCATGGTGGAGCAGGTGCACGGCGCCCTGGACGATTATCCCCACCCCTGGGAACTGATCCTGGTGGATGACGGCAGCAGTGACGGCAGCGACCGGACCATGGCCGAGGCCCAGGCCAAGTACGGCGGCCACGTGCGCGTGCTCACCCTGCAGCGCAACTTCGGTCAGACCGCCGCCATGCAGGCCGGCATCGACAACGCCCGGGGAGAGGTGATCGCCACCCTCGACGGGGACATGCAGAACGACCCGGCGCGACATCCCGCGCCTGGTGAGCCGCCTGCTGGAGGAAGACCTGGACCTGGTGGCCGGCTGGCGGGCCGCGCGCCAGGACAAGCTGTGGTCGCGGACCCTGCCGTCCATGCTCGCCAACCGCCTGATCGGCGGCATTACCGGCGTGCGCCTGCACGACTACGGCTGCACCCTGAAGGTGTTCCGCGCCCACGTACTCAAAGGGGTGCGCCTGTACGGGGAGATGCACCGCTTCATCCCCGCCTGGGTGGCGGCCAATACCTCCCCGGCGCGCATCAAGGAGGAGGTGGTGACCCATCACCCCCGGCGCTACGGCAGCTCCAAGTACGGCATGTCCCGGGCCTTTCGCGTGGTGCTGGACCTGTTGTCGGTGTATTTCTTCATGCGCTTTCGCAGCCGCCCGGGCCACTTCTTCGGCCGCATCGGCCTGCTGTTCGGCGCCCTGGGCACCGGGGCGCTGGGGTACCTGTTCGTCGTCAAGGTCTTCTACGGCGAGGACATCGGCACCCGGCCCCTGTTGCTGGTGGGGGTGCTGTTCGTGGTCATGTCCATTCAGTTCCTCACCACCGGCGTCCTCAGCGAGATGATCGCCCGCACCTACTTCGAGTCCAGCGCCGTCAAACCCTACATCATCCGGCCCGCCCGCGCAGACGCCCCGCCCCCCGCGCCCGCGTGGAAGCACGGCCAGTGACCGGCCGGGTCCCGGGGACGGACGGGCAGCGCCTGGCCCTGCTGGTCATCGCCCTGGTGCTGGGCAGCGCCTGGCTGACCCGCGCCGGCGGGTTCGGCCTTCACTTCGACGAGGCCCAGTACTGGACCTGGTCCCAGCGGCTGGACTGGAGCTATTACTCCAAGGGCCCGTTGATCGCCTGGCTGATCGCCCTGTCCACGGGGCTGTTCGGCCACGGCGAGTGGCAGGTGCGCCTGTTCGGCTGGCTCGCTCACGGCGCGCTGCTGGTGCTGACCTTTGCCTTCGCCCGGGACGTGTGGCAGGACCGGCGCAGCGCCTGGTGGGCGGTCCTGCTGGTCCTGACCACCCCCATGTTCTTCACCCTGGGCATGGTCATGACCACCGATGTGCTCCTGTTCGTGTTCTGGACCTGGGGCCTGTGGGCGGCCTACCGGGCACTGTACAGGGGACAGCGCCTGGCCTGGTACGAGCTCGGCGCGGCGGTGGGCCTGGGGGCGCTGACCAAGCTCAGCATCGGGCTGCTGCCCCTGTTCGCCGGCCTGCTGGTGCTGCTCCACCGGCCCTGGCACCGGCACCTCAAAGACCGCCACCTGTGGCTCGCCCTGGTGCTGATGCTGGTCCTGATGAGCCCCCTGCTGGCGTGGAACGCCGCCCACCACTGGGTCATGTTCCGCCACGAGATGGGGCACATCGAGGCCACCACCTGGTCGGCGGCGCGTCTCGGGCGGTTCGTCACCGGGCAGGTGTTCGGCCTGTCGCCCCTCGTCGCGGCACTCATGGCGGCCACGCTCTACCGCCCGCCCGCCGGCCCGGGGTTGCGTTTTCTGTGGACCGTCTCGGTGATGGGCATCGCGTTCTTCGCCGTCAAGGCGGTGAGCGCCAAGGTGCAAATGAACTGGCCGGCGCCCGTGTATATCGGCCTGTTCATCATCTTTGCCGGCCATGCCGCGCGCTTTGCCGGCGTCCGGCGCAAGCTCCTGTGGCTGGGGATCGCCACCTCGGTGGTGTTGACCGCCCTGAGTTATTTTCCCGCAACAGTGGGCCTGCCGGGCGACCGGGACCCGTTCAAGGAGACCAAGTACTGGCCCGGCCCCGTGCACCGGCTGTATGACGAGCTCCACGGCCGCCAGCCCGACTTCATCCTCAGCCGCACCTACAAGCTCGCCTCCGAACTGGCCTTTTATTGGCCGCGGCAAGTGCCCGTGTACCTGACCGGCAGCCCCCACCGGCGCTACAATCAGTTCGACCTGTGGCCGAGCGTCAATCGCGAGGCCGGCCGCACCGGCCTCTATGTCGCGGGGGTGCCCGGCGCGCCGCCGGAACTCGACCGCGCCTTCGTCGCCTGCACCGCCCTGCCGGCCATCCGGGTTCGCGCCTACGACGGGGCGCTGGTGCGCACCCTGTACCCGCACCTGTGCCGGGACTACCGGCCGATCCACTGGCCGCAGCCGGTCACCTATTAATACCATGATGACTCGACGACGGGGCGGGCGGATCACGGCTATGACGGGAGCGGGTAAGCCCATGGACCTGCCGGCACTCTATCTGAAGCGCGGCGAAGATCGCCGCCTGCGTAGCGGACACCTGTGGATCTTCAGCAACGAGGTCGACAACGCCAGGTCGCCCCTGGCGAACTTCACCGCCGGTGAAACGGTCACGGTGCGCGATCAGCGCGGGGCGGCCCTGGGCAACGCCTACGTCAACCCCCAAGCCCTGATCTGCGCCCGGCTGTTCACCCGCAACCCCGCCCGGCGCCTGGACGAGGGCCTCATGGCGGAACGGCTCGGGCGCGCCCTGGTCTTGCGCGAGACCTTGTTCGCCGGCCCCTACTACCGCCTCGCCTTCAGCGAAGGGGACGGGCTGCCGGGGGCGATCATCGACCGCTACGGCGAGGTCATCGTGGTGCAGATCACCACCGCCGGCATGGAGCGCAGCCGGGCAGCGCTGCTCGCCGCACTCGAGGGACTCCTGCGCCCGGCCGCCATCGTCCTGCGCAACGACACCGGCGCCCGGCAACTGGAGGGGCTGAACAACGAGGTGGAGGTGATCACGGGGCGCCTGCCCGAAGAGCTGATCATCGAAGAGAACGGGGCCCGCTTCCTGGTGGACACCCTGACGGGGCAAAAGACCGGCTGGTTCTATGACCACCGGGGCAACCGGGCGCGCATGCAGCAATACGTCCGGGGCAAAACCGTGCTGGACGCCTTCAGCTACACCGGGGGGTGGGGCATCGCGGCGGCGGCGGCCGGCGCCCGGCGGGTCCTGTGCCTGGACAGCTCCGCCGCCGCCCTGCAGCGGGCAGCCGACAACGCGTCACTGAACAACGTGCAGGACCGTATCGAGACCCACGCCGGGGACGTCTTCGATACCCTCAAGGATCTGCACGAGCAGGCGCACCGGTTCGACGTCGTCCTCCTGGACCCGCCGGCCCTGATCAAGCGCCGCAAGGACCTGGCGGCGGGCACCCGCGCCTATCAGCGTCTCAATCAGCTGGCCCTGAAGCTGCTGTCCGATGACGGGGTCCTGGTCTCGTCCTCCTGTTCCTTCCACCTGCCGACCTCGGCGCTGCAGCAGGCCATCCTCAAGGCGTCCCGCGCCATGGGTCAGTCCCTCCAGTTGCTCGAGCACGGCCATCAGGCCCCGGACCACCCGGTGCACCCCGCCATGCCCGAGACCGAATACCTCAAGACCCTGTTCGTGCGCCCCATGAAGGGGCTGTAACCACCGTGCATCGGGAGGGCATGGAGTGGACGCACCACCAAAGCTCAGTGGTATACTCGCCACGATATGCTGAAATATCCCCATATCGATCCGATCGCCTTCAGCGCCGGCCCGCTCCAAGTCCACTGGTACGGCATCATGTATCTGGTCGGCTTCGCCCTGGCCTGGTGGCTGGGCCGGCGGCGCGCCGCGGCGCCCCACTCGCCGCTGAATCAGGATCAGGTCGGTGACCTGATATTCTACGGCGCGCTGGGGGTCGTGCTCGGCGGGCGCATCGGCTACGTCATCTTTTACAACTTCGACTTCTTCATGGCCCACCCGCTCAGCATCTTCAAGGTCTGGCAGGGGGGAATGTCGTTCCACGGGGGCCTGCTGGGCGTGCTGATCGCCATGGGGCTGTACAGCCGCCATGTACAGCGGACCTTTTTCCAGATCACCGACTTTCTCGCCCCCCTGGTCCCCCTGGGCCTGGGCGCCGGGCGCATCGGCAACTTCATCAACGGCGAGCTGTGGGGGCGGCCCGCCCACGTGCCGTGGGCGATGGTCTTCCCGGACCCCCGTGCCGGCGGGATTCCCCGCCATCCCTCCCAGCTTTACGAATTTCTGCTGGAGGGGGTGCTGCTGTTCACCATCCTGTGGCTTTATTCCAAAAAGCCCCGCCCCACCATGGCCGTCTCCGGGCTGTTCCTGATCTGCTACGGGACTTTTCGATTTACCGCCGAATTCTTCCGCATGCCGGATCCCCAGCTGGGCTTCATCGCCTTCGGCTGGCTCACCATGGGCCAGCTCCTGTCCGCCCCCATGGTGCTGCTCGGCGGCGCCATGATGTGGTGGGCCTACCGCAGGCACGCCCACCCCCGAACCCAAGCGCACGGCGGCACCAAGGCGAAGGGCAAACTCAGCTAGGGCCGGCAGGCGCGCGTCGCCTGCCGGCCTCCGGAACGCCCCGTCAGCGCCTATGTGGACCGGGCGGCGCCGCCGCGGCCGATATGCTGCTCGTTGAGGCGCTTCTTGAGCCCCAGCACGGCGTCACCGCCGATCACCAGGCCGACAACGAGACTGTTGACCACCGCCGTGGTCTGGTCCGTGTAGCCCGTGGTCACGGGGGATATCACCAGCAGGAACCCCAGCAGGAGGTTGATCCACTCCTCCCAGATGTCAGGGGTCACCAGGGCGGAGAACGAAATGATCAACACCGCCACGCCCATAATCACGGAATTGCCGACGGCGATCCGGGTATCCGCGAACCCCAACACCCACGGCGCGATAATCAACCAGAGACCCATCAACAGGTTGAACCCGTCCTGCCATTGTCTTTTCTTGCTTGTGTCTGCCATCGTCTTGCCTCCACTGTCGATCGCGGGCCCGAGGGGCGGTCCTTGGCCTAACGGGCCTGTGGACTTTCCGGCGTCACCGCGGCTCTCCATGCATCCGCTGTCGGGGCTGACCCGTTCAGCTCGCCGTGGCGCCTCGTTGTTTGCCTTTTGATCTCAACGCTCGCACAAATTGCCGCGTTGATTGTGAAGCAATACCCTCTATGCGTATTGCCTGATGGGAATGGAACAGATGCTGCAGACTTTCAACTGATCTAGACCCCCGGAGACATTCAGAGTTCAGCCCGGGGGCGGGCGGGCACCGTCACTACTCAAATAGTTACGCATAATCAGGTACCATAGGCGTCAACCTAGCCTCTAGCCAACGGGAAGCGGGACCAATGCAACAATATCTGGATCTACTGCAGTACGTGAAGCATCACGGCATCGAGAAGCACGACCGTACGGGCGTCGGGACCCTGAGCATTTTCGGTTATCAGATGCGGTTCAACCTGCGCCGCGGATTCCCCGTCGTGACCACGAAAAAGCTCCACTTGAAGTCCGTCATCCATGAACTGCTGTGGTTTCTGCGCGGCGACACCAATGTTCAGTACCTCCATGACCACGGCGTCACGATCTGGGACGAGTGGGCCGACGCCGACGGCAACCTCGGGCCCATCTACGGCACCCAGTGGCGCTCATGGCCCACCGCCGACGGCGGCGCCATCGACCAGATCAGCCAGGTGGTGGAGGCCATCAAGCGCGACCCTCATTCCCGGCGGCATATCGTCAGCGCCTGGAACGTGGCGGACGTGCACGCCATGGCCCTGCCCCCGTGCCACATCCTGTTCCAGTTCTATGTAGCCAACGGCACCCTGTCGTGTCACCTCTATCAGCGCAGCGCGGATATCTTTCTCGGCGTGCCGTTCAATATTGCGTCTTACGCCCTGCTGCTGAGGATGGTGGCCCAGGCCACCGACCTGCGGCCCGCCGAGCTGATTCACACCATGGGCGATGCGCACCTGTACCTCAACCACCTGGAGCAGGCCGAGCTTCAGCTCACCCGCCAGCCGCTGCCCCTGCCCGAGATGCGCCTCAACCCCACGGTCAAGTCCGTGCTCGATTTCACTTACGACGACTTTCAGCTGCTCGATTACCATTCCCACCCCGCCATCAAGGCGCCGGTGGCGATATAGGCGCGCGTGACGCCCATGGCGCACAGCCCCGCCCCCGTCGCGCTGGTCGTGGCCATGGACGAGCAAGGTCTGATCGGCCGGGGCAACCGGCTGCCGTGGCGGTTGCCCGCCGACCTCAGGCACTTCAAGGCGGTCACCCTGGGCAAGGCGGTGGTCATGGGCCGCAGGACGTACGAGTCCATCGGGCGGCCGCTGCCCGGCAGGACCAACATCGTGATTACCCAGTCACCGGATTATCAGGCGCCGGGCTGCCGCATTGCCCACAGCGTCGACGAGGCGATGGGCCTCGCCGGGGACAGCGAGGAGGTCATGATCATCGGCGGGGCCGTGCTCTACGAGGCTTGCCTGTCCCTCGCCCAGCGCATCTACCTGACCCGCATTCATCACACATTCAGCGGAGACACCTATTTTCCCGCTCTGGACCCGGCACACTGGCACCAGGCCGCGCGGGCGGACCACCAACCCGACGGGGACAACCCCTTCCCCTATAGCTTCATCGTCCTGGAGCGTGCAGGCGCCTAGCCCCGTCCGTCACTCATGCGCACGGTGAGGCGAACGGGGGCGACGCCGGCAACAGCTGATAAATACCTTGTCGTTCCTTTCCCCTAGTGCAGCGTCGTTGAATCGGCGCGCTTGGCCTTGTCGGCATCGGCGACCGTTGGCGAAGGGGTCGGCCCATCGGCCTCCTTGTCCTGGTCATGGGCCTCGGCCGTCCGCTCCCCGCCGTCCCCGGCGATATCCTTGTCCGGCGTCTGGTCCTGAGACGCCTGATGCTCGTCCAGCTCGCCGTTGCCCGATGTTGCCTCGCGGGCCTCGGACTTGAATTCCTCTTCGTCCGTTTGGCCGTTGCCCCGGGCCGACTCCCGTCCGGCCTGGGCGGATTTCTCCATGGCGTCGGCGATGTGCGAGGGGCCCGCCGTGGCGGCCTGCGCCCCGGGCGCCTCGTCCTGGCCGGCATCGGCGGTGTGACCTTCGCCCTGACCGGCGGCGGTCGCGGGCGGCGGCGGCCCCCGCGAGCGCGTCGCCCTCGCCACGGGTACCCGGCGCGTGATGGCCGGCCGCCTCTTCACTGCTGTGCTCGATAAAGCGCATGTCCGAGGAGTCCAGTTTACTGCTGGTGAACTGTTCGCCGCACAACTCCTGGGCACCCTTGCTCAGGTGGTCATACAAGGCCCGATAATTGGCGGTCATGGCGTTGACCACGTCCGCCGTCTCGGCAAAGTGCTGGCCCACTTGCTGCCTGTAACCGGACATCTGCTCGCGCAGCTCGCTGATCTCCGACTCCAGGGCCTCGGAGCGGCGTTGTGCCGAATTGGTCGAGCGCCCGATGGCGAATCCCGCGCCGATACCAACCGCCATGACCGCCAGTATGACAATGAATACCCAAGCTTCCATAGTTAGTCTCCCCCTGATTAAGTGCACAGTGTGCTGGTATAAAATTGAATCAAGATTAAGGCCACACCCCCAGGGCGTCAAGCGCGGGGGCACCGGGGTCCGGCCCGCCTCCGCCGGCGATCTCCCGTGGCCGGAGCGGGGGACCCGCGGGCGGGCCGGGGCGGGAAAGTTCAATCATTGGGAAATTGACCGATAATTAAAATCATAGGCCCTCTTCGCGGACTTCGGGGATCCCCAATGACCAACCAAGCACACGGATTAGGAATGACCACCCGGGAACAGACTCTGGCAAAGATTCAGGCCTGCATAAAACTTGCAGGCGATCTACCTATTTTCAGTGCCAGCATCAACCGGGTGCGCCACATCAGCGCCGACCCCGACAGCGACGCCATGGCGCTGGCCCAGGAAATCATGAAGGACGCCAACTTCAGCACCAGGGTCCTACGTTTGGCGAATTCATCTTATTACAACCGGGGGCGGGGCCGGATCGGGCTGATCTCCCGGGCGGTGGTGCTGCTGGGATTCAACACGGTCAAGAATATTACCCTGACCCTGAAGCTGATCGAGAGCTTTCAACAGGAACACCCCACCATCGACCTGAACGCCATGCTGGTCAGGTCCTACCTGTCCGCCGGTTTCGTCCAGCAGCTGGCCTTCAAGGCCGGGGTCAAGGACATCGAGGAGAGCTATACCTGCGCCCTGTTGCACATGCTGGGGGAAATCGCCGTCGCCTATTTTCTGCCCGCCGAATACACCAAGATCCAGCAGCTACAGGCATCGGGGGCCGGGGGCCGAGCGGACATTCAACACAGCGTCCTCGGCATGAGCTATGCCGACCTGGGCCAGGAACTGGCCGGCACGTGGGAATTCCCGTCCACGGTGGTGCACTCCATGGGGCATTACGATGCCGCGGTGCAAGGCCAGGCACGGGGCAAGGTGGCGCTGAACCGTGCCATGGCCTCCCTGTCCAACAAGATCGTCGGCTCCATCTATCAGCTGGAACAGTCTCACGAGCGCACGTCGGTAGGAAGCCTGTTCAATGAGCTGGCCGCGCTCACCGGCATTGATTGCGACATCGTGCAGGGCTGCCTGTCGGACTCATTCAAGCAGTCCTGCAACCTGGCGAAGGAGTACGGCCTGGACAAGGCGAAGCTGATGCCGAAAATCAAGGAGACCGATGACTCCCTGTGCGATTCACTGGGGCGCCAGTTCGCGTACTACGCCAACGCGACCCAGCTCCAAGTGGAACAGGACGACCCGGCGCCGGACAACCCCGCGAGCCGGCGGGTCCCGCGCCCCGACCAGCCCCCGCGGCGCGGCCGGTAACGGCGGGCCCGGCGCGGGACGACGACCCGGCCGGCTCGGATCCCAACCGACAGCTGGCGCTGCTGCAGGAGATCACCACCCTCATTACCGAATCGGCCAGCCTCCATCTCATTTTCACCAAGGTGGTGGAGGGCATCCAGCGGGGGGTGGGGTTCGACAATGCGCTGCTGTGCCTGGTCAACCGTGAACGCACGGCCTACACGGCGCGGGCGGCGCTGGGGACCAATGCCGAGGCGCTCAAGACGTATTTTCAGTTCCCCATCGACGCCCGGCGCGACCTGTTTTCCCGGGTCTTGCTGGACGGCAGCGAACTGTTCGTGGAAGACAGCACCGCCGATAGCTGGCAGGGTCTGCTGCGCCAGGACTTCCACACGGCGGTGGGCGCGATGAGCTTCGCCGTAGCGCCCCTGCGTCTCAATGGCCGGCCGGTGGGATTATTTTATGCTGATAAATCCTCTTCTCAGTTGTCTATAGATGAAAAGGAGTACCAGGGATTCATACACTTCATCAGGCAGGCTAAACTGGCGCTGAAGGCAAGCGGATGACACACCCACCGACACAAAGGGGACGGAGGCAATGAAACCAGACAAGGAAGACCTGCATCTGTACGAAGATACCGATGCGCTTTTTGATGCCGCCGCCGAACGCTGGGTGACCCTCGCCGAACGGGCCGTCGCCGCACACGGGGCGTTTCACGTGGCCCTGTCCGGCGGCTCCACCCCCCGCGGGCTATACCAGCGCCTGGTGGCACCGCCCTACCATGGGCGCATCGCCTGGGAAAAGGTCCATGTCTACTTCGGCGACGAGCGCTGCGTGGCGCCCGATCACCCCGACAGCAATTACCGCATGGCCAAGGAGTCCCTGCTCCAGCAGGCCCCCATCCCGGCCACGCAGATACATCGCATGGCCGGCGAGGGCGAAGATCTGGAGGGCGTCGCGGCCGGCTACGCCCAGCTGCTGGCCACCCAGCTCCCCGAGGACAACGGCGTGCGCCGCTTCGATCTGGTCATGCTGGGCCTCGGGCCGGACGGTCACGTGGCCTCGCTGTTTCCCCAGACCCCGGTGCTCAGCGAGCGCACGAAACTGGTGATGCCGGTGCATGTGCCCAAGCTGGAGGCATGGCGCCTGACCATTACCCTGCCGGTCATTGACCGGGCACGGCACATCATGCTGCTGGTGGCGGGGGCCAACAAGACCTCCATCATGGGCGAGCTCATGAAGAACTATCAGGGTCACCCCCGTTACCCGGTCGAGATGATCAAGCCGCAGGGGCGGATGGAGTGGTACGTCGACCGCACCGCCGCGCCGTTTTTGTAGGGGGTGCGGCCCATGAACATACTGGCCGGCGACATCGGGGGCACCAAGACCTGGCTGCAGATCGCCGGCGTTCAGGACGGGGGGGTTACGGTCCGTCACGAGGAGCGCTTCGACAGCCACCGCTATGATGACTTCCTGTCCCTGGCCCGGGACTTCGTCGATCAGAGCGGATACGGCGGGTCCATCGAGCGGGCCTGCTTCGGAGTCGCCGGGCCGGTGGAGGAGGGCGTTAAGGGCCAGGTTGTGCACACCACCAACCTGCCGTGGCACCTGGACGGCGCCCGGCTAGGCGAGGCGCTCGGCATCCCGAAGGTGCTGCTGATCAACGACTTCAAGGCACTCGGCTACAGCATCGAGGCCCTGGGTCCGGAGGACCTGGCGACGATTCAGCCGGGCAAGCCGGACCCGCGGGGACCGTGCATGATACTGGGCGCCGGCACCGGGCTCGGCGTGGCGCAGTTGGTGTGGTGCGGCGCACGCCATGAGGTCATCGCCTCCCAGGGCGGTCATGTCGATTTCGCCCCCATCAACGACGAACAGGCGGCGCTGCTAGAGCACCTGCAGGCGCGCCAAGACCATGTCTCCTACGAGCACGTCCTGTCCGGCCCCGGACTGGCCACCATCTATCAGTTCATCCTGGCGAGCGATTCCGCACCGGAGTCGCCGGCCATGGCGGCCGAGCGCCGGGGCGGGGACCCGGCCGCGGCCATCGCCCAGTCTGCCCTGGCCGGACGCGATGCCCGCGCCGAGCGCGCCCTGGCGATATTCGCCGATATTTATGCCGCCCTGGCGGGCAATCTCGCCCTGGTGAACCTGGCCTTCGGCGGGGTCTATCTGGGCGGGGGCATCGCACCGAAGATTCTGGACGCCCTGAACAGCGAGCGCTTCCGGGAGGTGTTCAGACGCAAGGGCCGGATGGCCCCGTTGCTCGCGGACGTCCCGGTTTCGGTGATCCTCAACTCCAAGGCCGGACTCATCGGCGCCGTGCAGGCGGCGCGTCACTTGTAGTGCCGGGTGGATTCTACGACAATGTCCGCGCCCGACCGACCTCAAAAGAACAAGGGTAACGATGATGGAGAACGACAAACTATACAATATCGATGTAGAAGTGGAGACCACCTACCTGGCGGACCAGTCGTTGCCTGCACAGCGACGCTATGTATTCACGTATACCATTACCATCCACAATACGGGGGAGGTCGGGGCCCGGCTGGTCACCCGCCATTGGTACATCAAGGACGCCGAGGAGCACCTGCAGGAGGTGCACGGCGAGGGGGTGGTCGGCGTCCAGCCCTACCTGCAGCCTGGCGAGGCCTTCCAATATACCAGCGGCGCCGTGCTCGAGACCTCGGTGGGCACCATGCGCGGCCACTACGACATGGTGGCCGATGACGGCGTGCAGTTCCAGGCCGAGATCCCCACGTTTGTCCTGTCCATCCCCCACACCCTGCACTGAACCGGGCCGCCGGGCCCGAATGGCGGTGTGACCGTGGGCCGGCCCCTGCGCCGCAGCTACACGTTCTTCGCGCCGGTCTACGACCTGGCGGTCGGGCCCCTGACCCGCGCCGCCCGGCGGCGCAGCATCGCGGCCCTGGACGGGCTGACGGGACAGAAGGTCTTATTGGACGGGGTGGGCACGGGGCTGGACATCCCCCTGTTGCCCGCGGGGGGTGAGGTGGTAGGCATCGATCTCACCCGGGCCATGCTGCGCCGGGCCGTCGCCCGCGACCGCGGGGTGGTCCTGCACCAGGGGGACGCCATGGCCCTGCCTTACCCTGACGGCGTCTTCGACGCAGTCATCATGCACCTGATCCTGGCGGTGGTCCCCGACCCGGTGCGTGCCCTGGCCGAGGCCGCGCGGGTGCTCCGCCCCGGCGGGCGCATCGCCCTGTTGGACAAGTTCCTCCGACCCGGTCAGCGCGCGCCTCTGCGCCGGCTCATCAGTCCCCTGGTGGGGCGGCTGGCCACCCATACGGATGTTGTCTTTGAACGGGTTTTGGCCCGGTGCCCGGGATTGGAGGTAATCGCCGACGACGCAGCCCTGGCAGGCGGCTGGTTTCGCCGCATACTTTTAGAAAAAACTTTACAAAACAAATAGTTAGTAATTTATGCGCAGGGCCGGGACGCCCCGCGGTCCGCCCTCAGACGTCCAGGTTGGCCACTTCAAGGGCATTGCGCTCGATGAATTCCCGGCGGGGCTCCACGTGGTCGCCCATGAGGGTGGTAAAGATATCGTCGGCCGCCACGGCGTCCTCGATCTGGACCTGCAGCATGCGCCGGGAGGCCACGTTCATGGTGGTCTCGGCCAGCTGATCGGGATTCATCTCACCCAGGCCCTTATAGCGCTGGATCTGCTGGCCGCGCTTGCCTTCCTCCAGCAGCCAGTCCACGGCCTCTTCAAAGGTGAACACCGGTTGCCGGCGTTCGCCGCGCTTGATGAAGGCCCCGTCTCGGATCAGGTCCTGCAGTTTGCCGCCCAGGTCGGCCATGGCCTTGTACTCCCCGGAGCTGAAGAACTCGGCGCCGAATTCATACTGGGTGGCGATCCCGTGGGTGATCTCCGTGATGACGCCCCGGCAGGGCAGCTGGGGGGCCTCCTGCTCGATGGAGGCGGTATAGTGGGTGCTGTTACGGGACTCGGCATTGAGCCGCTGCTCCACCTGGGTGAACCACGCCCCGGCCGTGGCGCTGTCGCGCATGTCCGCCTCGCTGAGGCGGGGCATGTAGATCATCTTGTCCAGCATCGGCACGGGATAGCGCCGGGACAGACGCTTGATGGTGGCCCGCACTGCGAGAAAGTCCTTCATGAGGCTCTCCAGGCTGCCTTCGGCCAGGGGCGTGGCCTCCGGCGCGACATACAGCTCGGCCCCCTTGAGCGCCGACTCCAGGAGAAAATTGCTCAGCGCCATCTCGTCCTTCACGTAGTGCTCGTCCTTGCCGCGCTTGATCTTGAACAGGGGCGGCTGGGCGATGTACAGGTAGCCGCGCTCGATGAGCTCGGGCATCTGGCGGTAGAAGAAGGTCAGCAGCAGGGTGCGGATGTGGGAGCCGTCCACGTCCGCGTCGGTCATGATGATGACCCGGTGATAGCGCAGCTTGTCCGGGTTGTACTCCTCGCGGCCGATGCCGCAGCCCAGGGCGGTGATGAGGGTGCCGATCTCCGCGGACGACAGCATCTTGTCGAAACGGGCCTTTTCCACGTTGAGGATCTTGCCCTTCAGGGGGAGCACCGCCTGGAAGGCGCGGTCGCGGGCCTGTTTCGCCGAGCCGCCGGCCGAGTCGCCCTCGACGATGAACAGCTCGGACCCCGCCGGGTCTTTTTCCTGGCAGTCGGCCAGCTTGCCGGGCAGGCCGGCCACATCCAGCAGGCCCTTGCGCCGGGTCACCTCGCGGGCCTTGCGGGCCGCCTCGCGGGCCCGGGCGGCATCCACCACCTTGTCCGCGATGACGCGCGCATCCTTCGGATTTTCCAGGAAAAATTCTTGAAGCTTCTCCGCCATGGTGGACTCCACCACGGGCTTGACCTCGGAAGAGACGAGCTTTTCCTTGGTCTGGGAGGAAAACTTCGGATCCGGGACTTTCACCGACAGCACCGCCGTCAGGCCCTCCCGGGCGTCGTCGCCGGTGGTGGCGACCTTGGCCCGCTTGGTCAGGCCCAGCTGCTCGATGTATTGATTGAGGGTGCGGGTCAGGGCCGTGCGAAAACCGGCCAGGTGACTGCCCCCGTCGCTCTGGGGGATGTTATTGGTAAAGCAGAAGATATTCTCCTGGTAGGAGTCATTCCACTGCAGGGCCACCTCGACGATGATCCGGTCCCGTTCCCCGGTAAAGTGGAAAACCTTCTTATGAATCGGGGTCTTATTGCGATTCAGGTGCTCGACAAAGGCGCGGATCCCGCCCTCGTACTGGAAGGCGTCGTGCTTGTCGGTGCGCTCGTCGCGCAGCTCGATGCGAATCCCCGCGTTGAGGAAGGAGACCTCGCGCAGGCGCTTGGCGAGGATCTCATAATGGAATTCGATGTTGTGGAAGATCTTGTCGCTGGGCTTGAAGCGGATCTCGGTGCCCGTCTGGTCGGTCTCGCCGATCACCTCCAGGCTGCTGGCGGGCTCGCCCATGCGATATTCCTGCTGGTAGATCTTGCCGTCCCGGCGGATGGTCAGGCGCAGGTACTCAGACAGGGCGTTGACCACCGAGACCCCCACCCCATGGAGGCCGCCGGAGACCTTGTAGGAGTCCTGATCGAACTTGCCGCCGGCGTGGAGGGTGGTCATGATGACCTCGGCCGCGGAGCGGCCCTCTTCGGCGTGGAAATCCACCGGGATGCCCCGGCCGTTGTCCACCACGGTGACGGAGCTGTCATTGTGGATGGTGACAGAGATCGCACTGCAATAGCCCACCAAGGCCTCGTCCACCGAGTTGTCGGTAATCTCGAAGACCATATGGTGCAGGCCGGTGCCGTCATCGGTGTCCCCGATGTACATCCCGGGGCGCTTGCGCACGGCATCCAGGCCCTTGAGCACCTTAATATTCGCTGAGTTATAGGTGTCCTTGGCGGGGGACGTCGGCACTTGCCCAGTCTCTTCTTCCATCGATATCTCCGGGATCAGATCAAACTAATCAATTATAGCACTTCCTGAACAGTGCCGTGTTCCACGTGAAACATCTTGGGCTTGGGCAGCCCCGGGACCTCCAGCAGGTGGGGCTCGGTGACGGCCAGGATGCTCTGCCCCCCCAATTCCGCCAGCAGGTGCATGGCCAGCTGGCGGTGCTCGGCATCCAGTTCCGCCGCCAGGTCATCGATCAGCACCACGCAGTGATCCCCCCGCTGGGCATTCAGCACCGCGGCCTGGGCAAAGGCCAGGGCCATGACCAGCAGCTTTTGCTGGCCCCGGGACACGCACTGCTCGGCGGGCACGCCGTTCACGCCGATATGGATATTGGCCCGGTGGGGGCCGTAGCGGGTATACCCGAGCTGGCGGTCCTCGGCGCTGGCCCGCTCCAGGGTATGGAGATATTCCTCCTCGGCCGGCCACCCCCGGTCATATCTGATGGAGACGGCCTGTTGGCTCAAGAATCCCTCCAGGTAATGGTTAACCCAGGGCAGCCACAGGGCGAAATAACGCGCCCGGGCGGCATCCACCGCCACGGCGTTGTCAGCCAGCTCCTTATTCCAGATATGCTCCGGGACACCGCCCGCGGGGCCCCGCTGGAGGGCGGAGTTGCGCTGCTTCAGGGCGTGCTGGTAACGGGACAGGAGCGGCCGCATAGGTATGTTCCACGTGGAACACCCCCCAATCCAGCACCCGGCGCCGCTGGACAGGCCCCCCCACCACAACGTTGTGGCTATCGGTGTTAACCAGCAGCACGGGGAGGTAGTGGGCCAGCTCCGAGGCCCGCGCCAGGGCGCTCCCGTTGGCCTGGAGGGAGGTGCGGGCCTTGGCATGCTCGACGGCCAGGGTGATCGGCGGATTGCCCGGGGCGTTCGATCCCCGCCTGGATCCTGAGGCCCTCCTGCCCCTTCTGGACCACATGCCGCAGGTGCTTGGCGCGAAAGCTCTTGGCCGCCCCCAGGATGTAGATGGCCTCCAGGAGACTGGTCTTGCCGCTGCCGTTGCGCCCATACAGGACGTTTTGCCGGGAATCGAGGGCCAGGGAGGTGGCGTTCAGGTTGCGCAGGTAGCGAACTGTCAGTTGCTGCAGGCAGGCCATGGGCTACCGTGACTCACGTGGGGGAGACCGCCCGAGAGGCGGTCCGTTCCGGGGCGACCGCGCCCAGGGGGCACCCTACAATCTCATGGGCATGACGACATAGCGAGACTTTTCATCACCCACCCCTTGCAGGACACAGCAGCTGTTGGCATCCAGGAGACCGATCTGGACCTGCTCGGTCTTGATCGCGTTGAGGGCGTCGAGCAGGTAGGTGGCGTTGAAGCCTATCTCCATGGCCTCGCCCTGGAAGGCCACTTCGATCTCTTCATGGGCCTCTTCCTGGTCAGGGTTGTTGGCGCCGATCTTCAACACGTTCTCCCCGAGCTCCAGGCGCACCCCTCGGTACTTCTCGTTGGACAGGATCGATGCGCGCACCAGCGCCTGGGTAATCATCTCCCGATCGGCAATCAGGTGTCCGGTGATCTTCTCCGGCATCACCCGCTGGTAATCCGGGAAGCGTCCGTCGATGAGCTTGGAGGTAAAGCAGATCTGGTCCGTAATCAGCCGGATATGATTCTGTCCGATCTCCACCTGAACCACAGCCTCGTTGCTCTCCAGCAGCCTGGAGAGTTCGATCACCCCCTTACGTGGTACTATAACCTGCTGATTATTATCAATATTCTCGTTATCATCCGAATCACAGATCGCCAGCCGGTGCCCGTCGGTCGCCACCGTGCGCAGGTGCTGGCCCTCCACTTCCAGCAACAGGCCGTTGAGGTAATAACGCACGTCCTGCTGGGCCATGGCGAACTGGGTCCGCTCGATGTGCTCCTTGAGCCGCTCCTGACCGATGGTGAACGTCACCACGGGGTGGATATCACCGGTGCTGGGAAAATCCTTGGTGGACAGGGCGTTCAACACGAACCGGCTCTTGCCGCTGGTGACCGTGGTCCGTTCCCCGTCCTTGGTGAAGCTGAGCTGTGCCCCGTCGGGCAGGGCCCGGCAGATGTCCAGCATCTTTCTCGCCGGCAGGGTGGTAATCCCCGGCGTGGCATTGTCCAGGGGAATAAAGGCGGTGGCCTCCACCTCCAGGTCTGTGCCCGTAATGGTCAGGCGCTCCTGTTCGGCATGAAACAGGATGTGAGACAGGATGGGCAGTGTCTGGCGACGTTCCACTACACTTCCAATGTGCTGGAGCGGCTTGAGCAGGGCGTCGCGGCTGATATGCAGTTCCATAATTATTCTTAATATTTAAATCTTAACTATGATGATAATAACTAAGGGACCGGAGCAGATCGACATATTCTATGAAATACCCTTTGATAACGATAGCTTACATTCCGTGAACGTTGTGCACGCGAGGCCCCTTTGGCTGTCGCCTGCCTGTGGATAAGATGTGCACGGTATTACGTCGCTATTCACCATCAGATATTGTCCACAGCCTATCCACATTATGACGTCAGGGTTCTCAACAGGTTTGTATAGTCCTCTTTGATCCGCGTCATGGTGGTACGCAGCTCGTCTACCTTCTTGCAGGCATGTATGACCGTGGTGTGATCGCGGCCGCCGAAGGCATGGCCGATCTCGGGCAGGCTGTGGTTGGTCAACTCCTTGGCCAGGGCCATGGCGATCTGCCGCGGCCGCGACACCGAGCGCGTCCTGCGCTTTGACAACAGATCGAAGGTACGAATCTTGTAATACTCCGCCACGGTCTTCTGGATGTTTTCGATGGACACCAGCTTGTCCTGGAGGGCGAGCACGTCCTTGAGGGCCTCCCGGGTAGTCTCCAGGGTGATGCTGCTGTTGGTAAAGCGGGTATAGGCGATGACCCGGCGCAGGGCGCCCTCCAGCTCGCGGACGTTGGAGTGAATCCGCTTGGCGATGAAAAAGGCCACATCGTCGGGCAGCGCACGCGTTGGACTGTGCCGCCTTGCTCAGCAGGATGGCCATGCGGGTCTCCAGCTCCGGGCGGCTCGATGCTCACCGTCAGGCCCCAGCCGAACCGGGACTTCAGGCGCTCTTCCAGGCCGTTCACCACCTTGGGGTAGCGGTCGCAGGTCATGATGATCTGCTGCTGGCCCTCGATCAGCGAATTGAAGGTGTGGAAGAACTCGTCCTGGGATCGCTCCTTGCCGGCGAAGAACTGGATGTCGTCGATCAGCAGCGCGTCCACAGAGCGGTGGAAGCGTTTGAATTCATTGATGGTGTTGTGCTGCAGGGCCTTGACCATCCCGGCCACGAAGCGCTCCGAGTGGGCATAGACGATACGCCGCGCGGGGGTTGAACTTGAGCATCAGGTGCCCCACCGCGTGCATCAGGTGGGTCTTGCCCAGGCCCACGCCGCCATAAATGAACAGCGGGTTGTAGGCCACGCCCGGGTTCTCGGCGACCTGCCGCGCGGCCGCGTGGCCCAGCTGGTTGGATTTGCCTTCGACGAAGTGATCGAAGGTGAACTCCCGGCGCAGCCCGCTTGCCCCCGGGTTGCCCTCGCTCTCCTTGGGGGCGCTCTCCTCCTTGGGATAGGGGGCGGCGGTGACCGGGCGGGCGGGCTTTTCCTTGCTGCCGATCTCCAGCACCACCCGCGGGGCCTCGTCCCCCCTGAGGCGGGACAGGGTATCGGTGATCTGGGGAATGAAGCGCTCGTTGACCCAGTCCAGCACGAAGCGGTTGGGCGCCAGCAGGCGCAGGATCTGTGCCTCCTCAACGGCGTGTAAGGGCCTGATCCAGGTGTTGAACTGTTGAGAGGTCAGATCACCTTCGAGATGCTTCAGACACTGTTGCCAAAGAGTATGGGTCATCCGCCGACGCGCGAGAATAGTCCGTTACATTTGTGGGAGGGGCCTGGACCGCATTCGTCATCGACCTCTTGCTGGGGGCGCCGATCTGCCTGCCGCGACGGGGCCGCCGCTTGGGGTCCGTGGGCCCCATCTCAGCGCTGTACCAATACCCCTCCGACGTACATCGATGATGAATGCGGCCTAGAAGTGTATACCCATTGCGGGCTGTTATCCATACCCTCACCGCCCGGGTGTTTTTGGCCCTGCATATTGACAGAACCCGGTCATTCTACATAAGCTTACCAGCTTTATCCGGCAACACATACGGTTTCATCTCATTGATTTGAGATATCGATCAGACGGCGCAAGCCTGCGGAGCAGACATTATGAAGAGAACATTTCAACCCAGCGTCATCAAGCGCAAGCGACGCCACGGGTTCCGTGCGCGCATGGAGACCGCCTCCGGGCGCATGGTGCTGAAGCGGCGTCGAGCCAAGGGTCGCCAACGGTTAAGCGCGTAGCCGATGCATTCCTTTGACCGCTGCCCAACGACGTTTTACGAAGAGACACCGGCTCAAGAAGTCGCGCGAGTATCAATTCGTCTTCGCGAGTCCTCATAGCCTTTCAAACCGAAATCTGACCGTCCTTGCGCGGGACAACGGGCGAGGGTACCCGCGGCTCGGTTTGATAATCTCGAGAAAATGTGCCAAGAGCGCGGTGATCCGCAATCGGATCAAACGGGTAGTCCGGGAGAGCTTCCGCCACCACATGGTCGAGCTCCCCCACTGTGACATCATAGTGATCACTCGCCGGGGGCTGGTGCCGTATTCGACCCAGGCGATCCACAAGGCATTAACCGAGAAGTGGGCACAATTGGCGCAATGGAAAGGATAGTGGCATTTTTGATCCGCGGTTATCGCTACCTGATCAGCCCGCTCATGGCTAATCACTGCCGTTATTATCCCAGCTGCTCCCACTATGCGGAGACGGCCGTGCGCACCCACGGCGTGCTGCGCGGCGGGTGGATGGCCGTGCGGCGCATCGCCCGCTGTCACCCCTGGCACGAGGGCGGGGTCGACCCGGTGCCTTCCCCCGATACGTCGCGAGATGGATAACCAGCGAACCATCCTTTGGCTGGCCCTGGTGTTTGTCTCCCTGCTGATGTGGCAGGCATGGCAGCACGACTACGGCCCCCAGTCCCAGAGCGCCTCGTCCACCACGGCCGGTGAGGCGTCCTCCGCCAAGCCCAGCGACGTCCCCGAGCTGAGCGGATCCCAAGGGCAGGTCAAGCCTCAGCCCAATGCCGAAGGCAAGCCCCAGGCGCCGACCGCCAAAGAGAGCACCGCCCAGGTCCTGAAGTCGGCCGGCCGGGTCCACGTGGTCACCGACGTCATGGACGTGCAGATCGATACCCTCGGCGGCGACCTGCGCCAGGTGAAACTGCCCGCCTACCCCGTCTCCGTCAAGGAGCCCCAGGTCCCCCTGACCCTGCTGTCGGATGACCCGAAGAATCTGTTCGTGGCCCAGACCGGCCTGCTCTCCCATGAGCCGGCCCCGGATCACCACACCGTCTATACCGCGGACAAGACCGAGTACCGCCTGGCCAACGGCGCCGACAGCCTCAAGGTGGCGTTGCACTGGACGGATCCGAAGGGCATCACCGTCACCAAGGTCTATACGTTCCACCGCAACAGTTATCTGGTGGACCTGGACTACACCATCACCAACCACAGCAAGGCGCTGTGGCAGGGGCGCCAGTACCGCCAGTACCAGCGCTCGCGGGTGAAGGCCAAGTCCCGTTTCGTGCGCACCTTCATCGGCGCCGCCCTCTACAGCAAAGAGGATAAGTATCAAAAGATCAGCTTCGACGAGATGGGCAATGAGAATCTGAGCCGTGACATCAAGGGCGGCTGGGGCGCCATGGTGCAGCACTACTTCACCGCGGCGTGGATCCCCCAGCAGGACGCGGTCAACCACTACTACACCAAGGCGCTGCCCGACGACCGCTACGTGATCGGGATGATCTCCCCGAGCATCGAGGTGGCGCCGGGCGCCAGCGGCACCATGAGCACCCGGGCGTACGTCGGGCCCAAGGTCCAGGACCGGCTGGAGAAGGCGACCCCGGGCCTGGAGCTGACCATCGACTACGGCGTACTGACTTTCCTCGCCAAGCCCATCTTCTGGCTGCTCATGTACATCCACAGCCTGGTGAACAACTGGGGCTTTTCCATCATACTGCTGACGATGACCATCAAGGTCCTCTTCTACAAGCTGTCCGAGGCGAGCTACAAGTCCATGGCCAACATGCGCCGCATGCAGCCCAAGATCACCGCCCTGCGCGAGCGCTACGGGGACGATCGCCAGAAGATGAGCCAGGCCATGATGGAGATGTACAAGAAGGAGAAGGTCAACCCCCTCGGCGGCTGCCTGCCCATCCTGGTCCAGATCCCGGTGTTCATCTCCCTGTACTGGGTGCTGCTCGAGAGCGTGGAACTGCGCGAGGCGCCGTTCATTCTGTGGATCCATGACCTGACCTCACGGGATCCCTACTACGTGCTGCCGCTGATCATGGGGGCGAGCATGTTCACCCAGCAAAAGCTCAACCCCCCGCCGCCGGATCCCCTGCAGGCCAAGATTCTGTCGTTCCTGCCCGTGATCATGACGGCCTTCTTCGCCCTGTTCCCGGCGGGCCTGGTGCTCTACTGGGTCACCAACAACATCCTGTCCATCAGCCAACAGGCGTACATTTACCGCAAGTTCGGCAAGCCGGTGCCCCACGCCAACAAGTAACCCCGTCCGCTGCGGCGGGCCTGATCCATGACAGACGCGGACGACACCATAGCCGCCGTTGCCACGCCGCCCGGCCGCGGCGGGGTCGGCATCGTGCGCCTGTCCGGCCCCGCCGTGCGCTCCATCGGGGAAGCGATCCTCGGTCGGATACCGCGGCCGCGCTACGCCCTGCACGCGGCCTTCCGCGATGCCGCCGGCGACGTCATCGACACCGGCATCGCCCTGTACTTCCCCGGCCCCGCCTCGTTCACCGGTGAGGACGTGCTGGAGCTGCAGGGCCACGGCGGCCCGGTGGTCATGGACATGCTCCTGCAGCGCGCCGTCGCCCTGGGCGCGCGGCTGGCCGGTCCCGGGGAATTCAGCCAGCGGGCGTTCCTCAACGGCAAGATCGACCTGGCCCAGGCCGAGGCCATCGCCGACCTGATCGACAGCGCCTCCCGGGAGGCGGCCCGCTCGGCGGCCCGCTCCCTGCAGGGGGCCTTCTCCGCCCAGATCCATGACCTGGTGGAGGCGCTCGTGCAGCTGCGCATGTACGTGGAAGCGGCCATCGACTTTCCCGAAGAGGAGATCGATTTTCTCTCCGACGGCCGGGTGGCCCGCGAGCTCGAGGGCCTGATCGAGCGCCTGGCCGGGGTTCAGGCCCAGGCCCGCCAGGGCGCCCTGCTGCGCGAGGGGATGACGGTGGTCATCGCCGGCTGCCCCAACGCCGGCAAGTCCAGCCTGATGAACGCCCTCGCCCGCCGGGATACGGCCATCGTCACCGATATCCCCGGCACCACCCGGGACCTGCTGCGCGAGTACATCAGCCTCGACGGCCTGCCCCTGCATATCATCGATACCGCCGGGCTGCGCGACGACCCGGAACCGGTGGAGTCCCAGGGCATCGCGCGGGCCTGGCAGGCCATCGCCCAGGCGGACCGGGTGCTGTTGGTGATCGACGGCCAGACGGGTGTTGACGAGCGGGTGCAGGCGATCGCCGATCGTCTGCCGGCGGGGGTGCCGGTGACCCGGGTCCTGAACAAGGTCGACCTGACCGGCGCCGCCCCCGGGCCGCAAGCCGGCGACCCCGCCGTCGTGGCCGTCTCGGCCAGGACCGGCGCCGGGATCGAGGCCCTGTGCGGGCACCTCAAGGACAGCATGGGCTACCACGGGGGCGAGGCCGGGTTCGTCGCCCGCCGCCGCCACCTGACGGCCCTGGAGCACGCCGCCCGCGCCCTCGCCCAGGGCCGGGACCAATTGCTGACCTACGGCGCCGGGGAGCTGCTCGCCACCGACCTGCGCGAGGCCCAGCAGGCCCTGGGCGAGATCACCGGGGCGGTCACCTCCGACGACCTGCTGGGGCGCATCTTCTCGGCCTTTTGTATCGGAAAATAGCGCCCGAGCCTCGATCTTCCGCCGCGCCGCCCTGCAGCATCCATGGGCGATGAATGTGGCCTGGAACCCCAAATTACCCTTGACAGAGGAGGCTTATTATGGGAATAATATCCCAAATAAGGGCTTGGGCCTCTCCTAATATAATTGAATGACCCAGCCTCATTATCCCCGTAGTTCCGCCCCCTCCCGTCAGGGCGGCCGCCGTATTAAGGACTCATCATATGACCACGCATCTTCCCACACGGACCGCCCAGGCTCTTGGCAAGGCCCGACCCTTCGGTGCCTTCCGGCCGCGCACCGCCCGCCTGTCGAACCCCGTCTCCTGCCGCGCTGTTTCAATCGCTCCCGGCGCAACCTCCGGCCAACCCGTGGTAGCGCCATGAGGGCAAAGCTGCGCGGCGCGTTCTGGGTCGGCCTCTCCCTTGTGGTTCTCTCCGGCTGCAACACCGGCGGGCCCGGCGCCTCGGTGGCCTCGCTCGGCGGGGGCATCGGCGGGACCGGGCTCAGCTACGGTCCCATTACGGCCTTTGGCAGCGTCTTCGTCAACGGGGTCGAGTTCGACATCAAGGACGCCCTGGCCAATAACCAGGTGCTTGTCGATGGTCAGCCCGTCGCCAGCCAGTCTGCCCTTGGCCTGGGGATGGTGGTCGCGGTCACGGGGAGCTTCAACCCGGATCACCGCACCGGGACGGCGGTGAAGATAGAGTACTACGATGACCTGCAGGGGCCGGTTCAGTCCGTCGCGCCCTCGGCGGGGACACTCCAGTTGCTGAACCTGACCGTGGAGACGGATATCCAGACCATCTTCAAGGGCGACAGCGGGTTCACGGTGGATCCCACCGCCAACCTCACGCTCCTCGGCGATCTGACCAAGCAGGGCACCGTCTATGTGGAAGTCAGCGGCCTGTGGAACCCCAACGGGCGGCTGCACGCCACACGTATTGACGTGAAGAAAAACTTCACAGGCGACGCCGAGATCCGCGGTCCCATCACCCAGCTCGACGCCAACGGGCAGGGGACCCTGGTGCTGAGGGGCGTGCCGGTCAAGTACCAGGGCGCCAACCTGCAGGTGCAAATGCAAAACGGCGTCTATGTGGAGGTCTACGGCACCTTCGACGATGCCGCCAACGTCTTCACCGCCAACCGCATCGTCCAGGACGAGGCCTCCGTGGCCTCCAAGTACAAGACCCTCGAGGGCCAGAAGGTCGAGCTCCAGGGGCTGGTGGCCAACCTCGATACCGCGGCCAAGACCTTCACCATCAGCGGCGTGCCCATGAGCTATGCCGCGGCCAAGATCGAGAGCGAGACCGGCAATACCTTTACCCTTGCCAACGGCGCACAGGTGGAGGTCAAGGGCACGGTCAAGAACGGGGTGCTGGAGCTCACCCGAATGGAAGGGGAGAACAACGCCCCGGCCAAATCAGGTACGGGTGTGCTGGTCAACATCAGCACTACGCCCGTGAAGGGCACCGATCCGGCCAAGCATCAAGTCCTCCTGGACCTGAATCCCAACGACCCCGCCGCGGTGCTGACCGTCGCGCTCACTCCGACCACGGTCTTCGAGGACAAGCGCAACCTGGGTCTGCCCCTCAACTACGACTCCGCCTTCGGCACCACCCCGGTCGCCCTCCAGGCCGGTGATCGCCTGGAGGTGGACGGCTACCGCGACCCGGCCAACGGCGTGATCACGGCCCTGCGCATAGAAGTCAAGAGCTGACACGCGCTCGCCCCGTACCGCCACGTCGCCACGGAAGGTGGCGCTGGTGACCCCTCTCCCGCCGCCTTTGCGGGGCGACCGAGCGGCACTCGCCCCACGAACGAACCCCCCCGGCCGTTGGCTAACCGTCAGGACATACGGGAATGCATGCGGCTGCCCGGGACCGCAACACTGTTTGTTATCGAGGTGCGCGGGGGAGCCTGACCCTGATGGAGGGGGCTGGAGCACCCGCCGGCATCCACGCCAGGACGGGCGGTTCGGGGACTGCGAGCGACGGCCCGCTCAGCGGCGGGCGCTGCGAGGCCTGCCGAGCGCCGCGCACAGCAGGAGGATACCGAGTCCCAGCAACGCCGCGCTGGACGGCGCCGGTACCGCGTCGGCGGCCTGCGAGGGCGCCGGATCCCCGGGCGTAAAGGTCACGAGGCTGGTGCCCTGGGTGGTCCTGTTGCTGGCGATGGGGATCAGAAGCGATACCCCCGGATTCGTGGTGGAGCTCAGCCACTGACCGCTGCTATCGGTATAGATGATGTACCAACCCTGGGGCGACATGCTTGAGATGTGGAAGGCCGGGATGACCAGCTTGGTGATCAGGCCGCTGAAATCACTGGCCACCAAAATGGGCGCGTCAGGGGAATCGTCGAAGAAATGGGCAAGGGAGTTGGAGGCCGCCAAGGCCTGGCTGATGTTGCCCTCGAAGATGGGTGTACGGTTGATGTCCGTGAAGGCCTGATCGTAGGTAATGCTATCCCCGACAATGGCGGCATCGAAGAAAGCCTGTCCCACCTGCAGATTGTTGACGCCCGTGACGTAGCCGTTGTGATCGTAGACAAGGATCGGCGTGGCCGAGGCGCCGGCGGCGAACAGCATCAGGCCGATGGCGAGCAGTGCGCTTTTGTTGACGGACTTGATCATGGCCTCTCGGGTGATTCATGAGGTGGACTGCCAGGGAGATTCAGAGGTCCATGATCCGCTGCAGGCCGTTCAGTGTCATGACGCTCCCTGCCTCACATCTAATCACATTAGCATATCACATGCCAAAAACATTTAAGCTATATATAACAGATACCTGGGCGCCAAGGCCGGTTTAGCCCAGGCTGAATTGTAAGATTTTCCGACGTTCTGCCACCGATAGGCGCCCGCGCGTCCCGGGCAGGCGCTTGAGGAAGGAGTACGGCTAGGGGCGGAAGCTGCGCACCCGTTGTCTCAGCCGCTGCACCCCGCGGCCCGAGGGGTGGCCGCTGTAGCGCAGCTCGGCGTACAGGGAACTGATGGTGCGCACCTGCGCGGCGAGCTCCGGGCGCAGCCGGGCCACGCGCCCGGCGAACGCGGTGGGCCCCTCCTCGGGCCGGCGCTCAATGCCGCGCCGCGCGAGCTTGGCGCAAAAGCGCTGGTAGGCGCGGGTGAGGCGGTCCGTGTGGCGCTGACCCTGGTGCAGGACGTACAGGGCCAGCAGGCAGAACAGCACCCCCAGGGACGCCACCAAGCCCAGGGCGATGGCCCGCACCGAGCTGAACGGCACGCCCATCCGCGACAGCAGCTGCAGCTGCTTTTGCCGCCCGTAACCCAGTACCCACTGGTTCCAGTTGTAATTGAGGGCATCCCAGCCCAAGCGCATGGCCTGCCACGCCCGGGTGACGAACTGCGGGGCGGCCCCTTCGAACAGGACCGGGGCGCCGTCCGGTTGCGAGATCGGGTCCAGCCCGAGCTCGATGCGCTCCGGGGCCACCGCCGCCGTGGGGTCGATGCGTACCCAGCCCCGGTCCTGCAGCCATACCTCGGACCAGGCGTGGGCGTCGCTCTGGCGCACGATCAGATAGTCCCCCATGGGGTTGAGCTGCCCGCCCTGATAGCCGGTGACCACCCGCGCGGGGATGCCCGCGGCGCGCATGAGCCAGGTGAAGCTCGAGGAATAGTGCTCGCAAAAGCCGCGCCGGGTGCCGAACAGAAACTCGTCCACCTGGTCCCCGTGCAGGGTCGGCGGCGTCATGGTATAGACGAAAGGCTGGTCGTGAAAATAGCGCAGGGCGCGGTTCACGATCGCGGCATCGTCGGGCAGCGTCGCCCGCCAGTGCCGCGCCAGAGCCCGGCTGCGGGGGTTGCCGCGGGGCGGCAGCTGCAGGGCCCGCAGGCGTTCATCGGGGGACAGGCCTTGCGTGTTGTAATTCAGGTAGGACGATACGGGGTAGTGAATCCTCTCGGTCACCGGCCGCTTGGACAGCAGCTCATAGTCCGAGGTCAGCCGCCCGATGGGCGGCACGCTGGCCGGCAGGTCCAGGGCGAACAGCCAGCGCTGGCGGTCGGGCTCCAGGGTCACGGCGTAGCGCACGGGGGCGCCCGCGGGCGCGGTAGCGCAGGCTGCGGCCCGCCACGAAGCCGGGGCGCTGCGCCGGCCGTCCAGTGCATGCCGTCGGTATGCCAGAGCACGGGGCCCCGCCAGTAGAGCTTCTTCTGCGCCGGCACCGGCCCGTCGAATGACACGCGAAAGGCGACGGCGTCGGACTGGCTCAGCTGACTGATCGCGCCCCGGGGCCATGTCGGGGCTCAGACCCGTGGTGCCCCCGCCGTGGCCGCCCGGGGCGCTCCACAGGGGCCCGGCGAAGCGCGGGAACAGGAAGAACATCACCAGCATCAGGGGCAGGGCCTGCAGGCCCAGGTTAGCCGCGACCCGCAGGTGCCAGGCGATGGACTGCCGGCGCGTCTCGTAGTTGAGGTTGTTCAGTACGGCGGTCACCGCCAGCACGCCCACCGCCATATAGGCGGCGCTGTAGATGCTCTGGGAATAGAGAAAGCCGGTCAGGATCGTGAAGTAATCGAGGATGATCAGGATATGGGCGTCGCGCAGGGAGCGCAGCTCCAGGAGCTTGAGGCTTATCATCAATATAAGGAATGACACCCCCGCGTCACGCCCCAGTATCGTCCCGTGGGTGGCGAACATCACCGCCAGGCCCGCCAGGGCGAGGGTCAGGCGCACCGTCGCCGAGGGCAGCGGGCGCTGGCGCGCGCTGAGCAGCCACCGCCACGCGCAGCACAGGATGAACGCGCCGCTGATCCACGGCTGGATGTGCAGGCTCAGCGGCGCCGCCACGACGGCCGACGCCGCCAGGATGGCGATGATGCCCCGGTCGGGGATGACCTGCTGCGCGCGCTCCAGTTTAACCACGTTTGACACCATAGAGGGCCAGTGCTTGCAGGCATTGGGCCCGATGCTGCGAGCCGGCGTCCGTCTCCAGCATCTGGCCGGGGATGCGCAGTCCGTAGCGCTGGCCCGCCCTGTCCGCATCCACGACCCAGCGGCACAGCTGCGACAGGCGCGCCTCCGGGTCGAGCCCCGCCAGGTCGTCCCAGTCGAGCCACTGCGCGGTGGACTCGCTGTCGCAGAACTGTTTGGTCATCATGTCCTGGTCCCGCGCCAGCGCCTTCCAGTGCACGTGGCGCAGGGAGTCGCCCACGGCATATGCGCGCAGGCCGAGAAAGTCCTCGGTGCCGGCGGTCTCGCCGGGGCGGTGGCCGTGCCGGGCGCCCTTGAGGGGGGCGGGCGCGAACCGGCCGCGGGCCGCGGATAGACAAGGGCCTGCATGTCGAGCTGCACATAGGACCAGGCGCGGAACAGGCCCAGGGGGAAACACGTCTGTATGGTGATGGTGCCCAGGCGCAGCACGCCCCGCCGGGTGGCGGGCATGACCAGCTGCACGGTGGTGCTGCTGTCGGCGGCGACGTCGGTGATGGTGGACTTCTCGTCCATGGTCTGTACGTACACCGAGTAACGGGTCTGGGATGAGCGGTTGTCCACCACCATGTTGAACCGCGCCGTCTCACCGCAGAACACCGCGCTCGAACGCCCGGCGCTGAGGCTCAGCCCCGCCATGTTGCGGTAGGTGTGAATGATGGTGATCATGCCCAGGCTGGCCAGGGCGAAGGCCAGGACGAAGCCCATGTTGTTGTTGTAGTTCGCCGAGGCGAGCATCATGAGGCCCACCATGACCCCATAGAGGACGCCGTAGCCGGTGGGCAGGATGAAGATGCGCCGCTGGTGCAGGACGATGGGGCGCGTGCCGCGGCCCGCGCGGCGCCGGTCCACGCCCAGCAGCAGGGGCAGGCGCTGCGCCAGCGCGATCAGGCTGAATCTCATATCAGTCCGCTCCGTGAGGCGGCGGCAAGGGACAGGCCGCGGTGGTGACCATCAGCCATGGGTTTGACCTTCGATGACGGTCGCGCTCCGGCGCCGGCGTGCAAGGGGCGCCTCCGGTTGCGCATCCGTCGCCCGCATTGTCTGCCTCGACGCCCTTGCGAAATACATTTGGCGATGGATGGGGGCTAGGGAATGGCCACCGTGGCGATATGGCTCACGATCTCCTCGCGCGCCAGCTCGCTGTACTCGATAGAGGGCTTGAGGCGGTGATTGACCACGCTCGGCAGCACCGCCTGGACGTCCTCGGGCAGCACATGGTCGCGCCCGTTCATCAACGCCCACGCCTGGGCGCAGCGGCGCACCGCCAGGCCGGCCCGCGGCGACAGCCCGATTTGATAATACGGCGCCCGGCGGCTGAAATCGAGCAGGGCCTGCAGGTAATCGAGCAGGGCCTCGGAGACGTGCACCTGCGTGGCCGCCTTCTGAATGCCGATCAGGGTCTGCGGGGTGATGCTGGGCTCCATGTGGGCCAGCTGTTCGCGGCCCTTCTGCCCCCGGAGCAGGGTGCGCTCGGCCGCCTGGTCGGGATAGCCCATCTCCAGGCGCATCACGAAGCGGTCGAGCTGGGACTCGGGCAACGGATAGGTGCCGACCTGCTCGGTGGGATTCTGGGTGGCGATGACGAAAAACGGCTCGGGCAGGGCATGGGTCTGGCCCTCGATGGTGACCTGGTGCTCCTCCATGGCCTCGAGCAGGGCGCTCTGGGTCTTGGGGGTGCTGCGGTTGACCTCGTCGGCCAGGATGAGCTGGGCGAAGATCGGACCGGGGCAAAAGCGAAACTCGGCGAGGTTGCGGTCGAAGACGGACACCCCCAGGATGTCCGCCGGCAGCAGGTCACTGGTGAACTGGATACGCTGAAAGTCCAGGCCCAGGGCCCGGGCCAGGGCGTGGGCCAGGGTGGTCTTGCCGACCCCCGGCAGGTCTTCGATGAGCAGGTGCCCGCGGGCGATGAGGCACGACAGGGCCAGCCTGAGCACCTGTTCCTTGCCGAGTATGACCCGGCCGATATCGGCGATGACTTTGTCCAGTACCTCTTGCATAGGCGCCGTCTGTGGCTGTGGGATGGTCTTGTGTTATGATTTTCGAGGCATGCACGAGCGCGTCCCCGTGCGCATTTACCCGCCGCTAGCTGGTTAACGGCCCGGGGGTGGCAAACTTTATCCGGGCGCGGGTCGAGGTCTTGCCCCTGAGATAAAAGGGTAAGACAAGCCCCATCCCCGTTAGTTTGGGTCCTCGCGACGTCCATTAGGTGACGGAGGCGGGCGTCGGCCCCGCATTGAAGAGTGACAATCCATGTCGGTTCACAATTCCTATGAGGTCATCGTCGTCGGCGGCGGTCACGCCGGCACCGAGGCGGCGCTGGCGGCGGCCCGCATGGGCGCGCGCACCCTGCTGCTGACCCACAACATCGAGACCCTGGGCCAGATGAGCTGCAATCCGGCCATCGGCGGTATCGGCAAGGGGCACCTGGTCAAGGAGATCGACGCCCTGGGCGGCGTGATGGCGCGCGCCATCGACCGGACGCGGGATCCAGTTTCGCATCCTCAATGCCAGCAAGGGGCCGGCGGTGCGCGCCACCCGCGCCCAGGCCGACCGCGCGCTGTACAGGCAGGCGGTGCGACCAGGCCCTGGAGAGTCAGCCGAACCTGGCGCTGTTCCAGCAGGGGGTGGACGACCTGATCGCTGGACGGCGACCGGGTCACGGGGGTGGTGACCCAGATGGGGCTGCGAGTTCCACGCCCCGGCCGTGGTGCTGACCGTGGGCACCTTCCTCGGCGGCCGGATCCACATCGGCGACGGCCCGCTACCAGGGCGGGCGCGCCGGCGACCCGCCCGCCAACGCCCTGGCCCGACGCCTGCGCGAGCGCCCGTTTCGCGTGGCGCGGCTCAAGACCGGCACGCCGCCGCGCATCGACGGGCGCAGCATCGACTACAGCGCGGCTCGCGGTTCAGCACGGCGACGACCCGGTCCCGGTCTTTTCGTTCATCGGCCGGCCCGAGGCGCACCCGCGCCAGGTGCCGTGCCACATCACCTAGACCAACGCGCGCACCCACGAGATCATCCGCGAGGGGTTCTCGCGCTCGCCCATGTTCAGCGGCGAGATCGACGGCGTCGGGCCCGCGCTACTGCCCGTCGGTGGAGGACAAGGTGGTGCGCTTCGCCGACAGGGAGTCCCACCAGATCTTCATCGAGCCCGAGGGGCTGAACGCCGCCGAGGTCTATCCCAACGGCATCTCCACCAGCCTGCCGTTCGATATCCAGCACCGCATGGTGCGCTCCATCCGCGGCTTCGAGAACGCCCACATCACCCGCCCCGGCTACGCCATCGAGTACGACTTCTTCGATCCGCGAGACCTGACCCCGTCCCTGGAGACCAAGCACATCGGCGGGCTGTTCTTCGCCGGGCAGATCAACGGCACCACCGGCTACGAGGAGGCCGCCGCCCAGGGCCTGGTCGCGGGCATCAACGCGGCGCTGCGGGTCCGCGGCGCCGAGCCCTGGCACCTGCGGCGCGACGAGGCCTATATCGGCGTGCTGATCGACGACCTGGTGACCCGCGGCACCCAGGAGCCCTACCGCATGTTCACCAGCCGCGCCGAGTACCGCCTGCTCCTGCGCGAGGACAACGCCGACCTGCGCCTCACCCCCAAGGGGCGCGAGCTTGGTCTGGTGGACGACGGGCGCTGGCGGGCCTTCGAGCGAAAGCGCGCCGCCATCGAGGGCGAGCAGGCCCGCCTGCACGGCGCGTGGGTGCGCCCCGGCACGCCCGCGGCGGCCCGGGCGCGGGAGCACCTGGGCATCGACATCACCCGCGAGCAGCGCTTGTCGGAGCTGCTGCGCCGCCCCGGGGTGGGCTACCGGGCCCTGGCGGCCGTGGACGGCGGCCCGGGCGTCGAGGACGGCAGGGTCGCCGAGCAGGTGGAGGTGCAGGCCAAGTACGCCGGCTACATCGAGCGCCAGCAGGCGCAGATCGAGCGCCAGCGCCGCCAGGAGGATATCCCCCTGCCCCGGGACCTGGACTATGACAACGTGGTGGGCCTGTCCAGCGAGGTGCGCCAGCGGTTCAACGAGGTCCGGCCCCATACCCTGGGCCAGGCGGCGCGGGTCCCCGGGGCGACCCCGGCGGCCATCTCCCTGTTGATGGTGTATATTAAAAAGCACAAGGGTGACGGGCGTCGCTCCGCCTAGGCACCGCGAGGCAGGCTTGCGCAGGCGGGCCCCCCGCGGGCCTTGCGCAACGCATCGCTTATCGTCATTATGAGCCATCAACAGTCGAACGACCCGTACACCGCGCTGTGCCGGGGGATTGATCAGCTGGGCCTCACGGTGCCCGAAGACGCGCCCCGCCGGCTGCTCGCCTACGTCGAGTTGCTGGCGAAATGGAATCGCACCTTCAATCTGACCGCGATCAAGGACCCCGAGCAAATGGTCATCCGACACATCCTCGACAGCCTGGTTGTCCTGCCGTACATTAAAGGCACACGCATCCTCGATGTGGGCAGCGGCGCCGGCTTGCCGGGCATCCCCCTGGCCGTCGTGAAACCGCAGTGGAGTTATACGTTGCTGGACAAACAGGGCAAGAAGACGCGCTTCATGCTTCAGGCGGTCGCCGAGCTCGGCCTCGGCCGGGTCGAGGTGGTGCACCAGCGGGTCGAGGCCTATCAGCCCCCGGCCCTGTTCGACTCGGTGATCACCCGCGCCTACGCCTCCCTGCGTCACATGGTCGAGAGCTGCGGGCGCCTGTGCGCCCCCGCCGGGCGGCTGCTGGCCATGAAGGGCAAAGAGGCCCAGGGGGAGCTCCAGGAGCTGCCCCGCGGCTACCGGTGTGAGCGCAATATCGCCCTGCAGGTCCCCGGGCTCGACGCCGCCCGGCACCTGGTGGTGATCGCCCCCGGCGAACGCTAGGCGGCGCATTCGGGAATCCAGGATTATGGCCAGAGTCATCGCAGTGACCAACCAAAAGGGCGGGGTGGGCAAGACCACCTCGAGCATCAACCTCGCCGCCTCCCTGGTGGCGACCAAGCGCCGGGTGATGCTCATCGACCTGGATCCCCAGGGCAACGCCACCATGGGCAGCGGCGTGGACAAGAGCGCCCTGGAGGCCTCGTGCTACGACGTGTTCGCCGGCGAGCGCAGCGTCGAGCAGGCCTTGATCCCCGAGACCCCGGCCGGCTACGCCCTGCTGCCCGCCAATGCCGACCTGACCGCCGCCGAGGTGGAGCTCATGTCCCGGGAGCGGCGCGAGTACCGCCTGCGCGAGGCCCTGGCCCCCGTGCAGGAGCGGTTCGACTATATTTATATCGATTGCCCCCCCTCCCTGAACATCCTCACGGTCAACGCCCTGGTGGCCGCCCACGGGGTGCTCATCCCCATGCAGTGCGAATACTACGCCCTGGAGGGCCTGACGGCCCTGCTCCAGACCGTGGACCGCATCCGCCAGGCCCTCAACCACGGCCTGGAGCTGGAGGGGCTGCTGCGCACCATGTATGACCCGCGCAACAACCTGGCCACCGATGTCTCCGAGCAGCTCATGAGCCACTTCGGCGACAAGGTCTACCGCACCGTGGTTCCCCGCAACGTGCGCCTGGCCGAGGCCCCGAGCCACGGCCTGCCCGCATTGTTATATGATAAGCATTCGCGCGGCGCCATGGCCTACCTGGCCCTGGCGGGGGAGATCCTGCGCAAGGAGAACCGCCGGCGCGCCGACGCCACGCCCCCGCCCGCGGCGGGGGAGCGGGCCATCGATGAACCCAGTACAGTCAATATAAACACGCACCATGGCGGTTAAACGACGCGGATTAGGCCGGGGCCTGGAGGCCCTGCTCGGGAGTCAGGCCGAGGAGGTGCAGGACACCCCCGAGGCGCCGACGGCGGAGGCGCCCCTGGAGGGGACCCTGCGCCACCTGCCCATCGAGGTCATCCACCGGGGCCGCTACCAGCCCCGCACCGAGTTCGACCCGGACGCCCTGCAGGAGCTGGCCGATTCCATTCGCGCCCAGGGGGTGGTGCAGCCGGTGGTGGTGCGCCCCGCCCCGGACGACAAGACCTACGAGCTGATTGCCGGCGAGCGGCGCTGGCGCGCCGCCCAGCTGGCCGGGCTGCACGAGATCCCGGCCATCGTGCGCCATGTCTCCGATCAGGCCACCATCGCCATGGCGCTGATCGAGAACATCCAGCGCCAGAACCTGGACCCCATCGACGAGGCCGGCGCCCTGCAGCGCCTCATGAGCGAGTTCGAGATGACCCATCAGGAGGTCGCCGACGCGGTGGGGCGCTCGCGCACCTCGGTCACCAACATCCTGCGCCTGCTGGGCCTCAACGACGACGTCAAGGAGATGCTCCACCGGGGGCGCCTGGAAATGGGCCACGCCCGGGCCCTGCTGGGCCTCAAGGGCGAGCAGCAGAGCGAGGTGGCCCACCAGGCCGTCGCCAAGCAGCTGTCGGTGCGCGAGACCGAGCGCCTGGTGCGCCGCCTGCAATCCCCCGAGCGGCGCCCGCCGCCCAAGAAGGCCGTGGACCCGGACGTGCGGCGCCTGGAGCAGCGGCTGAGCGAGCAGCTGGGCTCGCGGGTGAAGATCAACCACAGCGCCAAGGGCAAGGGCAGCGTGGTGATCCATTACACCAACCTCGACGAGCTGGACGGGATCCTCACCCATATCAAATAGCGACCCCGCCGGCGCCCCTCGGCGCTCTCCGTGTAACCTACTCTTAACATTGAGCTTTTCGTGCCCCATGTCTTGAGCGCGCGGGGGCACAGCGGGTATACTCTCCAGCCTGATATAAACAGACACGCCGGCCGCTACGCCCCGCCGGGCGAGGCGCACCGGGGCGGGCGAGGCGTTGAGGTGTCCGAACAGCATTCGACAAAGGGCTCGTTCCTGATCATGGGCGCCGGCTCGTGGCTGACGTCCATGACGGTGAGCGGCTTTTTGCTGGGCTACGGGGTGGACGCCTGGCTGGATAGCGGACCTGTGTTCATGTTAATATTCGGTCTTTTTGGATTCATGGGCGGCATCTTGCGTATACACAAGATGCTGAGCTCGATAAGCTAAGCGTTTTGGACAATAACGCTGGCGAGCTCACCCGCGAGACCCGCAAGGTCATCGGTCTTCAAATCTTGATCGGAGGGCTGATCGGAGCGGGTTTTTTTGTGGCCGAGGGCCCGTGGCAGGCACTGTCGGGATGGTTCGGCGGGCTGATCAGCCTCACGGGCACGTTTTTATTGGCGCGGGGCGTCGAGCGCGCGGGTAGAATAGCGCGGCACAATCCCAAGAAGAGCATGCAAGTGCTCTATTTTGGCGCCGTACAGCGCTTTGTGTTGATTGCGGCCCTGCTGGGGTGCGGTCTGCTGCTGTTCAAGCTTGACCCCCTGGCGCTGGTGACCGGGCTTGGTGTGACCCAATTGGCTTATGTGGTCGGGATGCGCGGCCTCAGGCACGCGCGCACCGATTGATCACGAGGGAGTTTGGTTTTGACAACTGAGGCGAATTCGTCCGCCGGCGGCGGCACGGTTGAATACATACAGCACCACCTGACCAACTGGTGCGTGGGCGAGTGCGATCCCGTCACCCACAAGTCCGTGGGCTTCTGGGCCGTGCACGTGGACACCGTGTTCTTCAGCGTGGCCATAGGGGCCCTGATCGTCTATGCCAGCCGCGCCCTGGGGCGGCACCTGGCCATGGAGCGCCCCGGCATGTTCCAGAACATCGTCGAGTCGATCCTGGAGTTCGTCGACAAGCAGGTCAAGGACTCGTTCCCCGGCCACAACCCCCTGATCGCCCCCCTGGCCCTCACCATCTTCGTGTGGGTCTTCCTGATGAATTTCATGGACCTGATCCCGGTGGACCTGATCCCCATGCTCGGGCGCCTGGTCGGTATCGAGCACCTGCGGGTGGTGCCCACCACCGACATCAACACCACCCTCGGCATGGCGTTCGCGGTGTTCGCCCTGATCATCTACTACAACATCAAGGTCAAGGGCGTGTTCGGTTACCTGAAGATGTTTCTGGTCCACCCCTTCGGCATCTGGCTCGCGCCGCTCAACATCGTCATGACGGCGATCGAGGAGATCGCCAAGCCCGTCAGCCTGGGGCTTCGTCTTTTCGGAAACATCTTCGCCGGCGAACTGGTGTTCATGCTCATCGCCATGATCGGCGGGGCCCTGTTCGTGGGCGCCGGGCTGATGGCCATGTTCTGGTTCTCCGTGGAGATGGTCCTGGACATGGCGTGGATCACCTTCCACCTGCTGGTGATCACCCTTCAGGCCTTCATCTTCATGGTCCTGACCGTCGTCTATCTGGGCATGGCCCACATGGACGATCACTGACCGGCGCGGCGTTACGGATTTTGAAAAACAATCGAGTAATTAATTTTATCTATATAAAGGAGATCGGTAATGACACCTGACATGATTGCGCAGATTTATGCCTATACAGCCGTTGGGGTTGGCGTAATCCTGGCCGCCGCGGGGCTGGGCTCCGCCATCGGATGGGGCTTGATCTGTTCCAAGACCCTGGAGGGCATCGCCCGCCAGCCGGAGATGCGCCCCGCCCTGATGACCAACATGTTCATCTTCGCCGGCCTGATGGAGTCCTTCCCGTTCATTATTCTTGCCTTCGCCATGTGGTTCCTGTTCGCCAACCCCTTCGTCGGCGCGCTTCAGTCCGCCATCCAGGCGCTTGGGGAGTTAATGCCGTACACGACACATTTTAGGCTAAGGGGAGTGTACAGTGAATATTAACGTAACCCTCATAATCCAGATCATCTCCTTCGTGGTGATGATCTGGCTGGTGAACAAATATCTGTGGCGGCCCATCTCGGCCCTGCTCGAGCAGCGCCAGCAGCGCATCGCCGACGGCCTGGCCGCGGCCGAGAAGGGCAAGCACGAGCGCGAGCTGGCGGAAAAGCACGCCAAGGAGACCCTGTCCGACGCCAAGTCCCGCTCCGCGGAGATCATCGCCCAGGCGGAACGCCGCGCCGGCGAGATCGTCGAGGAGTCCAAGGCGCAGGCGCGCAGCGAGGGCGAGCGCCTGATCGAGGCGGCCAACGCCGAGATCGAGCAGGAGTTCATCCGCGCCCGCGAGCAGCTGCGCAAGGAAGTGGCGGACATCGCCGTGGAAGGTGCCAGGAAGATCCTCCAGCGTGAGATCGACGCCAAGGCCCACGACGATATCCTGCAAGACATGGTGGCACGGCTTTAATCAAGATCATGGCAGAGATACGCACCATAGCCCGCCCGTACGCGCAAGCCGCCTTTCAGCTGGCCCGGGCACAGGACGCCCTGGCCAAGTGGTCGGACATGCTCCACACCGGCGCCGTGATCGCCGCCGATCCCGCCCTGCAGGACCTGATCGGCAACCCCCGGGTCAGCCGCCAGCAGCTCACCGATCTGGTGCTGGGCGTGGCCGGGGAGCACCTCGACGAGCAGGGCGCCAATTTCATCCGGCTGCTGGTGGAGTACAACCGCCTGCGCTACCTGCCGGAGATCGCCGCCCTGTACGAGACCTATCGCCGCGAGGCGGAGCAGACCGTCGAGGCCCATGTCACCACGGCCTTTCCATTGAATGAAGAACAACAGCGGCAGATCAGCGCCGCCCTCCAGACCCGCTTAGGCCGCACCGTCACCCTGACCCAGTCCGTGGATGAATCCCTGCTGGGCGGGATGAGGATCCGCACCCAGGACCGGGTGATCGACGGCTCCGTGACCTCGCAGCTGGACAAACTGACCAAGGCCTTAGCGGGCTAGACGCTTTTATTGTTTAGGGGATATTGAAAGATGCAACAGGTAAATCCTTCCGAGATCAGTGAGCTGATCAAACAGCGCATCGAGCAGTTCCAGGTGGTGTCGGAGGCGCGCACCGAGGGCACGGTGGTCAGTGTCACCGACGGCATCGTGCGCATCCACGGCCTCGGCGACGTCATGCAGGGCGAGATGATCGAGTTTCCCGGCGACACCTTCGGCATGGCCCTCAACCTGGAGCGCGACTCGGTGGGCGCGGTGGTCCTCGGCGACTACAAGCACATCAACGAGGGCGACACGGTCAAGTGCACCGGCCGTATCCTCGAGGTCCCCGTGGGCGAGGCCCTGCTGGGCAGGGTGGTGGACGCCCTCGGCCGGCCCATCGACGGGCGCGGCCCGGTCCAGGCCCAGGGCACCTCCGCCATCGAGAAGGTGGCCCCCGGCGTCATCGCCCGCCAGTCGGTGAGCCAGCCCATGCAGACCGGGCTCAAGGCCATCGACGCCATGGTCCCGGTGGGCCGCGGCCAGCGCGAGCTGATCATCGGCGACCGCCAGACCGGCAAGACCGCCGTGGCCGTGGACGCCATCATCAATCAGAAGGGCACCGGCGTGAAGTGCATCTACGTGGCGGTGGGCCAGAAGGCCTCCTCCATCGCCGGTGTGGTGCACAAGCTTGAGGAGCACGGCGCCCTGGAGCACACCATCGTGGTAGCCGCCAGCGCCTCCGAGTCCGCGGCACTGCAGTTCATCGCCCCCTACGCCGGCTGCTCCATGGGCGAGTACTTCCGGGACAAGGGCGAGGACGCCCTGATCGTCTACGACGACCTGACCAAGCAGGCCTGGGCCTACCGCCAGGTGTCCCTGCTGCTGCGCCGCCCGCCGGGGCGCGAGGCCTATCCCGGCGACGTGTTCTATCTGCACTCGCGCCTGCTCGAGCGCGCCTCGCGGCTCAACGCCGAGCACATTGAGAAGCTCACGCAACGGCGAGGTCAAGGGCAAGACCGGTTCACTGACCGCCCTGCCCATCATCGAGACCCAGGCCGGCGACGTGTCGGCGTTCGTGCCCACCAACGTGATCTCCATCACCGACGGGCAGATCTACCTGGAGACCGACCTGTTCAACTCCGGCATCCGCCCCGCCATCAACGCCGGCCTGTCCGTGTCCCGTGTCGGCGGCGCGGCCCAGACCAAGATCATCAAGAAGCTCGGCAGCGGCGTGCGCCTGGACCTGGCCCAGTACCGGGAGCTGGCGGCCTTCTCCCAGTTCGCCTCGGACCTGGACGAGACCACCCGCAAGCAGCTCGAGCGCGGCCAGCGCACCACCGAGCTCATGAAGCAGAAGCAGTACACCCCCATGAGCGTGGCCGAGCAGGGCGTGTCCCTGTACGCCGTGAACAAGGGCTACCTGGACGACGTCGCCCTGGACAAGATCGTCGATTTCGAGGCGGCCCTGCTGTCCTACATGAACTCCCAGCACGGCGAGCTCATGGCCAAGATCAACGTCAGCGGCGATTACAACGACGAGATCGAGGGCGGCCTCAAGCAGGCCGTCGAGGACTTCAAGGCGAACCACGCCTGGTAAACCAGCGAAAAGGCGAGACCAATGGCCGTAGGCAGAGAAATCAGGGGCAAGATCAAAAGCGTCAAGAACACGCAGAAGATCACCCGCGCCATGGAAATGGTCGCGGCGAGCAAGATGCGCAAGGCCCAGGACCGCATGAACAGCGCCCGGCCCTATGCCGACAAGATGCGCAAGGTCATCGGCCACATCGCCCAGGCCCACAGCGAGTACAAGCATCCCTTCCTCACCGAGCGTGACGCAAAGCGCGTCGGGTACATCGTCATCTCGTCCGACCGCGGCCTGTGCGGCGGCCTGAACTCCAACATGTTCCGGCTCATCGTGGGCTGACATGAAGGGCTGGCGGGACAAGAAGGTGGACATCGACCTGTGCCCCATCGGCGCCAAGGCCGGCGCATTCTTCAAGCGTCTCGGCGGCAAGGTCGTGGCCCAGACCGCCAACCTGGGCGACACCCCCGAGGTGGCGGACCTGATCGGCGCGGTCAAGGTCATGCTGGACGCCTACAACGAGGGGCGCATCGACCGCCTGTACATGGTCTACAACCGGTTCATCAACACCATGAGCCAAAAGGCCCAGGTGGAGCAGCTCATCCCCCTGCCCCCGGCCGAGGACGAGCGCCTGGAGCACCAGTGGGACTATATCTATGAGCCCGAGGCCAAGGACGTGATGGAGACCATCCTCAACCGCTACATCGAATCGCTGGTCTACCAGGGCGTGGTCGAGAACCTGGCCTGCGAGCAGGCGGCGCGCATGGTGGCCATGAAAAACGCCTCCGACAATGCCGGCAAGCTCATCGACGAGCTGCAGCTGGCCTACAACAAGGCCCGCCAGGCCGCCATCACCAACGAGCTGGCGGACATCGTGGGCGGTGCCGCAGCGGTCTCGTAGTACGAATTAAACCCCCTCTCCCCCGTGGGGAGAGGGTCGGGGTGAGGGGAGTTGCTCCCTCCGGGAGAGGGAGCAACTCCCAACCCGACAAAAGAATTTACATATCGCAACAGAGGACTTTGGGTCATGAGTAAAGGCAAGATCGTTCAGATTATCGGCGCGGTGGTGGACGTGGAGTTTCCCCACGACGCCATCCCCGGCATCTACGACGCCCTGCGCGTCGATGAGGTGGGGCTGACGCTGGAGGTCCAGCAGCAGCTGGGAGACGGCGTGGTGCGCTGCATCGCCATGGGGACCACCGATGGGCTGACCCGCGGCAAGGAAGTCACCGACACCGGTGCCCCCATCTCCGTGCCGGTGGGCACCAAGACCCTGGGCCGCATCATGAACGTGCTGGGCGACCCCATCGACGAGAAGGGCGACGGTGGGCGAGGAGCAGCGCTGGCCCATCCACCGCGAGGCGCCCCAGCTACGACGAGCTGTCCTCCACCACCGAGCTGCTGGAGACCGGCATCAAGGTCATCGACCTGGTGTGCCCCTTCGCCAAGGGCGGCAAGGTGGGCCTGTTCGGCGGCGCCGGCGTGGGCAAGACCGTGAACATGATGGAGCTGATCCGCAACATCGCCATCGAGCACGCCGGCTACTCGGTGTTCGCCGGCGTCGGCGAGCGCACCCGCGAGGGCAACGACTTCTACCACGAGATGCAGGAAGGCAACGTGCTGGACAAGGTGGCCCTGGTCTACGGCCAGATGAACGAGCCGCCCGGCAACCGCCTGCGCGTGGGCCTGACCGGCCTGACCATGGCCGAGTACTTCCGCGACGAAGGCCGCGACGTGCTGCTGTTCATCGACAACATCTTCCGCTACACCCTGGCGGGCACCGAGGTCTCGGCCCTGCTGGGCCGCATGCCCTCGGCGGTGGGCTACCAGCCCACCCTGGCCGAGGAGATGGGCGTGCTGCAGGAGCGCATCACCTCCACCAAGAAGGGTTCGATCACCTCCATCCAGGCGGTATACGTGCCCGCCGACGATTTGACCGACCCCTCGCCGGCCACCACCTTCGCCCACCTGGACGCCACCGTGGTGCTGTCGCGCCAGATCGCCGAGCTCGGCATCTACCCGGCCGTGGATCCCCTGGACTCCACCAGCCGCCAGCTGGACCCGCTGATCATCGGCCAGGACCACTATGACACGGCGCGCGCGGTGCAGGGGACCCTGCAGCGCTACAAGGAGCTCAAGGACATCATCGCCATCCTGGGCATGGACGAGCTGTCCGAGGACGACAAGCTTACCGTCATGCGCGCCCGCAAGATCCAGCGCTTCCTGTCCCAGCCGTTCTTCGTCGCCGAGGTGTTCACCGGCGCCCCCGGCAAGTACGTGCCCCTCAAGGACACCATCGCCGGGTTCAAGGCCATCGTCAACGGCGACTACGACGATCTGCCGGAGCAGGCCTTCTACATGGTCGGCACCATCGAAGAGGCCGTCGAGAAGGCCAAGGCCCTGCAGGGGGCGTGACCGGTAACCGTCCCAGGAGAGCCACATGGCCATGACAATGCACGTTGATATCGTCAGCGCCGAGGGGGCGATCTTCTCCGGCACCGCGCGGATGGTCTTCGCCCCCGCGGAGATGGGCGAGGTGGGGGTGCTGCCCCAGCACGCGCCCACGCTGACCCGCCTGGTCCCCGGCGAGGTGCGCATCCAGCAGGAGAACGGCGAGGAGGACTTTTTCTTCGTCTCCGGCGGGATGCTGGAGATCCAGCCCCACACGGTGACCATCCTGGCGGACACGGCCCTGCGCGCCAAGGACGTGGACGAGGCCGAGGCCCAGGAGGCCAAGCGCCGCGCCGAGGAGGCCCTGCGCGACCGCAAGTCCGACTTCGACTACGCCCAGGCCCAGGCCGAGCTGGCCGAGGCGGTGGCCCGCCTCAAGACCATCCAGGACCTGCGCAAGAAGCTCGGGCACTGACCGTCACTCGCCTGGCACGCGGCGGGGCTAATATCCTGTCCCAGGGCGCCCGGGGTCCCTTTCCAAAAAGCCTCCTCTCCCTCAGGCAGGGCTGGGATGAGGGGATCGATAAAAAAGGCCGTCTCCCGGGACGGCCTTTCGCGTTGGCGCCCTCTAAAGGGGCTTAAAAACTACCGCTGGCGCCCGATACACTATTTATAGTGAAGGCGGCGGGCGCAATGATGCCCGCTGCGCCCTTTGCCCAAACCCGGAAATGGACAATAATCCCCGTATGCACCCAGCGGTCCGCACCCCATGAGTCTGAGCGTCATCATCCTCGCCGCCGGTGAGGGCACCCGCATGAAGTCGGCCACCCCCAAGGTGCTGCACACCCTGGCCGGCCGCCCCCTGCTGGAGCACGTCACCGCCACCGCCGGGGCCCTCGACCCGCGCCCAGGTGCTGGTGGTCTACGGCCACGGCGGCGAGCGGGTCACCTCTGCCCTGGCCCACCTGCCGGCGGCGTGGGTGGAGCAGGCCGAGCAGCTCGGCACCGGCCACGCCGTGGCCCAGGCCCTGCCCCGGGTGCCCGATGACCACGTGGTGCTGATCCTCTACGGCGACGTGCCCCTGGTCAGCGGCGCCACCATGCGGGCGCTCATCGACGCCGCCGCGGCTGATACCCTGGCCCTGCTGACGGTGGAACTCGCTGATCCCCACGGCTACGGGCGCATCATCCGCGACAACCAGGGCCGGGTGCAGCGTATCGTGGAGCAAAAGGACGCCACCGACGAGGAGCGCCGGGTCACCGAGATCAACACCGGGGTCATGGCCGCCTCCGCCGGCCGGCTAAAGCCGTGGCTGGCCGCCATCGATAACAGTAATGCACAGGGCGAGTATTACCTGACCGACGTCATTGCCAGGGCCGTGGCCGACGGTGTAGCATCCATACCATCGCCCCCCGCGACGAGCTGGAGATCATGGGCGTCAACGACAAGGTTCAACTGGCGCAGGTGGAGCGCCGCCACCAGGCGGATCAGGCCGAGCCGCTGATGCGCGCAGGGCGTGACCCTGCGCGACCCGTCGCGCTTCGACCTGCGCGGCACCCTCACCGCGGGCCGCGACGTGGTCATCGACATCGACGTGGTGATCGAGGGCGACGTGACCCTGGGCGACGGCGTGACCGTCGGGCCCTACTCGGTCCTGCGCAACGCCACCCTCGGCGACGGGCGTCCAGGTCTTGTCCCACAGCGTCATCGACGAGGCGCAGCATCGGCGCGCGCTGCGCGCATCGGCCCGTTCGCCCGCATCCGCCCCGGCCACCGAGCTGGACGAGGAGGTGCACATCGGCAACTTCGTGGAGATCAAGGCCGCCAAGGTGGGCAAGGGCTCCAAGATCAACCACCTGAGCTACGTGGGCGACAGCCGTGTCGGGCGCGACGTGAACATCGGCGCCGGCACCATCACCTGCAACTACGACGGCGCCAACAAGCACCTGACCGTCATCGGCGACGAGGTGTTCATCGGCTCTGACACCCAGCTCATCGCCCCGGTGACCGTGGGCGACGGGGCCACCATCGGCGCCGGCTCCACCATCACCAAGCGACACGCCGCCGGGCGAGCTGACCCTCAGCCGCGCCCCGCAGCAGACCCGCGGCCGGGTGGAAGCGCCCGATCAAAGAACAAAGGCCCCAGAGATAATCGCCCGAGCCCAGGCGCTATGAATCTGAAGCGTTCAACTCTATATCAAGGTATAACACCCATGTGCGGAATCATCGGCGCGGTGGCGGAGCGAAACGTGGTCCCCATTCTCCTGGAGGGCCTCAAGCGCCTGGAGTACCGGGGCTATGACTCGGCGGGCATCGCCGTGGTCGACGGCAACAACGCCCTGGGCCGCACGCCGCACCCTGGGCAAGGTGGGCGAGCTCGCGCAGCTGCTGATCAACGGCCAACGCCATCGAGCGGCGCCACCGGCATCGCCCACACCCGCTGGGCCACCCACGGCAAGCCCCAGCGAGTCCAACGCCCACCCCCACATCTGCCGCAAGACCGTGGCCCTGGTCCACAACGGCATCATCGAAAACTACGAGGCCCTGCGCCGGCAGCCAGACCGGACGCCGGCTACGAGTTCACCTCCGAGACCGACACCGAGGTGGTGGTCCACCAGGTCTACGAACACCTGGAGCAAAACGGCGGTGACCTGCTGGAGGCGGTGCAGACCACGGTCAGCGAGCTGGACGGCGCCTATGCCCTCGGCGTCGTCAGCACCCGCACCCCCGGGGTGATGGTGGCCGCCCGCCGGGGCAGCCCGCTGGTGATCGGCGTGGGGATCGGCGAGCACTTCATCGCCTCGGACATCGCCGCCCTGATCCCGGTGACCCAGCGCTTCATCTATCTGGAGGACGGGGACATCGCCTACCTCACCAAGGACGAGGTGGTCGTCTACGACAAGCGCGGCCGCGCCGTGGAGCGCCCGGTGCAGGTCAGCGAGCTCACCGCCGACGCGGTGGAGCGCGGCCACTACCGCCACTACATGCTGAAGGAAATCTTCGAGCAGCCCCGCGCCCTGGCCGAGACCCTGGAGGGGCGCACTCGCCGGGCACAAGCTGCTCGAGGGGGCCTTCGGGCCCAACGCCACCGAGATCTTCGACAAGGTGCAGGCCGTGCAGATCATCGCCTGCGGCACCAGCTACCACGCCGGGCTGGTGGCCCGCTACTGGCTGGAGTCCCTGGCCGGCATCCCCTGCAACGTGGAGGTGGCCAGCGAGTTCCGCTACCGCCGGCCCGTGGTGCGCACCGGCTCCCTGGTGGTGGCCATCTCCCAGTCCGGCGAGACCGCCGACACCCTGGCGGCCCTGCGCGAGGCCAAGCGCCTGGGCTTCGGCCCCAGCCTGGCCATCTGCAACGTGCCCGAGAGCTCCCTGGTGCGCGAGTCCGACCTGTCGCTGATGACCCGCGCCGGCCCGGAGATCGGCGTCGCCTCCACCAAGGCCTTCACCACCCAGCTGGTGGCCCTGATGCTGCTGGTCATCGCCCTGGGCCGGCGCTACAAGCTGTCCGAGCACACCGAGGCCCGCCTCGTCCAGCAGCTCCTGGCCCTGCCCGCCCACGTGGAAGAGACCCTGCACCTGAACGAGCGCATCGAGGCCCTGTCCCAGCAGTTCGCCGACAAGCACCACGCCCTGTTCCTGGGCCGCGGCGCCCAGTACCCGGTGGCCATGGAGGGCGCGCTCAAGCTCAAGGAAATCTCCTACATCCACGCCGAGGCCTACCCCGCCGGCGAGCTCAAGCACGGCCCGCTGGCCCTGGTGGACGCCGAGATGCCGGTCATCGCCGTGGCGCCCAACAACGAGCTGCTGGAAAAGCTCAAGTCCAACCTGCAGGAGGTGCGCGCCCGCGGCGGCGAGCTCATCGTCTTCGGCGACGCCTCCCTGAGCTTCGACCCCTCCCCCGGGGTCCAGGTCCTGGGCGTCACCCCGGTGGAGGACTGCGTCGCCCCCATCGTCTACACCGTCCCCCTGCAGCTGCTGGCCTATCATGTGGCCGTGCTCAAGGGCACCGACGTGGACCAGCCCCGCAACCTGGCCAAGTCGGTGACGGTGGAATAACGCAACTGCCCCGACCCGAAAGGACCGGGGCCGGCTCAAGGAGGCGTCATGTTCATCGGCCACTACGGCATCGGCTTCGCCGCCAAGAAGGCCGCCCCCACCGTCTCCCTCGGTACCCTGTTCCTGGCCGCCCAGTTCCTCGACCTGCTGTGGCCCACCCTGGTCATGCTCGGCATCGAGCAGGTACGCATCAAACCCGCCGGCACTCCCGGCTTCCCCCTGATCTTCACTCACTACCCCATCTCCCACAGCCTGCTCACCGCCGTCGGCTGGAGTCTCCTCCTCGGCGCCATGTACTACACCCTGCGCCGCCACCGCACCGCCGCCATCGTCGTGGGCCTGACCGTCCTCAGCCACTGGCTCCTCGACCTCATCGTCCACTTCCCCGACCTGCCGATCTATCCCGCCGGCCCCAAGGTCGGCCTCGCCCTGTGGGCCCACCCCATCGCCTCCAACGCCCTCGAACTCGTCATCTTCGCCGTCGGCGTATGGCTCTACAAACGCACCACCCTCCCCATCAGCGCCACCGGCACCTGGGCCCTGTGGATCCTGGTCGTATTCCTCGTGGTGATCCAGGTCTCCAACGCCTTCGGCCCGCCGCCGCCCGAGCGTGACCGCGCTTGCCTGGACGGGGCAGGCCCAGTGGCTGCTGGTGGCCTGGGGGTATTGGGTGGATCGGCATCGGCGGGCGGTGTAAGCCCAGACCGTCGCCACGGGAAATCAATGGGGTCAGACTCGATTGACCCGGGAAGCCCATGGATAGTATTGACCGTTTTCAGTGCAATTTGACCCCACTGATCGGGGCCGTCTGCGCATAGGAGCTCAGCTATTGCCGCTGCGCCGGCGCTCAGAGGGCGTTTGCGTACGACGATGAGCGCCCGCTGAACGAGGACAATATGCCCCTGTCCTCGACGGCTCCAGCGGTGGCTGGGACCACGCACGCCCCTCCGGTTGCATTTTATGGAAGAATGCCGATAAATTGGACAGTAGCGAACAGAGGGGGCAACGCGCATGGCGACTATGACCTTAAGAGCCAACTCTCACCGCGACTCGGGCGATGACCGCCCCACCGCAAGCGGTGCGCCCGATACACTTCCCTCTATAAGGCGGCATGCCAACCTGATGGGCGGCTCAGCCCAACAGACCTTTATGCGCCATGCGGCGCACAACGCATAAGCGCTTTTATGTTAGGCACCGCCGGAGAATGGCATGTTCCACACAATAGCTTTGAAGGCATGCGTGGTGTGGGTCGGAATACTCGTTCTCGCCATCGCCAATGGCGCGCTGCGAGAGGGTTTTCTGATCCCCAGGCTCGGGAAAGCACCCGGCATGGTGCTGAGTGGGGTATTGCTATCCGCGATAATCTTCTGGGTGGCATACCTTTCGCTTCCGTGGATCGGTGCCCGTTTTTCACGGCAACTCATCCTGATTGGGGTTGGCTGGGTGTTGCTCACGCTCGCCTTCGAAATCTCGTTCGGCATGCTTCGTGGTCAGTCCATGGCAGAACTTCTTGAGGCCTATACCTTCAAAGGAGGTAATATATGGCCGCTGGTCCTGCTCGCAGCGGCAGCGGCACCGTATCTCGCAGCCAAGCTCCGGGGGATTCCTAATGGTGGTGGCGGCTAACAATCATAGATGGACCCCTCCCGCAATGCATCAATGGGGTCAGACTCGATTGATTCCTATCCCTGTTGATGGCGGCGACCAGTGTCAGTAGAGTCTGACCCCTTGATCCAGTCACGCCGAAGTGCTGGGTCGCCGCCAGGTTCGCGTTCGCGAGCCAGGTGACTTTGAGCGCATCGTCGTAGTAGGCCTGATAGTCGCTGCCGCCCAGTGCTGCCGGTAATGTACCGATGAGAGCCGCATGGGCTGCGCCCGCGCAACCAAGGAAGAGCAGTCCCGCCTCGAGGGCGGCCGCGACGGTCTTTGACATGTGCTATTCCCCTAGCGGCGATCTTGTGTTTTCCGGAAAATCAGTGGCTTGCAGCATGCGGGCCAGTATTATAAAGTTATTATTATCGTTAGATATAATATACGCCTGCAAAGAGCAGCTCCCGTCCTACTGTAATACAATCCGACAGCCGGCCACCCGGGCCAGAACAGGCACGGAGTTGTTTGGGAGATCGAAGGCTAGCGCGCTTTATGTCCGGCAAACGGGCGCGGGGGATGCGTGCCTGACCTATCAAGTGCGATGGGCTGTTTCGCTCGCTCCTGGCGCTTATCCCGCCATAAGTAGGGTGATCTTGGTAGAATGGCACCGTACGATTAGAGGCGGCTCATTATATGACGGAAGAAAACGATACAAAAACCTTGCACAAGATCAAAAAGACGTACAGCCGCATCGTCGTCGTTGCGGGCACCCTTATGGGTTTCGTGCTGTGCACATACTTCTTTACTCTGGGCATATTGATCGACGGCGGTCACACCGTCATGCTCTGGGTCGAGATCCTTACCACGGTCTTGTTTGTTCTCGGACTGGTCTACCTCAAGCCATTGGCGCTCTTTATCACCAGGATCCTGCTCAGCGCCAATGCCGAGGGCCGGCATATGCTTAAAGGTATGACGGTGGCGGATATCGAAAAGGTGCCGGAATAGGGAGGGATGCTCCATGCACATCGTCGTAAACCACTTCACCCTGCAGGAGAGTGTTAATTGGTCTGCTTTGGAGGAAAAGGTGGATCAGTTCCAGGCTCACATGGCCAGTGAGCGTTCGGACTTTCGCGGCGTCTCTCTGGCGCGCGTGAACGATGCCAAGGCGATCTTCCTGGTGCTGTTCGACAGCCGGGAGGCCCTCGACGATATCTCCAAGCATCTGGCCGCGCCATGGTTTGCGGAGCACGTGCGTCCCTACCTGGACGGACCCGTGGACCGCCAGGTGGGCGAAATTGTCGCGGGTCATATGAAATAGCCGGCAACGCGCTGCTCAAAGAGGCGCGCGAGCGTAGAACGAAGGAACGAACTATTTTAGGCTTTTCCCCTCTATGGTGTTTCCCCAGCTCTTATCAGGGTTAAATTCAATCATGCGCCGCGCGAGGGACGCGGTGTCGGGGCCGAGGTCCTTCTGGTAGACCACGCCGTCCTGGTTGACGATGAAGGTCATGACCCCCGAGGCGCCGTACTTGGCCGGAAAGGCCACCAGGGCAAAGCCGCCGATCATGTGCCCCTTGACCACGTAGTCGTAGGCCCCGCCGGGGGCGTGCTTGCCCTGGCGCATCAGGATCCTGTAGTAGTAGCCGTGGTAGGGCTCGCGCCGGTGGCCGGCAACGCGCTTGGCGCCGTACCCTTCCGCCTGCGCGCTCGCCATCAGCGGGCCCAGGGGACTCGTCCGGCTCGTTCTCCGCCACGGGCCAATACAGGCCGTCGTGCCTGCCCGGGCTGCTGCGAAAGCGCGACGCGTATTCCAGCAGTCCGTCGCCGTTGCGGTCCCGCGAGGCGTATTCGCGCTGGGCATCCACGTAGGCCTGGCATACCTGGATGGCACCGAGTTCGTTGCGGCCGATGCGCCGATCGAGGATCTCCTCCTCCCCGGCCGCCGTATCGAAGCGCCACTCGCCGCCCTCTTTTACGATGGGGATGGGAAACGGCCAGGCGCGCTTGCCGATGACCAGCACCGCCTTGTCGTTGGACTCCATCACGATCTTGTGCGCCTTGGCGTACGCGCTGTCGAACTTCTCCCGCGCCTCCTTGTCGGCGATCCGATCGCCCGGAGCGCACCAGCTTGTCGCCCTGCTCTCCGAAGATGTGCAGCAGCCGGTCGGGCGCGTCCGCGCGCACGCCCGCCGCGAGGGCCTCCACCGCCTGCTGGGGCGATGCGAAGGTCTGCTGTGCGGTATCGGCGCCAAACGCGGGGGTGAAGGCGACGATCCCGGCCAGGGCGGCGATGCGCAGCCGGCTGCGAAAGCCATTGCGGTGGGATGCGGCCATGATGGTCCTCGTGCAGTGTTTCATCAGGGTTCTAGCGGCCGTCCCGTTGACGCCGGTCGCTGCCGCCGCGCCGCCCGCTCGGAGGGCGCCGCGCCCCCTGACGGGCGCGGCCGGGATGGGGCGCTCTGGCGCGACGGCGCGGGTCTTTGCGGTGACATGTCCCGCCGGCTGGTCCGGCCGCGCTCGGCATCCCGGCGTACGTCGCCACCGCGGGAAAAGTCACGGAACGCCGGCGGCGGTTGGCGCACGGCGGGTCGCGGCTGCCGTCGGGGTGTCGGGGCCGTCCGGGGCCGGGTAATCGGAGGAGCGATGCGGGGGCGTGGCTCGAACCCGCGGAAGTCGCGGCCGCGGCGGGCGCGCCGGGGTGCACCGGCGCGAAGCGCGAGCGCAGGGCCGGGCTCGGATAGGGCACGCCGCGGCGATGGTAATGATCGTGCACCCAGATGTTGCGGGTGACCGGCGGGCGGCGGGCGTTAATGACGTTGAACCGATGGGCGATCGATGTGGATGCGGTGACGGGGCCAGTCGACGTAGCCCCAGCCCCACAGCCAGTTGACGGTCACGAAGCCGGCGGAAAAGTAGAGGCCGGTGATCAGCGTCGGCTCGACGATATAACCCGGCGGCGGCGGAAAGTAGTACGGCGGATAGAGGGGGTACGGCCAAACCCCGAAGATGGCCAGGGGGTCATAGACCGGTACGTAGATGACCTCGGGGCTGGCGGGCTCGATCACGATGGTCTGCCCCTGGTGCTTGACCACCTGCTCGTCGGTGGTCCTCAGGCTGCCGGCGGCCACGGCGCGGCTGCGCAGGCGCTGCACCGCGTTCATGACGTCGGCCTCTTGGGCGAGGAATGCGTTTCCGAGCTTCTGCATCCAGTCCAGATGGGTGTCCATCATCTCCAGTACCTGGGGAAAGGGCACCAGGGATTTGACGCTGGGGGCCCAGTCCTTTTCGCCCAGCGCGGCGGTCAGGGCGTCACCCTTGAGAGACGCGTTGTGGGGGTCGCGTACCCAGCGGGCCGCCTCGACGACCTCCAGGGGATAGGTCGCGGCCATGAGCACCTGACTGAGCAGCGCGTCGGGATAAAGGGCGATGGGCGCCAGCAGCTGATCCAGCTGTGCCGCCGAATAGAGGGTCTCGCCCTGGGGCGAGGCGGGCGCCTCTTGGGCATCGGCCCGCAGCGCCGCGCCGGCCGTGAACAGGGCCAGCGCACCGGCGAGGATGTAAACCAGGAGTTGCTTCATGCCACGCACCTCTGTGAACGACCGGCTCGACGCGCTCCCCTTCAGGGCATGCCCGTGCACCGGCAAGGCAATTCCCTGCCCCTGATGCTGTGGGGACGCAAAGGGCGCAAAGACCGCCTTTAAGAGGTGTAGCCTACTCCTGTCCCGTGTCTGCACACCTTGATCTCGGTCAATCCAAAATCCAGGTCCCGAAATAAAGGGGTCAGTACCCTTACCAGTTTCAGGGTACCGACCCCTTTTTCCGCGCCGGCCTCAGGCCGACTGTAGCCCATGGGCCTTGCGTTGCAGACGCAAGTAGCTGTAGCTGGCGCCCAGCACGGCCCCGAACAGAATATGCAGCATCAGGGTCATGACGGGTGCGGCAATGCCAAGATTCAGGCCAAACAACCGGCGCCCGCCATGGGCATGGGCCCGACCATCATCAGCACCCAGGCACCAATACCGAACAGGATGCCTTTCTGCCAGGCATGAGGCCCCTGGAATTCGGTCGAACAGGGCGGCAAAGGCCAGGCCCCAGGCCACCGTTCCGATCATGAAGTGCAGTAACCAGCCGGTGACCGGGCTGGCCGGCATGGACATTTTCGCGTGGGCCATGTGACTGAGCATGGCAATCACGTTGAGGTCCGGCATCAGGCCCATGAGGGCCTTGGCGATCATCATCATCGACAGTACCACCGTGGCGATAAAACCGGCAAGCAGGCCGGCGACATACTTGTTCATGTTCATGAAAACTCCTCTCAGGTTACAACGACAATGTATTTGCACGGGTATGTCGGATCAGAAGCAAAATTGTTACATTTGGTTATCGAGGGATCAGGGGACAAACCGTGCAGGACACAGAAGGCGATCGGACCGGTGGCGGCGAGGGACTGGATCTCATGGCCCATGCCGATGCCCTGTACGCCTATGCCATGGCGCGTTTGCGCGATTCCGCGCTGGCCGAGGAGGCGGTCCAGGAAACCCTCCTGGCGGCGCTGGCGGCACAACAATCGCGGGACCGGGACTTTCGGGGCGAATCTGCCGTGCGTACCTGGCTGACGGGCATTCTGAAGCACAAGGTCATCGACCTGTTCCGTAAACAGGCTCAGGCATTTACCGCCGGTGACCTGCAGGAGACACTCGAGCAGGCCCAGTTCGATGCCAACGGCCACTGGCGCCTCAACCCGGGTGAATGGCCGACGCCGGAGGCCGCCATGGAGCAGCAGGAAATGGGCAGGGCGCTGAGCCGCTGCATCGGTGCATTGCCCAATCCCGCCGCCAGTGTGTTTAGCTTTACCGAGATTGACGGCATTCCGCAGCAGGAAATCTGTAACAAACTCGGTATTTCCCCGACCAACTATCGTGTAATACTCTACCGTGCGCGGCTGGCGTTGCGCCGCTGTATGGAACAACACGGCTTCGGAGTAAACGGAGAGCCCTGAAATGCTGAATTGTCATGAAGCATCCCGGCTGGCATCGAGCCGGATGGATGCAGCTCTGCCCCTGACCAAGCGGATCGCGTTGGGCATTCATCTCGCACTGTGTCGACATTGCCGCCGCTTCGCGAGGCAGATCGAACGCCTGCGCCGGATCGCCGGTGTCACGCAGATCGAAGCCGGCGCACAGCTTTCCGAGGAGGCCAGAGAGCGCCTGCGGAACACCTTGCAGCAACAGGCGCAAGCTCCAAAAGACTAAAAAAAGGGTTGCTCCCCTTTTCCATTAAAAATAGAGCGTCAGCAGCCTTAAAAAGGGTACTGACCCCTCTGCCATATCATCGGCGCTGGTGTGGGCAGTGTCTCGGGAAAGTAGCGTGCCCGCATCCGCTCGCAGTAGTGCATTAGATTCTCCAGCCCGGCCCCGTATCGATAGAGCGGGTTGTCGCCGGCGACGTAGAGCGACACCCCGAGGAAACCGAAGACGCACGCATCGATCGACGAGGGTCGATCCCCCAGGAAGTACGGTTGGCCGCCGAGCAGCTCGGCGAGGGCGTCGAGATCGGCTTTGCCCTGCTCGATGATGACCTCCTGCGAATGACGGCCCATGCCCCGGGCGTACAGCTGCTTGGAGAACCCCCGCTTTAGCACTGTGGGCACGAGCCAGCGCATGGGCGTCGGGAAGCTCCCGGCGAGCTCGTGAAGCCGCCTTTCCCCACCTCGCCCGAAGAATAGCTGATGCTCGAAGCACTGGTGGAAGTGTTCTTCGAGCATGCGCTGAACGGACACGGCAAGGGCCCGGCGGCGCCCCTCGAGATGCCCGTCGAGGTCGATACTGAACCGTTCCTTCAGGTGCTCAATGATGAGCGTCGAGTCGCCCATCCGCACGGTGTCATATTCGATCCAGGGGGACTTGCCCTTAGGACCCTTGCTTGGGTCATTGGCGGTCACGAAGTCGAAGGGAATCCCAGCCATGCGCATCCAGGTGGCGAGCTTGAGGGGGAACGGTGCGGCGGTGGCGAAAGGCACGCCCCACCCGGTACCGAACGCGAAGAGTCTGATTCGTTCTGATATGGACTGATCCAAGGATTGAGTCTCCTCTCTATTAAGGGCCGGGAAATGGCAGGTCGCTCAACCCGCCGTGCTGGTCCGCTGAAAGTGCGTCACGTTTTTATGCCCCCCGGGACCGTCCCCGTTCAATAGATTCGGATAATTCGCGCAGCAGGGCGGCGCCGTCACCCCGCCAGGCACTGCCGTGCATGCATGCAAGGGTGGCGGGCGATTCGCCGGCCAGGCGCTCCAGCATTGCGCCGGTGTTCGGGGCGTGGGCGTAGTAGTCCATGGCGCCGCGGAATGCCTCGCTGGGCCCCAGGATATCCGTCTCGACGAGCGCGCTCTTTCCCGCGCCGCCCTGGGTGAACAGGTCACCGCACAGCAAGGTCCGGGTGGTGTCATCGAACATGAACCCGCACTCCCAGGCATGGGGCAGATGCGGGGTGTCGAACCAGCGCAGCGCATGCCGCCCGAGGTCCAGCGTCTCCCCGTCACCCAGGGCGCGGGCCGGCCGGTCGGCGACATCGTTGACCGACACCAGCGCCGCTACCTGCCCGCAGACCGGTACGGCGTCGGGCGCGACAGCCAGAAACTCGTTGAGCGCGCCGCATTCGTCGGCCTCGAAATGGGAAAGCCCGATGTAGCGCAGCCGATTCGGGCGCCAGTATTGCGGCGACCGCCTCCTGTACCAGGGGGAACAGGCGCCGCGGCCCTGAATGAAAGAGCATGGGGTTGTCGTCGAGGATCAGGTACTGGTTGAAGCTGAAGGCCCCGACCGGCAGCTGGATGGGGGTGTTGATCCGGTAGATGCCGTCTGCGATCTCATGGACATTGGTGCCGGACTGTTGGTTGGTTATCACGGTGATCTCCTGAATTGTGGTTGATATGCAGGGAGGTGTAACGAAACCGCTGATCGTTACACTTCCAAAGACAGGGGGATCGTAATATGCTGCAAAGATGTCCCTTCCAGACCCTGAAACCCTGCCGGATGACGCGGCACTGGCGCGGCGCGTGGGGCGGGCGGCGCCTGGTTTCGACCGTGAGGCGGAGGCCGAGCTGTGCCGGCGGCTGGCCCCGCGGGTGCGCCTGTACGGGTTGCGGCACCTGCGCGACGACGCGGCCGCCGCAGACCTCATGCAGCAGGTCATGCTCCTGATGATCGAGCGCCTGCGTGCCGGGGCGCTGCGGGAGCCGGAGCGGCTGGCATCATTCGTGTTCGGCATATGCCGCATGGTGGTGCTGGACCTGCGCCGCGGCCATGCTCGCCGCGAGCGCCTGCTCGAGACCTACGGCGAGGCGCTGGTGCCCGAAGCGGCGCCACCGCCGAGCCTGGACCGCGACCGCTTGACGCATTGCCTGGAGCGATTGCCGGAACGGGAGCGCACCGTTTTGATGCTGACCTTCTATGACGATATGCCCGCCGATGCCCTGGCGCGTGAACTGGACCTAAGCCCGCCCAACGTGCGCGTGATCCGTCACCGCGGCCTCGCGCGCCTGCGCGGATGCATAACCGGGGAATCCAGATGAACGCCCCGTTATGCCCCTCGCCGCTGGAGTGGCACACTCTGCTCGAGTACTGGCTCGGAGAGCTAGACCCCGCCAGCGAGGCACACACCGAGGAGCATTATCTCGGTTGCGCCACATGCAGCGGGCGTTTGGAGCAGCTGACGTCGTTGGCGCGGGAGGTGCGTGCCGTGACACGGGAGAGCGGGGTGACGGTGATCGTCAATGATCAGTTCGTGCGCCGGTTGACCGAGGACGGCCTGCACGTGCGCGAGTACCGGCTGCCGCTCAACGGTTCGGTAAACTGCACCGTCGCCCCAGAGGATGATGTCGTGGTGGCGCGCCTGGAGGTGCCCCTCAAAGAGGTGAAGCGCGTCGATATGGTCTACATGGCCGGTCAGCATGAAATGCGTCAGGAGGATATCCCGTTCATCCCCGGGAGCGGCGCCGTGGTGTTCTCCTCCCGCATCGACGCCCTGCGCGCCCTGCCTTCATCCGCCGTGCGCGTGCGCCTGCTGGCCGTCGACAACGGCAGCGAACGGACCCTTGGCGAATATACCTTCAATCACACCCGGTACGCGTCGCACACATCTGAATGATATGGCCGCTCACCACACCGTGCCCACTGAACAGCCTCCAATAGGACTCATGTGACCCGCTCGATTAATAATGCGGTAGGCGGCTGTCCCAGGAGCGCCTGGATTCCCGCGTCCCGGACGGTCGCCCTCCAGCCCGGAGCTTGCGCAACATGATGAGTTGCCGGGGGTATCCAAGTCATGGAGAATTTCACGGTTGACCCTGAAGGCCTTTTCTAACGACTACCACATTAATCCCGCTATGGAGCAGGATTATGCCGGATACGGCCGGATTTCTCAGCAGGAAGAGCCCCGCCTGAAGCGGCGGACTGCCGGATATGCTGAAAATGATTGCGGGCCTATTAAAGACAGTTAACAGGCCCTAAGGAGGAATACCCATGTCTGACAACTATGCGCGTATCGGGATCGTGACCGGCGCCACCTCCGGCATCGGCGAGGCCACCATGAGACGGCTCGTCGCCGCCGGCTTCGCGGTGGTCGGCAATGGGCGAAACGCCGAAAGACTGGCGGCGCTCGAACAGGAGATCGGCGCCGCCTTCTGCGGCGTTGCCGGCAATGCCGCTGACAAGGCCGTACTGGAGGGGCTGTTTGCCGCGGCGACCGAGCGTTTCGGCCGTGAGGCGGACATCGTGGTGGCCAATGCGGGGCGGGGCCTGGGCGGCCCGGTGACCCAGGCCGATCCGGCCCAGTTCGAGGACGTCCTGAAGATCAATGTGAGCGGCACCCTCGCGCTGCTGCAAATGGCCGCGCGGCGCATGGTGAGTGCGCAGGAGACCCGGTATCCAAAGGCGGCGGCCGATATCGTCATCATCGGCTCGGTGGTCGGGCGGAATATATCGCCGTTCAGCGCCGTGTACGGCGCCTCCAAGTTTGCCGTGCATGCCCTGGCCGAAGGGCTGCGCCGCGAGGTGGGGCCGAAAGGAGTGCGCGTATCGCTGGTCGAGCCCGGGATCGTGGACAGCGGCTTCCAGGCAGTGGCGGGTTACAGCGATGAACTGGTGGACACGTTCAATGACAAGTTCGGCCCCTTGCTCGTGGGAGAAGACGTGGCGAGCGCCATACATTACCTGGTGACCCAGCCGGCCCATGTTCACGTGAGCGATATCGTCGTGCGTCCGACCCGGCAGGACTATCCGTGACGGACCGCGGGCCCCGCTTATCACATAATTAACTGAAATGTTTTCAACAATATTCAAGCATTCGCCGTCCGTGAGGCACGCTTCGGCCGGCTGCCAAAATTGACCCATTCCATGCGGTACCCCTATATTGACGGCAGGCCCCTGGGGCGCACGGGGGCGGATGGCCCAACGGGTGGATCCGCGCCGGTATCGGACATCAGCGGTGGTTGATTAAGAGGCATGGAAAACAACGAAATCGAGACATACCGCGAGCGCCTGCTTGAACTGAAGCGGGAAATCGAGCAGCTCCAGGAAGGCTCCAAGGAGGCGACGAAGCCCGTTGAGCTTGATCAGGCCAGCGTCGGCCGGGTCTCGCGCATCGACGCCATTCAGGGCCAGCAAATGGCCCGGGAAACGGCCCGCCGGCGCCAGCATCACCTGGTCAAGATCGAAGGCGCCCTGCGCCGCATCGAAACGGGGGACTTCGGCCATTGCTTTGTGTGCGGTAGCGGAAATCGACGCCCGGCGCCTGGCCGCCGACCCTACGATCACCCGCTGTGTGCCGTGCCTGGAGGGCTGAATCGTGCCGGCGGCGGGGGCGTGTCATCTTGTCGGTAAGGGGAAGGCGCCCTTGACTTGACCCATATCAGGGTTCCCTTCCCTTTTTGCGCGCAGAATACCCTCACGTTGTCAGGACGATTCAACGGGATGAAATTTCAATGGGGCCAGTACGAGAACCGTGGGCCAGCACGCCCGATGAAGTGCTCGACGCCGTTGGCGGGCGCACCCATGGTCTGACGGCGGCGACCGCCCGCGCCCGCCTTACCGAGCACGGGCCGAACGTGCTCAAGACCCGGAGCCAGGCGCCCTGGTATAAGCTGTTCGCCCATCAGTTCGCCAACCCGCTGGTGTACATGCTGATCGGGGCCGCTGTCATCAAGGCATACTTCAAAGGTCCTCTCGATGCGGCCGTCATCGCGGCCGTGCTGTTGATGATGGCCCTCATCGGGTTCGTCCAGGAGATGAAGGCGCAGCGGGCCATGGCGGCATTGCTCCAGCTCAGCGCGCCCAAGGCCAAGGTACGCCGCGACGGCGAAACCCGGTTGCTGGACGCCGCCGAGCTGGTGCCCGGCGACCTGCTGGTTCTCGAGGCGGGCGACCGGGTAGCCGCCGACGCCCGGCTGCTGGAGATCGCCAGCCTGCGGGTCAACGAATCCGCCTTCACGGGCGAGTCCATGCCGGTGGAAAAGGATCTTCACGCCGCAGCGGCCGACGCGCCGCTGCACGACCGCAGGAACATGCTGTTTATGGGGACCACTGTCAGCCATGGCCGGGGCCTGGCGGTCGTCACGGCCACCGGTATGGGCACTGAGATCGGACGCATCGCCGAGGCCATCAGCAGCGCAAAAAAGGACAGGACGCCGCTGCAGCAGAGCATCGACAAGCTCGGCCGCGCCCTCATATGGGTGGTGCTGGGCGCCTGTATCATGCTGGCCGCCGCGGCGCTGCTTCAGGGGATGGGCTGGGTCAACGTACTGCTGCTCGCCGTTGCCGCTGCCGTGTCGGGAATCCCCGAGGGGCTTCCCGCCGCCGTGACCGTCGTGCTGGCAATTTGCGTCAGCCGCATGGCCAGGCGAAACGTACTGATCCGCAAGCTCACGGCCGTGGAGACCCTGGGGACTGCCACCATCATCTGTTCCGACAAGACCGGCACGCTTACCGTCAATCAGATGACCGTGCGCGGCGCCTGGGTCGGCGGTCGGTACCTGACCGTGACCGGCAGCGGCTACGAGCCAGAAGGGGAGTTCCGCCACGAAGACCGCGCCATCGACTTCCGCGAAGACGGCGGGCTGCTGCGCCTGCTTCGGGTCGGCGTATTGTGCAACGATGCGATCCTGAATCGCGCCGACGCCGGCTGGGAGATCCTGGGTGATCCCACCGAAGGGGCGTTGCTCGCGGCGGGCGCCAAGGCCGGCCTTCTCAAGTCCGCGCTGGAGGAGAGGCAGCCGCGCCTCGGCGAGATACCGTTCGAGAGCGAGAAGCAATTCATGGCCACGCTGCACGGCGAAGAGGGTCAGCGGATGGTCTTCGTGAAGGGCTCGGTGGAGAAGCTGCTGACCCTGTGCAGTGCCGTTCACACGCCCGGGGGTGAGGCACCCCTCGACGAGGCCGCCCGGCAGGCGGTGCTGGACGCCAACCACGCCATGGCGCAACAGGCCCTGCGCGTGCTGGCTATCGCCACTGCGCCCTACCCTGTGGAATTGGGACGGCTTGACCCGGATAGGCTGACGGGCCGCCTCGTGCTGGTCGGGCTGGTCGGTATGATCGACCCGCCCCGCGAGGAGGCCCGCCGCGCGATCCGCGACTGCCAGCGGGCCGGCATACGGGTGGCCATGATCACCGGCGACAACCCCCTTACGGCCGCCGCCATCGCGGCGCAGCTTGGCATCTGCAAACCCGGCGAGGCGGCCCTTGTCGGCCGAGAGATCGAGGTCATGGATGACGACCAATTGCTGGCCGCCAGCCGCAGCGAGAATGTCTATGCCCGCATCGAGCCCCTGCACAAGCTGCGTATCGTCAACGCCTTCAAGCGCGACGGCCACATCGTGGCCATGACCGGCGACGGGGTCAATGACGCCCCCGCCCTGGAAGCGGCCGGCATCGGCATCGCCATGGGCATCACCGGCACCGACGTGGCCAAGGAAGCTGCCGACATGGTGCTCGCCGACGACAACTTCGCCTCCATCGTCGCCGCCGTCGAGGAAGGGCGGGTAATCTTTAACCGGCTGCGCAACGTGACGTTCTTCCTGCTGATGACCTGCGTCGCCGAGTTGCTGACCCTGTTTCTCAGCGTGGCGTTTTACGGGGAATCGCCCCTGGAACCGATACAAATCCTGTGGATCAACCTGGTGACGGGGTCGCTCGCCGCCATCCCCCTGGGCTTGGAGCCCGGCAGCGGTCACGAGTTGAGCCAACCCCCTCGACACCCGGCCGTCGGTCTGCTGTATCCCGGGATGATCCTGCGCATCGTCCTCACGGGGCTGTTCATGAGCGTCGCGGTAACCTGGGTCTTCCACCACGCCCCCCTGCCCCCGGCTGCGGACGCGGCGACCCTGCACGGCGTCCGGCAGACGGTGGCGTTTACCGGCATCGTGGCGTTCGAGTGGCTTTTCGCGTTCCAGGCCCGCTCGCCCGAAAAGGGGGTGCTGGCGCTGGGACTCATGCGCAATCACTGGCTGGTCCTGTGCATGCTGTTGGGCCTGGGCCTTCAGGTGCTGGTGGTCTATCTGCCGGCGGCCAACAGGGTTTTCCATACCCAGCCGCTGACGGTCGTGGACTGGCTCTGGACGCTGATCCCGGGCGCGGCTATGGTGGTGCTGGAGGTGTTGCGCAAACAGCTGGCGCCGGCCCTGTTTGCGGCGGGTCGGTGGAAGCCCACAAGGCGGCGCGCCAAACCGGCATAACGATGGGTATGTCCGCTGCCCCGGCAGCGGGCTTGGCGGGGGAGCAGGGGGAGCACGACAATGACTAAACACATGGACCGTGGATCGCTGGTGATTGCGCTCATTACCCTGGTGCTGTTCCTGGCGGCCCTTTTCACCAAAGGCCTGACCCACGACCTGTTCCTGGAGGGGGGCGTGTTCCTGGTCTCGGTGAAGATCATTGTCATGGCCTATAAGAACAGTGTGGCCGTCAGCCGTCTGGACGAGAAGCTCGACACGATCCTGGCGCAGCTCGGCCAATCCGGCGGCCGGGGGAGTCATCGGGAAAACCCTGCCGATGAGCGCGCGAAGGGGAAAGAGTCGCCCGGTGTTCGCGGTAAAGGGTACTGATCCCCTTTTTCAATCACGGGTAGCGGTATGACGACAGTTCTGTATGCGATTGGCGAGTCTGTACATCTGGCCGCTACCATGGGCTGGGAGATCCTCTGGGGCCTGATCCTGGGGTTTACGTTATCGGCGCTGGTGGATGTGCTGGTCTCCAAGGCAGAGCTGCAGAAGCTGCTGCCCGATGCCTCGCTTCCTTCCATTACCCGCGCCTCATTGCTCGGTGCCGCGTCGTCATCGTGCTCGTATGCGGCGGTGGCCATCGCACGATCGATCTTTCGCAAGGGCGGCGACTTTACCGCGGCGATGGCGTTCCAATTCGCTTCGACCAACCTGGTAATCGAGTTGGGCGTGCTGCTGGTGGCGCTGATGGGCTGGAGCTTCGGGGCCGCGGAATTCATCGGCGGGCCGCTGATGATCGCCCTATTGGTCCTGTTCTTCCGACTCGCGCTGCGGCCGGAACGGGTGGAGGCGGCACGGCGTCAGGCCGACAAGGGCCTCGCGGGGCGGATGGAAGGGCACGCCGGCATGGCGACCATGGCGAAACAGGGCAGCTGGCGCCGGCGTCTGACCTCCGCCGAGGGCTGGACGGCGATCAGCCACTACTTCGTCATGAACTGGTCGATGCTGTGGAAAGATATCGCCGTCGGTCTGCTCATCTCCGGTACCCTGGGTGCGCTGGTGCCCGAAAGCTTCTGGCACGCCGCGTTTTTCACCGACCATCCCCTGATCGCCAAGCTCTGGGGGCCCGTGGTCGGCCCGTTGATCGCCATCGCCTCGTTTACCTGCTCCATAGGCAATGTGCCCTTGGCCGCGGTCTTGTGGAATGCCGGCATTAGTTTCGGCGGCGTTGTCGCGTTCATTTTCGGTGATCTGATCATCCTGCCGATCATGAACATCTACCGGAAGTATTACGGTCTCGGGATGAGCCTCTTTCTCTTTGTCACCTTCTACCTGGCGATGGTGCTGGCGGCGCTGGCCGTCGAGGCCCTGTTCGGCGCGTTCGATTGGGTCCCGGTCGAACGGAACGCGGACGTCGGCCGCGCCGCCTTCTCGCTTAATTACACCACCGTGCTCAACGTGATCGCCCTGGCCCTCGCCGGCTGGCTGTACGCCCGCTACCGCCGTACCGGCGGCCCGGCGATGATGCATGCCATGGAACACGGCGGAAGAAAATAGGGGACAGACCACGGTTTTGCGCGGTTTTGAAACGCAAAACCGCGCAAAACCGTGGTCTGTCCCCTATTTTCTATCGATTAGCCGATAGGCCTCGGCCAGTCGGGCGGCCCGGGTAGCGGCGCCCGCCGCGGTGTGAATCCCGTCCTGGCGGTTCTCGATCATGATACTGGGCAGGCCGCGGCCCTCCCCGTGCACGGGGATCGTGTAGTCGGTCTCGTCGTCGATGGGGTAAGGCTCATTGTCCCCGAGGGTGAGGCTCCCCCCCTGAGCCAGGGCCCGGAGCATCAGGGCGGCGAGCCGCCGGTCGCGCCGGGCGGAGATGCCCACATGCCAGGGCCGGGCCTCCCCGTTCAGGGTCGGGGTGAAGCTGTGGATGCTGAGCAGCACGGTGGGTCGCCCGTCCCGCCCCTCCAGCAGCCGGTCGATGGCGTCGTGGTAAGGCCGGAACAGGGCCTCGACGCGGCATTGCCGTTCCCCGGGCGACAGACCGCGGTTGCCCGGGACCGGTGTGCCGGCGCTTTGTTCGGCAATGGACTGGGCGCTGGCAAGGGGCCGGTTGCAGTCGATGACCAGGCGCGAGTAGCCGCTCAATACCAGGGGCGCATCGAGGAGGGTCGAGAGCCGGCGGGCCACGTCGGCCGCCCCTGGGTCCCAGCCGATATGATCGGCCAGCTGCTCCGGGTCGAGGCCCAGGGTGCCGAGCCGGCGGGGGACCCGGTTGCAGGCGTGGTCGCAGACCAGCACGGCGCTGCCGCCCCCGCCGGGGTTGACGATCTCAAACGGGGGCGGCTCATCGGGCGCCAGCAGCGGCAATGCCGTCTGTCCGTTATCCGAAGGCATCATTGCGGCCCGGTCCGACTGGTTCAACGCCTGCGCATGGGTGTATCAGTGCCCGACCTGCCCGTCCACTTCATCCGTCCATACCGTGAAGCCCTTGAGCACGTTCAGCCCGAACGCGTTGCTGAGCGGCACATCCGCCGCGTCACGACCCTGGGCGATCAATACCCGCCCGGTCCGTGGGGTGTTGTTGCGCGGGTCGAAGGTATGCCAGCGCCCGCCAAGGTACGCCTCGAACCAGGCGGAGAAGTCCATGGGCTCCGGGTCGGCGGGGACCCCGATGTCGCCCAGATACCCGGTGCAGTAGCGGGCGGGGATGTTCATGCAGCGACAGAGGGTGACCGCCAGGTGGGTGTAGTCGCGGCACACGCCCATGCGTTCATTATAGGCCTCGAGGGCGGTCCGGGTCGCCCGGGCATGCTGGTAGCCGAAGGTGAGATGCCCGTGGACGAAATCGCAGATCGCCTGGACACGCGGCCATCCGGGGGGCGTCTGCCCGAACAGCGCCCAGGCGGTTTCGGACAGGCGGTCGGTCTCACAGTAACGGCTGCCGAGCAGAAACACGAGCGTCTCCGCCGGCAGGTCCTCCACGGCGTATTGCGAAGCGGCGGGCTCCACGGGGTCGGGCAGTCCGCTGTCGTTGATGAGCGCGTCGGTGGTGATGCGAATGTCCCCCGGCGGGGCGACGATACGGGTGCACCAGTTGCCGAAGCCGTCGCGGTAGCCGGTGATGGGGGCCGGCGGATCGGTGATCATATGATCAGCAATCACCAAATCGGAAACCCGGGTGAAATGGACGTTCAGCGCCAGGATCATGGGGGTCGGCTGGGGACACTCATAGATTAACTCGTACCCGATCCGGATCTGCATTCTCAATTCCTCTTGATTGGAACAAAGGGGTCGGTACCCTTTTGTTGGGAAGCTCAATGTAAAAGGGTACCGACCCCTTTTTATGTTTTAAACCCTTTTTGAGGCTGAGGCAAAGGACTATTGGCGGGCGCGGCATTTTGCGGTCTTGTGTGTTAGGCTCGCCTTAGAGGCGAGGCCCGCGACGGGCAACGGTGCCCTTGTGTCGCCGGGCCACTACCAGAGCAGGGGCAATGCAGCCAATATACACCATCGGCCACTCCAGCCATGATCCCGACGCATTCCTCGACCTGCTCGGCCGGCACGGGATCTCGGCCGTCGTCGATGTCAGATCCCATCCCTCCAGCCGCTTCGCGCCCCACTTCGCCTACAGGTCTTTGAAGCACTGGCTGCCCGAGGCCGGCATTGAATACGTCTTTCTCGGCAAGGCGCTGGGGGCGCGCAGCGACAACCCGGATTGTTACCGGGAGGGCCGGGTGCAGTTCGACCTTTTGGCGCAGGCGCCCGAATTCGATGAGGGCATCCGGCGGGTCCTGGACGGCGCGGCGCGCTACCGGATTGCCCTGATGTGCGCGGAAAAGGAGCCCCTGGCGTGTCACCGCACCCTGCTGGTGGCGCGCCGGCTGGCCGAGGCGGGGGCGCCGGTGAGTCATATCCATGCCGCCGGCGGGCTGGAGACCCATGAGCAATTGGAGTCCCGCCTGCTGGCCCTGTGCAGGCTGCCCGAGAGGGACATGTTCAGGGGGCGGGAGGAACTGGTCAGGGAGGCGTACGCCATACAGGGCGGGCGCATTGCCTACCGAAAGTAGCCGGGGTGTCCCCCGCCTGCTCTAAGGGGTTCGGCCGATCGGCTGGTTACAATCGAAGAGAGCGTGGCGTCAGCCCGCCGTGCGACCGCTTCCACCCCGAAATGAAGGAACGGGGACAAGTATTGACGGCCGGCATCACGGCACCGCCACTGAAACATCACGAATCGGTCACGCCGCGCCTCATTCCTCGTTTTCAAACCCCTTCATCTCCATCCACAGGGCATTGATGATGCCGAAGGCGCAGGCCAGCAGCACACCGAGAATCCAGGCGAAGTACCACATATCACGTCTCCTCAATAATAACTGCCCGAGTCCTTGCGGATCTGCTCGGCGCTGATCGTGCCGCGCAGCTTGCTGAACACCCAGCCCGTGTAGGCGATCACCACGGGCAGCAGGATCAGCGTCACCCAGAACATCCACTGCAGGGTCAGCAGGCTCGAGGTGGCATCCCACATGGTCAGGCTGGCGTCGGGGTGGCTGCTCGAGGGGATCAGGAACGGGAACATGGAAAAGCCGGCGGTCAGAATCACCCCGGCCACCACCAGGGCGCTGGTGATAAAGCCCCAGCCGGGGCGGTTCGCCGCGGACAGCCGCCACGTCAGGGCGGCGCCGCCGAACACGACGGCCGGCGCCGCCAGCATCCAGGGGAAGCGCCCGTAGTTGGCCAGCCAGGCGCCGGCGGCGACGGTCACCTGCTTGTGCAGCGGATTGGACGGACCGGCCGGGTCCAGGGTGCCGGGGACCACCTGATAGCCATGCACGGCAAAGGCCACGGCCAGGCCGGCGACGGCGAACCCCCCCATCAGCACCAGGGCGGCGAGGCGGGCGAAGTGTCCGGCGCGCGCCCGGATGTCGCCGGTCGTGCGCAGCTGCAGGAGCATGCCCCCGTGCATCACCAGCATGCTCAGGGACACCACCCCGGCCAGCAGGCCGAAGGGATTGAGCAGGCCCAGGAACGTGCCGCCGTAGGTCATGCGCAGGTCCTGGTCGAAGGTGAACGGTACGCCCAGCAGCAGGTTGCCGAAGGCCACGCCGAACACCAGCGCCGGCACCGCGCCCCCGACGAACAGCGCCCAGTCCCAGAACGCGCGCCAGGTGGGATGTTCCACCTTGCTGCGATAATCGAAGCCCACCGGGCGCAGGATCAGGGCGAACAGGGTCAGGATCAGCGCAATGAAAAACCCGGAGAAGGCGGTGGCGTACACCGGCGGGTAGGCGGCGAAGATGGCGCCGCCGCCGAGGATGAGCCACACCTGATTGCCTTCCCAGGTGGGCCCGATCACGTTGATCACGGTGCGCCGCTCGTCGTCGCTGCGGGCCACGAACGGCAACAGGGCGCCCACCCCCAGGTCATACCCGTCGGTCACGGCGAACCCGATCAGCAGCACGCCGAGGAACAGCCACCAGATCACCCGCAGGGTCTCGTAGCTCATCAGGAAGTGAAAGAAGTCCGCCATCAGGGGTGCTTCATTCGGCTCGATGGCCGGGTGCGTCGGCCGGCGCGGGCCCGCCCGCCTCACCGGACCGCTCGTGGAAATAGCGGCCGGTGCCGAGGATGCTCGGCCCGCGCCGGGCGTACTTGATCATCAGGTACATCTCCACCACCAGCAGCGCGGTGTAAAAGATCACGAAGCCGCTCAGACTGAAGACCACATCGCCGAGACCTACATTGGAGACCGACAGGTAGGTGGGCAGCATGCCGGAGACTGTCCAGGGCTGGCGTCCGTACTCGGCCACGAACCATCCCAGTTCCGCCGCCAGCCAAGGCAGGGGCAGGCTGTACAGGGCCATGCGTTGCAGCCAGCGCCGCTTATAGGCCGTGCTCTTGGCGCTGTAGTAGAAGGCCAGGGCGAAGACCAGCAGCAGCCAGACGCCGATGAGCACCATGAAGCGAAAGGTCCAGAACAGGGGGGCCACCCGGGGGATGGTGTCGTCGGCGGCCCGGTCTATCTGCGCCTCGGTGGCGTTGAGGATGTCGGGGCGGTAGCGTTTGAGCAGCAAGGCATAGCCGAGGTCATCCTTGTGGGCGTCGAACCGGGCCTTGTCGGCGGCGGTGGCGGTGCCGGCGCGCTTTTTCTCCAGGGCCGCGTAGGCCAGCAGTCCGGTGCGGATGTGACCGCGGTTCTCGTCGATCAGCTCATGGATGCCGGTGATCTTCTCGTCTACGGAGCGGGTGGCCATCAGCCCCATCAGCCAGGGGATGTGTACCGCGTACCGGGTGGTCTCGGTCTTGCGGTCGGGAAAGCCGAACAGGGAAAAGGCGGCCGGCGGCGGCTCGGTGTGCCACATGGCCTCGATGGCGGCCAGTTTGACCTTCTGCGCATCGCCCAGGGTATAGCCGGACTCGTCGCCCAGGGCGATGACCGACAGGGTGCCCGCCAGGCCGAACGCCGAGGCGACGGCGAACGAGCGCCGGGCGAAGGCCACATCGCGCCCGCGCAGCAGGTACCAGGAGCTGATGGCCAGCACGAAGATGGCGGCGATGACGTAACCGGCCGAGACCGTGTGCACGAACTTGACCTGGGCCACCGGGTTGAAGAATACCTCGGCGAAGCTGGTCATCTCCATGCGCATGGTCTCGTAGTTGAACTCGGTGCCCACCGGGTGCTGCATCCAGCCGTTGGCGATCAGGATCCACAGGGCCGACAGGTTGGTGCCGATGGCCACCAGCCAGGTCACCACCAGGTGCTGGAGGCGGGTCAGGCGGTCCCAGCCGAAGAACATCAGGCCGATAAAGGTGGACTCCAGGAAGAACGCCATCAGTCCCTCGATGGCCAGGGGCGTGCCGAAGATGTCCCCCACGTAGTGGGCGTAGTAGGCCCAGTTGGTGCCGAACTGGAACTCCATGGTGATGCCCGTGGCCACCCCGAGGGCGAAGTTGATGGCGAACAGCTTGCCCCAGAACCGGGTCATGTCCTTGTAGACCTGTTTGCCGTTCATCACGTAGACCGACTCCATGATGGCCAGGATGAACGACAGGCCCAGGGTCAGGGGCACGAACAGGAAGTGGAACATGGCGGTAGCGGCAAACTGCAGCCGGGACAGGTCCACCAGTGTTTGGGAAATCATCCGCGATTACCTCCGGGTGCGGGACGGCAAGCCAAGATAACGTGAAAGAGTATACGGGGGTGGGGTGGCACCAGGCCTTGATCGTGGTCAAATGAGTCCCCGGGCGGCGGGCGTTCCAGGGCCGGTGAAAAGTGCGGGCCAGCTGGGGAGATGGGGGACCGTCGGCGGGGAGCGGTCCCTAGCAGTGGTCATGGTGCTTTATAGGCGACAACATAGTACAGATGTCGGGTAAAGCCCCCGCACTCATCGCGGATTTCCCCTATGGTGTGGATGGTCAACGAACGATCGGCGTGCGGGTATATGTCATATAACTCGTCGCGGTTCCAGACGGGGCGCACCCGCGAGCCGTTTCTGAATTTCAGCGGGTCACCACCGATGACCGCCGTGCCGTTATCGGCCCTTTGTGCGTTCCGGAGAACAAAGTGTTCCCCGCCCAGATACGAGCATATAAGACACCCCCCGGGCTTCAGGAGACGGGCGGCCTCCGCCAAGTTCGCCTCCAGGCTAGACTCGCTGGACTCCAGATAATAAATGGCGTTGACGGAGCAGACATAGTCAAAGCTCTCGTCGGCAAAGGCGAGCCTGTCCGATGTGGATTTGACGATGACCGCGCCGGTAAACCGCATTCGCAACTCATCGACCTTTTGCCCGCTGACCTCGGTTCCGGCGATCTCAAAGCCAAGCTGACTGAAAAAGGCCAAATGACGGCCGTTGCCGCACCCCAGGTCCAAGATGCGGCTTCCCCGGAAATTGTAAGCCTTCAAGAGCCGCACCGGCTCCTGGGAGAGGAAAATGCGCGCTACAAATGACTCAGGCACCAGCGGTTTTACACCCTGCTCGTTTCGATAGTACGCGCCCCATGCCTTAGAGCTCTGCACGCAATTCTCCCGTATACGCTTCCAATGCCGCGGTGTCCGCGCCGCGACCCCTGAGGATCGCTGAGGCCGCTTCAAGGTCTTTCGCCAGGTAGTCTGCCACCGCTTCGTCGCGCCCCTGGAGTTCGTGGGCGGGCACGCTGTGGAAGGCGGACAGTTCCCGCGAGGCCGCCTTTCTGGTCCGGCGCTTGCGCGCCGTCGAGAATTTCCTTTGGTCATCGTCTAGATCGAAATAGGCCCGGTGGATTTCGATCGAATCGAAAAAAGGATCCATATCCCTTATATCGTGATTCATGTTTCTGATGAGCGCCGCCTCCGTGTCGCTGACGGAAGCGTTCAGGCGCTGCCCGTGGTCGGCGAGGTCCAGGCCCGTGATAGCCGCCAGCCTTTTCCACATGTCCTCTTTATCCAGGAAGATCAGGGATAGACGCTCCAGCCCGATCTGCTCGTCGAAGCGCTCCAGGAACCTTCCCAGGCACAGGTCATCAAACAGGGAGATCTCCCGGAAGGTGAACAGTTCCCGGCAGAAGTGGCCGAAACCCTCCCTGTATCCCAGCAGCAGCCACTCTTTATATATGGACCGCAGGAGCCCCAGGGGGTGCTTGTAGACAAATATGAAGCGGGTCTGCGCGGGGAAGACGGCGTCGATGAACTTCAATTTGTGCGCTGTCGGCAGGTCCCAGGGCAGGAACCTGAGGGTGGCGCTCTCGGAGGAAAAGAACGCCGGGTGAGCGCTGGCGTCAATGAACGCCTCGACCGTCGCCCGGGAGCGTTCTTCCTGCGTGCAGGAAAAGCGAAGTTCCCGGTCGAACAGTGTCGCCAGGGCGTCGCTTTTCCAGTAACAGCCGCCGTTGTTGTCGTAATAGAAACCGGCGTAGTTGATATCGGGCGCCCGGGCGAGGGCGGCCTGGAGGGACGTGCTGGCGCATTTGGGCAGGCCCAGGTGAAAGAATACCGGTTTATGATCCATGGACGGCTTCCCGCGCCGGTCGTCGATAGGGAGGGAAGTACCCCTGGTACCATGCCGGCGTCAGTCGCTGATTCGCATACGCCTCCGCCGTTTCCCTGTCGAGCACCATTCGCACGGTTGTGCACCGCCGCGGCCCGGATCCGAATCTCAGTTTGTACTGCGCCAGCGAGTCCTCTTCCCGAATGCCGCCGCCGAGGCACAGGCGGTGAGCCCCTCTGGCCTTGAAGTGCCTGATGGCCTCCCAGACAAGCAAGCGGATGGTATCCTCCTTGGCCCGGCTATTGGCGCCGAAGAGGTAGTCTACCTCGCCGTTATGGGCGGCGAAAAACCCGCCGGACAGGTACGCACCGGCAGACCGCAGCTCCAGGTAGTCGATGCCGGGCACCTGCTGCAGGGCGCGAAAGTCGTGTTCGCTGAAAACATAGCTCAGGGGGAAGGCCTTGTCCGCTGCGATTTCGGCGTAGCATCGGCTGAACTCGGCGACATCCCCGTCGTCACGGACGTCGTATTCAACGGTTCTAACGGCCCTTTTCAGCCGGGAGCGGCAGTCGCGGGCCATGGCGGCCTGGAGCTCGTCGGGCCCCCTGGTCAGGTCGATGCAGTAGTTGGTGCGGTAGCGGGCGGTGTTGATGGCAAGGCCGTTGCCCAGATCGGCGACGTCGTCCTTGGTTTGCAAGAAGCCTGTAACCGCGCCGGTCCGGCTTAATGCATCATAGATAGTGTCCAGGTGTTGCGTCCAAAAGGCGCGGCCGAGGGAGGGCTGGAAACCCACGGGGGTGGCCAGATCGAAGCGGCCGTCCGGCAGGCCGATCTTCATCAGCGCAATGCTGGTGCGGGCCGCTTCCAGATTGATAAAAATGTAGTCTCCGTCGTGATTGAGGGAGCGCAGGTACGGGGGAGCGACATGGTAGCCGTCGAAACGGGCGCGGTCCTCGCTGATGGATACGGTAGCGCTCATCTAACCCTGGTCTGACTTGTAGAAGCGCTTTTCCCGGACCTTATAGAATTCCTCGAGGGATTGGGGAACCAGGGCGTTGTACCCCAGGATCTGTCTGAGCTGGTCAGAGATCCTGTCTTTGAAATTCATACCGAACGCCTTGGGGTAGTCGAGGGCCTGCTTGACGAACGGCCTTGTGTATATGGGGGTAATGATTGTCCGCGGCTTGTCGGTGCGGTTGATGCCCGCCGCATGCCAGATATGGCCGTCGAACAGCAGCAGATCTCCCTTTTTACCGGTGGCCCGCTCGGCATATTTGTAGAAATGGTCCTCGGCGGGTTTCTCGCCCTGTTTGTGGCTGCCCGAGAGCATCCAGGTTGCCCCATTTTCCTCGGTGGAATCGTCCAGCATCACCAGGGTATTGATATTCAGCCGGTAGGGGCCGGTAAATCCCCGCATGTCCCGGTGAATGTTCTGGGTATAGACGTAGTCGCCGCGGGGCTTGACCACGGATGCGCCCATGGTGAACAGAATGTATTTGCCGTCGAAGTAGTGTTCCAGGTAGTCGTGGATGGGGTTGGGGTCGATCAGCTTCAGCATGGTCGGACACAGCAGGATGGTATGGTGGGTTGCGTTCTTGGATTCCTCTCCGACCCCGTTCTCCTGCTGAATGCTTTCGTATACCGGGACAGCCGTCTCGATCTCCCGCTTTATCTCATCGAGCAGTTCCGCATCATAGACTGACTCGACCTTGGCCCATCCTTTGTCAGCCAATTGACGGTTAATATGCTCGTAATCTAGCGTCATTCCACACCTTGTGCCTTGCCAACGCGCCATGATGCCATTTGGATCAATGGGTTGCATGGCGCTCACGGTCGAGTAAACCCCCATCACCTGGGTGGCCGGGGGCTCGCTGTTTCCCTTGATCATTCAACATCTATGCCAGGATGGCCTGACTCTTCTAGGGCGGCGCAATCACGGCAGCGCGGGGTCATCCGCACGGGCAAACTCCCCAGGCCTTGGACGAGCATCCGGCCGGCGGCAACAGCGTGGGGTCGTTGCCGCTTCAACCCTGTTCCTATAGCATCACCGATTGAATCCATACCGGAGTGTGTCTTCCCTTCACGCCGGCTCTCTACCTGAAAGGGCATAAACCCCCGGCGGGGAGTGGGAGCGAGGAATGCAGGCACTCGTACATTAAGGAGAAACGCATGTCTTGCCATCGTTCATCATCCGTCTTTGTCGCCCTGTTGCTGCTGGCGTTGCTTGCCCCCTTCACCCAGGCGCGCGCCGCCGAGAGCATTCACGATGTCATCGCCGCGGCCATCGCCGATCCCGCCCGGCCCGCCTCGGACAGGAAGCAGGACCCGCACCGCAAGTCCCAGCAGGTGCTCGAGTTCGCCGGCGTCAAGCCGGGGGACCGGGTGGCCGACTTCATTCCGGGCCGGGGCTACGTCACCCGCCTGTTCTCGAAGATCGTGGGCAAGGACGGGCATGTCTATGCCATCGTGCCCGAGGAACTGCTCAAGCGGTTCAGGCATGCGGACTCCGCGGTGAAAAAGCTCGCCGCCAATCCCGCGTACCCCAACGTCACTGTGCTGCGCGAGCCCGTGAATGAGTTCAGCGCGCCGGAGAAGCTGGATCTGGTGTGGACGTCCATGAATTACCATGACCTGCACGATAAGTTCATGGGGCCGGCCGACATGGCGGTGCTGAACAAGGCCATCTTCAACGCCCTCAAGCCCGGCGGCATCTACCTGGTATTGGATCACGCCGCCGCCGCCGGCTCCGGCGTGCGCGACACCGGGACCCTGCACCGCATCGACCCGGCGGTGGTGAAAAAGGAGGTGCTGGCGGCAGGGTTCGTGCTGGACGGGGTGTCCGACGTGCTCCACAACCCTGACGATGATCACTCCCTCAAGGTCTTCAATCCCAAGATCCGGGGGGTGACCGACAAGTTCATCTTCCGCTTTCGCAAGCCCGTGGACGCCGCAAAGTGAGTTTCAACGAGAAGCCGAGCCTTCCTTATCTCTGCCTGCCTCACGCCGGCCCTCTACCCTGAAGGCCGCCAATCGCGCCGTCTTATCCCTTCTCCCCCTCGGGGGAGAAGGTTAGGATGAGGGGGCGCTCAGGTGTGTCTTTGCAATAGGCTGGCACTCGCCCCTCATTGAATGACCGAGGCGATGGTCGCGGTGCGGAACGTCGAGTTCCCCGTGCCCGTGGATGTGGTGTCCTGCAAACTCAACGCACCCCCTGTCCCCACGGACAGCCGGGTGACGCCGCCGGTGACCACCGTGTAGGCGAAGCGTCCGTTGGGATCCAGGGCGATCCAGTCGGGCAGGCTCCCGACGGCCGCGGTGCCGGCGAAGGTCAGGGCATAGGTGTCGGGGTCGATGGTCCAGGTGGAGACATCCCCGCTCCAGTGGCTGACATAGGCGTAGCGCCCGGACGGGTCCACGGCGATGGAACGGGGGCGGGGGTCGGTGGGCACCTCCCCGGCAGTGATATCCACGGCGGCGGCATGGGTCAGGTCACCGTTGGCCGCCACTTCATAGCGCACCAGTTGTTGATCGCTCTCCAGCGTCGCGTAGGCGTATCGCCCGTTCGGGGTGAATGCCAGGGCGATGGGTCGGCCCGCCCCGCTCTGCCCCGCCTGAAAGCTGTTGGACTGGGTCAGGGTGCCGGTGGCCGGGTCGATGGCGAAGGCGGCGATGCTGTTGCCGCCGGTATTGATCGCGTATATATAGTGTCCCGCCGGGTGCATCACCAGGTTCATGGGGTTCAGGTCGCCGGACGACACCTGGCCCTGATAGGCCAATCCGCCGCTGGCCGGGTCGATGGTATAGGCCGCAATCCGGCCGTTCAGCGCGGCGGTCCCCCGGTGATCCAGCAGGTAGAGGAACCGCCCGGAGGGGTCGATGGCCGCCCGGGTGATATCCATGGGCAGATTCTGCTGCCACTCGCTCGGGGCCTGGTCCGTCTCCACCAGGGGTCCCAGCGTGCCGCTCGTCATGTCGAACGCGAAGACCGACAGGGAATTGGAAGTACTGTTGACCACGTAGGCGTAGCGGTTGTCCGGCCTCAATGCCACCTGAACGGGGTTGGTGCCGGCCGCCTCGGTAGCGGGCGCACCCAGGGCGCCGGTGGCGGCATCCGCGGGGAAGGCATGGACGTTGCCGTCGGGCGCGAACAGGTACGCCGCCCGAACGCCGTAGGCGCTGGCGCCGCTGGCCAGGGCCACCGCATTCAGGCCGGCGCGGGTCCGGGTGTCGTCGACCCGGGCGAGTTGGCCCGTACTCCCGTCCACGGCGTAGGTCGTCAGCTCGTCATCGGTGAACGTGGCCGCATAGAGGTATTGACCGTCCGGGGACAGGGTCAGGTCGCGCGGGTCCGGCGCGCTCGCCATGGATTGCACCGAGGTGAGCTGGCCGTTGGCGGCTTCGATGCGGAATACGTCGACCCGGTCGGCGTTGGTGCCCGCCACGTAGGCGAAGGCGTCGTTGGCGTCCAGGACGATGTCCGCCGGCGTATCGCCGGCGGTCACGGTCTGCACGGGCGACAGGTCGCCTGTGGCGCCATCGACACCGTAGACCCCCACGTTGCCGGTGGCCGCAGCATAGATGATGTAGGCGAAGGTGCCGGCCTTGTTCAGGGCCAGCGCCGTGGGCTTGGCCGGGAGGCTGGTGGTGGTGCTCAAGGTCAGCGTGCCGGTACTCTTGTCCCGGGTATAGATAGACACGCTCTGGTCGGCGCGGTTGAGCACATAGGCGAAGGCGCCGGACGGGGCCAGGGCGATCCGGAGCGGGCTCGCCCCCGTCTTCAGCGACGAACCGGCGACGCTCAGCCCGCCGGTGGTGGACGATACGGCGTAGGTCGAGACGCTGTTGGCGGCGCTGTTGACGGTATACAGGAATCGCCCGTCGGCGGAGAGCAGGATGTCGACGGCCCCGCCGCTCACGGTGACGGCATTGACCCGGGTCAAGGCCCCGCTGCCGGCATCGATGCCATAGGCGCCCAGTGTGCCGTCGGCCGCCAGGACATACAGGTGCCCCTGGTCGGGGGCGACGGCCAGGTCCTGCACGGCCGCCCCGCCGATGGCGGCATAGCCCGCATAGCGCAGGGTTCCGCCGTTGATGCCAAACACCGACACCGTGCCGTCGCCGTCGCCGGTGAAGGCGAAGCGGCTGTGGGACGCCGCCGGCGCGGAACCGCCCCCGCCGCTGACGACGCCGTGGCAGCCCGCGAGGGCCAGGATGAGGCAAAGCCCGCCGAGAAGGGAAAAAAGTCTATAACGCACTGATATGGCCATGGATCTATAGTCTAACGAATGAATGGTCGGGACCGGGGACGGTCCAACGTGAGGGTCCGCCTGTCCCCGCTCCTTAAAGTACCATGTTGCTGGACAAGCGGGTGTCTCCGATGCCTCGGTTTCGGCTGTCTTCACGCTCTGACCCCGCCGGGAGGGCAGCTGCTGGGCCCCCTCACCCCGTTCGCCCGCCGATCCTATTCCTTCGCCGAGATCCGCCAAAGGGTGCCGTTGCCGTCCTCGCTGAGGAGCAGCGCCCCGTCCTTGGCCACGGCCACGCCCACCGGGCGGCCCCACACCCGGCGGGCGCTGAGCACGAAGCCTGTCACGAAGTCCTCGTAGACACCCGTGGCCCGGCCGTGGTCGAAGATCAGGCGTACCACCTTGTAGCCCGTGCGCCGGCCGCGGTTCCACGAGCCGTGCATGGCCACGAATGCGTCGCCGCGATAGGCGGCGGGAAAGCCGTCGCCGTCGTAGAAGGCGATACCCAGGGGCGCCGAGTGGGCCTGGAACAGCACATCGGGGACGGTCACCTTGCCGGCGAGATCGGGGCGCGCGTCGGCATGCCGGGGGTCCCGGTGATCGCCTATGTAGTACCAGGGCCAGCCGTAGAACGCCCCCGCGCGGACCCGGGCGGCGTAGTCCGGGGGCAGATTGTCCCCCAGGCCGTCGCGCTCGTTGACCACGCACCACAGGGCGCCGGTGCCGGGCTGGACCGCCAGGCCCGAGCAGTTGCGCATGCCCGTGGCGACGATCCGCCTGTCCTTGCCCTCGGGGGTGAAGGCGAGCACGTCGGCGCGGTCGCGCTCGCCGCCCCACGCCGCGCCCAGGGGGTGGTCGTCGACGAACCCCTTGGGTGGGGTCTTGTCCATGGTGAACGCGGCTACGTTGGAGGCGGAGCCGACGGCCACATAGAGCGTCTTGCCGTCGGGGGAGAAGGCCAGGTCCCGGGTCCAGTGCCCGCCCGTGGGCAGCTCCGGGACGACGGTCTGGGCCTTGCCGCCTGCCGCCATTGCGCCGTCCTTATAAGGGAAGCGCACCACGCTCGCGGTATTGCCCACGTAGACATATTCGGGGCGGGGGCCCGGCGGGTAGAAGGCGATGCCGTAGGGGCGGTCCAGGCCGCGGGCGAACACTGTATGTCTGGCCACCCGGCCATGGTCATCCAGGCGAAAGACATGGATCTCGCCGGCGCCGCTGTCTGCGACGAAGACGTCGCCGTCGGGGGCCACGCGGATCACCCGCGGGCGGTCCAGGCCGTGTGCCAGCTCGGTCACGCGGAATCCCGGCGGCACCCGCGGCGCGGCATCGGACGGTTTGGTCACCACCGCCGGCGGGTTGCTCGCCGAGTGGGTGGCGAAGGGCTCGGGCAGGTCGGAGGGTCGGATGAGGCGCCGGGTGCCGGGCACGCTGCGCTGCCAGTCGCCGAACGCGTGGCGGCCGGTCAGCACCTTGCCCGCGGCACCCTCCGTATCCGCGGTGCAGGCCCCGGCGGCGGCGAGGAGCAGTGCCAGGGTCAGCGCGCCTGCCCCGCGCCGCCCCGCGGTGCGCCGGCAATGCGCCGGTCCCGGTAATGACCGCCTGTCAATCGCCATGGCACGCTACTCCCAGTGCGTCGCCGCCAGGCGCAGCTTTCCCTCGAACCCCTTGCGCGAGGTCAGCGGGATGTACATGCCGCCGTCGTCCCGTTCCACCGCCGCGCCCCGGGTTCTCCCCCCAGGCCTGGTCGGACAGGGCATAGCGGACCGTCCACCCGTCCTTTCCCGGCGTGGCACGGATGCTCACGGTGTCGCGGAACAGGTACTCGCCGGGGATGTGCCGGTCGAGCCACAGGCTTCCGTCCACGGTATAGCCCGTGGTGGATACGGCCAGGTCCACCGTGAACAGGATCGACTGGCCGACACTGATGCGGCGGGTGTCGAGGAACACGGAGAACAGCACCGGCCAGCGCGGGGTGCTGCGGGAGGTGTTCTCGAGCTTGAGCATCTCGTCGAACTTGCGCAGGACCGCGGAGAAGGTCTCCTTGCGCCGCTCGCTGAGCTTGTAGGTCATGGCCCCCCGGGGCGAGACGGTGGCCTCGAAGTAGTAGGAGGCGCGCACCTCCCCGCCCTCGCGCTGAGCGCGCCGCACCGACGGCGGCAGGGGCAGGTCACCCACTTCGAGCAGACCGTTGACCTGCAGGTCGCCGAACAGGAATCGGGTCAGGTTTTGATAGCCCTCCTCAGAATTGACGATGCCATAGGGTCCGCTGTGGCTGCGGTTGACGAAGGCCCGCGGGGCGCCCTGCACGGTGGCGTTCTCGATCCTGACCAGGCCGTCGCTCATCTCCCCGGCGAGCTTGGCCGACAGGCCCAGGGCCACGTCGTAGTCCCGGTGGTCGGTGCCCACCAGGCAGAAGAAGCGACTGGGCTCGAATTTGCCGTCGAGGCTGTCCACCCGCTTGCTCCCCTCGGGCAGCATCAGATACTCGGCCATCTCCTTGCGGTTGAAGTTGTTCATGTCCCACATGTTGAGAAAGCGCGGTACATTCATGCCCGCCATGTCGATGCCGTTGTGGGGCGTGGCGTAGGTGAAGACCTTGTCCACCAGGGCGCGGTCCTCGGGACCGCTGACCTGGTCGTTCTGCAGGAAGCAGCGGCACACCAGCCCGCCCATGGAGTGGGCGGCGAGGTAGACCCGGAAGGCCTTGCGCGCCCCGGCGTCATCGCCGCACACCTGGTCGCGCAGGCGGTGGATGAGGTCCTTGAGCCCCCGGGCGGCCTGGGGGATGGTCGGCACCTCGCCGGTGCCCAGGTCCGGGTCGGCCTGCTCGTAGTAGCGGTAGATCACCACGCTCCTGGGATCCAGGGGGCCGCTGCGCTCGGTACCCTCGGCGTAGATGTCCCGGTAGCCGTAGTCTTTCATCAGGCGCACCAGGGCCGACTCGAAGATGTGGCGCACCGGCCGGCCCTGCCAGTCCTGGCGCATCTTGGTGGCGCCCAGGTTGAAGCCCATGTAGGGCGTGGCGACGGTGGCGGCGATCTCGCTCTGGGTCATGGCGTAGCCGCGCACGTAGATGATGGGAAACCACGGTCGCGTGAGGGTCGGCATGGGCCCGCCTCCCGGTGGTGAGTTGAATGATGGTACTGCGCGCCGCGGCAGTCACGACGCCCGGTATCCCGGTGCACTACGGAAGCATAACCCAGCCCGTGTCCGTCACCAACCGCCGCACCAGGGCCGCGGACTGCATGTTCGATTCCCCGGCGCGGCGGCGGACCCGGGCACCAGGGCAGGGAACCGCTGCACGGGATGACCGGATCAGCCGCCGCGCATCCTCGCCGGGCGATTCTTAATGCTCAGAAAATCATAATGTTATTCCCGTCGTCTGGCGGGGCGGGGCTCCCCGCCGCTGGTCGAGCGCTAGCGGTGAACGAAGGCGTTGCGATCAGGCTTTGCGTGGAGGATGAGTTGAATGTGGGAGTCACCGTGTCACAATAGTAAGATAGAATGGTTTGAAGCCGGATCATGCCATGGGGCGTGCCGAAATCCTTCAGCTGCCACAGCGGTACATCACCCTCCCCTCCTGTTTCGGCGGGACGGCTTGCCGCAAGGGGCGCCGGCCTGGCCCGTGGATGACAAGGAGCCACAGATCAACGGAAGTGTATGCAGATGAGCCCAACCGACCCTGAAGTGATGCCGCTGGGACAGGGGCGACCGGTGGTATTCGGCGAGGTGCTGTTCGATACCTTCCCCGATGGCGCGGCGGTGTTGGGCGGCGCGCCGTTCAACGTGGCGTGGCACCTGCAGGGATTCGGTCTCGATCCCCTGTTCATCAGCCGCATCGGTGATGACGAACCCGGCACGCGGGTTCTGGATACCATGCGCGCCTGGGGCATGGACATCCGCGGCCTGCAGGTGGACAGTGAACGGCCCACCGGCAAGGTCCAGGTCAGCTTCGATAACGGCCAGCCCGGCTTCTCGATTCTGCCTGATCAGGCCTATGACTTCATCGACCTGGAAGCGGCGGCGGGCGCCGCGGCACGGGCCGTGCCCGCCCTGCTCTATCACGGCTCTTTGATCGCGCGCCATGCGGTGTCCCGTGAGCCCTGCTGGGCCTGCGCCGGCGCGGCGCCGGCCAGTGTTCGTGGACATCAACCTTCGCCCGCCCTGGTGGACCAGGGAGCGCATCGACGAGCTGGTCTCGGGGGCCCGCTGGGTGAAGTTGAACGATCACGAGCTGAGGGCCCTCAGCGGGACGCCGTCGGGGGGGCTCAATGAGTCCGCCGCGGCGTACCTGCACGCGCTGGGATTCGAATTGCTCATCGTGACCCTGGGCACCGACGGGGCGCTCATCGTGTCCGGTGAGGGCATCGAGAAGGGTGATCCCGTGGTGGTGGAGGACGTGGCGGACACCGTCGGCGCGGGCGACGCCTTCAGCGCGGTGACCCTGTACGGCCTGATTCGGGGCTGGGCGGCGTCCGATACCCTGCAGCGGGCCATGGAGTTCGCCGCCCAGATCTGCCGTCGGCGCGGGGCCACCACCACCGGAACACGAGCTTTACCGCGGGTTTCAGGCCCGGTGGCGCGGCGCGGGTGAAACGGAGTAATCAGTGGCTGAACCGGAGCAACCCGACAACGTGACCAAGGAGCCCATGTCCCAGGATGGCCTCTATGTCATTCTGGTAAGCGTCCACGGCCTGATCCGCGGCCACGACATGGAGCTTGGCCGCGACGCCGACACCGGCGGGCAGATCAAGTACGTGGTCGAACTGGCCCGGGCCCTGGCCGAACACAAGGACGTGGCCCGGGTGGACTTGCTGACCCGGCAGGTGATCGATTCCAAGGTCGCCGACGACTACGCCCAACCCCTGGAGAAGCTCTCCGACGGGGCCTACCTCATCCGCCTGCCCTGCGGGCCGCGCCGCTACCTGCGCAAGGAAGAGCTGTGGCCCTACCTTAACAATTTCGCCGATCAGGCCCTGCAGCACATCCGCCAGGTGGGCCGGGTGCCCGACGTCATCCACAGCCACTACGCCGACGCCGGTTACGTGGGTTCGCGGCTGGCCAGCCTGCTCGGGGTGCCGTTGGTCTACACCGGCCATTCCCTGGGGCGGGTCAAGAACCAGCGCCTGATCGAGCAGGGCACCAAGCCGGAGGTCATCGAGAGTCAGTACAATATCAGCCGCCGCATCGAGGCCGAGGAGGTGGCGCTGGATACGGCATCGGTGGTGATCGCCAGCACCCGCCAGGAGGTGGAGGAGCAATACAGCCTCTACGACAACTATCAGCCCCGGCGCATGACGGTCATCCCCCCGGGCATCGACCTGGACCGCTTTTATCCCCATCGGCGCGGCCGCGGCAAGCCCGATATCTATTACGATCTGGCGCGTTTTCTGCGCTACCCCAACCGCCCCATCATCCTGGCCCTGTCAAGGCCCGACGTGCGCAAGAACATCAGCACCCTGGTGCGCGCCTACGGGCAAAGCCAGCTGCTGCGGGGCAGCGCGAACCTGATCATCGTGGCGGGCAACCGGGATGACATCCAGTCCATGGAAAAGGGGCCCCGCGGCGTGCTCACCGAGCTGCTGCAGCTCATCGATTACTACGATCTGTACGGGGCCGTGGCCTACCCCAAGCATCACGAGGCCAATGACGTGCCTCAGTTGTTCCGGTTGGCGGCCCAGACGCGGGGCGTGTTCGTCAACCCGGCGCTGACCGAACCGTTCGGCCTGACGCTGATAGAGGCGGCCGCCACCGGTCTGCCCATCATCGCCACGGAAGACGGCGGACCGCGCGATATCGTCGCCCACTGCAAGAACGGGGTGCTGATCGATCCCCTGGACGTGGAGGGGATGACCCGCGCCCTGGAGCAGACCCTGGGTGATCGCCAGCAGTGGCGCCGCTGGTCGCGGTCCGGCCTGCGCGGGGTGCGCAATCACTACTCGTGGCAGAGCCATGTCAAAAAGTACATGCAGGGCCTCCAAAAGGTGTTGGGGCGCCGGCACAAGGCGCGCCTGGTCAAGCCGGCCAAGAGCCGTCTGCCCACGGTCGACCGGGTCCTGGTGTGCGACCTGGACGATACCCTGCTCGGCGACGGGGACGGGCTCAAGCGCCTGCTGCAGCGCCTGGACGAGGCCGGGAACCACATCGGCTTCGCGGTCGCCACGGGCCGCAACCTCGACGGCACCCTGAAGGTGCTCAAGGAGTGGGGGGTGCCGGTCCCGGACATCCTGATCACCTCGGTGGGGACCGAGATCTTCTACGGCCACGGCATGGTGCGCGACGAGTCATGGGAGCGTCACATCGACGCCCGCTGGGAGCCGGGCCCCCTGCGAGAGGCCATGAAGGCGTTCACGGGCATCAAGATGCAGGGCAAGGACGAGCAGCGCAAATTCAAAATCAGCTATTACTATTTCGATCTGGCAAGATCCCGTCACAGCGTGAGGTGGTCCGTCACCTGCGCAAGCTCGACTTGCATGCCAACGTGATTTACTCCCACAAGGCGCTTCTGGACCTGCTGCCCATCCGCGCATCCAAGGGACTTGCCTTGCGCCATATCGGCATGCGCTGGGGCCTGCCGCCGGAGCGCTTTCTGGTGGCGGGGGACTCGGGCAATGACGAAGAGATGCTGAGCGGCAACACCCTCGGGGTGGTAGTGGGCAATCACAGCTCCGAGCTTGAGACGCTGCGCGGTCAGGAACGGATTTATTTTGCCGATGGATCACTATGCATGGGGAATCGCGAGGGCATCGATCACTACAACTTCTTCGGCGACATGCGAGTTTCAGAGAACGTAGACGAGGAATATGACGGAATATCTCGAAGCGCTTGAAGCCTATATTCACGAGTTCCGTGAACCCTGTTACATACTGCTGCGGTGGTATACCAATCTCGAAAAGCCGTTTCTGCTGCGATCGGAGCTGTGGGACAACTGCAGGCCTGTTGCGCGGAGAACCAGACCAGCGAGCTGTTCGACTCGCCCCTGGCCAAGACCATCTATGCCACCCAGGAGGCGGCGGTCAAGCACGCCTGGATCTACCTGGCGGTGCGCCCCTCCATCGCCCGCTGGCAGTACCTGAGGATTCACGTCGAGACCATGCACTCGGAGGTCATCAGCGTCTCCCAGTTCCTGCAGTTCAAGGAGTCCCTGGTGGTCGGCCACCATCAGGCCAACGGCTGGCAGCTTGAGTTCGATATCGGCCCGTTCAGCCGCGACTTCCCCAAGCTGCGCGAATCCCGGTCCATCGGCCGGGGCGTGGAGTTCCTCAACCGGCGCCTGTCCAGCCAGCTGTTCGATGAGGTGGGCAAAGGGGGACAGGGCTTGCTGGAGTTCCTGCGCGTCCACCAGTATCAGGGCATGCAGTTGATGGTCAATTCAGCGCATCAAGGACGTGGCGCACCTGCGCCGCAGCCTGCGCTCGGCCGAGTCCTTTCTGGCCTCGCAGCCCCCCGACGCGCGCTGGGAAGACGTCGGCCATACCCTGCAGACCATGGGCTTCGAGCCCGGCTGGGGCAAGGACGTGGACCGCATGCGCGAGACCCTCAATCTGCTCACGGACATCCTCGAGGCGCCGGACGCCGGTAATCCTGGAGCGCTTCCTCGGCAGCATCCCGATGATATTCAATCTGGTGATCCTGTCGCCCCACGGCTATTTCGGCCAGGCCAACGTACTGGGTCTGCCCGATACCGGGGGTCAGGTCGTGTATATCCTGGACCAGGTGCGCGCCCTGGAAAAGGAGATGCGCCACCGCCTCGCCGACGCGGGCCTCGACATCGATCCCCAGATCCTGGTGGTGTCGCGGCTTATCCCCGAATCCCACGGGACCTCCTGCGACCAGCGCCTGGAGACCATCATCGGCAGCGAGAACACCAAGATACTGCGCGTGCCGTTTCGCACCGCCGCCGGCGAGGTGGTGCCCCACTGGATCTCCCGGTTCGAGATCTGGCCCTACCTGGAGCGCTTCGCCGTGGACGCCGAAAAGGAGATCCTCGCCGAGCTCCAGGGCCGCCCCGATCTGGTGATCGGCAACTATTCCGACGGCAACCTGGTGGCGACCATCCTCGCCCACCGCCTGCAGGTGACCCAGTGCAACATCGCCCACGCGCTGGAAAAGGCCAAGTACCTGATGTCGGATCTGTACTGGAAGCAAAACGACGACTCGTATCACTTCTCCTGCCAGTTCACCGCCGATCTCATCTCCATGAACGCCGCCGATTTCATCATCACCAGCACCTATCAGGAGATCGCCGGCCAGGAGAGCAGCGTCGGCCAATACGAGAGCTACACCAGCTTTTCCATGCCCGAGCTGTACCGGGTGGTGACCGGTATCGATCTGTTCGACCCCAAGTTCAACATCGTCTCGCCCGGGGCCGACGCGAGTGTGTACTTCCCCTACACCGAGCATAACCGGCGCCTGACGGCCCTGCACAAGGAACTGCAGGAGATGATCTACGGCGGCGCGCGCGATGACGCCCGCGGGGTGCTGAAGGACCAGGACAAACCGGTCATCTTCACCATGGCGCGGCTGGACCATATCAAGAACATCACCGGGCTGGTGCAGTGGTACGCGGAGAATCCGCGCCTGCGCAAGGTTGCGAACCTGGTGGTGGTGGCCGGCTACGTGGACGCGGAGCAGTCCAAGGATCGCGAGGAGCAGGCCCAGATCGCCCGCATGCACGAGTTGATGGACGAGCACGGCCTCGACGGCGAGGTGCGCTGGCTGGGCATGCGCCTGGAGAAGAACCTGGCCGGCGAGCTGTACCGCTATATCGCGGACAACCGCGGCTGCTTCGTGCAGCCGGCGCTGTTCGAGGCCTTCGGTTTGACGGTCATCGAGGCCATGAGCTCGGGCGTGCCGACCTTCGCCACCCGCTACGGCGGGCCGCTCGAGATCATCCAGCACGGGGTGTCGGGCTTTCACATCGACCCCAACCACGGGGACAGCGTCTCCAATCTGCTGGCCGACTTCTTCGAGCGCTGCCAGTCCGAGCCCGACTACTGGGAGAGCATCGCCAACGGGGGTTTAAAACGCGTTCAAAGCCGCTATACTTGGGCGCTTTACGCCGAGCGGCTGATGACCCTGTCGCGGATCTACGGCTTCTGGAAGTATGTGACCAACCTGGACCGGGACGAGACGCGCCGCTATCTGGAGATGTTCTACGGGCTCCAGTTCCGGCCCCTGGCCGAGGCGGTCGGCCGGTCCTGAAACGCCCGGGCCACGGCAAGACCGGGGTCACAGCGGAATTCGCAAAAATCCTCCCTCTCAAAGGAAAAGCAGGGTCAGAGGGCGATCCTTGCCAATTCCGCTGTGACCCCGTTTTTTTCGAACGGGCAAAACACCGGCAACTATTTTACAATAGGGATATGCGCCCTTAGCTCAGCTGGATAGAGCGTTGGCCTCCGGAGCCAAAGGTCAGAGGTTCGAATCCTCTAGGGCGCGCCAGTTTGCCGCAGTCTCGTGATGCCGGGTGCCCCCCGGCCGTCGCGGGACTCACCGGGCGCGGGCCTTGGGCCCTCGCACCGGCAAGCCCCGTCCCCCGCTGCGGGACAACCACCAAGGGGCCGGACCACGGCTGTCAGGAGGGAGCGATGTCGGTATTCAAACGGGTTCTCGTCGCAGTGGACGGCAGCGAGACGTCGGACATGGGCCTGCAAAAGGCCATGGAGATCGCCGGGGACCAGCAGGCGGCCCTCAGGATCATCCATGTGATCGACACCGCGCCGGTGGTGCTCGGGTATGCCGACTTTGGCGGCGTCGGGGAGCTGATCTCGGCCATCCGCGCCGCCGGGGAGAAGGTCGTCGAGCGGGCCAGGGCCGTGGCGGCGGATGCCGGCATCCCTTGCGACGCCAAGGTCGTGGAGGTGGATCGGGTCGGTGAGCGCATTGCCGGCATGATCGAAAAGGAGGCCCTGGACTGGTCCGCGGACCTCGTCGTGGCCGGCACCCACGGGCGGCGCGGCTTCAACCACTTGCTGCTGGGCAGCGTGGCCGAGGCGCTGGTGCGGCTGTCGACACAGCCGGTGCTGCTGATCCGGGGGCAGGCGTCGGGGTAGGCTTTGCCTGGCGCCCCGCCGATTGACCCGGTGGTTGATTTGTGTCAATCAACAGGCTCTCCCGAAGGTCTATCTTTTTATTAGAGAACAGTCAAGGCGACGGATATCCTCCAGGAGTGTGTAATCCCATGTACAGATGGTTGACCCTGCCTGCCGTACTGTTGCTCGGCGCCTGCGCCACCACGCCGCCTTCCCTGAAGGGGGATTTCGCCGATGTCACCCCGCGGGGGATTCAACACGCCGGCGCCCAGGTATCGCAGCCGGTGCGCTGGGGCGGGAGTATCGTCAACACGATCCCCGAGAAGGGTCAGACATGCTTCGTCACGGTGTCCCGCCCCTTGGACAAGACCGGCCGGCCCCGCTCGGGGGACAAGACCCTGGGGCGGTTCATCGCCTGCGCCAAGGGGTTCTATGAGCCCGAGGTGTATGCCCGGCACCGAGAGATTACGGTGGTGGGCCGGCTCGCCGGGGTCGAGACCAAGGACGTCGGCGGGTACAGTTATCCCTATCCCAAGGTGATCGCCGACACCGTCTATCTGTGGGGCAAGCGGGCACCGGCCGTCACCTACCCGGTCTACCAGTACTATCCCAGTCCCTATGCCCTAAGGTATCCCTATGCCCTGGGCGGCCCCTATTTCTATCCGTACGGCGGGCATTATAACGGGCTGCTCTATCAGCCCAATCTGAGCCCGTTTCAGTTTTACGGTCCGCCCATGTACTTTCATCGACACGCCCCGGTGAGGCGCCGGCAACAAGACAGGGCCCCGCCGAAAAGGTGAAGGCCGGGCGCATGGTCGCCGGTCTATAAGCGCTTCATGAAACAGTCTCCCGGCCTGGCGCGGGGGACCGTCGGCGCGGGAGATAAAGTGTAAAAGAATGTAAAAGATCGTCTTTTGCGCAAAGGGTCCCTGCGCCGGTTCTGCCGGCGCGCCCGTCATCGTATATTATTCCACTTTAACCGCCGACACGGTTTGTCCCATGGCCCGGACGGGATATCGATCCGGGCCGGCACGAGTCCTGACGGGAGCCTCGCCCTGCGATGATACGATCAATTCTGCTGTGCATGCTGGCCATCATGGCCGCCGCCCCCGGCCTGGCAGGCGCGGCGCTGGGCGGCGACGGGGCGTCGGTGAGCGCTGATCGGCAGGCCCTTGACGGGACCCTGACCCGCGCCCAGGGCGACGGCTACACCGTGCAGGAGATCAGCGCCCCGGCCGGGCTCGTGGTCAGGGAGTACCTAACGCCCGCAGGCCGGGTCTTCGCGGTGACCTGGCGCGGCCCGTTGCTGCCGGACCTGAAGCAGCTGTTGGGCGCGTACTTCGATCAGTATCAGCAGGCGGCGCGCGAGGCCCGCGTGCGTCATGGCAGGCGGGGGGTGCTCGCGGTCCGCCGGCCCGACCTGGTGGTGCAGTCCAGCGGGCACATGCGCTCGTTTTTCGGGGAGGCCCATCTCCCCGGGATGGTACCGCCGGGCGTGCAGGTACAGGCGCTGCGCTAGGAAGGCAATGTGACCAGGCTCCCGGGGGTTATCTTTGGCGTGGTGATGCTTGCGTGCGCAGGGTGCGGCACGGGCAACAGCACGGGGCAGGGCGCCGGCGGCGGGGCCACCCAAGGCGGCGCCGCCGGCGCGCCAAACGTGCAGGCGGTCAAGGTTTACGCCGGCCCGGCGGGTAACTACACCAACGGTGCATTCACCAGTGTGACGGTGTGCTTGCCGGGCAGTACCACGAATTGTCAGACGATCGATGGGGTATTGGTGGACAGCGGATCGAGCGGCCTGAGGCTGCTGTCCTCCTATGCCGGCGGTGCGCTTACCCTGGCCCTGCCGCAGGTCTATCAGGCCAACGGCAATCCCCTGGCCGAATGCGCCCAGTACGCGGACCTGTCCTATACCTGGGGGTCGGTGCAGCGGGCCGATGTGCGCCTGGCCGGCGAGGTGGCCCGGTCGCTCCCGATCAACGTGCTCGGCGACCCCAACATGCCCCCCCCGCCGGCGGCGTGCGCCTACCCCGGCATCGATAACGACAACCTCCAGGCACTGGGCGCCAATGGCATACTGGGAGTAGGTGTTTTTCAGCAGGACTGCGGGACGGCCTGCGCCCCGGGCAACGGTACGCCCCCGTCCGCGGCCTACTATGAATGCAGTCCCGGCAGCCCCTGCCGGAGCGCGTTCGTGAGCCTGGACAGCCAGGTGCAGAATCCGGTGGCATTGTTTGCCGCGGACAACAATGGCATTATCTTGCGCTTGCCCGACGTGGCGGGACCTCAGCCCAGTGCCACCGGCACCCTGGTGTTCGGCATAGGCACACGGTCGAACAACGGGCTGGGGAGCGCCGCAGTGTTTCAGGTCGACAGCGCCGGTAACTTCCTGCACCCCGTCGTATACGACAACCGTTCCTACGTGGACGGCTATATTGACAGCGGCTCGAATGGCATCTACTTCAACAGCAATGGCGCGATCCCCGCGTGCGGGGCCCAAAGCGCCTTTTACTGCCCGGCGGCCACGCTGTCCCTGTCGGCGACCGCGCAGGCTGTCAACAACACGAGTATTCCGGTAAAGTTCAGCGTGGCCAATGCGGATCAGTTGTTTTCGAACCCGAGCAATTACGTATTGCCGGATCTGGCCGGAACGAACTCCGATTCGCGCGTTCTTGACTGGGGCCTGCCCTTTTTCTTCGGCCGCAGCGTTTACGTCGCTATCGCGTCGAAGCAAACGTCTGCCGGAGCCGGACCTTTTTGGGCGTATTGAAACGCCGCGCGGGACGGCGGCAGCCAGGGCAGGCGCGCCCATGAGCGCTGCGACTCGAGGCCCTTCCGCAGGGGAGACGAACAATGTACACAGGCAATCGGTTTTGGGGGCATCGTGACGGTTAGAGATTCGCATATGAAGTCATTCCCGGCTCCCGGGGTTATCGCCTTGATGGCCGTCCTGATGCTGGGCGGCTGCTCCAAGCCGGCGCCCAAACAGGCCGAGGCGCCGCCTCCCGAGGTGGAGGTGGTCAAGGTCCATGCTCAGGCCGTGCCCTTGACCCGGGAGCTCGTGGGCCGCCTGGCGGCCATCCGCGTTGCGCAGGTCCGTGCCCGGGTGGCGGGGATTATCCTCAAGCAGGTCTATACCGAGGGCACCGACGTCAAACAGGGTCAGGTATTGTTCCGAATCGACCCGGCCCCCCTGAAGGCGACGCTGCACGCCCAGGAGGCCGCCCTGGCCAAGGCCAAGGCGGACGCCGTCAATGCCGAGCTGACCGCCAAGCGCTACACCAAGCTGCGCGGCAAGGGGCTGATCTCCCAGCAGGACCTGGATACCGCCATGGCCGCCAAGCGCACCACCGCGGCGGCGGTCAAGCAGGCGCAGGCCAATGTGGAAAGTGCGCGTCTCGACCTGGGCTATGCCACGGTCGTCGCCCCCATCGCCGGCCGCGCCGGCCGCGCCCTGGTGGACGAGGGCTCCCTCGTGGGGCAGGGGGAGGCGACGCAGCTGACCACCGTGGAGCAGATCGACCCCATCTATGTGAACTTCAGCCAGTCGGTCTCGCGAGCTGGAGCAGATGCAGACCGAGGCGGCGGCGGGACAGGACATGCCCCCGCCCGAGCAAAAGGTCAAGGTCGATGTGATCCTGCCCGACGGCTCCATGTATCCCCATCCGGGCAGTGTCGATTTCTCGGATCTGGCGGTGGACCCCGGCACGGGGTCGGTGTCCATGCGCGGCGTGCTGCCCAATCCCAGGCACCGCCTGCTGCCCGGCATGTTCGTCAACCTGCGCCTGACCATGGGCGAGCTGCCGAACGCGTTTCTGGTGCCCCAGGCCGCGGTGGGCCGGGACGATGCCGGCGCCTATGTGATGGTGGTGGACCCCGACGGCAAGGTGCGCAAGCAGCCGGTGAGCACCCACGGCATGACCCGTACCGACTGGATCATCACCGGCAAGCTGGCCGACGGCGACCGGGTCATCGTCGCGGGGCTGCAGAAGGTCAAGCCCGGCGGCACCGCCAAGGCCGTGCCCGCCAAGGCGGATCAAAACAGCGCCGAAGACGGCAAGCACGAATCCTGAGGCGCGTCCCATGCCGAGCTTTTTCATTGACCGTCCCATCTTCGCCTGGGTGATCGCCATCCTCATCACCGTGGCCGGCGCCATCTCCATCTTCAGGCTGCCGGTGTCGGCCTATCCGCCCATCGCGCCGCCCAAGGTCAATATCAGCGCCAGCTATCCCGGCGCCAGCGCCGACGTCATCGAGAAGACCGTGACCTCGGTGATCGAGCAGCAGCTGACCGGCGTGGACAACCTGCTCTATTTCGATTCCACCTCCCGCTCCAACGGGACGGTGGAGATCTCCCTGACCTTCGAGAGCGGCACCGACCCGGACATCGCCGCGGTGCAGGTGCAGAACCGGCTCAGCATCGCCCAGCCGCGCCTGCCCCAGGAGGTCATCCAGAACGGCGTCACCGTGGCCAAGGCGAACAACGACTTTCTCATGGTGGTGGCGCTGCATTCGCGCGACCCGCGACATGGACACCTATGCCCTCAACAACCTGATCGCCTCCCAGGTCCTGGATCCCATTCAGCGCCTGCCCGGCGTGGGCGGCGCGCGGCTGTTCGGCTCCCCCTATGCCATGCGCATCTGGCTCAACCCGGACAAGCTCAAGGGGCTACGGCCTGAGCGCCGCCGAGGCCCTGGAGGCGGTGCGTGCCCAGAACGTGCAGATCGCCGCCGGCTACGTGGGCGCCGAGCCGGCCCTGCCGGGCCAGGGTTTCACCGCCTCGGTGAGCGCCGCCAGCCGCTTTACCTCGCCGGAGCAGTTCGCCGACATCATCCTGCGCACCAACCCCGACGGGAGCACCGTACACCTCAAGGACGTGGCGCGCATCGCCCTGGGGGCCGAGGCCTACGGCCACGATGTGCATCTCAACGGCGACCCCATCGCCGGCTTCGCCATCCAGCTGGCGCCGGGCGCCAACGCCCTGCAGGTGGCCGACGAGATCCGCGCCAAGATGGACCAGCTGGCGCGTTTCTTTCCCGCAGGGGATGACCTGGCTGGTGCCCTACGACAGCACCCAGTTCATCAGCATCTCCATCCACGAGGTGGTCTTCACCCTGATCGAGGCGGTGATGCTGGTGTTCCTGGTGATGCTGGTGTTTCTGCAGAACCTGCGCGCCACGCTGATCCCCACCCTGGTGGTCCCGGTGGCCCTGACCAGCGCCTTCGGCGGCATGTACCTGTTCGGCTTTTCCATCAACGTGCTGAGCCTGTTCGGCCTGGTGCTGGCCATCGGCCTGGTCGTGGACGATGCCATCGTGGTGGTGGAGAACGTCGAGCGCATCATGAGCGAGGAGGGCCTGTCGCCCAAGGAGGCCACCCGCAAGGCCATGGGCCAGATCACCGGGGCGATCATCGCCATGACCACGGTGCTGGCGGCGGTGTTTATCCCCATGGCCCTGGTGGGCGGCAGCGTCGGTCAGATCTACCGCCAGTTTTCCCTGACCATCGCCATCTCCATGGGGATCTCGGCCCTCATGGCCATGAGCTTCACCCCGGCCCTGTGCGCCAGCCTGATCAAGCCCAAGCATAAGGCGCCCAACCGGTTGATGCGCGGTTTCAACAGCGGCTACGAGCTGGGTAGCGGCGGTTTATCTGGACCGGGTGGCCGGGGCCATGCGCCATACCCCGCGCTGGATGGTGGCGTTCGTGGTCCTGGTGTGCCGTGGCGGTGTTCCTGTTCATGCGCCTGCCCACCAGCTTCGTGCCCGAGGAGGACCAGGGCTACGCCTTCGTGATCATTCAGCTGCCCCCCGGCGCCAATATGCAGCGCACCGGCGATGTCCTGAGCGAGATGGAGAAGATCATCCAGAAGAACCCCATCGTGGACCAGGTGCTGGACGTGGCCGGGTTCAGCTTCGTCGGTCAGGGGGAGAACGTGGGCCTGGGCTTTCATCCGCCTCAAGGACTGGAGCCAGCGCACCAAACCTGACCAGCACATCGATGCGTTCATTCACTGGGCGAACGGCGCGCTGCAGAGCATCAAGGGGGCGCGTATCTTCGTCATCAACCTGCCCACCATCCGCGGGCTGGGGCGCTTCGGCGGCTTCGACTTCCGCCTGGAGGACCGCGCCGGCCTCGGCCACGACAAGCTCATGCAGGCGCGCAACACCCTGCTGGCGGCGGCGGCCAAGAACCCGGTGCTCTACGGTGTGCGGCCCAATCAGCTGGAGGATGCGCCCGAGCTGCACCTGCACGTGGACCGGCTCCAGGCGCAGTCCATGGGCCTGTCCCTGCCCGAGATCTATACCGCCATCCGCCTGATGCTGGCGCCGGTGTACGCCAACGACTTCAACTACAAGGGCCGGGTTCTCAAGGTGCTGCTGCAGGCGGATGCCCCGTACCGCGGCCGCCCCGGGGATCTCAGCCACTATTACATCCCGAGCGCCAGCGCCGGCGGGGCATCGATCACATGGTGCCGCTGACCAGCGTGGTGACCTCGGATTGGACGATTGCGCCCGCCGGCCATCGATCACTACAACGGCTATGCAGCTCGATCGAGATCAACGGCGCGGCGGCGCCGGGTCACAGCTCGGGGCAGGCCATGGCGGCCATGGAGGATATCGTCAAGAAAGACCTGCCCCAGGGCATCGGCTACGAGTGGTCGGGGCAGTCCTTTCAGGAGATCCTCTCGGGGCAGCAGGCCCCGATACTGTTCGCCTTGTCCCTGCTGGTGGTGTTCCTGGCCCTGGCCGCGCTCTACGAGAGCTGGTCGATCCCGTTCGCGGTCATGATGGTGGTGCCCCTGGGGGTGCTGGGTGCCCTGAGCTTTACCTGGCTGCGGGGGTTGGAAAACGATGTGTACTTCAAGGTCGGCCTGATCGCGGTGATCGGCCTGTCGGCCAAGAATGCCATCCTGATCATCGAGTTCGCCAACACCCTGCGTCAGTCCGGCCGTGGCCTGCTGGATGCGACGCTGGAGGCGTGCCGGCTGCGCTTTCGCCCCATCATCATGACCTCCATCGCCTTTATCTTCGGCGTCCTGCCCCTGGCCGTTTCCTCCGGCGCCGGCGCCAACAGCCGCCACGCCATCGGCACCGGCGTGATGGGCGGCATGCTCGGCGCCACCCTGCTGGGCGTATTGTTCGTGCCCGTATTCTTCGTGGTGGTGCGCCGCCTGCTGGGCGACAAGCTGACCGAGGGGGGCGCAGGCCAAGGGAGTAGAGGCTTCCAAAAACGCATTCAGCTCGCTGCGTGGGTCATCCATGTGGCGGTCGTAGCGGGCGGCATCCGTGGTGTCAGGATCTCTTACGTCCAAAGCGCAACGGTCGATGCTGGGGGTGAGCGCCCCATAACCTGTTGATTAGTTGTGACTTTTTTGCGTCTTTTCCTGCCTGTCAAGCGCCTGACCGCGAGGCGGGCGCTGCCGGACCCCTACGTCATCGCCCGGATTGTTGTCGAGAATCTTTACATGATTGCCATGTTGCGCGAACAAAATCCGTTTAATCTTCTGATTAATAAGGATTTTTTTGTGGTCGGCACAACATGTGCACGGCCGCTTAAGACGAATACGGCGGGTTGCCCGGCATGTCTGCAAGGCCTGGCACCGGCTCATCAACTAATCAACTAATACTGAAGGCCGCAGCGCAAACGGCACAGGGGGAGAAATGGCGACAAAGACAAGATCATGGGCGCCCGTACTGATCACAGGCGGTATTCTGCTGTCAGTCGGGGGGACCGCCCAGGCGACTACTATCTATAGTGCCAAGCTCGGTAACGGAGATCCTTACGTAAATTTCGGGACCGGCAACGCCAATACAGCTTGGACAGTCACGCAGACCGCGACCGACGCCGGCTCGATCGAGCTCGGTCTGCGCGGCCACACGGCCTATCACGGCGTCTACATGGACCACGGCGACGGGACCTATGGCACCTTCGGCCCGGGCATCATCGACACCCGGCCGGGCGGCACGCCTCGCTACCGTACCCAATGGAGCGTCGACTTCTCGGTGGACCTCGGTAGTGGCTCGCAATACAACCTTGGTAACGTTATAGTCCAATTGGGCGTCGATACCGACCCGTCCAGCGCCATCAATTACACGTACCTGACCCTCAACGATGGGTCAGTATTCAGCGACAGCGAGTTGTCGAACTCCAGTACCCGGCCGGTGGCCAGCGGTTCCACGACGGCGCTGAGCACCGCCCTAGGTTCAAGTTCGCTGGCTGATTACACGGTGCTTATGAATTCCGAGAACCCGATCTTCTCCGAGCTGTCCAGCCTCTACAGTGCCTCGCCGAACTACAGCGGGTCGTGGAGCTATCAGCTGCGAGTACTGCAGCCCGCGCAAGGGATTGCCCCCGCCCAGACCGTGTTGGCGAGCGACCAGATTACGGTTGACGTGCCCGAACCTTCCACCATTGCCTTGCTGGGAGGTGGTCTGTTGGTCATGGGAGAACTCGGCCGCCGGCGCCGGCAGCAGCGTACCTGAGATTGCGGGGACACCATACGTATTTCTATCGTGCGTGTGGTGTCCGCCTGGCTTTTGCTTTTCTCCGGCGTCAATCGGGCTTGGCGTGCGGCGGGTGTAGCAACGGCGAGCCTCGCCAATCGCCAGGCGTATTCCATCTTCCGACTCGGGCTGCCGATCAGTCTGCTGTGCGGGTTGTCGTCCCTCTAGGGAACCTCTGCACAGGTCGCTGAAGCGGCCCTCACGGCGTTGCAAAGGGGCTCGGAGCTCACTTTACTACGTGTAAACTGCGCTCCCTCGCCCCTGTGCGCCTTGTGATCATCCCCCTGATCGACCTGTGCAGAGGTTCCCTAGCCGTAGCGGTCGGCTATGCCGGCGCTGCCTTCTGATCGTGCGGCTCGAGGCGCCGCTTAGCGGCGGTGTCGGGTAACAGGGCGTTGAGCCACTGGTCCAGGTGGTCGTCGAGCATCCAGTGTCCGTGTACCCACTCGCGCAGTCGGTCGCCCTCCCAGGCGGCGGCGTCCAGGTCCCGGGCGCGGTCCATGACGGCGTCGATCCACGCGCGGGTCTGGTTGGCGACGAGCTGAACCGGGGCGTCGCGGTAGGGGGCGATGTCGCTGGCGATCACCGGCCAGCCGAGGGCGCCGTATTCGAGCAGGCGCAGGTTGCTCTTGCACTCGTTGAAGCGGTTGAGGGCGAGCGGCGCCACGGCGATGTCCAGGTTGAGGGCGGCGAGCTTGTCCGGGTACTGCTCGTAGGGCACGCCGCCGTGAAATTCCTTGATCAGGGGCAGGAGCTCGTCGGGGCACATGCCGAAAAAGACCCAGTCGACGTCGGCGGCGGTGGCCTTGACCACCTCGAGGAGCAGCTTCAGGTCGCCATGGTGCTGCTGGGCGCCGGCCCATCCCACGCGGGGCTTGGGACCGGTGCGCCGATCAGAGCGCAGGTGGCCCCAGCGCCGGCGGTCCAGGTAGTTGGGGACCACGCGGATATCGTCGATCATGTGCCGGTGGGCGTCGGCGAGGGGCTCGGTGGTGACGATCAGGCGGTCGCACTGGGCCAGGGCGCTGCGTACCCGCGCCTCCATATGCTTGGCGTCTTGGTTCTGGAGGGGGTGGTCCTCGGGGACATCGAAGATCAGATCGTCCTGCCCGAACACGGTGAACACATCATTGAAGCGGCGGTAGCGCCACAGGGCCTGGAGGTCAATGTCGTGGATGGCCCCGTCCAGGGGGTTGTGGAGCATGAGGACATCCGGCGCCGCACGTTCGAGCTCGCTGACCGTCGGAACCCGGTCATCGGGCGGGGCAGGAGGGCAACCCGCGCGCGGGCCGCGTCGTGCAGGGCGTGCAACGGCTGGGCAAGGCGGGAGGGCAGCGCCCCGTGGCCCAGGGTGCCGGCCAGAATACGGGGGGCGGTCTCCACGTCGGGATTCCAGGATACATCGACCTCAACATCCGGCCGGCAATCCCGGTCCATGAGGCTCAACCGGCGATTATAGGCGGGATCATGGGCGAGATGGGGCAGCCATCGGTTCAGCATGGTCGCCAACTCGCCCTGGGTCCGCTCGCCTACCTGCTCTTCGTCGCGCAGTTCCCTGAGGCTGGCCGAACCCAGGTGAACCACCGTGGCATGCGGCGTCCATACGATCTTGTAGCCGGCCTCGCGTACCTTCAGGCACAAATCCACATCGTTGAACAGAACGGCCAGATGCTCGGCGTCGAGGCCGCCCACCTGATCGAATACCGACCGGCGCATCAGCAGGCAGGCCCCGGTGACCGCCGAGTAGTTCTGGGTCATCTGCGCCCGCCCCATGAGTCCCGGCGCGTGCATGGGCATGCCGCAGAACGGGTGCTCGCCGACACCGTTGGGACCCATGCCCAGCACGATGCCTGCATGTTGAATCGTCTGGTCGGGGAATACCAGGCGCGGTCCGACCGCGCCGACCTCCGGTCGCCGGGCGTGTGCCATCAACCGGGTCAGCCAGCAGTCCTGGACGATGACCGTGTCGTTGTTCAGGAGCAGCAGATATTCACCGCGGGCCTGCCGGGCCGCGCCATTGTTCATGGCCGAGTAGTTATATGGATGGGGATACGCCAGTACCCGTACGTTCGGATGTCCCGCTTCGAGCTCGCGCATATAATCGAGGGCGCCCGTCTCCGTGGTGCCGTTGTCGACGATCAGCAGCTCGTAGTTTGAGTAGAGCGTCTTTTCCAGCAGTCCGCTTACGCAGGTGCGCAGCAGATCCGCCTGATCCTTGGTGGGGATGATGATCGACACCAGGGGCTCGTCGTCGCACGGATAGTCGACAAAGTGACTGCCGGGGAGCAGTCCCTCGGCGACCGTCGCCCGAACGCCGCAGCGTGCCAGGTGATCCGCCACCACGGCGCGTCCCGCCGCCGTCCTCGCCGGGTCCTCGCGCTGCCCTTCATTGGCCTCGAGGCGATGGTAGAGCATCTCGGGGATGTGTCCCATGGCGTCCTCGCCCCATCGCTCCAAGAGGCGAAAGGCGATGTCGTAGTTCTCCATCCCGCCGCGGTCCACCAGTCCCCCGGCCTCATCCAGGGCCTCACGGTGCACCAGACAGAAAGCGCCGATATACGGCGTCGAACGCAGCAGCTCGGCATTGAAATCGGGTTTGAAACGCGGATCGGCCCGGTGTCCGTCGGCATCGACCACGTCTTCATCGACATAGATGAATCGCCACCCCGGATGCCGGTTGATATGGTCCGCGCAGGAAAACAACAGGTGAGGCTCGAGGCGGTCGCCCGGCGACAACAACGCGACCCAGTCCGCACCGGTGTCCCGGATGGCCTGGTTCGCCTGACCAGTGACGTCTCCCGATGCCTGGATCCACTCGATCATGTCCAGGTGCTGGAGGGAGTCCTCGGGGCACGGAAGGGCTGAGAACACCGTCAGTCCCCACCCGCTGTACAGCTGGCCCGCCAGGTCCGCGAGAGTCTGCGCCAGGCCGGCCTCCTGGCCCGGCTGCAGGACGGCGATGAGGTGGATGGCCGGGTTATGCTGCCACTTGGTCATCATGCGCTCGGCCATGCAGTGGGCATCGCTTTCGGTCAGGGCGTGTCTGGCCATCCATTTCCGATAGGCGCCGTCCGCCGTCCGGTCGTCTGCGGGTTGCGGGTGATGATCGTCAGCGCCCAGGTCGGCGGCCAGGGTCTGAAGCGCGTGCTCCCGGCCCGTGCGAACGCTGGATAGGCCAAGATCATCGTAGCGGGAATAGATCTCGGGTATCAGTTGCGTGCAATTCTTGAATTCCCGTTGAGACATGTTGTCCTGGCTGTTTTCCCGGATCCATACCTCGGCGGTCGTCCGGCGAACGTGGACGCATTCGGTGGCCCGGGAGAAGCGCAGCAGCAGGTCCCAGTCTTCCAGGGCCGACAGGCCTTCGTCGAACAGCCCGCATTGACCCAGCAATGACCGGCGGTGAGCCCAGGTATTTACCGGAATATAGTTGAGCACATGGAGCCGCTCCTTGGAGAAGTCGTCATGCGCGTACGGGTTGCCTTTGCGCTGTCCCACCCGCTGCGTATCCCCAGGGGTCTCCGTCACGTACTCGGCGTCGGTGTAGGCGAACAGGGCCCCCGGCTCTTTCAGGGCGGCGACCGCCGTCGACAAATGGCGGGGCAGGAACCGGTCATCGTCGTCCAGGTAGCATATGATCTCCCCGCGAGACAGCCTGAGACCCGTGTTGCGTGCCGCCGGCAGGCCGCGATTGCGGCGGTGCTGCAGGTAGCGGATCCGTCCCCATGGGTCCGCACCGGTGACCAGGGGCCCGACATCCATCCCGCCGTCGTTGATGACGATGGCCTCCCAGCGGTCATAGTCCTGGGCGACGATGGACGCCAGCGCGTCCTGAAGCAGCGCCGGGCGGTCCTTCGTTGGGACAATCACCGTGACCAGGGGGGCTTCGTCCATGGGGCGCGAACCGGCGCCAAGGGCGTCCAATTGGTTTCTGATCGAAACCAGCCGCGCCTCCAGGTCCGCGTCGTCGCCCGGTGCGAGGGTGTTCAGCTTGGTCTGCAGGTAGTTCCAAATCGGCGTCGTATGGTCTGCCAGGCCGTCGCGCCCCGGCCCCTGCAGCACCCGCTCGAGGATGCCCAGGTGGGCCGCCAGCGGCTCATCCATCCCGTGGCGCGGCTGCGAGCCGTGGTCGCCGCCGATGCGCCGTCCGACGGACGGCGTCTTGATGAAGCAGAAATTCGAATTGCGCGAGGCGAGTCGGATCAGAAGGTCCCAGTCGCCCGCGGCGGCCGCCTCCGGGGCCGGCATGGGGAGCGTCGCCAGGGCGTCACGCCGGATCAGGGCGGTCGGTCGCGGGATGTAGTTGCCGTAGGCCAATAAGTCGGCGCTCTCGTTTCGCCCGCCGTCATAAGACGCGTGGGCATGACCGGGATGGTTCGCCACCCCCAGAACACGGGCGTCGTCGTCCACGAGATAGTAGTCGGAATAGGCCAAGTCGCATTCCGGGTGGGCCTCGAGGGCATCGGTCAGGGCCTTGAGGTGCCCCGGCGTGAAAAAGTCCTGGGCGGGGAGAAGGGACAGGTATCTGCCCGTTCCGCTTGCGTAGGCTTTTGCAGTGCTCTCGTACTCCCCCTCGCGGCACTCGTTCACTATCAGGCGGACACGGGGGTCGGTCAGGTAGGCCCGCGCCCGGTCGGCGCTGCCGTCGCAGGAGTGATCGTCCAGAATAATGAGCTCGAGGTCGCCCATCTGCTGACCCAGTACGCTTTCTATGCAGCGATCGATACAGGCGCCGTGGTCGCGGGCCAAAAGGATGACCGTGACGAGCGGCTGTCCCTGCGCTGACTGGTGTTGGCTCATGGCGCCTCCTTGGTTTTGGCTGGGACCGCTGACGCCGCCCGGCGGCCGGGCGCGCGGCGGTGTTCCGGGGCCGAGCCCGATGCGAGGGCGTTGAGCCACTGGTCCAGGTGGTCGTCGAGCATCCAGTGTCCGTGCACCCACTCGCGCAGTCGGTCGCCCTCCCAGGCGGCGGCGTCCAGGTCCCGGGCGCGGTCCATGACGGCGTCGATCCACGCGCGGGCCTGGTTGGCGACGAGCTGAACCGGGGCGTTGCGGTAGGGGGCGATGTCGCTGGCGATCACCGGCCAGCCGAGGGCGCCGTACTCGAGCAGGCGCAGGTTGCTCTTGCACTCGTTGAAGCGGTTGAGGGCGAGGGGCGCCACGGCGATGTCCAGGTTGAGGGTGGCGAGCTTGTCCGGGTACTGCTCGTAGGGCACGCCGCCGTGAAATTCCTTGATCAGGGGCAGGAGCTCGTCGGGGCACATGCCGAAAAAGACCCAGTCGACGTCGGCGGCGGTGGCCTTGACCACCTCGAGGAGCAGCTTCAGGTCGCCATGGTGCTGCTGGGCGCCGGCCCATCCCACGCGGGGCTTGGGACCGGTGCGCCGATCAGAGCGCAGGTGGCCCCAGTGCCGGCGGTCCAGGTAGTTGGGGACCACGCGGATATCGTCGATCATGTGCCGGTGGGCGTCGGCGAGGGGCTCGGTGGTGACGATCAGGCGGTCGCACTGGGCCAGGGCGCTGCGTACCCGCGCCTCCATATGCTTGGCGTCTTGGTTCTGGAGGGGGTGGTCCTCGGGGACATCGAAGATCAGATCGTCCTGCCCGAACACGGTGAACACATCATTGAAGCGGCGGTACCACTTGAGGATCTCCAGCTGTATCTCGTGGATACTGTTGTGCAGCAAAAGGACATCGGGCGCGGCGCGCTCGAGCTCCGTCACGGACGGCACCCGCAGCCGGTCTTGATAACCGGGGATGAGGCCTACCCGGGCGCGGGCGCTGCGCTTCAAGGCCGCCAGGGGCTCGCTGAGCCGGTAATGGAGGGAGCCGTAGCCGAGTCCGCCGCCCAATATCCGCGGGCGGGCCCGGGCAGTCGGGGTCCCAGGGGATGTCCAGCTCCGCTTCGGGGGGGCACTCGCTCTCCATGAGGCTCAGGTGGCGATTGTACGCCGGGTCCCGGGCCAGCTGGGGCAGCCAGCGCTTCAGGACGGTGCTCAACTCGCGCCCGGCTGCGTCCGCGCCGGGTTGGGGGTAAGGCTGCAGCCGGTCCGTCCCGTAGCGGGCGACGGTGGCGAAGGGGGTCCAAACGATCTTGTAGCCGGCCTCCCGGACCTTCAGGCACAAGTCCACATCGTTGTAGGCGACGGCCAGGTGATCGGCATCCATACCCTTTACCTGGTCGAATACGTTGCGGCGGATGAGCAGGCAGGCACCGGCGACGGCGGAGTAGTTCTGGGTCACCTGCGCCCGGCCCATGACGCCGGGCGCCTGCATGGGCTTCCCGCTGAACGGTCTTCCCGCCACCCCGTTGGAACCCATGCCCAGTACCAGGCCGGCGTGTTCCACCCCCTGGTCGGTCAGGACCAGGCGGGCGCCGACGATTCCCACCTCCGGCCGTTGGGCATGACAGAGCATGCGCTCCAGCCACTGTTCCTGGATGATCGCGGTGTCATCGTCGAGAAACAGCAGATACTCGCCGCTGCAGGCCCGGGCCGCCTCGTTGCGCATGGCCGAGCCGTTGCAGGCCTGGGGGCAGCGCAATACCCGGATATTGGGGTGGGCCGCTTCCAATGCCTGCAGGTAGGTCAGGGTGTCGGGCGCCGTGGAATGGTTATCCACGATGACGATTTCATAGTTCGGGTACTTGGTCCTGGCCGACAGGCTCTCCACGCAGGCCTGCAGCAGGGGCGCCCGGTCCCGCGTGGGGATGATGATGGAGACCCTCGGCTGCCCCTCGTGCAGGTAGTCCACGAAATAGGTGCCCGGCAGCAGGCCCATGGAGACCTGCGCACGCACTTGCGCAGCGCGCCAGGTGGTCAGCCACCGCCGCGCGCCCCGCCTCCTGAACCTGCGGGGCAAGCAACGCCTCCCGGTTGACATCGCGGCGGTGGTAGAGCATTTCGGCGGCGTGCCCGATGGCCTCTTCGCCCCAGGTCTCCAGGATGCGGAAGGCGGCGTCGTAGTTCTCCAGTCCCCCGCGCTCGACCCAACCGCCGGCCCGTTCCAGGGCCTTGCGGTTCACCAGGCAGAATGAACCCACATAGGGCATGGATCGCAGCAGATCCAGGTTGAAGTCCGGTTTGAAATGGGGGTCGGCCCGCTGTCCCCGGCCGTCGACAATGTCCTCGTCCACGTAGATAAACTGCCAGGCGGGGTGGCGGTGGGCATGGTCCACGCAGGTGAACAACAGGTGGGGTTCCAGTCGGTCGCCTGCCTCCACCAGCGCCACCCAGTCGGCCCCGGTGTCGCGGATTGCCCGGTTGACCTGCGCGGTCACGTCGCCGCTCGCCTCGATCCATTCAATATTGTCCACCTGCTGAAGCGAGGGTTCCGGGCAGGGGGTGGCGGCGAAGATCGTCAGGCCCCAGCCCCGATAGAGCTGGCAGTTTAGGTCGGCGATGGTCTCTACCAGGCGCGCCTCCTGTCCGGGCTGTAACACGGCGATCAGGTGCACTGCCGGACAGTGCTTCCAATCGCGCATCATACGCTCGGCCATCAGCTGGGCATCGGCCTCCGTCAGGCAGTGCTGCTCGCACCAGGCGGTGTACTCCGAACCCTCAGCCTCGGGTCGCGCGGCTTCCTTGTTTTCGCTCCCCTTGGCGTCGTCGGTAAGCATCTGCTCGCGGCCGGCGGCGACCGCCGGGGAGCCGAGGTCGTCGTAACGCCCATAGACCAGGCGGTAAAGCGCCGGGAACTCGTGGCGCATTTGCTGGCCGAGACGGCCTTCGCTGCGCTCTCGGACCTCGGTGGTGAGCGTCCCGAGACGGCGGATATCTGTGGTGCGTGCGATGCGCAGGAGCAGATCCCAATCTTCCAGGGCCTTCATGGACTCGTCGAACAGTCCCGTGCGGCCCAGCAGCGATCGTCGATGGGCCCAGGCGTTGACCGGTATGTGGTTGGTGACGTGCAGGCGTTCCAGGCTGTAATCCAGGTCCGCGTTGCGCCGGTCTTCGCCCACGGCGATGCGTGCGCCGTTGTCCAGTTCCTCCTGGACGAACTTGGTGTCGGTGTAGACGCATTCCCGTCCCGCCTCGCGCAGGGCCGCCACGACCGTCTCCAGGTGGTGCGGATAGAACATGTCGTCGTCATCGAGATAGCAGATGATCTCTCCGCTGCTGAGCCGGATCCCGGTGTTGCGCGCAGCCGCCAGTCCGCTGTTGCGGTCGTGGCTGACGCAGCGGATGCGTCCGCCGGGGTCCATGGCAGCGACTATTTCCGAGACATCATCCCCTGCATCGTTGACGACCACCGCCTCCCAGTGTTCATAGGTCTGGGCGGTCAGCGACGACAGCGCATCCTGCAGGAGCTCGGGGCGGTTCATGGTGGGCACGACGACGCTGACCTTGGGGCGGTCGCTTAAGGCCTGGCAGCGAGCTGCGCTCCAGGCGCTCGTTCAGTCTTGCGTTCAGGCGCTGTACGACGTTCATCGTATCGGGCACAAACTTCTTCCGGGTAGGCGGCAAGGCGCCGTTGCACATGACTGAAGCATCAGGCCCGCCCAGTCATCGAGCTGATGAGAGAAATCCGCATCCAACGATTTTTCCACGATGTGGATATGGGCGTGGAGCGGGCGCTCATCCTCATAGAATTCATTGGAGTATCTGGCCCGGGTGGATGCGGTAGGCGGTGGTGGCGCGGTTGATGAAGGCGAAGTCGCTATGAGCGCCGCCATGCGCACGAACAGGTCCCAGTCCCCGCGGTCGGTCTCGGGGTCCTTGTCGAAGGGTCCGCGACCTGAAGTCCATGCACTCGCGGCGCATTACCGCCGCTGACGGGGTGATGTAGTTGTCGTAGACAAGCAGTTCTGCGAATTCATTGCGTCCGCCCGCATAGCTGCAATGAAGGTGCCCCGGGTGCCGCTTGAGGCTCATCACCCGGCCGTCCTCATTGACCCAGTAACATGGGCTATAGGCCAGGGCGCAGCCGGGGTGGGACTCCAGCGCCGCGACGGCGTCGCTCAGATGCCCCGGGAGCAGGAAGTCGTCGCCATGTATCCACGCCAGGTACTTGCCGCTGCCCGACGCCAGGGCACGGGCATTGTTTGGCCTTGAGCCAAGGTTGACCTCGTTGCGGATGTAGGTCACCCGGGGGTCGCTCAGCAGCGTTTTGATGCGCTCGGGCGTGGCATCGGGAGAGGCGTCATCGAGGATGAATACCTCCATGTCGTCGATATCCTGCTCGAGTACGCTTTGTACGCAGCGCCTGATGAAGCGCTCATGGTTGTAGGTCGTGATGGCGACGGTGATCAGGGGGTGGCGTGGGGACACTGATAGGGACTCCCTTCTTATCAAGTAATGAGCGGTGCATCAGCCGGAGGGCGGGCGGCCGCCGGCATTGCCTGCGGGGACAGGCCGCGCAGGCGCGCATTGACCTGGTCGGGGTGGTTCAGGGCCAGGGCGAGGATGCGGCCGATCATGTCGATCTCGTCGGGCCCGACGCCGATGCCGGTGGGCAG